>CANQRB010000003.1 GCA_947626145.1 uncultured Clostridia bacterium | reverse complement strand
TTTTGTACGCCGCCGCCCGCCATCGAGCAGAGTTTTTACACCTAATTGGGGATGAAACAGCTTATGGCGGGCGGCGGTGTTGTCCTCATCGGTACGACGCTTATCCCACTGCTCTCTAATCTTTTCGCGTAAACCATCCAACGCGGGGGGAGCGGAAAAACCGCTCTCCCCTCAACACAAATCAATTTCAAAATAATAAGGAGGAAATACAATGGAATTTATCACTCAGGCAGTAACGGTACTCAAAACTCTCGTCATTGCACTGGGCGCGGGACTCGCCGTGTGGGGTGTAGTCAACCTCATGGAAGGTTACGGAAACGACAACCCCGGCGCAAAATCTCAGGGAATCAAGCAGCTCATGGCATGCGGCGGTGTTGTCCTCATCGGAACGACGCTCATTCCGCTGCTCTCTAACTTGTTCGCATAAGCACAACATTCAGTAACCGAAAGGTGGTGAAATATTGGGCAGTATCTTAGAAAAGATTGAGAATGCAATCAAAGAGATGCTGATCGGGTGGATTGAAGGCAACCTAACCAATATGTTCACCGATGTCAATGATAAGGTGGGGACGATAGCAACCGAAGTCGGCAAAATGCCGTCGTCTTGGAACAACAGCATATATACCATGATTCGGGGACTATCCGAAAATGTGATAGTCCCCATCGCCGGTATCATAATCACGTTCGTCTTGTGCTACGAACTGATCACTATGATAACCGAGCGGAACAATATGCACGACATGGACACTTGGATGTTTTTCAAGTGGTTTTTCAAAGCTGCGGTTGCAATATACCTCGTCACCAATACCTTTGACATCGTGATGGCAGTTTTTGATATTGGTCAAAACGTCGTTGCGGGAGCAGCGGGAGTTATTCACGGAAGTACAAGTATCAACATACCGGAGACGCTTGCGGCAATGCGCGAAGGAATGGAAGCAATGGGAATAAGCGAGCTATTGGGGCTGTCTATCGAAACGCTTCTCATAAGTCTCTGCCTCAAAATCATGTCGATTCTCATAACGGTTATTCTCTACGGACGTATGATTGAGATATATTGCACGGTCAGCGTTGCACCTATTCCGGTAGCAACTATGACTAACCGAGAATGGGGCGGTGTCGGCACAAACTATCTGAAAGGTCTGTTCGCTTTGGCGTTTCAAGGCTTTCTGATCATGGTCTGCGTAGGGATTTACGCAGTGCTGATTAACAACATGATAATCGCGGCAAATATCCATTCCGCGCTATTCAGTGTCGCAGCTTATACGGTCATTCTTTGCTTCTCGCTGTTTAAGACCGGCAATCTCGCAAAATCAATCTTCAATGCACATTAAGGAAGGAGGCTCAGTTAAAGAAATACAACATTATCTATGCTGATCCTCCGTGGCAGTATCAACGAAGTAAAGTCAACGGTGCAGCCGCTTTTCACTATTCTACCATGTCCATTGACGAGTTGTGCAGTCTTCCGATAGCCGAGCTTGCGGATAAAGACTGCACACTGTTTTTATGGGCAACATTTCCCCAGCTTCCGGAGGCATTTCGGCTGATCAAAGCGTGGGGATTCTCATATAAAACGGTAGCGTTCGTATGGCTGAAAAAGAATAAAGTCGCCGACAGTTGGTTTTACGGACTCGGCTTTTGGACTCGCGGAAACGCGGAGATTTGTCTGCTTGCCACAAAAGGCAACCCGAAAAGACAGTCAAACAAGGTTCATCAGCTTGTTATCAGTCCGATAGAGCAGCACAGCAAGAAGCCTGATATTGTGCGGGACAAAATCTTGCAGCTTATGGGCGATCTGCCTCGCATAGAACTGTTTGCCCGACAGACACCCGCAGGGTGGGATGTTTGGGGCAATGAAGTCGAAAGCAGTATCTCTCTCGGAAAGGAGGAATCTATCTATGGCGTTTGTACCGGTCCCGAAGGATCTTAACCGCGTAAAAACGAAGGTTATGTTTAACCTGACAAAGCGACAGCTTATCTGTTTTGCTTTGGCGGCGGTCGTGGGCGTTCCCGTGTACTTTCTGACAAAACCGAGTCTTGGAATCTCGTTCTCCGCGATGCTTATGGTCGTCTTGATGCTCCCCTTTGGTTTCTTCGCTCTCTTTGAGAAGGACGGGCAACCGGCAGAAAAGTATCTCGGACACATTTTCAAAACCGTGTTTATACGCGACAAAGTGCGTCCTTACCGCACAAATAGTCTCTACTCCGCAATTCAAAATGAAATAAAGGAAAAGGAGGAATTGCAGCTTGAGCAGCAAAAGCAATCCGGCAGCGGAAAGAAAAAAAGCCTAATCAGACTGTTAAAAACGGACAGGTTTACGGCGATACGCTTTCCGCGCAGGAAAAGAAACGGATCGTAATGCAAAAGCACAAAGACAAAAAGGACAAGAAAATCCCCAAGTCGGCACAGCAGACGATCCCGTATATAGAAATGTGCAAGGACGGCATCTGCAAGGTCAACAGCCGTCTCTACACAAAGACAATTCGTTTTCATGACATCAATTATCAGCTTGCCCAACAGGAGGACAAGACGGCGATATTCGAAAATTGGTGTGACTTCCTGAATTATTTCGACTCGTCGATTTTTGTTCAGCTTTCGTTTATCAATCAGCGAACGAATATCGCTGAGTTTAAGAAGTCAATTCAAATTCCGGAACAAAACGATGACTTCAATGAAATCCGCACAGAGTATTCGGAAATGCTGCAAAATCAGCTAATGAAGGGCAACAACGATCTGCTCAAGAAGAAATACATCACCTTCGGAATCGAAGCAGATTCTATGCGCACCGCAAAGCCGAAGCTCGAAAGAATAGAAGCAGACATTTTGAGCAATTTCAAAACGCCCGATGTGAAAACAGATCCGCTTTCAGGCTATGAGCGATTGAAGGTGCTTCATGACGTGTTCAACATGGACACAAATGAGCCGTTTCGCTTTTCGTTCGATATGGTTGCGCGTACCGGACTCAATACAAAAGACTTCATCGCGCCTACCTCGTTCGACTTTCGAGAGGGTAAATGCTTCAAAATGGGGAGAACAATCGGTGCGGTCAGCTTTTTGCAGATACTCGCGCCGGAGCTGAATGACAGAATGCTTGCGGACTTTCTCGATATGGACAGCAACATTACGGTCAATCTCCACATCAGAACGATTGATCAGGCGAAGGCAATCAAGAGCATTAAGTCGAAAATCACCGATCTCGATAAGATGAAAATTGAAGAACAAAAGAAGGCGGTAAGAAGCGGTTACGACATGGACATCATTCCGTCCGACCTTGCCACCTTTGGAGGCGAAGCTAAAAAGCTGTTGCAGGATCTTCAGACGCGCAACGAAAGAATGTTTCTTGTGACCGTTTTGATTATGAATACGGCGACAAACCGACAGAAGCTCGAAAATGCCGTTTTTCAGACAGCTTCCATAGCGCAAAAGTACAACTGCGCTCTCAAAAGACTTGATTTTCAGCAGGAAGAAGGACTTATGTCCTCACTTCCTATCGGATTAAATCAGATTGAGATCGAACGCGGACTGACAACCTCATCTACCGCTATTTTCGTGCCGTTTGCAACGCAGGAGCTTTTTCAGCATAGAGAAGCGCTTTACTACGGCTTAAACGCGCTGTCAAACAACATGATTATGGTGGACAGAAAGCAGCTTAAAAATCCAAACGGTTTGATTCTCGGCACACCCGGAAGCGGAAAATCATTCAGCGCAAAGCGAGAAATGACGAATGCCTTTTTGATCACAAAGGACGACATTATCGTCTGCGATCCGGAGGCTGAGTATTTTCCTCTTGTGCAGAGACTCGGAGGACAGGTTATCCGCGTGTCTCCCGTCAGTACCGACTATATCAACCCGCTCGACATCAATGTCAACTACTCCGAAGAAGAAAACCCGCTGACGTTAAAGTCAGACTTTATTCTTTCAATGTTTGAGTTGATTGTCGGAGGCAAGGAAGGCTTGCAGCCGGTCGAGAAAACCATCATCGACAGAAGTGTCCGCATGGTTTATCAAGACTATCTCGCCGATCCGACCCCCGAAAAAATGCCGATATTCGAAGACCTATACAACATTTTGAGGAAGCAGACAGAGCCGGAAGCACAGCGAATTGCCACGGCGCTTGAAATCTATGTTCACGGCTCGCTCAACGTCTTCAATCACCGAACGAATGTTGACGTGAACAATCGTTTTGTGTGCTACGACATCAAGGAGCTTGGCAAACAGCTAAAAAAGCTCGGAATGTTGATTGTTCAAGATCAAGTATGGAACCGCGTAACGGTCAACCGCGCTCAACACAAGTCAACCCGTTATTATATGGACGAGTTTCATCTACTGTTCAAGGAAGAGCAAACAGCAGCTTACAGTGTCGAGATATGGAAACGGTTCCGCAAATGGGGCGGTATTCCTACGGGAATCACACAAAATGTCAAAGACCTGTTGGCTTCAAGAGAAATTGAGAATATATTTGAAAACTCCGATTTTGTCTATCTTCTGAATCAGGCTTCGGGAGACAGGCAGATTCTCTCAAAGGCGCTCAACATCTCACCCAATCAGCAAAACTACGTAACAAATGCAAATGCCGGAGAGGGATTGATCTTTTACGGCTCAACCATCGTTCCCTTCAAAGACAATTTCCCGAAGGACACTCAGCTTTACAGTATCATGACAACCAAACCGGAAGAAATTCCGCAGAATTAAGGAGGATTATGAATATGAACAAGAACATGAAAGAAGTAACCATTCCCGTAAAAACCGTTGAACACTTTGCGGTTCGCTTAGATTCCATGCTTGATACCGAGAAAAAACTTATTTCTCTGCTGCGGGAGGAAAGCGAATTAAAAAAACGCCACCGCGCCTATCTGCACGTCAGAGAAAAAATCGACGCGACTGTCTGCGAGGCAGAAAAGCAGTTCAAGGAGCTTGCCTATGACATCGGTGAGGTCATGGAAGGCATATCTGAAAAAGAGGACGATTGCGAAAGCTGTCCATGCCGTTCCTGCAAAAATAACTGCGAAAGCTGTCACGACTCCCCTTGCTGTGAAGACGAGGACGATTTACTTGAAGCGGAGGACGACGATTTCCCATTTGCAGAAGCAGACGATGAACACGTTTCCTCCGGTTATCTCTTTAAGGACAACGATTTGGTTCTTATGACCAAAGCGGATTTTGATAAAATGCTCGACGACGTTCTCTCGCTTTCCGAGCTTGTGGAAATGGTAACCGAGCTTCGATGTGAAGACCTTGACTTTATACACAGAAACGCAAAAAGGTTTCCTTCCTTTGCTTCGTTTGAACGCGACCGACTCGACCTCTACAAGGACGCGCATTTTGAAGCGGAAGAAATCATGAACAGGTGGGATAATGCCGACTTCGGAGAGGTACACGGCATGACGGTTGAACTCGATTAAGCAAAGCAGGCATTTATGAAGGGAGATGATCACATAGAGCTTGATTCAATCTATACCGGTGACTGTCTCGAAGTCCTTAAAACGCTGCCGGACGACAGCTTCCACTGCTGCGTAACCTCCCCTCCTTATTACGCGCTGCGTGATTACGGCGTGGGGGACAGATCGGACGAGAGGCATCACCGCATGAATATATTTCGCGCCTGACTGACGTATTTACCGAGGTCAGACGCGTTTTGCGCCCGGACGGGACGCTGTGGCTGAACATTTCCGACACCTATGCGGGAAAGAGCAATCAGGGCGACTACATTGCCCCAAAGAACCCAAAAGGCAGAAACGGTCAAGCTGTCGCCCTCAATAACAAGGTGGAAGGCTGCAAGCCGAAGGATATGATCGGCATACCTTGGATGCTCGCCTTTTCTCTTCGTGAGTCCGGTTGGTATCTCCGAAACGATGTTATATGGGTAAAGGAAAATCCAATGCCCGAAAGCGTAAAGGACCGCTGTTCGCGCTGCTATGAGCATATATTCCTCTTTTCCAAATCAAAGAAATATTTCTTTGACTATAAGGCGATCTCGGAGCCGATAGCTCCGACAACAGTGGAACGGCTCAAGCGTGGAATAAATGACGGCAAAAAATACGGCAAACCTGTTCCCGGTCAGCCTCAACAGCAGACAATCAACCGTCCCCGTGAACATGGTTCTATCACGGACGATATGATCAATCCTTTACGAAATAAGCGGGACGTGTGGATAATAAACACCGTTCCGTTCAAAGGCGGTCATTACGCTGCATACCCGCCAAAGCTCGTTGAAACGTGCCTTCTTGCCAGTTGTCCGGTCGGCGGCGTTGTTCTCGATCCGTTTTTCGGAAGCGGCACTACGGGATTAGTCGCAAAGCAGCTTAATCGCCGATACGTCGGAATTGAACTGAATCCTGATTATACAAACCTTGCCTATGCTCGGATCGGAGGCGAAATCTAATGCCAAAGGAGCAACTGAAACCGCTTGATAAGGTAGTCTTGAAAATGACGAAGGACGGCGCGGTCGAAGAAAATCTAACAACGGGCAAAGTGGATCGTGTCTCGGCTCGCTTGGAAGAAGTTTCACTCAAGAAGCTCGAAGAGGAAGAGGCACTTGATCCTCTTCCTCCCGAAGCAAAGGCAAAGCGCCGTCAACCTTCACCAAATGGTGAGAAAAAGGATGCGACGCAGCCGACGCAACCGGAAGAGCCTCAACAAGATACGGACGAGCAAATTCCATATCAACCGGAAGAGGCTCAAACAGAGCAAGACGAACCGGAAACTTTGACGGGCAATGAACTCCCGACAGAAGAGACACCGGAAGCTCCGAAGCCCTCGCCGAACGTCAATGATAGACCGACACACTCTAAGACACACTCTAATAAAAACTCTGCGCGTGTCCTTACAGATACGGCAGTGTCAAACTCGGTCCGAAAGACACAAACGGTTCGCAGCGTCAAAACTGACTCGGTAGTTGAGAAAGCGGAAAAGGTTGCTACTGAAAAGCCAAAGGTCGATGAAGCTGTTCCAAAAACAGAAAAAATCGAACGTCTTGAGAAAAAATCCGAAGCTGTTCATGCAAAGCTCGAAAAGGCGCGGGATAAGCTGACGAAGAAAAAAGTCCTCAAAGCAGAGCGTACCTTCGACGAAGAAAAAGGAAAAGCCAAAACAAGGCTGTACTTTGAAGACGAGGTGAAAAAGCCGAAGGGACAGAGCAAGCTCAGATTCGAGGCAGAAAAAACCGTCCGCAAGGTCGGTGATTCACTCTCGTCAACCGTTCACGGCAAAATTCACGAGGTCGAGCAGGACAACTCTGCGGTCGAAGCCGCACACCGTTCCGAAATCGTAGCCGAGTCCGCTGTCCGTCATTACAGCTATCAAAAAAAAGCAGCGCGAACAAGCCTTTCGAGAAAGTTTCTAAGCTCGAACACGAGGCTCAGAATGCTGACACAAAGCTGCATTATGAAAAGACAGTCGCGGAAAATCCTGAGATGAAAAAATCGAAGAACATGAACAAGCATTATCAAAAGCAGTCGATCAAAAAGGAATATGCGGCGGCACGTAAGTCCGGTAAACAGACTGCGGCAAAGGCAACGTCCAAAACCGGCAGCACCGTCAAGGAAAAAGCCGGAGACAAAGTGAAGGAATTTGTCTCCAAGCATAAGGGCGTGTTTATCGGCATTGGTGTCGGTATGATGCTGTTGATTCTTCTTTCAGCCGGAATAAGCTCCTGCACCGCTATGTTTTCCTCTTCCGGAACAAGCGTCATTGCGTCATCCTATTTGAGCGAGGACGAGGATATGCTCGGAGCGGAGGCGCAGTACAGCCAAATGGAAGCAGACTTGAAGGAATCATTGGACAATTACGAGCGTGACCACCCCGGTTATGACGAATATCACTTCGAGCTTGACGGAATCAGCCACGATCCGTATGTCCTAACCTCCATTCTCTCTGCCATGAATGAAGGCTGCTACACACTTGAAGGCGTACAAGAGCTTTTGCAAACGCTGTTCGACAAGCAGTATATTCTCACCGAAACCGAAGTCGTTGAAGTACGGTACCGAACGGAAACGCGGGAAGCAAGCTATCCCGTCACCGATCCGGAAACCGGACAGACGCATCTCGAATACTACACCTATGAAGTAGAAGTCCCTTACGACTACTACATCATGAACGTGAAGCTCGTAAACTTTGATCTGTCCCACTTGCCGGTCTACATCATGACAGAGGAAGAGCTTGAGCTTTACGCGGGATATATGGAAACGCTCGGAAACCGAGAGGATCTGTTTCCCGATTCCGAATATTTGTCACTGTATATCGCAAATCCGCCGACAGCTTACGCAATAGACGCAGCTTTTCAGACGGATGAGAAATTCACGATACTCATAGAGGAAGCCGAAAAATATTTAGGCTTTCCGTATGTTTGGGGCGGCAGTACACCCGAAACCTCTTTTGATTGTTCGGGATTTGTTTCGTATGTGCTGACAAATTCGGGACTTGTGAATACCGGAAAACTCGGAGCGCAGGGACTATACAACATCTGCACTCACGTTTCCAAAGCTGACGCGCAGCCGGGTGATCTCATTTTCTTCAAAGGCACCTATGACACGCCCGGCGTTTCTCACGTCGGTATTTATGTCGGAGACAACGTAATGCTTCACTGCGGGGATCCGATACAGTACACATCAATCGACACTCCCTATTGGCAGTCTCACTTTTTTGCCTTTGGCAGACCTAACTATTAAACGAAAGGAGCTATTATGAATCCAAAATATCAGAAGGTTTGCTCGGAAATCGAGAAAACCGAAAAGAAAATCTCAGACCTTCAGACACAGCTAAAGGAGCTGAACGAGAAGAAGACGGAGATTGAAAACCTTGAAATCGTCAACACCGTCAGGGCGATGGTGATGGACAAGGATCAAGTCATGGCGTTCTTAGCTGCTATGAAGGACGGCGGTACACAATCAAAAACCAAGAAAACGGAGGAACTCGAAAATGAATAAGAGAAAAGGCATTCGTATGATAGCGTCGCTCCTGCTGTCTATCGTCCTTATATGCGGTGCGTCCGTCACTGCCTTTGCGTATTCCGAAGACCACGGACAGGATTTGCCTGTCACGGAAACGCAGCCGGAGGACAACACAGGCGGCGAAAGTACCGTCGTTCCGTCTGAGAACGGCGAGCCGTTTGAAGAGGAAGGAAACGCATATACCCGCGATCTGCTCTACGACAAGACGACGAATAAGCAGTTTATCACCGTAACGACAAGGAGCGGCAACACCTTTTATATCATCATCGACTACGACGCGCCGATCAACGAGGAAGAAGAACAGTATCAAACCTACTTTCTCAATATGGTTGACGAAAGCGACCTTCTCGCGCTTCTCGATGAGGACGCGGCAGCCCAGTTGACTACGTGTATGTGCGATGAAAAATGCGGAGTCGGAAAGATCAATACGGAATGTCCGGTTTGCAGGACAAATATGAGCGAATGCACCGGAAAAGTCCCCGAACCGGAAGCGCCGGACGAAGGCGGCGAGGATGAGCCTCCCGAAAAGGAAACCGGCAAAAGCAGCGGCGGCAATATGGTTATGATTATCGTCCTTGTCGCTGCCGTAGGGTTAGGCGGCGCGGCTTACTACTATATCAAGTTCGTTAAGGGTAAAAAGAAGAAGGATGAGGATCTTGATTTTTACGACGACGAAGGGTATGAAGAAAGCTATGTGAATGAGGATGAACCCGGCGAGCCTGACATTGCGGAAAACAATGAGGAAAGCGAAGAAGACAGTTCTAACGACTACGAGGAATAAACGCAAAAATCCCCCTCACATCGGACGTGAGGGGGTGTGCGTTACAAAAGCTCTTTCGTTTTTCCTGCAAGGTACAGCGGTATATTGGTGATCAGTCCATCCTTGCGGTAACCGCGTTTTGAAAAGCGGATCGCGTGCTGCGGTTGATGATCGGAGACGTATTTCTTGAAGGACGGCGCGGATTTATCTTCGCCGCCCTTCGCTTCAATCGGAATAATTTCGGTCCCATACTGCAAAACGAAGTCAAGCTCGCTGTTCTTGTCGGAATAGTAGCGCGGCTCGATCTCAAACTGTCCGCGAAGCTGCTGCAAGACGTAGTTCTCGGTCAACTGCCCTTTGAACTGATAGTCGCTTTTCAAAAGGATCGCGCTGTTGTCGATTCCCGCCATGTGCTTGAGAAGCCCCGTATCAAAGACAAAGAGCCTGAAAGTGTCAAGTTTATCAAACGCGGACAGCGGATGCTCTATCTTGGAAACGTTGTAGACGCGATTCAGCATTCCGGCTGACACGAGCCATTCTATCGCCTCTTCAAAGTCACGCGCCCTGCCGCCTTCTCTGACTGCGCCGTACATAAACTTCTCGTTCGGCTTGGCAAGCTGTGAGACGATGCTGCGGAAGACCATCAAGATTCGTCCGCTGTTCACGCTTCCGTTGTGCTTTGAAAAGTCGTTTTCATAGACCTCGATAAGCTCGCGCTGGATTTGCGAAACCTTCGCGGGATCGCGGTACTTGACCCACGAGGCGACACATTCCGGCATACCGCCGATAACGAGATAGCTGTTGTACGCTTCAAGCAGCCGGTTGTGGAAGATTTCTTCAATCGTCTGCTCCTTCACGATGCTTTCGTAATAGGCGTACAGCGACGGCTCGACGGCTTCGAGAAATTCGTCGAAGGTCAGCGGATAAAGGTCGAGCAGGTTCACCATGCCCACGGGATAGGATTTCGGCTTTGCCAACAGCGTTCCGAGAAGACTTCCTGCGGCGATAACATGATACTCGTTCGCCTTCTCCTTGAAGTATTTTAGCGAGTTTAACGCTTCGGGACACTCTTGAATTTCGTCGAAGATAACGAGCGTTTCACCCGGCAGGATCTTCTCTCCTGCAATCATGGACAGAAGCTCAATAATGCGCTGTGGGTTCTTGTTCGTCTCAAAGATCGATTTGAGTTCGTCTTCCTCGTCGAAGTTGAAGTAGACGAAGCTGTCATAACATGTTTGCCCAAACTCCTTCATGAGCCAGGTCTTTCCCACCTGACGCGCTCCACGCACGACAAGCGGCTTGCGTTCCCTGTCCGCTTTCCATTTTATCAGATTCTCGATAGCATTTCTTTTCATTTACTTCACTCCCCGTGATCATGCTGATTATAGTATAACACATTTTTCTGAGTTTTGCAAGCGGTGATTCACACATTTTTCTGACAAATTCAGAAGTAAAAAACACATTTTTCTAAGGAGGTACAAAAATGATTTTAGTAATTGCTGAAAAACCAAGCGTTGCACAGTCAATCGCAAAGGTGATCGGCGCAACTGCCCGTAAAGAAGGTTATCTTGAAGGCAGCGGCTATATCGTTTCGTGGTGCGTCGGACATCTCGTCGGACTTGCCGACGCAGCCGTATATGACGAGAGATTCAAAAAGTGGAGGTACGAAGACCTCCCCATTGTGCCGGAAGAATGGCTCTTTGAGGTCCCGAAGGACAAGGAGCAGCAATTCAAAATCCTGCGTAATCTTATGCAAGACAAACGAGTGTACGAGCTTGTCTGCGCTACCGATGCGGGACGCGAGGGAGAGCTTATTTTTCGCCTTGTCTACAACAAAGCGGGATGCACAAAGCCGTTCAAACGTCTGTGGATCAGTTCCCTCGAAGATTCTGCAATCAAAGAGGGATTCAAGCATTTAAGGGACAGCAGCGAATTTGACCGACTCTATGAAGCTGCTCTCAGCCGTTCCAAAGCGGATTGGATCGTCGGTATCAACGGGACGCGCCTGTTCACGACACTATACAATAAAAAGCTCGTAGTCGGACGTGTGCAGACACCGACACTTGCCATGCTTGTTGAGCGAGACTACAAGATCAGCAGCTTCAAGAAGGAGAAATATTACAATGTCCACATTACGCACGACAATTTGACTGCCGACATGGAAAAGGTCAAATCCGAGGACGAAGCAAAGACAATCGCCGCAAGCTGTGACAATAAGGAAGCGGTCGTTACTTCGGTCAAGCGTGAATCAAAGACGGTGAATCCTCCGAGGCTTTACGATTTGACTACCCTCCAGCGGGAGGCAAACCGTTATTACGGCTTTACGGCGCAGCAAACGCTCGATCTCGTGCAAACACTTTACGAGAAGAAGCTCCTGACCTATCCCCGCACCGACAGTCAGTTTATTACCGACGATATGGAGGACACTGCGAGGAATGTAATCGTCATCCTATGCCGAAAGCTCCCGATCTGTGCCGGTTTGTCCCATGCGCCGGACATCAAACGCGTGACGGATAATTCAAAGGTAACGGATCATCATGCCATTATCCCCACCGTTCAGCTCGAAAAGCAGGATTTTTCGGAGCTTCCGCAGTCGGAGCAGAAAATCATGAGTCTTGTCGGTATGCGTCTTCTTTCCGCGACCGGAGAAAAACATACCTACGACGAAACCGCTGTCACGCTTTCCTGCGGCGGTTACGAGTTCAAAGCAAAGGGCAAGACGGTTACAAACAACGGGTGGAAGACAATAGAAGATAAATTCAAGTCCTTTCTCAAGAGCAAGGACAAGGAAGAAACGGACGGCAGCTTGCCAACTGTCGCCGAAAATGACGTGCTTTCGCCTGTGTCCTCTTCCGTTACAGAGCATTACACAACACCGCCGAAGGCGTTTACCGAAGACACACTACTGTCGGCTATGGAAACAGCGGGAAACGAAGAGTTCGACGACGATACGGAGAAGAAAGGACTCGGCACTCCGGCGACACGTGCCGCAATCATTGAAAAGCTCGTCAACTCCGGTTTTATCGAACGCAAGGGCAAGTCTCTCTCGTCAACAATGGACGGCAATAACCTGATTTGCGTATTGCCCGAACAGATAACGTCTCCGTCTATGACAGCGGAATGGGAAAACACCCTTATGCAGATTGAGAGAGGAAATTCCGATGCAGAAGCGTTTCTTGCCGGAATTATCAACATGACCGCAGAGCTTGTAAAGGCTTATCCTCACCTCTCCGATGGAGAGGCAAACCGATTTGAAACCGGCAAGGAAGAGATAGGCAAATGCCCGCGCTGCGGCTCGCCCGTTTACGTCGGCAAAGGACGGTATTACTGTGGAAACAAGGAGTGTTCCTTCTGCCTGTGGGAGGACAATAAATTCTTTAGCAGTAAAAAGAAGAAGTTGACGAAAAAAATTGCTGTCGATCTTCTTCATAAGGGATGGAGCCGTGTCACCGGTCTTTATACGCCGAAGAAATCGGAGACTTACGACGCGATAATTCGTCTTGACGACACGGGCGGTAAATATGTCAGCTTCAAAATGGAATTTGAAAAGGAGGTGCGTTAATTAGCTGAAAACAGAAACGCACAGCAAGTACGCGAAATCACGGACAAGTTGGAGCAAGGAATCAAAGAGTTGTTTAATTCCGAGCGATTCAAAGAATACCTGACCGCAATGTCCAAGTTTTATAACTATTCATTCAACAATGCGCTTTTGATTGCTATGCAGAAGCCGGACGCGACGTTGGTTGCCGGTTATACGTCTTGGCCGCGCAATTTTGACCGACACGTCCTAAAGGGAGAAAAAGGGATTAAAATTCTCGCTCCCGCGCCTTATAAAGACAAAGAAGAGCGCGAGAGGATTGACCCGGTTACTCAGAAACCGATTCTCGATGCAGACGGAAAGCCGGTTGTTGATACTGTTGAGGTCATGCGTCCCGCCTTCAAGGTTGTTTCCGTATTCGATGTATCGCAGACGGAGGGCAAAGAACTTCCCGATATTATCGTAGACGAATTGTCCGGTAGTGTAGAAAACTATACTGCCTTTTTTGAAGCGTTAAAGCAGGAATCTCCGGCTCCTATCGCCTTTGAGGACATTTCGGGAGGCGCTAAAGGATATTACAACCTTGATGAGCGCCGCATAGCGATTCAAGAAGGAATGAGCGAGATTCAAACAGTCAAAACTGCAATTCACGAAATCGCCCATGCAAAGCTCCACGCTGCAAAGCCAGATGAAAAGACTGCTCCGGAAGACAAAAAGAACCGGAATACGATGGAGGTTGAAGCTGAAAGCGTCGCGTATACGGTTTGTCAGTATTACGACATAGAAACGTCCGACTACTCGTTCGGCTACATTGCCGGTTGGTCTTCCGATAAGGAAACAAAGGAATTGAAAGGCTCGCTTGAGACGATCCGAAAAACCGCCGCTGAAATGATAGACGGTATTGACGAAAAGCTCAAGGTTCTCGTTGCGGATAAGGAACAGACAGTAGAAAACGATCCGCAGGAGGTAAAACCCAAAGTTGAAGTAAAGCCCGCGCCTTCCTTTTCCGATGTTCCTGTTTACCATGAAGCAGCAAACTACGCCTTTGAAGCGGGAGAGCTTGACGCTTACCGAGCGTCCATGAAAGCAAATATCGCTTGCAGAGATTCTATCGAAGAAGCGATCAATCAGCATTACCAGGATAACCGTTTGGAAAGCGGAGCTGCGAAAGAGGTCCTTGACGAGTTCGGAGCCGAGCGCGTTCAATACGTCTTGGCAAACACTGTTCAGCAGAAGGATTGGGACGGGCGCCTTTCAACGGAAAACAAGGAATGGGCAAAATCGGTTGAGGTATGTCCCGAAAACAGTATGCGCTTTATGGTGGATAGAGCGCACCCCGGCTTGACGGATCTTTTCATCAACGAAGTCCGAAGCGAAATCCGTGAAATGGAAAAAGAAAAAGCGTCTTCGGTCGAGCAGGAAAAGGCTGCGGTTGAATCAGCGCCTCAAAAGGCTGCGGAAGCCGAACCGCCAAAGCACCGCTTGACTCCCGAAGAAAAGAAAATTAAAGATGCGGTTAGTGACATTCTCAAAGCACAAATCGCGCAGAAGAACGACGGAATGCTTGCAACATACAAGTCTTCGGAGCAATCGTTTCGGACTTTGGCGCAGAACAATGTCAAGATTCAAGGTAATACGGTGACACAGAACGGCGAGCCTATGTTTGCCATACACAGGCGTTTTTCTGCAAAGAAAACGCAAGGCTGTTACCGTGAATTAAACCCGACTCTTGAGTATGTCAAGCAGGAGAAAAAGCAGGAAAAGCCGTCAATCCGAGAGCAGCTAAAGACTGCGGCAAAGGAACAGCCTGAACGGAAAGCGCCGCAGAAGGAAAAGAAAAATGAGATAGGATTGGAGTGATAGGATATGAAGCAGTACCGAGATATTGACATTCTCTCTTTTCTCGAAGAGCAAATGCGGCAAAACACCCGTTATTATCAGGACAACTTTGAGATAGACAAAAAAATCTTCGCAAGGGCGGCGGCAAGTGAAAATCCGGAAGACAAAACAATATTTTGGATGTCAAGGACTCACGGAACAAACTGCGTCAAGGAACACGACGTATTTATTCAAGACACCTCGGCGCATAAAACCTGGTGCTACTATGGAGAGCAGACAAACGAAAATGTCGTTGCTTTCGCTGTTGAGGTGAAAGGCGAAAAACAAGGAGTCATCAAGGGAAACGTCTATGAAATGGACTACCTTGCCTCTATTGTTGAGGTCGAAGATCGAGCCGTCAAACCTCTCAAAGAAGTCCATACGTTTGAAGACGGCTTTGAGTACCACAAACCCTTTGACCGCAGCAATAGCATCGTTTACTCTTTGATGGAGGAACACGGGCCCGTGAAGGAAACGCGAACCGTCCCCGCAGACGAAAAGGAGTTAGCCTATATTTTAGCTGACGATAAAGAGAATAGAAACGCGATGAAGGTAGGCAATTTGCATCAAGGCAAGCCGAAAAAATCCGTTCTCGAAAAACTGCGTCAAAGCGAGAAGGAAGCCAAATCACGAGCTTCGGAGAAACTGCAACTTGAAAAGAAAACAAAAAACAAAGAAATGGAGATGTGCTGATGTTTAAGTTCACCGTTGAAGAAACAAATTTTATGAGCTACTTTGATACTTCGAGTCGAAAGGCTCTGATTCACGATATGAAGACTACGCCGCTGAATGACGTGGACGACGAAACCGCCGAGATGATGTACCGTTTAGTACGGAAACTCGAAAAAATGACCGACGATGAGTTCGATTCGCTGTATATCATGCCGGACTCGCTGCTTTATTAAGGAAGGAGGATGCCAATGCTTGACGGAAACTTTGAAGCGTTTGTTACTAACCTCGGAAAATACAACGAAGGTGAGCTTGTCGGAGAGTGGGTAAAGTTCCCGACGACAGCGGAAGAGATGAATAAAGTCTTTGAGTGTATCGGAATCGGCTCAAAGAACGAGTTCGGAAACGTATATGAGGAATGGTTTATTACCGACTATGAATGCCCAATTAACGGTGTTTATGAAATGCTCGGCGAATACGAAAGCCTTGACAAGTTAAACTATCTTGCCTCCCGCATTGAAGAAATGTCTTCGTGGGAGCAGGAACAGTTTGCCGCTATTATGGAATCCGGCTGCGATGAGGTGTCGGATATTGATGACCTAATCAACCTCACCTATAATCTCGACAATTATGACATCTTGCCCGGAATCAACGACGAATCGGATCTCGGCTATTACTACGTCCATGAAGCCGGTATTTACGACGAAAAGGAGCTTGGACCTCTCGCAAACTATATTGACTACGAGCGGTTCGGACGCGACATTGCAATGGACAAAGGCGGCAGATTCACCGATCAGGGATATATTCGGGACACCGGGAACAGTTGGACAACGTATTTTGACGGCTCGCTTGACGATATTCCCGACGAATACAGAATTACCGGAGGTGGTGACGCGGAGGAACTGGACGAGAACATATCCGTTCTTGTTGTAGAGCCGGGTAAAGAGCCTTATGTCAAGGAAATAAGTTCTGAGCTTGAATCCTTGCAGCATGAGGTGGGCGGCTATGTTGAAGCGATCTATCCATTTGAAGAGCCTGTCGCTATCATTTGCAACGAAGAAGCGAAGCTCGAAGGACTCCCGTTTAACCGCGCTTTGCGAGACGACGAAGGCGAAATCTACGACATTGTTGCGGGAACATTTATGGTCGTTGGCTTGGATGAAGACAGCTTCGGCTCATTGAGCGACGATTTGATTAAACAGTTTTCCGAGCTTTTTAAAACGCCTGAACAGTTCGCAAAACTCGGAGACAAGATAGTCGCCATGCCCATGATCTCCGAAGAACAGCGTGAGCAGACAGCAAAGGAGCAAAAGGACTTTGAGGTCAATATGCAAACCGAGGGACTTGCTGTGCGCGGTCATATCGGGACTTGGCACACGATAGATAATGCGGAAGTAGACGGTCACAACTTCTTCCTTATGGAACACGATACCTACGGAGATGAAGCATCCTGCGTTATTGTTGACGAACACGGCAATCTGACTCTGCACGACATATATGACGGCTTTGACGAGCATACCCTTGATTTGCTTCACCAAGACGTTATGCCGGTAGACCGGATGCCGGACGATAGTATTTCCGTCAATGAAATGAAGGAGTACGGCTACGTTTGGGGAGGAATGCTGCCAATGCGTGAAGAAGCTGCCGCCGAGGTCATGAAAAGCTGTACGATTTATCGGCTCTATGAGGACGACACGGAAGGCATGATTCTTGATCCCTCTAAAATCAAGGAGCACGCTTTGCAGGGAGGCATATTCGGCGTAGAAAAGCAGGAGTGGAAAGCACTGCTTGAGCGCGAAAATCCTCTTAAAGCTGCCGAGATGTCCACTGAGGACGACTACGGCATGATAGACGGTATCATCAACAACGGTCCGAAGGAAGAAAAAAGCGCCGATAAAGGTGAAAAAGCCTCCATTATGGACAGGCTCAAGGCGGCAAAATCTGAACCTCCAAAAGATAAACCGTCGGCGCAAAAGGAACATAAGTCAGATAGGGAAATATGAGCAGAAGCCAAAAATGGAGGCGCGAATGGAGCTTCTATTTGGACAAGGACGGAAGAAGAAAGTATAACGAGCTATGCCGACGCTGCCTCAACAACTGCAAGCAAAGCTATCGCGCCGACATTCTCTTCTGCCCTCGTTACAGTTCCAAACGAGCCGATGAAGCGATTTACTGTAAGGATAAAGGTTGAAAATCGCCCATTTTTCGCTCTGTATGAGGCGCAAACAACCTTGCCCGTATGTTTTCCCGTCTGCTCAGTCAAACGCCAATCTGTAAGGATAAAGGTCGATTTTGCACTTTATTTTGTATGGATAAACAAGATAAAACCTCAGTCGATACCTTCAGGTGTCGGCTGAGGTTTTTTGTTTAGCTGCTGACGTTATTTAAGGATTTTTGACAGAGCATCAACTATGTATGTCACTTCTTCTGATGTGTTAAATTTACCTAGTGAAATTCTAATTGTCCCTTTAGCGGTCGATTCATCAAGACCGATCGCTTGAAGCACATGAGATATCTGTGAGCGTTTGCTATCGCAAGCAGATCCAGTCGAAACGCAAATCCCCATCAAATCTAACCGATGAAGAAGAACTTCCCCGTCTCTTCCATGAAAAGAAAGGCTTAAATTCCCAGGAATATGATAGTGACTACCGTTTCGAACAAAATCAATATTGTTATTTTGCAGACCTTGAATAAGTTGTTGTTCAAGATCGTTTATATGCGCAGTAGATTCAGCCAGTAATTTTAAGTTTTTTTCCAAAGCAAATGCCATTCCAACAATAGAAGCGACGTTTTCTGTACCTGCTCGCATACTAAATTCTTGACTTCCACCACTGAAGTATGGATATATAGGGGTTCCTTTACGAATATACAAAAAGCCAATTCCTTTTGGACCGTTGAACTTATGTGCAGAAGCAGACAACATATCAACTCCGAGAGAATTCACATTGATATTCATGTGTCCGACTGTTTGCACCGCGTCGGTATGAAATATTGCTCCGCTTGAATGGGCAATATTAGCCAATTCTCTGATGTTCTGAATTGTTCCTATTTCATTGTTTGATAGCATTATCGAAACCAGTCGAGTATCTTTGGTAATTACTTTGGATAGTGAATATGTTTCTATTTCTCCAAAATGGTTTACTGGAAGGTACGTGACAGGATATCCCATTCGCTCAATATCGGAACAAGCCCGAAGAACGGCATGGTGTTCAATTACTGATGTAACCATAATACGCTTTCCCAAATCCGCAAGAGCACTGCCCTTGATTGCCCAATTATCACTTTCTGTGCCTCCTGACGTAAAATAGATTTCATCAGGTTGAGAACCAATGCAGTTAGCTATCGTCTCTCTCGATTTTTTCAGCGCTTTTTTTGCCGATTGCGCAAACAAATAGGGTTGCGAAGCATTTCCATATTCATTGAGCAGATAAGGCTTCATAGCCTCAAAAGTCTCTATATCCATTTTAGTTGTTGCTGCGTTATCGGCATATATGATATGCTTCAAATTATCACCTCACTCGAACAATTTACAACCTTCTTCTTTGAATTGCTCAATTTTATCTATAATGTCCTGTACCGTACATTCGAGATAATCAGCGAGACAATCTATGCAGTAATAATGCTCAATGTCCTCGCCTAAAAGTTTTTTGTTTATTCCTATCGTATTTTTATCCAAGCTTTCTTTTCCACATATAATGCAACTAATTTTCATTTGTAATATCCCTCAAAGAAAATACCGGAATATCTTTTCCCTTGAATTCCTTATCAAGGATTCCAAGCTGACGTTTGATAATTTTCCGCATACGAACCGCGGGGCGAAGGCAGTATTGTTGAAATCTTTTGGGGTTCACATCTTGCACACTTTTAACATTGGGGAAAAGCAGTTTCAAATAAGCTGTTGCAATTCGCTTTACCGCTTCTGTATCTCTTGTATCTGCTTTGTCAGGGACTTCAACAATTTGATCAACAATTGCTCTGTAGCTAACATCGCTTCGAAGTTCATGAAGAATAGAGCAAAAATATTCTGAGTTTAGCGCCCAACCTGATAGTTTCAAGTCATCATTCATTCTTGGAATATCCCAACCTTTGATAAAACCATGTATACGATCTACTAATGCGCTTTCCTGAAACAACGGTGGAAGTTCTGAAAACATATTCTGGTACTCATCCATGTTGTCTTGATCTATGTTTCCAAGGAAAACAACCCCGGCATCCGATTTGCCTTCATAGCCACCAATGTTAAACTGACCATACTCCATATATCCTTGTAAAATAGAACGCATCTCATTAACATCACCGAATTGTACCAATTTTACTTCATCAATGGCAACATAATCATTCCCGGTTATAAACCCAGGTGTTTTACGCGCAGTATCATAAAACATCTTAGCTCGTGTAACTTTACCGCCGTCAGTCAACAACCCGAATTTACTTACATGACCAAATATATAAGATTTGCCTGTCCCTTTGGGTGCCAGTTCAATCAAATTCAGCCTTTTTTCTATAAACGGAAGGAGTCGTGTAAGCATGGTCAGCTTCTGCTCTTCATTTTCGTATCCTTCTGCATTGTAGTCAATGGCACCAAGAAGAACATCGATCCATTCCGAAGTAGTGAATTCACTTCTAACGTCTTTATAGTAATCAATATCTATTGTATATGGACAAAAATTAGTAAAACCCGTTAGTCGAATTTTACCGGGAATTTTGGGTTTAACTGTATCATCCGGAGGACGGTACCCGAGTTCCACAACGCCCCATACTTCTTGTCCACTAACAAGTTCTCCGCGATATTGTTCCCAAGTGGATGTGTCTATCATCGTTTCTTTGTTAGTTAATCCAAAATCAGGCAAAGAGAAAGCGACTTCTCCGGTTTTTATGCTTATGTCCACGGAAATCTTAGTTAAGATTTTTACTCTCTCATTGTCGTTGATGATCTTGTCTTTGATTTTTATCCATTCTTCTTTATCCGGAAGATATGTCCTAATAAAGTCAGTAAGTTCATCTATATCAAGGTTGCCTTCGTCGTTAGCAAATTTTTTTAATAACCAGTCCCTCAAAAATGATGGAAGTCCTAAAGCAGAGAAGAAATTGCTCTTTTTTAAGTCTTTGTAGACAACCATTTCATCGAAACAATCTCTTAATTTTTCAATCACAAGTATCCCTCCTTAGAAAATGTCCTTTTCGCTTCCACTTTCCTTTTTTACGATAAGTGGCAACGATTTTGCGATCGGACTTCCGCAAGCATATACATTGACTGTGTATAATTTTGCACGACGAATTTCAGGCATTTCTTTAACAACATAAAAATTGTCATCTCTTGCTTCAGCGTCGTATATATGTCCGTCTATTTCGATGCTCACATCTAATAGTTTTTGGGTCGAAAAAATCTTTAGGGCAGCCTTTTTGCGGTAGCTAACCAATATTTCAGGCGTTCCAGTAAACGACGCAGGAGCATCAATCGACATTATTTTTACTTCGACTGAACTATTCAAGTAGGTAATTTCTATGATAGGAATGACTACTTCCTCCAAAGTAGCGCCGCCATGCACCTCAACATTTGCTTTTCGGCTTCCTTTGAAGCGATCATAGTTTGCAAGTGCCCAGAAATCATCGGCGTCGACTGCACTCTCCGGTTTAACATCAATCTCACTTTTAGGGCAACATCTACCAGAATGTTGACCGGCAGATTCCATAACCAAAAGATTCTCCGTATCGTGTATAACCGCCAGTCTACTCGCCCCATGATCAGAAATCAAGATGGCTTTGCTATATTTCCCTGTTGCCAGGTTCATCTTGATTTTTCTTATCAAGTCATCAATTATTTCCAACTCTCTAATCAAATAAATCGGGAGCTTTCTGTCTTCACGACTGTAGTCATATCCCTCATCACCATGATGTTTAATTTTATCAATCTTATCAACAGTGATGATAGGAAAGCGCGTTGTAGATAAAACATCCCAGAATTCTTTGTTGCGGCTAGTAATTGAAGGCAGTTCGCTTCTGCAAATAGTCACCTTTGCCATGAGCTGAAGTTCATGACACCGATTCATAATAAAACTGAGATATTCCACGCCCATAGCGTCGGTGAAATATGTTTGTGATTGTTGATTATCGATGTTCTCAATCAATGCACTACGTGGCTGAAGCAAGACATTATAATCTCGACTGAGAGCTTGCTGTCGCACAAGTTCCATAAATTCGGGAAATATCTTGTTGATAACTTTTTGATATTTGTATTCTTGGAAATAGGTGTCCAACAAATCAATCTTAAAATGAAATGGTAATAGATAGAAATACAAATCGGGATAAACTCGTTTCAAGATATCAATAATCTTAGATTTCTCATAATCGAGTCCATACTTATCAAGAAGCTTAAATACGAGTTCCTTTTCCTGAATAGTATTGTCTGTAAGATAGTAAATCGCATAACGCTCTTTGCTGAGAACAATCTTGCAGAAATCAATTACTTCATCTGTTGGATTATTAACCGCATTCAGCAATGCCTTTCTTTGATCATATATCTCGATATAAGAATTGTCACTCGGCTCTATTTCCAAAATACACCGATACATATTTCGCACAAAATCAGTGGGAGATTCAGAATTGGATGTAACTTTATTTAGGTAGTTATTATTTCCTGCGCCAAAAAGCTTTAACCCGACGAAATACAACCAAAGCAATCTCTTATTATCTTTGTAAAGACTATAATTGTTAATAACGAGATCGAGGTTATGTATGTCGCCAATCTTAGCGGAAATTAACAGTTCCCAAGATGGACATGAATGAAATTCAGATAAGGCAAATTTCCAGTCTTCCTCTGTTCCCATACTTTTACCCAGTTCCAAAGTGAGATTATCTAACTGGCACAAAATATCGTATGGATTTTTCATTTCTGTGATAGAATACAAAGTAACCGGAAAGTTCGCTTTTGATTTTCCTGTTTCAACATAGATTGTATCGGAAACCTCATTTTCTATTGCTTTCGCAAGATTATGAATACCTTTAACAACAACCTTGTTGCCGTTTAGATTGATTTCATCAATGGTAAACACAAGCTTTGGACGTGAGCATGATTCTCCGTTCAAAATACATATTTTCCCTTCAAGTCGTCTATCATTTTTTATGAGTAGGCGAAGATATGGCTCGCACTGAAAGGTAATAATCACTGCATGACCAAGTATGTTCATGGACAGAAGTTCTTTCAACTCTTGCGACAATTCTTTTTCGCCCTTCAACATATAAAAAGATGATATTTCTCTGACGAAGAATGCTTTGTTTTCTGATGCCAGTCTTTCCAATAACCTATCGATCAATGGAAACTCGTCGAGATTACATAACCCAGAATCGGAAGCAGAAATAAATGTGTTGCCAGGTAACTGATAATGTGTAACAATTGCCTCTATATCTGCTTTACTTTGAGCATCGACAAGCAGAGGTCCGACGCTATCTTTTTGAAGATAGCGGTCAATTTTTCGAATGACTTCATTTATAGTCATACCGTACCTCCTTAATTTCTTTTAATGATCTCCATACCAACGGTCATGTTATCTTTTATCAAATCTTTCAAATACTTTTTGACCTCGGTAATATCCATCTCATCAATTTTGGATAGGGCTCGTTCACAACCGCCATGATTGTACTGTGCTTCAGCCATTTGACAAATCTTTTTTTCAACCTCAGGAAGACCAAGCCAATCATATGGTTCTGCCTCAATATGTGAGTCTAGATACTCTTTTACTGACTGAATATCGGTAAGCATAACCGAGTAACTCTTTATTATCCCATTCCTAAAGGCTTTGTCCAATGCTGATTCATCTTGTAGCATATCAAAGAATTTGGTATTTGAGAGATACTCAAGCGCTCTATCAGTAGATGCTTCATCGGATTTGGCGCGGTTTATTACACCAAAAGCAGCTTTTGCCTTTAACATTTCTTCATCCGGTATTAGGCAAAGAATAGGCATTTTATACTTTTTTGACCAGTCACGGGGAGATTCTGTGCCTGTTTTTTCTCTCCAAAGTTTCTTTAGTTTAGCGCTCTTTTGCCCCTCCATATAGGCAGCGACTTTATTTTCGACAGTATTCAGGTACTCCGATTTCTCATAGGTGAAAGAGCCGGACGGAATCGTATTAAATACATCTTTGATTTCATCATCGTTGAGTTTGTCTAAATAGTATCCACAAACTCGTTTGAATAAATCAATTTGATTATTGTATAAATTCCTGAAGGCATCAGCATTCATTTTCAGTTGTTCATAAAATGTATTTTTTTGAGAATCAAGCAATGTACCCGCTTTTTTTAGACTATACAGTATACCCATGAATGAATCAAGTTCATCCAAATAATTTTTGGCAGAAAGATAAGCGATACGGATGTATCCGCATCTGTCACACCACTCCCGAATAGTAGCCTCATAGGAAACGCTCTTAGCAAGAACTTTATTGCTCTCGACTATTATAGAGTATTCTAAAATGACTTCACGGATTTTTTGTTCGGCAGTTTCGACGTTCCAAACCCAGTTAGCTGCATCTGCATCAAACTTTTTGCGTAATACATTGATGTACTGTCCACCATCTCCAACTTGCTCAGCTAATTCTACAAGTAGTCCATTTTCGAACTCCTTAAGATATGAGAGCATACCGTTTGTGCAATTTTCTTTCGACAGAAGTTTCTTCAAATCGGTTGCCGCTTCACGGTTTGAAATTGCACTTTTCCCGATGGAAATAGCAATGTCACTATCAGTCTTTGACGCACCAATATTATTGCTATTTGCAATGCCGCAGAATAAATCAATTATTTCTGCAAGGACTTCTTTTGTTGTTGTGGTTTCTCTTTCGCTCAAAATATACTTAAGAGTCCAAATCGGGAACGAAAGCTCTTTCATTTTGCTACGAATACGTTCTCTGGTATTGGGGATCGAAGTACATAAATTATGTGGGATGTCAAACGCTTCAGAAGTTATATCGTTAAACGCCTTTTCCTCAGGAGTCATTTCAACAATGTACTTATCTCTATAGCGAGAATTTGGCGTAATTTCAAGCCTAATAACTTCGTCAATCATTTCTTTCAACTTATCGAGATTCAATACATCATTAGTTAGTCCATCACTCCAACTATAAACACCATTAGCGTATTCTTTCAAGACAAATCCGAGAATAAATGCAGATAAGTTGCATGGCATGAAACCGTATGGCGCAGCTTTTAGCACATCATAAATTTTCTTAATTGAGACTCGTCCACCGCCATTCTTAAATCCATCAATAACGATGTTCTCAACACAAATTTTAATCTTTGATATTAGGAGATGAGGTTTGCTTTTCCAATATTCAGGTACATTCCATGCCCCTTCAAGAGCAGCTTCAAGTTTTGTAGCAGGACTAGACGACAGAAATGTTCCTGATGTCTTCTGCTTAACTGCACACTCTACACCCAATTTCAGGTTGCTCGGAGTAAACATATTCGAAATAACATTATACGCACCTTCAAGACATTCAGGGAAATTCTTTTTATTTACTTCCGCAAGAATGCTATGCAGTTCATCGATTGTGGTTGCCCGTTCTCCATCTTGTTTCTCAGCGGTAAAAACAATAAATTCACCGTTCGTAATCCTATTTTTCCATTTCTTTAGTGAATCCTTTGCGTTATTGGCGTATTGATTAGATAATTCACGATCCTTTCCTTGTAGAGCCATAGATAAAGCCATATCATGACGATAAGTGCTATATCCATCTTCACCAAAAGGAGTTCTGGTAGCATCTACAAAAATCATGTTGTAGGTACCTTCAGCAAGAGCGTCGCGTATTTTCTTCCCTATAACAACACTTTCGGAATCATTTTTTGCAAAACAAACTACAGCCAATATTTTATTATCATATTGTTCTTCAGTATTGCGAAGTTGCCTAATGGTCGAATCAAAATCAGATGATGAGGCAAAACGCAACACATAACGAAATTTCAATGCGTCTCTAAGAGTAATGGCGTCAACTATTCGCAAGCCATCCGCAAGTTCTTCAAGAATAATAGCTGATGTGCTTTTCTTATCAATTTGATCTTCAAAAGGTGAAATATCTATATCACCTTCGTTATTATACGCTGCATATTGGAACTTGCCTCCACCAAGAGATTTAGAAAACAGAACTTTATCACGAACAAGTTGATCAGCGCATCTGGAAGCCGATCCATCCATATCGGTTCCCTCAAAAGCGTTGTTGATATTTTTTTCATTTGGAATAAATAATTCCACAGAGTCGCCCGCATATTGAGAAATTGACTGAAGCAAAAGGATAGTTTTCAGCACTCGCTTTTGATCAGAATCCAGTCTATTATTTGTGGCACGATTATAATAATCAAGGATAGAACGAACTTCATGTGCAAGGTATTCCTTGCCCTTATCATAGAAAAATTCCCAGAGCATATCGACTGAAAGAAGAGGATTATCGTCTTCCGGTCCACAGTTATCTATAAACCACTGAAATCCACGGATTTCATCTCCGCGATCATTTTTAATAAAGTCAAACATACTGCGTTGATTGGAATCAAAAGCTGATGAAATATATTTCAGAAGTAGCGCTGCATAAGGATGGATAGGAAGTATATCCATCATCTCTTTATCCGAAATGTGCGCAACTGCTTTGACTAATTTACGGGATTCTTTCGTTCGATCAACCAAGTCATCCAGAGCAACATCCCAATCCTCAAGAACGGCAGGATCTTGATTCTTTTCCATTGCAGCGCCCATAAGTTGGAAAGCGATATTTTCAGGCAAACTAATCAAACTGTGCGGGCTGACAAATCGTCCATTCAGTTTGATAAAGTCTTGATCTCTTTCGTGAAATAGTCCCTGCGTAACATGGGTTACCAATACAAAGTAAAACGGATCGGTTTCGCTAATTTCACATAACTCTTGGAAACCAGTCAAATTCCGCGCATTGTTGTAAAAATATTCTGTGAATTCATCCCAAATAAAAACTATTGCTTTCAACTCATTTAACTGAATGATTTCTCTTATCCAATCACATAAACTTGTGACGCTCAAAGAAAGTGCTTTTATTTGACGCTCATCTGCCACTTTGAATATTTTATCCATTACTTTCGCCAAGGCATCGCCTGAGAAAGTGTGGAGTTTTTCGAGAACAGAATTGACATCATCGCCGCCAAATAGGTCAGCATATGTTCCGGAAATCAACCCATTAAAATAACTTTTATTGTCTTTATCAGAAAGCCATGTAATTGTTGCTTCTTTTAGTGCATTTTCCCCTTTGTTTTCAATTCCAGCATTAGCAAGAGCTTTTTCAATGCTTTCTTGAACAGCGAAAATCAAATTATGATCGCCGCGAATCGTCGCTGACCCATAGCGGTGAACGGTCAATATTTTTCCACTTGATTTGACGTTTTGAAGACGATTGCATAGGTCATTATCAAGCTTATATTTTTGGAAATACTCGCGTGTCTCTGATTCATCTGAATCTAAGAGCTTTTTCAAGGTTAGAACAGCGTGAGATTTACCGGTGCCATATGCCCCTTCTACCCACAAACTGAGTTTTTGCTTGCGTTCAAGTACATTAACAGCGTTTTTTACAAGC
This sequence comes from uncultured Clostridia bacterium, assembly GCA_947626145.1. Taxonomy (GTDB): domain Bacteria; phylum Bacillota; class Clostridia; order UMGS1883; family UMGS1883; genus JAFLUQ01. The sequence continues at coordinate 268,936 of CANQRB010000003.1, read as the reverse complement.
TTGACAAAAGTCTCGTGTGGAAAGAATTTCTTCCACATATCAGGATTTTTCAGTATTACTGCTTCATTCACAGCAGGGAAATAATCCGGATCAATATTAAAATAATGTCTATAATTCTCGAACATTGGCATTTTTTTGTCCTCCTTAGAACAGCGTCAACACATCTTGAGATGTTTTTTCATTGTTGAGAGTTATATTCTCAAGGTCAAGAGTAAAACTTGCGTTGATAAAGTCCGGATAATTTATAGATAAACCATTAAGCAACTTCTCCATTTGTGCGCGATCAAGCCCAAAAATCTCTGTTGGGCTGATGCCATCGCTTTCAATATCATGATTTAACAAACGAGACAGTGTAAATTGATAGTAATCACCACAGGCTTCAGCGAACTTATAAAGGCTGTAGAGAATAACAATAGGATTTGGCGCTTGCCAAGGAGTTCTTGTAATTGATATCATTTTACCATTCTCTTTACCTGGAAAACCAAAGCCAACTAAGCTAAATGGCAGTTCAAGAATTCTTGCAAAGGAACTCCAAATGTCTTTTACCCAACTTTCTTTTGCACCGTCAGATACGAGTAATGATATAGTATAATCTTTAGAATATGTCTCATTCATCTTCATGCGCTTTACTACCCAGTTAATTTGTGGGGTGTAGGCGAGATTTGCAAACATAAGGGCCCAAGAAGCTTCTTCATCGAGTCCTAATTTATCAATTATTTGAGCGGTCTTACTAAAACCATTCTCGTCAAGAAGTTCAGCATCTCTCAAAAAGCGTTTGAAAAAACTATACATTTGCGAGCCTAAAGAATGTTGTTCGTCAAAATCATTCTTGAGTGAAAAGTATTGTGTAAACCACTCCATTTTAGGCGCATGGTGTGAGTAACAGTTTAAGCTTTTTGATGCAGACATTTTTAGTCCTCCTTTTGGCATTTCTAATGATTTATATACAAGGCATCCTTTATCGACCTTGTGACATTGTGAACAGTGTACGCAGCTATCACTAATTTGAAGATTACCATTTTTCATGGAAATGCAGCCGTTGTGACAATCCGCTTCACATTCACGACATCCAATACAACAGGCTGATTTTCGAAATACATTTTTCAGCAATTTAATGAACAGTGGATTCTTACGTGGTAGTTCAGAATCATATCTTACCTCGATATCATTACCGTTTTCAACAACATCAATGGTAAATTGTTCGTTCCTAAATAGAATTTTGTATGGACTTGCGTCATTAACTAAAACTCCAATTGTTTTAATCCATTCTTTCCAAGAAGTTTTCGCTTTCAGTATCTTAATTGAATTATAGTCATTTCCGTTTTCTTCAACATAGTTCAGCGCTATATCAATATCGCGCCCATTTTTTCTTGCTTTCCATCCCCCATTTGCTATAAACTCGTTCAATTGGCTTTCAGATGTAAAGCTTTTTTTGTACATACTTTTGATAGTATCGATTAAGTTATCAAACTCTTTAGTGTACCAAGATCTTGCAATGAACTCATTCCTTTCTGCTGCTCTCGGACATACTAAGCAGCCAGCACGACGGTTTCCTTTCTTATAAGCTTCGCTTAAATAAATGCCCTCAGCAAAAATATAGGTATATAACTCGGCAGAATTCCATTCTAAAATAGGGTTACAACTGAATTGCCCCTTATGTTTTTCTCCAAAACTTACATAGTCATACTCACTTCTGGCAAGACTCTCACTCGCTCTTACTCCAATAAATCCCATTCCAGTGAAATTAGATTTACCAGTAAGCTCTCGGAGGGAAAGTATCTGTGGAGCAGTTTTATGTACGCTACAACACCATCGTGTGACAGTTGCAGGAGGACCGAATTTTCGCCACGATTCAGTAGGCGAGTAGTCTGACTTTGCCACAATAAACTCTATTCCTTGTTTTTGGCATTGCTCTTTTATTATATCAACCGTAGCATAAGTATCAGGAAACTCCATTCCAGTATCACCAAACAATACCTTAAATTTGTTGTGGGGTAATGCCCGTTGAACAAGATCGAGAGCAACAATACTGTCTTTACCTCCGCTGAAAGCCACATAGAAAACGTCCACTCTATCCATGTATTCAACATAGGTGTTATAAATCTTCTTAATGGTGTCTGCTGCAAGTTTTTCAATTAAATCCCTGTTTTTTTCAACCATAGCAGGAATATCTACAAATCGAAGAGATTCTCCATTAGGCTCTGCATCTTCAAGGATCATCAATTCAGGGGCGGTATAGAGACTTCCACCTTTCGTTTTAGCGACAAGTCTTCCTCGATAGATATAATTGTTGGCTTCAGCCCACATATATGGGTATATGTCGTTTTTTGCATAATCCCAATGCCGATCAAATCCCAATATATCAAGTTCTTTGTAATACACTGGGCGTGGTTCCTTGCTGAATACCAATGGAGAAGTATTCAAAAGTAACCCGCCGGTATCAGTGTCCCATGTATATGAGTACATATTAGTCTTCGTCCTTCCTCTGTTTTTGCGCTTTCGCCTTTATTAGCAGTGATTCAATTTCAGAGTATCTTCTTCGTGCAAGATAACCGCTATCAGTTAAAAATTGAAGCACTGATTCTTTCTTCATTTCAACCGTATTGTTCACTATAATGTCAACAATCAAATCGTCAAAACTGTCAATGCCTGCTGTACGTCGGACAATTGCGCCTACACATTCGGTCCCATTGAAACCCGTGTGAAGAATTTTAAATTTTCGGCTGTAGTTTGCTACGTAATGTTCTAACAGAAAACTATTCCAAGTAAATCCTGCATATGGAAATCCTGCGAAATTTGTTACTTCATGAATAGGAATATATTTTCCAGAACAAATTCGATTCAGTGCAATATCCGTATCTTCGATAGAGAATTGTGCCATATTCTTTGAAACAAACTGCTCATTGTTGATTCTAAGACTATTCTCATAAACTGCATCGAAATAAATTACAGTTGCTAAATTTGAAGCAAGTTCCTTGAGTTCGGACAAAGTAAAATTATCATGCGTTCGAGCGTACTTTGCAAAAATATCGTACATTGACAATTCGTGACCAATTTCGCTGATGATATTTCCTTTGAAAGAAAACTTGTTCCCAAGCTTGGCTTTTAGAGCATCGCGGAAACCATATATTGAAAGATCACGATGTTCGTCGATTATGTAGCTGTATTTAGCTTTAATTGCATCGTATAATTCATTCCCACTAATAAAATCTTTATCTGCAATGGTTTGACTGATTATTTCAGATATACCCTCAAGTTCTTCTTCAGAGAGATGCAAAATTTTTTCGTGAAAATAAGCGCCCTGACCATTGTTTACAAATTCAACGTTATTTGCCAAAATAGATTTAATTTTGCTTTTAGGAAGATGAGGTAACACCCTAAACAGTTCATCGCACTCCACTGGTCTGCCATATTCGATTAAACAAGAAGAAATCTCCGATAGAGGATCCAAAGTTACATTTAGATTATTCGAGATAAAATCTTTCTTGGTATAAAATCTTCCTATTCCTGTCGCGGTCAAATATGCCTTTAACATATCTGCGTTATGAATATGTTGATCAAGGAAATCTTCATGAAATGCATCGTAAATTGCTTGATAGTAAATGACACTCTTTCCTCCTGCGAAGGAAGACTCGATATATTCAAATAGCTTACTCCTAATTTCTTCGCTCAGCATGACCTCCGGCAAAAAGGCTTTCTCATCATAAATGATACACATCGCTTTGATCCCGCTTGTTATCATGTCATCTGAATCCGATAGCTCAGTTCCATGAATATTCGAATAGTATCTTCTGAATTTTCTTATTTCAAGAGGCGATTCCATACGAAAACCTTTTGTAAAATACGTGTTCAGTACCGCTCTATAGAATTTATTTTCATGTGCCATACTATTTTCAGATTCGGAAACGGAATCCATAGAACTTGGAAAATGATCACTTATAAAAGCATGAAACTTTTGAAGTGCAGCACTAAAACGGTTATGTTGTCTTGTGTTATACTCTTGAAAATCTTTATTACTCAGTAGAATGCTAATTGTTTGTTCGGCTACCGTTCGCTCGACAGAGTATAATTGCCAAGAATCGAGATGGTGCTCCCGCGCAAAAGTTTCGCAATTATTGATTGCTGAAACATAACTTTGACAAGTTGCATTTGCCATCCCAAGAGTATTGAATAAATAGAATTCAAATGAAGAACTGTCAGCGATAAACTGTTGTGCGTTATTTCCATTTAGAGCCGTAGTCGCTTCTTCACGTAGGTCTTCGTTTATATCTATATCGTGATTAACAATATCAGAAAAAAACGAATATTCGTTGCCGTTTGATTTTGCCCAACTTGAATTGTCAAGTATTTCTTCAATTTCCGCAGAACGCGCAATGTTACCAATTATACTATTGAGCTTACCTATAGAAATTTGTCTTCCAGACAACTCGCTCAGAGAAGATTGAAGACGTAGATAGAGAGCAGGGTATTTTTGATAGAGACGTTTATCCTGTTCTGTGCGAACGAGAGGCTGCTGAACACTGGTTCTTTCATTTTGCTCAAGTTGCTGTCCGCGCATAACGGTTACAGAAGAGCTTTCTTCCACATTATTTTCTTTTTGAAGATCAGCAGAGAAATGCTGCTCCTTGATGTACGCATAATAGTGTCGGCAAGCAAGCATTATTTTTCTATATTGCTTCTTGTGCGTAATTCTGAAAAATTTGTTCTGCTCTATAGTTCGTAGAACTTTTTTTATTACCTCAACGTCGGTTGTTTGAAAAAGAGGATCCCGTAAAATATTGAGTTTTTTGCAAAACGACTCAATTTCAGAATAACAAGTGGAGATTTCCGATAGCTGAATAGGCGACACTTTTTTGGAAAGATAATTCATAAAACTGTTTTCTACAGTTGTGGGTTTCGTAGTCATTTCCTTTGCCTCCTTCAACAGCTTTTGATACTCATTTGGTGAATTACGATATAAGTTTACAATTCCAACAAACATTTTTGTTGCCGGCTTAAATATCGTTTTCCCATAATATGCAGATTCCATGCTGTGCATCTGAAATGATATGCCGTTTTCATTTCTGTATGTTTCGTCAATCTCTATACCTTGATTAACTGCCATCTTTCTCAAGGTGGATGAGACATCTTTGATTGCATCCGAGCGACTAAGCAAACCATCAAAGGTAGAAATGACCGCCTCTAATAGTATGGCAGATTCATATTTTGTCCATGATGGTTGTCTCGATGTCATTGCTCTATTACTCCCTGAACCTTGGATTTCATTGAATTTCTACGTGTGTAATAAATATATCCAGTGCATTTATAGTCTCAATTCTTTGAAGTTTCTCCTGCATCAAACACATAAACATAAGTCGGTTTCTTTGCGTCTTTGGGAATCAAATAGTTTGTTCCAACTTTCTGAACGCCTTTGATTCTTCCTAACTTGCAGTGGTTTTGCACTTGCCTTACTGAAAGATTCCATTTTTCCGCTGCCTCTTTTGTGGTCATAAAGCCTTCCATTGTTTGACCTCCTTCATGGTTTTTCGACGAAATTACTTATAAACGGACATTATACATTATAACATCGCATGAACGAAATGTCAATGCGCACAAGCGAAACTATTTGTGAATTTTATTTTTTGGATAAAGAGATGCCCACTGATGCGTTTCCGTATCAGTGGGCATCTCTTATTCTTTCTGTTCGGTCTTTTGCCGTGTTTCCTCCTGCTCGGTTTCGAGGTTGAGGAACACGTCTACGTTTGCTTTGATCGTGTCGATTTGCTTTGCCTGTTTCTTGAGCTTGGCACGTTCATCATAAAGGCGCTGCTGCTCTTCGACGAGACGTTGCTGTTCGGCTTGGAGAGACTTCAAGCTCAGCAGCTTTCCGTCACCCTGCATGGCGAGAAGCGTACTCTTTGCCGCTTCAAAAATCACAAGCTCCGCTTCATGTTTAGAACGGAAGGCGGTCTTGTTTTTCGCCTTTTGATAAGCGTCGTTTATCGGCTTTAACCGTTGGTAATTGCCGATGTTTTTGATAAGAGGCTGTACTTCTCTAAGACGAGCCTCAACCCGCTTTAGCTCTTCGCCGGTACGAGTGTATGAGGCGTGAACATCTTCAACCTTTGCTTCAAGGTCTGCATACCGAAGAAGATTGTTCTCGGTCAGATAGTTGAGCGTCTTCGCCGCTTCTTTCAGGTTGTTGATCTTCGCCCAATGCTCATAGCCTTTGCTTTCTTGAGCCTTGATACTGTTCTGTATGTCGATAATAAGAGAAACGCCCTTGCGCTCTTTTTGAAGCTGACGCTTCCTCGGATTGCGCCCTTGAATCCGTTCCTTGATCCGCTCTTCCGAGTAGTTGTCTCCGATAGTTTTTGCGCGGGTAAACCGTTCCTGTCCTTCGGCTCGGAATGAGATATACTTTCCTGTCTTGACTTCATAACCGGCTTCCTGCATGAGCCGTATGAAGTCATCGTAGTCCTTTGCCGTAATGACGTATCGGTCAATAGTCTGTTTGAGCTTCTGCTTCCAACTTGTGCCGCGTTTCGCCTCGGTGTATTCTTTATACTCCATGCCCTTATTTTGTGAAGGCGGGATAACGGAAAGACCGTGTTCCTTGCAGATCGTATCGCTCAACTGTCGCAGTTCTCGGTACGTCCTTTTGTTGCTTCGGTAAGCATGATAGTCAACAAAATTGTCAGCATTGAAAATGATATGATTGTGGCAGTGCCCCTTGTTTATGTGCGTTGCAATCACATATTCGTACTTGCCCTTGAGCCATTCGTCCGCAAGCTGTTTCCCGATCTCGTGTGCCTTTTCCGGCGTGATTTCTCCCACGTCGAAGGACTGAATCAAGTGTCGGGCAATGACTGTCGGAATCTGCGCTCCGCTTTGTGCGGCGAGATTTCGCGTCCACTCAAATTCATTAGCGGCAAACTCGTTCGCGGCACAGCAATAGGACGAAACAAGGAGCGAGTCGTCGGTCTTTTTCGGATCAATGATGTACGCGATTGCCTTGTTTACAGTTCCTCGGATTGGCTTGATTTTAGTAACCGCCATATCTCTTTTTGCCTCTCTTTTAGTTCATTCACGTCGTCCTCATAATAATGACCGGTTGAGTTTATGCGGCGACAAATTTGATTGATATTCGACGCAACACGGCTGACAGCGGCAGCGAGCTTTTTCTGCTGCGTGTAGTCAACCTTGATAACGTAACCGTCAATCAACATTTTCCTTGCGTATGCCCCGAAGTTCTTTGTCCCGATCTGCTGCATCTTCCTTACGATAAGCTCTTTTTCGTTTTCCGTAACCGCAAGACGCAGAATGATCGGTCTTGTCATGTTTGCCATAAGCGTTTTGTCCTTTCGTAAAATCAGAGGGTTTGGGAAACTCTCAGCTGCCGCTTCGGTCGGTGCTTCTGCTTTCAGCAGAGGTCGCCACTGGCGCCCCGCACCCCAACAAGCATTTTCTTTGATTAAGGGCAGGGTGTTCCTTAATCGGAAATCGCATGTGTGGCTACACTTGCTGTGCTTGCTATTCCTAAAAAACGTAATCCCCGAAGGGATCCCCGTAAAAGCCCTTTCCACTTTACAACGGACAAAAAATCACGGATTTTTAAGTAGTGAAAAGAAAAAAGACGCCCGGAAGCGTCTTTTTCATTGTCTCAAGGATATTCTCTATTTCAAAAAATCGCTCCGATGGTCAATCGGTCGTAAGTCGTACCCCAGTTGAATCAAGTGAGATATTTTCAGAGCGACAAGGTTAATGTCTGTGTGCATTGCCCGCGTCGTTTGCTCGGCGGTATAACCATAATCACGCACTAATTCAAGAAGCTCGTCTGTATCAAGAAGGATCTCGGAAGCAACAATATTTGCTTCATATTCCGGCTTCGTCACCATGTCGTACAGCATAAATTCCTTCAAGCGTCGCCTTTGGCAAGGTTCCTGTGAAGCTGATCGTGTCCTATTTCATGGGCGCAGACGATTCTCTGCATACGAGGGGACAAATTCTCGTTAATGAAAATAAAACGGTTGCGCTTTATCACTCGGTACATACCTTTGAGTGGTCCGAAATTACCGTTATAGATTATATCAATACCGATGTCTCCGGCAATCTCAAAAGGATCGCGTGTTCCGCAGCGACGCACAAGGTCACTGCCAACCTTCGAGAGATACTCATCACCCATTGTCACACCTCCAATCTTCGCAGAATCATAGTTGAATACTTAGTTCATAAAGTCGGAAATTCATTCCGAGTCTTTCTTGTACTTCTTCGGTGTATAGCGTTCTTTGTTTTTCGCTTTAGCTTTCCAATAGGCTTCATTTAGAGCTTGCATTACTCCGTCCATTGCCTCGTCGCTCATCGTACCACCGGCGAACATACCGCTGACTTCACTGACAAGCTCGTCAATATCTCTTGCCGCTTTCGCGCCGCCCTGTTCATGTGCGGAAACGATCAGCATACCGGAATTGCCGAGCAATTCTTCCGGAGTAGTTCCAAGCGCTGCGGCAAGTTTTTCAACGGCTTCAAGGTTTCTCGGCATACGAGTACCAAGCTCGTAGTTCTGTATTGTTCTCTCGCTCATTCCGGCTCTTTTTCCGAGTTCGGCTTGCGTTAGGTTTGCTTCTATTCTTTTTTCTTTTAGGCGTTCTTTAAATATCATATCGCGCACCTCTTTCTTAAACTTTTTGCGAACACGAACAGAAATTGCGCATCTCCTCTTGACACACCCATTTCGGGTGTACTATAATAAGGCCACACTCAAATCTTTCGTGGCCATTATATCACACGAACGAACCGAGTGTCAATAGGCTAACAGCATTTTTATCCGGCAATTTAGTAACATTTTTGTGAACAGGGGGTGATTGGATGGAACGGACGATACTTCACTGCGATATGAACAATTTCTACGCTTATGTGGAATGTATGCTGAATTCGAGCTTGCGAGACAAAGCCGTAGCGGTGTGCGGCTCAGTTGAAGAACGGCATGGAATTGTGTTAGCAAAAAACTACAAAGCAAAGGCGTTCGGTGTTTCGACAGGTGAAGCCATTTGGTAAGCAAAGCAAAAGTGTCGTGACCTCGTAATTGTTGAACCACATTACGAGCAGTACATGAAGTTTTCCAAACTTGCGAGAGAGATTTACAGCCGTTATACCGATCAAATTGAACCGTATGGAATGGATGAATGTTGGCTTGACGTTACCGGAAGCCGCATTATGGGAACCGGTTTTGAAATTGCCGACGAGATACGACGAACGGTAAAATTCGAGCTTGGCTTGACTATTTCGGCAGGAGTGAGCTTCAATAAGATTTTTGCGAAGCTCGGCTCGGATATGAAAAAGCCGGACGCGGTTACTTGCATCGAGCGTGGCACGTTCAAAGAACAGATTTGGGGACTTCCCGCATCGGATATGCTCGGTGTCGGACGAGCGACAGACAAGACATTATCCTCCTATGGAATTCGCACTATCGGACAGCTTGCTGCGGCACCGGAAAGTCTTTTAGAATACAAATTCGGAAAGAACGGACTCGCCCTTAAACGATTCGCCAACGGTGAGGACGGTTCTCCTGTTATGCAGTCTGACTATGTATCTCCGGTTAAGAGCGTCGGTCACGGTATAACGACATTGCAAGACCTTGAGGACTCTTCGGAAGTTTGGTGTGTAATGCTTGAGCTTGCTCAGGAAATCGGTACGAAGCTCCGCGTTCATAAGAAACGTGCGGGCGGGATCGCTATCGACATACGAGACAATGAGCTTCATTTCAAACAGTGGCAGCGTAAAATGACGCTCCCGACCCATAGCTCAATGCTTCTCGCAAAAGCAGCATTTGATCTGTTTCACACTAACTATCAATGGAGTAAGCCGATACGGTCAGTAATAGTCAGAGCAATCAATCTCGTCGATGAGGACTATCCGATTCAGTTTGATTTGTTTTCCGACGCAACAGCGGTTGATAAGAGAGAACGTCTTGAAACCGCCATTGAAACAATTCGATACCGATTTGGAAATGACGCTATTAAAAACGCCGTCCTTTGCAAGCCGATAAAAATGCCGAAGGAATGCAGTGTAGAGTTAATCATGCCGACCGGGATGATCAGCTAACACGTCTTTCAAAAAAAAATAATATGTACGAGGTAATTTACAATGGAGCAGAGATGCAGAAAGGTTTACGTCTCGGTCAATCTTGACGTGAACAAAGATGGAACAATTCGTCCTCGCTTTATTCGTTGGGAGGACGATCAAAAGTACGAAGTGGACAGAGTAAAACAGATATGCCGCACAGCTTCAACAAAGGTTGGAGGCTGCGGAATCAGATATACGGTTATGATCTGCGGAAAGGAGTCTTACCTGTTCAACGAGGATGGCAAATGGTTTGTCGAAGCAAAGGAGCGATGTTAGGTGATTTTGTCCTATTTGCAAATTGAAGAAATTGCGGCAGCAGTGATAAAAGACTTCAACCGTTTTTTCTACGGTGAGATGTCGGCAGAAGAAAGTCGAAGACTCCATGCAACACCGATTGATCAGTTCGCAAGCGACTATCTCGGCTTGAGTGTGTCCTTCGCGCACCTTTCAAACGATGGAAGTCTATGCGGTTTGACTGCATATTCCGATACGGAATGCGAAATAAACGATTACGGAGTCAAGAGACTGATTCCGTTGAAGCAAAATCAAGTTATTATGGACGACAGCTTTATACAGTCCTATCAGATGAAAAAACTGTGTGGGAAGAGACGGTTTACGCTTGCTCACGAGTGCGCACATCAAATTCTCTATCACATACAGCCGAACGAGGTAAAGTCAGCTTGTAGACGAAGGTATGCAGACGGATTGACATATTCTGCGCGTGACTTAAAGACACGTGAGGATTGGAATGAATGGCAGGCAAACGCTTTAGGCGCGGCAATTCTGCTCCCGCAAAAGGAAATAGACCTTGCTATGTGGTACTTCACTTGCGGAGAGAAACTCAAAATCTACAAAGACTTTATTCCTATTCGTGAAAGATCAACGATAAAGATGATATGCTCAATGTATGGAGTATCAATGACTGCCGCGGTTATACGGCTGAAACAACTCGGATATATTGAAGAGCTTCCAAGCCTTGAGACTGCCGATCCGTTGGAGGCATAAAAGAGTGAGCAGACCACGAAATATACGGATCGTCGAGTCATCCGAAGAAATGATGCTCAAAATAAGAAAGGCACGAAACGATATTGCGACGCAAAAGCCCCGCATCGTGAAATGCCCTTACTGTCAACACAATTCAATCGTAGTATTTGAGGACACAAGAGGTCACGTTCAAGCAAAGTGTAAAATCTGCGGGCGCGAGACTGTCTTTGATGTCGTCAGTATGAGAAAGTTACGACTTTACCGACACGGTAGAGATAATAACAAATAAATAAAATTCATAGCTGTGCTGTGGAGCCGCTGAATGGTGAGTCTTCCTAATGCCGCATGAACGATGTTTCTTTTAGAAGCATTGTTTTCGGTATGGGATAAAAGCTCACCGTCATGCGGCTCCGTTTTTCTTGACCTTCTGCTACTCCGCAACAGCGGAAAGGAAAGAAAAATGAAAACCCCTAAAACCCCGGTCGAGTTCGACTATGATCTCTGGAAAACGGAGGACGGAAGACTCATGGTAAGAGTCAAGGCAACAGGAGAGGAATGCGAGGTTAACGCAGAGGTAATGCGTCTTCTCCGCGCAGAAGAAAAGAAAGTGAGGCGACACATCAGCGAAACGACGATCACCGAAGAGGACGGAACAGTCAAGTCAAAGATTTTGTCCATTGATTCGCTACCAAGTGATGAAATGAATGAATCCAGTTGGCTTGCCGATCAAAGTGACTTCACAAAGGAAGTCATGCTTGAAACGGTTGAGAAGGAATTTCGCAGTCAGCTAACCGCCGCGCAGCGGGAGATTTATGAAACCGTACTGCTCGGCGGCATGAAACCGTATGACTATGCAAAAGCAAAAGGGATCTCCCCGTCGAGTGTTTCACAGCACATTCGGGCGATTCAAAAGCGGGCAAAAAAATTTTTTTGATTTTTTTCGCAGAGGTACTTAAAAAATCGAGAAAAAATGTCCGTTGTAAGGTGAAGGAGACAGTAGATATTTCCTTCGCACGTTCCTTGATAACCGAATAGTCAGTGCTGCGGATCTTTCCTCTTTTCGCGGAGCAACGTGTCTTCTGCCGCCAAGACCTCCAACAGATTTGAAAATCTGTTCGGAGCGAGCGATCAACAGAGAGACTGAACAACCTGATTTGCGAAGCAAGTCATTTGGTAACGGTTGATTGCGATGATGGAGAAGTTGGGTATAATGATACTTCCGTCCCTATATGGGGCGGCTCGGAGCGATCCTCGGAGGGGTGAGAGTCCCATGATACTACAAACCGGTGGTAGTCCACAGCATTCCCTATTCGGCAGGGGCGCGTGCTGCAAATATGTCGAAGAAAATTAACACTGATTTATCCCCGAAGGGTTATCAGTATAAACTACGGGCAGCGGCAATAAAAGTCGCTGCCTGTCCTTATGCTGATAAAGGGGCTTACTACGGCTGAATGAATAGAAAGGCAATATTTGGTTAAAAATAGATATGAAAAAGGCGGTGATATGATGGCTGAGGAACAAAACAGAAGAAACATTCTTGACTCACTTGTTGACATTAGAGATGTGAAGATAGACCGATCGCTTCCGGTTGAGGAACGCATGAAATCCTACGTAGAGCAGATAAAAAATCCTTATATGTTTAAGGTCGGCAAAACGGTCGTCAGGGTTTCTTATGCGAACACACAGGCTACGATCACGGATAACTTCGTAAACCTAATCGCGAGTATGTAGAGAAGAGTCGGAGGAACAAGGGAATTTTTTTGGAAGTTTATTAAAAAGGCTGGACTTTTTCGTGTGGATCTGATATAATAATAAAGGACAAAATCAGCGGACACCGCTCCCTTGTTTTCATTCTTCTGACAGAATTTAAGAAGGGAGTTGGTGTTGTGTTGAAATTCACATTAGACAGAGCTTACAAAGCCGCCATCTACCTGAGATTATCAAAGGAAGATGGCGATTTTTCTGTCTCCGGCGAAAAATTTGAGAGCGACAGCATTTCCAATCAGAGACTTTTGATTCAGGATTATCTCAAGAAGCACCCGGAGATCACGGTAGTACAGGAATACTGCGACGACGGTTTTACCGGCGCTAATTTTGAGCGTCCGCAGTTCCAAAAAATGATTGAGGCAGTCAAGACCGGGATGATTGACTGCATCGTGGTAAAAGACCTTTCCCGTTTCGGTCGTGAGTATATTGAATCCGGGAATTATCTGCAAAAAGTCTTCCCGCTGCTCGGTGTCCGCTTCATCGCAATCAACGACGGCTATGATAATGCTCAACCGGGGGCGGCAGAAGCGGATCTTGTGCTTCCGTTCAAGAACCTGATGAACGACTCATATTGCCGCGATATTTCAATCAAGATCAGGACAAATCTTGACGTGAAGCGCCGCAGCGGTCAGTTTGTAGGCAGCAGGGTTGTCTATGGCTATATGCGCGATCCGAAGGATAAAAACAAGTTAGCTGTGGACCCGGAGGCTGCTTTGATCGTTCAGGATATTTTCAAGTGGAAGCTCGAAGGCTTATCCCCCGCTCAGATTGCGGACAGACTGAACGGGAACGGTATTCTTTCTCCGATTGAGTATAAGAAAGCACACGGTTCAAAACAGCGGACTGCATTTCAGACGAGGCAGCAAGCGCTTTGGAGCGCCGTTGCAATCTATCGCATACTGAGTAACGAAATCTATACGGGGACGCTTGTTCAAGGAAAAACGACAACGCCAAATCACAAGGTCAAGAAGACTGTGGTGAAGTCGGAAAGCGAATGGTCGCGCACAGAGAACGCGCATGAGGCGATTATCCCCTCTGCTCTCTTTGATACCGTTCACAACATCATGCAGGACGATACACGCAGCCCGGTTGGAGCAAAAGGGGTGCATCCCTTCTCCGGCAAGATATTCTGCGCTGAGTGTGGAAGCCCTATGATACGGAAGGTATCGCACTGCGGCGAGCGGGAATATGCCTATTATATCTGCGGAGGTAACAAAGCGGATAAAACCTTCTGTTCCTCTCACAGCATTAAAGAGTCCGTGGTCTTTGAAGCAGTCCTCGCCGTCATTCAAGCTCATGTCAGCGTGGCGTTGGACATGGCTGAAAGCATGAAGTGTATCGAAAACTTGGCATGGGAAAACCGTGAGCTGCGAAAAATCGAAGGTAAGATTGCGGTTCAGGAAGAAATTATTGAAAAAAGCCGTCACCTAAAGACATCCGCTTATGAAGATTTCTGCTCCCAAATGATCAGCCGAGATGAATACGAGACTTTCCAAAATCAATTTAACCTTAGAATAAAGGAAGCTCAAGAGACAATAGCAAAGCTCATCGGCGACCGCAACAGCATAAAATGCGGCTTATCGGAGCAGCAAGGTTGGCTCGCACAATTTCGGGAATATGAAAACATTCAAGAGATCACACGCAGAGTTGTTGTCAACCTGATTGATCGGGTTACAATCCGAGAGAACAAGGATATTGACGTAGCTTTGAAGCACAGTGACAGGTTCGCGGCTATTTTGGAGTTTCTTGATGAGGAACGGGCAAAGGAGGACTGCAATAACATCATCAAACTGAGGAAGGAGGCGATATAGTTGGCAAGAGTATCAAGGAAAAAGCAAAATCTTCCCATAGAAAAGTCCGAAGACGCTGTGCGCGTTTGGAAAACCGCTATCTATGTCAGGCTTTCCGTGGAGGATAACGGCAAAGACTCCGACTCGGTTGAAAATCAAACCGCCTTACTCGAAAAATATGTGTCTTCTCATTCCTCCCTCGAAAAAGCGGCTCTGTTTGTGGACAACGGCTATACGGGGACAGACTTCCTCCGTCCTGAGTTTACTCGGATGATGGAAGCGGTTCAAAGCGGAACAGTAGACTGTATCGTAGTCAAGGATCTTTCCCGTTTGGGCAGAAACTACATTAAAACCTCGGAGTTCATTGAGAAGATATGCCCGTTCTACGGATTGCGCTTTATTGCGGTCAATGACAATTATGATACGGCGACGGTCACAAGCGAAGGTCAACTGTCCGCTTCTTTGGCGAATATCGTCAATGATTACTATGCGAAAGATATTTCACGCAAGGTAACATCGTCATTAAAAGCAAAAATGGAGCGCGGTGATTATATCGGGAATTATGCCCCTCATGGCTATCAGAAGGACCCGGAGAACAAAAACCATTTAATCATCTGCCCCGAAACAGCCCCGGTTATCAGGCAGATATATGAATGGAGAGCCGAGGGGATCAGTTATATGGGCATCAATCGTATGCTCAATGACGCGGAAATCCCCTCTCCAAGTCAGTATAAAATTGAGCATGGCATTGAAACCAATAACAATAAGAAGGATCATAAAATCCTTTGGAACAAACACATGGTAACGGATATTTTGCATAACATCGTCTATATCGGACACTTGGCGCAGAAGAAAGGCAGCCAATGTCTGTATGGCGGCATTCCGTACCATATCACAGATTCAGACGAGTGGATCGTCGCCCGGAATACGCATGAACCGATTATAAGCTCCGAGCTTTTCGACAAGGTTCAGCAGATCAACCGCGCAACCTCCGAAAAGGCGAAGGAAAACAGCGGGAAATACGACTACCTCCCCAAAGAAAAGAATATCTATGGGAAGAAGTTTGTTTGCGGCGGCTGTGGGTGCATGATGAAGCTGCACCGCTCCGTGAACAGGAAAAAGGATAAGGCGTATTTTACCTTTAAGTGTCCGACCTATGCGGAGCATGGAGCAAAAGGCTGTTCGGATGTGAAAATGCGTAAGGCGGACGTTGATACCGCCGTTCTGCTTTTCATTAAGGCGCAAATGGATGTATTTCTTGATATGGAAAACACGTTGAAGCGCTTGCTTGCTATGAAAAAGGCAAGCGTGACGCAAAGGAATCCGGCTCAGGAAATACGGTCCCTGAAACAGCAACTTGAAAAGAAGCAGTCAACCTTGAGCAATCTCTATATTGATTTGAAGGACGGCTTCATCTCTCAGGACGAATACGGACATCACCGGGCAATTGTTCTCGCGGATATTGAAGCGCTGCAAACGCATATCGCGGAATTATCTGCGGTTAAGGAAGAAACTGATGAACAAATCACCGGTGGAATGAGATGGAAGCTCATGGTGAGACAGTTTTACAATGCAACGGAGGTCTCCGAAGGCATGGTAAACGCTTTTATCGAGTCCATGGTTCTTCACGAGGATAATACCCTCGAAATCAAGCTCAACTATATGGACGAGTTGGAGGCGCTCTTGGCAACCACTCAGAAACTCAGAAAGGAGGTCGCGTGATAAAACAGCAAGTCGCCGTCTATCTGCGGTTATCTCAAGAAGACGTAGATAAGCGCACCAATGCCATAAAAGATGTCAGCAACAGCATTGCTTCGCAAAGACTTCTTATAAACAGGCATCTCGACCAAAATCCGCTGCTTTGCAATCTTCCGCGAATGGAGTTCTGCGACGACGGTTTCTCCGGGACAACCTTTGACCGCCCAGACTTCCGGCGCATGATTGAGCTTGCGAAGCATGGAGAGATCAGCTGCATCGTAGTGAAGGACTTGTCCCGCTTCGGCAGAGACTATCTTGAGGTCGGCGATTACTTGGAGCATATTTTCCCGTTTCTTGGAATCCGCTTCAAATCAATCAACGATCATTACGACAGCATAAAGCACGAAGGGAAAACAATCGGCATGGACATTGCTTTCCGCAACCTGATCTATGACTATTACAGCAAGGATCTCTCCAAAAAGGTCAAATCTGCGATGAACATGAAGCAGAAAGAATGTAACTACGTGAATGTCGTTCCGTATGGCTACAAAGTAGCGCCTGAGAAGAAGCATCATTTGATTCTTGATGAAGAAACCGCGCCGGTTGTTCGCCGGATCTACATGGATATACTATCCGGAAAATCCTGCACGACCATCGCAAAGGAGCTGAACACAGAAGGCGTGCCTACTCCTTCCGAGGTCAAGAATATAAAAAGAAGCTCTTCTCATGGAAAGCCTCAATGGACGCACAGAAGTGTTCTTCTCCTTATCGAGAATATCAAGTATACCGGTACAATGGTAAATCATACAAGGGAGAGCCGATTTATCCGCGACAAAAATCAGCGCAG
This sequence comes from uncultured Clostridia bacterium, assembly GCA_947626145.1. GTDB lineage: Bacteria > Bacillota > Clostridia > UMGS1883 > UMGS1883 > JAFLUQ01. The sequence goes on along the minus strand of CANQRB010000003.1, from coordinate 251,746 downwards.
AGTTCCAAAAGAAGAATGGTATATCAAAGAGAACGCACACGACGCTATCGTTACAACTGAGGAATACGACGCTGCTATGGCGGCGATTCAAAGGCGGCGCAAGTCGCCCCGGACAACGCATGACAGATCGGATCGTGTATTCTTCTGCGCTCACTGCGGAGGGAAGCTCGAAAAAGCAAACGGGACGGTCTTTGCGTGTCCGTCTCACCGTTACCATGATGGGACACCCTGCGAAAATGTCCATTGGCGCAAAACCGCGATTGAAGAAGTGATTTTTGAAGCGCTGAAAAAGCAGATCCAAATCACGAAGGTCGATACCGGCAATAAACGAAAAGAAGCCCGTCGCAAGAACGACGAGCTTACGGTTAAACTTTCTCTGTTCAAGAAACAGATTGATGCGATTGACCGGGAGAAGTTCGGCTTGTATGAACAGTATCGGGATAAAGCTCTTACTGCCGAGGAATATCTCTCAACCAAAGACGCACTGACAACAAAGCAGAATGATCTTAAAGAACAACTTGCAGAATGTGAACATCAGATTGAGCAAAACCACCTTTCAAAGTTGGCAGCGTCGGAGCGGCAGGACATGGTAAAAGGGCTCGGCGGTTTGACTGACGAACAGCTTAAAGAGCATCTATACGACGCAATAGAAAAGGTTTTAGTCTATGATGAAAACACCATTGAGATCATATGGAAGTTCGATGATGTGAACAGTGGCACCGAGAAAATCATCGGTGTCGAAGCATGATCCCGACGATTTTCATACACAGATTGTCGCATTTTGTCCTAAAATCACATAATCTATCGACTGTTCGTAGGCGCATTGTTGTTTCTTCAAATAGTCGAAAAATCCTTATTTTTCAGGCTTTTTCGGACTTTTTGAAAAAATAAAAAAATTTTTTTGAACCTACTTGACATAATCAGACGACCTCGGCAGGGTCGTCATTCCCAAGGAAATTCGCCGCACCCTGCGCATCCGCGAGGGTGACCCGCTGGAGATATTCACCGAGCGGGACGGAGAGGTAATTTTTAAAAAGTATTCCCCCATCGGCGAGCTGGGCGACTTCGCCACGGAGTACGCCGAAACACTGTCCAAAACCAGCGGTTCGCCGGTGCTCATCACCGATAAGGACAACGTCATAGCCGTGTCCGGCGCGCCAAGGAAGGAACTCCAGGAAAAGCGCATTAGCGACCGTCTTGAGCAGCTTATGGACGAAAAGCGGCTTTTCGTCATGGAGCCCGGCGGCAGCGACCCCGTGCCCGTGGTTGACGGGGCGGACAAGTATTTCGCCGGAGTAATGGCCCCCATCATCAGCGAGGGCGACACGATAGGAACCGTAGTCATGGTGACTGACCTCACCGGCGACAGCATGGGGGAAGTGGAGCAGAAGCTCTGCCAAAGCGCTGCCGGGTTTCTTGGCAAGCATATGGAAGCATAAATTGTATTGACGGCTTAGGCCGGCCGTAAATTGCTTGCGAACAAATTTGATATTGCGGTATGTCCCTCCAAAAAGCGTTCGGCTTCCGGAGGGACATATATTTTTATGACTTAAAGTTAATAAAACAGATAAATTACCGATAAAAAATTTAAATGCCGTACTCTGCCGCCGCGGCGGAACAAAGCCCGGTCAGCCTCTTGACTATACCGTCCGAATAGTGTATAATTATAGTAAATAGTAAAAGACGAAAGGTTGAACGAAAATGAAAAAGCTGATGTCACTTATCCTCGTCCTTGCGCTGGCGCTTTCCGCCGTGGGTGTAATGGCCGCCGAGGAGGGCCTGACCGTCACGGTCAACGGCGTGGAGACCCCTCTTGACGTCGCAGACGTTGACGGCACGGTATATCTGCCCCTGCGGGCCCTGTGCGAGAGCATGGGCTGTCAGGTTGGCTGGGAGGGCGAGACCCAAACCGCCACGGTTATAATGGGCGGCTCGAAGATCGAGATCCCCATCGGCGAGAGCTTCGTCCGCCGGGACGGCCTCAAGACCGCCGTTCCCGCCGCCAACCGTGTCATCGACGGCAAAACTTACGTCTGCGCTGACGCGGTGAAGGGATTCGGCGGGGCTTACACCCTCGAAAACAACGTTCTCGCCGTTTCCGCTCCGGTGCTGGACGGCAAGTATGTGCGGGTGGTACATAAGGCCAGCGGCAGAGTCCTTGCTCCACAGGACGGCAGCAAGAACGACAGCGCCGCTATCCTCGCCGAGGAGCCCAATGATGAGGATTATCAGGTCTGGAAGCTGGTGTCCCGGGGCGGCGGTATGTACCGGCTGGAGAACCGCTCCACCTCCCGGGCCATCGACGTGCCCAGCGACAGCAAGGATCCCGGCCGCAGCCTTATCCAGTACGGCATAACCGGCGGCACTAACCAGTACTATTCCTTTATCGGTCAGGGCGACGGCAGCTATCTCGTCCAGTGCGGCAGCTCCAAGCTCTATGTCACCGTGGACGCCGAGGGCAAGGTGACTCAGGAGGAGCTCACCGGCGGCGACGGCCAGCTTTTCACCTTGGATGAGGTAGAGTACGGCGACGCGGCCTCCCAGGCAGCGGCGGCACAGCCCACCGAGGCTGACCCCCTGGGCGGAAGGTACTTTGTTATCTATCATATCGGCGGGCCGGCTAAGGGCGGCGCCGAGCCCGTTTCCGTTCGTTCCCTGAGCGCGCGACCCGGCGCCCTTGGGCTGGACTATGGAAAGTCCGTGTGGCACTTCATACTTCGGGGCAAGGGCCGGTATGTGATCGCCGACGAGACCGACAGCCTTATGCTGAACGGCGCGGCTGTGGAGGAAATGGATCTGAGCTCCGCCCCGGAATATGAGATCGTGCCGATTGAGAACACCAACGGCGGCTATTACATCAAATCAGGTGAAAACTATCTTACCTATTATTTTGTGGGCGACGGCCATGACGGTTTTGAGTTCGCTCCGTTGAAAAGCGGCGGCAAACCGGACTATTCTCAAATTTTCACCCTTGGGGCTCCCGTGCCCGCCGCCGAAACCTCTAAGGCAATAGGCGGCAGATATATGGCGGTCGTCAGTGCCGCCACGGACAAGGCTCTCGACATTGAGGACGCCTCCGCCGCCGACAGTGCCAAGGTTACCGCCGCGAATTATTATGTGGGCGACGCCTGCCAGCGCTGGACCTTCGTTCAGCGGAGCGCGGACAGCTATGTGCTTATAAACAAAAACAGCGGCAAGGCCATCGACATACCCGGCGGCAGCGAGGAGCCCGGCATCGGAGCCATACAGTATTCCCCCAACTACAATGACAATCAGGTCTTTGCGGTCGAATCGGACGGCGAGACCTGTCGGCTCAGGAATAAGAACTCCGGCCTTTACCTGACCGTGACCGAGGCCGGCGTCACCCAGGAGGAAAAGTCCGACTCCGCCGACCAGCGCTTTATACTTCGTGATACGGGCGAAAGCGACATCAAGCTCATGGGCGCTACGGCGACGCTGTTCCTGCTCAAGGGCGAGGACGCGGTGAACAACGTCAAGCTCCAGTGGAGCGGCGTGCCCGACTGCCGCTATCGGATATTCCGCAGTGAGGACGGCCGGAATTATGAGTATGTCACCTCCACCGGCGGCCTCACTGTGGACGATTACGGCCTTGAGATAGGGAAAACCTACACATACCGGGTCTATGCGATGAGCGGTGGCGTTTCGATGGGCTATGCTCAGACCACGGCGGTCACTCCTTACGACCTGCCCGCCGACCTGAAGTCCGCCAGCAACCTCGAGCCCTCGAACCTTGACACTCCAAGCTCCCTTCGGGGTAAAGACGGCACCTATTACCGTCTGGAACAGTGGGGCCGGGACGACGGCGGCAGCGGTTTCGGACGGCTGATGCTGTACACCTCACAGGACGGGGTGAACTATTCCGAGCCCGAGGAGGTGCTTAACTACAAGGAAATTCTGGCCCACGAAACCTGCAAGGACTTCGACATGGTGCGCTTTGAGAGCAACAACTACGCCTACAATCCCGTCACAAATCAACTGGTGTTCATCGCCCACATGGAGGGCGACGGCGGCTACGGCACAGCCCGTACCTCCTTCGTCACCGGCACTCCCGGCGAGCGCTTCACCTTCCATGGGGCCTACCGTCCCGGCGGCACTGACGACACCCGCGACCTGAACATCTTCATCGACGATTACAACAACACAGCCTATCTTATGGCCGCCATCTACGGCAACGCCAGCATGGGCATATACCGGCTCAACCCCGAATGGTCGGGCATTGAGGAGCGGGTGGCCGTCGTCAACGAGAACCGCTGGCGCGAGCTGCCCAACATCATCAAGGTGAACGGCATCTATTACCTGTTCACCTCCGGAACGGCGGGCTGGTACCCCACACCCGGCAAGTACAATTCCGCCGCAAACATGGCCGGCCCATGGTCGGATATGCGCTCCGTGGGCAATACCACCACCTTCTCCGGCCAGAGCGGGGCGGTATTCGCTTTGAAAAAGGGCGGTGCCAACTACATCATGGCCCCCTATCGGTGGATGTACTACTGGCAGGACTCCATTATGAAGTCCACCCAGGTGCGGCGCTATCCCATCACCGTTTCCGACGGCTACGCCTTCTATGACTTCTTCGAGGAGCTGCTCTACGACTATGACAGGGACATTCTCGTGCCGGTTCAGCGGGGCAGGATAATTTCCCAGGACAAGCCCGCCGGAGAGGAGGGCATGGCCAAGCTTAAGGGCCTGGCCAACGACGGCAATTATGACAGCAAGTGGGCCACCGACACCAAATGGCCCTACACCTGGGAGGTGGATCTGGGCGAGAGCTACAGTCTGACCCAGGCCCAGATCTCGTGGATGATATGGAACAGCTCCGAGGCCTACTATCAGTACATCATAGAGGGCAGCGAGGACGGCGTTAACTACACCACTCTCGTTGACCACAGCTCCGGCTACACGGACTACGGCTTTACCGTGGACGAGCTCAGCGGCCGGGCACGTTACGTGCGGGTGACCGTACTCGACGCCAAGCTCCGCAGCTCTGACGAAAATAACTATCCCTCGGAGCTTTACGAGATAAAGATACTGGGTAAATAAACGCCCACGACTAAACAACAGCAAGGAGAGACTTACATGGATCAGCACGATTTTTTTATGGGCGACGAGTTTTTCGCTCATGAGTTTTTCGGAGCCCATATTTGCGGCGAAAACGTGACCTTTCGCCTTTGGGCGCCCAATGTTCGGGGCGCGGCGGTGATGGGCGACTTCAACAACTGGACTCCCGAGCCCATGATCAGCGACGGCGGCACGGGCTTTTACGAAAAGACCCTTCCCGCCTCGGCGGGCCAGTATTACAAATACCGCCTTTACCTGCGGGACGGGCGGGAGGTGGATCACTGCGACCCCTACGGCTTCGGCTCCGCCCTGCGGCCCGACTGGGCCAGCCGCGTGACGGATATGAGCTTCGACTGGACTGACGGAGACTTTATGCGCGGTCGGGACAAGGGCTATGACCGGCCCGTGAACATCTACGAGGTGCACCTCGGCTCGTGGCTGCGAAATCCCGACGATGAGGAAAACGGCTGGTACGCCTATGACGAGATTGCGCCCAAGCTGATAGATTACGTCAAAAGCATGGGCTACACCCACATTGAGATCATGCCCCTGGGGGAGCACCCCTTCGACGGCAGCTGGGGCTATCAGCAGACCGGCTATTTCTGCCCCACGTCCCGATACGGCACGGCAGCGCAGCTGAAGAAGCTCATAAATTCCTGCCACGAGGCGGGCATATATGTGATAACCGACTTTGTGCCAGTTCACTTTGCCGTCAACGACTACGGTCTGGCCGAGCTGGACGGCGTGGGCGTGTACGAGTACCCCAACGAGGGCGCGGGCCGCAGCGAGTGGGGCACGAAAAACTTCAACTTTTTCCGTGGCGAGGTACGGAGCTTTCTCCAGTCGGCGGCCAACTTCTGGCTCGGCGAATTCCACTTCGACGGCATACGCATGGACGCCATCTCCAATTGCATTTACTGGCAGGGCGACAGCGCCCGGGGCGTCAACGAGGGCGCTGTGAATTTTGTCCGTTCGATGAACGGCCGCCTGCACCAACTCCACCCCGGGGCCGTCCTCATCGCCGAGGACAGCAGCAACTTCCTGAAGGTCACCGCTCCGGCGGAGTACGGCGGCCTTGGCTTCGACTACAAGTGGGACATGGGCTGGATGAACGACACTCTTGAATTTTTCCGCACCGACCCTCTGTTTCGGGGCGGCAGCTATCACAAGCTCAGCTTCTCAATGATGTACTTCTACAACGAGCTCTACCTCCTGCCCTTCAGTCACGACGAGGTGGTACACGGCAAGGCCACCATAATCCAGAAGATGTGGGGGGATTATGAGGTGAAGTTCCCCCAGTGCCGGGCGTTATACGCCTATATGTACACCCACCCCGGTAAAAAGCTGAATTTCATGGGCAGCGAGATCGCCCAGTTTCGTGAGTGGGACGAAAAAAAGGAGCCGGACAGCTTCCTGCTGGAATATCCTCTCCATGACTCCTTCAAAAAGTATGTTTCCGATTTGAACCGCCTGTACCTGACCGAAAGCTCCCTCCATGAAAAGGAGTACGACCCCGCCATGTTCCGCTGGCTCCAGGTTGACGATCCGGAGCACGTGGTTTACGCCTATCAGCGCGGGGCGGCGGGGAACAGGACGGTCACTGTGCTGAACCTTTCCGGCAACGAATATGCGGGTTACGCCCTCAATGTGGACGCTGCCTCGGCTCTGGAGCCGCTAATCAATTCCGACTGGCACCCGTACAGCGGGAACACTCCGGTCAATACGGCGGCCGTCCCCGTTAGGGATGGCGCCGCCGAACTGACTTTGCCGCCAATGTCCGCAATTATATTCAAGGTCGTTGAGGCGGAATAGATAAAAGGGGCCGAGGAGGCCCCTTTTATAATGAGGAATTAGGAATGAGGAGTGAGGAATATTTCGTGCGTTAACTTTGTTTGTCGTTGATAACATAAATGCAGAAATGACAAATATCCCGTAGGGGCGCGCATTGCGCGTCCGCTTACACAAATTTACGGTAACATTTATACGATTTTGCGAGTATACTTACCGCAATTGTGTTTATAATCGCGGCTGTAAACGTTTGATGGCGGACGGCCAATGGCCGCCCCTACGGTACCAAGGCTGCACTTTTGTTTTACGAAACGCTCAAAGGAGCCATAGCCCTCTTTTTATTTCATAAAATCCGGCGTTTCCTCGCTGTACTCCAGAATGTCGCCGGGCTGGCAGTTCAGCTCCTTACATATCTGCTCCAGAGTTGAGAACCGCACTGCCTTGGCCTTATTGTTTTTTAGAATGGACAGGTTGGCGGGGGTAATGTTCATTCTCTCCGCCAGCTCCATCAGGCCCACCTTCCGCTTGGCCATCATTACGTCCAAATTCACTATTATCGGCATACCCTCGCCCCCCTTAAATAGTAAGCTCGTTTTCTTCCTTATAGTTCGCCGCCCGGTCGAAAAGATCCCTAAGGGTGAAGCAGAAGAGGAAGCAGACGATAAAGACGATAACTATCATCATTGTGCCGAAGGTGGGGATAAATATCAGCTTAAGGCCGTAAATTGCGGCGATGATCAGCCCCAATATACCTATCCTGCCAAGGAGGGCGGGATTTTTTCTGTTAAACGGATCCCCCGCCATCATGGAAGAATAGAGTTGGCGCAGGGTAAAGAGGATGGCCGTGGACAGCAGCCCCGAGGACAGCAGCACCAGCCGCAGCGTCAGGGTGTCGCCCTCGTTTGCGGTAAAGTACAGGAAAAATCCCTTCGGCAGGAACGGTATCGCCAGAACGCAGAGGGCGCTGACGACAAACAGTATGTCGATAAGGTATTTTGTGAACTTGGGTATATTTTTCATGGCCTACCTCCGCGAATTTTTACGAGTTTTCGATAACGCTGTACAGCAGGGCGGCGTCGTTTTTCAGAGTGTGCTCCTTTACGTCCTCCACCCTGACCTTTATCATACGCTCGCCGAAGCGCAGCTCGATTATGTCGCCGGCCTTGACCTCGGCGCTGGCCTTGGCCACCTTGCCGTTGACGCTGACCCGGCCCGCGTCGCAGGCTTCGTTGGCCACCGTCCGCCGCTTTATGAGCCGGGACACCTTCAAAAATTTGTCGATACGCATGGTTTTCCTCTTAATCTTTACGGTTGAAGAAGGCTCCGAAGGCCTTGTAGCACTGGTAAACGTCCATCTTGCCGGCCACCTCGAAGGGGGAGTGCATACTCAGCATGGGAACGCCGCAGTCAATGGTGTCTACACCCAGGTCGGCCACAAACTGGGCGATGGTGCCGCCGCCGCCCTCGTCCACCTTACCTAATTCGGCGGTGTGCCACAGCACTCCGGCCCCGTTGAATATACCCCGCACCTTTGCCATCAGCTCGGCGGGGGCGTCGTTGCTGCCGCTCTTGCCGTGGGAGCCGGTGTACTTGCTGACGGCTATGCCGCAGTTCATGCGGCCGCTGTTGGTTTTCTCGTAGACCGAGGCAAAGTTGGGGTCGTAGGCCGCGCTCACGTCGGCGCTGAGGCAGAGGCTCCGATCCAGACAGCGGTTAAGGCTCAGAGCGTCGGTACCCTCGCCGGTGCGGGAGAGCAGCTCAAGAATTACAAGCTCCAAAAAGCGGCTCTTGGCGCCGGTGTTGCCCATGCTGCCAACCTCCTCCTTGTCGGTGAGAAGGCAGAGGGCCGTGTGCTCGGGAGTGGGAGCGTCCAGCAGCGCCCGAAGGTTGGGATAGCTGCACACACGGTCGTCGTGACCGTAGGCACCTATCATGCTCCGGTCAAGGCCCAGATCCTTGGCCCTGAAGGCGGGCACGATCTCCAGCTCGGCGGAGGTGAAGTCCTCCTCTTCGATGCCGTACTTATCCTCGAGAAGCCTGAGGATGTTGGCCTTGAACTTCTTATCTTCCTTTTTATCCTTATCCTCCTCACCGGCGTCGCCCAAAGGCATGGAGCCCACGAGGATGTTCAGGTTTTCGCCCTCGATAAAGCTGTAGGCGGGCTTGTTCATCTGTGAATTGCCGAGGTGGGGGAGAAGGTCGGTGATAACAAAGGTCACGTCGTCGCCCTCGTCGCCTATGGCGATTTTTACGGTTTCGCCGTTCTGCTTGACGACTACTCCGTGAATGGCCAGCGGTATGGCCGTCCACTGGTACTTTTTGATGCCGCCGTAGTAGTGAGTCTTGAGGAAGGTCATTTCATCGGCCTCGTAGAGGGGGTTCTGCTTCAGATCCAGCCGGGGAGAGTCGATGTGGGAGCCCACTATGCTTATTCCCTCGGTCATGGGCTTTTCGCCGATAACCATGGCCGCGAAGCCCTTGTGCTTGTTGACGGCGTAGACCCTGTCTCCGGCCTTGAGGGCGCCGCAGGCGGTCAGGGGCCTGAAGCCCGCGGCCTCGGCCAGCTCCACGGCGGTGTCCACACATTCCCGCTCGGTCTTGCCCTTGTTCAGAAAGTCCATATAGCCCACGGAAAAGTCGTAGACCGCCTTTTTCAGTTCTTCGTCGGCGTTAGTCCAGCCGTTCTTTACTTCATATTTCATTGGGATAGTCATTTCCTTTCGATATTTGCGTTATAATACCTTGGAGAGAAATTCTCTCGTTCTGGGATTTTTGGGGTTGGAGAATATCTCCTCGGGCCGTCCCTGCTCGGCGATGATTCCGCCGTCCATGAACAGCACCCGATCCGCCGCCTCACGGGCGAAGCCCATCTCGTGGGTGACGATTACCATTGTCATGCCCTCCCCGGCAAGGTCGGTCATGACCTTCAGCACCTCGCCCACCATTTCGGGGTCAAGGGCGGAGGTGGGCTCGTCAAAGAGCATTATACGGGGGCTCATGGCCAGAGCTCTTGCTATGGCGATGCGCTGCTTCTGGCCGCCGCTGAGCTGCACGGGGTAGCTGCCGGCCTTGTCCGCCAGTCCCACCCGATCCAGCAGCTCCATGCCCGCCTTTCGGGCGGACTCCTTGTCCGGGAACACCTTCAGCTGCAAGGGGGCGAGGGTGATGTTGTCTATAACCTTCAGGTGGGGAAAGAGGTTGAAGTGCTGGAACACCATACCCATTCCCTGACGCACCTTGTTGATGTCGGTTTTTTTGTCGGTTATGTCCACTCCGTCAATGAGTATGTGACCGGCGGTGGGCTGCTCCAGCAGGTTAAGACAGCGGAGAAAGGTGCTCTTGCCGCTGCCGCTGGGGCCGATAACGGCCACGACCTCGCCCCGTTTTACGGTTTCGTTTATACCGGCGAGAACTTCCAGCCTGCCAAAGCTCTTGTGCAGATCGGTGACCTGAATGATGGGGTCGTTCTTATCTTGCGTCACTCTTGCGCAGCCTCCTTTCCAGCTTGCCGAATACGAAGGTCAGCAGCATTACCACCGCCAGATATATCAGAGCCGAAACTATCAGCGGCACCATGGCGTTGTAGGTCTGGCTGGTTATCATGTTGGCTATCTTGGTCAGCTCCGTCACGGCTATAAGGCCGGCGATACTGGTCTCCTTAAAGAGCACGATGAATTCGCTGGTATAGGTGGGTATGCTGGTTTTTATGGCCTGGGGCAGGACTATGTAAAGCATGGTCTGCCAGGATTTGAGGCCCAGACTTCGGCCCGCTTCGGTCTGGCCCTTGTCCACGCTCATTATGCCGCCCCTCAGTATCTCGGCCACATAGGCGCCGCTGTTGATGCCGAAGGCCAGCGTACCAACAAGAAGTTTGTTGGTGCTGGATACCATTATGACGTTGTACATTATCAGCAGCTGCACCGTCGTTGGCGTGCCGCGGATTATGGTCGTGTATACCTTGGCGATGAAGCGCAGGGGGGCGAAGCCGCTGATGGAAAACAGGGCCGTTATCACGCCCAGCAGGGTGCCGATGAGTATGGCCCCGCAGGTCAGCTGGAGCGTAAGCTTAAGCCCGTCCAGATACCAGCTCCACCGGTCGGCGTAGAACACTGTCTGGTAGATCTGCCGCCCAAGGTCAAAGCTCTGAAGAAATTGGAAAAATCCCTCCATATTTCTCCTCCTTTTCGTGTGATTTTTTAAAAAGAAGGGCGCCCCGAGCCCGCTGGAGCGGACCTTTCCGCCCGAGCGAGGCTCAACGCGCGCCCTTTTTCATTTCAAATTATTTCCCGCGCTTATTCGGCGGCGGCGTCGGTATCGGCGGCCGCGTCAGCGTCGGCGTCAACATCCTCGGCCAACTGGTCGACAGCGCCCTCGACGGCGGTCTCTACCTCGCTCTCAAGCTCCTCGGGAGTGAGCTCGCCCTCGGCCTCAACGGCTCTGTCGGGGAAGTATTCGGCGATCATGGCGTCATAGGTGCCGTCGCTCATCATCTGGTCGATAACGCCGTTGATGATGTCGAGCAGCTCGGTGTTGCCCTTCTTGACGGCGATGGCGTACTCCTCGGTGCCGAACTCAACGTCAAGAATTTTCAGCTTGCCCTCGTTCTGAGCGACGATGGCCTTGGAGGGCTCCTCGTCAAGTACAAAGGCGTCTGCGCGGCCGTTAAGCACTTCCATGGCCACGTCGGCGTTGAGCTTGAAGGATACGGTGTTGTCCTTGGGCTCGCCGTTGTCGGTTTCCTTAAACTCGCGAACCATGCTGTCGCCGGTGGTGCCTTCCTGAACGGCGACCTTCTTGCCAAGCAGATCCTCCTTGGAGGCGATGGTGCTGTCGGCGGGAACCACGATTACCTGACGGGAGGAGTAGTAGGGCTTGGAGAAGTCAACGCTCTGCAGTCTCTCCTTGGTAACGCTCATGCCTGCGGCGCTGAAGTCGATCTTGCCGGACTGGATGGCGGCGATAAGTCCGCCGAAGTCCATGTTCTCGATCTGGAGCTTCTTACCGGCGGCGTCGGCTATCATGTTGGACAAATCGATGTCGAAGCCGGCGGGCTGGGCGTTGTCGTCAAATACCTCGAAGGGAGGGAAGCCTATCTGGGTGCCCATGACAATGGTGTCGCTCTCCTCGGGAGTCTGCTCACCCTGAGCGTTTGTGTTTACGTCCTCGTCGTTTGTCTTGTCGCCGCAGGCAGCAAAGGCGCATACCGCCAAAGCGAGAGCCAGGATCAGCGCAAGAATTTTTGTTGCTTTCATTGGAATTTACCTCCTTATGTATTTGGCCTCATGTATTTGGCCTTAATCAAAAATATTATAATACACATTTACAGGTTTTGCAATAGTTTTTTTGATTTTTTTCAAATTTTTATTACATTATATATGTCTCTTTTGCTGACACCTCTGTCGTTTGCGGCGGCCTTGATGGCCTCTTTCTCGGTCATGCCGGCGTCGGTGTACATTTTCACGTGCTCCTCCACGGTCATTTCCTCCCATCTTGCCCGCTCCTCCGCCCGGGCCTCGGCGGCGGGACGGCCCTCCACCACCAGCACGAATTCTCCCTTGGGAGGATTTTCACTGTATCGGGCGATGGCCCCGTCCAGATCGGTGCGGAATATCTCCTCGTGTATCTTGGTCATTTCCCTGCACAGGGCTATCCTCCGGTTTCCCAGGTATTTCCGCAGATCGGCGAGTGTGTTCATAAGCTTGTGAGGCGCCTCGTGGAAAATTATGGTGCGTTCCTCCGTCCGCAGCTTTTCCAGCAGCTCGGTACGGCTGCGGCGGTTGACGGACAAAAAGCCCTCGAAGGCGAAGCGCCCCGTTGGCAGACCGCTGACGATCAGGCCGTTGATGGCCGCCACCGGCCCGGGAATGGGCACGGTTTCGATGCCGTTTTCGGCGCAGAGGGCCACAAGATCCTCGCCCGGGTCGCTGATGGCCGGGGTGCCGGCATCGCTGACGAGAGCGATATTTTCTCCGTTTTTCAGCCTTTCCAGCAGAGCGCCGCCCTTTTCCTTCCGGTTGTGGTCGTGATAGCTGACAAGGGGCTTTTCGATATTGAGGTAGTTCAAGAGTGTGATCGTGCGCCGGGTGTCCTCGGCGGCGACAACGTCTACCGACTTCAGGGTCTCGACACAGCGGTAGGTTATGTCGCCAAGGTTCCCGATGGGCGTGGCGCAGAGATAAAGCTTGCCGGGCATGACGGAGCCTCCTTTGTTTTTTTTATTAGAAATGAGGAATAAGGAATTAGGAATGAGGAATACTGACGGGGCAGTTACGGCATTTTGTCGTTGGCGGCGTGAGGCTGTATTTTGTCGGCGTGTGCGTACCGTAAACGAGACAATGATAAAATATCCGGTAGGGCGCGACAAGGAGATGCGTATTCCGGCGCGCCGCTGTTACAGTGACGTGACCTGTATTTTGTAGGGGCGCCCATCGGGCGTCCGCCATCAAACGTTTACGGTAACAATAATAAACGGAATTATCAATCAAATCTTCCTGTGTAATCTCACACCGACAATAACAAATAGAGTCAATGCCCGCCCTATTCCTAATTCCTCATTCCTAATTCCTCATTATCACTAATGTTCTGCAAATAGTTCCCCGCGTCGTCGTACATAAACACGGGCTTTTCCAGTCTGAGCTGGGGTCTGCCGTTCATCAGCCCCTCCACAAGGATAAGGCTCGCCGCACCGGCGGAATTCGGATACACCACTGCCAGACGCTTCGGCTCTATCCTGTGCTTCCTCATGGTGGTTATCACATCGCAGAGTCTGTCCGCCCGGTGTACCATGAAAAGCTTCCCCGTCTGCTTCAGGCATTTGGCCGCGACCCTTACCACGTCATCAAGGGTGCAGGCTATCTCGTGGCGGCTCAGTGCCAGCTCGTCCTTGGGATTTACTATGCCGCCGCCGCTGTTCATGTACGGGGGATTGCAGGTGACGAAGTCGAAGACACGGCTGCCGTATATTTCCGGCGCATCCTTCAGGTCGGCGTTTTTTACCCTTATGATGTCCGACAGTCCGTTGAGCTCCATGGTTCGGGCGGCCATATCCGCCACCCGGGGGATTATCTCCACGGCGTCGATGCTCTCAGGCCCGTACAAAGCGTAGGTCAGCACCGGAATTATTCCCGTGCCGGTACACAGATCCAGCCCCCGGCCGCCCCTTTTCACTTTGGCAAATTTTGAGAGCAGCACCGCGTCGCTGCCGAAGCAGAAGCCCTCCTTGCTCTGTATGACCCTGTAGCCGCCGATGCCGAGATCTTCGATTTTTTCCATGTCTGCCTCCTGCGCAATTTGTCGTTATTTGTCGAAATGTTTTACGATAAATTTCGTTAAAAAGTATTTACATTTTACAAAATCTGTGTTATTATATGATTGCAGGACAAAAGCGGCGTTTTAATCCCGTTTTTATCCAAAAAAACGCACCGGCGGAGCCGTTCGGCGGCGCGTTGCCGAATAATGTCCGGACCGTGTGACCGGATGAAATATTTGAAAGGGTGGAAAAAATAATGAGTGTAGTGAAAACCTCGGATCGGTTCGGCGTGATCGAACCCGAAACCAAGGAGGCCGCCTTTGAGCGGATAGCGAGGATCGAGGGCGAGCTGTTGGACAGACTTCGGGGCGAGGAGCTCGGTCTGCTCAACGACCTCATCGAGGCGTGGACGGTCTACTGCGATTTTTGGAAGGCGTAGACACTGTGGCCGGTCATAAACCGTATAAGCATAAATGGGGCTTCGTCGAAGCCCCATTTATTTCGGGTTCATTACCCGATTACTCCTGAGAAGGAGCGCCCACAGGACAGGTGTCGGCGCAGGCGCCGCACTCGATGCACTGATCCGCGTCAATTACGTACTTGCCGTCGCCCTCGCTGATGCAGCTTACGGGACATCCATCGGCACAAGCGCCGCAGCTGATGCAGTCGTCGCTGATAACATATGCCATGATAAATACACCTCGCTTATTTTTTTTCAGGACACAATATCCTTAATCCTACTTTAACACAAATTATAATTATTTTCAATAGTTTTTTTATACTTTGTGAAATTTTTTTCTTGATTTTTTGCCTTGGCCGTTATATAATAATAAAAATCTACACATGGAGGAATTGTTATGCCGAAAAACAATGCAAAAAAGGCCAATGTTTTCTACACGGTGTTCATTGACGGCCTGAGCGGAATGGCGCTTGGGCTTTTCGCCACTCTTATCGTGGGCACTATTTTCGCCCAGATAGCCGAGTTCGTTCCCGGCCGTTTGGGCAATCTTCTGCTGGTTGTGGGTAAGACCGCCCAGCTCCTCACCGGTGCGGGCATAGGCTGCGGCACGGCCATGAAGCTTAAACAGACCGCGCCACTCGTGACCATCAGCGCAGCCCTCTGCGGACTGGTGGGCGCCTACGCCAAGGCCATTCTGGCCGGAACCTTCTTCGCCGGCGGAGCCTTTGCCGTCACCCCTCCCGGCGAGCCTCTGGGGGCCTTTGTGGGGGCCATAGCCGCCATCGGAATCGGGCGTCTCGTCAGCGGCAAAACAGGTATAGACATTCTTCTGACTCCCGTGTGCTGCACCGTGGTCGGCAGCGCCGCCGGACTGCTGGTAGGGCCTTATATCTCAACCTTTATGGGCTGGCTGGGTCAGCTTGTCAACTGGGGCACCGAGCAGCAGCCCTTCATCATGGGTATCGTGGTATCCGTCCTCATGGGCGTGTTCCTGACCCTTCCCATAAGCTCCGCCGCCATAGGCGTGTCCCTTGGCCTCAGCGGCCTTGCCGCCGGAGCCGCCACTGTGGGCTGCTGCGCCAACATGATAGGCTTCGCCGTGGCCAGCTACCGTGAAAATAAAGTGGGCGGCCTCATCGCTCAGGGTCTTGGCACCAGTATGCTCCAGATACCCAACATAATACGCCGTCCCCTGATCTGGCTGCCCGCCATTGTCAGCAGCGCCGTGCTGGGGCCGGTGTCCACCATGCTCTTCCATATGGAGTCCAACGCCGTGGGCAGCGGCATGGGTACGGCGGGACTTGTGGGCCCCATTATGACCTGGACAACGATGGCCCCCAATGGCAACGCCGGTACGGTGCTGGGCGTGATTTTGGTGATGTATTTCGTCCTTCCCGCCGTCATCAGTCTGGCCGTCAGCGAGGGCATGAGAAAGGCCGGCTGGATACGTCCCGGCGACATGAAGCTTGACATATGATTTTGGGCGGCATTGAACTGGGGAGCGGCGCCGTTTTGGCTCCCATGGCCGGTGTGGCCGACCTGCCCTTCCGCCTTGTCTGTCACAAGATGGGCGCCGTTCTGTCCTATACCGAAATGGTCAGCGCCAAGGCCCTCGGCTTCGACAACGCCAAAACCTTCCGCCTTATGGAAACCGAAAATCTGCCAACGGCGGTGCAGCTTTTCGGCAGCGAGCCCGAAACCGTGGCCAAAGCCGTGCCGACGGCGGAAAAAATGGGTCTTTTTGTGGATCTGAACATGGGCTGTCCCGCCCCGAAGATAACCGGCAACGGCGAGGGCTGCGCCCTTATGCGGGATCCGGTTCTGGCCGGTGAGATAATCGCCGCCGCCGTGGAGGCAGCGTCCGGCCCCGTCACCGTGAAAATGCGGGCCGGCTGGGATTCGGAGCACGTCAACGCCCCCCTCATGGCCGAAACGGCCCAGAAAAACGGGGCCGCCGCAATTACGGTACACGGCCGCACCCGTTCCCAGTTTTATTCCGGCGTATCTGACAGAAACGTCATTAAGGCCGTCCGTGAACGGATAACCATTCCTCTCATCGCCAACGGCGACGTCTGCTCCGCCGCCGACGCTCTCTCCCTCATGGAGGAGACCGGAGCCGATGGAGTGATGGTGGGCCGGGGCGCTCAGGGCCGCCCGTGGATATTCGCCGAGATCGCCGCCGCCATGGAGGGGAGAGCCCCTCGGGAGCTGAGCCAAAAGGAAAAAATGGACATCGCCCTTGAGCACGTCGAATTGATAGTCAGATACAAGGGCGAACACATCGGCATCCTCGAGGCCCGCAAGCACGCCGCCTGGTACATACGCGGCGTAAAAGGGGCCGCTTCTCTGCGGGAGGAGATCAACCGCGCCGTCACTCTTGAAAAAATGCGGGAAATATTAAAAAAAGCTATTGACGAAGATTGACGTTTTTGGTATAATATAAAATGATAAGAAACGTGAAATATAAATAGGAAAGGACGATAAAGCATGGACAACAAAATTCTGTACGAAGGCCTCACTTACGACGATGTATTGCTCATTCCTCAAAAGTCCGATGTGTACGGCAACGTTGACCTGACCACCCGCCTCACCAAGAAGATACGCCTCAATGTACCTCTCATGAGCGCGGCCATGGACACCGTTACCGAGTCCGCTATGGCCATTTCCATGGCCAGGGAGGGCGGCATAGGAATCATCCACAAGAATATGACTATTGAAGCGCAGGCAACAGAGGTGGACAAGGTAAAGCGCAGCGAGCACGGAGTTATTGTTGATCCATTTTCCCTTTCTCCCGACAACACTCTGGCCGAGGCGGACGCCCTCTGTGCCAAGTACAAGATAAGCGGCGTGCCAATCACCGAGCGGGGCCGTCTTGTGGGTATCCTCACCAATCGGGATCTCCGCTTTGAAACCGACTTCACGAAGAAAATAAGCGAGGTCATGACCAAGGATCACCTCATCACCGCCCCCGAGGGCACCACCCTTGAGGACGCCCAGCAGATACTGCGCCGCCATAAGATAGAGAAGCTCCCCATCGTGGACAAAAACGGTATGCTCAAGGGCCTTATCACCATCAAGGACATAAAGAAGGCCGTCCGCTACCCCAACAGCGCCCGTGACGAGAGCGGCCGCCTGCTGGCCGGCGCGGCCATAGGCATCACCAGCGATATTCTTGACCGCGTTCGGGCTCTTGTGGACGCCAAGGTGGACGTCCTTGTGCTGGACAGCGCCCACGGCCACAGCCAGAACATAATGAACGCCATCGACAAGGTCAAGGCCGCGTTCCCCGACGTGCAGCTCATCGCGGGCAATATCGCCACTGCCGAGGCGGCAAAGGATCTCATCGAGCACGGCGTCGACGCGGTGAAGGTGGGCATCGGCCCCGGCTCCATCTGCACAACGAGAGTTGTGACCGGTATCGGCGTGCCCCAGATAACCGCCGTCATGAACGCTTACAGCGTGGCCAAAGAGTATGACGTACCAGTGATCGCCGACGGCGGCGTCAAGTACAGCGGCGACCTGCCAAAGGCCATTGCCGCCGGAGCCGACGTTATCATGCTTGGCTCCCTGCTGGCGGGCTGCGAGGAAAGTCCCGGCCGTACCGAGATATATCAGGGCCGTCAGTTCAAGGTTTACCGCGGCATGGGCAGCATAGCCGCCATGGAGAGCGGCAGCAAGGACCGCTATTTCCAGACCGGCAGCCAGAAGCTTGTCCCCGAGGGCGTTGAGGGCCGTGTGCCTTATAAGGGACATCTGAGCGACACGGTGTTCCAGCTTCTGGGCGGACTGAAGAGCGGCATGGGCTACTGCGGCACCGCCACCATTCCCGAGCTTAAGGAACGCGGCCGCTTCGTGCGCATCACCGGCGCGGGACTGAAGGAAAGCCATCCCCATGACGTACATATCACAAAAGAGGCGCCCAACTATAGCGCAAACGTTTA
The DNA here is from genome assembly GCA_947626145.1 of uncultured Clostridia bacterium. GTDB lineage: Bacteria > Bacillota > Clostridia > UMGS1883 > UMGS1883 > JAFLUQ01. The sequence goes on along the minus strand of CANQRB010000003.1, from coordinate 233,229 downwards.
AAAACGTGTAAAGAAAAAAGGGGACGCGCTCGCGGCCCCTTTTAAAAAGCAATTTTTTAGTCTGCGGCTTGACTGTGCCCCTATTTTTCGTCACAGTATTCGGTCCAAGCCTCGATCAGGTCATTGAGCATATCCAGCTCTTCGCCTTGCAGCCTGTCCAGCAGGGCGCTTTCCAGCTCCGCTATCCGCTCAAAAGCTGTCTTGCTGTTTTCGGTCATTTTTATCCGTCCTTTCGTCGCAGTAATATTTTCGACCCGACAAATAAAAAGTGCGCAGCCGAAGCCGCGCACCGAAAAATGCCAAGCCTCGTTTTTTACTGCAACATAAAATACGAACCTATAACACACATTAGCAGCAGCACCGCACATTATAGGGCTTGGCATTTTTACCGAGAGGTAAAAAACATGCGGTATAGTTAAGACTGCTGCTGAAAAATTTCACACACAAAAGGCAGCCCTCAAGGGGCGGAAAGGTGCCGGTCGGCTCTCATACAGATGTCCGGATGAGATGGCCGCTCAAGGTTGTATTTTATGTTGCATTATCATAATAACACAAAATATGTAAAAAGTAAAGAGTTTTTATTGAATTTTGCCGCGAATATTTTCGACATTTTACGACAAATTTTTTGCCCGTGCCGCCCCGCTGTGACGGCTTACATCATCAATGACAAATAAAGTAACAGCCACATTAATATTCCTCATTCCTCATTCCTCACTCCTAATTCCAAATTTACACGGAGGTGTTCATCTTGCAGCTTAACGAGCAACAGCTTGCGGCGGTAAACGAGCCGCCCAAGAATATAACCGTCAGCGCCGCCGCCGGCAGCGGCAAGACTCAGGTCCTCGGCGCGCGGGTTTTGGGGCGCATCACCGGCCCCGATCCCGTGGACGTGAACCGGCTGCTGATAGTGACCTTTACCCGGGCGGCGGCCGCCGAGATGCGCGCCCGTATCAGCCGCTCCGTCTCCGACGCCATTAAGAACGAGAGCGACCCCGCCGCCCGAAGAAATCTGGAACGCCAGCTCTCACTGCTGGGCGGGGCCGATATATGCACCATCGACTCCTTCTGTTACCGTATTCTGAAACAGAATTTCTTCCGTGTGCCCGGGCTGTCGGCGGATTTTTCCGTGGACAGCGAAAACTCTCTCCGTGACCTGACCGGCGAGGCCCTGCGTGAGGTGGTGGAAATGTTCAGCGCCGCCCTGGAGGAGAGCCGCGGCGGCGAGCTTACGGCTCCGTTTAAAAAGCAGGCCGCCCGTTTGCGGGAGCTTGTTCCGCCCGAGGATATTGACGTCATGCTTGAGGGCTTCGCCCGCCTGTCCGAAAATTACGGCTCGCTCAAAAAAACCAACGATTTTGTCACCGACGACGGCGGCTACGGCAAAAAGGCGGACTATGTGGACTTTATCCGCGATATAAAGAGAATGACGGCCACCGTGGCCGAGCCGGAAAAATGGCTGCGTGAGCTGGAAACGGACTATGACGCCTCCGTGCCTTTTGACGACACCCGTCTGGGCAGGTTCGCCGCCGACTGGGCCGCGTCCGTTCTGAAGGATGTGACCTTCCGCATGGATGCGGAAATGGCCGACGGCGGGCTCAGCGCCAAAAACACCAACACCTACACCGGCACGCTGGAAGGGCTGCGGAAGATCCGTCCGCCGGAAACCTATTCACAGGCCGCCGAGATGCTGAACGGCGGCTTCCCCAAAAAGGGCAGGGCGTTCAATGACGACGAAAACGGACACACGGTCATTACCGAGTGCAAAAAAATGTGGGACGACACGGCCGCCCGCTTCGTTTCCCCCGAGCGTATCGAGGCCTTCCGCAAAAAGATGTACCCCATCGTCAAGGCCCTGTGCGCCATGACAAGGCTGACCCTGAGCCTTGAAACGGAAAAAATGCTGGAAAAAAAGCGCCTGTCTTTTTCCGCCTGTGTAAGTCTCACCCTCGGGCTCCTTACCGACGGGGAGGGCAATCCCTCTGAGACCGCGCTGGAGCTGCGGGACTACTACGACGAGATATATGTGGACGAGGCTCAGGACATCGACCCCCGCCAGCTGGCCCTCTTCGAGGCCATATCCAACGGGCGGCTGTTCATGGTGGGCGACGTGAAGCAGAGCATCTACGGCTTCCGCTCCGCCGAGCCGGAAATATTCAACAGCCGCTGCTTCTCGGGCGGGGACAGCCGCCTTATAACCATGAACATGAACTACCGCTCCTCGCGGACGGTCATTTCCGCCGTAAATCAGGTTTTCGGACGGGTAATGACCAGAGGGGTAATGAATATAGACTATCAAAACGGCCACAGCATGAGCCACGGCGAGGAATGGCTGCCGGAACCGACCCGCGCCGAATTTTTGGCGGTAGTGGGCGGCGAAGACAGCGAAGGTGAGGACGGAAATAACGGCAAAAAAAGGGGGAGAAAGGGTAAAAGCGAAGGAGAAGCCGGCGGGCGGGAGCTGGAGAACATGGCCGTCGCCAACCGTATAATACAGCTCATCGACTCCGGACGGCAAGTGTACGACAAGGACACCGGAACCCTCCGCCCCGTGGAATACAGGGACATACTTGTGCTGCACCGGAGCAACAATGACGGCGTCGAGCTTGAACGGGCCCTTTCCGACGCCGGTATTCCCTGCTTCCTTGACGGGGGAGAGGGTCTGTACTCCAAGGAGGAGACCTCCGCCGTGATCGACGTGCTGCGGCTGCTGGACAATCCCAACAGGGACTTTCCTCTGGCGGCCACGCTCCGCGGCCTGATGTTCGGCTTTGGCGAAAACGACCTGCTCAAGATCAGGGCGGTCAGCCGCCGGACGCCCTTCGCCTCCGTATTTGCCGCCCTCGGCGAGCCCTCCGATCCCCGCCACGGCGACTTTGCCGAAAGGCTGGGGGACGGCGCCCTGCTTGACCGCTGTCTTGAGGTGGGAGCTCTGCTCAAAAAGTGGCGGACCGCGGCGGCCTTCCGTCCGGTCAGCGAGGTCATAGGTCTTATCCTCACCGACACCGGCTATTACGCCTCGGTGGGAGCCCTGCCCTCGGGGGCCGGACGCCGGGCCAATCTGGAGCTGCTCATGGACGCCGCCGCCGACTTTGAAAGCGGCGGCAGCCGGGGACTTTACGCCTTTATCGACTACGTCGACCGGCGGGAGCTGTCTGGCGGCGCCACGGATTTCGAGGCCAAGACCCTCTCCGACGCCATGAACGTGGTCAGGCTCATGACCATACACAAGTCCAAGGGCCTCGAGGCTCCGGTGGTTATACTGACCCGCTGCGCCGCCCCGATCACCGCAAAAAGCTCCGCCTCCGTGATAAGCCGTAACCTGGGCTTTTCCGCCGATTACATTGACGAGGAGGCCGGACTGCGGTATGTGTCGCCCCTGACCGGACTCATATCTCTGGAAAGTGGCTTCAGGGCACGGGCCGAGGAGGTAAGGCTGCTCTACGTGGCCATGACCCGCCCACGGGAGCTGCTTATCTGTACCGGCTGCTTTTCCAACGCGGCCGCCGCCGAAAAGGCGTGGAGACACAACCGTCCCTTCACCGGCAGCGAGATAGCCCTTTTGCCGACCGGCTATGCGAGGCTGATTGGAGCCTCGGTCAAGGACAGCCGTATCTGGAACTATGTTGAGGTGCCCGCCTCGGAGGTGCGGCCCGCCATGGCCTCCGACAGGCTCCGGTCGGCTCCCGCCTTTGAGGAGGATGTCCCCGAAGCGGTGGCCGGACTTCTGGGCTTCACCTACAGTCCCTTTGTCTCCGATCTGCCCGCCAAGGTCAGCGTTTCCGCCCTTAAGGCCTACGGCGAGGACGACGCCCACCGGGCCTTTCCCGCCCCGCCGCGCAAGCCGCGCGTCCCGTCCTTCGTATGGGGAGACGGCGAGGAACCCGTCACCGGCGCAAGCTTGGGTACGGCCTATCACGCCGTCATGGAAAATATTGACTTTTCCCTCCCCGTCACGCCCCAGATAGATGCCCTTGAACAAAGGGGAATAATTTCCCCCGCCGAGCGTAAGCTTATCATGGACCGGCGTATCGCCACCCTCCTGGACGGCCCCCTGGGACAGAGGATGCGTTCGGCCCGGCGGCTCTGGCGCGAGGCGCCTTTTATGATAAACGTCCCCGCTAATGAGATAGACGGCCTGAACGCCCCCGAGGGGGAGACCGTGGCCGTACAGGGCGTGATCGACTGCTTCTTTGAGGACGCCGACGGCATAACCCTTGTGGACTACAAGACCGACTCCTACACCGACCCGGAAGAGATCGTCAGCCGTTACAGAAAACAGCTGGATTACTACGCCCGGGCAATAAAAATGAAATTTCCCGACAAAAAAATTCAAAAATATCTTTACTTATTCCACAAAAGTGATATAATAGAGGTAGTATAAATGAAGAAAGGGGTACATACCTATGGCCAACAAACGGAAAAAGAGGAAGAAAAATCGCGGACTGGTGGCCGTGCTGGTCATTTTGGGCGCGATTTTGGTGTTTGTCCTCGCCTTTATCATATCCTATATGGTTTTTGCCAACGGCGAGACCAAGAAGGTTGACGAGTCCGACGGCCTGTCCGACATAGACTCCGCCTTTACTCTGCCCGAGACCGGCGGTGACGATTTTGACGCCGACGTAAATGCCGACGAACCCGAGGGCGAGCTTTTCAGCGACGGCGACGACCTTGTCTCCGTGGACAGCGGCAGCGGCGGTTCGTCCTCAAGCTCCGGGAACAGCTCTTCCTCTTCCAACAGCAACAGCAGCAGAGATGACGACGACGATGACGACCGCACATCCTCGAGCAGTAAGAGCAGCTCTTCCTCGAGCAGTAAGAGCAGCTCTTCCTCAAGCAGCAAGAGCAATTCCTCCTCAAGCAGCAGGAGCAGCAGTAACGACGATGAGGACGATGACGACGACCGCACATCCTCGAGCAGTAAGAGCAGTTCTTCCTCAAGCAGCAAGAGCAGTAATGATGATGAGGACGACCGCACATCTTCAAGCAGCAAGAGCGACTCTTCCTCAAGCAGCAAGAACAATTCCTCATCGAGCAGCAAGAGCAGTAGTGACGACGACGAGGACGACCGCACTTCTTCAAGCAGTAAGAGCGATTCTTCCTCAAGCTCCAGGAGCGATGACAGTTCCTCCGACAGGAGCGGTTCATCTTCCGACAGCGGTTCCTCCGGCGACAGGGGCGGTTCGTCCTCCGACGGCGGTTCCTCTGACAGCTCCGGCTCCTCCGGCGGCTCCGACTCCGGCAGCGGCAGCGGCGGAGACAGCTCCGGCGGCGCCCAGCTCAGCGACGACGGATTTTAATATAAATTTTGAAACTGAACACTTAAATGGACAAATTGCACAAAAAAAACATTTAAAATTTATGTGTTTTGACGAGCGAAAATCACTGTACTTTTGGCGCCGAATATGGTATAGTATATATGTATAATAACATGAGGGCAAACCTTGTGCAGATTGTGCGAGAAGTAATTATCAATTACAAGGAGGAGTTTTTAATGAAAATTCGCAAAATCCTGGCGCTTTTGATAGCGCTTTCCATGGTCGCGGCCGTGATGCCCGGTCTTGGAATGACGGCTTTTGCCGCTATCAGCAAGGACCAGGGAATTGTTACCAGCGACGGCACCGCCTATGCCGCGGCCAGCGATGACCTCGTGGCGGACGGTTCCTTCGAGACTGACCAGTGGGAGCAGGCGCTCACCACCGGTGCATATGTTGACAGCGCTGGCGGTACGTCCGGCGTCGAGACTGCCATTACCATGAACACCGATCCCAAGATGATCGAAAAGGGTGCGGTGGCCTTTGAGCGCGTTGAGGGACGCACGGGTCAGGCTATTTCCCCCGCCTTCGACGCTTTCACTCCCGAGGCGAGCGTGCCCCGTTACACCAACGACGCTAACGGCCCCACCTCTATCAAGCATTATATCCACAACGTCGGCACCGCCAAGAAGAACTACTACGTGGGCTTCTGGGCCAAGTCTCTTGACGGCGTTGCCAGCCTGAGATATTATATCGGCGGCGTTGGGGCCAACGATAAGATTCCTTCCTCTACACCCGTGACTCTGGACAGCGAATCCTGGACCCACATTGACGCCGTGGTTGAGGTCGCCGGCAACCAGTACCTTCTGCTCAACATTTTTGATATGGCTGCTGACAGCATCGCCATTGACGATGTTGAGATCTGTGAGGTTGTCCGCAACCGTGACTCTCAGGCCTTTGCCGACGCCATCGCTCAGTGGAGGACGGTTTTCCCCTACTACAACAATCAGGTGCTCACCAGTGATATGACGCTTCCCGCCCGCAGCGGCTCCGCCACCGTCACCTGGACCAGCTCCGATCCTGATATAATCGATCCCGCTACCGGCCGGATTGCCGTTGTCAAGGACAGCGTCAGCGCCGACCTGACCGCCACCCTGAGCCTCGGTTCTCTTTCCTATGTATATCAGTATACCTTTATCGTTGACGGCTTCTCCAACAGGATCAAGGCCGCTATCGAGGCTGACGGCTTTATAGATAAGTACCCCGATCCCACCAGCGGTAAGATCGATCTGCCAGCCACCCTTGAGGACTTCGAGGGCAGCGTTATAACCTGGGCCAGCTCTGACGAGAGCATCATCGCTCCCGACGGTACATACAATCCTCCCGCCGAGGTGAGCAAGGTTACCCTTACTCCCACCGTAAGCTACGGCGGCGAGTCCATATCCGCCGAAATCGAGGTATATGTCGGCGCTTCCATCAAGCGCTCCCTTATACCCAACGGCGCTTTCGAGGTTGTCGAGGGCACAACCGTTCCCGGCTGGACCGACGGTACTCTTGCCGACCTCAGCACCACCAACTTTGATTATATGACTGATGCGGACGGCAACCACTATATCCTTTCCAAGGCTCATGCCACCTGGAATTCTCCCTCCTCCATCAGAGAGTATATTGATCTGGAGCCCGGCAAGTTCTACAGCCTCAACTTCAAGATGTGGTATAACGGCGCCGAAAAGTGCCAGGAGAGCTACACCGCCGCCGTTCTTGTTCCCGACAGGAACGTTGACCCCAACAGCGAAAGCAACGTGGCCAACACCTCCATTTACGGCGGTCTCTATTATCCCGGCGCTTCCTATAACGGAAGACTGTCCAAGGACGACGGATGGCAGACCGTGACCGTGCCTCTGCTCAAGCCCGATGAGACCTATCACACCCTTCTTATCTCCGCCGAATGGCTGAATAAGACTGACGGCGGTCTTCCCGACGGTCGCTGGGCCTTTGACGACTTCATTCTTGAAGAGATTGTCAGCAGCTTCAATTCCGATGTTACCATCAATTACCTTGACGAGAACGGCGAGCCTCTTAAGAAGGCCAAGGTAGTCAAGAATCAGTACGGCAATCTGGAGTACTATGCTGACGCCGCTGAGAAGAGCGATATAACCGTTGGTACCGGCAAGAACAAAGAGACATACAGATACGATCCCGAAAACAGCGTTGACCATGTACTTGTTACTGAGGATAAGAACCAGAACGTTATCAATCTTTACTTCAAGAAGCTTATTCCCGCCAATGTTCATATCCAGTTCTATGACCGCGCTACGGACAGAGAGCTCCAGAAGGAAGTCGTAGATTCCAAGAACGGCTTTGTAGGATATTCCTACACCGCCCCCGGCGAATATAAGGCGAGCATCGAATATCGCGGTGAAGTATATGAATATGATGCTACATCTACCGATACGATCATCGTAGATGAAGATGAAGACCTGAATGTCATAAAGCTGTACTTCTCCATTTCTGACAACATTATCCGCAACGGTGATTTCTCCGATGGAGTGAACTATTGGACTAGCCGTACCGGCGGTGCGATTGACGGTGCCAACATAGCTTGGGACGAAGAATTGCAAACCAACGCTATGACTATTACCACAAAAGGCCGTGAAGCTGCCAACAGCATCGGTACCACATGGAATGTAGAGCCGGGCAAGATGTACCATCTGTCCTTCTATGTGGGCGGTGGTAAGCCTGACAGCAATAACCTCCAGTACAACAGAGTTGCCGATGCCAAGGATCATACCGTGAGCCAGACCGCATGGGATATTCCTGATAGTGCTACGATCATTATCCCCTTCGGCGAGCAGATGGTTGCAAATCAGTGGAATTACTTGGAGGCCACCTTTACCGCCAAGACAGACACCGTATATTTCCAGAGCAGCTGGGTAGATAACATTAAGTTTGCCAAGTTCGAGCTTAAGGAAATCGACTCCAGCAATATGGGCAACATAAAGATCAACTTCAAGGAGAGCGGCGGCTCCGGTACCGTACTCCGTGACCCCGTGACCGTTAATGATCTTATGGACGGCACCACCTACGATATACCCGATGAGTATTTTGAGGACATCGTAAAGGATAACGTAATTTACAAGTATGCCGGCAACGTTGAAAACGTTGTCGTTAAGGGCGGGAAGACCGTTGAGGTTGATTTGTTCTTCCAGCGTGTCACCAGTGCCAACGTTGAACTTAGCTTTATCGAGCGCGAGAGCGGCACTGCCCTTTCCGACATCAGCTTTGTTCCCGCCGAGGTAGGCCAGCCCTTCGCTATTCCTTCCGAATACACCGGTACAGTAAGCTTCTCCGGCAAGATGTACGCCTTCGACGGCAGCGATCCCGCCAGCCTTACCGTATCCTCTGACCAGAGTCAGAACAAGATTACCCTTTACTACAAGGCCGTTGACAACCTTATTCCCAACGGCGATTTCTCGCAGGGAACAGAAGGCTGGACAAACCGTCGCGGCAACGCCATTGCCGAGGCGACTGTTGAGACAGATCCCGAGCACGGCAATGTGCTTTCCGTTGGCGGAGACGACGGTACCGGCGGCAGAAATGACGAGGACAATATCGGTACTGTTTGGGCCGTTCAGACCGGCAAGACCTATAAACTCGACTTTGACCTCTTTGGTACCGAGCTTACCAGCAGCAACTTTGGATTTAACCGTATATCCGATAACTACAGCATGGTTGACGGCAACACCGACATCAAGCAGAATGACGGCAACATCATCTATGCTTACGGCGAGGAGTACTCTCCCTCTGTCGGCAGCTGGATGCATATGAGCAAGACCTTTACGGCCGCCACGGATACCGTTTACTTCCAGAGCAGCTATATCAAGGGCTTCAAGCTTGCTAACGTTGTTCTTGTTGAGGTCGACACCTCCAAGACAGGTAATGTCAAGATCAACTTCCTTGACGAGACCGGCGCCAGCATCAAGGATTCCGTTCCCGTTAACGACCTTGTTGCCGACAGCACCTACGATGTTCCCGAAGAATATAAGGCCGACATCGACGTTGACGGCGTTACCTATAAGCTTCTTCCCGGCAAGTCCACTCTTTCCGTGAAGGTAGTTCAGAACGTTACCACAGATGTTAACCTCTACTTTGCCCCCGCTCCTTCCACTATTACGATTGCGAACGGCAAGGCCGTTATAAATGCCAACGGCGCTGTCGATGGCGTAGTTGTGATTGCTCAGTTTGACTTGGACGGCAATCTTGTTGATGTCAAGTCCAATCCCGTTAACGTGGCTGCCGGAGCGACGGAAAGCGTTGATATAGCTTATGCCGCTGACAAGAACGCCGCGATAGTTAAGGCCTTTGTACTGGATTCCTTTATGGGACTTCAGCCTCTTGCAAACGCGATTTCTGCGGTAGTTCCCGGCGCGGTGCTTCCCGCGACGGTATTCCAGACCACTGATTCTCTCTATCCCGTTGATCCCGCGACCGGCAAAGTTCGTTACACCTTTGATTTCGTAGACAACGGATGCACCAATGCTGCGATAATCCTTGGCTATGGCAACAACTTGATACAGGGCGGCGAAGGCAGCTATAATTTCTTCGGCAACGGTTCCATCGAACTCCTGTTCGACGGCAAGAAGATAGCTTCTCGCTCTGCGGACAACACGGGCGGCAAGCAGGAATTCTGTGATTATACCGCTGGTGAAACGGTACACGTTGTGATCGATGCCGACGTTGCGGCAAAGACTTTTACCGCTACCGTTACCACCTCCGCCGGTGAGTCTAAGGCCGAAAATGTTGCTTTCCGTACTTCCATCGACAGTGTTGACACGCTGGCGATTGTAGAGAACGCCAATAACGGCACCTATGGCGACAAGGCTCCTTTCGATATGATGAACTTTAGTGTTGAGATTCTCGACTGAGGCTTGATGCGATAAACTGACAACGGCAAGGCCCTTCCCAAACGGGAAGGGCCTTTAGCTCGCCCCAAATTTGCGGACAAAAACCGCAAAATTCGTTCGTAAAAAATTTACAATTCAACATAAAAAAATGGAACAAATTTGTTGCTTTTTTCCAAAGGTTTGTGCTATAATGTAATCATAGAAAGTGTGGGTATTTGTGGGCGTCCCCCGCCCTCGGAGGCACGAAAAACCGGATAAAAACGAGTGTAGAAAGCGCTTTTGCGGCGGCAATCTTAACTCCCCGCGGCCGAACGGTAAAAAATAGGATAGCCGAAGGTATAAAATAAAAGACGAACATAAAAGACGGGCACAAAAAGACTGAAAGAATAAAAATATAAACATATAAATAAAAAAATAGGAGTGATTTGAAATGAGAATGAAAAAGTTTTTGGCCGTGGCCTTGACCCTTGCCATGGTCGCCGCACTTGTGCCCGGGTTGGCCGTTTCTGTCAGCGCGGCGGGAACACTTAAAGGCGATAATTTAATATCCGCCGGAGAAAAAGTGTTTGACGGTACTCAGGAAAGTATACCAATTAGTATGGATTGGGGGGCTAATGAAGCTGTTGCTTCAAAGTGGAATGGTTGGAGCGTTGATGACACTAATGGCATTGGCAACCTTCAGGGATATAATATAAATGGGAGAGATATGGCGACCCTGCAATTTTATAGAGATAAGAATAAGAGCACGACTTTAGATAAAAACACTTCTTTTTTTGATAATGCTCAAAGTGATACAGGAATTGTAAAAGTAACTACTCCCGGCTATGGCGACAATACCGGTTTTGTGATGATGGATTTTTATATGAAACATGGGCAGGATACAGACGCGGGGGTGGCCGATGGCTGTTATCATGACTATTATTTCAGAGACAGAAATGGTGTTCTGATTGGCTCTGCTGTAAGAATGGATAAAAACGGTGTGGTCGTAAAAGATTCTCCATCGGGTAGCGAAACAAATTTAGGCTTGTTAATGACAGACGAAAACGTTGCTGAACATTGGCGTGTTATTGCGGCAAATTACGGTGAAGAATATTATTTCGCATTGGAAAGAGAAGGCGCTACCATTTTTAACAAGACTTATACAGGCTCGTTTAACGGCTTAGGTAGTTTTGATGTTATAATGGGGCCATATAATGCGCCTTATACTCACACCGGTCTTGCCGAACTTACAATTTACACCGGAAAAACACCGGCAATTACCTTTGACCCGATTTCGATAATAAGCGGCAATGAGCCTATCCTTCCATCTTCTGTTGACTGGAATACAAGCGGAATTGATTTCTCGACGGAAACGGAATCTAAGTCGGTTACTGTGACAGGAAAATACAGAGTAGATAATTCGGATGTGAGCATACAGGTAAATGTGCTCCCCTGCACGGACGGCACGAACAGCGGAACAATTTCTTCCACCAAAGGACAGAACGCCGCCATGTTTCACCGGTTCAACGGCGACATAAAGGGAAAGGCCAGCTTTGAGTTTGATGTGACATACAATGTTGACAAAATAATTGGCAATCACTATGTCGGTATTGGCAGCAAGGCGGTTGTCGCGGCCGATGGCCCTGTTTTCACCAACGGCGGAAACGCCATAGGTCTGCAAGGCGTCAATGACACAACAGGTACGCTTAATTTTTACGGGCAAAGCCAATTCAAAATAAATAAAGGCACAAAATACAGAGTATTTATAACTACAGATACGACATCAAGCACATATAGCGCGACTGTGACCAATCCTGACGGAAACGTTGTCGGCTCCGTAAATAATGCGTTGTATCGCGATGCCGATTTGCTTACTCTCGATGGACTGTCCGTAGTTGTTAATGACAGTAAAGCCGGAGATAATGAAATTGTAGTTGAAAACTTCAGAGTTTCCAACACGGACGGCAAAGAGTTTACGGTTTCAATAACCGGTGCGGGAGAGAACAATAAGAATTACACGGTGGTTTCCGGAACGTCCGCCGGTATACCGGTGCCCGCCTTTGACGGATATGTGTTAAAGACAAGGACTGCGGGAGATAATATAGTAAATACGAGAGCAAAAAATACATCTGACACATTGACGCTTGAGTATGTGGCTAACGATAAAGAAAATCTTGGCACGTGGGCTATAAGAAATAATGTATCTGGTGATACTGGCTTTAATCAGATAAAGTTTTTGGGTTCACATGATTCTTTTACGGATAAGATAACTGGAAACAAAAATTATGCTGATGAAGCGGGTGTTCTTAATAATTATGAGGGTTCTCGAGAGGCTAAATTACTTCCCGCTTTAGCCGTAAATAGTAGCAAGGCACAAAGTGCGGACGCATTAGGCCAACTGAACTGCGGGGCCAGATATTTTGATATAAGGCTGTCCAGACAAGAGGATGGAGCACTTTGGACTCGTCATGGTTTGATATCTGAAGATTTTGAGGGAATAGCTTATACTATTGCTCAATTTGCCAAGGAAAACCCCGGAGAAATTATAGTTCTTGATTTTCAGCATACATTGGATAAGCTATATGATGGGAATATGGTTGTAAGTAATGATGAAGGCCATTTTGGAAAAACGGCAGGTGATGACAATAAATATGTTTACGATGCAATATGGTCTTTGTTACAAAAAACAGGAGTAGCCGATTATGTGGTTGGCAATATAAACTTTTCAACTAATTACAAAACACTTACAAATAATGGTACAAAGTCAGCAATAGTTTGTTTGGCAAAAGGAAGAGGAGCCAATTGCATTAGTCAGTTTGTAAACAGAGGTGATGGTAATGGCGTTTACGTTAAAAATTCGGATTATGGTACTGTTACAGAATATATCAACAATAACTATAATATAGGAAGAAGCTTTCAGATAATTCATGCATTTACAACTGGGAGCAATTTGGTCAGTTCCGCCAACACTAACAACCCCAAGTTTATAAAGGAAACTAATTTCCAGTCATGGATGGAAAAGAGCAACATTATCATTCTTGACAATGTTACAAGCAATGCTCCTGACTATCTCGCTAAGCTCACCGAATACACCCGCGACGGCTTTGACGGCAAATATACAAATACCGTCGAGGGCGTAACAGTCGAAGGCCCCACGGCCAGCATACCCTTCTCAACTAAGCTGACCGCCACAAAGACCGGCAAGGACTACACCTTTAAGCTGACACAGTTTGAAAACAGTGAAGTTCAGCCGACCGGCGAGGTTACCCTCACCTTCCCCGACGCCACCGGCGGCATAGAAGGCCTTAAGACCGTAGTATATCACGAAGGCGAAAAGTATGAGCCCGCCGAAGGAAGCGGCCCTGTTAAAGTAAGCGGCGTTACCAGCTTTGAAAATCCCTTTACCGTCACCACCGAGGCGGTTGACGCCAAGGCCGACGCCAAGCTGGGCTATGACGGCGCAAACCTCACCCTTGATTTCACTCTTGACGACATTGCCTCCAAAATTACAGGGGCCGACAGCTTCAAAGTTACGGTCAGCAATCAGGACGGCGTCAAGGTCGGTGAAGCAGATGTTACAACCGATAAGCCCAACGTCATTCTCACTCCCAAGGATTCCAACGCCATTTACACCGCGGTAATCGAGGCAGTCAAGGGCGGCGCGAATTACTCCGTTGATACAATAAAGGCCAGCCTTTACAGTGAGGTTGTCGAAAACCTTGAAAAAGGCGGCTACAGCGCGGATACCGTCAATTCCGGCATGATCGCCAAGGCCAACGAGGTAATAAGCCATGGCGGAATTTACTTCACGGAAAGTGAAACGCTTAACGATCAGACAAAGAAAATAGTTGATGTTAATACCGAAACAACAGGTAAAATCACCGTTACGGTAAACAAACCTTACAGCGATTACGGTATAGGCTTCATTTTGGCGGACGGAAAGGTCGTTGTGGGTTCGACTGAGGTTGCGGCCTTCGGCGAAACGGGCGAGGTATATAAGAGCTTTACCGTAAACACTTCGGACAATACCGTCACCCTTTCCGGAGACGGAGGGGCCGTCACCCTGTCCCTTGACAGTGTGAACATCGAGTTTGTCGAGACCCTTATAAACGAGACCGCCGCCGAGGGCGCGGACTCCGCTCCGGACTTCGTTCCCGAGCTTTAAGAGAGGAGTGGTTGAAATGAAAAAAGAATTTTCGGCGCCTTCCATTGAGACCCGCGGTCTGCTGACCGAGGGCATTATGGCCGGCGATCTGGCCATATTCTCCAACAGCCCCGGTCAAGATATGAAACGTGAAGGTGTGGTCATGACCGACACTGTTACCGAGGGCTATAACGCATGGAAGGGCTTCACGCAATAATCGGAGAGGACAGCTTATGCTTTACATTCTTGCATCACAATCTCCAAGGCGGATTGAGCTGCTGAGGAATATCGGCCTCAGCCCCAAGGTCGTCCCCGCCAATATTGACGAGTCGCAGGTCAAAACCGACGACCCGAAGGAGCTGGTCACCCGCCTGTCCATGCTCAAGGCACTTCATGTGGCCAAAAGCTGGGCGGGCAGGGACTGCCTCGTCATCGGGGCCGACACCTGCGTCTACATCGACGGCAAAATCTTGGGTAAACCCGAGTCAAAGGACGGGGCCGCCGAAATGCTCCGCACCCTTTCGGGCAGGGAGCACACCGTTTTCACCGGCTGCGCCGCCGTCCGCTGTACCACTATGGAAACGGCGGCCATAAGCCAGTCCACGACCGTCAGGTTCCGGAAGCTGAGCGAGGACGACATTGCGGCCTATGTTGCCAGCGGCGAGCCCATGGACAAGGCCGGAGCTTACGGCATCCAGCAGCTTGGCAGCCTCCTCATTGAGGGCGTCAGCGGCGACTACTTCAACGTGGTGGGCCTGCCGGTCTGCGCGCTGGGCCAAATGCTGAAGCGTGAATTTGACATTGATTTGCTTAAAAAATGACTTCCTTTGTGGAGCTGATAGACATTGAAAAAAATATCCAAAAAAATGTGGATAGTCCTCATTATCGTCACCGGAGCGGTGCTGGGCGTCATGTCCGCCGCCGCCGTGACCGAGGTGGACTTCCTTAATTCGGCGGTGGGCTCGGTGGTTACCCCGCTTCAGGATGCGGCGGGCTCTCTGGGAGCCGTCGGCGATCTCATCGACCGGCTGGCCAACGCCGGAGCTTATAAGGCCGAGAATGAACAGCTTCGGGAACAGGTTGCCCGCCTTGAACAGGAGAGCATCAACATCGAATCCTACCGCAACGAAAACGAACGCCTCCGCAGCCTGCTGGAAATGAAGGATCTGCGTCAGGGAACGGAATACACCGGCGCCAACGTTATCGGCCGTGACAGCGGCGATTGGTACGAAACGCTGGTCATTGACAAGGGAACGGCCTCCGGCGTGGGGGTCAATTCCGTTGTCGCCGTGCCCGAGGGCCTGATAGGCAGCGTTGTCGAGGTCGGGGTGGATTACGCCAAGGTCAAGACCGTCACCGACGTTGAATCCTCGGTGGGCGCCATCTGCGGCCGCACCAACGACATCGGCCTTGTGGAGGGCAAAAGCGGCCTCACTCCCGAGGGAAAGTGCGCGTTGAACTATCTGGACAAAAACGCCCGCATAATCGAGGGCGACGTTATTGAAACCTCCGGCACCGGCGGCATCTTTCCGAAGGGGATAGTTATCGGCCGCGTCACCTCCGTTCACGAGGGCAGCGACGGACTGAGGCTGGAGTGCGAGATCGAGACGGCCGTTGACCCGGATAAGGTGACGGAGGTCCTTGTGTCCGTTAAGGAGTGAGTCCCATGGTTAAGAAACTGATTGCTCCCGGACTGCTGCTGGCGGCGTTCCTGCTCCAGTACGGGCCGGTTCAGCATTTGAAGGTGTTTTCCTTTACGGCCAACCTCTGCGTGCTGGCTCTTGTAGGGGTGAGCTTCTTTACCCCACCCGCCCGTGCCGCGGTTTACGGCGCGGCGCTGGGACTTCTGATGGACGGAGCCGTGGGCCGCGGGTTCGGCTTTAAGCTGCTGCTGTGTATGTATTTGGCGGTGGCGGTAAAAATATTTACAAGTGAAAAAATCAACAATTCCCCAGCCCTCATGGCTATGTGCGTGTGGCCCTATACCTTTGTGTACTACATCGCTTACGGCCTGTTTTCGGGAGCTGTGCCCGGCGGCGCGGTGCCGGTGGGCCGGTGGCTGCTGACCGCGGCGGTCACGTCCACCGTGAACATGATTGTTTCTCTGCCTCTGCTTTGGGCGGCGGAACGGCTCATGCGAAGGAGGGTCGGCGGTGAATAGACGTTTTTTTGCCGCAAGGGTCATAATGTTCGTCTGTGCGGCCCTGATCTTCTGCGGAATGGTGAAGATTCAGCTTGTGGACGGAGCCGATTACCGCGAACGCAGCGACCGCCGCACCACCAGAAGCGTGGTGCTCGAAGCTCCAAGAGGGGAGTTTTATGACAGATACGGCCGTGACATTGTCACTAACCGCAGCGGTTACTCCGTGCAGATACAGTTCAAAAGGGACCGTACCGACGAGGAGCTTAACCGCCTGCTGCACAACCTTTGTCTCATTTTTGACCACTGGAACCAGCGCCGGAACGCCGAAATTCCTATTGAGTACCGGGACGGCGGATATGTTTTCGCCGCAGACGGCGCCACCGAGGAGGAACGCCGGGCCGCCGAAGAGGAGTGGAAAACCGACCTCGGATTTAAGGCCGACGCTTCCGCCGCCGCCGTGATAGCGGAGCTTAAGGATAAATACGGCCTTGACGGCCGCTCCGGAAAGGAACTGCTGGATCTGGTTTCGGTTCGGGCGGACATGGAGGAACGCGGCTTTTCGGCCAATGCGCCATACTCCTTCGGCACCGATGTGAGCATCGACGTCATCACCTCCATTAAGGAGCAGTCCTCCAGCTTCAACGGTGTCAGCGTTGTGGTTCAGCCCGTGCGCGACTATGCCGTGCCGGGCCTTGCCACTCATGTGCTGGGCAGGGTCGGGAATATCAGCCGTGAGGAATATGAGGAAAAGCGCGACCAGGGATATACCATCAACTCCATGATCGGCAAGCAGGGTCTGGAGCAGTACCTGGAAAGCTACCTCCGCGGCACCGACGGTCGCAGCGCAGTTGATCAGACCACCGGCGGCATCAGCATCGGCTCGTCCATAGAGTCCCCCGCCATAAACGGCAGGAACGTGACCCTTACCCTTGACCTTGAGCTGCAAAAGACGGCCGAGGAAGCCCTGCGGGATACCGTCAACAAGCTTTCCGAGGGCGGCGCTCCCTGCGACGCCGGAGCGGTGGTCGTCCTTGACGTGAATAACGGGGACGTTCTGGCCACGGCGTCATACCCAACTTACAATGTGGAGGACTTCAACAGCTCTTATTCTTACCTGCTTGAAAATCCCGCGCATCCCCTGATCAACCGGGCGATCATGGGCACATACACTCCCGGCTCCACCTTCAAGCCCTGTACCGCGGTGGCCGCTCTGGAAACCGGAGCCATCACTGTGGACGAGGAGATCGTGGACACCGGCAAATACACCTATTACAATGATTACCAGCCCGGCTGCTGGCTGTATAATCAGAGCGGCGACACTCACGGCAGCGAAAACGTCAGCGAGGCCATCCGCGACTCCTGTAACGTGTTTTTCTATGAGACCGGCCGCAGGCTGGGGATTGAGGCTTTGGCCGAATATGCGAAGAAATTCGGCTTCGGCAGCAAGACCGGCATCGAGCTGGAGTCCGAGGAGAGCAGCGGCAATGTTTCCAGCCCCCAGAACCGGGAAAAGCGGGGCGGAGAATGGCACCCCGGCGACGTGCTTCAGGCGGCCATCGGCCAGTGCGACACCTTGGTGACGCCCATTCAGCTGGCCTCCTATACCGCCGCGATAGCCAACGGAGGTATAGTTTACAAAACTCATCTGGTGAAGAGTATTCAGGGTACGGACACCGAAAGCGAGATCGTCACAAAGACGGAGGAGCTGTCCCGCGTTGACATGGAGCCCGAGATCTACGAGGCCGTGACCAAGGGTATGCGGATGGTGGTCACCGAGGGAACCGCGAGGGCGGCCTTCGAGGGTTGCAAGGTACCCGTGGCCGCAAAGACCGGCAGCGCCCAAATTTCTGAAACTCTCACCAACGGCGTCTACATCGCTTACGCTCCCTATGACAAGCCGCAGATAGCCGTGGCCTGTGTAATGGAGAAGGCCGGCGGCGGCAGCGGAGCCGCTCCGGTGGTAAGGGCGATAATAGACAAGTATTTTGACAACGAGCAGGAGGTCGAGGCGCGTAAGCCCAACACCCTGCTCCCGTGAACACAGATTTTACGTTAAAACAAAGGAAGAGCTATCATCAAGCTTTAGGAGGAGGAGATACAGTGGCTTCCGTTATAGTTGTTACCAGCGGCAAGGGCGGCGTGGGCAAGACCACTGCGACAGCCAATATTGGGGCGGCGCTGGCAATGAGGGGCAAGCGTGTGCTCCTCATAGACGGGGACACCGGTTTGAGGAACCTGGACATAGCCATGGGCATGGAAAGCGGAATAGTGTACGATCTTGTGGACGTCGTCAGGGAGGAATGTGACTTTAAAAAGGCCATCCTCCGCCACCGTACCATTGACGGACTGTACCTTCTGCCCACATCCCAGACCAGAGATAAGACCGCGGTCACAAAGACCCAGATGAGGGTTCTGCTGCGCCGCGTCAGGCCGGAGTTTGATTTTATACTGATAGACTGCCCCGCCGGCATAGAAATGGGCTTTGAAAATGCGATCGCCGGCGCCGACGAAGCCATAATCGTCACCCTCCCCGAGCTCAGCTGCATAAGGGACGCGGACCGTGTGGCCGCCCTGCTTGAGAAGCAGGAGCTCACGGATCTGAAACTGATAATCAACCGTATGCGCCCCGGACTTGTCCGCAAAGGGCTCCAGCCCGATGTGGAAACCGTCCTGAATTATCTGTCCATAAATTTGCTGGGAGCCGTTCCGGAGGATGAAAAAATAGTTATCGCGGCAAATTCCATCGAGCTTGTGGCTTCCGACCCGCGAAGTCAGGCCGGAGAGGCCTACCGCAATATTGCCGCAAGACTTTGCGGAGAAAAAATTCCGCTTTTGAACCTCAAAGAAAAGAAGAATATATTAAAGAGAATCTTCGGAGCATAGACAATGGAGTCCGGCGCCGAGGCGTTTAAGCTCGGCGAAGTCTCCCTTGTACCGCTGCTCGGAAGCGTCAGGGAGGACTCTCCCTGAGAGGCACCTATCGTCGGACATAATTTAGGAGGAAAAATATATGAATATAGCACTTATCGCACATGACCAGAAAAAGGAACTGATGGTTCAGTTTTGCATAGCATACAAGGGTATACTTGAAAAACACAATCTCTGTGCCACAGGCACCACCGGAGGACTGGTGACCGAGGCCACGGGCCTCAAGGTTCACCGTTTCCTTTCCGGGCCTCAGGGCGGGGATCAGCAGATAGGCGCCAGAATAGCTTATGACGAGATAGATCTGGTGCTGTTCTTCCGCGACCCCCTCACGGCTCAGCCACATGAGCCTGACGTCAACGCCCTGTTCCGCCTGTGCGATGTGCATAATATCCCATTGGCGACCAATTCCGCCACGGCCGAGGTTCTTGTCAGGGGCCTCGACCGGGGCGACCTGGCCTGGCGCGACATTGTCAACCCCAAAAATAAAAATAAAAAACAATGATCCTGCCGGATATTTCGGAAGTCGGAAGGCTCGCCGGCTCATCGGCAAAACGGCTTCCTGATTTCCGAATGGAATATATAACGCTGTAAAATAATAAACTTGCGGCGGCCTTTTTGCGCCGCCCGGCGTCCGCTTTTTATCAAAGATCAGTATAATAAATTTAAAGGAGTTTTAGCAAACATGAAGAACAAAATCAAGGTATTCCTGCTCGTCGCCGGCGTTATCGCCATGTGTACCGCCGTGATATGCTTCATCCTTCACCACAGCGAGACCGAGGATGACAACCCCATGTTTATCTGACCTGTGGAAGGATGGGCTTTGAAGTGATACGAATGAAAAAAGGCAAAAGGGCGTTGGCGCTGCTGGCCGTTTTGGCCGTTCTGCTGCTGGCCGGCTGCGGACGCAGTGACATTGTGCTGACGGTGAACGATGACGGCAGCTTCCACGCCACGGTAAATTACGGCATAACCAAGGCCCTTGTGGCCAACGACGAGGCGCTGAACGACGCCAAGGCGCTCATAACTGACTCTTTGGATAAAAACGGTATCCCCTACACGGAGGGCGAGACTGACGAATATGTTACCGTGACGGTGGAGAAGGACTTTGCCGACCTTGCCGAGCTGACCTCCCAAAAGGCCTGGCAGGGCATAGGCTTTGTGCCTCTGTTCACCGAAAACAACGACGGCAGCGGCATCTGGACAAGGTATGACGAGGGCAGGCTGAAGTTCAGCGGCACTTTGAATTCCGAAACGTTCAACGCAAAGGGGCTGCTCAGTGATATGGAGGATCCCTCCGGCTACGGCGGGAGCCTGCGCATAGTCCTTCCGGAGGCGGCCGAGGCCTTTGCCGGCGGGCAGATGGAGGACGATGCCTACGTTTGGAGCGGCACCGGAGCGGACAGCCTTACGCTGGATCTGGTCACCGCGCCTATGCTTGATGTCACGTCTCCCATTGGAGACGAGATCGGGGGCGGCGGGGAGACCGATGCCGCCGACACCGACGGGCACTCGCGGGTAACCACCCTCAGGGACGGCCTTGTTACCGCCCTTGTGGTACTTGTGATACTGGCCGTTGCCGCCGGAGTTATCGTTGCGGCCAAAAAGAAAAAATAGAGTTCGATAAGGAATTTACAAAACAGATTTCGGGTCATGCCGGGATCTGTTTTTTTTATTTAAAAAAACTCAGTTTTAATAAAACTCAAACAAAACTTGAAACTTTCGCAAACATTAAGGCGGTACAATACAGACATCAAGTGAGAGGTCACTGAAAAAATACGGAGGTGTATTTCAATGAAAAAGAAAAACTTTGTGACCCTGATCATGAGCGCCGTCGGCGGCATACTCTTCGCTCTGGGTATGTGCATGGGACTGATTCCGGAGTGGGACGCTCTGAAGCCCGGCGTCGTGATCGGCGCGGTCGGAGCGGCGATACTGCTGGCCATGGTGCCCGTCCGCAGAAAAATGGACGGCAAGCCTATGATTGTGCTGAACGGCAGGGTCATCGGGACAACGCTTTTCGGCGTCCTCGGCGCGGTCGTCCTGGGTGTGGGAATGTGCATGGTCATGGTGTGGAATATGCTGATTTTCGGCATCATCGTGGGCATCGTGGGTATCGTCCTGCTGCTCTGCCTGATTCCCATAATCAGAGGACTGCAATAAGAGGGAGGTGTACATCATGAAAAAGCTTCTTATTCCCGCGTTCGTAATAGCCTTAGCCGGCGGCGCGGCGGCAGTCGCCGCCATAATCCGCCGCAGAATGGAAAGTCTGTATTAAATGGGAGGAACTAAACAATGGCAAAGTCAAAGCTCGTACAGGCAAACGAAAAAATCGCCGACGCCGTTGTCGGCGGATACAAGAAAATCGAGGACAGCGTAACCGGCGCATATAAAAAGGTCGAGTACAGATTTGTGGACAGGTACCTGACCCGCGAGGGTGAAACCGTGGAGGACGCGAAGAAGCGTCTGGCGGAGGAACAGGCCCGGCGCGAAGCTGACGGAAACCTCCGGAAGCATTAAAAACATAATCACACACAATCACGCGCCCCACGGACTGAAGCTGTGAGGCGCATATTTTTAAAAAATATTTAAAAAATGCCAAAACATAAACAAAACTTTAACATTTGGGTGGTAAAATAAGGAAAACGGGTTCATGGGAGGTACACATTATGTTTCAAATATTGGTTGTGGAGGACGACAAGGACCTTAACCGCACGGTATGTTCCTTTCTGAACGCCAGCGGTTATAAGGCGGTGGGGTGCCCCGGCGCGAACGAGGCCTACGACGCCATGTACGAGAACACCTTCGACCTCATCGTCTCCGATATTATGATGCCCGGCACAGACGGCTATGAGTTTGCAAAAACGGTGCGCTCGCTTAATGAGGATATACCTATCTTATTCATGACGGCAAGGGACGACTTCGCCTCCAAACAGAAGGGCTACCGCATCGGCATCGACGACTACATGGTCAAGCCCATTGATCTTGACGAGCTTTTCCTGCGGATCGGGGCGCTGCTGCGGCGGGCAAAAATCGCCGCCTCCCACAAGCTGGAAATCGGAAAGCTGCGGCTGGACATGGACGAGCGCACGGCGGTTTACGACGGCGAGGAAATTTCCCTGACCGCCCGGGAGTTCAATATCATCTATAAGCTCCTGTCCTATCCCGGCAAGACCTTCACCCGCACCCAGCTCATGGACGAGTTTTGGGACGCGGAGACCAACTCCGCTCCCCGTGCCGTGGATGTCTACTTGACAAAGCTGCGGGGGAAGTTTGAAAAATGTACGGAATTTGAGCTTAAGACCGTTCACGGCCTAGGCTATAAGGCGGTGATCCTGTGACGGAAAAAACAAAGTGGAAACGGATGCTGTCCTCGCTGCGGAGCTACGCCGTGTTCTTCCTGCTCAACGCCTTTGTAATCACCTGCTGTATGGAGCTTTTCCTGTATACGATGCGGCAGTCAATGGACATTACCTATACCGAGCGGGGAATACGTTTCGCGGCCATCCTGACCTTGGCAAACATTATTTTTTTGAGCCTCCTGTGTACCGTCATAGACGCCGTTCGCCGCCGGTTCATGGTGGAGCGTCCGGTGCGGCGGATCGTGGAGGGTGCGGAAAAAATCATGAGGGGCGACTTTTCCGCCCGCATTGAACCTCTGCGCGGCATTGCGGTCGAGGACGGCTTCGACATCATCATCGACGGCTTCAACCGTATGGCGGAGGAGCTTTCCGGCGTGGAGACCCTGCGGACGGATTTCATCGCCAACGTGTCCCACGAGTTGAAAACGCCCTTGGCGGTAATCCGGAACTACGGAACCATGCTCCAAAGTCCCGGCCTGCCGGAGGAACAGCGGCTGGAATACGCCAAGGCCATCACCGGACAGTCCCGCCGCCTCGCCGACCTCATCACAAATATTCTGAAGCTGAACCGGCTGGAAAACCAGCAGATATATCCCGCCGCGAAACGGTATAACCTCGGTGAGCAGCTTGCCGAGTGCCTGTTGAATTTTGAAAATACATGGGAGAATAAGAACATTGACATTGAAACGGACCTCGAAGAAGAAGTATTCGTTCAATCGGACGGCGAGCTTTTGTCACTGGTCTGGAACAATCTCTTTTCCAACGCTTTGAAATTTACCGAGCCCGGCGGTACGGTGTCCGTGACTCTGAAAACCGAGGGAGATTACGCCGCCGTCCGGGTCGCTGATACCGGCTGCGGCATTTCAAAGGAGACCGGCAGACATATCTTTGAAAAGTTCTATCAGGGCGACACCTCCCACTCTGCGCAGGGCAACGGTCTGGGACTTGCGCTTGTCAAGCGGGTAGTGGATATTGTCGGCGGCGACATTTCCGTTGAAAGCGAGGTCGGAAAGGGAAGCGCCTTTACCGTGCGGATAAGGAGGGCTGCGGATGGAGAAATTCAAGAAAATTCTTAAAAAGATATTCTGCCTGCCCCCGCTTTGGACGGCAGCTGCGGCCCTTTTCGGCTACGGATTTGTGATCGCTGTGTTTGCGTTCGATATACAAAACCCCATCCTGCGATACGCCGCCTACGCAGCTTCGGCCTATGCGCTGACCGTCACCTGCACGGGGCTTGTCTACGTCAATACGGCGATAGGCGGCGTCAGAAAGTTCGTTGCTGCTCATCCGCTTATGAAAAAATTCCGCTCCACCAAGGTGGGCGAAAAATACATGACCGACGCACGCTTTCGAGCGGGAGTCTCGCTGTATCAGGGCTTTTTCATCAATCTTTTGTATATCGTCATGAAGCTGGTGTCGGGCATCGTGTACCGCTCCGCGTGGTTCATCTCGCTGGCGGTCTACTATATACTGCTTGCCGTGATGCGTTTCCTGTTGGCACGGAGGCTGAACGTCCGGGACGAGGCGGCGGAGCTGCGCCGTTACCGGCTGTGCGGGATCATGCTTTTGTTTATGAATCAGGCGCTTGCGGGAATTGTGATATTCATGGTACATCAAAACCGGGGCTTTGAGTATCCCGGGCTGCTGATTTACGCCATTGCCGCTTATTCCTTTTACGCCGTCACGATTGCCATTGTCAATATCGTAAAGACCCGTCGGCACAAAAGCCCCGTTCTTTCGGCGGCCAGGGCCATCAACCTCGTTGCCGCGCTGGTGTCCGTCCTATCTCTTGAAACCGCAATGCTGACCCGGTTCGGCGGAGATGACGACCCTATGTTCAGGAGAATAATGACCGGCGCGACAGGCGGCGGCGTCTGCACCGCCGTAATTGGGATGGCGGTTTATATGATTATACGGGCTAATAAAAAACTCAGAAAAATTAAAATTGACAATTCTCAAACATAAGTGTTACATATTGCCATTATGTTTACAAAATCCGGAAAGGAGCAAAAATCATGGAAGAAAAAAAAGAGACCTTCACCTATACCTATTCCGCGAAGGAGCAGGAGGAAATCAAAAAAATCCGTGACAAATACGCGCCCACGACAAAGGAGGAGACCTCCATGGAGCGGCTCCGCCGGCTGGACAGGAGCGCCGCAAAGGGAGCGGCCGCCGTCTCGCTGATCGTCGGAATTATCAGCGCCCTGATTATGGGCGTGGGAATGTGCTGCACGATGGTGTGGGGCAATGAACTGTTTATCCCCGGCGTTCTCATCGGGGTTGTCGGCATCGCCGGCGTGATCGCGGCCTATCCGATTTACACACGCATGGTAAGGCGCAAGAGGGAAAAGCTCGCCCCGGAAATCATGCGGCTGACCGACGAGCTGATGAAATGAGGAATATATGTAAAAAACTCATAATGTAGACTGGAGGCAGGGGGGCTGCCCCAAGAAATCGTGCAGACCGTTCAAGGGCATAGAATCATAGGAAAAACCGTCGTTTCCAAAAACGGCGGTTTTTCAACATTAATTCATATCTTTGTTTCTGTTGATGAGGCTATAAAGGCACAAACTCGGCTTAATCTAAATCTTCCGGCCCTTGAACGGTCTGCGCCATTTTTTACAGTCTCTCAGGTCTATTTTTCTGATTTACCGTGAGCAAGGGCGGCGGCGCACCGCACGATCTGGGCCACATTCAGCAGTTCCTCATCGGTAAGGGTGAGAAGTATGTTTGTTATATGTTCGATATTACCGGCGGTTCTTCCGGCCAGCAGATAATCGCATGACACGTTGAGCGCCTTTGAAATATTGTACAGAGTATAGGCCGACATTCCCTTCCGGCCCGATTCGATTTCATACAAGAACTTCGGTGTGATATCGGCCATTTCACTGAGTTTTTCACGGGAAAAGCCGTAGGATTCCCTTAAAGCCCTGAGCCTTGCCCCAACGTTTGCCTCAAATCCGTCCATAACGCTCAACCTCCCTGCCGCACTCCCTGATTTTATGCCCGCGCCTAAAAGACGTAAGCTCCTTAATTATAGGATACCACAAATGTCAGCAAAAAAAATGAACGATAGTACTTGACACCATATACCTATTGTGGTATAATGAGTATGGCAATAGTTCTAAATATGACAACAAAGGAAGATGAAAATGGAGCTTACGAACAAAACAACCGAGGCCGGAGATGAGGAAATACAGATAGACTTACTGAGACTGGCGGCCGCCCTGTGGAAACGGGCGTGGATCATCGCAATTTCGGCGGCGGTTGTGGGCTGTATCGCGTTTTTATATTCGTCTTTTGTTCTCACGCCGCTGTATGAGGCCAACGCCCTTGTGTATGTAAACAACAGCGCCGTGACCGGCGAAAATGTTTCAATAACGCCCAACGAGCTTAGCGCGGCAAAAAGCCTTGTGGACACCTATATTGTCATACTTCAGGCCAAAAACACTCTGGAGGAGCTTGCCGCGTCCGCCGATATCGACCGTTCCTCTCAGGAGCTTTCCGAAATGATAACGGCCTCGGCGGTTAATTCCACCGAAATATTTAAGATTACGGCCACATCTCCGGATCCAGAGGAGGCGGCGCTGATCATCAATACACTGACGCAGCTTTTGCCGGACAAAATATCCGCCGTGGTTGACGGGAGCTCCGTCAGGATAGTGGATAACTCCGGCGTGCCGGAGGACAAGGTCTTTCCAAGCGTGACAAAATACACGCTTATAGGTTTTCTGCTGGGGTTTTTTCTGGCCTGCGCCGGAATAGTAACGGCAGAGCTGTTCGATGACATAATACATGACGAGGATTATATAAATCAAAATTATGAGGTTCCCATTCTGGCGATAGTTCCTGATTTATCTGAACCAACGGAAGAAAAATACAGTTATTACGGTGATTACGGTAAAGCTGGACAAGCGGAGGCTAAAAATGAAACTGATAAAGCTGAAAAAGCATAAAAATCCTAACAAAGAAAGACTTAGCAGCGAAAAAGTTGAACGCGACAGAAAAATGCTCTGCGGCAAGCTTAGCTTTGCCGGGGCGGAGGCGTACAAGCTTCTCCGTGCGAATTTGCTTTTCAGCCTGCCGGACGGGAAAAAATGCCGGATAGTCGGGATAACAAGCGCCGGCCCGGGCGAAGGGAAAAGCATTACGTCTATAAATCTGGCCTATACCCTTGCCGAAACCGGTAAAAAAGTGCTGCTTATCGAAGCGGATATGCGCCTTCCCAATATTGCGAAGCGACTGGGCCTGCCAGCGTCTCCGGGGTTGTCCAACGTGATTGCCGGTCTGGCTGAGGCGGATAAAGCCGTGAGGACGGTCGAAAAGCTTGTTAATCTTAACGTTCTGGTTGCCGGCGATATTCCGCCCAATCCGTCCGAGCTCCTTGGTTCAGACGCGACGAGAAAATTTATCAGCAGTTTTTCAGAGGCCTATGACTTTATAATCTTTGATCTCCCGCCGATAAACGTGGTTTCAGACGCGCTTGTGCTTTCGGGACTGGTCGATGGCTTCATATTGGTGGTGAGACAGGACTACACCGCGAGGAGGGCCGTGGTAAGAGCCGTAAATCAGCTTTCCGTGTCCAACGCCGGCTTTTTGGGCTTTGTACTCAATCAGGCGTCGACAAAAAAGCGGGCGTATAAATACGGTAAAAAATACGGGTACGGATATGGGGGACACTATTATTCCTACTCCGACTACGGCCGACGGTAACCTGACGTCTCGCCGCTGATGGGCCCCGGCGGAGATAATAATATACACCCCAAAAGTGTCTGACCTTTGGGGTGTATGTAAAAACTGTGATGCGGCCTTTTGTAAAAAGGTGCTTGGCTTACCGGCGGCGCCGTGAATTAAGCCAAGCTATGTTTCCTCTTTTTGAAGCATGAAATTTCGGACGTATGTCCGGAATTTCATGCTCTTTATTATTCCGTCTGTCAACCGCGGCCCGGAACGCCGCCCATGTTTACGGCGATAAGCCCGGCGTTTGTCAGTTCTGCGCCGTCGGTGGGGCGTCCCGATAACGCCGTTCCCAGTCGGCGTGAACCTTTTCCAGCAGGGCCAAAAGGGTTTGCTTTTCCTCGTCGGTCAAACAGGCGAACATTTCCTCACGGCGGCGCCTTCTCTGCTCGACGGCCTCGGCGGCCTGACGGCGGCCCTCCTCGGTGAGCCTGATGTCGGCCGTCCTTCGGTCGTCGGAGTTTTGCTCGCGGAGTATGAGCCCCGCGCTCTCCAGCTTGGATATGACCTCGCTGGCCGAGCCGGGCTGAATGTCCAGTCTCGCCGTCAGCTCCCGCTGAGTCAGGACGCCCTCCTCGTTCAGTATCGACAGTATTCTCCGCTGTCCGCCCTTGCACTCGTGCATGAAGCGCAAAGCGTGCCCCAGCCCCCTGATATTTGCCGTAAGCTTTTCATTTATGCCGGCGGCGGCGTAACGCTCCGCCATTTTTCCGTGACCGCAGTTTTTCATTATAACATCGTCCCTCCGTCCTTTTTTATATACTTTTATTATATCATGTAAATTACATTTTGTCAAGGTACCTTAAGCACAGGCGCAATATGTATGAAAAAAGCCGTTTGATATTGCATTATTGAAGCGGCGGTGATATAATGGTAATGAATATAAAATTGTATTCGACAGGAGGCTCACGAAATGACCGGACGTAAAGTAATGAATTTCAACACGGAGTGGCTGTATTTGCCCTCGGACGACCCCGGCGCGCGGCTTGCCGGCTTTGACGACAGCGGCTTTGAGCCGGTCGGCATACCTCATGCCAACACCGTCCTCGGCGCCCACAAGGGGGACGATTTTCAGAAATATATAGAACAGTACCGCTTTGTGTCATGGTACCGGCGGCACTTTACCCTGCCCGGCGACTGGGCGGGCAAGCGGGTCACGGTCGGCTTCGAGGGCGTGGCCACGGTGGCGGACGTGTATGTGAACGGCCAATTCGCGGGCAGACACAAGGGGGCTTACACCGGCTTCTCTTTTGATATTACGGATTACGTAAGCTTTGGCTCCGCCAATGTTATCGCCGTTCGGGTGGACAGCACGAGGCACGCCGATATACCTCCGGAGGGGGGAGAGGTAGATTACTGCCTTTTCGGCGGCATTGTCCGGAACGTGACCCTTACCGTGACGGAACCGGCATATATCGGCGACGTATTTCTCACCGCTCCCGTCCTTTCCGCCGAAAGCGGAAGGGTGCGCGCTGCCGTTTCCGTCCGCAACACCGCCGACGCCAAAAAGTCGCTTTCTGTGGAAACGGTGATATACGACAAGAAGGGTGCGGAGGTCACAAGGGCGGTCAGCGGGGCGGCGCTTGTGGCCGAGGGCGGCTCCTTCACCTTTGACACACCGGAAATAGCCGGGCCCCGCCTTTGGAGCGTTGACGACCCGTATCTTTACACCGCCGCTGTGAACCTCATCGAAAACGGAGCGACGGTTGACGCCGTTGAAACAAAAATCGGCCTGCGGTGGTTTGAGTTTACGGACACGGGCTTTTATCTCAACGGCAAAATGCTCAAGCTTCGGGGCGTCAACCGCCACGAGCAGTGGCCGTGGCAGGGTCGGGCCGTTCCGGATAAGCTTCAGGCGCGGGACGCCGACATGGTGAAGGATACGGGCTTCAACGCCGTGCGCTGCTCGCACTATCCTCAATCTCCGGCTTTTTTGAGCCGCTGTGACGAAATAGGGCTGATAGTGTTCGAGGAGGCTCCCGGCTGGCAGTACGTGGGCGACGGCGGCTGGCGGGAGATATATAAGGATAACATTGAGGAAATGATAATCCGTGACCGCAATCACCCGTCCATAGTCACCTGGGGAGTCCGCGTCAACGAGTCCTGGGACGACAGGGAGCTTTACACTTCTACCGCGGCCCTCGCAAAGGCGCTGGATCCCACTCGCCCCACCCACGGAGTCCGCCGGAATGAAAATTATGACAGCACGGAAATGATAGAGGACATTTTCTGTGCGAATTACGTGTATCCCGAGGAGCCGAGATTCAGCCCCTTTATTTCCAGCGAGCACTCGTGGGAGCACTGGACGGACGGCTGCAACCTGCCTTGGGCCACCGACGCCCAGGCTATGGAGAATACAAAATCCTTTGCCGACGCTGTGAACTATTACTACGGCAGCGACCGCTGCCTTGGCGGCTTTGCGTGGAGTATGTTCGACTACAACAACGAGGTCAACTATACCCGCACTGGCCACGTGTTCTATAGCGGAATGTACGACATATTCCGTTTGGACAAACCGGTGGCCCACTTTTACCGCGCTCAGAAGGAGTGGACGGAAGGTGTGGAGCTTTACATAGCCAGCTGCTGGACGCCGGACTCGCCCTCGGAAGTGGAGGTGTACGGCAACTGCGACGAGGTGGAGCTGCTCGTGAACGGAAGATCCGTCGGGAAAATCAAGCCCAATCTCTATATGAACGTGCCGCACCCCGCCTTCAGATTTGAAAATGTGAGCTTTGAGGCCGGAACTCTCACCGCGGTGGGCTATGTCAACGGAAGAGAGGCCGCGAGGGCCGAACGCAGGACTCCCGGCCCGGCTGCCCGGTTAAGCGTTGTTCCCGACTACGGAGCGCTGACCGCCGACGGAGCCGACATGACCTCCGTTACCGTCGTGCTTTCGGATGAAAACGGCACAAGGCTGCCCTACGCCGATGAGCGGGTCAGCATAGCCGTCGACGGCCCGGCGGATTTTATCGGCGAAACCCCCATCGCTCTCGAGGGCGGACGGGCGGCCTTCATGATACGGAGCCGATTTCGCCGTGCGGGTACGGTCACCTGCACCGTCAGCGCGGAGGGTGTGGAGCCCGGCAAGTGCGAAATAGAGATAATTGAGTATGACGGCGGCATGGAATAGTGTTGCAATAAGAAATGCGCGGGGCCTGTGTGTCCCGCGCATTTTTGATGAAGTGTAAGCTTGGCCGCTTATACTAATGATGTAACTATATATATCAACGCGGCCAGCACCGGCTGATGTATCAAATATATCTCAAGGGCGTGGCGGCCCAGCCATTCCAGCCGGTCCGATCCCTTGCGCTCCAGAAGCCGCAGCCAGTCCCTGTTTTGGAAAACGCCGTACAGAAAATATCCGGCCATGAACAGAAAAAGCCAGGGGATCATGGGATAGTAGTCGGCGGAGAAAAATCCGTCCGAAGGGAAGCCCAGCCATGCCGTCAAGAGATTGCGGTAAAGAGTTTCCGGCAGCTTTATCAGCCCGAAGAGCATATCCCCCATCCAGACGTTCTGCGTCGCGGCGAAAAGCGCGCCGCTGACAATCAGCCCCGCCGGGGCGGGACAGCGGCACAGCAGCCGGTCAAGAGGTATCATTATCAGCATGGAGCAGCCCAAAAGGGTCAGGATGCCGAAAAGCACCCGATTTTCCGGCATGACCGCAAGGGTCGCCAGCGAAACCGCCGCCCCTCCGGCAAACACAATCAGTCCGCGGCGCAGCCTGTGCCGCCCCAGCTGCCAGCAAAATCCGGACAGCAGTATGAAGGTCAGGCAAATGCTGCGCTGCCACAGCAGCCCCGGCAGCCCCATGTACCAGCCGATGTCAAGGCCGCCCATATAGACCAGATCCCACATAAGGTGGTACAGCACCATGCTTATGACCGAGATACCGCGTATATCATCTAAAATATAGTACCTTTTCATATTATACAGCACAGATAGTTTGCTAACCGAATATCCATGTTTTCACCACCGCGAGGCACTCCCGCAGATAGTTCTGCGGCAGGGTGTACCACTCGGTATAGGCGTGATAGTGGGCCGGACGGCCAAGCCCCTCGTTTTCCGCCGTGAGGCCCGCCCGGTAAATGTGGAAGTCGTTGGTTATGTAGGCCGTCCGACAGCCCTCTCCCAGTCTTTCGTCAATGATTTCCTTGGAAAAACGGAAGTTTTCACGGGTGTTGACCGAGCGGTCCTCCATGATTATCTTATCCTCGGGGACGCCCTTGCGGATGAGGTAGACCCTCATGGCTTCGGCCTCGGAGATATCCTCCTGAGCGCCCCTGCCTCCGGATACCGCGATAAGGGCCTCCGGATTTTCGGCGTGGAACTTCACCGCCCGATCCAATCGCCGGGCCAGGGTCTTTGACGGCACGTCGCCGTGAACCGCCGCCCCAAGCACAATGACCGCGTCGACGTCCTCCGTCCCGCTGTCCATGCTGCCGTAGACCGCCAGAAAGACGGAAAGGGCCAGCACGCAGCCAAGACCGAAAAAGCACAGGTTCCGCAGCCATTTAAGGGGCCCGTGGGCGCCGTTCACCCGGCGGAAGAATATCCCGTATGCCAGAACGGCCGCTCCCAGCGCCAGCGAAAGCAGCACGCCAAGGTTGAGGTTGCTGACGGCGGCCACTATCAGCCCGTCCAGAAGCAGGAGCGCTCCGACGGCCGTCACGGCTGCCTTCACTCCCCGGCCTCTCTTTCTTCGTACTCGCTCTCCACCCGCTCAAGGGCCGAGGTTACGTCCTCCCGCTTTATCACCGTCACGCCGGTGAAGGAGCAGCGCAGGGCCTTATTGAGCATATCCTCGGCGTCCTCGTAGTCGCCCTTCTTTTCCAAAACGAGGGCGTAGCGGTAGTAGGGCGTGGGACTGGGTTGGGGGGTCTTAAGAAGGGCCGAGTAAACCTCCGCCGCCTCGTCGAGCTGCCCCCTGTCCAGATACCAGGTTCCCATGTTGTCGGCGATGGAGCGGTCGTCGGCGTTGTAGTCATAGGCCTCTTTCAGGAAGGCCTCGGTCTCCTCGGCCATGGAAGGGTCAGCCTTGGCTTTGTCCAGATAGAGCAGGCCGAGAGTGCCGTAGGTGTCGGTGGCGGGAAGCTCGGCGTGGGCCTCCTTCATAATATCAAAGGCTTCGTCAAGCCGCCCCTCCTTCCACAGGACGATGGCCTTGTTGTGCTTGGCGCGGCATATATCGGCCTTGGTTCCCTTGCCCTCGGCGATATATTTGTCCAAAACCTCCACGGCCTTGCCGTTCATGTTCTCGCGTATCAGGCAATAGCTGTAATACACGGCCATTGTGCCCTTGAGCTTGCCGGTGTCATAAGCCTTTTCCATGAGCTCAAGGCCCTTTTTCCGGTCGCCCTTATTGTAAATTCCGTTGCCCCGGAGCATCAGTATGTCGGCCCGGCGAAGCGCGGCAAAGGCGGCGATGAATACTATCACCGCGATAAAGCCCGCCCACGCGCCGACAAAGTGGTTCAGGGCCACGACAGCCACTACCACGGCGATTATCACTAATAAATTCATGTGTATGTCCCCTTTCTGGTTAATCAGAAATATGAGTTACAATAAAAGTCGGGAAAGAACAAGGCTATTCCTAATTCCTCATTTCTCATTCCTAATTGCCTAAAACTCCGCGCTGCCGGTGGTTCTCGGGAAGCTCTGGACGTCGCGGATGTTCTGGACGCCGGTGATATACATCAGGGCCCGCTCGAAGCCCAGACCGAAGCCCGCGTGCCGGGCGCTGCCGTAGCGCCGCAGGTCAAGGTACCACCAGTAGTCCTCTTCTTTAAGGCCAAGCTCTTTCATGCGGGCGGTGAGGAGCTCCAGCCGCTCCTCGCGCTGGCTGCCGCCGATTATTTCTCCCACCCCGGGTACGAGGCAGTCCATGGCCGCCACGGTTTTTCCGTCGTCGTTGAGCCGCATATAGAAGGCCTTGATGTCCTTGGGATAGTCGGTGACGAACACCGGCCGGCCAAATACCTTCTCCGTCAGGCAGCGCTCGTGCTCGGTCTGGAGGTCAACGCCCCATTCCACGGGGTATTCAAACTTCTGGCCGCTGTTTTTCAGCAGCTCTATGGCCTCGGTGTAGGTCACTCGGGCAAAGTCGGAGCTTATGACAAAGTTCAGCCGCTCCAGCAGGCCCTTGTCCACGAATTTGTTGAAGAAGGCCATCTCCTCGGGAGCGTTGTCCAGCACATATTTTATGATATATTTCAGCATATCCTCCGCCAGAGCCATATCGTCCTCCAGGTCGGCGAAGGCCATCTCCGGCTCCACCATCCAGAACTCGGCCCCGTGCCGGGGAGTGTTGCTCTTTTCCGCCCTAAATGTTGGCCCGAAGGTGTAGATCGACCCAAGGGCCATGGCGTGGGTCTCGCCGCTGAGCTGGCCGCTGACGGTGAGGTTGGCGGCCTTGCCGAAGAAGTCCTTCGACCAGTCCACTTCTCCGCTTTCGGTGCGGGGCGGATTGTTCACGTCAAGGGTGGTTATTCGGAACATTTCCCCCGCGCCCTCGCAGTCGCTGGCGGTAATGATGGGGGTGTGAACATAGACGAAGCCCCGCTCATTAAAAAATTTGTGTATGGCGAAGGCCAGCAGACTCCTGACCCGGAACACCGCCGAGAAAAGGTTTGTCCTCGGCCGCAGGTGGGCGATGGTGCGCAGATACTCGTTGCTGTGGCGTTTTTTCTGGAGGGGATAGTCGGGCGTGGACGCGCCCTCCACCCGGGCGAGATCGGCGTTGACCTCAAAGGGCTGGGCCGCTCCGGGAGTAAGGCGTATCTCGCCCTCGAACCACAGGGCCGCGCCCACGTTCTGGCCGGCTATCTTGTCATAGTTTTCCAGCCTGTTCCGCTCGATGACCACCTGAAGGCTCTCGAAAAAGCTGCCGTCGTTCAGGGACACGAAGCCGAAGGCTCCGGACAGGCGGATGCTCCGCACCCAGCCCGCCACACGAACACGTTGGCCGTCCGCGAGGTCTTTTGACCGATAAAGCTCTTTTATTGTAGTGCGTTTCATAGATGTCTCTCCTTTTTATATTGAAACAAAGATATTTTGCGGCAAATAAAACGGTTATCTTTTTACCATATTTATAATTATCTCACAAAAAAATAAATTTGTCCATACTTTACTGTTAAATTTTTCTTAAACTTCTTGACTTTATTGGAAATTTGTTATAGAATATATAAGGACATATGTGGACATCTTTAAGATTTGGAGAGAGGATCAATGAAAAAGGGATCAAAGCCCAATAAAAATACAAAAGAAAACAACTCGAAGGTGGAGGCAAGGATGAACGCCGAGCGGCTGTCCGACAGGGCGGTGCTCATATCCGCTCTGGCCATACTCTACGGCATACTCCTGCTTTTCCTTCAGAACATGGGTTACAGTATCGCCACCGCCTCAGGCGCGGTGACCTTTGTCAGCATACTTTTCTGGGCCAGCATTGTGGGCGCCATGCTCTTCGCGGCTTTGTCGGTGTATCGGGAACAGCGGGGCCTCCTGCTTTACAGCGGCATTTTCATCTATGTGCTGTGGACCACGGCGATTATACGCTTCACCGGCAACTGGGCGCAGGCCTTCGCCATAGTGTACGTGAGCCTGTTTTCCGCGTTCATTCTCTTTCACGTGAATATATGGCTCCGCACCACGGGAAGATTTGAGAAAAAATCCGTCAGGATCATATTTAAGACTGTGGCGGTGGTAATCTTGGTTTTGCTGACCCTCTGCTCGATAGGTCTAAGGACAGGCATATTGAATGGACTGCTTGCGGGATAATCCGCGTGATTTTGTGTGGCTAAAAGTGAAAAATGACTGAAAAATCCGGATCGCCGGACTTTTCAGTCATTTTTGTTAAATGATTGTTTACACTTTTTCAAAAAATACTCCCCAAAAGCTCTTGACATTTTACAAATTATAGCTTATAATATAAGTGTATTTTTGTGCCTCTTGCACGAAAATTTAATATATAGAGAAGGAGGTGTTTCAATGGAAGCAGTTCTTATTGCCGTTGCTGTAGTGCTCCTTCTCCTGATACCGGTCACAGGTTTTATCTGCTTTAAAAAAGGTATTGACCATAGAAAAAAGATTGCGGAAGCCGAGATAGGCAGCGCTGAGGAGCAGGCCGACAAAATTCTTGCCGAGGCATCCAACGAGGCCGAAAACAAAAAACGTGTCGCCCTGGTCGAAGCTAAAGAAGAGATACTGAAATCCCGCAATGAGGCTGAGCGCGAGTTCAAAGAGCGCCGCAGCGAAATCAGCCGACAGGAGAGAAGAATACAGCAAAAGGAAGAAAATCTTGACAAAAAGACCGAGGCTCTCGAAAAGAAGGATGAGCTTTTAAACAAAAAGATTAAAGCCGCCGAGGCGAGACAGGCCGAGATCGAAGTGCTGCATCAGAAGGAGACCGAGGTGCTTGAAAGGCTCAGCGGTTTGACTGCCGATGAGGCCAAGGAGTATTTACTGCGCAACATTGAAAGCGAGGTTCGCCACGAGGCGGCCATCATGATCAAAGAAATCGAAACACAGGCGAAGGACGAGGCAGAAAAGAAAGCAAAGGACATCATCAGTACCGCCATTCAGAAATGTGCCGCGGATCACGTGGCCGAAACTACCGTCAGCGTCGTATCCCTGCCCAATGACGAGATGAAGGGCAGGATAATAGGACGCGAGGGCCGCAACATCCGTGCTCTCGAAACCCTGACGGGCATTGATCTTATAATCGACGACACACCGGAGGCCGTAATTCTTTCGGGCTTTGACCCCATCCGCCGCGAGGTGGCAAGGGTCGCCCTTGAAAAGCTTATCACCGACGGCCGCATCCATCCCGCCCGCATTGAGGAAATGGTGGAGCGGGCCAAGAAAGAGGTGGACGCCACCATCAAGCAGGAGGGCGAGCAGGCAACCTTCGACACGGGTGTTCACGGGCTCCATCCCGAACTCATCAAGCTGCTCGGCAAGCTGAAATTCCGCACCAGCTACGGACAAAACGTGCTCAAGCATTCCATGGAGGTCGCCTATCTTTCCGGCATAATGGCCGGTGAGCTGGGTGTGGACGTGACTATCGCCAAGCGCGCCGGTCTGCTCCACGACATAGGCAAGGCCGTGGATCATGAGATCGAGGGCAGCCACGTGAGCATAGGCGTGGATCTGGCCAAGAAGTACCACGAGGGCAAGGAGGTAATCCACGCCATCGAGGCCCACCACGGCGATGTGGAGCCTTCCACCGTCATAGCCTGCATCGTACAGGCTGCCGACGCCATCAGCGCCGCCCGTCCCGGCGCAAGGCGCGAGAACATCGAGACTTACATAAAGCGTCTCCAGAAGCTGGAGGAAATTGCCAATTCCTTCAACGGGGTCAATAACTCCTACGCCATTCAGGCGGGCCGCGAGATACGCATTATGGTAAAGCCCGAGCAGGTTGGGGACGACGACATGAGCTTCATCACACGGGAGATATGCAAGAAGATCGAGAGCGATCTGGAATATCCCGGACAGATCAAGGTCAACGTCATACGCGAGACCCGCACCGTGGACTACGCAAAGTAAATATAGACAAAAAGGTATGAAAAAGGCACAGGTTTTCTGTGCCTTTTTTACGTGGAAAACGCGGAGGCTTTCTGATACAATCATAATGTGTTTTTGTATATATGACAGCTGATTCAAGTCGATCAGAATGGAGGAAAGAAAATGAAAAAATTCAAACCGCGGGCTTTGGCCTTGGCCATTGCCGCAGCCGTTGGGCTCACCTGTTTTTCCGCCGCGCCGGCCATGGCGGCGACCACCGACGGCGTGGAGCCCACACCGTCCCAAGTGCAGGTAGAGGCCCCCAAGTATGATGATGTTATCGAGGCGCTGAATCGGGCGAACGAATATTGGCAGAGCAACAACGCCTATAACATGACGCATAACGGAATAGATAACGCTTTCTGGGACACGTCGGCCTATCACACGGGCAACATGGAAGCATACTATGCGACCGGCAATGAAACTTACAGAAATTATTCCACAAATTGGGCAGATAACAACAACTGGATGGGCAACAACTATACCGGTGACCCGAGTAACTGGAAATGGGACTATGACCAAAGACAGGGCAGCGAATACGTTTTGTTCGGCGACTGGCAGATCTGCTTCCAGTCATACATAGACCTCTACAATTCCGAGCGCATGGAGGAACGCAACGCCGGCGATGAGCAGAAAATCTCCAGAGTAAAATACGTAATTGATGAACAGATAAATATTAACCCTGTAAAGAATTCAAAAAATCAGGAATACGGCTTTTGGTGGTGGGCGGACTCTCTGTACATGGTTCCTCCCATATATGCCAAGCTCTACGCCACTACAGGCGATGAAAAATATCTTGACGAGCTATACGAAAATTATCAATACGCTGTGGAATTGATGTACGACGGTGAGGGCGGCATCCCCACTTCTGAGGGTGGCTACACAACAGCCGCGGGCCATGAAAAAGTCAGCGGTTCAAATTACTCCGACAAGGACGATTACAAGCATCTTTTCTTCCGCGACGCGAGTTATGTCTGGCCCGAATATCCAATTAATACTGGCCGCGGCGAGACAAAGCCTGAAATTGCGAAAACAGTTAAAAACTTCTGGGCCCGGGGCAACGGCTGGGTTTTCGCCGGGCTGGCGAAGATACTGCCGGAAATCCCGGAAAGCCACGACAGCTACGCCTATTTGCGGAAAATATATGAACAAATGGCGGAAGCCATCGTCCAGTGGCAGCGCACCGACAGCGAGGGCAGGGGCTTCTGGACCCAGTCCATGTTAATGGACTATCCAAAGGGCGAAAACGGCAATGCTCTTGGCTATGAGACCAGCGGCACGGCCTTCTTTACCTACGGTCTGGCCTGGGGCCTCAACAGCGGAATTCTTGACAAAGAGATCTACCTTCAGCCCACTTACAGGGCGTGGAAATACCTCGCCGAGGTGGCTCTGCAATCCAACGGTAAGGTGGGCTACTGCCAGCCCATAGGCTCCAACGCATCAGCCGCCGTTTCAAAAGAAACCGATCAGCCTTTTGGCTACGGGGCCTTCCTGCTGGCTGCGTCGGAGGTCTCCCGTCTGGTGGACGGCGTAAAGGGTGACGTGGTTGACGGAGAGCCCAACGGCGACATTTACCCCTACCTCCTCCACAAGATGGTTGGCAAAACCGCCTTCGAGCTGGGCTCGCCCCACCTGTTCAGGGACGGCGAAATACTGCACATAGACGACGACGATTACGGTGTGACCCCCTATAAGGAAGGCAATGAAGTATACCTTCCCGCCGGAGCCATAGAAAAGCTGGGCCTTACCGGCGTTGCAGCCAATGGCAGCGGCTATGTGACCGGGTCCGCCCTTGAAACCGCCGGCTACAGTCTCTGGCCCTTCCCATACGGGGGCGAGGAGGACGGCCTCGGCGACCTCTATGTGATCTCAAAGACCTCCGAATTTTTGTATGAGTGCGACAAAAACGCCGTTGATATGCTCCGCTCCATGATAGGGAGGATAGAAAGCTATCCTGTCCGGCCGGAACAGGAGGCGATGCCCGAGGACAATATGCTGCGCAGCAAAAAAATCGCTCTTGACGCAAGCATGGTTACGTCAAGCTATACAGCCGAGGCTAATCATCCCGCCGCAAATGTTGTTGACGGATATTTAACCGACGAGTCCCGCTGGGCCGCCGATAAAGAAGCATACATCACAATAGACCTCGGCGAGGAAATGCCCGTTGGCTGCGTTGGTATATACTTTATGAAATATGAAAACGCTTCTGTAAAATATAAAGTCGGTTACAGGACTAACGATACAGATTACACTTACTTATCACAAGATTACGTAAACGGGACATTGGATGTCAACGGTTGGGATTACGCTGATTTATCAAATCAAACCGCAAGATACATACAAATTTATGTCAACGGTCGCTGTAATCCATCGAACCCCAATGACGAAAACAGAAAAAGCATTTGGGCTTCCATTATAGAAGTATCCGTTTTTCATGGTTCGGAAAAGCTTACTGTAAATGAGGATATGATATCCTACACCAAAATCGATGAGTCTCAAAATCCGCCGGCGGCTGCCTTTGATGGCAAAGAGGAAACTATGTGGGCCGCTAATGGCGATCGGTATCTCACAGTTGACCTTGGCGAAATGAAAAATATAGATTATGTCAACGTCCGTATGAAGGACTATTCCCAAGAGGATCAAGGAAAAGATAGAGCGATAAACTACAAGGTACTGTATAGTACAAATAACGTCAGCTTTAATACCGCTTTTGACGGAAAGAGTGTTCCAGGCGGCGGTGAATATGAGCGCCGTGACATAGGAAAAAATGCCCGTTATATTAGGATACAGATAAATGGCGCCAGCGATTCTACTTATAGCTACTATTGGGCCTCTGTCTCTGAGGTCGAGATTTACGCCTATCCCGAAGAGGAAAGTTCCGTCACCCCGCAGGAAACGGGCACAATAAAATCGGAGCTTAATTACGTTTCTGCCGACGCGGACGCCGCCGGTGCGGCCGAAAACGACCTTGCGATACTCTTCACCGGAAAGGATATTCCCGCCGGAGCCCATTACGAAATAGCCGACGCCAAGGGGACGGTAATTTATAAGGACGAACCGGATCCCGCCGCCGGCACGGATCTTGCGGTCACCGTCGTACCCACCGACACAAACGCCCTTTACACCGCCTCGGTTATAGCCAACACCGGCGAGGTGCTGGCGGCTGCGGACGCCAGCGTTTACAGCGTTCTGGCGGAAAATTTGAATATGCACGCCACGACCGATTACTCCGCGGCGGATGTCCGGTTTAATCCTGCACGCATAGCCAACGCGGTCGAGGCCCTGAGCCACGGAGGAGTTTTCGTGGGCCCCACTGGGGCGGTCACCGACGAGCTCAAGCTGATCACCACCGCCGAGACCTCCGGCACGACCACCACCTATACCCTGCTGCCGGAAATCGTGAAAATGGGTATCGTGTTCAAGTCTGACGGAAGCAATATTTACTATGGCTCAGGCGAAACTGCCTTTACTGACTCTGGAATCTTTGACACGATAAAGGTGGATAACACGACTGACGGCCTTTCCGTCACTCTCAGTCAGAGCGACGGCTTCCCCGGCGCTGAGGCTGCCGACATAAGCCTTTCTATCCCGGAGAAAGGGGGTGAATTGCATTGAAAGAGCAATTTACCGAACCTGTCATAGAGACGCGGGAGCTGACCCCGGCCAAGGACGTTATGGATGAGCCCGTGTTTATCAGCGGCAACGAGGCCATAGATTCAACCGTCATTGTTGATGCGGCCGGCGGCTTCAATATCTGGAAAGGCAAACAGCGCTAATATAGCCTCCGTCGAACGCAAAAAAATACTTGACCTTTATACAAAAAGGGTGTATAATTATTGTATAATTATACACCCTTTTATTTTCGGGAGGAGGGCCGGGCCGTGAAAAATATAGCCCTTGTGGTGAATTTTGAGAAGGAAAACGCACGGGAGACCGCCCTGCGCCTCATCGCCGCCCTGCGCGGAAAAGCGGCGGTGTATTCCAGCGCTGAGGGCGGGGGCCTTTTGCCGGTTACGGCCCTGCCGGATCGGGAGCTTTTCGCCCTCTGCCCCACGGTGGTGACTTTGGGCGGCGACGGCACCATAATCAGCACCGCCGGACGCTGCGCCCCCTACGGCAATATTCTGGTTGGGATAAACCTCGGGCGGCTGGGCTTTCTGGCCACCGTGGAGGCCTCGCCCATTGAGGCGGCGGCAGAATTTGTGCTGTCGGACGTGGAATACCGCGAGCGCACCATGCTGGTCTGCCGCATAGTGCGGGAAAACGGGGCGGAGCCGGAATTCCACGCCCTGAACGACGTCGTCCTGTCCAGAGGGGCCGGTCGGCTGCACCGCATAAGGGCAAGAATGGACGGACGGCTCCTGGCCGGAGTTCGGGCCGACGGCTTTGTAATAGCCACGCCCACGGGCTCCACGGCCTATTCCCTTTCCGCCGGAGGGCCCATTGCCGCTCCGGACATGGATCTGTTCATCCTTTCCCCGATTTGTCCTCACGACCTGTCGGCCCGGCCCATGGTGCTGCCCACGGATCGGATCATAACCCTCGAGACGAAGGACGACGCCGTTGTCACCGTGGACGGCCGCAACATCGGCACCGTCCGTGAGGGAGAATGGGTCGAGGTGCGGAAAAGTCCCTATATAACCCGCCTGGCGGCAGGGCCGGGCAGCGATTTTTATGAGCTGGCAATGAAAAAGCTTTCCAGCAGCATTTAGGAGGTCAATATGCGAATAAAGCGTCAGAACGCCATTCTCAAGCTTATCGGTGAAAACAATATCGAGACCCAGCAGGAGCTCACCGACGCCCTCTGCGCCATCGGCTACGACGTCACTCAGGCCACCGTTTCACGGGACATAAAGGAACTTCGTATAGTGAAGCGGCTTAACGAGAGCGGCCGCTACGTTTACGCCCAAAGCGGCATCAACAGCGACGCCGACATGAATGAACGGTTTAACATAATTTTTGAAAAAAGCGTCGTATCAATAGAATACGCCGTCAACAATATCGTCGTCAAAACTCTCAGCGGTATGGCTCAGGCTGCAGCCGCGGCTCTGGACGCCATGGAGCTGCCCGAGGTGGTGGGCACCATCGCCGGCGACGACACCATCATCATGGTGGTGCGCAGCGAGGAAAGCGCCCGCCGTCTGGTGTACAGGCTCCGCGGAATGACGGAGGAATAAGGAAGGTGATATTTTGCTCACTTTGCTTAAAATAGAGAACATAGCGGTTATTGAAAAGGCTCAGGCGGAGCTGGGCGAGGGCTTCAACGTCCTCACCGGCGAGACCGGCGCGGGCAAATCCCTGCTCATCGACTCCATCAACCTTGTGCTCGGCGGACGCGGCCAGCGGGAGCTGATACGTTCCGGAGCGGACTATGCCTCGGTCAGGGCGGTGTTTTACAGTCCGGAACTGGGGCCCTTCCTGAGGGAGCTGGATATTGAGCCGGAGGAGGACGGCACGGTCATACTCAGCCGCAGGCTCCACCGCGACGGCCGCAACACCTGTCGCTGCGGGGCCGAACCCATAACCCTCAGCACGCTTAAGGAGATCGGGAGCCGGCTGGTGGCCATACACGGTCAGCACGACGGAACAGCCCTGCTCAGTCCGGCGGCGCACATCGG
Source organism: uncultured Clostridia bacterium (assembly GCA_947626145.1). Lineage (GTDB taxonomy): Bacteria > Bacillota > Clostridia > UMGS1883 > UMGS1883 > JAFLUQ01. Next base: position 190,601 of record CANQRB010000003.1, on the reverse strand, counting down.
CTTTATCGACGGCTACGGGAAATATGCCGAAAAGCTGGAGGACTACGGCGCGAAATACCGCCGCTGGAGGGAGGCCGAAAACGATCTGGCCGAGGCTCGGGCCAACGCCGCCCAACGGGAGTCACGGATAGATCTGCTCTCCTTTCAGGTGAAGGAGATAGAGGCGGCGGGGCTCCGCGAGGGCGAGGAGGAAGAGCTCGCCGCAAGGCAGAAGCTGCTGGCCAACGCCGAGGAGCTTACCGAAAACGCCGCCGCCGCCCAGCAGGGCGTTGACGAGGGCTACGACGGTGTCAGCGACGCCCTTTCCGCGCTGGAAAGCATCAGCGCCGTTGACCCCACGATGTCCGGCGCCGAGGAAAGGCTCCGCAGCGTGTACTATGAGCTGGAGGAGCTTCACAACGACTTGCGGAATTACGCTTACGGCCTGGAATTTGACCCGGAGGAGCTCACCGACGTGGACGAGCGCATCGGGGTGATCTACCGGCTGGAGAGGAAATACGGCAAAGACATACCGGCCATTTTGGCCTTCCTCGCCAAGGCGAAGGCGGAGCTTAACAAGCTGACCTACGCCGAGGAGCACGGCGCGGAGATGGAGAAGGAGACAAAAAAGCTTCGGGCGGAGGCCGAGGCCGCCGCAAGGGAGCTGACCGCTCTCCGCCGACGGGCCGCCGAGGAGCTCTGCCGCAAGATCGGCGGGGAGCTGGCCTTTCTGGATATGCCGAAAACCAGAGTCACCGCCCGTCTGACGCCCTGTCCGCTGTGGGAAAAGGGGGCCGAGCGGGCGGAGCTGCTGATTTCCACCAACCCCGCCGAGGAACCCAAGCCACTGAACAAAATCGCCAGCGGCGGCGAGCTTAGCCGCATAATGCTGGCCATGAAAACCGTGTTTTCCGAGGTGGACAACGTGCCGGTGCTGATATTCGACGAGGTCGACACCGGCGTCAGCGGCCGTGCCGCCGGAAAAATCGGGCAAAAGCTCCGTGAGCTGGCCCAAAACCATCAGGTTATATGCATAACCCATCTGCCAATGATTGCCGGATTTGCCTCCCACCACCTGCTCATCGAAAAAACCTCCGGCGAGGGCGGCATGAGCACCACCGTCCGGCCCGTAGACGGCGAGGAACGGGTGCGGGAGCTGGCCCGTATAATGGTGGGCGACAACATCACTCACGCCGCGCTGGAAAACGCCCGGGAGCTGCTGAAACAGTAAGGAGGCCCCAATATGGATCAAATAGGACAGGTAGTTGAAATTCAGGGCAGGAACGCCATCGTTCGGGTGCGGAGAGCCTCGGCCTGCGGCGAAAACTGCAGCAGCTGCAGCGGCGGGTGCAAGCCCACCTCGTCAACCATGAAAGCCCTGAACGGCCTTGACGCCAAGGTTGGCGACATGGTTAAGGTGGAAATGAACCCCGGCGCCTATCTGACGCTGGCCTTTGTGGGCTATATTCTGCCCATAATCGTGGCCGTGGCGGCTTATCTGCTGGCGGATTTCCTCACCGCCGACAGCCTCATATCCGACATTTCGGCGGTTGGCTCGCTGATACTGACCCTCGTCATTTTTTACTTCGTTGACAAAATACCGAAAAAATCCACAAGGTTTACCAGCCGGATAATTCGTATTTTAAGATAATTTTTGAAAGGATGTTTATTATGGAAAGAATTTCTACCAACGCCGCCCCCGGAGCCATCGGTCCCTATTCTCAGGCCATTAAGGCCGGCGGCTTTCTGTACACCAGCGGCCAGATACCCGTTGACCCCGCCACCGGCGCCATACCCGAGGGAGCCGAGGCTCAGGCCCGTCAGGCCCTGACCAACGTTACCAACCTCATCAAAGCGGCGGGCTGTGACGTGAGCAAGACCGTCAAGACCGTGGTTTTCATCAAAAACATGGACGACTTTGCCGTCATAAATCAGGTTTACGCCCAATTCTTTACCGAGCCCTACCCCGCCCGCTCCTGCGTAGAGGTGGCCCGGCTGCCGAAGGACGTCCTTATCGAGGTCGAGGCCATAGTCGAGATATAAAAAGGAGTGACAGTCCTTGAAAAAAGTCCGTATCAGGCCCGGCAAGGGCCAGTCGGTCCTTGGCATGGCTGTCGGAATAGCTTTCTGTCTTATCGGCGTGACCGTGGCGATACCAATGTTTGGAGCTTTCGGCATATTGTGGACGCTGGTGGCCGCCGGTATAACGGTGTCCAACGCCGTGAATGCTTTTTCCGACAGAGGAGTGACATCCCACGAGATCATAGTTGACGACGGCGGGGACGCCCCCTCTCCCGAGGAACGGCTGGAAACTCTGAAGCGTCTGAAAAACAGCGGCGACATAACCGAAAGCGAATACGAGGAAAAGCGTAAAAAAATTCTTGACGAAATTTAAATTTTATACTAACCCCTAATTAAAATCACCAATATGCGAGTTTGCTACAGTAACAAAAAAGGCTTCCCCTTGAGGGGAAGCCCAGACTGTTTTTTTATGCCAACACTTTCGGTTACCATTTCTTTTTTTTCATTGCCGTAAGATAAAGGTTTAATTGTACCGTCTTAGGTTCGCCATTCGTCAATTGTAAAAGACTACACTTCGCTATTCATACTTTGCTGTGCATCTGATTTGAGAAAATCTATAAATTTTTCAAATATTAATTTTTCATCGCAACTTATGCCTTTGTTATGACACAGGCTCTTTAAATCTTCAATTAATGAAGAATCACATGCAGACAGATTTTCGTTTGCTTCCCAGCCGCAATTGTCACAAATATACGCGCCAAAGTATGAATTGTATCCTACGACCTTACCACAGTTTGGACAAACTTTCATCTTAAAACCTCCATTAATCTATAATATCCGTTGTAAGTTACACCCTCAAAAGGAGTTTGTGTTACCCCGTGCGTTGATAGGATATTCTTAGCTTCTTCCATGGGATATGGTTCAAAATATACAATGTTTTTTATGCCTACTTGAGCAATTTTATTGGCGCATAAATTGCAGGGATATGTAGTCGTATATAACGTTACTTTTTCCATGGGATATGATATTCCCATACGGGCCATATTTATTATAGCGTTTTCCTCAGCATGAAGGGCCCTGCAATAATCAAGAATTTTAAATTCTCTCTTAAATAAATCCTTTACATTTGAACGCTCAGAATCCTCCTTTATTATATTGTCTATTTTTTCATTGAATTTATCTCGTAAAAATTTTCTATAACATTTTCCGTACTGCTTTTTACAAGACCGTTCATAACGTGGAACTTCATTGTAGCCCGAACTGAAAACATTCCCACAGTCGTCCCTTATTAGAGCTCCTACTTTACGTTGAGTACAGGATGATCTCCAACTATTTGCATATGCCATTGTCATAAGCGTTTCATTTTCTGTTGGCTCAAAGGTTTCCCTGCCTTCAAATAGAAGCACATATTTTTTTATTATTTTATTAAAATTTTCGTAGTCCTCACTGCTTTCGATCAATGTTTTTTCGTTTATTACTACTACATCTGCCATTTGATAACAGAGGGTAATCTGTTGACCGTTTTCGATATTCTCGTTACTATCCCGTTTGTCATCCGTATCAAATAAATTTTGATTATTATCGTACTTTTCAGTCACTCTGTTCCAACGCGTGGTTTTGTCAGCCCAAATAGAAATAAGAAAGAATTGGCCGCCTGCACGCTTAAAATATTCAATTTCATGAGTGTTTCTAATACTATCTATAACCCACTTGTTTTGTGACGAATCTTCTTTCAAAGCTTTTGTTATAATTTCAAATACCTTTTTCGCAAAATAATCATTTCCCTGTAATTCTCTTGTGGAATTTCCAAACTCCTGCAAGTCATGACGCTTAAAGTTGCAAGTGTCAAATTTATGGCAATATTCTTCTTTTAAGATGGAAGAAAGCGACACGTATTTATAACCAAATTTTTCCAAGTGCTTTTTAGCCACATAAGTACATCCACTACCAAATGGGCCTGTTAAGCCAATCAATATTAGATTGTCCAAGCTTTATCACCTCCATACATTTACAGTATAACATAAATAGCGCAAAAATGCAACAACAAAAATATGAATTTTTTAAATATTTGTGCTCCATTTTATGAAAATTATGCATATATGTGTAAATAATAAAGGGATTTTATCATATTTGATATAACGTCAATAAATGGCAAAAATATGTTTGTGGTTTCATTTGAAAATTCCACTTTGCTATATCATTTAAAAATATCTTTAATGCAAGCGGTGGTGGCGATATTGCCCGCAGCATCAATGAAAATCGCTTTAAAGCCGCCGTATTCACGCTAGGACTCTACTGCTTTTTCACAGCCCACTACAAAGAGAACTGCGAAAAGGCCACTGGCCATAGTCAATTCTCTAAGACTTGCTAAAGAAATCAGCCGATTTACATTAGGTGGGTATCTTCTTTATGACAATAAAAAGACGCCCGGAAAATACCAAGCGTCTTTTTATTTACCGCCATTTTTCAGGCAGTAGCATTTCCAGAACGAACACAGACCCGATAAAATATATAATCGATGAGGGGGTTCGTCTGGCTCGGCATTGGTGACCCCACGGGGAGTCGAACCCCGGTCTTCGCCGTGAGAGGGCGACGTCCTAGGCCACTAGACTATGGAGCCATTTCCCGACTGCCTGCTTATTATAGCACGTCCGGCCGGATTTGTCAAGTGCTTTTTTAAATTTTTTTGCCAAATTCGGCGTCTTTTATTCCCGGGCGCGCAGGCGGGAGAGAAAACGGACTTTTTGCTGCCCCCAAAATAAAATATTTTATAAAGGTATTGTAATTGTCAGAAAAAAGGTTTATAATGAAAACAGCGGCATGGCCCCGCGGGGCGCTGACCGAATAAAGCATAAGTGAGGGAGATACATATATGGTAACTTTTCAGCTTGTGGAGACGACGGAAGAAATTCTGAGATATGAGTATTACCCCGAGGACGACCGGTCGGCGGCCCCCGGCATAATCGTGGTGGACAAGACCCGTATGGCCGTGGAAATGAAAAAGCCCGCCGAAAAGGACTTTTTCCGCCCGGCCTCCGACGAGGAGAAGGCCGCCATGCAGGCCGGTCTCAACTCCATGCGGGAAAAGCGTGGCGATCCGCCCCTGCCCCAGGACATTCTGGACAAAATGACCCAGGCCGCCGGGAAGTATGTCTATCTTGACCCCGTGATGCAGCAGATAGCCGGCGCGTTTTACTCCGGCAGTCCGGCCGGTGACGGGAAAGTAGAGTAACAAATCAAATCACCTCCGCGTATTATATGTGGAGGTGATTTATTTATGAACAGCTGCAACAACTGTCCCGCCGGACAGACCCCTTACGTCATAAGAAGGGGAGATACGCTTTGGGCCATTTCGCGCAGGTACGGAACCACCGTGGAGGGTATACTGGCGGTCAATCCCAGCCTTGTGCCGGAAAATCTTGAGGTTGGCCGTCAGATCTGCCTGCCCTATGTGCCTGAGAATTATCCGAACTGCTCCTCCGGCAACTATTTTGTGGTGGAGAAGGGAATGACCTTCACGTCCATAGCCGACTATTTCGGAGTGTCCTTCGATATGCTGTACAAGAGCAATATGGGCATAGATCCCGACGTGCTCTTTGCCGGTCAGGTGCTGTGCATACCTGTGGCCCCGTCGCCGGTGGAGCTGCTTGTGGGTAAGGACGAGATCATAGTGCGCCACAAAAACGGTACCGAAACCCGCTGTCCGGTGCTGTCCGGCACCTTTGCCGGCAAGGCCACCGTCATTAATAAACAGCTGGACATCGGCACCAGCGGCGCCCGCATACTTGACCTCTCCGACGGAGGAGCGATTTCCGGCCGGAGCAGCCGTTACGGCGGAGTGGTGGTTCCCGACGCCGAGATGGACACTCTGTTCAACCTTACTCCCGTGGGCGCCTGCGTCACAGGACAACAGTAACCCTGCCGTTTCTGAGTCCGTGTATCTCCGCCCCTGACGCGGCGGCTTCGGCGAGAGCCTCCGCGGCCTCGGCGGAAATTATCTCCCCCGGTACGAGCTGAGGCGTTCCGGGGGGATAGATTACCACCTCGGAGCCGCAGATCCTGCCCGCCGCCTCGGACAGGGGCATTTCCTCTTTCTTGGAGAAAAACGCCTGCCGGGGGGTCATGACCGCTTCGGCCGTCACCGGAGCGCAGACCGGCTTTTTGCCCTCGGGGAGGCGGGCGTTCACATCGTCCAGCGCCGCTTTCAGCCTCAAAAGGTCGTCGCGGCTGTGAGCGGTGTTGAGTATGCAAACCACCCCGCCGCCGTAGGTACATTCCACCGATATGCCGTGGCGGAGCCTAAGCTCCCGTGCCGCCGCCTCGGGCGCGGCCTTTGTGGGCAGCACCAGCCGGCAGGGGTCTTTGTATTTTACAAAGCGGCCCAGGGGCTTTTCCTGTCCCGGAAAAATTTCGGCTACGGCCGCGGCCAGATCGGTCCAGAGCCGCTCCCCGTCCCTTTCCATAAGGGCCCGGGCGTAGTCCAGGGAGGCCATGAGTATGTAGCTGGGCGAGGAGGTCTGGTACATTTTCAGCATACTGTCCAGCAGGGGAAAGTCCCCGTTTATGTGGAGATACGCGGATTGGGTCACCGAGGGCAGGGTCTTGTGGGCGCTGACCACGGCCAGATCGGCCCCGCAGCTCACCGCCGAGGGGGGCAGCAGCGGCGACAGTCCGTAGTGGGCCCCGTGGGCGGCGTCCGCAAGCAGGGGCAGCCCGTGGCCGTGGGCGATTTCCGCCGCCCTTTTCAAGTCCCCCGACAGGCCGAAATAGTTGGGCGAGGTGAGATATACCCCTTTGGCGTCGGGATTTTCTTCTATCGCCCTTTCCAGCCCGGCGGGATCGACGCCGCCCCACAGACGGCCGCCGTCCAGCGGCTCGGGCCTGAGCCAGACCGGCTCCGCCCCGGTGAGTATCAATGCCGAGATAAGGCTCCTGTGGCAGCAGCGGTCACATATCAGCTTTCCGCCGCCGCCCACGGCGGTTCCCACCATGGCCAGTATGCCGCCGGAAGAACCGTTCACCAGAAAACGTGTCTCCCTTGCGCCGAAAAATCCGGCGGCCAGGTTCTGGGCCTCTTTGATCGGGCCCTCGGGCAGAAAAAGATTGTCACTTTCCGGCACCTCGGTGGTGTCGATTTCCAGCAGGCGGTCGAAGCCCGGCATGGCCCTGCCGTCGAAGTGGCCGGGCATATGAAAGCTGAGCTGATTTCTGGCCTTCAGCTCCAGCAGCGCCGTGTAGAGCGGAGTGTTCAATTTGGGAGCCTCCTCCGGTATTTTTGTTAAAAAGTGTTGACTTTTTGACGGAAATAATGTACAATGGATATGTAGGAAGGAAAATACTTTCTTTTATGGAGGTGTCATCATGAAAAAGACTGCTAACGGGGCTGAGCGGCTGGCTCAGCGGATGAACGACCGGGCCTATGCCGAGGCCTACGACGTTCCGGAGGACAAGATTTTGCTGGACGAGGACTATGTGCAGGACGACGAGGATTTTGACAGGAATAAGGATGACGAAATAAAGGGAAGGTAATGTAACGGATTTTTCATTTGCAGCAGGGGACACCTATGGTGTCCCCTTGTATTCCGTAGGGGCGATGTGACATTTTTTGTTTTCGGCACGCCGGGAGACTGTCTCCCCGTCGCGCCCTACGGGGTATTTATTAAGACGGTGCGGATATATTTGATTGATGTTTCGTTTATCGTTGCCGCCGTAAACGTTTAATGGCGGACGCCCGATGGGCGCCACTACGGTATCAGGGTTACATAACCGTCACACCAACGATAAATAAATTTACCTCACAATCTATTCTTCATTCCTCATTTCTAATTCCTAATTATCGTTTGCGGCATCAAGGCTGTATTTTTGTTTTTCGACACGTTAAGGGGACACCATAGGTGTCCCCTGTTGTGTTAGGATCCAAAGGCCGGTATGCGCCTGTGCTCGCCCGTTCCGGTATCTGTGCCGGTGGCCGTGCCGCCGCTTGTGCCGGTGCTGTTATTTGTTGCGGCCGGAGTCTGCGTGCCCGTGCTGCCGCCAGTGTTTGCGGCGGGAACCGTCGCCGCTCCGTTCTGTACGGATGATGATTGGTCAGAGGGTTCGCCGGTCACATCGGTTTCGGTATCATCGGCTTCGGGGATGGGCCTTCCGTTTTCGTCATAGCCAAAGACCTCGGCCACCATTTTCTTCACCAAAGTCATATTTGGAGCCCAGTATGAGGTCTTGTTCTTATCCTCCCAGAAGCTGCCGTCGATGGTATAGGTTTGAATTCCGTCCTCGGTGGAGTTGGCGCTCAGAATGTTCTGCGCCATGCCTATGGCCTCGCTGGTGGTCATGTCGGTGTTGACCTGCTCGTCCATTATCATCTTGAAAATATCGCCGACCCTTGCCAGATAGACGGGGTTCACCTTCTGCTGTATGAGGGCCTTAAGGGCGTCCTGCTGCACCTTTACACGGTCTATGTCGCCGTTGGGGTATTTGCGGAAGCGGATCAGCTGCTCGGCCTTGTCCCCGTCCAGGTGCTGGAAGCCCTTTTTCAGGTGGATGTGCAGATCCTGCCAGGGATCGTCGTAGTCCATATTCTGGGGCACGTCAAAGTCGAAGCCGTCGAGGGCGTCGATTATCTCCCGAAAGGCCGAGGTGCTTATGCAGATATAGTGATGGATGGGTATGCCGGTCAGAGCCTTCACCGCGCGGATGGCGTACTCGTCGCCCCGGTCGGTGCCGTCGGCCAGCTTTTTCATGCGCCCGTAGGAGTGGGCGGCGTTTATTTTTTCGGTGTGTCCCTGGAACAGTATCCGGGTGTCGCGGGGAATACTCAGCACGTTTACCTTTTCGTGCTTGGGGTCGATCTGATAGATCATCATAACGTCCGTAAGGCCGCCCTCGGCATCGGTGCCCATGAGCAGCACGTTGTACTTGGACTTGGGGGCCTCGTCCCTGACTGTGATAACGGTCTCCGCCGAGGTGGAGGCGTTTGTGTCAAGAGGCTCGCCGTAAAACTTGCCCAGCCTCGCGCCGCCATAGGCCGCGAGCAGACCCAAAAGCACCAGAAGCACCACGGAAAGGACCCGCTTGAGGGTGTTTAAATTCATGTATGTTCATCTCTCCCTAAATTAAGAAGCCTGAAGATCCCATTTTGTCAAATTTTCAAACCTAATTATAACATAAGCGCAAATCGATGTCAATATACAAATAAATTTTTAACAAATTGTTTTTTTCTGCCCCAAGTCTGAAAATACTTGTAAAAACATATTGAATAAATTATTGTTTTGTGATATAATAAAATAGTAAATTTATGTTTAAGCTAAATTTGAAGCAAACTTTAAAATATACCCGGAAAGGCGGTGACACAATGGCGGCAAAAGAATGGATATTCCCGGACCGAAAGGAAGACACGGAGCTTATCGGCAAATTCTGCGCCCGCTTCGATTTGCCTGTGCCGGTGGCCAGAGTCATGATAAACCGGGGCTTCGACACGGTGGAAAAGGCGGAGAACTATCTGAATAAAAGCATCGACTGCCTCCACGACCCCCTCGGCATGGCCGATATGGAAAAGGCCGCCGGCAGGATACGCCGGGCCGTTGAAAGCGGCGAGAAAATAACGGTTTACGGAGATTACGACGTGGACGGCATAACCGCCACCGCCCTTATGGTGCGCTATCTGCGGAGCCTGGGGGCCGACGCCGACGCCTACATACCCAACCGCCAGTCCGAGGGCTACGGCGTCAACCGCTCCGCTCTCGAAGCGATAGCGGGCCGCGGCACGGCTCTGGTGGTCACCGTCGATACCGGCATAACCGCCGCTCCCGAGGTGGAATACGCCGGAGAGCTGGGGCTGGACGTGATAATCACCGACCACCACGAATGCAAGGAGACCCTGCCGGCCGCCGCGGCCGTTGTAAATCCCAAACGCGCGGACTGTCCCTATCCCTTTAAGGAGCTGGCCGGCGTGGGCGTGGCCTTCAAGCTGGTGTGCGCCCTTGAGGGCGGCAGCCGCAGCGTGCTTGAGCGCTACGGCGACATAGTTGCTCTGGGCACCATCGCCGACGTGGTTTCCCTCACAGACGAGAACCGTGCGATAGTGGAATACGGAATAAACAAGATGTGCTCTGACCCCAATCCGGGGCTGGGAGCGGTAATGGATATAGTGGGGCCGGGCTCCAAGTGGAACAGCAGCGCCGTGGTCAGCTATTCCGTGGCCCCGAGGCTCAACGCCGCCGGCCGTATGAGCAGCGCCATGAAGGCCGTGGATCTGCTCCTCACCGAGGATCATGAGGAGGCCGTCCGTCTGGCGAAGGAGCTGGACGAGGAAAACAACCTCCGCCGTCAGGTGGAGAGCGTCATATTCGCCGAGGCCTCCGAAATGGTGCGCAGCCGGGACTGCTTCGGCAAGAAGGTTCTTGTCCTGGCCAAAAAGGGCTGGCACCACGGCATAATCGGAGTGGTGGCCTCGCGGATATGCGACAAGTTCAACAAGAGCTGCATTTTGATTTCCGTGGAAAACGGACGCTGCAAGAGCAGCGGCCGCAGCGTCGAGGGGCTGAACCTCTTCGAGGCCCTGAGCAGCTGCGGCGACATTCTTGAAAAATTTGGCGGCCACGCCTATGCGGCGGGCTTCAGCATACTTGAGGAGAACATTCCCGAGCTGGACCGACGGCTCAACGAGTACGCCGACAAAATATTCAGACGCGAGCCCGCTCCGCGGCTGTACATCGACGCCCGAATAGAGGCGGAGGATCTCAACCTTGACACGGTACGCAAGACCCGCCTTCTGTGCCCTTACGGGGCCGGTAACAAGACGCCGGTCTTTGCCCTGACGGAGGTCAGGATAGACGACCTGCGCACCCTGTCCGAGGGCAGGCACTGCCGCCTGATGTGCGAAAAGAACGGCGTCCGCATCGAGGCCATAGCCTTCGGCATGGGCCATCTGGCGGGAGAGTACAGCGCCGGCGATTTTGTGGATCTTGCCGGCGAAATGAACATAAACTATTACAACGGTACCGAACGGGTGCAGCTGGTGCTTTCGGATATCCGGCTCAGCCGCCAGTGGCCCGCCGACATTCTCCCCTCACGGCAGGACTTCGCCGATATATACCGTTACATAAAGCGGCAGTCGCGGCCCATCAGGGACGATGCCGCCCGCCTTGCCAGCCGCATCTCCTACACCCTCCGCCGCCGCATAAAGCGGGAAAAGCTGCTTGGGGCGCTGGCGGTGTTTGACGACGTAGGCATAATCCGCCTCGGCCTGCTGGGCGATATGGTGAAGATCGAGCTTCTGCCCGGCGAGGCGGGGAAAAAGGTAAATCTTGACTCCAGCCCCGAATATATCAGAATAAAAAAGGGACTGGAAAACAGCGTATAGACACTTTGGCTTTTGAGACTCAGGGAGTTGACAATTTATGAAATATGAGGACGCGAGCATAGATAAAATTCTCGCTACGATGAACGGCCACGGCAAGCTGTCCCCCGAGACCGAGGACAGCCTGCGCCGGGCCTACGAGCTTTGCCGCGAGGCCCACGCCGATCAGGTGCGGCTCTCCGGCGAGCCTTACTATATACACCCCGTGGCCGTGGCCCAGATACTGGCCGAAATGGGTATGGACTGGGAGACCGTGGCCGCCGGTCTGCTCCATGACGTGATCGAGGACACCAAGTACGGCTACGACGAAATAAAGGAAATGTTCGGCCCCGATGTGGCCCTCCTTGTGGACGGAGTCACCAAGCTGAAAAAGATACAGTATGTTTCCCGTGAGGATCAGCAGGTGGAAAATCTGCGCAAGATGTTTTTCGCCATGGCCAAGGACATACGGGTGATACTCATTAAGCTGGCCGACCGGCTTCACAATATGCGCACTCTGAAATATATGTCCCCCGAAAAGCAGCGCATAATCGCCAAGGAAACTCTGGACGTGTTCGCGCCTTTGGCCCACCGTCTGGGTATTTCACAGATAAAGTGTGAGCTCGAGGATCTTTCCCTCCGTTATCTGGACAGCGTGGCCTTCTACGAGATAGCCGAGGGCCTTGACCAGAAAAAGGCCGAGCGCGACGCCTATGTGCAGCTGATAAGGGATACTATCGAAACAAAGATGAAGGCCCTCGGCATCAAGAGCCAGATAAGCGGCCGGGCCAAGCACATTTACAGTATTTTCCGAAAAATGTACAATCAGGGCAAGAGCCTTGACGAGATATACGACCTCTTTGCCGTCCGCATAATAGTGGACAATGTCAGCGAGTGCTACGCCGCTTTAGGCATGGTTCACGAGCAGTATAAGCCCATTCCGGGCCGCTTCAAGGACTATATCGCCATGCCTAAGCCCAATATGTACCAGTCCCTCCACACCACGGTTATAGGGCCCGACGGCCGCCCCTTTGAGATACAGATCCGCACCTGGGAAATGCACCGGGTTGCGGAGCAGGGCATCGCCGCCCACTGGAAGTACAAGGAGGGCGCCACCGCCAACGACGAAAAGAAGCTGGCCTGGGTGGATAAGCTGGTGGAAATACAGAGCGAGGCCGACAACGACGAGGACTTCATGCGGACGCTGAAGATAGATATGTTTGCCGACGAGGTGTTCGTGTTTACGCCCAAGGGCAACGTTATAAGCCTGCCAATGGGTGCCACGCCAATAGATTTCGCCTTTTACATTCACACCGCCGTGGGCTACCGCATGACAGGGGCCAAGGCCAACACCCGCATCGTGCCTCTGGATTACAAGCTCCAGAACGGCGACATTGTGGAGATACTCACCTCCTCCGCCGTCAAGGGCCCCAGCCGGGACTGGCTTAAGATAGTCAAGACCAGTCAGGCCCGCAGCAAGATAAACGCCTGGTTCAAAAAGGAGAACCGGGAGGCCAACATCGAAAAGGGCCGCGAGGCCGTGGACAGGGAGCTCCGTCGGCTGAATTATAACAGCTTTAACCTCCTGCGGCCCGAGCTGGCGGAGCCGATGCTCCGGCGCTACGGCTTTAAGACCGTGGACGAGATGTACGCCGCCGTGGGCTACGGCGGTATAACCGCGTCAAAGATAGTCACCCGCCTTCGCGAGCTTTACAGTCAGCTTGTCAAGGAGGAGCCTCCCGAGCAGCCCCACATTTCCAAGCCGAAGCGACGCCGCAGCAGCGGCATAGAGGTGGAGGGCATCGACAACTGCCTTGTCCGCCTGTCGAAGTGCTGCAGCCCCGTGGCCGGCGACGACATTATCGGCTTTATCACCCGCGGCCGGGGCGTAAGCGTCCACCGCAGGGACTGTGTGAATATTCAGCCCGACAAGCTCACCGAGGAGATGCGGAGCCGTATGATAAACTGCTCGTGGGCGGAGGAGGAGACCGACGGCCACTATAACTGCGAGCTCCAGCTCGAGGGCCCCAATCGGGACGGTATGCTGGGCGACGTTACCACCGTCATCAGCGACGTCAAGCTGCCCCTTATCGCCGTCAACGCCCGCACCACCAAGGATAAAATGGGTATCATCAACATCACCGTGGAGGTCAGCGACCGCAGCCAGATAGATATGCTGGTGAAGAAGCTCTACCGCATACCCGGTATTTTTGAGGTACACAGAACGAACAATTAAGTTAGGAGTGACCCTATGAAACCAACCATAGCAATAGTCGGCCGCCCAAACGTGGGTAAGTCCACGCTGTTCAACCAGCTGGCGGGCAGCCGTATATCCATAGTTGAGGACACCCCCGGCGTCACTCGGGACCGCATATACGCCCACGGCGAGTGGTGCGGCCGGAATTTTACCCTCATAGACACCGGCGGCATCGAGCCCTATTCCAAGGACGTTATTCTTGAGCAGATGCGGCTCCAGGCGGAAATTGCCATCGGAACCGCCGACGTGATAATCTTCATGGTGGACGTTCGGGACGGCCTCACCGCCGCCGACAGCGACGTGGCCGCCATGCTCCAGAAGAGCGGCAAGCCCATAGTTCTGGCCTGCAACAAGGCCGACACCCCCGGCGAGCCACCCATGGAGCTGTACGAGTTTTACAATCTCGGCCTGGGCGACCCGATAGCCATTTCGTCAATACAGAAAATGGGTCTGGGCGACCTGCTGGACGAGTGCGTGAAGCACTTCCCTCCCGAAACGGAGGAGGAGGAGACCGACGCCGTCCGCGTGGCCGTGGTCGGCAAGCCAAACGCCGGCAAGTCCAGCCTTATCAACCGTATTCTGGGCGAGAATCGGGTGATAGTGTCGGATGTGGCCGGCACCACCAGAGACGCCATCGACTCCGAGTACGAGAGGGACGGACAGAAGTATATTTTCATCGACACCGCCGGCATCCGCCGCAAGTCAAAGGTGGAGGACGCCGTGGAACGTTACAGTGTCATACGCAGCTACAACGCCGTGGAGCGCAGCGACGTGTGCCTTATCCTCATAGACGCCGTCACCGGCGTAACCGAACAGGACGCCAAGATAGCCGGTTATGCTCACGAGGAGGGCAAGGCCTCGATAATCGTCGTCAACAAGTGGGACGCCATCGAGAAGGACGATAAGACCATGAACGCTTTCCTGCTGGATGTGCGGAACAAGCTCAGCTTCATGACCTACGCTCCGGTGGTGTTCATCTCGGCTCTGACCGGACAGCGGGTGGACAGGATATTCGAGAATATCGCCCTCGTTTCCAGCCAGCACTCCATGCGGGTTCAGACCGGCGTGCTCAACGACGTGCTGGCCGACGCAGTGCTTCGGGTTCAGCCGCCCTCCGACAAGGGCAAGCGGCTCAAGCTCTACTACATGACTCAGGCCTCCGTAAAGCCACCCACATTTATCGTCTTTGTCAACGATAAGGAGCTGGCACACTTCAGTTATATGCGTTATATCGAAAATCAGTTGCGGGAGGCCTTCGGCCTCAACGCCACGCCGATAAGACTGATAGTCAGAGAAAGGAAGAAAGAAAATGATACACACTAACGTCATAACCACCGGAGATATGCTGCTGATGCTGCTGATGGGCTATCTCATCGGCTCCGTCAACTTCGCCATACTCTACTCAAAGCTGTTTAAAAAGGACGACATAAGGAAGCACGGCAGCGGCAACGCCGGAGCCACCAACGTACTGCGGACTTACGGCAAGGTTCCGGCCCTGCTGGTTTTCGTTCTGGACATTCTTAAGGGCATAATCGCGGTGCTGCTCTGTCGTCTGATATACGCCGGCTCCAATGAGATACTGCCCTGCTTCGCCGCCTTCGGCGCGGTGCTGGGCCACTGCTTCCCCTGCTATCACGGCTTCAAGGGCGGCAAGGGAGTTTCCACCGGCTTCGCGGTGCTTCTGCTGCTGGAGTGGCGGGCGGCCCTCATCGCTTTCGGCGTATTCATAATCGTGCTGCTCATCAGCCGTTATGTGTCCGTCAGTTCCATGGCGGCGGCTGTGGCGGCTCCGGCGGCGGCTATCGTTTTCCACTTTGTCAATAACAGCGTCAGCACGGCGGTCTGCGTTTTCACCGTCTGCCTCGGTATCTTCTGCATACTCCGCCACAGCGAGAACATAAAGCGCCTGCGTCAGGGCAAGGAGAACAGACTTGGCGGCAAAAAGAACGCATGACGTGTTAACGTGGAGGGATAAGACATGAATATATCCGTTATCGGCAGCGGCGGCTGGGGCACGGCTCTGGCCCTGATCCTCAGCAGGAACGGTCACAGGGTCTGCCTGTGGAGTTATCTGCCCGAGGAGAGCGAACGACTGAAAAACGACCGTGAAAATAAGGAATTTCTGCCCGGCGTCTCCTTCGGCGGCGCCGACCTCCGCTTTACTTCGGACATCGACGGGGCGGCGGACTTCGGCGAGGTGATCGTCAGCGCCGTACCCAGCGCCGCCGTGGCGGCCACCGCCGCAAAGCTGGCTAAAAAGGCCGACGGCAAGCTGGTGGTCAACGTTTCCAAGGGCATCGACGAAAAATCCCTCCGGCGTCTGTCGGAGGTGATAGCCGAAAATCTGCCCCATTCCACCGTGGCCGTCATGAGCGGCCCCAGCCATGCCGAGGAGGTGGCCCGGGGCGTACCCACCACCAACGTTGCCGCCTGCGCCGACATGGAGGCCGCAAAGCTGGTGCAGCAGATATTCAACAGCGACACCTTTCGGGTCTACACCAACTCCGACGTCTGCGGGGTGGAGCTGGGCGGCGCCATGAAAAACGTCATCGCTCTCTGTACCGGCATAGCCGACGGCTGCGGCTTCGGCGACAACACCAAGGCCGCCCTCATGACCCGGGGCCTTCACGAAATAAGCCGCCTTGGCGTGGCCATGGGGGCGAGGGAAAAGACTTTCGCCGGTCTCAGCGGCGTGGGCGACCTTATAGTTACTTGTACCAGTATGCACAGCCGCAACCGCCGGGCCGGAATATTGCTCGGCAAGGGAAAGAGCCTTGACGAGGCCCTTAAGGAGGTACATATGACCGTTGAGGGCGTGTGGGCCACAAAGACCGGATATGAGCTGGGCAAAAAGTACGGCGTGGAGCTGCCAATCATAAATCAGGCCTACGCGGTGCTGTTCGAGGGCAAAAGTCCCGCCTCCGCCGTCAAGGAGCTCATGACCCGCAGCGTGAAAAGCGAGGATCAGCTCCTATGAAAGCGGCGATAATCGGCGGCGGGGCGGCGGGCCTCACCGCCGCCATATTTGCGGCCAGAACCGACCCCAACGCCGAAATAACGGTGTTCGAGGGCAACAGCCGTGTGGGGAAGAAGCTGCTCTCCACCGGCAACGGCCGCTGCAATCTGACGAATGCGGGCGTTTCCGTCAAAGGCTACACGACCCATGAGCCTAAACTGTTGGGAATCGCTCTTGACGGTCATGGCCCCGGCTTTGTCCGGAACTTTTTTGCCGGTTTGGGCATTCCTCTCACGGCGGAGGAGGACAGGCTGTACCCCCGCAGCATGAGAGCCAATTCCGTGGCCGACGCTCTGCGCTTTGAATGTGACCGCCGGAAAATCAAAACAGTAACGGATACGAAAATCGGTGAGATAGGTCTCGGCGGCGAGGGATTTACGGTCAAAGGCGCCGTCTTTGACCGGCTGTGTCTGGCCTGCGGGGGCAAGGCCGCTCCCGCTCTGGGCAGCGACGGCGGCGGCTTCGCTCTGGCCGAGGGTTTCGGCCACAAGGTGTACGACCCCTACCCTTCGCTGGTTCGGCTCAAAACCGAAACAGGCGAGCGTGACCTGAAGGGGCTGCGGGTTCGTGCCCGGGCCCGGGCCGTCGTTCGGGGCGAGACCCTCCGTGAGGAGGTGGGCGAGGTGCAGTTCAGTGACAGCGGCCTTTCCGGCATACCGATAATGCAGCTTTCCTCCCTTTTTCAGGGAAATATGGAGATATTTCTGGACTTGCTGCCGGAGCTGGACTTTGCCGCCGCTTTGGACGGGCTGCTGGGGCTGGCGGACGCCATTGGCGACCTGCCGCTGCCGGAATTTATGGGCGGCTATTTCCACAAGGCTTTGACCCGCCGCGTCTGCCGCCGGTGCGGTCTGTCCGCCGATCTGCCGGTGAACGGAATGACGGTTAATGACATGAAGAGCTTCGTCAGGGCCGCCAAGTCCATGGAGTTCCGGATAGTCGGCACGGACTCCTGGGCCAACGCCCAGACCACCCGGGGCGGCGTGGATCTGCGCGAGACCGACCCCCGCACTATGGAGTCGCGGCTGGCGCCGGGGCTGTATTTCGCCGGCGAGATACTGGACGTCTGCGGCGACTGCGGCGGCTTTAACCTTCACTGGGCCTGGGTCAGCGGAGCCAGGGCCGGGGAAAGCATGGTAAAAAGATGATAAAACTTTCCAACGTTCGTCTGCCGTTGAAATATGACGGTGATATACTGCGGGCCGAGGCGGCACGGAAGCTCCACACCAGAGAGGGCATAATCTCCCGGGCGGAGCTTTTTCGGCTTTCGCTGGACGCCCGCAGCAAAAGCGATATACACTGGCTCGCGACCCTGATAATCGAAATAGAAAACGAAAATTCATTTCTTCATCATAAAGATGTTGAAAAATACGTGCCTTATGTCTATCCTCAGCCGGCGGTTAGCCGTCTCGAGCGGCGGCCAGTGGTGGTTGGCAGCGGCCCGGCGGGGCTGTTCGCGGCCCTCATTCTGGCCACCGCCGGAGCGCGGCCCATCTTAATCGAGCGCGGCATGGACGTGGACAGCCGCGTGAGGGCCGTGGAAACCTTCCAGCGCGGCGGCCCCCTCGACCCCGAATGCAACGTCCAGTTCGGCGAGGGCGGAGCCGGAACCTTTTCCGACGGCAAGCTCACCACCGGCACAAAGGATCCCCGCCTCCGCAAGGTCATCGACGAGTTTGTGGCCGCCGGCGCGCCGGAGGAGATCGCCTATTTGGCAAGGCCCCACATCGGCACCGACAAGCTGGTGACCGTGGTGAAAAATATAAGGAATAAAATTATCGAATTGGGCGGAACGGTGCGCTTCGGCTGCCGCCTGACCGACCTGATTATTGAAAAAGGGCGGCTGACGGGAGCCGTCACCACTCTCGGCCCCATCGACGCCGACCGGCTGATATTGGCCACGGGCCACAGCGCCCGGGACGTGTTCGCCCTCTGCGCCGAAAAGGGTCTGCTCATGGAGCGCAAGCCCTTTTCCGTGGGCGTCCGCATCGAGCACCCCCAGGAGCAGATACAGCGGATGCAGTACGGACGGGCCGAGGGCCTGCCTCCGGCGGACTATAAGGCCGCGGTTCACCTGCCCGACGGCCGTGGAGTGTATACCTTCTGTATGTGTCCGGGCGGCCAGGTCATAGCCTCCGCCAGCGAGGAAAAAACCGTCGTCACCAACGGCATGAGCCGCTTTGCCCGTGACGGCAAAAACGCCAACAGCGCTCTGCTTGTGTCGGTAAATCCCGAGGATTTTGACAGCGACGACCTTTTCGCCGGTGTGAAGCTCCAGCGCAGGCTGGAAAAAGGCGCTTTCTACATGGGCGGCGGGAACTACCGCGCTCCGGTGACCCTTGCGGCTGATTTTATAAAGGGACAAAAATCCGCCGCTCTTGGCGAGGTTGAGCCCAGCTATCCCATTGGCGTCACTCCCGCCGACCTGCGGCGGCTCTTTCCGGAATTTATCGGCAGCGCCCTTGCTCAGGGCCTGACCCTCATTGATCGGCGGCTCCACGGCTTCGCCCGGCCCGACGCCCCCCTGACCGGAGTTGAAAGCCGCTCCTCCTCGCCCCTGCGCGTCGTCAGGGACGCCGGACTTCAGGCCTCCGTTCGGGGGATATACCCCTGCGGCGAGGGGGCCGGTTACGCCGGCGGGATTATGTCCGCCGCCGTGGACGGCATACGCTGTGCCGAGGCCGTGCTGGCGTCAAAATAAATTATGTAAAACGCTTGCAAAACGCAAGCGTTTGTGTTATAATTGATATAGAGGTGATTAATATGCCGAAAACGTCAAACGTGTTTGCCCGGGTTGAACCGGAAGTAAAGGAACAGGCGGAACGGGTCTTGAATGAGCTGGGACTTCCGATTTCCAATGCCGTGGCCATATTTCTGCGTCAGGTGGTGCTTCAGAGGGGACTGCCATTTGAGGTAAAGCTGCCCCGCGACACCCCTCTCGCTTACGGCGGTCTTTCGGAGGAACAGTTCAACGCCGAAATGGAGAAGGGTATGGCCGACCTCCGGAACGGGCGCGTTTATTCCGCCGCCGATGTCCGTGAGGAAATGCGGAGGGTTTACGGAGTATGAACGTGATGTATTCCGCCGCCGCTCTGTATGATATTAAGACAATATACGAATATATTGCCTATGAACTCGTTGAAGAGCAGACGGCCAAAAAAATGGCGGGTCTTATAATGGATGCCGCCGAGACACTTTCTTCTCTGCCGGAAAGAGGCGCTCTTTGTGAGTATGAACCGTGGCGAAGCCGGGGAGTGAGATTTCTCACCGTTAAAAAATATCTTTTGTTCTATTTGATAGATGATGCGAACGATAATGTTGAAATTGTGCGCATTATGTATGGCGGCAGAGATATTCACAATTTGGCAAAGGACGTCCGCAACGCAGAGTATATTGACAAAATTGATCGGTCGTTCGCTGAATTGAAAGCCGGACGCGGCATTGTAAAAACTATGGAAGAATTAGAGGCTATGGAAAATGAATAAAAATAACGGGAGCCCCAGCGGTTCCCGTTATTTTGTTTGCGCCTGCTCCTCCTCGTCCTCGCGGAGGTTTTCCAGCGCGACCCGCACCGCCTCCACCACGAAGGCCGAAAAGGTGCAGTCCCGGCCACGAATGGAGTTTTCTACATCCTCTATTACATTGTCAGGGAAGCGTATACATTTGTTGGTGGAATGAGGTACAACAGGAATTTTGAATTTTTTCATTTTATCAATACCCCTTGTAATATATTTTGTATTTATAATAATATTATATATTTATATTTATGTTTATTATATATTACAATGTGTATTTTATATTAAAAAATAATACTATAAAAATACATAATAGGTATTGCATTTTATAATGCAATATGTTATAATAATGAAAAAACAGAAAGGGATGTTTAAAATGAAAAAGCAAATTCAAGGCTATCTGGCGGGCGTGCTGACGACGGCGCTGCTTACCGGAGGAGCGGCCTACGCCAGCACGGGCTCCCAAACCATTGAGGTACTTTATGACAACATCAAGATTTTTTTGGACGGCAAGGAGATTCAGCCCAAGGACGCCGACGGCGACATAGTTGAGCCCTTTGTCTACAACGGCACGACCTATCTGCCCGTCCGGGCCATAGGCAACGCCATCGGTAAGGATGTCAGCTGGGACGGCGTTGAAAAGGTCGTATATCTTGGCTCAAAGCCTGGCAGCGCGGAAAGTTGGCTGGATGTGTGCGGGCCGTATCAGTATAGCTATGGCGATGAATACCGACTTGCCAATAATGAGTACTTTACGATGTCAGGAAAGAAGTATACAAACGGTTTTATTTTGGAAGGATTTCATGGTGGGCCTGCTGGGGAAGCGTTGTTCAACCTTGACGGTAAATATGACTCGTTGTCATTTACGGTCGGACATATTGATGGTGAACGTAATGTCAATGCGGAATTAAATATATATCTCGACGGTTTGATCGCCTATACCACCGATTTGAAATATGACGATGTGGCTAAAAGAATTACAGTACCTTTGGATGGCGCGAATCAGATGAAGATAGAGTTAGCTTCACTTAGTCGTTCTTATAATGGATTTTACGGCTTTTCCGAAGGCGAGTTTAAATAATTATGGTGGAGGAATGATTTATGCAGTATGAGGTAAACGAAGTCTCGCCGCTGAATTACATAATCGCGGCAATAGTCATTGTTATCATAGGCTTAATACCCGTTATCCTCTCGTTTATTCTGCACAGCCGCAAGAAGTTTGTGATATTTTTAGTGGATTTGGTTCAGTTTGTTGTGCTTGTTTACGCTCTCTTGTTTTCGCGGATGGACCTGCTTGTATGCGTCATTGTGTCGATACTGTGCATAATCGTATGGATAGCTGATATTGTGGCGGCAATCATGTGCCGACGCAAAAAATAAACATAAAAATATTTGCGGGGAGGAAGATGTATTATGGGAGCGGCATTTTTTGTAGTTTTTGCCATTGTGATCGCCATAATAATTGCCATACGTGTGCTTGCGAAAAAGGACTCGACCCTCGGCAAAATTTGCCTCTGGTATTGGAATACCAGAGGCAAATTTGCGGCGCATATTCCGTTTTTAGGCTGGATGGCGCATTTCATCATAACCGACGGCAGCGACGAGGCTGAAAGTATGCGGGAACACTACATCAATGTTGGACAGCAGAGCGACAACTTGGGCGCCCAGATGGCGGAAAATATTTCAGTACGCGCTAAAGAAAGAGAAGCCGAGGAACAGGCGCAAATAGAAGCGGAGGCAAAGAAACGCGAAGAGCTTCAGACCGAAATGAGACAAAGAGCATACAGAAATTTTGACAGAAGCGATGTACAGCTCAATTCTGACGGTTCTATGGTTAAGCTTGGCAAAGACGGCGAGTATGTCAACGTTGACGAATTCAGAAAGAAAGCGCCGATGTAATTTTCGTGTAGAGAGAAAGCTTACGGTGAAAAAACGGTCTTGTCAGACATTACCGTAAACAAATTCAAAAATCAAAACAAAACCAACCGCTCAAAAATGTGCGGTTGGTTTTTTATAAAAGCCCTTGGCAGATAATTGTATTTCGAGTTGGGAGAAAACAATCGCAAAAAATATCAGTATATTTATTGACTTTTTCACTGATATGTGCTATACTATAACCGAGGTGATAGCTATGACAAATCCCGCCATAGGCGCGATAACCCATACCGTGCCGATCTCCATGTTCAATCGCGGGCTTGCGGGGCAGATATTTGCCGATGTAAAAAAGGCCGGCACAAAAATAGTAATGAAGAACAATACCGCCGAGTGCGTCCTTCTGTCTCCCGACGAGTATGTCCGCATTATGGAGGAGCTGGAGGACGCCGCTCTGCTGGCCGAGGCCAACGCCCGTATGGCCGGTAATGACCGGACAACGCTTATTTCACAGGAAAGTATTGATAAAAAATACGGCTTTTCCGAGGACGATCTTGCCGACCTGAGCGAGGAATAAACATTTTCGGACGAGCAGGGACGCGGCATAAAATTAAAGTAAAAATGACAAATAATGCCAAGCCTTCCCCTCGAGGGGAAGGTGGCACGAAGTGCCGGATGAGGTGTAGCCGCCGTGCGGCGTTACATTACCGTAAACGCATAACGGATGCTGCGCATCCTACACCTCATCAGTCGGCCTACGCCGACAGCTTCCCCTCGAGGGGAAGCCTTTTTAATCTGTCATTGTTACCATAACAAACTCGCATATTTATGTTTTTAATTTAGAAATAGTATTAAATAGCGGATGTCTTACAACCCTATAAGGCATCAAGGCAGCGATTTTAGTTATCGAAAATTGAAAACGCCCCAAAACAGGGGCGTTTTTGTATTATAAAACTTCAATTTTTGCCCAGCGCTCTCGGCTCGGTCTCTTCCCAGCCGACGGTGTAAAACGCGTCGTAGCCCTGCTCCTCCAGACGGGACAGGAGCTTATTAAGCTTCTTTGGCCGCTCAAATAGGGCGGCGTCGTATTTTGTCCGCTTTTCCTCGGCGTAGGCCTGAGCTTCGGCAAAGCGCTCCCTGTCGTATATGACGGCCAGTCTGGGCCGGAGCTCGGTCGCCGCGGAGCCCTTCTCCTCCAAAATGGCGCAGATACGCTCGAAGCCGATGGAGAAGCCCACGGCGGGCACATCCTCGCCGATGAACTTGCCGATAAGGCTGTCGTAGCGGCCGCCGCCGGCGATGGCGCCCCGAAAGTCGGAGCTTACCACCTCGAACACGGTGGAGGTGTAGTAACCCTGACCCCGGACAAGACTGATGTCGAACTGTATCTCCGTCCCGCCAACGGCCCGTATGCCGTCCATAATAAAGGCAAGATCCTCCGCCGCCTGGCAGGGGGACTGCTCACGCAGAGTTTCAAAGTCCGTGCCCCTTTGGAGCAGCTCGGTCAGCCCCTCCACGGCGGAGGCGGGCAGACCCTTTTCCAGCATTTCGGCGGCGATGCCCTCGGGGCCTATCTTGTCCAGCTTGTCGAAGATTATGCACACGCTGTCCAGGGTTTCCTCCGCAAAGCCGAGACTCAGCAGAGTGCCGCGCAGCAGCCGCCGGTCGTTGATTTTGACGGTGAAATTGTCAATGCCCACGGCCTTGAGGGCCTTGACGGTGGTGAGGATCAGCTCCAGCTCGGCGGTGCGGCTGTCGGTGCCGATTATGTCGATGTCGCACTGGACAAACTCCCGGAGCCGCCCCTTCTGCGGGCGTTCCGCCCGATAAACCCGGTCGGTCTGTATGACCTTGAAGGGGTTCATCAGCCTGGCCCGGTTGTTGGCGTAATATCGGGTCAGGGGCAGGGTCAGGTCGTAGCGTAGGCCGAAATCGCAGAGCTCGCCGCCCTCGGCCAGGGCTTTGTCCAGCTTTTCGCCCCGCTTGAGTATCTTGAAGATCAGGTTCAAATTCTCGCCGCCGTCGCTCTTGTCAAGATTTTCCATGTCCTCCATGATGGGGGTGGTTATCCGCTCGAAGCCCGCCGCCCGGTAAACCTCAAGGATCTTGTTCTGCACGCTGTCCCTCACCCTCACCTGTGAGGGCAGGTAGTCGTTGGTGCCTTTTACGGGTGTTATTTTCATGTCTATCTTCCTTTAACTGTTCATGTATTCGGTAAAGCGGTCCCATTCGGCCGCCGCAGTTTCGTAGCCGTGGTCACGGAGCCGCTCCAGCTTGGAGCGGTCCTTTTCCAGACGGGTCACGTCCAGCCGCTCCTTTTCGGGCCGGAAAACGAAAATTTTCCCCTCCGCCTCGGCCTTTTTGATAAATTCCACCGTGTCGTTGTACATGATGTGGCGGCGCTTCATGGCGTCGGCCAGCTTTTGGTGCCGCGGAGTCATTACCCTCGCCAGCCGGTAGGTTCCGCTGGGCTCCTTGACGTAGCCGCCGTCACGGGTCAGGACGGCGACGCACTTTTTCGCCCCGTCGTCCAAAGCCTTTTTTACGGGGATGGAGTCGCTCATGCCGCCGTCCAGATACTCGCCGCCGTTCAGCTTCACCATGTGGCTCAGCAGTGGCAGAGAGGCCGAGGCCCGCACCATGTCTATATCCCTGCGGAAGTCCTTTACCCGCATATATACCGGCCCGCCGGTGCGGCAGTCGGTGACAACAACGTAAAATTCGCCGGGGTATTGGTTGACCGTCTTGTAGTCGAAGGGATCCAGCCCGTCGGGAATTGTGTGGTACACAAACTCCGCCGGAAACATATCCTCTCCCTTGAGCAGGTTGAAAAAGCTCATATATCTGGGGTCGTTGACGTAGTCCGCCACCACCCTAAAGGCCCGTCCCGGCTGGAGCGAAAGGTAGCTGCAGGCGTGGCAGGCTCCCGCCGAAACGCCGTAGACCCGGTCAAACACAATATTTTTTTCCAGCAGATAATCCAGCACACCGGTGGTGAAGGCTCCGCGCATTCCGCCGCCCTCGAGCACCAGCGCTCCCTCGGTAAGCGGCATTGGATAGGACATTTTTCAAGACTCCTTTTTATTGTAAAATCATATTTCCCTTCGCCCCTCCATGGCCCGGGCGAGGGTCATCTCGTCGGCGAACTCTATGTCGCCGCCGACGGGGATTCCGTGGGCGATGCGGGTGGTTTTTATTCCCATTGGCTTAATGAGACGGGACAGGTACATGGCCGTGGCCTCGCCCTCCACGGTGGGATTGGTGGCCATTATCACCTCGGCGACCTCCGGCCCCAGCCGGGACATGAGCTCCTTTATTTTAAGATCCTCCGGCCCTACGCCGTCGATGGGGGACAGGGCCCCGTGCAGCACATGGTACAGTCCGTGATACTCACGGGTCTTTTCCATGGCGGCCAGGTCTTTGGGGCTTTCCACCACGCAAATCAGGCTCCGGTCCCGGCGCGGGTCGGAGCATATGGGGCAGAACTCTTCGTCCGTCAGGTTTTGACAGCGGCCGCAAAGCCGCACGTTACCCCGGGCGTTGAGTATGGCCTCGGCAAAGCGCCGGGCCTTTTCCTCCGGCACGTTCATCATGTGGAAGGCCAGCCGCACGGCGCTCTTGTGGCCGATGCCGGGCATTTTTTCAAATTCTTCGATAAGTGCCGTCAGGGACGGCGGGTAAGCGGACGCCATATCAGAACATTCCCGGAATGTTGAGGCCGCCGGTTATTCTGCTCATGGAGCTGGCCGCCGCCTCCTCGGCCTTGCGGAGCGCCTCGTTCACGGCGGTGACAAGCAGGTCCTGAAGCATCTCCACGTCCTCGGGATCCACCGCGTCGGGGCTGATGGTGATGGAGATAACCTCCTTTTTGCCGTTGACCTTTACGCTTACGGCTCCGCCGCCCACGCTGGCCTCCAGCTCCTGCTGCTCAAGGGCCTCCTGAGCCTTGGCCATTTCCTCCTGCATCTTCTGGGCCTGGCGTATCATGTTGTTCATGTTGCCGCCCATGTTCATTCCTCTGGGAAAGCCGCCTCTTGCCATAATATCATATCCTTTCACAATTTATTTTTCTATTTCGGTTATGGGTAAATTTATAAGATCGTCAAGGGGATCCTTCGCCTGCGCCGGCCCGCTTTTGCTGAAATCCGAGTCGCACTTTACGGTCACGCCGCAGTCCAGTCCGCAGAATTTTTTGATCAGCTTCTGCAAATAGTCCAGATTGTTCTTGATCTCGTCCCGATAAATGGGGAAGGTTTCGTCCGACAGCGTCACGGCCAGCTTGCCCTTGTACTCCCGGAGAGAGCAGGACTCCATATAGGTGAAAAGCTGGAGCTTGAAATCGTCAAAAATGTTCTGCATTATCTCGGGCCACTTGTCCCGAATTTTTTCTATAAACTCGCTTTGTGGAGCGTATATCTCCTTTTCAGGTTCAAGAGGCAGCTCCTCCTCCGGCGTTTCCTCGGGGGGCTTTTCCGGCGCGGGAGGATTCTTCGGGGCCGCGGTTATTATGCTGCCGTCGGCGATTTTCCTTTCCAGCTCACCTATTCGGGCCAGAAGGGCGTCGTAGCTTCCGTCGTTGTGGGGGATGCAGAGCTTTATGGCCGCCGACTGGAACACCACCGCCGGAATGGAGGTGTACTTGGCCGTGGACATCGCCTCCGACAGAACCTTGATGGAATAGAGCAGCTTTTCCACCGAAATTCCGGCTGCGATACGCTTCAGCTCCTCCTGCTCCTCGGGAGAAAAGTCGCTGTTCATCTTGCCGGTGGAGCGCAGAACGAGCATATCGCGCATGGCCTTTATGACAGTTTCCATAAATGGTGCGAGGGCCCGTCCGCGGGCGGTGACGGTATTTATGGCGTCGATGGCTGCGGCCGAATTTTCGCCGGCTATGGCCCCGCACAGGGCCAGAACGCTGTCTCCCTGGGCGCGGCCCAGAAAGTCGGCCACGAAATCCGTGTCCACCACCTTCCCCGCGGCGACGCAGGGGTCAAGGCAGGACAGGGCGTCGCGGAGTGAGCCGTCGGCGGCGGAGGCGATCATTCTCAGCGCCCGTTCCTCGGCGTCGATGCCCTCGGCGTTGCAGATATATTCCAGTCGGTCGTAAATGTCCTCGGTGGTGATGCGCTTGAAGTCGAAGCGCTGGCACCGCGAGCTGATGGTATCCATGACCTTGTGGGTCTCGGTGGTGGCCAGCACGAACTTCACGTGCTCCGGCGGCTCCTCGAGGAGCTTCAGCAGGGCGTTGAAAGCCCCGTCGGAAAGGGCGTGAACCTCGTCGATGATGTAGACCTTGTATTTTGTTACGGCGGCGGTGTAGCCCGCCTCCTCCCGCAGCGAACGGATGTTGTCCACGCCGCTGTTGCTGGCGGCGTCGATCTCGGTGATGTCCATGATGCTGCCGTTCAGTATCCCCAAACAGGTGGGGCATTTGTTGCAGGGATTGCCGTTCTGCGGATTTTCGCAGTTTATGGCCCGGCTGAATATTCGGGCGGTGGTGGTCTTGCCCGTGCCCCTCGAACCGCAGAAAAGGAAGGCGTGACCGGCGTTGCCGTTCTTTACCTCGTTCTTGATGGTTTCCGTGACGTGCCTCTGGCCCACCACGTCGTCGAAGATCAAGGGCCGCCACTTGCGGTACAGCGCCTGATATGCCATGAAAACACGTCCTTTCCAAAACCGTACTTTGATATCTTATTATAATACAAAACTCGGAAAATAGCAAGGGGGTTTGGAAATTTTTTTACGGATGAGGGGAGTTTGTGCACTTGCGGGCCTGAACCGTTCGGGCGGATTTTTTCATGTTTTCGATATTTTTTTCTGATTGGAACAGGGAAAATTAAGCATATTTAATATTGACAAATCAGTAATGAAAATGATATTATGTAGTGCAAGGGTGTAAAACCCCGGAAAGGACTGCTTAAGATGAAAGTAGCGATAATAGGGTACGGCGTCGTAGGCAGCGGCGTTTACGATATATTGAAGGAGAACCGCGGCGGCATCGAAAGGCGCTGCGGCCAAAGCGTTGACGTAAAATACGTGCTGGACATACGGGACTTTCCGGATCATCCGGAACGCGAAATTTTCGTCAAGGACTTCGACGTTGTGCTGTCCGACCCCGAAGTGGGCATCGTGGTGGAGACCATGGGCGGCGTCCGTTTTGCCTATGATTATACAAAGCGCGCCCTTGAGGCGGGCAAGACCGTCATTACCAGCAACAAGGAGCTTGTGGCCCGGTATGGCCACGAGTTCTTTGAAATAGCCGAAAGGCACGGCTGCCGTTATCTTTTCGAGGCCAGCGTTGGGGGAGGAATCCCCATTATACGGCCGCTGGCACGGTGCCTTGCGGCCAACGAAATTGAGAGCGTAACCGGAATAATTAACGGCACGACGAATTATATACTCACCAAGATGTACCGTGGCGGACAAAGCTTCGACGATGCGCTGCGCAAGGCTCAGGAGCTGGGATACGCGGAAAAGGATCCCGCCGCCGATGTGGACGGCGCCGACGTGTGCCGGAAAATAGCCATACTCGCGTCGATGGTTCTCGGCAAGAGAGTTGACTGTGCGGATATTCCCACAAAGGGCATCCGCGGCATTTCCACCGCCGACGTGGAGTGGGCCGAGCGTGCCGGCTGCTCCGTGAAGCTGCTGGGCAGGGCCGTGTTCAGGAACGGCCGTGCCGGAGTTTCCGTGGAGCCGGCCATGGTTCAGACGGCGGGGAACGCCCATCCTCTGGGGAATATCTGGGACGTTTATAACGGTATTCTGGTGGAAGGCAATATGGTTGGCCGGGTTATGTTCTACGGCCGGGGCGCGGGCAAGCTCCCCACGGCGAGCGCCGTTGTGGGTGACATAGTCGATGTCGTCCGTCAGCCCGGGCATAGCGGAGAATTTTCCTGGACAGGCGCGTCGGACACCACCTTTGATCCGGCGGAGCTGGAAAGCGAGTTTTTCGTCCGTGTAAAGGAAACGGCTCTTCCGGCGGCGGAAAAGGCTTTCGCAGACATTAAACTTCTTGCGAAAAAGGACGGAGAGGCCGGCTTCTTTACTCCGGTCATGAGCGAAACGGAAATAAATAAGCGGCTGTCGGAAATCGACGGCGTCATAAATAAAATGAGAATATACCGATAGGAGGTTATAAAGTGGCTCTTATAGTACAGAAGTTCGGCGGCACAAGCGTTGCCAACGCCGAGCGCATCTTCAACGTGGCAAACAGGGTCATTGAGACCTACGACAATGACAATGACGTTGTCGTTGTGGTTTCGGCTCAGGGAGACACGACCGACGACCTTATTGAAAAAGCGCGTGAGATCAACCCCCGGGCCTCGAAGCGGGAGATGGACGTGCTTCTCTCCACCGGTGAGCAGCAATCCATGGCCCTTTTGGCCATGGCCATCGAAAAGCTGGGTCGGCCGGTGATTTCCCTTGCGGCCTGGCAGGTGGGGCTGGCGACGGACTCCAACTACTCCAACGCCCGCATCAAGCGGGTAATGGGCAACCGTATTCAGACCGAGCTCGACAAGCATAAGATCGTCATAGTGGCGGGCTTCCAGGGCATCAACAAGTTTGACGATGTGACCACTCTGGGCCGGGGCGGCAGCGATACCTCGGCGGTGGCGCTGGCGGCGGCGCTGGGCGCCGACCTCTGCCAGATATTTACCGATGTCCGCGGTGTGTACACCGCCGATCCCAGAATAGTTCCCAACGCAAAGCAGCTGACCGACATCAGCTTTGACGAGATGCTGGAGCTGGCGTCACTGGGCGCGAACGTGCTCCACAACCGCAGCGTTGAGGTGGCGAGAAAGTATAACGTAAATCTTGAGGTGCTTTCCAGTTTGGAAAGAGCGCCCGGCACAGTAGTTAAGGAGGTAAACAGCGTGGAAAAAATGTTAGTAAGAGGAGTGGCCCGGGATAACGATGTGGCCCGCATCTCCCTCGTAAATCTGGATAACACACCCGGCAAGGCTTTTCAGGTGTTCGGCCTTCTCGCCAAGCACAAAATAAACGTGGACGTCATTATTCAGTCCATAGGCAGGGGCGGGAAGAAGGACATCAGCTTTACCGTGCCTCTGGGCAGCCTTGATACGGTGCTGGACGTACTTGAGAAAAATAAGGAGCTCATCGGCGCCGAGCATATCGATCACACAGAGAATATTTCCAAGGTTTCTATCGTGGGCGTGGGCATGGCTTCCAACGCCGGCGTTGCGGCCACAATGTTCGAGGCTCTCTATGACGCGGGCATCAACATCAATATGATCTCCACAAGCGAGATAAAGATCAGCGTCCTCATTGATAAGCGTGACGCCGAGCGCGCCGTTCGGGCGATACACGACAAGTTCAATCTCGGGGACTGAGAGAAACACATTCAGACATTTGAAAAACGGGCCGCCTGCTCTGCTTCGGCGGCCCGTTTTTTATGCTGGTTTTCATTTGACAGTGGAATTTTTTGTGTCGAACAAGGAAAGAGATGCAGACAATATATACGATTCTCTGCACTTTTGGCCGCAAAAAGCGAGCCTTGGCTTTGACCAAAACCTGATGAGATTCATAAATTTTTTATCGGATTTTACAACAATATTATGACAAGGGATTATAAAATGAATGAGCCCGGTACAATACCGAACTCATTCACAAATAATCTAAGTTTAAACTTGGTTCATTTCAATACGAACGTTTCAAGACATCTATCAGCCTCTGATGAGGTCTATAATGAGATCAGCATCCGTATCCTTAAGACCAAAGTTCTTCAGCATCTCCGTAAGTTGGGCTCTTGTCACGTCTTCATTTCTAATAAGTTTTACAAGATCTTTGGAAGTGTGAAGAAGCACAACGTTAAGAGGAAGAACATCAAGATCGTTAACATCACCATCATTATTGGTGTCGATGCTGTAGTAATCCTGGAACAAAGTGCAGAGCAGGTTAGCAACAGCTACGTGAGTACTGCTATCAGCGAAATTGGGGCCAAGACCTACAAACAAAGAGTTGTAGATAATAACGGCAAGGTTGGAACGGGTTGTGGGCTCACTGCCGGTTACAACACCGTCAAGGATACCAAGACCGTCATCACCGGCGGGCGTACCCTTATAACCAAGAGCGTTGACTACCATCTCAATAGCCTCGTCGTTGGTAAGCAGAGCGCTGGGAACAGCGGCAAAGCTGTTGTCAACGATACCGCGCTCAACGGCAGTGGCGAGAGCATCATAACCATAGTCAGCGGTGATCATATTGAGCACAAACTGAGCGGCCTCGGCATGAGTAATATGACCGTTTACAAGGAATTCCTGCTGCTGATCAAGGTAGGCGTCGGGAGCGAAATTCTGACCGGCCTGATCGGGAACATCATAACCCCACATAATGC
Source organism: uncultured Clostridia bacterium (assembly GCA_947626145.1). Taxonomy (GTDB): domain Bacteria; phylum Bacillota; class Clostridia; order UMGS1883; family UMGS1883; genus JAFLUQ01. The sequence continues at coordinate 159,245 of CANQRB010000003.1, read as the reverse complement.
TTACTCTGTTGCCGGGAACGAAAGGAAGACTAATGCTCCAATCGGTAGCATACTCATTAACATCAATGGTAGCAAAAGCCTTTTCGCCTCTTCTTGCATCGGGCCAACTGTTGGTCAAATTGTCAAGACCCCAGTAGAGCTTCCACATATCCCTCAGAGCAACGTTTTCAAATTTTACGGAAAGTTTTTGTCCCTCGGAGCCGTTGGTGTAGAAGGAACGCTGAGACGCAAAGTTGGCGTTGCCGGTTACAACATTGATTGCCACAGATTCTCTGTCGGTGTTTTCGATATCAACATCCTCAAAAGCGGCAAAAGCGGCGCCGGATGTCAACATCATTGCTACGGCCAGAGCCGCAGACGTGATTTTCTTGAACATTTTCATTTTGTGATTACATCCTTTCTCCTCTAAAATCTATTCTAATAATACACCATCTTTTAAACATTGTCAATACTTTTTTCAAAAATTTTTTAAAATTGTAATAAAACAGTAATCTAAGCCCGCATTAATGGCGGACAGGGCGATATGACTTCCTTTTATTTAATGAAGAATATCCTTTTATTTCCATTTCTGCAAAATTTATCCCAAAACGTCGCAAAATTTTTATGCCGACGGACGGCTTTTCGACAAATTTGCTCCCGTTTTCAGATGTATAATCGTGATGAGGAGTGATAACAAATGAAAGAAAAAACAAAAAACACCTCAGTGATAAAGAGGGCGGCGGAGCTGTGGGCCAAAATCGCCCCCGGTCTGGGAATGGCGGCAATGGCGCTGCTGCTTTCGAGGGCCGAGGGCGTCGGCGGCAGTCATCCTTTCGGCTTCGCGTTCTTTGCCGCCGTTGGCGGCCATCCTCTGGCGGCCCTGGGCGGGGCGCTGGGACTGCTGTTGGGCGGGGCCGGGCTGATAGAGCTGGGCCGCTACATATTCTCGGCGGCGGTGTTCATGGCCGTGTGGCCGGGAATAAAAAAGGGCAGGCTCCCCTTCTTCTCCAAAGGGCAGGGAGCCGCCCTCGCGGCCATAATCACACCCACGGTGGGGCTGTTTTTACTTTTTATAAGCATGACGGTGGGTGGATATCCGCTTCTGTACGACTGTATAGTGCTGCTGGCGGAGTCGGCCACGGTCTATGTGGCGGCTATGGCCTTCGGCAAGGCTCTGCCCCTGTGCTCCACGCTGCATCTGCGTCGAACCCTGACCGGTGAGGAGACCCTGTGCTTCGCTCTGCTTTTCGGCGGCTGCGTCAGCGGCCTGTGCGGGATAAGGGTCTTTGGCAGCCTTGACATAGGCGAGAGCGCCTGCGTGCTTTTGGTGCTGATCTACGCCATTCGCTTCGGTAGCCTCCACGGCGGGGCCGCCGGAGCGATAATGGGCCTTGTCTGCGCCCTCAGCCGGGGACGGGTCGACGCCAGCCCCGCCTCCTTCGCCATCAGCGGAATTGCGGCGGGTTATCTCGGCAAAAAGGGAAAGGGCGCGGCCTGTCTGGGCTTTATTCTGACCAACGCCGTGGTGACCGTATTGGCCAACGGCTCCTCGGAGGTGCTTATAAACCTGTCCTGCTCCCTTGCGGCCTCAGCCCTGCTGTTCCTTATACCGAGAAAATTCTTTAACGTCATAAATTCCACGGCGGGGGCCGTGACGGAGGAAGGCGTCATCCTGCGGGATCGGCTGCGGCTGCTGAGCCGCGCCCTTTACTCCGCCGAATCCGCCATGCGTTCCCTTTCCGCCACCAAGGCCGCCACCGACGAGGCTCTGAAGGAAAACCTCTACAGCCGCACCAGCCGTCGGGTGTGCAGCCGCTGCGGCCTTAGAAAATACTGCTGGGGCAAGGACGGCAAAAACACCCGCCGGTCAATGGATAAGCTGGCGCGGGTAATCGAGGCGGGGGAGAAGCCCGCCCCCGAGATGTCCCCCGCTCACTGCATAAGGCCCGATGTTTTTGCCGCCGAATTCGGGAAGATGCACGACCTTTATATGTGCGACCGGGTGTGGAGCGATCGGCGGCGGGAGCTGCAGTCCACTCTCTGCACGGGATTTGCCGGCATAAACGGCATACTCAGCTCTCTGGCGGAAAAGGGCGGCGAGCTTTCGCTGTGCGACGAGCTGCTGGCGGACGACATACGCTCGCGTCTGCGCCGTAAGGGAGTGGACGTTCGGGACATATATGTCACCGGCAGCGGCGAGGACACGGAAATAAGAATGACCCTCAGCGACTGCGGCGGTCTTGGCCAGTGCGAGGACCTTGTTCCCAAGATACTTGAGGAGGCCACGGGCCTGAGCTTTGCGAAAACCGGACTTAAGAGCTGCGGCGGCTGCCGCTGTCATTACGTGGTGGCGCCGGAATTTAACGTTGAGGCGGCGGCGGCTTCGGCGGTCAAGGAAAACCGCCGTGTCAGCGGGGACTTTTCCACCTGCTGCCTGCTGGACCGCAACACCTTTGCCATGACCCTCTGCGACGGCTGCGGCAGCGGCGACGAGGCCGCCCGGGAGAGCCGGCTCTGCGCCACGCTGCTCATCTCACTGCTTGAGGCGGGCATGAGCGCCGAGGCCGCCATCAACCTCACCAATTCGCTGATACTCGGCAGCGGCATCGGCAGCTGTACCGCCATAGACCTGTGCGTGGCGGAGCTGGGCGGCAGCGTGAAATTCTACAAGTGCGGCACCGCCGCCACATATATGCGCCGGGACGGCGACGCCGAGGTGCTGGCGCCCGGCGGGCTGCCCATAGGCGCCGGAGCGGAGAGCGGCGCCGAATGTTACGAGAGAAGCCTCAGCGACGAGAGCACCCTTGTGCTCATCAGCGACGGCGTCGCCCTGTCCGGCGACGGCGAAAGCCGGTGGATAAAAGAGCTTATCGAGCACGGCGGTCTGGCCACGCCCCAAAAACTGGCCTCGGAAATTCTCAATCGCGCAAGGGACCGTTCCAGCGGCGTCCCCCAGGACGACATGACGGTCATAGCGGCAAGCATAAAGAGGAGGAAACAGGCTTGAAAAGTAAAGAGCGAAGGGTGATCGTTCTTAAAAACCTGAACTCGCCCAACTTTGAGCAGGCGGTTTTTCTGCTGAAGGATGACAGTGACGAATGTTCCAGCGCCGTGTACGAGGCGGAGCGGATAGTGGAGGAGTACATTTTTCCCTCGTCATCTCCTCCACCGCGGCGGGGGAGGAATTACGGCGAGGGCAATCTGGATTTCCTTCCCTTTGCCATAACCGCCGCCGTGGCCGTGCTGGCCGGAGCCGCGGCGATAGTGGTGAACGTGATTTAGCCATGGCGGGAAGTTGACGGAATAGGAAAAGGAGCCTGAACGCTTTCAGACTCCTTTGACAGATTATCTCCTATCACTCCAGAAAGTCCCGCAGCTTCTTGCTCCTGCTGGGGTGGCGGAGCTTGCGGAGGGCCTTGGCTTCGATCTGGCGGATGCGCTCACGGGTGACGTTGAAGGCGCTGCCCACCTCCTCGAGGGTGCGGGCCCGGCCGTCCTCAAGGCCGAAGCGGAGACGGAGAACCTTTTCCTCACGGGGGGCCAGAGTGCCCAGCACCTCCATGAGCTGTTCCTTAAGCAGCATGAAGCTGGCGGCCTCGCTGGGAGCGGGGGCGTCGTCGTCGGGAATGAAGTCCCCGAGATGGCTGTCCTCCTCCTCGCCGATAGGCGTTTCCAGCGATACCGGCTCCTGAGCTATCTTCATTATCTCACGAACCTTGTCCACGCTCATGTTCATTTCCTTGGAGATCTCCTCGGCGGTGGGCTCACGGCCCAGCTCCTGAAGAAGCTGGCGGGAAACGCGGATGAGCTTGTTGATGGTCTCCACCATGTGGACAGGTATGCGGATAGTTCGGGCCTGATCGGCTATGGCCCGGGTTATGGCCTGGCGTATCCACCAGGTGGCGTAGGTGCTGAACTTGTAGCCCTTGGTGTAGTCGAATTTCTCAACGGCCTTTATAAGGCCCAGATTGCCCTCCTGAATGAGATCCAGGAAAAGCATACCGCGGCCCACATATCGCTTGGCGATGCTGACCACAAGGCGGAGATTGGCCTCGGTCAGCTTATTTTTTGCCTCCTCGTCGCCGTTGGCCATGAGCTCCGCATAGTGGAGCTCTTCCTTTTGGCTCAGCAGAGGAACCTTGCCTATCTCCTTCAGGTACATACGGACGTGGTCGTCAACGCTGATGCTTTCGGGAATTGTGAGGTTTTCCAGATCCTCGTCGGGCACGTCGTCCATGTCCTGAAGCTCGGCGTCGATGTCGCCGACGATGTCGATACCCATGGCCTCCAGATTGTCATAGAGCTTTTCTATCTGGTCAACGTCCAGCTCCAGCTCGCTGAGGCTCTCTTCAATATCCTTTTTCGTCAGCATACCCTTCTGCTTGCCTTTGTCAAGAAGCTCCTTGAGAATGGCTTTTTTGTTTACATTTGTATTTTCGCCCATATCACGTTCCTGCCTTTCGGTGTTTGTTCTTTATCAGTTGGGCCAGAAGAACCATGTCCCCGCTCTTCTCGGCCTCGGCAATGCGCTCCTTCAGATCCTCGCTCCGTATGACGTCTATGTAGTCTTTGGCCGCGGCCAGCCTGTTGTCGGGATCGTCGCTTTTTATTATTACGGCGGCAAGCTCCTCCTCCCGGTGCTCAAATTTGTTCAGCAGATAATGCTCCGCCGAGGACTCGCCGCCTTTATAACATTCCACAATTTCAATGAAAATATCCCTGTTCAGTCCTTCCGAAAACAGCTCCGGCGTCAGGTTGTCCCTGATTTTGTCATATACCTCCCTGTCCTCGGTGAGTATGCCCAAAAGCTTCGCCTCCGCCGTGTCACGACGGGTTTTCGCCGTGGGCGACTGAAGTGAGCGGCTCTGGGATACGCTTTTTATTACCTGCTCCCTCAGCTGCCGACGGCTGTCCCGCCTGCCCGCCTTGTTCACCTCGGCGTTTATGGCCTGAACGCTTATGCCCGTGCGTGCGGAGAGATTTTTTATGTAGGCCTCCCGCTCGATGGCGTTGCCTATGGAGGCCAGCATGGGCGCCGCCTCGTTGAGCAGCTCCACCGTCTGGCCCACGTCGGAGGTGTCGTACTTTTTGAGTAACCGGTTCACCTCGTTTTTGGTGACGGAGGATGAGTCGTCCAGCAGCTCCTCAAATTTCGCGCCGCCATACTTTTTTATGAATTCGTCGGCGTCCTTCCCGTCGGGAATGGAGATCACCTTGAGCTTCGCGTCCAGTCCGCTGAATATGGACGACGCCCGGGCCAGAGCTTTCTGTCCCGCCTCGTCCATGTCGTAGCACAGATAGACGGTGCCGCCCTTGGCTATGAGCCGGGCCTGAGCCTCAGTCAGCGCCGTTCCGCAGCCCGCCACGGCACAGTCTATGCCCGCCTGATGCAGGGAGATGACGTCCATATATCCCTCCACCAGCACGTAGTAGCCGCGCTTGCTTTTACGGGCTATGTTCAATGCAAAGAGGTTCCTGCCCTTGTCGTAGATGATGCTTTCCGGCGAGTTCATGTACTTGGCCCCGTCGCCCTCCATTATGCGGCCGCCAAAGCCGATTATGTTCTGACGGACGTCAAAGATGGGGAACATCACCCTGTCCCGGAACCGGTCGTACATATGGCCCTTTTCGTTCCGTATGCAGAGCCCCGCCTCGGCCATCATGTCCTTGGGAAAGCCCTGCCCCTCCAGATGCCTCAGCAGACCGTCCCAGCTCCTGGGGGCGTAGCCCAGCCCGAAGGAGGCCACGGTTTTGCTGGTGAGCTGCCGCCGCTGAAGATAGGCCCGGGCCGCCTCGCCCTCCGGCGAGAACAGACAGTCCCGAAAGTATCGGGCGGCGGCCTTGTTCATGGCGTACATCTCCCGCTTGCGGCGGTAGATGTCCTCGTCCTCACCGTCCGGCTCCGGCAGCCTTACGCCGCCGCGCTCGGCCACGAATTTTACCGCGTCGGGGAAATCCAGCCCCTCGGCCGCCATGACGAACTGGAACACCGAGCCTCCGGCTCCGCAACCGAAGCAGTGGTAAAGCTGTTTGTCCGCGTCGATGTGGAAGGAGGGAGTTTTTTCCTTATGAAAGGGACAGCAGCCCATATAGCTGCGGCCGCTGCGCTTCAGGTGGACATAGGCGGAGGCCAGCTCAACCAGATCCACGGAATTCCTGACCTCGTTGAGTACGTCGTCCGAATACCGCGCCATGTGCAACCACCTCTTTTTACCTTTTCATCCTTGTATATTTATATTTCGACGCGGCTTGGCAAAATCCTTTTTTATTTTAAATTTTATTCCAGCTTTTCGGAATGTAAATGTTTTCGTAGCAATACAGGGCGAAGCGGTCGCTCATGCCGGCGATATAGTCACAGACCGACCTTTCGATCCCGCCGGCGGCCTCTGCCGGCGCCGAGGTCATTTCCTCCGGATGCTCCGCATAGTGGTAAAACAGTCCCTCGATAACGCCCTTTACCTTCTTTTCCTCGGCCTTGGCGGTGGGATCCAGATAGACCCGCTCGAACATGAAGGCCCTCAGCTCATCCATGGCCCGCCCTATCGGGGGAGTCATTCCCGGTCGGAAGCTGTCCATACTGTTATATATTATGTCCTTTACCAGCGTGTCTATTCTTTTTCCGTGAGAATTGCCTAAAATTTCGGTTATTTCGGCGGGAATGTCCTCCCCTCTCAGTATGCCGCCCCTTATGGCGTCGTCGATGTCGTGGTTTATGTAGGCTATCCGATCCGCCAGATGGATGATGCGGCCTTCGGGAGTGGAGGCCTCTTTTGGGCCGGTGTGGCAGAGTATGCCGTCCCTGACCTCCCATGTGAGATTTAGCTTTTCGATGCTGTCCACCACTCTCAGGCTCTGCTCGTTGTGGCGGAAGCCCCCTTCGCATAGGGCGTCCAGCGCCTTTTCCCCCGCGTGGCCGAAGGGCGTGTGGCCCAGATCGTGCCCCAGGGCCATGGCCTCCACCAGATCCTCGTTGAGCCGAAGACCCCGGGCAATGGTGCGGGCTATCTGGCTCACCTCAAGGGTGTGGGTCAGGCGTGTGCGGTAGTGATCCCCCTCGGGAGTGATGAATACCTGGGTCTTGTGCTTCAGCCGCCGGAAGGATTTGCAGTGGAGTATCTTGTCCCTGTCACGCTGAAATTCCGTCCGCAGCTCACAAAGCTCCGCCGGTCTTTCCCGTCCTTTGGTTTCGCTGCTGAGAGTGGCCGCGGGGGAGAGGGTGCGCCGCTCAATGTCCTCGGTGATTTCCCTTACTGTCACGTTATCACGTCCTCGCAGAATTTGACTTCATACTAAGATATTCTGCAAATTTTGCAAAAATCCTCTTATCCTGTCCCACTTTATCAATATATATTTATGCGGCGGGCGGGGCGGAATATTCTACCGACTTGACAGCGGCGGGGGATTTGTGGTACTATAACCATATATTAATGTAAAAAGAAGGGTCAGAAATGTTCCTCGATACTCCATATCTGCCGTCGGGGCCGGTGGAGCTGGCGGTTTCCGGCTTCGCCGTGCCGGGCGTGCGTATACTGCCGCCTCCGGAGATAAGGGCTCTGCCGCCGGCCCTCCGCCGCCACGCCGATTTGGGGCTCTGTCCTCTCGGCGGCGGCGACGCGGTTTGTCCGCCGGACACCTATGCGTATTATTCCGTCCTGCTGGAGCCCTACGGCTTTTCCGTGATTTGCGGCGGACAGGCCCTTGGCGTGAGCTATCCGGCGGATACGGCATATAATGTTGTTGTGGCGGGCAAATTTGCCATACTTAACCCCGCCGTCTGCGACAAACCGCTCCTGCGTGAGCTGGAAAGGCGCTTTGAAATTATCCCCGTGAAGCAGGGCTACGCCAAATGCTCCGTAGCTCCGGTGGGAGGAAACGCCATAATTACAGGCGACGCGGGTATTGCCTCGGCGGCGGAGCGCGCCGGACTTGAGGCGCTGTGCGTCAGCAATGCGGGAGTGGCTCTGCCGCCCTATGCCAACGGATTTTTCGGCGGAGCCTGCGGCCTTGCCGGCCCCGATATGCTCGCCGTGAACGGCAGTCTTTCGGCCATGACCGACGGAAAAATTATCCGTGAATTTCTGGATAACCACGGCGTAAACGTCCTTGAGCTGAGTCCGGAGCCGCCCTTCGACACAGGCTCCTTAATACCGCTCACGGTCAGGGGAGATAATATTTCACGGACACAAAAGCTTTAGTCAGTGTTCAGATATGGAGGTATGTGTTTGGAACTTGACCGGCCAATAAGGGTCAGGCACGGAAAACGGCGGCCGCTGGCCGACGCCGTGGCCCGTGAGCTAATAGATAAGTACGAGCTGAGGCTGCTTAAGCGCTATGTCCGGGGCCTCGGCCTGTCCGCCGAGGACGAAAAGCGGGCGCTGCTGCTGGCGGCGGAGCTGCTTTCACCCTCGGCGGACGATGAGCTGCTCTGTAATTACCGCCGTGAGCGGCTGGAAATGATAGCCGCTCCCATCGAGGACTGTCTGCGGCGAACGGGCAGCATAATCCCTCTGGGAGCGTGGAATTTCCTCTGTGACGGCTATCGGCGGGAGCTGAGAACCGTGTGCTCGGCGGCGGCGGAGCTGATTGCCGAGGAGCGTCACGGCGACCTTTGCTGCCTGATCGCCGGGGAATATATTGAAAAGCGGATGCACAGCCTGGGCAGCAAGCTCATCGCCGTCCATCTGGTGATCGACGGGGACGAGGTCTCTCTTTACGACGGGGCGCGTCGGGAGATAACCGATAAATATTCCGCCTACCTGCCGGACGAGGACCGCAGCCGCTATTCCCACAGCGACCTTGTTTTGAGCGCTATGGTGGACATCGCCCCAAGGAGCATATATGTCTACGGCGGGGAAACGAATTACCGCCTGCTAAGGCGGGTGCAGCTCATGTTCGGCGGCGTCCATCCCATGGAAGGAAAGTTTTAGACGTAAAAAATTGCGGGCCGTTTTCGGCCCGCAATTTGCGGTAATTATGATGCCTTTCTCCGCGCCAGCTTCAGCAGCCGCCGGTACTCCTCCTCCGCCGACTTCAGCCGTTTGGCGTATTCCGACACTGATTTTTCGTCCCTTGCGCCCAAAATCGACGCCTGAAGGTTGCCTATTTCCATACGCATGGAGCTGAGCCGCTCGTCAAGGGTCCAGGTTCCATACTGTAAGTCCCGGAACCGCGCCATTATATTTTTGAGAAAGTTCTTATCCATGTCCATCTTCTCCCCGTAATAAATTTCATAGTAAATTCTATTACGGCCGTTGTAAAAATATGCTTGCAAATCGGGCCGGAGTCGGGTATAATATATATGAGGTGTTTTTTATGGACATTAACGAGCTTAGAGATATAATCAACTACCACAGCCGCAAATACTACACCGAGGACGAGCCGGAAATAAGCGATTTTGAGTACGACGCCCTCATGACCGAGCTGAAAAAAATGGAGGCCGAGCATCCGGAGCTCATCACTCCCGATTCCCCCACCCAGCGCATAGGCGGGGCCATTCTGGAGGGCTTCGAGGAGGTCGTCCATCAGGTGCAGATGCAGAGCCTCAACGACGTTTTCAGCCGTGAGGAGGTCATGGATTTCGGCCGGAAGGTGGCCGCCGCCGTGGGTGATCCGGAGTATGTCACCGAGCTTAAGATCGACGGCCTGAGCGTGTCTCTGGAATACAGGGACGGCGTCTTTTTTCGTGGCAGCACCCGTGGCGACGGCAATGTGGGCGAGGACGTCACCGAAAATCTTAAGACCGTCCGTTCAATTCCCCTTAAGCTGACCCGGCCCCTGCCCTATCTGGAGGTGCGGGGCGAGGTGTTCATGCCCCATAAGAGCTTTGAGCGCCTGAACCGTCTTCAGGAGGAGAGGGAACAGAAGCCCTTCAAAAACCCCCGGAACGCCGCCGCCGGCAGCCTCCGCCAGCTTGACAGCCGCATAGCCGCCGAGCGCGGACTGGACATCTTCGTGTTCAATATTCAGCAAATGGAGGGAGAAGAAGTTTCCACACACAGCGAGGGCATCGCTCTGCTGGCGGAGCTGGGCTTCAAGACCATACCCATAAAGCGGGTGTTCCCCACCATTGAGGAGGCTTTTGAGGAGGTGCTGCGCATCGGTGAGGAGCGGGGCGAGCTGGACTTCGACATCGACGGGGCCGTGATAAAGGTCAACTCACTGGCCCAGCGGGAGGCTCTGGGATCCACCGCCAAGTGTCCCCGGTGGGCGGCGGCCTATAAGTTCCCCGCCGAAAGGAAGGAAACAAAGCTCATCGACATAGCCGTTCAGGTGGGACGGACGGGAGTCCTGACCCCCAACGCCGTGCTGGAGCCCGTGCGTCTGGCGGGAACCACCGTTTCCCGGGCCACTCTGCACAACATAGATTTTATCCGTGAAAAGGACATAATGATAGGCGACACCGTGGTCGTGCAAAAGGCCGGCGACATCATTCCCGAGGTGCTGGACGTGGTCAGGGAAAAGCGGGACGGCACCGAACGGGTCTTTGAAATGCCCGACCGCTGTCCGGTCTGCGGGGCCGCCGCCGTCCGAGAGGAGGGGGAGGCCGCCGTCCGCTGCACCGGCGGCGAATGTCCGGCCCAGCTGGCCCGTATAATCATCCACTTCGCCGGCCGGGACGCTATGGACATCGAGGGTCTGGGGCCGTCGCTGGTAAATCAGCTCCTCGACAGGGAGCTCATCCACAGCTCCGCCGATTTATACTCCCTTAAGGCCGAAGAGCTGGAAAATCTGGATAAAATGGGCAAAAAAAGCGCGGCCAACCTCATCGCCGCCATAGAGCGCTCCAAGGAGCGCGACCTCTCCAGCCTGCTTTTTGCTCTTGGCATACGTCACGTGGGCAGCCGCGGAGGCCGCCAGCTTGCCATGAGGTTCCGCACCCTTGACAACCTCATAAACGCCTCCGAGGAGGAAATAGCCGCCGTGGAGGACATGGGCTGGATCACCGCCGCCAGCGTGAAAAATTATTTCGCCCAGGACCAGAACATGGACATAGTGGAGGGGCTTCGCCGGGCGGGAGTCAACTTCGACTGCCTTGAGGACGCCTCCGAAGAAGGGGCGCTCACCGGCCTGACCTTCGTCCTCACCGGCACCCTGCCTAACCTTAAGCGCTCCGACGCCGCCGCTCTCATCGAAAAAGCCGGAGGCAAGGTCTCCGGTTCGGTCAGCAAAAAGACCAGCTTCGTGGTGGCCGGCGAGGAGGCCGGCAGCAAGCTGGATAAGGCAAACGCCCTTGGCATAGCCGTCATTGACGAGGCCGGGCTGATGCGGATGCTGGGAAGGGAGTAAAATTAGGAATTAGGAATGTTAAAAAATGAGGAATGAGGAGTTAGGAATGAGGAATATTGACAGTGTAGTTACCTTGTTCGGTGTGACTGTACCGTAAATGTAAAAATGAAAAACAATCGGCAGGGCGCGCCGACGCCGAGACGAGTCTCCACGGCGCGCCGCTGTGTGCGGCGTTACGTTGCCGTAACCTTGATATCGTAGGGACGCCCATCGGGCGTCCGCCATCAAACGTTTACGGCAACAACGATAAACGAAATTACAAATCAAATATACCCGCGCCGTCTTAAGATATAAATGACAAATAAAGTTTATTCCCGCCTTATTCCTCATTCCTCACTCCTAATTCCTCATTAAACATTTATCATATTTACCGTAAGCTTGTACATCGGCGCGCCGGGTCGGCGCACCCTACGGGTTATCTGTCATATATACTTATGTTCGCTTTACATTATCAAATGACAAATAAAATTTATGCCCGCCTTATTCCTCACTCCTCATTCATAATTCCTCATTCTTCATTTAATGGCTCGTACCAGAGGAGTTTTTCGTTTTCCATGTCTATCTGCACCTTGTACGATTTCCGCTGGCCGGTCTTGGAATTATACCCCACCACTGTGGTGTTCAGCACGCTGCCGTTCAACCACGGCCGGATATAATATTCCTTTTCGACGTAATATGCGTCGTCCACATATCCCAGGCGCACATTGCTCCCCAGCTCCGCCAGAAATTCCGCGCCGAAACGCTTTTCCGGCTGACCCTTCCTCCGCCAGATGAGCTTTTTCTCGCTGCCGTCGGTGGACATACCCATGACGTAATAGCCCGCGTAACAGTCATCGCCAAGCACATAGGTCTCCACGGCGTAGTTGGCCGCGTTCATGCCGTGGCTCTGAGGACTGCTCCAGCTTGGACGGAAGGCGTCGGTAGTGTCAAGTACAAGGCTGCCGCCGTCGAAGCTCAGCTCCCAGTCCAGCGTCCGGCACACCTCCCAAGTCAGGGGCAGATAGGTCATGTCCCGAAAGGTCAGGAGGGGATAGTCCAGCCCGGTGTTTTTCACGGGTTTTTGACTGCTGAGATAGACGTTGTAGTCCTTTATATCTGCCGTAAATGCCCCGCCGTTTTCGCTGACGGCGGGAATTATCTCAAGCGTCTGAGAAGTTATCTCTCCGTTGGTTACGGCGGCGGTCAGTTTGTTGAGATAGCTGCCGCAGTCGCTTTTAAGGCCGAGAAAACCGTTGTATTCCGGACACATGGGAAGGTACACAACGTCCTTATAACAAAGTATGGGATATTCCCCCGCCGCCGGATCCACGGCCTGTCCGTTGAGGGTGACGTGGAAGGCCGGCACCGTGACGGACGCCTTTTCCGGCACACGGTCGCAGCTTATGACAAAGCTGTGCCGGTCGCCGCCCATGACGTAAAAGCCGACGCTGGCGTCGTGGGGCACGCCGTCGATATAGCAGCGGATATAGAGAATGTTCGTGGGCGGCTGGTCGTTTCCGGGCGAGGTGATATACGGCCGTTCGTCCTCCGCCAGCTCGCTTATCTTCGGGAAGGACACCCATTCGCCGGGGAAGAGGCTGTAGCTTATGACGCCCTCCTCGCCGCCGCCGACCCTGTACTTCAGTCCCTCCGGGTTGTGTTCGTAATAACCGTTTACCAATACGTCCGCCGTGCTTCCGCCGGAGGGGTCATAGGCAACATAACAGTTTTCGCCGTAGACATACTCAAGCTGCGGCCCGTCGTCCGCCATGGCGGCGGAACAGAGCCCCAGCGCGAGGACTCCGCAGAGCAGTAATGAGATGATTTTTTTCATGATACATTCCTCCTATATGCTCCACTTTTTGTGGGCTTCTACAGTTTAGACGAATGAAACTCGAAAAAAGTTCCCATTTTTTTAAAATTTTTTAAAAATTTTTATTCCAATGCGCCGGGAGTGCTGGGGATATACATAAACTCCTCGCCGCCGAGGCGGCCTATGACCAGATTGTACACGTCCGTGCCCCTGCACTCCTGCCGGAATATCTCGTCGTCCTTCAGCGCGCCGCCCCGGGACGCCACCGGCAGAGTGGCCTTTCCATCGGCCATGCGCAGTATCTCCGCTCCCCGCTTGCTGAAGGCCAGGGCGCGGATATAGGTGGGGGGCACATAGCCCCGGTTGTGGTTGTCCAGCACGAGGTTGAAGAGAATACGCCGCAGCCGGCTGTCGGCGTAGGCCCTCGTGTGGGCGGACGCGATTATGCTCTCGAGGGTGTTTTCTCCCGAAGCCCGGAGCAGGCGGTTGGCGATCTCCTCGTTGCAGTCGGGCAGGCGCATCAGATCCTCGGCCTCGGCCAGCTTCAGCCGGTAGGATATGAGCTGGTCAAACCGGCTGCTGAACACGGGCTCAAAGACGGTGGGGTAGGGGACGTAGCTTTCTATGCTCTCGCCGGTTTTCATGCTCTCCCGCAGGGATTTGGCACTGGCCACGTTCTCGCCCCGCTCGTCGCTGTCGTGGCCCACCTGGGCTCGGGGTATGGTCACCGGCACAATGGGACTGCCGGAGCGTTTTATGGCCTTCAGATACTCGATGCCAAGAATATTGTTGGGCTCGTCCAGCAAGTCCGCCACATCGCCGAGTACGGCTTGGACGGCGGCCTTCCTCGCGGGGGCGAAGCCCCGTCCCTGACGGAGGTTGTCGGCCAGAGCGGCACGGAACTCCGGCGGCTCCTCGATGAGCAAAGAGGCGATTTTGTCAAGCCCCTCAAGCCTTTCCGCCTCGGAGCCGAACCACAGCTCGTCAATCACCCCGAAGGCCGTCAGGGTGTCCACACCGCCCCGGGCAAAGTATTCCGCCGAGGACAGTGAGTATATGAGGGGCAGCTCCAGCACCAGATCCACTCCGCACTGCACCGCCACCCTCGCCCTTGTGAACTTGTCATATACCGAGCAGCCGCCCCTCTGCACGTAGTTGCCGCTCATGATGGCCACCGCCGCCCCATCGTCCTCTCTCATTTTGTCGATGAGGTGCTTGTGCCCGTTGTGGAAGGGGTTGAATTCCGCGATCGTCGCTCTGATTGTCATAAAACGTTCACTCCTCTTTTAAAAAAATCTTAAAATGGTATTGAAATATTTTTCAAACTGTTATATAATGGAAACATAACAAATATATTATTTGGAGGCGTATTTATATGAATTTCCTTGAAAACGTTATCGCGCGTGCCAAGGCCGATAAGAAAACCATAGTCCTCGCCGAGGGCAACGACATCCGCACAATTCGGGCGGCGGCGTCCGCTCTCGCTCAGGGTATCGCCCACATTATTATTTTAGGCGATATTGATGAAATTTGCAAGATGGCAAATGAAGAAAAATTAAATATTTCTGAGGCCACGCTCATCAATCCGGAAAAAGATGAAAGATTTGACGATTTTGCGAACAGATTTTACGAGATGCGCAAGGCCAAGGGTATGACTCCCGAAAAAGCGGTCGAGACAATGAAGAACACTCTGTACTTCGGCTGCATGATGGTAAAGCTGGACTATGCCGACGGTATGGTCGCCGGCGCCTGCCATTCCTCCGCCGACGTGCTCCGTTCCGCCCTTCAGATCGTCCGCACCGCTCCCGGCACAAAGCTGGTTTCCAGCTTCTTCATCGAGTGCGTACCCAACTGTGAGTACGGCGAGGACGGCGTGTTCCTGTTCTCCGACTGCGGTCTGAACGAGAACCCCGACGCCGACCAGCTCAGCGAGATAGCCATTTCCTCCGCCAAGAGCTTCAATACCCTTGTTGGCAAGGATCCCCGTGTTGCCATGCTGTGCTACTCCACTTACGGCAGCGCCAAGAGCGAGATGGTGGACAAGGTAAGGCAGGCCACCCAGATCGCCAAGGAGAAGGCTCCCGACCTAATGCTTGACGGCGAGCTTCAGGCCGACGCCGCCATAGTTGCCAGCGTGGGCGCTTCCAAGGCTCCCGGCAGCCCCGTTGCCGGTAAGGCCAACGTCCTTATCTTCCCCGACATAAACGCCGGCAACATCTGCTACAAGCTGGTTGAGCGCCTTGCCAGGGCCGAGGCCTACGGTCCCGTGACTCAGGGCATCGCCAAGCCCGTCAACGACCTGTCCCGCGGCTGCAAGGCCGAGGACATTGTTGGCGTTATAGCCATCACCTGCGTTCAGGCACAGGCAAACAAATAAGAGAGGATCATCGACATGAAAATATTAGTTATCAACGCGGGCAGCTCTTCCCTCAAGTATCAGCTCATAGATATGGACAAAAAAGTGGTAATGGCGAAGGGCCTCTGCGAAAGAATAGGCATCGACGGCAGCCGCCTTAAGCACACCCCCGCCGGTAAGGACGCCGTTATCATTGAGAACCCCATGCCCACTCACGCCGACGCCATCACCCTCGTTATCAACGCCCTTGTAAGTCCCGACCACGGAGTTATCGCCTCCATGGACGAGATCGGCGCCGTCGGTCACAGAGTGGTTCACGGCGGCGAGAGCTTCAGCGAGAGCGTGGTCATCGACGAAAAGGTGAAGGAGGGCATAAAGGAGTGCATCGACCTTGCTCCCCTGCACAATCCCGCCAACCTCATCGGTATCGAGGCCTGTGAAAAGGTAATGCCCGGCGTGCCCCAGGTGGCCGTGTTCGACACCGCCTTCCACCAGACCATGCCTTCCAAGGCCTATCTCTACGGCCTTCCCTATGAGTATTATCAGAAGTACAAGGTGCGCCGCTACGGCTTCCACGGCACGAGCCACAAGTATGTGGCCCAGCGCGCCGCCGATATGCTTGGCAAGCCCCTTGAGGATCTTAAGATAATCACCTGCCATCTTGGCAACGGCTCCAGCGTGGCTGCCATCGACCACGGCAAGGTAGTGGACACCTCCATGGGCCTCACTCCTCTTGCCGGTGTTATCATGGGTACCCGCTGCGGCGATATAGACCCCGCCATCGTCACCTTTGTGATGGAGAAGGAGGGCCTCGACCCCAAGGCCATGGACAACGTCATGAATAAGAAGAGCGGCGTTCTGGGTATCAGCGGTATTTCCAGCGACTTCCGCGACCTGCTGGCGGCCTCCGCCGAGGGCAACGAGCGTGCCCGCGCCGCCCTGGATATGTTCTTCTATACCGTCAAGAAGTTCGTTGGCAGCTACGCCGCCGTTATGGACGGAGTTGACGCCATTGTTTTCACCGCCGGTGTGGGCGAGAACAACGCCCCCTGCCGCGCGGCCGTGACCTCCACTCTCGGATATATGGGCGTGGCCATCGACCCTGTGCTCAACGAGCAGAGCCGCGGCGACGAGCGTGACATTTCTGCTCCCGGCGCCAAGGTGCGCACCCTTGTTATCCCCACTGACGAGGAAATGATGATAGCCCTTGACACTCAAAGGCTCACAATGTAAATAAGGATAAAAACCATCAGACAAGCCGCCCTTTCCCAAAAGGAGGGACGGCTTGTGCGCATATTTGGAGATGATAGCGTGAACTACAAACGAATTGTGGTCAAGGTGGGAACCTCGACCCTGACATATCCCAACGGCGAGCTGAACCTGCGGAACATGGAACGGCTGGTGGCCGTCCTCAGCGACATTAAGAACAGCGGGGCCGAGGTGGTGCTGGTCTCCTCGGGAGCCATAGCCGTGGGCGTGTCCAGACTTAAGATGCCCTACCGTCCGGCGGAGCTGTGGCTCAAGCAGGCCTCCGCCGCCGTGGGACAGTGCCGCCTGATGCACCTTTACGACAAAATGTTCGCCGAGTACAACAAGATCGTGGCCCAGATTCTTTTGACCCGCGAGGACGTGGACGGCGGCGAACGGGAGGAAAATCTTGTCAGCACCTTCCGCGCACTTATGGAGCTGAAGGCCATACCGATCGTCAATGAGAACGACTCTGTGTCCATAAACGAGATACAGAACGTCCACGGCTTCGGCGACAACGACACCCTCAGCGCCGTGGTGGCGGCACTCTGCGGGGCGGATCTGCTGGTGCTGCTCAGCGACATTGAGGGGCTTTACACCGGCAACCCCCGTACTGATAAGAACGTCGCCCTCATAAGCCGTGTGGACGAGATAACCAACGACATTGTCGCCGTGGCCGGCGGCGCCGGCAGCAGCCGCGGCACCGGCGGTATGCAGACGAAGCTGGAGGCCGCCCGCATCGCCATGGAAAAGGGCATAGATATGGTAATAACCAACGGCGCCCATCCCGAAAATCTGTATAAAGTCATGGAAGGAAAAGAAGTAGGGACATTTTTTGTGGGGAGGAAGGACAATGTTTGACCTTAACGAGCTGTGCAGGGCCGCAAAGGCCGCGTCACGGACGCTTATGACCGCCGGAACCGGGCAAAAAAACAGGGCGCTGCTGGCCATGGCCGACGCCATTGAAGAAAATTCCGCCGAAATTCTGGCCGCCAACGCCGCCGACGTGGCCGCCGCAAGGGAAAAGGGGACGAGGGAAAACCTCATTGACAGACTCATTCTGGACGGTAAGAGGATAAGCTCCATGGCCGACGGTCTCCGTCAGGTGGCGGCTCTGCCCGATCCGGTAGGGGGCTTCGACAGCGTCGTCACCCGCCCGAACGGTCTGCTCATCGGCAAGAAGCGGGTGCCGCTGGGGGTCGTCGGCATAATTTACGAGGCCCGGCCCAACGTCACCGCCGACGCCGCTGCCCTGTGTGTCAAATCCGGCAACGTCTGCGTCCTGCGGGGCGGCAGCGAGGCCGTCCGCTCAAATCAGGCTGTTGCGGACGTTATGCGGCGGGCGGCGGGGGAGAGCGGCCTGCCGGAGGACTGCGTCTGCTTCGTCGGCGACACCGGTCGGGACACCGCCGCCGCCATGATGAAGATGAACAAATACATCGACGTGCTCATTCCCCGGGGCGGAGCCGGTCTGATCCGCACCGTGGTCGAGACGGCCACCGTTCCAGTTATCGAAACGGGAACCGGCAACTGTCACGTTTATATCGATGATGCCGCCGACCTGAAGATGGGGGCTGAGATAATTTACAACGCCAAGTGCAGCCGCCCCTCGGTGTGCAACGCCGCCGAAAGCCTCCTTGTCGCCGAAAGCGTTGCTGGGGAGTTCCTGCCTATGGCCAAGGCCCTGCTGGACAAAAAGGGCGTGGAGATACGGGGCGACGAAAAGACCCGTTCCGTTCTGCCGGACGCCGTTCCGGCCACCGAGGAGGACTATTACACGGAGTTCCTTGATTATATCCTTTCGGTGAAGGTGGTAAGCGGCATCGATGAGGCCATTGAATTCATAAACGAACATTCCACCGGTCACAGCGAGTGCATTGTCACCAACGATTATAACAACGCCCTCCGCTTCCAGAACGAGATCGACTCGGCGGCGGTGTACGTCAACGCTTCCACCCGGTTCACCGACGGGGGCGAGTTCGGGTTTGGGGCGGAAATCGGCATTTCCACTCAGAAGCTTCACGCCCGGGGCCCCGTGGGGCTGGACGGCCTGACCACTAACAAATATGTCATCCTCGGCCAAGGTCAGGTTAGGGAGTAAAAGAGGCTGTAAAAAGAACAGCTCACAATGTAATCTGGAGGCACGAAAGCTGTCGAAAAAATGGCGCAGACCGTTCAAGGGCAAATTAGGGAGTAAAAGAGGCTGTAAAAAATTTGGCTCTATGTCAAGAATAGTGGTGTAAAATCCTGCAAAGAATTTACGAAACAGGTTTCGGCCATGGCCGAGGCCTGTTTTTCATATGAATTTATGCCGCTCTTTGTCCGCTGTCTCGCCAATAAAACATAAATAATATCCGATTTCGGAACCTTTTGAAGTTCCTGTAACCATAGGCGTTGCGCTTCAAAACCTTAATTTTGTTGTTGCAGCCTTCCGTAAAGCCGTTTGTGTACTTGTATTTGAATGAGTTCAGTATGCCTTTTCCCCAAGCGATAAACGTTTTCCCGCAGTTTTCGTACTCGATTAGCCCACTGTTTTGCGCCTCAAGTATCCAAGCGCCCATCAGTTTGGCTGACACTTCCGGCTCCTTTGCGTCCAACACCTCATAAAACTTCTCCTTTAAATGATACGCCTGACAAAGCTCGTGAGAGAGATACAGCATCGCCTCCACGCGTTCCCGCTCGTCTTTCGTGAACTTCGTTCCCTGTTTGGTGAGCAGCCTCTTCGAGTGTTTTAACAGCTTTCTGTACCTTTTCCCCAGCCGTTTTTGCTCACGCTTCCTAACCGCCTCAAACGCCCATACGCACTGACGGACGAAGTGGTATTTATCCACGATCTGCACGGCGTTTTTGAAGTAAATACCGGCCATATCGGCATAAGGCTTCCACATATCCGACACGAAAAATTTAACCTTATCACGTTTTTCCTTGTCATAACCTCTCAAATATTCGATTAGATGGCTGTTTCTCCTGTCCGGCAGAATGTCCAATACCCGCCCGTTCGCCGGATCGGTAAGTATGCACTGATACTTCTGAGCGCCGGTGTTGCCTTTGAATTCGTCTATGGCGAAAACCTCCGGAAGTCCGGTGGGATGGGGCATCTTCACAGCGTCGAATATCCTTATTACAGATGAAACCGAGACACCCTTGTCCCTTGCAACGGAGGAAAAGGAACGTTCGTTGCTCAGGGATTCAATAATCTTAGAGGTAAAACGCAGTGTCATTTGCCGGCGTCGGGCAACGAAGATGTTTTTCTCGGGGAAGCACTTGCCACAGCCGGTGCAGCGGTATCTGCGGCGGCGATATGCCAGCGTGAGACTGCGCCCGGCGACCGATAAATCCTTTATGTGACGGACGCGGTAGTCGTGGACGCGTGAAGTCTTGCAGCCGCAGGCCGGGCAGATGTGCTCTTTTACGGGCATTTCCACATGAACCGTCAGCTTGTTTGCGGCAGTTTCCACATTTTTTACGATTGCCCCTTGCAAATCGAGAATTTCTGTAGTATAATTATTGTTAGAGAGCATGTTTGTTTCCTCCTGTCTGAGTTTAGGGGTAAATTCATTATACAGGATTTTTTCAAAATATGTTCTCTCTTTTTTTGCTTTTTTTGAGAGACGGTTTTGGGGACACCACTATTTATAGTATAGAACCAAAAATTTGAGGCCAACCGACAAGGTTGGCCTCAAATTTTTTACTGTTTTTACAGAGCGATATATCCGTCGCCGTCAACAGGCTCTTCGATTTCCTCGGCGTTCTTTACGCCTTCCTCCCAGGAGAGGTCGAGGTCGTATTCGCCCTCTTCACTGTAGGAATCGGAGCCACTGCCGTCCATGGGCACGATAACGCTGTCGTCTATGTCCGGATAGCCGCCGTCCTCGGCCGCAGCCGGGTCGAACTCGTCAAGGAGATTACTGTATTTGCCGTATGCGGAGCCCCACGCCTCGGGAGCCTCGGAGTAGGTGGGCTCGGAGCCGCCTCCGCCCAGAACAACAACGTCGTCGCCCTTGACGGATACGGGATACTGAAGCACCTGACTGTTCTCATAGCCGTCCTTTACGGCAATGGCGTAGAGCAGACAGCTGCGCTCAACTCTGATTGCGGACTTGTATTCCTCGCCGTAGAGCAGGGGATTGGAGCCGTCCAGAGTGTAGTAGATGGTGGCGCCGCTGGTGGAGCAGCGGAGGGTTACCTTGGTGTAATCGTCATATTTGGACTGACTTGCTGTGGGGTTGGATACCCGTTTGCCGGTGGTGCTGCTGCCGTTGCCGGTCTCAATATTGTAGGAAACTACCTCGCTGTTGGCATAGCCCTTCTTAGCGGCCATTATGCTGAGAACGCAGTCCTCTTTGATTGTTACGGTGCCGCCGGAGGATACCTTTTTGTCGGAGGTGGTAGGTTCGCTGCCGTCGGTGGTGTAATATATGCTGGAGCCGCTGGTGCCGGTGAGCTTGATCTTCCGGCTCTTGGCGGTCTCGGAGTCACTGGTGGATGCCTTGGGCTTGGAAAGCTGGGACAGAGATACTCTGAAGCTGCCTACCTCGCTGTTGGCATAGCCGCTCTTCATGGCGATATAGCGCACGGTGGAGGTGCCGGGCTCCTCAATGAGAATGCCGGCGCTGGTGTACTTCTCGTCATATTCTGTGGGCTCGCCGCCGTTGATGGTATAGTAGATGTCGGCGCCGCTGGTGGAACACTTGAGGGTCACCTTAATGCCGCCGATAACGGCCGTGCCGCTGTCGGGATGGGTGGGGGTGGCGCACTGTGGTCCCTTGAATTCAAAGGCATAAACGGGGCTGGGAGCGTAGCCGTCGCGGCATACGATGACCTTTATAACGCAGGCTTCCTTTACCTTGATGCCGGAGCTGGTGTACTTCTTGCAGTAGGATGTGGCCTCCGGCACGGGTGTTGAGCCGTCCAGAGTGTAATAATAGGTATAGCTGGAGGAGCTGGTTATCTTGACAACGGTGCTGCTGCCGGAGCTTGTGGCCTTAAGAGTGGGCTTGCCGCTGAACTGGGGCACCTTTACATATACCGTTGTTACAGAGCTGTTCTGATAGCCGCTGCGGACGGCGACGGCCTTGACATAGCAGCTCTCGGTGATGATAACGCCCTTGGAGGAATACTTTTCGCTGTCGGTTGTGGGGGTCGAGCCGTCGGTGGTGTAATAGATGGTGCCGCTGGACGAGCTCATGGTCAGCTTCTTGCCGCCGGCCACATCGGTGGCCTTGATGGTGGGCGCCTTGGCCCGGGCCTTGGTGACGGTAACGGTGTAATAGCCAACGGGGCTGTACTCGCCGCCTTCATAGGCCACGGCCCGCACCTCGCAGGACTTGGTGATCTTGACGGACTTGCTGTATTTTTTGTCCGCGGTGGTCGGGTCGCTGCCGTCGGTGGTGTAATAAATTTTTGCGTTTTCGGAATCGCTTTTCAGTGTAAAGGTGGCGCTTCCGGTGGATGTGGTCACCGAAATATTCGGCGTGGATACCGAACTTTCCTCCTCGCCGAAGGCCATGGCGCAGATCGGCAGGGCCATAACCAGCACGGCAAAAAAGACTGTAAACAGCTTTTTCAACATGGTTTTTCTCTCCTTTTTTAAAAAAATTTTAAGCGCAGAAAATATCGATAAAATTATAATACCATAATTTGTTGGAAAATGGAAGTGTTTTTTTAATCTGTAACCTTATCGTAATCTGATATTAATATTTTACCTACAAAACGTTAATATTTTTTCAACAAATTTGTAATAATTTGG
The DNA here is from genome assembly GCA_947626145.1 of uncultured Clostridia bacterium. Classification (GTDB taxonomy): domain Bacteria; phylum Bacillota; class Clostridia; order UMGS1883; family UMGS1883; genus JAFLUQ01. The sequence continues at coordinate 136,835 of CANQRB010000003.1, read as the reverse complement.
AACACTTTGAAAATTTTAACGTTGTGACGCCTAACCCAGGCCCGACCCAAAAAGTTTGGCGATTTCCATTGACTAAAACCGAAAATTGTGCTATAATACAAAATGATATAAAATGTACAAAGGGATATTCATGCCCTTATGGGTCTTTACACCGGTTCTCATAATTTACCCATTCATTTACATTTATAACATACAAAGGTGATTTGATGCTTAAAATAGGTGTTGATGTCGTCTAAGGCGAGGGGACAACCCTCGCGGTTTTCCCCTCGAGCCCCCTTTCCGCATCGGGCGCTTTCGCTTACGACATATAATTTTTATTGCGATAAAAATTATATGTCTACCCCGATTAAGGTATCAAAAGTCCGGTACACGCCCGTACTTTTGATGAATTATATGCCCTTTCGGGCATCATACTCATAACATATAAAGGTGATTTAATGCTTAAAATAGGCGTTGATGTCGGAAGCACAACGTTGAAATGCGTGGTGCTGGACGAGAACAACAAAATCATATATAAGGAATACAACCGCCATTACAGCATGATAGTGGAAAAGACTGCCGAGCTGCTGGAGAGGGTGCGGGCCATGTTCCCCAACGACGGCAGGATGGGCCTTGCCGTCAGCGGCAGCGCCGGTATGGGTATGGCCGAGCGGGCGGGGCTTGCCTTCGTGCAGGAGGTCTACGCCACCCGTATCGCCGTCAAGCGCGCCGTGCCTCAGGCCGATACCGTTATAGAGCTGGGGGGCGAGGACGCCAAGATACTTTTCCTTCAGGGCGGGCTTGAGGTTCGCATGAACGGCAGCTGCGCCGGGGGCACCGGAGCTTTTATCGACCAGATGGCCACGCTGCTGGCCGTCACCCCCTCCGACATGAACGAGTACGCCAAAAACTACGAAAAAATATACACCATAGCCTCCCGCTGCGGAGTTTTCGCCAAGAGCGACGTCCAGCCCCTGCTCAATCAGGGAGCGAAAAAGGAGGACATTTCCGCCAGCATTTTCGCGGCCGTGGTGAACCAGACCATTGCCGGACTGGCCCAGGGCCGGGAAATAGGGGGCACGGTAGTATATCTGGGCGGCCCCCTGACCTTCATGGATCAGCTGAGGGCGGCCTTTGACCGTCAGCTGGGACTCAAAGGCATCTGTCCCGAAAATTCCCTTTACTTTGTGGCCATGGGCGCTGCCCTTTCCCCGACGGTGCAGGCCGTTGACCTTAACGAGACCGTTGAAAATGTGAAAAAATACACCTCGGCCGGCGAGTACCGCAGCTGCCAGCCCTTATTTAAGGACGGCGCCGACTATGAGGCCTTCCGGGCCAGACACGACAGGGCCCGCATACCCATGACCGACAACCCAGACCCCAAGGAGGCCTATCTGGGCGTGGACGCCGGCAGCACCACCCTCAAGGCCGTGGTTCTGGACGAGAACGGCGACATTATCCACGCCGACTATATGCCTAACAGCGGCAACCCCATTCCCCTGCTGCGGGATTTCCTGCTCAAGTTTTACGAGAAATATCCCAGGGTGAAGATCAGGGCTTCCGCCTCCACCGGCTACGGCGAGGAGATAACCAAAAACGCTTTCGGCTTCGACATGGGCCTTGTGGAAACTATGGCCCACTTTACCGCCGCGAAGAAATTCGACCCCGACGTGGACTTCATAATCGACATCGGCGGTCAGGACATAAAATGCTTCAAGATACGCGGCGGGGCCATAGACAATATTTTCCTCAACGAGGCCTGCTCCTCGGGCTGCGGCTCCTTTTTGCAGACTTTCGCCGGGGCGCTGGGCTACAGCATCAGCGAGTTCGCCCAAAAGGGCATATTGGCGGACAAGCCCGTGGATCTGGGCTCCCGCTGCACGGTGTTCATGAACTCCTCCGTCAAGCAGGCCCAGAAGGACGGGGCCGGTATCGAGAACATCTCCGCCGGTCTCAGCATCAGTGTGGTAAAAAACGCCATATACAAGGTAATAAGGGCCGTCAGCGCCGACAGCCTCGGCAAAAATATCGTAGTTCAGGGGGGCACCTTCCTGAATGACGCCGTGCTCCGGGCCTTTGAGATGGAATTGGGCAGGAACGTTATCCGTCCCAATATTGCCGGACTTATGGGGGCCTACGGCGCCGCCCTTTACGCCAGGGCCAATGCGCCGGAGACCTCGAACACAATTACTCCCGAGGGACTGTGGGACTTCAAGCACGAGGTGACCTCCGTCACCTGCAACGGCTGCACCAACCACTGCCGCCTGACGGTTAACAGCTTCGGCGGCGGACGGCGCTTCATCGCCGGCAACCGCTGCGAAAAGCCCCTGAAAACCAAGTCCGACAGTGAAAAGCTGAATCTCTTTGAATATAACCGTTCCCTCGTCGCCGCCTATGAGCCCAAGGAAGGGGCGAGAGGCACTGTGGGTATTCCCATGGGCCTGAATATGTGGGAGCTGTACCCCTTCTGGTACACTCTGTTCACCGAGCTGGGCTTTAAGGTGGTGACCTCTCCCGCCAGCGACCGGAGCCTCTACCTCTCCGGCCAGCACACCATTCCCTCGGACACGGTCTGCTTTCCGGCAAAGCTGGTTCACGGCCACATCGACGCCCTGCTGAACATGGGGGTAGACGCAATATTTTACCCCTGTATGTCATATAATCTTGATGAGGGACTGTCCAGCAACCACTACAACTGCCCTGTTGTGGCATACTATCCTGAGGTGATACGGGCCAACGTGACCGGCATGGGGCGGACAAAATTCATTTACGATTACGTCGGCCTTCACCGGCCCAGGGATTTTGTAAAGACCATGCACAAAATATTGTGCCGTGAGTTTGGCGGCTTCGATGTCAGGGACGTGCGCCGGGCCGCCGACGCCGCCTATGCCGAGTACCACGCCCACATGGGCCGCATCGCCGCCAGGGGACAGGAGTTTTTGAAGCTGGCCCGGGAGCGGAATATGCCGGTCATCGTGCTCTGCGGCCGGCCCTACCACCTTGACCCGGAGGTCAGCCACGGCATCGACAAGCTGATATGCGATCTGGGCGCCGCCGTGATTACCGAGGACAGCGTCAGCCCCCTTGTGGAGCCCTTTGAGACCCGCGTCCTCAACCAGTGGACCTATCACGCCCGGCTCTACGCCGCCGCCAAGTGGGCGTCGGAGCAGGGGAATGATGTGAACGTGGTTCAGCTTGTTTCCTTCGGCTGCGGCGTCGACGCCATAACCGGCGACGAGGTTCGACGCATCACCGAGGAAAAGAGCAAGATCTACACCCAGATAAAGATCGATGAGATAACCAACCTCGGCACGGTCAAAATACGGCTGAGGAGCCTGTTCGCCGCCCTGAAATAGGAAATAGCGTCTGAATAATGTCCCTTTACAGGAGGAACCTATGGAGAAGGTTTTATTCACCAAAGAAATGAAGGATGCCGGTTACACCATCCTCATTCCCGATATGTGTCACATACATTTTAAGATTATAAGAGAAATAATGCAAAACTACGGCTACAACGCCGAGATACTGTACAACACGGGTCAGGGAGTCGTGGACGAGGGTCTTAAGCACGTCCACAACGACACCTGCTATCCGGCGCTGCTGGTCATAGGCCAGATGATAGACGCCCTTAAGAGCGGGAAGTACGATATCCACAAAGTCGCCCTGCTCCTGCCCCAGACGGGGGGCGGCTGCCGGGCCTCCAACTACATATCCCTGCTTCGCAAGGCACTGGAGGCCATGGGCTGGGGTTTCATACCCATTATATCTCTGAACTTCAGCGGGCTGGAGAAGTCACCGGGCTTTAAGCTGAGCCTGCCATTCATCCGTCAGCTGCTGGCGGCGGTGGTCTACGGCGACCTGCTGATGCTGCTGGACAATCAGGTCAAGCCCTACGAGGTGAACCGGGGCGACAGCGCCGCCTGCGTGAATATGTGGGTGGAAAGGCTGGGCCGGACCTTCCGTGAGAATAAGGGCCTGTCCGGCAAAGAGCGCCGTGCCGCCCTCAAGGCCATCGTGGACAGCTTCGCCCGCATACCCATGAAAAAGGAAAAGAAGATAAAGGTGGGCATTGTCGGCGAAATTTACGTAAAATACGCTCCTTTGGGGAATAATAACCTGGAGGACTTCCTCTATGAGCAGGGCTGCGAGGTAATGCTCGGCGGCCTCATCGACTTTGCCCTCTACTGCACCGACACGCCCATCGACACCATAAATATTTACGGCGGCAGCGGCCTCCTCCGTGACGGCTACCGTTTGGTGGAGAGCTATCTTTCCTCCCTTAAGGACGAGATGATAGAGGCGGTTAAGCGGAACAGCGATTTCACCCCGCCCTCGTCCTTCCGGCACCTTAAGAGCAAGGCCGACGGCGTTATCGGCACCGGCTGCAAAATGGGTGAGGGCTGGCTCCTTACGGCGGAGATAATGGAGCTGGTTGAGCTGGGCTATTCCAACGTTATATGCGCCCAGCCCTTCGGCTGTCTGCCTAACCACATTGTAGGCAAGGGCATGATACGCAAGATAAAGGGCCTTGTGCCCTCGGCAAACATCGTTCCCATCGACTATGACCCCGGCGCAACAAGGGTAAATCAGGAAAACCGCATAAAGCTCATGCTGGCTGTCGCGGCGGAGGAGCTTGACGGCGCGCCTGAGGCCCGGGCCGAGTCCGCTGCGGCCGAGCCGGAAGTGAGAAGCGAGGAGTTGGGCGTTAATTAGAAAACGCCCGGAAATGTAAATATAAATCTTCCCATGAAGGAGATGAACGAAATGGAAAAAACCATACTTATCGTTGACGACGAGGCGCCCATAGTAGATATGCTCAAGTTCAACCTGCAAAAGGCGGGCTACAAGACCATTGCGGCCTATGACGGCAAGGCAGGTCTGGAGCTGGCCGCCGCCAAAAAGCCCGATCTGATATTGCTGGACGTGATGCTGCCAAAGATGGACGGCTTTGAGGTCTGCCGCAAGATCAGGGAGTCCGACCGCACCGTACCCATTCTCATGCTCACCGCGCGGGAGGAGGAGATCGACAAGGTGTTCGGCCTGGAATCCGGCGCCGACGACTATATCACAAAGCCCTTCTCCATCCGCGAGCTTATGGCCCGGGTCAAGGCCAACCTCCGCCGGGGAACCGAGTCCGCCGACAACGGTATAATAAATATCGACTCTCTGGAGATAAACACCGGCCTGTATGTGGTAAAAAAGGCCGGCGTGCAGATAGAGCTAACCCTTCGGGAGTTTGAGCTGCTGAAGTTTCTGGCCGGTCAGCCCGGACGGATTTTCTCCCGGGAAATGCTGTTGGAAAAGGTCTGGGGCTACGAGTATTTCGGCGACGTGCGCACCGTGGATGTCACCGTGCGACGGCTCAGGGAGAAAATCGAGGACAACCCCGCCGCGCCGGAGCGCATTATGACCAAGCGGGGCGTGGGATACTATTATAATAAGGAATAAAAACATAAGGCACATAAGGCGGCGCGGAAAATGTTCAAAAGTATTCAGTGGAAAATTATAGCGATATTTCTTTTGCTTACCATTTCGGTGATGATAGTGGTAGGCACCTTTCTGATGCAGAATATTTCCACCTATTATTTGGACGACTTCCGAACCACCATGTCCGAGCAGGTGTTCAGCAGCCGCATGATAGACGACCTGACGGTCGCGTCGAAGCGTGAGGAGCCCGTTAACGAGATGAAGTCCATCCTTGACGCCTTTTCGCTGCGAATGGGTATCGACTCCTACCGCAATTACTACATTCTGGACGGCAAAAACTGCCGTGTACTGGCCCGCAGCGACCCTCAGGGGGGAGCCTTCGCCACCACTCCCAACATCGTCACCGCCATGGCCGGTCTGACCGGCGACAATATCGACCGTGAGACCGAGTACATGGACTACGCCGTGCCGATCATGGGCGAAGGCGGACAGGTGGGCTACATAATCAGCGTCAGGGACACCAAGGACGAGGTCTACGACGTGACCCGCAACATTTTTGTCAATATTCTCTGGGCCATACTCTTCGGCCTGCTCATCAGCCTTGTGCTGGGCTTCGTGCTTTCACGAACCATAATCGCCCCGATCCGCACCCTGCAATACAGGGCGGAGGCCATGGGAGAGGGCGAGTTCAAGCACAAGATAGAGGTTCAGTCCAGAGACGAGATAGGGCGGCTGACCATGACGTTCAACACCATGGCCGCCCAGATCGAAAAGAGTATGGAGGATATAGCCGCCGAAAAGAATAAGGTGGAAACCGTCCTCCTCCACATGACCGACGCCGTAATCGCCTTCGAGAACGGCACCGGCAAGGTCATACACGAAAATCCCGCCTGCGTCAATGTGCTGGGCGACTGCACCGACATGACCTTTGACGAGATATTCAGCGAAGTCCTTCGGCTTAACGTGACAATGAAGAGCGTCCTCTGCTTGGACGAGGGCAAGTCGCTGGAGTTTGACGTGGAGACTGGCGGCAAAAATTACCGGGCCTGTTTCGTGCCCTTCAACGCCGAAAACGTCTTTTCCTCCGGAGTTGTGGCGGTGTTCCGCGACGTTACCCGCCAGCTCAGGCTCGAGCGCTCCCGACGGGAATTTGTGGCCAATGTTTCCCACGAACTCCGCACTCCGCTCACTACCATTAAAGGCTATGCCGAAACCATTATCGACATGGAGGAGGAGGAAGGCAGGGGTCAGGCTCCCACCGCCGGCTTCGCCCGCGTCATCGACAATGAAACCGACCGCATGACGCGGCTGGTGAAGGATCTGCTGACGCTCTCCCAGCTGGACAGCGAAAAGCAGCAGCTTAAGTGTACCTCCTTCGACCTGATGGAGCTGGTTCAGAGCGTCACTCAAAAGCTGACCATGAACGCCAGTTCCCACGGTCACACTCTCAGCTTTATCCCGCGCAGCGACAGCTTCAGCTTCTTTGGTGACAGGGACCGCATCGAGCAGGTGATAACAAATATCGTTTCAAACGCCGTCAAATACACCCCCGACGGCGGAAAGATAGACGTGGAGTGCGGCAACGACGGTCAAAACGCGCTTATCAGAGTCACCGACAACGGCATCGGCATCCCGAGGGAGGATCTGCCTCACATTTTCGAGCGCTTCTATCGGGTGGACAAGGACCGCAGCCGCCAGAGCGGCGGTACCGGACTGGGTCTGGCAATCGCCCGTGAGATAGTCCAGCGCCACGGCGGGGATATTTCCATCGAAAGCCATATGCCCTCGGGCACTCAGGTGTCCGTCGTGCTGCCAATGTACCGTGAGGACCCCGAGGCGGAAATTCCGCCGGTGGTTTAGAAGCGCCCCCATATTTTGCGGTTCGGAGTAATGTAAACAACAATTAATGTGAACGTAATTGTTTTGTAACATATCTGTTGTATAATATGTATAGGTAAAATTAAATGGAACGGAAGTGTGTGTCATGAAGTATATAGGGGCGCTTTTGGCCGCTATTATGGTCATGCTTTCCGGTTTGAGCGTTTTTGCGGCGCATCCGGCCACCATCGGTGCGGAGGAAGTCAGCACCGCCTCGGATCTTATAGTGGTCAAGAAGCCGGAAACCAACAATTCTGCCACCACAAAAACCACATACGGCGTCACGGGCACCGGCAAGAACGGCGTCAGCGTCGCATATTACAGGTATGACGGAAGCACTTACAACGCCATCCTCAACAGCGACGGCGCGCCCGTGCAGACCAAGATCGGCGCGGCGAAGGTGTTTTATAAACAGATGAGCCTCACCGAGGGCCACAACAAATTCGCGGTACGGGCCGAGTACAACGGCCTCAGCCAGGTAGTGTATTTTGACATTAACCTGCTCAAGCGCGAGGTTTTGGACAACGTAAACAGCTTTACATACGACGTTCAGTCCATATTTACGGGCTGGATCTAAAAACAGATTTTTAAGGGAAATGGGGGCGGCGAGGTTCGCCCCCAAATTTTTTGAACAAAATTTTTTAGAAAAAGGGCGGTGACTCCATGTTCAAGGAACGCGTCAAGACCACGGCGATGATCCTGCTTTTCGTCAACTTAATCGTCCTCACCTGCCGGCTTTGGTTCGGCGGCGGCCTGATGCGTGAGGAGATCTCCGATTTTGCCCGCAGTCTGCCGCTGGTTGGCGGACTGTTCCACGACGAAAAAATTTCCATACCCCGCGAGATGCTCAGCCGCCCCCGTAAAATACTGATAAACGACGGCTCCCTGTGGATAGCCTACTACAACACGGACTTGGCGTTTTCGCCCATTGAGAACCGCACCGGCCAGATAATCCGGGCCTTTCTTCGGGGCGAGACCGTCAGCAGCAAGCCCGTGTCCCTGCGGGAGTGGCAGGCCGCCATTGAAAACGTCAGCATTTACGTGGAAATGCCAATCGCCTATACCACGGATATGCTCTGCTCGGTAATGGGCGTGGATGGGGAAAACGCTCCGGCGGACATTTCCGCCATCCGCGACTTTGTGATCCTGCCCTCCACCGGCGACACAGGGGTCTTTCTTCTGGTTCGTGACGCCTATGACGGCGACAACGCCCGCATCTATCAGTTCCCGAGGGAGAGCTTCAGCCTCCCCGCCGGAGATCTGGCCATATACACCGAAAACAACACGGACTACTACGAGCCGGCCTTCAGCACCGGAGTTGAGCCCGAGGGCGCGTCCCTTGACCCCATGGTTCTCTTCTTTGACAGCCGCCCCTCCACCGCCGACCTTATCCCCGCCAATCCCATAGCCGCTCCCGAGGTGGAAAGTCGGGTGCTGGGGTGCTTCTTCAAGAACGTGGACACCGCCGGCCGGTACGAGGACGGAGAGGTCAGCGTCTTTGTGGAAAACGACGGCGACGCCCGCATTTACCCCGGCGGCCTTTTCGAATACAGGGCCGCCGACGAGAACAAGGGCGTCGAGCTCGCCGAGTCCTATTCCTCATACTATGAAACGGTAAATTCCGCCATCAGCTTTGCCGAAGACCTTTGGGGCCGTGTCAGCGATCAGCCCCTTTCCGTGCTGGTCAGCAGCGACCTGACTCAGAGCGGCGGCGGAAGGATACACATTGCCATGGATTACTATCAGGACGGCCGTCCCGTGGCGGTTCGCCTGGGCGGCGACGGCTTTGAGCCGATGAACCACGGCATAGAGATGGACATAGCTGATGGGAAGATAGTTTCCTACCGCCAGCTTTTCCGCAGCTATTACGGCTCCGGCACCTCGGTTCTTAAGGGGGATTTTGTCGAGGCCCTGAACTATTTTGTCAACGGCTTTTCTATCCGTGAAAGTCCCGTGATAACCGATATTTATATCGGCTACATGGATCGGGGCGGCTCCGAGCCCCTCAGCGCCTGCTGGCTGGCGGAGCTTGGCGGCGACGACCGGGTCTACGACTATGTGGGCGAGGAGGAAGCCGGCGCGGCTGACGGCGGAGAGGCTCCGCCCGCAGATGAGGAGGTGAGCACATGAGGTGGTCAACGGTAAAAAATCTCATGCTGGGCCTTCTCATAGCCATGAATATCTTCATGACAGGGGCCTCGGTGCTCAAGCGTGTCGAAAGCGAACGCATCCCCCCGCTGGTGGCGGCCGCCGCGGCGGACGCCCTGAACAATAACGGCATAAAGTGTGCCCCCGGTCTGCTGCCGGACCGCTATCTCACGGTCCGCACCTTCAGCGGCGGCTTCCCGACGGCCATTGAGCTGTCCCGTATGTTCTTCGGGGAGGAGCTTGCCTTCCAGACCGAGGGACGGACGCTTATTGCCCGTCACGACGGAGCCGAGCTGCGGGTTGAGGACACACGCTTCAGCTACACCGGCGGCGGAGAACCGGTAAAGGCCGACGAAAAGGCTCTGCGCCGCGCCATGGAGGAGCTTGGGCTGGACATGAGCCGGGCCGGATACGACGGAAACGGCGAGTTTGCTCTTATCTGCGACGGAAGGCCCGTTTTCGGTATGTACCTCCGGGCCGCCATCGACGGCGACGGAAACGTCGTTTCCGTGGAGGCGAGCTGGCCCGGAGTGGATTTTGCCGACCGTCGCCGCAGCGGGATCAGCATAATCGACCACATTCCCGAAATGCTGGAGCTTTTCCCCGACGGCGCCACGGTTAAAAATCTGGAGGCCGGTTATACTCTCGTGCGAAACGAAAACACCGAAACCTATTCCTTTGAGCCCGCGTGGCGTGTCACCGTGGACGGCGGCCGGACGGAGATAATAAGCTGATATTATTCCACGCTCACTCTTTCCCCTCCGCAGCGGCGGAGGCGGCGCACCGTGGCCCCGGTCATATCCTCGTCCATGGTGACGGTGAACAGCCAGCGCCAGTCCGGCTCGCTTCGGGCGGCCTCAAGGTCGAAAAATCCTCCGACTATGGCTCCGACCACGGCCCCGCTGACCAGTCCCGCCATGGGCCCCATGCTGGAAACGAAGCCCATGTTTTCCAAAAGCGCCGCTCCCAAGCCCAGCACGGTTCCGGCCGCGGCGCCCAGCGCCGTGCCGGAAAGGGTGTTCTTCCCCGCGAAGGAGGCCGGCACCTCCGCCCGGCAGACGCTTATCTTGTCTGCCTGGGCACCGTTTTCAGTGGCGGCCGAACGGGCCGCCTCGATCTCCTCCGTGGTGTCAAAGAGGGCGGTTATTATTTTTTCCATATTGATCGCGATCCTTTCGTTTGGTTTTTATATTATTATTACTACTGATTTATTATTTTTCCCATGCAAAAAAATATTCCTGAGGTGATAGTGTGAACAAAAAAATTATCTGTCTGCTGGCCGCGGCTCTGGCGGCCGCCGCCATGACCGGCTGCGGCGAGGATAAGGATATGCCCGAAAATATCATTTCCTATGAGGAAAAGGAGGGCAAGGATTTAATTCCCGTCACGGAGGCCGAGGTGGGCGGCACCGAGGCGTTGGCCGGCCCCGAGGACAAGGCCCTGCCAACGCCCGAGGAGCTTGGCGAGTACGAGGAGGTATTTATGGAGGGCGACATTGTGGACGACCACACAAAGGGAGGCTGGGTTGTGGCCGTCAGCCTCAGCGATATTACGATAAACACCTATAACGAGCTCACCACCTATGCGCTGGAGGGCTCCGCCGCCGAGACAGCCGGCCGCCTCAAGCCCGGCGACGCAGTGCTCCTGTCCTGGTATGCCGCCGATGACGGCACTCCCGTGATTTATGAGCTTGGACGCGTAAGGGTTGAGGACGAGGCCCTGACCCGCGACGAGGTGATAGAAATGTATAATAAGGCCAACGCTCAGGAGGGCGCGGCCGGAACGGAGACGGACGCCGATGAGTAGAGTCAGCGTTATCGGCGGCGGCCTCGCTGGCTGTGAAGCGGCGTGGCAGCTGGCCCGGCGGGGAGCGGAGGTGCGGCTTTACGAGATGAAGCCCCTTACCTTTTCCCCCGCCCACTCCAATCCCGACTTATGCGAGCTGGTCTGCTCCAATTCCCTCAAGGGCAACGGCCTTGACAACGCCTGCGGCCTGCTTAAGGAGGAAATGCGCCGCATGGACAGCCTTGTCATCTCCTGCGCCGACGCCACGAGGGTCCCCGCCGGAGGAGCTTTGGCAGTGGACAGGGACAAATTTGCGGCCCTTGTCACCGAAAGGCTGCGGGCGCTGCCGAATGTGGAGATTGTCGCCAAAACGGTCGAGGAGCTGCCGGAGGGCATAACGGTGATTGCTACCGGCCCCCTGACCCACGGCGGGCTGAACGGCGTTATCGCCGGACTCACCGGCGGCGAGGGCCTGCACTTCTATGACGCGGCGGCGCCGGTCATAACCGCCGAAAGCATTGACGGCGAAAAGACCTATCTGGCCGCCCGATACGGCAAGGGCACGCCGGATTACATAAACTGCCCCATGAACAGGGAGGAGTACGACGCCTTCTGGGAGGCTTTGGTCGCCGCCGAGCGGGCGCCCCTTCACGGGAACGTGGAAACGCCCAATGTCTTTGAGGGCTGTATGCCCGTGGAGATAATGGCCGCCCGGGGAAGGGACACCCTGCGCTTCGGCCCTCTTAAGCCCAAGGGCCTCCGTGACCCGAGGACGGGCCTTACTCCCTGGGCGGTGCTTCAGCTCCGCCGTGACAACGCCGAGGGAACTTTATATAATATGGTAGGCTTCCAGACGAACCTGAAGTTCGGTGAGCAGAAGCGGGTGTTTTCCATGATACCCGGCCTTGAAAATGCCGATTTTGTCCGTTATGGTGTCATGCACCGGAACACCTATATCGACTCGCCCCGGCTTTTGGCTCCGGACTATAGTCTGCGCGGCAGGCCGGAGGTGTTTTTCGCCGGTCAGATAACCGGAGTGGAGGGCTATGTGGAGTCCGCCGCCTCGGGACTCATGGCCGGTATAAACGCCGCCGCCCGTGCCGCCGGCCGGGAGCCTCTGATCCTGCCGCCCTCCACCTGCACCGGCGCCCTGACCGCCTACATAACCGATCCGGAGGTTAAAAACTTCCAGCCCATGAACGCCAATTTCGGAATAATACAGTGGGAACGTATCAAAATTAAGAATAAAAAAGAACGTTATGAGCATATTTCCGCACAGGCTTTGGAAGTTTTGGCAAATTGCACAAAAAATCTTTAAAAAATTAAGCAATTCGGCGAAAAGAAATTTTGATTTTCTTATTGATTATTTTTAAATAAAATGTTAAAATATATTTAACGATTATGGGGAGAGTTTGTTCGCTCTGCCCAAAAACGAATTTTCAAGGAGGACAACGAACATGAAAAAGTTAAACCTTCGTGCGCTGGCCGCCGGGTTGGCTGCTTCCGTGGCCATGACCTGTCTTAGCGGCGTTCCCGCTTTTGCGGCGGCGCAGAAAGTGGGCGAGGCCGCCAAGGCCGAAATGCCTACCCGCGTACAGGCTATCGAGGCTCTTGAGAGAGCCAACGATAAGTGGATAACCAGCAACCGCAACCACGGCCGCTCGTTCTGGGACAATGCCGCTTATCACGTAGGCAACATGGAGGCCTACTTTACCACAGGTATTGAGCTTTACCGGAACTATTCCGAGGCTTGGGCCATGCAGAACAACTGGAAGGGCGCTACCAGCACAAATAAGTCCGCCTGGAAGGGCAACGCTTCCAACGGCGGCTACGGCGAGGGCCAGGATTGGGTTCTCTTCGGCGACTGGCAGATCTGCTTCCAGACCTATATCGACCTCTATAATGACGAGTATATGGCCTCCAAGGGCGCCATCAAGGATGACGGCAAGGTTGCCCGTGCCCTTGAGGTTATGAGCTATCAGATGTCCCGCTCCGAGATTGACTGGTGGTGGTGGGCCGACTCCCTGTTCATGGCCATGCCCATCATGAGCAAGCTCTATGTCCTTACCGGCGACTATCAGTACCTCGACAAGCAGTACGAGTGGTTCAAGTGGGCCGCCGAGGATGTTGAGGGCGGCACCAAGGACGGTATGTGGGATACCGAGGAGCAGCTGTTCCACCGCGACGGCAAGTACATATATCCCGACCACAAGACCGACAACGGCAAGAAGGACTTCTGGGCCCGCGGTTCCGGCTGGGTATTTGCCGGTCTTGCCCGCGTTCTCTCTGATATGCCCACCGATTATGAGCACAGAGATTATTTCCTTGACAAATACACCCAGATGGCTCAGGGCGTTGCCCGCAACCAGCAGGTAGAGGGCTTCTGGTCCCGTTCCATCCTTGACCGCGCTCACGCCGACGGCTTTGAGTCCAGCGGTACCTCTTTCTTCACCTACGGCCTTGCCTGGGGTATCAACAGCGGCTATCTTGACCGCGACACCTACCTCGACACCGCTCTTAAGGGCTGGTACTTCCTGTACAACACCGCCCTTCAGGCCGACGGTACCGTGGGTTATGTTCAGCCCATCGGCGAGAACTCCAAGCAGAGCCTTAACATCGGCGGCGGCAATACCGCCAACTTCGGTGTAGGCGCCTTCCTGCTTGCCGCTTCCGAAATTTCCAAGCTGGCCGGCGGCGTTCGCGGCGACCAGACCGACAACAACGACATCTATCCCTACATTATGAGAAAGCTCGTAGGCAAGTATGTTCTTGAGGTCAACACCGCTCACTTCTATCATGACGGTATCATCAACCACCATGACGAGAACAACCACAATATGCAGACCTATTATAAGGACAACACCGTGATGCTTCCCGTCATCGCCATCAAGAACTATATGCCTAACTGCGACGTTACCGAAGACAGCGACACCGTTTATGTAACCCGCGACATCAAGAACGGCAGCAACACCACCAGAAAGACCGTTGTCTTCACTATGGGAAGCGCCGATTACACCGTTGACGGCGCCGCCGGCGTTCTTCCTACCGCCGCCGAGCGCAAGGACGGCTACGCCTGCGTACCCGTTCGTCAGGTTATGGAAGGCCTTGGCTATAAGATCTGGTTCAGCGCTTACAGCGGCACCAGCGAGTATGTGGCCAACAATCCCATGGACGCTCTTGTAGTAATTTCCGAGAAGGTCGATCCCTTCTTCGACTGCGACGCCAACGCCGTTGAGATGCTCCGCTGGATGCTGGAAGTAAATCACCACTATCCCGAGCGTCCCACTCAGAGCCCCAAGAATTATACGGTAGAGAAGCCCATGCAGGCCGCTACCGAGGCTTACGGCATTCAGGTTCCCCTGACTACCTCCATGCTTACCGCCAGCGCTACTCCCGAGGCTCAGAACAACGTTAATCAGACTATCGACAACAACGTTGAGACCCGCTGGGCCGCTCAGGGCAGCCAGCACATGGACATCGACCTTGGCGTTCCCATGCAGATCGCCTGTGTAGGCGTACGCATGATGCGTTACACCGACGGCCGTGTCATCAACTACGGCGTACAGGTTTCTTCCGATAATACCAACTGGACCAGCGTGTTCAACGGTACCAGCGTGCCCAACGGCGCCACCTGGGAATTCCCCAAGGTTGACGGCAAGGTAGCCCGCTATATCCGCATCAATGTAAACGGTTCCTCCACCGGCGACTGGGCTTCCGTAGCCGATGTGGCCGTATTCCAGGGCGATGCCAACTCTCCCAAGGCCAGCGGCGTTACCGGCAGCGGAGCCGGCGGAGCCGTAACTCAGCAGGTAACCACCAGCGCCACAGGCACAAAGGTAAGCCTTAATGCCAACATGGTAAAGGCCAGCGCCGAGCCCGAGGCTCAGAACCCCGGCCGCAACGCCGTTGACGGCAACGCCGGCACGGTTTGGGCCGCCGAGGGCAACGCCAATCTCGTTATCGACCTGGGCAGCAGCGCTGTCGTAAGCAGCGTCGGCGTTCAGATGAAGCTTTACGAGGATACCAGAACCGTTAACTACGGCGTGGAGGTATCCGAGAACGGCAGCAGCTACACCTCTTACTTCAGCGGCGCCTGCGCACCCGGCGGCGGTGTTATGGAATACATCCCCGTGGCCGCAAACGCCAGATATGTAAGAATTAACGTAAACGGCAACAGCATCAGCAACTGGGCCAGCGTAGCCGAGGTTGAGGTTTATACCGGCGGCACCGCTAAGCCCGCCACAGGTCAGGTTCAGCAGGGCGTAGGTCCCGTTGTTACACCCGGCGGAAAGATCGCCCTTAACGGCGGCATGGCCAAGGCCAGCGCCGAGCCCGAGGCTGCCAATCCCGGCCGCAACGCCGTCGACGGCAATCCCGACACCTTCTGGGCCGCTGAAG
Organism: uncultured Clostridia bacterium; assembly: GCA_947626145.1. Taxonomy (GTDB): domain Bacteria; phylum Bacillota; class Clostridia; order UMGS1883; family UMGS1883; genus JAFLUQ01. Next base: position 121,220 of record CANQRB010000003.1, on the reverse strand, counting down.
GCAGCCAGAACCTGGTTATTGACCTGGGCTCCGCTCAGACCATAGCTACCGTAGGCGTACAGATGAGAAGGTACACCGACAATCCCGGCAGAGCGCTTCCCTACACCGTATCCGTTTCCACTGACGGCAGCAGCTACACCTCTGTTGCCAGCCAGACCAGCGCGGCCGGCGGCGGCGTTATGGAAACAGTTACCGTAGGCCAGACTGCCAGATATATCAAGATCGACGTAAACGGCTCCAACGAGGGCAGCTGGGCTTCCCTTGCCGAGGTTGAGGTTTACGGCGGCACGGTATCCGGCGGCACAGCCGGCGCATTTACCGGCGGCGGCCTGTCCTCCATATCCAGCAAGCCCGTTGGCAACCGTGTGACTCTCAAGTCTGCCAACACCATGATCCTTGCCGACGAGAAGTTCCCCGCTTCCGCCACTGTTGACAAGGACAAGAACACCTACTGGAAGGGTCTTGCCAACCAGAGCGTGGTTGTTGAGCTTGCTAACGAGAAGACCGTCACCAGCGTTGGCGTATGCGGCATTGATGCCGATCCTCTTAACTACAGCATCTCCGTTTCCGCTGACGGTTCCAACTGGACCCCCGTATACAGCGGAGCCGGCGTAGGCGGCGTTACCGCTTACCATCCCTGCGAAGCCAAGGGCAAGTATGTAATGGTTACTCTTGCCGGCGAGGGTAAGGTTGCCGAGGTCGAGGTTTACGGCGCCGAGTAATTTCGGTTCAAGCTTGACTGACAATTTATCAGGGGGTCTCCGCTCTGCGGAGGCCCCTTTTGCGCCGGACGAGCCGCGAATAATACTAATCCCTAATTAAAATCAGACACCGAGCGACGAGAATTTTTCGTGTCAGGCAAGGAAGAGGCCGCAGGCAATACTTTATGTATTGTCAAGGCCGATGACGCCGCATGGCGCGAAAAAGGCCGGCGCAAATGTCTGATTTTAGTTGGGGATTAGTATAAGGCGGCTTTTGGACAGGGCCTCCCTTCATATTAAAGTTTTGTGAATAAAGTCAAAAGTGATTGACAATCACGAGAAAATGTGATATGATATTTAAGTAATGTTTGGTACGGCAAAAAATTTTAAAAAAGTGGGAACTTTTTTTGTTTTCTGTCGTCTAAACTATGAGACCAATGCTAATCCCTTTTTTAAGGCATCAGTCAAAAGGTGAGGCTTTTCTGCGCCGGACGAGGAAAAAACAGCCGGTACCGTGCAAAAAAGGCCGCCGCTAATTGATGATTTTTGATTAGGTATTAGTATAAAAAATATCAGGAAGGATGATTACCATGAAAAAGAAAATTCTGGCACTTGTGCTGGCCCTTGCCATGCTGGTCTGCGCGGTGCCCACCTTCGCCTACTCTGTCCGTGACGCGTATTCGGACTTTGCGGCGAGCAACCCGGGATTTATTGACGACCTTGTTGCTCAGGGCGTCAGCGAGAGCACCATTCTCAACTTCCTTCGGGCTATTCAGAACAACCTCTACTGGCAGAACCGTGTCAATACCATAACCGAGTCGAATTTTGACGGCGCTCTTATCGACGCCGTGAAGACCGTCAGCAACGCCAGCGAATTTTCACGCCTTCAGGTGGCGCTGTACAAGGCTTATCCCAAGGCTGCTGAGGCTGCTATATTTAACGGTGTGATTCATGAGGATTTCATGCCTCTGTATGAGAGCGTCAAATCCATGGTGTTTGAACACGATATGCTCAGCTCTTTGGATGACGGCAGCGATGATAATCATATTATCGTTATCGTGGATATCAACAATACCGCCAATGCCGTTGAGCTTGAGGTCGGCGATACTCTTGAGCTGCCCGCCACCGTCACAGCCGAGACCGAGACCGGCGTTATCATGGATCTGGATGTCAACTGGTATGATGTGCCTTCCACAGGCGCGGCCGGAACGTTTACCGCTTCCGGTACGGCCGTTGTTCCCGACGGCTATGCTTTGGGCAGCGGCGTAAGCACCGGTGTCACCTCTCAGGTTACCGTTATGGAACCCGAGAATAATACAGGCGACAACAACAACACCGGCAACACCGGCAATACCGGCAACACCGGCAACACCGGCAACACTGGCAACACTGGCAACACCGGCAATACCGGCGACAGGCGTCCGAACAACAATGACGACAATTACGGTGTGACAAACGAGAATTTGGATGAGGAGCCCGTGAAGCACATTTACAGCTTCTCCGATGTGAACGAGAACACCGAGGTTGGCCGTGCCGTATACGCCCTTTCCGATATTGGCGTCATCAACGGCTATGCTGACGGCACCTTCAAGGCCGACAACCCCATCCGCCGCGATGAGTTCGCCAAGATAATCGTTGCCGCCCTTGACCTCTATGACATCAACGCGGTCGCTGACTTTACCGACGTTCCCGGTGACCAGTGGGCCTATGCTTACATAGCGTCTGCTCAAAAGGCCAATCTTATCAACGGTGTTGGCGACGGAGCCTTTGCTCCCGACCGCAATATCCGCCGTGACGAGGTTATGGCCGTGGTTTACCGCGCTCTTGACAACAGAAATGTGTTCAAGGACAAAACCATAAAGATCGGCACCTTCGGCGATGACGCAAACATAGCCGAATGGGCGCGCCAGTCCGTTTATATGCTGGCCCAGAACAATATTGTCAGCGGCAACACCTTTGAGTATCAGGGTGTTCAGTACACCAATATTGATCCTCTCAGCAACGCCACCCGCGGTCAGTGTGTTGTAATGGTATACAACGCTCTCAGGATGATGGGCAAGATCAAATAAATTTGGGGCTGTAAAAAAATGGCGCAGACCGTTCAAGTAAACACTGATTAAAAACAGTGCGGCGATTGGCGAGACATAATTTTCACGAGACAAGGAAAAAAGCGCAGAAATACTTGATGTATTTCGAGCATTTTTGACGCAGTATTGGGGAAATTTGGCCGTCAAGCGTCGTGCTGAGCCCCAGGCGTTATTTAATCAGTGTTTACTCAAGGGCTGAAAGCGTTTACTTGAGCCAAATTCAAGTTTTGATAAACCCGTCAATAAAGTCAAGACTATAAATTAATGTTGAAAAACCGCCTTTTTACAAGAAAAAGACGGTTTTTCTTTTGTTTTATGCCCTTGAACTACGAACGAAAATCACCGCTCGGTGTACCTGTGTACACCGTCGGGAGGGCCTGCTCGGCGGCAGGGGCCGCCTGCGCGGGCTGATTTTCGTCCGTTCTGCACGATTTTTTTGAACAGCCCCCGTGCCACCAGATTACATTGTGGGGGGTCATCAGCTTTGCTTACACCTTGAAAAAAATCTTCGCCAATGAGTTAAGTACCTTGGGTAATTTAAACACAAATACCTTCATTTTTTCACCTCCGAAGCGTGATTATTCCCAGCACGATTATAAGGCCGCCCTCGATCACCGCCAGCAGCGTGACCGGCAGTATCATGGCGGTAAAAATGCCCAGCACAAAGGACAGCATTGCCAGCCCCAGCTGGCTGCACCCTTTTCCGCCCACAGGCGGCCGTCTGCCCATTCCGGCACCTCCTCCGCTAATTTCTATATTATATATTACGCCCTTTGAGCCGGTTTGGTTAAGGCGGAAATATCGTGGCCCGAATAAATTATGTAAAAAATGAGTAAAATTTTCAAGGTATGAGTTGACAATGCAAATTAAAAATGCTATAATTATATAAGTATAGGGATTTTTATGGGAGGTTGATTTTATGAAGAAATTTCTGGCGCTTCTGATGGCGTTATGCCTCGCCGTGCCGGTCTTTCCGGCATTGGTCGCCTGCGCCGAGGAACAGTTTGTCATAGCCGGCGCCGAGGACTTCAGCGCCTTTGCGGAAAGGGTCCGCGCCGGGGAGACATTGAACGCCGTGATGACGGAGAATATAGATCTGGCGGGCTCGGCGGAAAACGCTTTTGCCCCCATACCGTCTTATGGCGGCATCTTTGACGGCGGCGGCCATTCGATTTCCGGTCTTTACATAAACGAAAGCGGCGACGGGGCTCTGTTCCTCGAGCTTACCGGTCAGGTCAATAACCTCACCGTCAGCGGTGTGATTTCTGGCCGGCGTGCCGCGGCAATAGCCGTGACCAACGGCGGCTCCGTGACCTCCGTCAGGAGCAACGTTATGGTGTCCGGCACAAATTCGGCGGCCGGAATAACGTATGAAAATACCGGAACCGTTGCGAAGTGTGAAAATACGGATGATATTACCGTCCGGTCCTCCGGCGGATATATCGCCGGTATTGCCGCCGTCAATAAAGGCGAAATTCGGGACTGTGTCAATTTTGCCCAAATTTCAACTGTTGGCGGCGCTTCCGACTACGCGGGAGGAGTCTGCGCATATTCCGACGGCGGGACGCTTTCCGGCCTGAAGAATTCCGGCACGGTTTACGGCTCCGGCCTTCTTGGCGGCATCGTGGGCTATGCTTTGGGCAGCGGCGCAATTTCTGACTGTGTCAACAGCGGCAGCGTTGTCGGCAACGGAAAAAAATGCACCGGCGGAATTGCGGGTTACAGCGCGGTCAGGCTTGAGAATTGTGTGAACTATGGCTCCGTGGAGAACGGCGCCGCGGTGGCGGCCTCTCTTCAGGAGGAGTCCGATGAGGCCTCAGTTCAGGAGGAGCCTACCGACGAGCTTTTCGGCACCGGCGGCATTGCCGGTTTCCTCTCCGCCGACGGAAGCTCCCTTACAAACTACGGTTATATTGCGGCCCTGGACTATGCGGGCGGCGTTGCCGGTATAGCTTACGGCAATGTAGGCGGCGCGGTGAACTACGGTAATATAAGCGGTCGCTCCGACGTGGGAGGCGTCATAGGTTACAGCGGCTCGGGCGTAATTTCCGACTCCTCAAACCACGGCGGGGTAAGCGGCAGCTCCAGACGCACCGGCGGTATTGCCGGCAGCCTTTACGGCGGCGTTGAACGTTGCTGTAATGCCGGCCAGATTACCGGCGGGACTAACTATACCGGCGGCATAGTGGGATATATAGAACCGGAGACGGTGTTTATGAATGACGTTTACAACACAGTAACGGTTCAGGCTGTTGAAGGCGCCAGGGGCGAAATTGCCGGCAGAGTGCGCGGAACGGTAAAGGGAGCTTTCTCTCTGGACAAGGCCGAACACAGCAACTATGGCGGCGGAAGCAAGGAATCCACCCTCATCGCCGCCGACTACAGCCGTAAAAATAACTGGGGCGACGATACCGAGCTCTTTAAGACCCTTGCGGCCGCCCTCAACACCCTTGACGGTACCGTGGAGGACAGGGGCGTATGGACGCAGGGCCCTGACGGCTATCCGGTCTTTGCCGACTATAACGAGGCGGATATCGACACTCCCGAAGAACTCGTGGCCGCTCTGACGGATCCCAGTGTGACCGAAATAAAGCTGGCGTCCACAGTGACCCTTGGCGAAAGCGTCACCGTGGCGGGGGATAAGACCCTTACCGGCGGACAGATAATATTCACCGAAGGCAGCCTGCTGGTCGATGATAATGTCACTCTCAGCGGCGTCAGCATAAGGGCGGAGGGCAGCTCCGTGGTCTTTACCGGAGCCGGTACTCTCACCGTGAACGGATATATTGATGTCAACGCTCCCATTGAAATGATGAGCGGAACTCTGGATCTGACCAACGGCTGCATCCTTAACTCCGCCGAGGCCGGCCTCGTTCCCTCCTTCGTACTTGCCGAAGGCGCCGCGGCTAATGGCGCCGAGGAGTGCTCGGTTATTGACGATGGCTATTATTACTATATTTCCTCCGCCATTGATATGACCCAGTCGCTGGTAGTGCCGGCCGCCGAGAACGGCCTTCCCTACGATATAAATTCCTCGACCGTTGACGGCGAGGTTTACCTCTTCCTTCCCGATGCGGCTGATCTGTCCTCCCTTACGTTTGCGGAGGTCACCGGCGGCGGGACAAGGGGAACGGTACATGAAAACGTGGACTTCACCGACGCGGCCAATCCCGTGACCGTGAATATAGGCGGCCTTCCCAAGACGGTGACCGCCATGAAGTCGGACATACCCGCCCTTTACTTCGATATTGACGAAAGCTACGGAACCATAAACGCCATGAACACCTCCCCCGATCATAATGTGAAGTGCTACGGCGACGTACAGCTCATCGTGCCCGAAAGACTCAAGGCGGAAAAGGGCTGGGCCGACGTGAGCAGTCTTGACTATCAGGACAAAAATCCCGAAAAGGCTCCCGGCACCATGGAGATAAAGGGCCGGGGCAACAGCACATGGGTGCCCGACCTCACCACCAAAAAGCCCTATCAGTTCAAGTTCGAGAAAAAGGCGGACGTTCTTGGCATGGGCGAATCCAAGACCTGGCTCATCATCAGGAACGACGAGGACATAATCCGCAACAAGCTGGCTCTTGATCTGGGCCACGACATGAATATGACCTACACCGGCTACGGCGAGTTTGTGGATGTGTTCATGAACGGCGAGTATCTTGGCAACTACCTTCTCACCGAAAAGGTGGAAGTGGGCGGCGCCCGGGTAAATGTTTCCGACCTCGACGACGAGTATGAGGCGAACGGCAACAGTATCGAGGGCCTCGACATGACCGGCGGTTATCTTGTTGAAGTTGATAACTGGGGCGGCGACGACCTTCAGGTCAACAGGTACGGCACCACTTTCTCCATAAAGGAGCCCGAGGATCTGGCAAAGACCGTCACCGACGACAACGAGTACGCCTATATAAAGCACTACCTTGAGGGCTTCCTCGACGCCGTGTTCGGCGACGGCCTCATGGCAGACGGACGGAGCTTTATGAGCACGGTTGACATGGAGAGCTTCGCCAAATACTTCTGGCACCAGGAATTTTTGCGCAACCGCGACTGCGGCCGTGGCAGCACCTACTTCTATAAGGATAAGGACGCCATTGATCCCCTGCTCTACGCAGGCCCCCTTTGGGACAACGACAGAATATATGAACCGTACAACGTCAACAGCAATATAGAGGGCTGGCTGGTTCCCAACATAGACATAGCCGGCACCGGCGATCCCACCATTTATAAGAGGCTTTTGCAGCACCGTGACTTTGCGGAATACATTCTCCGGTACTACAGGGACAACAATCTTGGAGCGATTTTTGCCGAGACCCACAATAAGATAGCGGAATATACCGAATATCTCAGGTCCTCCGCGGCCATGAACGCCGTCAGATGGGGCTATAACGGCTTTGACATCAGCCGCTTTGACGAGATCCTTCAGAGGCGCGCCCAGTGGGTGGAGGAAAACGCGGACACCATTCTGGAGTTTTCCGCCGCCGACACCACGCCGCTTACGGCCTATATCTATAACGGCGGAATTGTAGCTTCCGTGTATAACGGCGGCGCCGAGACTATGAACGCCAAGCTCGTCCTGGCCGGATATAAGGACGGCGGCCTCACCTCCGTCAAATCCATGGATGTGGCCCTTGAGCCCGCGGCTCGCAGCGCGAACATTCCCCTGACTATTCCCGAGGGCGCGGACAGCTGCACGCTTATGCTTGTTCGGAACTATGAAAGCATTGAGCCTCTGGCCAAGTCCGTGACGTTGGAAATTCATTAAAGCTGTTGAAATCTAAAAAAAGCTGCCCGCGGCACAGCACCCTGGGCAGCTTTTTTATGAACCTGCAATGGCAAAATCTGAGTCTAAAGTTTTTTAGTCCCCGTTTCGGTGACCGTTTATGTTATGAAAAACGCCTTTTGCGCAAAGCTATTGTTTTTTTGATATGGTTGTGATAAAATAAAATTGATCCGAATAAAGATCACAGACCCGCCCATTATGGACGGTCTGACAGGCTCCTGTGTCCGCATTAGGGAAGCGGCCACGGATGAAAAGGGGAGGCCCGGCAGTGCGCCGGGCCTCTTATACTAATCCAAAATCAAAATCATAAATATGCGAGTTTATTACGGTAACAATGACAGATTAAAAAGGCTTCCCCTTGAGGGGAAGCTGTCAGCGATAGCTGACTGATGAGGTGTAGCCGCCGGGCGGCGTTAGTGTAACCGTGAACGTACAACGGATGCTGCGCATCCTACACCTCATCCGGCACTTCATGCCACCGTCAGACAATGTCTGTCCTCTCGAAGGGGAAGGCTTTATTGGACGCTTTTAATTGGGATTGATATAAATTTGCCGTTTACCATGCGTGGCCACCGCCGCCACCGCCGCCACCGCCGGAAAATCCGCCGCCCGAGAAGCCGCCGCCTCCGCGGAAGCCGCCGCCGGCGTTTTTGGCGGCCCTTTCGGCGTAAACCTTACTGAGTCCGGTGGAGGTTCGCATCACCGAATGGGTCATATACAGCGGGGTGAAGGGATAGCCGCCGTAATAACCCGTGTACCAGGCGGGCGGTTCCTTTATAAGGCCCTCAAACTTTTTGGCCCATACGTCCGTGACGCCCAGCACAAAGGCAAAAGGCAGGGTGTCGAAGAAGTAGGACGGATTTTCGTCCACCAGAGCCTCCAGACGGTTCTTCTCCGCCGTCGTCAAAAAGTCTCTGAAGCCCAGACAGCGGCCTATAATTTTCGTGGCGTAGTCCGTGCGCCTGTGGATAAGGGCGGCGAAAAACGCCCCCACCGCCGAAAATCCGGCTATGGCAAGGCAGCGCGGCCGGCTGCCGAAAAACCTGGCCTCCATGAGCTGCGATGTCAGCAGACTGACGCCGACCCCCAACAGAAGGATCAGGATCGCTGGCATTATCTTATTCCCGTTTTTTCGCTGTATCAGCGCCCCTGTCAGGGCGTAGACGGCAATCGCCGGAACAAGCCCCGCAAATCCAAACAGGCCTATTTCGGTAATGGCCAAAATTCCGTAGAGCAGGGGAGGCAGCAGGCCGAGCATGAGCTGAACGGTCGAGGCCTTAGCGTTCGAGCCGCGCTCCAGCGCCCGTTCGCCGCGGAAGCATTCCACGGCGTTTACAAGGATGCTCTGTGCCTCGTCGTAAAAGCCGGTCTCTATTTGTCGGCTGGTGACAGTGTCCCCGTCCCCGAACAGCGCCTTGAAGGCCCTTTGTTCGTATTCGGGCCGCTCTGAGCCCATATCCTTCAGCTTTTCCAGCTCAAAGGAGCCGTTCTCCTTTTCGGTATAGCTCATGTAGCCCATTGAGGCCCAGTAAAATATCATGGCCGAAACGGCGGACAGATCCACCCCGTGCTTGACCACATAGGACAGCTCGGCCGGGTTCATGCCGTCTGGCGGATAAAACTCCACCGTCTGCACAATGCGGTCGTCCCTGCCTATCCTGAGCCATCTGATAAAGGCCAACGCGGCCATGGCCGCCGACAGGATAATGAGCCCCAGAACCGCCAGATCCCGGGCCGGCGTCAGGCTCCTCGGAGCGTCGGCAAAGGTGCCCTCCGGCAGCTCGATGTAGAAGGTCAGGCCCTCCCGGCTGTTGAGGTACACGTTTTCAAGGGTCACGGTTCCGCCGCTGACAACGGCGCCGGTAATTTCCCGGCCGGAGCCGTAGCCGCCCCTGTACACCGTGAGGGATTTTATCTCGTCCGTAGGCAGGTTAAGCCTCACCGAGGCCGAATTTATGGGCGTGTCCCAGTCGGTGCCGATAGGGGTGACATAAACGATGTCGTTTTCCTTGTCCCCGTCTTTGGCGTAGCGAATGTCGTAGCTGAGCCGGTATCGCTTCGGGCCGTACACGTAGTTATAGGCGCTGCCTATCCTGACGCCGAGAACGTTGTCTCCGCGCTCGAGGGTGAAGGGGTCGCCCTCCACTGCCACGTTGTCAATGATATATGGCTCCTGACTGCTGCTGAGGGGTATCTCCCGCAAAAGGCCGTGGCTTTGGGAGGTAAAGCTGAGATTTATATCCTCCGTCACGTGGTGGACGCGGCCTCCGTCCACGGTTACCTCCACATCGTAGCTGTTGACAGCGAAGCTTTCGTACGCATACGCGGGGGAGGCCGCCAGCATTACGGCCGCCAGGCAGAGTATTGCCTTAAAACTTGACTTGAACATTTTCTCTTTCGGCATCGTTGGCCACGGAAAAATACGGCTTCTGCTCAAAGTGGAACAGACCGGCGATAATGTTGTTAGGCACGGTCAGGCACTTTTCGTTATACTGGCGGACGGTGCCGTTGTAGAATTTGCGGGCGTTGGCAATATCCTCCTCAATTTTCTGGAGCTGGTTCTGAAGGTTGAGGAACTGGGTGTCGGCCTTCAGCTCCGGATAGGCCTCGCTGAGGGCGAAAAGCCTGCCAAGCGCGCCGGAAAGCTCGTTCTCGCTGTCCAGCTTGGCGCTCCCCTGAGCGGAGACGGCCTTGTTTCTGGCGGCGACAACGCTCTCGAGGGTTTCCCTCTCGTGCTTAGCATAGCCCTTAACAGTTTCCACAAGGTTTGGAATGAGATCATAGCGCTTTTTGAAGTACACGTCCATGGTGGAAAAAGCCTCTTCCACCTTGAGCTTAAGCTTGGTCAGGGAGTTATAGCCCCCGGCCAGAGCCAGAACCAGTACGGCTATGACCGCGATAATGATGATTGCGATTGCCATAAGTGTTTCCTCCTTATATGTCTTTTTCTATATTTTATCATATATTAAATAAATATGCAACATTTTTTTCTAAAACATTACGGATCGGTGCGGAAAAGCTCCCGTGACCAAAAAAATCACGGCTGATGCTTTGCAAAACATCGGCCGTGATTTTTTTAGTTATTAACCCACTTCAGTCATGGGCGGACAGTTTTCTTTTGAAATTACCGCCTCAAGGCGGGAGCCAAAGCGCTCCTTTAATCGGTCAAAAAGCAGCTCGGTGACGATTTTTTCACTGTCGTAGTGGCTGACCTGAATGTACTCGAAGCCGTCCGCAAGGTAAAATTCCCGCATCTGGTGATACTTCACATCGCCGGTTATGTACACGTCCGCGCCCTTGGCCCGGGCGGCGGCCGCAAGCGAGCCCCCGCTGCCGTTGCACACGGCCGCCAGCCTTACTGGCCGGTTCATCTGGGCGGTGGTGGCGACGCTGTCGATCTCCAGCTCACGCTTAATCCGCGCGCAGAGCTCCAGCAGCATCAACTCCCCTTCGGGCCGGCATATGCGGCCGTCGCTGCCGTCTATTGGCTCGATTGGCACAAGACCCAGCCGCCGGCAAAGGCAGTCGGTCAGTCCTCCGGGACAGCTGTCAAGATTGGTGTGGGCGCAGTAAATGGAAAGGCCGTTTTCAATGGCCTCCAACAGCATTTCGCCGTTGGGGTCGCCGTCGGTGACGGACTTAAGGCCGCCGAAGATCACCGGATGGTGGCTGATTATGAGCTGGGCGCCTTCACGCACGGCCTCCCGCACCACGAATTTGTCGCAGTCCAGACAGAGCAGGGCCTTTGTCACGTCCCTGTCCCGCCGTCCCGCCAGCAGACCCACGTTGTCGTAGTCCGCCTTATATTCAAGGGGGAAGCTTTCCTCCATAAAGGCAATTATTTCTTTCAGCTCAACGGCCATGTTCAGCCCTCCAATTCGCGCTCATATTTTCGGTACATTTCAATAAGTCCGGCGCATTCCGCCCGCCGCGGGGTTTCGGCGCCGCCGATTTTTTCCAAAATTCTTTCCGTCTCCAGCCTTCGCGAAGCCAGATATTCCCTCAGGAGAGGGGGCCTTTCCCTCAGCAGCAGGGGGCCGATGTGCTTTTCCGCCTCGGACAGGGGCCTGACGCCGGCAGCGCGCCGGGCCAGCATGGCAACATAGTAGCGCTCGTCCTCTCGGCAGAGGTCCTCTTTCAGGATAAGAAAGCCGTTTTTGTTCAGATAATCCCGCAGCTCGTAAAATTTGGATTGCGGCTGAAGCACAAAATAACGAATTTCTTTAGTTCCTCTGTCTAAAATGTCGGCGATGAGCTCGCCGCCCATTCCGGCGATTACGGCGCAGTCGGCTTCTCCCGGCCCGAGGGCCGAAAAACCGTCCGACAGTCTTGTCTCCACCCGACCGTCAAGGCCGAAGCGGGCAATATTTCCCGCGGCCTGCTCAAGTGGGGCGGCGTTTATATCAAGGGCCAGCACCCGCCCGCCCTTCATGGCAAGAGCGGCGGCTATGTAGCCGTGGTCGGTGCCTACGTCGCAGTAAACCGACGCCTGCGGAGCAAGGCTCAACACCATTTCCAGCCGTGGGGACAGCCGGGGCCCTGCCGTCATGCGCTCTGTTCCGCCGGAGCCTTGGGCTTCCTCTTGTAGGGAGCGCGGCGGTTGTACTTGCGCTTGGGCTTTTCGGGCTGCTGCTCGGGCTGGGCGTCGCCGTTCTGTGCTTCGGCGGCCTGTTCCTCGGGCTGACGCTGGGGCTGGGCCTCAGCCGCCGCCTGCTCTGTCTGCTCCGGCGTGGGTTCCGCCTGTTCGGGCTGTATGAGCTCGGGCTGTTCGGCCCTGAGCTGCGTCTGCTCCTGCTCCTCGGCCGAGGCCTCGGCAGCCGTCTCAACATCGGCGGCTTCGTCGGCAATGACGCTCTTGTTCATGCCGTTGCGGATCGTGACGCCGCAGACCACGGTGTTGCCGTTTTCGGTTTTATCGCCCCAAAGCGAGAGCATGGTATTGTAGCCCTTGTCCCTGCTGACTATGCAGAAGCGGGTATCGGAGCTTGTGCCTATGAGATAACCCAGATAGCTGCAAAGCTGAAAATCCAGCGAATTTTTTCCTCCGCAAATAACCTTCATGTACTGGATTTTGGCCTTGGCTCTGACAAGCCTTTCCATAAGGGAAAAGGTCAGGTTGTCGGAATTATTGGTGTAGAAAATCAGCACTCTGTCCTCTTCCGACAGCTCCTCAAGGCCGCTGAAGGCCGAGGCGTGGAGATTTTCGTAGTCAATAAGAAATACGGACATTGTTTCACTCCTTTCTTCGGATTTTGCCGTCGGGCCGAGCCGCTTACCCGTCGGGCGGTGGGGGAGATGCCCCACAACATCCAGTATATCAGAGTTTTCAGAAAATGTCAACACTTTTATAAAACTCTTGCCTGGGCGATTATCAGGTTCAGCGCGGTCCAGACCTCGACTTTGCCGCTCTTGATGTCCCGGTCGGCATCACGGCAGAGGGAGATCAGTCCCTCCAGTCCCTCCTCGGAGACGCGGGCCGCTTTTGCGACGCTCTTTTCGGCCACAAAGGGGGCCACGCCCAATTTTTTCGTCACCGCGCCGCGCTGATAGCCCTCGCCCAGGAGCAGCTTGGCCCTGTACACGGTGATGAGCTGCCCGTATAAGGTGGAAAGGAATTGCCGCGGCTCGGTCTGATTTTGTCTGAGCTCCGCCAGATAGCCGAAGCTCAGGTCACGGCGGCCGTCAAGAATTGAGTCGATGAACTTAAAGGCCCGATCCTCCTCCGGACGGATTATCACGGCGTCGATGTCGGCCCGCGTTATCTGTTCTCCGGCGGCGTAGGCGGTGATTTTTTCCATTTCGGATTTGAGGACGCTCATGCCCCGGCCCAGGCTGGCGATGAGGTATGAGGCGCAGTTACGGTCGATGAGCTTGCCGCCGTTTGCCGCGACCTTTGCCAGCCACGGCAGAAGCTTGTTTTCGGGCTGGAGCTGAAAATCCACCGTCACGCCCACGCTCCCGCACAGCTCACGGAGGCCGGAGGGCTTTCTCTTTTTAGCTTCGCCCGCCTTCTTTTTGGCGCTCTTTTTTTCCGGATCGGGCTCCCAAAGCAGTATGCAGACGCTGGGCGGCAGGGAGGAGAACAGCTCCATCCAGTCGGCCTTGCCCTTCAGCCGCGCGTCAAAAAAGCCGCACCGGCGCAGAACCAGCAGCTTGCGGTCGCTCATCATCGGCAGGCCGTTCACAAAGTCGGCGCAAGTGCCAAAGTCGGGAACGTCGCTGTAGCTCTGATAGTTGAAGTCCTCGAAGCCCGGAGCCACCAGCCTTTTTTTCGCCTGCTCTATGCACTTCTCCTTGAGAAAATCCTCCGGACCGGTGAGCAGGTACAGACTGGCCGGCAGCCCGGCCTTTATCTCGGCGGTAAATTCGGTGTAGGTCATAACGTTGCGCGGGGACGGTACACGTTTTCCCCGCCGATTCCTCCTTTCAGCGTCGGACGTTCATTAAGGTATAAAATCCCGGGTACAAGCCCCGGGATTTTATCATCTCATCAATATAAGGTGGTTTACTTAAGCTCAACCTTGGCGCCAACCTCTTCGAGCTGGGCCTTATACTTCTCGGCGTCTTCCTTGCCGATGGCTTCCTTAAGAGTGGTGGGAGCGCCGTCAACGGCGGCTTTGGCTTCCTTAAGACCAAGACCGGTGATCTCACGAACAACCTTTATAACCTTGATCTTCTCGGCGCCGGCCTCGGCGAGAACCAGATTGAACTCGGTCTTTTCCTCGGCGGCGGGAGCGGCGGCGCCGGCAGCGCCCATAACGGCAACGGGAGCGGCGGCGCTTACACCGAACTCCTCTTCCATGGCCTTAACGAGCTCGGCAACCTCAAGCAGCTTGAGCTCCTTTATGGCATCAATAATTTCCTGAATTGTCATTACAAACAACCTCCAATATTTTTAAAATATTATTTCGTTAGATTTGGTGCCGCTTACTCTGCGGCGGGTGCTTCGGCGGGGGCTTCGGCGGGGGCTTCCTCCGCGGGAGCGGACTCGGCGGGCGCCGGTTTCTGAATATCGGCGGGCTCCACGCCGTTGTCCACAAGGGCCTGCAATGTGCGTACCAGCTTGCTGACAGGGGCGTTGAGGCTGCCCATGATCTTTGCGATGAGAGTGTCGCGGTTGGGTGTGGCGGCAAGAGTCTTTACCTCGTCAAGGCTTATTACCCGGCCGTCCAAAAATCCGCTCTTGATCTCAAGCTTATCGTTGTCCTTGGCGAACTCGGCAATAACCTTGGCGGGGGCCACCTCGTCGGTCATGCTGATGGCCAGAGCGGTGGGGCCGTTAAGGATGGGATCCAGCTCGTTGAAGCCGACGGCGTCGGCGGCCAGACGGGTAAGGGTGTTCTTCACTACCTTGTAATCTACGCCCGCCTCGCGAAGCTTGTTGCGGAGCTGTGTATCCTGCTCAACGGTGAGGCCGCAGTAATCCACCAGTACGCCGGAAACCGCGTTCCGGAACTGATCGGTAAGACCGGCAACGATCTGCTTCTTCTCATCGAGAACTTTCTGACTTGGCATATGTGTTTCACCTCACAATAATGAATAAATGGAGTCTCCGCCACAGACGCAAAGACTCCATAAGAATGTCATTCTTTTGAAAATCTTCCTCGGCGGGGCTTACTGAGAACCGAATCCCGGCCCGCTGTCTGTGGAAAAGATGTTTTACGGCAATTATTATACCGCAAAATTCCGGATTTGTCAAGAGCTTTTCCGTAAAAACCGGAAAAAATTACATGAACCGGGCGCCGTTGATCTTAATTCCGGGGCCCATGGTGCTGGCGATAGCCACGCTCTTGAGGTATGTGCCCTTGGCGGCAACAGGTCTGGCCTTGATGATGGCGCCCATGAGGGTATCCAAATTCTCGCCAAGCTTTTGGGGGCCGAAGGAAGCCTTGCCGATGGGGCAGTGGATGATGTTGGTCTTGTCGAGACGGTACTCGATCTTACCGGCCTTAACCTCGGTTACGGCGCGGGCAACGTCGGGATTTACGGTGCCGGCCTTGGGGTTGGGCATGAGGCCCTTGGGGCCCAGGATACGGGCGATACGGCCAACGACGCCCATCATGTCGGGAGTGGCGATAACTACGTCGAAGTCGAACCAGTTCTCGTGCTGGATCTTGGCTACGTAATCCTCGGCGCCTACATAGTCGGCGCCTGCGGCCAGAGCCTTGTCAACGTTGTCGCCCTTGGCGAACACCAGCACCCGCACCTTTTTGCCTGTTCCGTTGGGCAGAACTACGGCGCCGCGAACCTGCTGGTCGGCGTGACGGGAGTCAACGCCCAGCTTGATGTGAGCCTCTATCGTCTCGTCAAACTTGGCGCTGGCGGTCTTGATGACCAGCTCCAGAGCCTCGGCAGGATCATACTGCTTGCCGGCCTCGATGAGCTTTGCGCCGGCATTATATTTCTTACCGTGTTTCATAGCTTAATTAACCTCCTTGGTGGTCAACGGGATTTCTCCCTCCCACTTAATTGCGCGCGGTTTTGCGCGGTAACTTTCGTTTAGTCCTGATCAGTCCTCGACAGTAACGCCCATGCTTCTGGCGGTACCGGCGATCATGCTCATTGCGGCCTCGAGGCTGGCGGCGTTGAGGTCGGGCATCTTCTGCTCGGCGATAGCCTGAAGGTCAGCCTTCTTGATGGCGGCCACCTTGGTCTTGTTGGGCACGCCGCTGCCGCTTTCGATCTTGCAGGCCTTCTTGATAAGGACGGCCGCGGGGGGCGTCTTTGTCACAAAGGTGAAGGATCTGTCGGCGTAAACGGTGATGATGACGGGAATGATGAGACCCGCATCCTTGGCCGTTCTCTCGTTGAACTCCTTGGTGAACTGCACGATATTAACACCGTGCTGACCGAGGGCGGGACCTACCGGTGGAGCCGGGGTGGCCTTGCCCGCGGGGATTTGCAGCTTAATGTAGCCTGTAACTTTCTGTGCCATTGTCTGTGCACCTCCTATGAAAAAATGTGGTATATAGCGGACCAAAGCGGCGCGGAGCGCCGTCCTCCCACTCAAAAACCTTACAGCCTCCTTAATCCAGAGGCTCTACCTGGCGGAAATCAAAATCCACCTGCATTTCACGGCCGCCGAACATGGTGACCATGACACTGACGGTCCGGCGCTCGGTGTTTATCTCGAGCACCTCGCCCATAAAGCCTTCCATAGAGCCCTCGCTGATGCGGACCGTGTCGCCCACGGCGAAGTCCACGTTCAGGGTGGGCACCTCGACGCCCATCCGCTCGACTTCCTTTTCGCTGAGCGGAACGGGCTCGCTTCCCGGCCCCACAAAGCCGGTACAGCCCCTTGTGTTGCGGACGATGTACCAGGTCTCGTTGGTCATTATCATCTTTACGAAGATATAACCGGGGTAAATTTTGCGCTGAACAACCTTTTTTGTGCCGTCCTCCTTCTCCTCGACCACGTCCTCGGTGGGGACGCGGACCTCGGCGATGAGGTTGCGGATGTTGCGGTTGTCAACGGTTTTTTCGATGCTGTCCTTAACCTTCATCTCGTACTCGGCGTAGGTGTGGGCAACATACCATCTCAGCTCGTCGCTGGTCTTTATCATAACGGCGGGCTATTGCCCTTGCCCCCTTTCCGGCTTTGATTTTAACCTATGGACAAAATCAGTCCGGCAAGCTGTGTGAAGGCAATATCAAGTACGGCGAGGATTATGCCGAAGATCACGATAGCCGCGATAACGATGCCGGTGTTATTGATAAGCTGTGTCTTTGTGGGCCATACTACCTTTTTCATTTCGGATTTGGTGGCCTTGAGACCCTTTTTGGCCCTGACTATGAGGCCTTCCTTTTTTTCGGCTTCTGCCATTTTCGCTCACCCCTTACCTTGTTTCTCTGTGCACAGTGTGCTTGCGGCAAAAACGGCAGTACTTGGACATTTCAAGTCTGTCGGGGGTATTCTTCTTATCCTTCATGGTGTCATAGTTGCGCTGCTTGCACTCGGTACACGCCAGTGTTACCTTAACTCTCATGTCTTTCATTCCTTTCATTTATGACAGGGCGGCACGGAACGCCGTCCTACCTAAATTCCCTCTTGGAAGGCCACCGGACCCGACGGGTCCCCCGGCGCACAATAAAAAAGCCTTCTCATCGAGGTAAAGACAGTTTATCACATTTTCCCCGGCTTGTCAAGTGCTTTATGGAAATTTTTTAAAAAAATTGTTGACAAAGATTTCCGCCTGTGTTATACTGGCATTGTTCATCGGAGGACCCGCGGCCGTAGCTGCCCGGTCGAAAAGATGTCGAGTGAGCTCGGTTGCGTTTGGCCGGGCTTTTTATTTTTTTCAGGGAGATGTGTCCATGAAGATAAGTCTTTCGGAGCATTTTACATACGGCAAGCTTGTCCGCTTTGTCCTGCCCTCGGTGGGGATGATGGTATTCACTTCCGTTTACGGCATAGTGGACGGACTTTTTGTGTCCAATTTTGTGGGCAAGGTGCCCTTTGCGGCCATAAATCTCATAATGCCCCTGCTGATGATGCTGGGAACCCCGGGCTTCATGATCGGCTCCGGCGGCAGCGCCATCGTGGCCAAAACCATGGGCGAGGGCCGGCGTGATCTGGCCGACCGCTATTTTACCATGCTCGTCGCAGCAACCTTGGTAATAGGCTCTTTTTTTGCCGTGCTGGGCGAGCTTGGGCTCCGCCGGGCCGCCGTTATTCTTGGGGCCGAGGGAGAGATGCTGGACGACTGCGTCCTCTACGGCCGCATAATAGTCGCCGCCGGGCCGGCCTTCATGCTCCAAAACGTGTTCCAAAGCTTCCTCGTCACGGCAGAGCGCCCCAAGGTGGGGCTGGGCATAACCGTGGCCGCCGGGCTCACCAATATGGTTATGGACTTCCTGTTCGTGGCGGTGTTCCGCTGGGGCGTGGCGGGAGCGGCGCTGGCCACCGTTCTCAGCCAGGTGGTTGGCGGGATAGTGCCGCTGGCGTATTTCATTTTTTGCCGGAGCTGCCCCCTCCGCTTTGTTAGGACGGGTTTTTATCCCCGCGTATTCCTCAAGACCTGCACAAACGGCTCCTCGGAGCTTTTGACCAATATTTCTTCGTCGCTGGTGAGTATGCTCTATAATTTCCGGCTCATTGATCTGGCGGGAGAGAACGGCGTTGCGGCCTACGGGGTGATAATGTACGTGAATTTTCTCTACGCCGCCGTGTTCATCGGCTACTCCATCGGTGCGGCGCCCATAGTCAGCTTCCATTACGGCGCCGGCAACCGGCCCGAGCTTAAAAACCTGTACCGCAAGAGCCTTGTCATTCTGGGCCTCAGCGGAACGGTAATGGCGGCGGCCTCGGCGGCGCTGGCCGGTGTGTTGGCGGGGATATTCGTGGGCTATGATCCGGAGCTCTGCGCCATGACCGTGAGAGGTATGCGCATTTTTGCCGCCGCCTTTGTGTTTATGGGCTTCAACGTTTTTTCATCCGCATTTTTCACCGCCCTTAACAATGGCCTTGTTTCGGCCATACTTTCCTTTATGCGGACGCTGGTGCTTCAGGTGGTCGTGGTGCTGATTTTCCCCGTGCTGATGGGGCTGGACGGAGTGTGGACGGGCGTTGCCGCCGCCGAGGTTATGGCCTTTGCCGTGTCCGTGGCGTTCTTTGCGGGACAGCGGAAGAGGTACGGATATTGAATGAGGAATTAGGAATGAGGAATGAGGAATGAGGAATATTGACGTGACAGTTACATTGTTTGATGTGACTGTACTTGTGCCGTAAATTTGATAGGCGTGACTGTACCGTAATTGTAAAAAAATGTAAAAATGACAAAATACACGGTGGAACACGCCGCTGTACAATTTTATGATAAATATGACAGAATTATCGGTAGGGCGCGACGACCTCGGCGCGCCGCAACCGCAAACGTAACCTTGATACCGTAGGGGCGCCCATCGGGCGTCCGCAATCAAACGTTTATGGTGACAATGATAAACGAAATTACAAATCAAAATTTTCTGTACCGTCGTACGGTAAAAACGACAAATAGTGTAACTGCCAAATTAATATTCCTCATTCCTAATTCCTAATTCCTAATTATACACAAAAAACGCCCCATGCAGGGCGTTTTTTGTGTGTGCGTGTATTCAGGCTCTCATATCTCAACCGACACTATGCGTGAAACCCCGTCCCAGCCGACCTTGCCGCCGAGGGCCTCAACAATAGCCCGCAGCGGAACCATTGTCCGACCGTCAACGGCCTCCGCCGGAGCGTCAAGGGCCCTTTGTTTGCCGTTAAAGCTGAATTGGTTTTCACCTATGGTTATTTTGACCGTGTTCCCGTTAAGCTCGCATATGGCCGTGTTTGAATCGGCGTCCCATGATACGTCCGCGCCCATTTGCTCAAGGACGGAACGGAGCGGCACAAGTGTGTGCCCGTTCCTTACGACCGGAGCCGTGTCGCTGTTTACCGCCGCGCCGTTCAGGGTAACGATAATGTCGCCGGGAGCGGCCGTCGAGCCGGCCAGTATGTCGGACAGCTCACTGAGGTGACGTTGAGTTTCCTTGGTGTTAAACTGCTTATTTTCAAGGTATATGCCGTTTGAATCGGCATAGGTCACATAATAAAAATCAGATGCGCTCTTGATCAGATTAATTCTTGAAATAACGCTGTCGCTGTCAACGTCAACCGGAATATTGTATGTAAGGCTGTTGCCGCTTTCCGAGACAGTATAACGGTTTACATAGTAAAACCGTTCGCTTTTTCCTGTGGACGGATAATACCATTTATAATTGGCCGGGGAATAATTTATTTCATATCCCGCCTCGGGAGCATACCCCATTTTGAGCAATTCCTCTTTTGAACCCGCCGTTGCTAAAATATTGTCCTCTACGTATATGTCAACAAACTGCCTTCCGTCAAATTGCTTTACGGTTCCGACGGTATGATGAGTCATTGGGACGAAGGTTTCGTAAGCTTCCCAGTTCTCTGTAAACTGCTGGACATATTTTATATCGCCCCGGTCTATAATCCTCATTTTACTCCAGCCGTATTTATCGCCGCAGCCCTGATCATAGACTATGGAAGCCTTGCCGTCTGTGAAAGCGTATATCCTTTCGTTAAAAAGGCTGTCGAACACGTCGCCGTTGCGGTAAAGCACATACATTTCGGGAACTCCGTTGGCGTCAAAATCAATCAGCTCGGCCCGGGCCACTCCCTTTTCCTGCTCCGGTTTGGTCATTACGCCGTAGGTATTCACAAGATAGTTGAGCTCGTTGGCATAGGCGGCGGCGTAATTTTCCGCCGCAAGGGCCGTAGCCGGCAGCATGGCCGCGATAATGGTTACGCAAATTAATAGCGCAAAACCCCGTAACATTTTTTTCATTTTGAACTGTCCTTTCTTTTGCTTACCCGAATGATGAAAAAGCATCAAGGGGCTTTTCGTCGTTGTTTCTCAACCGCGCCGCGACGGGCATGGCCGCGCGGGTGAGGTGAACAAACCCGGCGGCCGGTATATGGGAAATTAGTCAAGTGTGATGTCAGCGAGGCCAACACAACCACGCGGAACTATTTTTAATTGCAGGCCCTTTTTCAGCGCCACGCTGTATCTCCTTGGCGGAGCCTCGGGGTCAATCTCTATTTTCTTTACCGTTTCTCCATCGACAATTATTTCAACTCCGGCACCCTTTGCGGTGTTATGACCGTCAATATGACCGAGGGTAAAGGACAAAGTGGAATATTTGCTGTTGAGGTTATAGAGTATGGGAGCAGCCCAATTGTCATATTGAGCATCATACCAAAATCCGTGTGTATATTCTTCTCCCAACATATTGAAATTACTTAAACGTATATATCTATCTATTTCATAAGGCTTCAGAATGTCCGTAAGATAACTGCCGCCGGGGGCAACATCATGCCAGATATAGACGCTTTTGGTTTCGCCGTCCCACTCCACCTCGGAGTCCATGGCCTCGGCCACGCCCCGGACAGGCAGGTAGGTTGTGCCGTTGTAGACAAAGGGCTCCACCGTGTCGCCGTCGGCGTCCTTTGTTTCGGTGAGGACGTTGTCGATGTAGATTTTGATGTTGTCGTACAGCACCTCGATGCTCTCGGTGCCGCTCTTCGCCATGGCAAGGCCGCCCGTCAGCACCGTGGCCGCCAGCGCTCCCGCCGTAAAGCTTTTTGCATGAAATTTCATAAACAAACTCCTTCCTTTGCGCATTACATATTTAATGCGTGATTTTTTATTGCTTGAATATATTATACATTATTAAATGTGGAATGTCAAGAGAAATTTTCAAAAATACGCAACAAAATATATGTTTTTGCATATTGATTGTTGCGTATAATGTATATTAAAGAGGGAGGTAAGAGCATGGATGAAATTGAAAAAAGAATTGAATCCGGAAAAGAATTTATTCGCAGCCGAATAACCGAGCTTCGGCTCAAGGCGGATGTTTCCGAATATCAGATGAGCTATGACCTTGGCCAAAACCGCAATTACGTTCAGGCGATTTCCTCCGGAAAGGCCATGCCCTCCATGGCGGGCTTCCTCAATATATGCGACTACTTTGACATAACGCCGCTGGAGTTTTTCGACCCGGGCCTTAAGGAGCCGGGCCTGCTGAGGAGCGTAAACGAAAAGCTGAAAAAAATGTCCCCGGATGATCTTGAGCTGCTGGACACCGTTTTGGGAAGAATTATGGGGGAATGAGGAACGTTAAAAAATTAGGAATGAGGAATGAGGAATTAGGAATATTGGCGGGGCAGTTACCTTGTTTGGCGTGACTGTACCGTAAATGTAAAAAAGAAAAATGAAAAAATAACCGGTAGGGCGCGACGACTCGGCGCGCCGCTGGGCGGATTTATTGTAAAAATGACAGACGATGCTCCGAAACCTTGATATTGTAGGGGCGCCCATTGGGCGTCCGCCATAAAACGTTTACGGTGACAATGATAAATGAAATTACAAATCAAAACTTCCTGTATCGTCTTATGATAAAAATGACAAAATATCCGGTAGGGCGCGACGACTCGGCGCGCCGCTGGGCGGATTTATTGTAAAAATGACAGACGATGCGCCGCAACCTTGATATTGTAGGGGCGCCCATTGGGCGTCCGCCATAAAACGTTTACGGTGACAACGATAAACGAAATTACAAATCAAAACTTCCTGTACCGTCTTATGGTAAAAATGACAAAATATCCGGTAGGGTGCGACGACTCGGCGCGCCGCTGTGACGCTTTATGGTGACAATGACAGATAATGTAAAGGCTTCCCCCCCCGAGGGGAAGCTGTCGGCGAAGGCCGACTGATGAGGTGTAGCCGCTGGGCGGCGTTATTTTTTTGTTTGTTTTTATAACGGATGCTTTGCATCCTACACCTCATCCGTCGCTGATGCGCCACCTTCCCCTCAAAGGGGAAGGCTTTTTGTCTGTCATATTTACCGTAAACCTGTACATCGGCGCGCCGGGGTCGTCGCGCCCTACGGTTGTTCGGTCGTTGTTGCCGTAAATTAAAACAGGAAATTTGATTTAAAATTTCGTGCATTATTGCCGCCGTAAACATTTGGTTACGGACGCCCGATGGGCGCCCCTACGGTATCAAGGTTGCGTTTGCGGGTGCGGCGCGCCATACGGTTGTTCTGCCGTTGAAGTCGAAATCCCTCGCCGGTTCACAAAAAAGTGTTGACAAGTGTGGAATTTTAGGATATAATTAGAAAAAAAGGGGGCGGATATCATGATTTGCAGTAAGTGCGGAGCCACATTGCCGGAGGGGACGGCCTTCTGTCACAAATGCGGCGTCAGGGTGAGCCCGGAGCCTCAGCAGGTGCAGGCCCGGCAGGCCGATGTTCCGGCGGCCAACGGCAGCCAGAACGGTTACAACACCGGCAGCCAGAACGGTTACAACGGCGGCAATAACGCCTATGGGAACGCCGTACCCAACGCGGTAAACAATAATTTCAACCTGTACACCGGTCAGGAAAAACGGCACCTCAGCGTGGGCGACTGGATGCTGCGTTCGCTCATCGTCCTTATTCCCTTCGTTGGCTGGCTGATCTATCTGATCATGCTTTTTGTGTGGAGCGGCGACAAGACTTATGACGACACCTTCCGCAACTGGGCTAAGGCTCAGCTCATCTGGATGGCCATCGCCGTCGGCATCATTCTGCTGATACTTATATTCACGGCCATTCTTGGCGCAGGCCTGTACAGCGCCCTGTTATAACGGTCGGATATGGAGAACCGTCCCCAGACGAGGGACGGTTTTTTGTTTGTTTGCCGTAAATTTGTACATCGGCGCGCCGGGGTCGTCGCGCCCTACCGGTCATTTTCCATTTTCAAATTTACGGTACAGTCACACCTAACAAGGTAACTGCCCTGTCAATATTCCTCATTCCTCATTCCTAATTCCTCATTTCATAATCTTCCTAATTCCTAATTTTTAATCAGTGTTGCCGGCAAAATATAGCCGATTTTTTTTAAATAGGACTTGTATTTCTTCCCTTATAATGATATAATTCAACTGAGAATAAGCGCGAGGTGATCGTTGTGGAAGCCAAACTTAAAAACGCCGTCCGTCAGGGTGCGGACATCTACGTTTTCCCGCCGGAGGGCGGCGACCTGATCTTTGACGAAAATGGCACCGTCCTTGGCGCGGAGGCCAGGGACACCAACTACATCGTCATGGACGTGACTAACCTGTCGGATTTCTGCGTCAGCGTGCTGTGGAAGTTCTGGGACGGGAACGCCGGCCCCTGTGCCGAAAGTATAAAAATGGGCCTGCTGCCGGGGCTTAAGACCCGTCTGGCCCTGCCCGTGTCGGCTGTGCTGGGGCGGGAGCTCTTCCTGCGGAGGACGCCGGGCAAGCTCAAGACCGTTACCCAGGGCCGCCCCGTGAAGCCGGAAAAAATCAGCCGCTTTGCCGTGGGCCTTGACCGTGCTCCGGCCGAAACGAAAATACAACTTCACGCGCTGTACATATCCGAGACCGAGCCGGACTATCCTCTGGAGGGCAGCCCTCTGGTGGACGAACTGGGCCAGAAGGCCGGGGCCGATTGGCCGGGCAAGACCGCAAACGCGGACGAAATGACAGCTTATCTGCGGGCCGAGTACGAAAAGCCCCTGCCCGAGACCGCCGAGGGCTGCGGAAAATACGGCGGCAGCCTGAGCAAACGCTTCGAGCCCACGGGATATTTCGCCCTACAAAAGGAGGGGGAGAAGTATTGGCTGGCCGATCCGGAGGGCTATGCCTTTTTCAGCGCCGGGCCCGACTGTGTGGGCGTGGGCGGCGACTGCAACATCAACGGGATAGCGCCCCTCTGCGGCCCCCTGCCCGAGGGCGGCGGGCTGCACCCCGGCGCTTACAGCTGGGCCAAGGCCAATTTTGTCCGGGCCTTTGGGGACAACTGGTACGAGGCCTGGTGCAAGATCACCCTACGGCGCTTCCGGGAGTGGGGCGCCAACACCGTGGCCTGCTGGAGCGACCCGGGCTTTATCGAATATTCCGGCCTGCCCTATGTGCAGATACTGCGGGGCTTCCCCAAGGCGAAAAAGTACATCTTCCGTGACTTCCCCGACGTGTTCGACCCGGAGTACGCCGCCGACAGCGCCCGCTGGGCCACCCAGCTTGAGAGCCGTCGGGAGGATAAGCTCATGATAGGCTATTTCATGAGCAACGAGCCCAACTGGGCCTTTGTGGATCGGCTGAACATCGCCCGCATGACCCTTGAGAGCGGGGAGGAATTTTTCAGCAAGAGCGTCATTCTCCGCAAGCTCAAGGAGCGGTACGGGGATATATCGGCCCTCAACGCCGCGTGGGAGACGAATTATACCCGCTTCAGAGATATGTGCGCCGGGGTGGACAAATTCAATGCCGCCGCTGAGGCCGACACAATGGCCCTCTCGGAGGAGATGGTGCGGGAATTTATCCGCGTCCCCGCCCTTGCCCTGAAAAAAGTCGATCCCAACCACCTCAACCTCGGTATGCGCTACGCCTGGCTCAGCAGTCCGGCGCTGGCGGCGGGCAGGGAGTTCATGGACGTTTTCAGCTTCAACTGTTACCGCCACGACCCCTGGGACAGCATAGAAAATATGGTGAAAATGGTGGAGATGCCCGTGATGATAGGCGAGTTCCACTTCGGCGCGCTGGATCGGGGGCTGGACGCCACGGGTATTCAGGCCGTGGCCTCTCAGGCGGATCGGGCGAAGGCCTACCGCCGTTATATGCACCGCTGTGCCGCCCACCCCATGTGCCTCGGGGCAAACTGGTTCCAGCTGACGGATCAGCCCTATCTGGGCCGCTTTGACGGGGAAAACTACCAGATCGGCCTTGTGGACGTCTGCGGCCGCCCCTATGAGGAAATGGAGTGGGAAATGAAGCGCACCCATCGGGAAATTTACAAAATACGCATGGGCGGGACGGAAGTTACCGACGAAAAACAGCAAATAATTGAATCTATATATTATTAAGGAGTAAACAATGCACAGAATACATCAAAAATTCAATGACAACTGGAAGTTCTACTGCGGCGATATCCACGTACAGTACGCCATCAAGGCCGGCCGCACGGGAGGCCTTACCGACATCGGCAAAAGCCACGAGGGAGAATGGACCCAGATAGCCTATAACGACAGGGAGGAGAGAATCAACGTCAGCGAAAAGGACTGGCGGGATGTGACCCTTCCCCATGACTGGATAGTTGAGGGCAATTTCTCCAAAAGGGAGTGGGACGCTCAGGGCTATCTGCCCACCGGCGTGGGCTGTTACCGCAAGGTCTTTGACGTGCCCGCTCAGTGGGAGGGCAAGCATATCGAGATAGAGTTCGACGGCGTGTCCCGCAACTCCACACTCTGGCTCAACGGCCACCTGATAGGCAATCATTTCAGCGGCTACACCTCCTTCTCATACGATATCAGCGACTATCTGCGCTATGGGGATGAGGGCAAAAACGTGCTTTTCATGAAGGTGGACGCCCGGGACTATGAGGGCTGGTGGTACGAGGGGGCCGGTATCTACCGCCATGCGTGGCTCACCGTCACCGATCAGCTCCACGTGGCCAAGTGGGGCACATATATCACCTCTCAGGTGGAGGACAGCTCCGCAAAGGTCAAAATCGAGACCGCAATAGACAACCGGGGCCCTCTGCCCGACGCCGGAACTCTCCTCACCGAGATTTACGGCCCCGACGGGGAAAAGGCGGGGGAGGCCCGCTCGGATTTCGACGCCGAAGCCAGCGGCAGCGCCCTTGTGACCCAGTACGTCAATGTGCAAAATCCCGCCTTTTGGGACATTGACAGCCCAAACCTGTATAAGGCCGTCACAACTATCCTCTGGGACGGGGAAGCGGTGGACGATTACGAGACCACCTTCGGCATCCGCACCATCTACTTTGACAAAAACGGCTTTTTCCTCAACGGAAAAAAGGTGCTCATCAAGGGCACCTGCAACCATCAGGACTTTGCGGGCGTCGGCTCGGCCCTGCCTGACAGCATAAACGAGTATAAGATACGGAGCCTTAAGGATATGGGCTCCAACGCCTACCGCAGCTCCCACCACCCCGCCACGCCCTCGCTGCTGGACGCCTGCGACCGGCTGGGTATGCTTGTTATGGACGAAAACCGCAAGCTGGACAGCAGCCCCCGGGGCATTGAGGATTTGAAGTCCCTTATCCTCCGTGACCGCAACCATCCCAGCGTCGTACTCTGGTGCCTTGACAACGAGGAGGTCATTCTCGGCACCAAAACGGGCAAGCGCATCGAGCAGACTCTGCGCCGCATCGTGAATAAGCTGGATCCCACCCGTCCCACCACCGTGGCCATGAATCACGGCTGGGACGAGAACGGCTATGAAGAGGCCATGGACATCATGGGCTACAACTACGGACAGCGGGGCGACCAGTATATAAAGGATCAGGCCGACTACCACGACCGGCTTATGATCTGTACCGAGAGCACCAGCTCCACCACCACCCGGGGCGTCTACGCCGACGACAGGGAGCGGGGCTACTGCACCAGCTACGAAACCAATCTGGCCTCCTGGTGCTGCACCCACGAAAAGAGCTGGAAGGATCTTATCGCCAATCCCCGGCTCACGGGCATATTCGTCTGGACGGGCTTTGACTATCGGGGCGAGCCCACGCCCTACGCCTGGCCCTGCATAAATTCCCACTTCGGTATAATGGACACCTGCGGCTTCCCAAAGGACGCGTGGTACTTTTATAAGGCCGTATGGGGCACCGAGCCGCTGGTTCACTTCTTCCCCCACTGGAGCCTTAAGGAGCCCGGTGAGGCGGTGAACCTGCGCATCGTGGGCAACTGCGACACGGTGGAGCTTGTCCTCAACGGCAGATCGCTGGGCGAGCGTGAGCTGGACAGGAGCGGCCACATCGACTGGCCCCTGACCTTCGAGCCGGGGAAGCTGACTGCCTACGGCAAAAACGGCGGACAGCGGGTCTGCGCACAGGAGTCCGTCACCGCCGGCCCTCCGGCGAAGATCAGGCTCGAGGCCAACCGCCGCCTGCTCCGTGATGGCGAGGACGCCATAGTCGTCAAGGCCTATGTCTATGACGCCGGGGACAATTTTGTGCCCTACGCCGACAGCGAGATAAACTTCTCCGTCACTTCCGGGGCAAAGATAATCGGCGTCGGCAACGGTGACCCCAGCAGTCACGAGCCCGACAAGGCCGCACGCCGCAGGGCCTTCAACGGCTGCTGCGCGGCGGTGGTTCAAAGCGACGGCACGGACGGGGGAAAAATCACCTTTACCGCCCGGGCCAACGGACTGGAAAGCGCGGAGATCGAGCTGTGAGCGGCGGAGAATGGGTGAGCGAGCGGTTCTCCAGAACCGAGCTGCTTCTGGGCGGCGAGGCCATGGAAATCCTCAAAAATTCCAGAGTGGCGGTGTTCGGCGTGGGCGGTGTGGGCGGCTACGCGGTGGAGGCTCTGGCCCGCAGCGGCGTGGGTGCCATCGACCTCACCGACAGCGATCGGGTCAGTCTTACCAACCTTAACCGACAGATAATCGCAACCACAAAGACCGTGGGCAGGTACAAGACCGAGGTCATGAGGGAGCGGATACTGGAGATAAATCCCGCCGCGAAGGTGAATATACACAACTGCTTTTTCCTGCCGGAAACGGCGGAGGAATTCGACTTTTCCTCTTATTCGTATATTGTGGACGCCGTGGACACGGTGACGGCCAAAATCGAGCTGGCCGTCCGCGCTCAGGCCGCCGGAACTCCCATCATAAGCAGCATGGGCGCGGGAAATAAGCTGGATCCCACGGCCTTTAAGGTGGCCGACATATATGCAACCTCCGTCTGCCCTCTGGCAAAGGTCATGCGTCGGGAGCTGAAAAAGCGGGGCGTGGAGCGGCTTAAGGTGGTCTATTCCGAGGAGAAGCCCCTGACCCCCGCCCCTTCGGGGGAGGAGACCGGCCGCCGCTCCGTGCCCGGCTCCACGGCCTTTGTGCCCTCCGTCGCCGGACTCATTATCGCCGGACAGGTAGTCAAGGATTTAGTCGGAATACAATAAGGAGTATAAAAAATGAAAAGAAAGCTTTGTATGATTTTTTCGCTGACGCTGATTTGCGCTTCTCTGATTTCGGGCTGTAAGCCCAACGCCGCCGTTCTGCCCGAGGGGGAAAGCTCCCTCTCCGTTAAGGTGAACGGTGAGACGCTGACCGTGGAGCCGATTTTAAGCGAGGAGGGAGTTTTGATGGTTCCCGCCGAAGCCTTTGGCGGCCTGGGCTATAGAATATGGCCCGAAACGGTGGAGGAAATTGAAAACGATTTTAACTGCGTGAGAATATCGGACGTTGGCCGTCTGGTTGAGGTCAATACGGACAGCAACACGGCCTTACTGAACAGTTACGGCGATGACGGCCGGCTTATAGTCGATTACGTTGACGCGCCTGTTCCGGCCAGAATCGAGAACGGTCAGGTCTATGTTCCGGCGGGGTTCGTCTGTCAGGGCATGGGTTTAGATTTCTCCTGGGACGAGGCGTCAAAAACGGCCGATATAAGCTGCCCGCCGGTGGAGGCTCCCCTTGACCGGGCGGGATGGAACAAGCTGTGCGATATAATAATATATAACTGCGACATCGGCTATGCCTTTGACGGCGGCACGCCGATGGCCGACCTTGTCAGCGGCTGCCTGTTTTATCCCGGCCTTCGCGACTATTTCTTCGAGGGCAAGGGACAGGAGGTAGTCTACGCCGAGGACCGTCCGGATCCGAGGGACAAATTCCGCAACTACGGTGACCACTATTATTACACCGTTATCGACGCCGGAGCGGTGGACACCGTGCTGAGGGAAGTGTTCGGCGCGGATGAGGGCGATATTGAGGAGCTCCACGCTGATGACGGCGATTTCTACTTCCAGGACGGCAAGTATTATACCGTCAACGGGGACATCGGCGGCCCGTACTGCGATGTTTGGAAGTGCGAGGTCACCGGACAGAACGGCGACGGCTCGACAAATGTTCGGATGTGGATAAACGAGCTGGATCAGTATATAGGCTACTGCGACTGCTCCGTTATTCCCAACGGCGAGGGGGCGGAATATCCCTTCCGCCTGCTGTCCGTGGGCGATTTTGTCCGGACGGCTGAGAAATAATACTCAAAGCTTTGAAGAAGCGGCAATACATGAGGTTGGCCGCGCAAAACAGGGTGATGAGCGGGAAATTGCGAAAGGAGAAATTGACATGATAACAATTTCATCTAAAAACAGTTGTGATTTTTGTATACATAGTTTGCCTAATAAAGATGGATGGAAATCTTGCTGTGAAGCGTATCCTGATGGTCTGCCTAAAGATTACATATTCGAGCGTGTCGATGTTTCCCAACTGGCTGAATGTGCTCCCGGCTTCCACTTTGAACCGGACATTGAAGCGCAACGTCGCTGCGGATATATTGAATAGCACAACCGAATACAAAAAGGCACGTTTGCGGACGTGCCTTTTTCATGCCAAAAAACAGGAGATGAAAAAGATGGAGAAAATCATAAAGGCTCTTCCGGCGGAAAACGGCGAGCTGAATGTGCCCTCGGCGGGAAGGCGGCAAATACCGGCGCTGTTCAACGGCGAAATAATTACGGCCGAGTACCCGCCGGAACAGTAAAAACGTTCTATCGGTATTTAATACTAATCCCTAATAAAAGCGTCTAATAAAGCCTTCCCCTCGAGGGGAAGGTGGCCCGAAGGGCCGGATGAGGTGTAGGATGCGCAGCATCCGTTATAATACACATACGGCAATAACTAACGCCGCACAGCGGCTACACCTCATCAGTCGGCTCACGCCGACAGCTTCCCCTCGAGGGGAAGCCTTTTTACTCTGTCATTGTTACCGTAATAAACTCGCAATTTATGATTTTAATTTGGGATTATAATTTGGGATTAGTATAAACAAACGCTTTCAGCCAAAATGGCCGCCCCTACGGTATCAAGGTTACATTTTTGTTTTTCCACATTATGAATTTGCCTTAAACAAATACTTTCGCCGTAAGCGCCCCGTCAGTATTCCTCATTCCTAATTCCTCATTCCTAATTTACCTAATTTAAAAAACTGACGCCGCCTATTTTTACGGCCCTTACGCCGCGTATTCCTGAACCACTTTTACAGTCTTGCTGAACTCTATCATGTCGCCGCCGTCATAGAGCCGGAAGGCGATCTCGAGGCTGTCCCCGGCGTAAAAGTTGGGATTGTATCGGAAGTAAACCGTGCTGCCGTTGTCCACCCAGACCTGATCATACTGATAGCCGGCGATGGGTATGCCGTTCACCAGCCATTCGCCTTTCTGCGAAGAGGGAAGGGACACGTTGCTCAGGGAGGCGGCGATTTCAAAGTCCTCGTTGAAATAAACCTCGTCCGGTCCGGTGAGGGCGCAGGCAGTGTCATAAAACGGGCGCAGTATTTTTGAATAGTTGGCAAAGCCATAGTCCAGCAGAGCTATGGAGTCGGTGAAACGGGTCTTGTCGGTGGGGGCGCCGAACTCGACAGAGATTATCCTTCTCCCGTCCCTCATGGCCGTGGCCGTCAGACAGCAGCCGCCCTCGTCGGTGGTGCCGGTTTTCATGCCGTCCACGCCGGGATAAGCGTAGTCCATGCCCGGCAGCAGCTTGTTTGTGGCCTTGTATGTCTCGCCGCCCCAGACGACGCCTGTCATGGAGCTGTAGTTGAGGTAGAAGGGGTAATCCTCTATCATCTTCTTTGCCAAAGCGGCCAGGGATCGGGGCGTTATCCGGTTTTCCCCGCTGATGCCGAAGCAGTCCACGAAGTGGGCCTCAAGACCCATATTGGCGGCGTATTCGTTCATCAGCACCACATAGTCCGCCTCGGTTCCCGAGATCGCCTCGGCCAGAGCCACCGTGGCCGCACAGGCCGAAGCGGCGCAGACCGCCGACAGCAGCCGGTCCACCGTGTAGGTCCAGCCCTCGTTAAGGGGCACGTTGCTGAGATCATAGGCCACCGACAGGTCGGCCACGTTCTTGCTGATAAGCACCTCGGAATTGAAGTCCAGCCCGTGGCTCTCCATCTCGCTGAAGAACACGTAAAGTGCCATGAGCTTCGTCATGCTGGCCGGCACATAAGGGGTGTCGGCGTTTTGCTCGTAAATTATCCGCCCTGTGGCGAAGTCCGTCACTATCGCTCCCTTGCAGGTCAGATCCATGGCGAGGGCCGTGGACTGGGAAATGAGCATGATGACGCACATAATTGACGCCGTAAATTTTTTCATACTTTAAACTCCTTTCATACTTTATGTTAACATTATACAACAAATTTCACGTTTTGGCAAGAATTAAATTATTAATTAAAAAATTATTGCCCGTTTTTCATCGGGCGGCACGGAACCTCTTGACATTTTGCAATTTTGGTGTATAATGTTATATGGAAGTATATTACCATTCTGAGGAGGAGACCCAATGGATGATAAATTTGAGGAGATGACCGAGGATCAGATAGATCTGGTCAAGGTTTTTAAAATACTTGTTGTTAAGCTGCCGGTGATATTGGCGGCGACGCTGGCGTTCGGGCTGGCGGCCTTCGTTTACAGCAGCTGGTTCATGCGGCCCGTGTATTCAACCAACGTTAAGCTCTATGTCAATAACCAGCAGGGCGTGTCCGAGTCCATAAAGGTACAGGGCACGGACGTAACCACCTCCAGCACCCTTGCCGATGTTTACGGCGCCATGATAAAGACCGACCGAATTCTTGAGGAAGTGGCCGACAACACGGAACTGGGCTATACCACGGCCCAGCTTTCCTCCATGATAAGCGCCTCCGGCGTGGACGGCACCCCCCTTCTGGTGGTGACGGTGCGCAGCAACTATCCCGAACACGCCCAAACCATAGCCAATGTGGTGGCGGACATCGCTCCGGCTCTTATACAGGACGTGGCCAAGGGCAGCAGCGCCACCATAGTTGACCGGGCAAAGCTCCCACGCAGGCCCGTGTCCCCCAACATACCGAGGGTCACTTTGATCGGCCTCGCGCTCGGACTTGTTTTGGGCGCGGCCGGTGTGCTTCTGGCCGAAAGGTTTGATTTGAGGATAAAAAAGCCCTCCCGCCTCACCGAGAGGTTCGGGCTTCCGGTGCTGGGAACCGTGGCCGGCGGCGCGGGTTATGACGCCCTCAGGAACAACGTCAAGTTTTCTTTTGCTCACAGCGGCTGCCGCAGAATTGCCATTACGGGCCCCGGCGGCGAGGGCAGGGGAGCGATGGCGGCCGGCATTGCGGAGTCA
Source organism: uncultured Clostridia bacterium (assembly GCA_947626145.1). Taxonomy (GTDB): domain Bacteria; phylum Bacillota; class Clostridia; order UMGS1883; family UMGS1883; genus JAFLUQ01. The sequence continues at coordinate 87,958 of CANQRB010000003.1, read as the reverse complement.
ATAGCCCAGACCGGACAAAGGGTTCTGCTCATTGACGGCGACCTTGGCGATCCGGCGGCCGGACGGATACTTGCCCCGGACGCGGCCCTGGGACTCAGTAATGTGCTGGTCGGCGACTCGGAGCCCGACGCCGCCGTTAAGGCGAACGTCCGGAAAAATCTGGACGTGCTCGCCTCCGGCGATGTGCCCCCCGACCCGATAGAGCTGCTGGCCGGCGGCGACACAAAGAAGATCATTGACGGCTTTGCCGGCAAATACGACTATATCATATTTGTCGCCCCGACGGCGGAGGATGAAAACGCCGGCGCCCTTCTTGCGGAGCTGGCCGACGGTGTGGCCGTCACGGTGCGTATGCGCCGTACCACTATGGATAAAATTGCGGATCTTGTCGGCGCCCTCCGCGGCGGCGGCGCCAGAATAGTCGGATTTATATGCGGCGCGGACAAGACCGGCAGGAAAGAGAGGGATAAAAAATGATTGATATTCACACCCACATACTGCCCGGTATTGACGACGGCAGCAAAAATTCCGAAATGTCCGTGCAAATGCTGGAAAAGCTCAGGGAGGAGGGAGTGACCGACGTTGTGCTCACACCCCACTTTTACGCTTCACAGAACAGTGTGGAAAAATTCCTCGACCGGCGGCAGGTTAGCTTTGAGCACCTGATGGCCGCTCTGGAAAATCATCCCGTGGGCCTGCGGCTCCATTTGGGCGCCGAGGTGCTGTTCATGGACTCCCTCGACAAGGTGGACGGCCTGGGTGAGATGGCCATACGCGGAACGAAGTATCTGCTTTTGGAAATGCCCTTTACCAAGTGGAGCAGCCGCAATCTGGACACCGTCTACAAGATACAGTGCAACGGCTTTACCCCCCTTATCGCTCACTTTGAGCGGTATATCGGCTTCAACGGCGGCCTCAGCGAGATACGTGAGCTGAAGAAGATGGGCTGCATACTCCAGATGAACGCGGAGAGCTTCCAGGGCTTCTTTACCAAGAGGAAATCGCTGAAATTCTTTGACGAGCATCTGGCCTCCCTGCTTGGCAGCGACACTCACAATCTTGAGAGCCGTCCCCCGAAGATAAAATTCGCTTATGACACTATTAAGGAAAAGCTGGGCGATCCCGGCGTTGAGCGCATACTTTACCGTGGTCGCAGAGTGCTGGAAAAGTCAGAATTCGTGGAAGTATAGAGCATAATATGGAGGGACACCTGCTCTTTTGGGGCAGATGTCCCTTTTTTATTGGTAATGCCCTTAAAATTATCAATATGCGGGATTATTACGGTAACAATGACAGAGTTTTCCACAGGGTTTTCCACATAGGTTTTGCCCGATGTTATGGGAAAAAACGCCGTATCTGTGGAAAAGTCGCCTCTCTAATACTAAGTATCATTATCTTTATCCTTTTCTGTATCAGTAAGAGTATCTTTTTCTTTTTCTTTTTCTTTATCTTTATCTGTATCAGCTATTTTTGCTATTTTGCCATATGGCAAAAATAGCATTTGCCATCTTATTGACACGTATGCAAAACAGGTCCCGGCCTGAGCCGAAACCTGTTTTGTTTATTCCTTATCGGGTTTTACTGCTTTAGTGCTCTACCTTTTCGAGGTGCCAGATCTTGTCGTTGTACTCCTCGATGGTCCGGTCGCTGGAGAAGAAGCCGCTGTAAGCCACGTTGAGTATAGCTTTCCTCGTCCACAGCTTCTCGTCGCGGTACTGGCGGTCGGCCTTCTCGTGGATGGCGCAGTAGGCCCGGAAATCACGTACCACCATGAACTTGTCGGCCACGCCGTGGTCGCCGAATACCAGCGACTGGTACAGGTCATAGTAGAGATGATGGTCGGATGCGTTGACCGTGCCGTCGATGAGCATATCAAGAATACGGCGGATGTCGGGGTTGGAAGCGTAGATGTCCTGGCTGGTTGCGCTTTCGAAGCGAAGGGCGCGGTTGACCTCGGGAGTGGTCATACCGAAGATAAAGATGTTGTCGTCGCCCACACAGCGGAGCATTTCCACGTTCGCGCCGTCAAGGGTGCCTATGGTCAGGGCGCCGTTGGCCATGAACTTCATGTTGCCGGTGCCGCTGGCCTCAAGTCCGGCGGTGGAGATCTGCTCGGAGATGTCGGCGGCGGGGATTATCTTCTGGGCCAGAGATACGCCGTAGTTTTCGATGAATACAACCTTGATCTTGCCCTTGAGGTCGGGATCGTCGTTGACCAGCTTCGCCACGTCGTTGATAAGGCGGATGATGAGCTTGGCCCGCTTGTATCCGGGAGAAGCCTTGGCACCGAAGATAAAGGTGTGGGGCAGCATATCGTACTCGCTGTCGTGCTTCAGCTTGTCATAGAGATAGAGAACATGGAGTATGTTCAGCAGCTGACGCTTGTACTCGTGGAGGCGCTTTACCTGCACGTCAAAGATGGAGTTGGGGTCGATGTCCACTCCGTTGTGCTCCTTGATATAGGCGGCCAGCTCTTTTTTCTTGGCCAGCTTCATCTTGCGGAACTGCTTCTGGAACTCCTCGTCGTCGGCATAGTTGGCTATGGCCTGAAGCTCGTCGGCCTTGGTTATCCACTCCTCGCCGATCCGGTCGCTGATTATTTTGCTCAGCTCGGGGTTGGCCAGCCGCAGCCAGCGGCGGTATGTGATGCCGTTGGTTATGGCCTCGAACTTGTCGGGATAAAGGTTGTAATAATCCTTGAACACGTCGTTCTTGAGGATGTCGGTGTGCAGCTCGCTCACGCCGTTTACCTTGTAGCAGGAGGCCAGGCACATATTGGCCATGGAGATATAGTTGTCGGCCACGATGGACATATAGTTTATCTTGCCCCAGTCCTCGCCGTAAACGCTGAGCAGCTGATTCTGGAGACGGCGGTTCATTTCCTCAACTATCATCCAGATTCTGGGCAGAAGGCGCTTGAACAGGTCAACGGGCCACTTTTCCAGAGCCTCGGCCATTACGGTGTGGTTGGTGTAGGCGAATACCTGAGTGGTGATGGCCCAGGCCTCGTCCCAGCCCATGCCCTCTTCGTCCATGAGTATGCGCATAAGCTCGGGAATACCGATGGCGGGATGGGTGTCGTTGATGTGTATGGTGATATAGTCCGCCAGATGGGACAGACCCTCTCCGGCGTGGTGCCGCTTGAAGCGGGAAATTATCCACTGAATGGTGCAGGAAACGAAGAAATACTGCTGGCGCAGGCGAAGGGCCTTGCCCTCCTGATGGTTGTCCTCGGGATAGAGCACCTTGGACAGGGCCTCGGCCAGAGCCTTTTCCTCCACGGCCTTTACATAGTCGCCGCCGCTGAAGTAAGCCATGTTGAGGTCGTTCTTGGCGCGGGAGGACCAGAGACGCAGGGTGTTGACCAGATTGGCGTTGTAGCCTGCGATGGGCATATCATAGGGAATACCCAGCACGTCGGTGGTGTTCTCGTAAGTGAACTTCATTTTGCCGTCAACATACTCGGTCTTTACATTGCCGCCGAAGCGAACTACCTGCTGCTCCTCGGGACGGGGAATTTCCCATACGGTGCCGTCGCTGAGCCAGTTGTCGGGGGTCTCCACCTGCTGGCCGTCGATTATTTTCTGCTTGAAAAGTCCGTACTCGTAACGGATGGAGCAGCCGAAGGCGGGAAGGTTAAGGGCCGCCAGTGAGTCGAGGAAGCAGGCGGCGAGTCTGCCAAGGCCGCCGTTGCCAAGACCGGCGTCGCTCTCCTGAGCGGCTATCTCGGACAGGGAACAGCCCATGCTCTGGAGCACGGCCTCGTAGTCCTCGGTGAGACCGGTGTTGAGAAGGTTGTTGCCGAGGCTGCGGCCCATGAGGAACTCAAAGGACAGATAGAAGAGCTCCTTCCTGTGGGCGGTGCGCTGGCTCCGGCGGTACTCGGTCCACCGCTTCATGATGGTGTCACGGACGGTGAGGGCCGTGGCCTTATAGATGTGGGATTTTGTGGCGTCGTCAAGGGTCCGTCCGTAGTGACGGCTGAGCTTGCCGAGAATTTCCTCCTTCAGCGCCTGCTGAGCGGGCGTGAGGGCTGGTGTCTTTGCCATTCTTGTCATCCTTTCTTATAGGAAGTGGAAATTTTGTCCATTTTTTACATACTGTGGTATTATACTATAAAATATTCTTTTAGTCAAGAGATATTATGCTTAATTTGTAAAAAAATACACGGACAATATTGTAAAATATTAACTTAAGGCAATACCGCACAGATGCCGCGGTATTGCCTTGAGATTATCGGCCGTTGGATGTTCTGCGGGGCCTATCTTTCGATGGACAGTATTTCGTAGTTGATAACTCCGTCGGGTATCTCCACGGGGACTATGTCGCCGACCCTTTTGGACAGCAGGGCCTTGCCCACGGGGCACTCGTCGGATATTTTCCCCTCCTCGGGGTTGGACTCGGTGGAGCCGACTATGGCGTAAACGTCCACATCGCCGGTCTCGACGTCCTTGATGCTCACCGTTGAGCCCACTGAAACCGTGCTGTTGTCAACGGTATCGTCGTCGATTATCTTTACGTTGACCAGCATGGCCTCGATTTCGGTGATGCGCTGCTCGATGGCCGCCTGCTCCTCCTTGGCCTCGTCATACTCGCTGTTCTCGGAAAGGTCGCCGAAGGAACGGGCCCGCTTGATGGCCTCCTTGTTCTCCTGACGGCGGACGGTCTTAAGATTTTCCAGCTCATCCTGAAGCCTTTTCAGACCGTCTTTTGTAAGTAATACCTGTTTTGCAGCCATGTAAAAAACTCCTCTCAATTCTTATGCTTTCCATTAAATCTATAGTATTATACTACAAAATCGTTCCGGTGTCAAGATATAAAATTTTGTCCCCGTGCTCCTTTGAAATAACGCCATTTTCCGGCAAAGGCAGACCGGCGAGGGCGTATAGCTCGGCGGTGGGGGAGAGCCCCTCCTCCTCCAGAGGGTCGAGAGGGCCGCCGTAAAATTTCAGCCGTCCCAGCCTTGTCAGATCTACGCTCAACACTCCCGGCGCCGTCCGCCCCGTTTCCGTCAGGCTCAGGGCCGTGGCTCCCACGCGGCTGGCGGGCGACTGCACCCGCCGCAGAATTACGCCCCTGTCGAAATACAGCTTGTCGAACAGCTCCTGCCCTCCCGTTTCGCCGGTTACTACCGTGAACAGCCGGGCGCAGCCGGAGCAGCGTTCTATCAGCTCCGCCGCCCGCTCCACTCCGGTGAAAAGATAGAGCTCGCCCACGGGGAGTTTGGCCAGCCCTGCCAGAATTTGCGGCAGCCGGATTTCGGATTCGCTGCCGCCCTCCCACACTTTGGCCGCCGGGCCGACCAGCTCCGCCGCCGAGGGCGCCGCCACGGCGCGCTTTGGCCCAAGTTTTTTCAGCTTTTTCAGGGCCTGAGCGTTTTTCAGGTAAAAGACCTCCGCCGGGCCCCTTTCCTCACGTATCAGGGCCGGGGAAAAAACGCCGCCCGATTTACGGGCGGCAACAACAGTCAGCATTTACATCACCGGAACAATTATATGCCGGCTGCGGTAAATTATTCAAGTTTATTTAAGCTTTTCGAGGCTTTCAAGAACCTTGGCGTACATCTCTCTGTACTTTTCGCCCTTGGCTTTCTCCTCGTCTATTTTCTTCTGAGGAGCCTTGGACACGAAGCCGGGATTGCCGAGCATTTTTTCAACTCTGGCTATCTCGCCCTCGAGACGGGTCTTTTCGTCCTCAAGGCGCCGGCGTTCCTTTTCCACGTCAATTAAGTCCTCAAGGGGAATGAAGATGCGGGCTCCTTCTACCACCACGCTGACGGCTCCGGCGGGAACGCCGGTCTCGTCGGCCTGAATGGCCACGTCTCTGGCGCCGGCAAGCTTTTCAAAGAAGCTGACCCCAGCGCTGAAAATTTCGGGCCTGTCGGTGACGATGAACATACCCGCTCTGCGGGACGGAGGAACGTTCATGCCGCTGCGGACGTTGCGGACGCTGCGTATGGCCTCGCAGATTATCTCCATGGTACGCTCGTCCTCGGGGAATGAAAGAGCCTCGTCGTATTTGGGCCATGAAGCCGTGACGACTGTCGCCTCCTCCACCGGCAGCGAGCAGTAAATTTCCTCGGTTATGAAGGGCATGAAGGGGTGGAGCAGCTTCATCACGTCGGCCAGAACCCACACGAGGGTGCGCTGGGCGTCCAGCTTGCTTTCCGCGTCCGTGCCGTAAAGCCTTGGCTTCACCAGCTCGATGTACCAGTCGCAAACCTCGTCCCATACGAAATCATATATATTGCTCAGGGCAACGCCCAGCTCGAAGCTGTCGAGGTTGTCGGTGACATTTTTTATTACCGTGTTCAGGCGGGAAAGTATCCACTTGTCCTCGGTCCTGGGGGCATGGGGCAGCTCCCGTTTGTCAATTTCAAGGTTCATCAGCACGAAGCGGGCGGCGTTCCATATCTTGTTGGCGAAGTTGCGGCTGGCCTCCACACGCTCCATGTAGAAGCGCATATCGTTGCCGGGAGCGTTGCCGGTGGCGAGGGTGAAGCGGAGGGCGTCGGCGCCGTACTTGTCGATTATCTCCAGCGGGTCGATGCCGTTGCCAAGGGATTTGCTCATTTTGCGGCCCTGGCTGTCCCGCACAAGGCCGTGTATGAACACGGTCTTAAAGGGCACGTCGTGCATATGCTCGCAGCTGCTGAATATCATTCTGGCAACCCAGAAGAATATTATGTCGTAGCCGGTGACGAGGGTGCTGGTGGGGAAGAAATATTTCAGCTCCTCGGTCTGCTCCGGGAAGCCCAGCGTGGAGAAGGGCCACAGGGCCGAGGAGAACCAGGTGTCCAGCACGTCCTCCTCCTGACGTACATGGCCGCCGCACTTGGGACAAACGGTGATGTCCTCCTTTGAAACGGTCATTTCGCCGCAGCCGTCACAGTAGAAAGCGGGTATGCGGTGGCCCCACCAGAGCTGGCGGCTGATGCACCAGTCGTGGACGTTCTCCATCCAGTTCAAATAAGTCTTGGTGAAGCGCTCGGGCACGAACTTTACCTCGCCGTCCTTTACGACGCGGATGGCCTCCTTGGCGAGAGGGGCCATTTTCACAAACCACTGGTCGCTGGTCAGGGGCTCCACGGTGGTACCGCAGCGGTAGCAGTGTCCCACGTTGTGGCTGTGCTCCTCGATTTTAACCAGCGCGCCGCACGCTTCAAGGTCGGCCACTATCTGTTTGCGGGCCTCGTAGCGGTCCAGTCCCTCGTATTTTCCGCCGTTTTTGTTGATGGTGGCGTCGTCGTTCATCACGTTGATAACGGGCAGATCATGGCGCTTGCCAACCTCGAAGTCGTTGGGGTCGTGGGCGGGAGTTATCTTTACCGCGCCGGTGCCGAAGTCCATTTCCACGTACTCGTCGGCCACTATGGGTATCTCACGGCCCACAAGGGGCAGAATGCAGGTCTTGCCCACAACGTCCCTGTACCTCTCGTCGTCGGGGTGTACGGCGATGGCCGTGTCGCCCAGCATGGTCTCGGGCCGGGTGGTGGCCACGGTGATATAGCGGTCGGTGCCGGTTATCTGATAGCGCACGTGCCAGAAGTGGCCGGGCTGGTCGCTGTACTCCACCTCGGCGTCGGAGAGGGCGGTGGTGCAGCTCGGGCACCAGTTGATTATCCGGTTGCCCCGGTAGATAAGGCCCTTGTTGTAGAGGTTAACAAATACCTCACGGACTGCCCTGGAACAGCCCTCGTCCATGGTGAACCGTTCCCGTTCCCAGTCGCATGAGCTGCCTATCTTTTTCAGCTGATTTATGATGCGGCTGCCGAACTTGTTTTTCCAGTCCCACACCCGTTCCAGAAACTTGTCCCTTCCCAGATCATAGCGGGTCAGGCCCTCTTCCTTGCGCAGGGTCTCCTCCACCTTTATCTGGGTGGCGATGCCGGCGTGGTCGGTGCCGGGTATCCACAGGGCGTTATAGCCCTGCATCCGCTTGAAACGGATGAGTATGTCTTGCAAGGTTTCGTCAAGGGCGTGGCCCATGTGGAGCTGGCCGGTAACGTTGGGGGGCGGGATAACGATGGTATAGGGCTCCTTTTCGGGATCAGGCTCGGCGTGGAAGCAGCCGCTTTCAACCCACTTTGAGTAGAGGCGATCCTCTATCTCGGCGGGATTGTAGGTTTTTTCAAGATTTTTCAATGGAGTTCATCCTCTCTGTTATGAAATGTACACGGTTATGAGAAGTCCGATAATGGCGACGGCGAGCCCCGCCAGCTTAAGCGGCAGAATTTCGCTGTCGTCCGCCGGACGGCCCGATATTTTTGTCTTAATTTTCCTTGCGCCGAAGCAGACGATACCGCCTAAGACCATAACGCACATACCCAGTACGGAAAAAAGATTTATGTTTGGGCCGGTGAATATACGGCTTAATATGGCGATCATCCCCTTTCGTGTGACGCGGGTTATTCAAGGCCGGTTAAAATTTTTTCAATGTTTGATTTCAGCTCCGGCAGATCGCCTGTAATAGTGTCCCAAGCGGAGCCTATATCCAAATTAAAATATTGATGTGCGAAAATATCTCTTATTCCGCACCATTCTTTCCACGGTACTTCAGAATGAGCAGCCCGTATTTCCGGAGAAAGAGCTTTGCACAGTTCGCCTATTTGTAATATGCACATACAGCAGGCATTCTGGAATACGGAGGAATTTAAAAATATATCATAGTCTTTGCCGAATAAATTTACGGCTTCTTCAGTTTGACAGCAATATGCATATATTTTTTTCAAAATAACGGCATCTTTATTCTTCATACAGCAAAACTTCCGTTCCTGAAATTTCGTTGCGAAAATCCGGGGCAATACCGGCGGTGGTTATCAGGTCTACCGGCAGCTTCAGCGCTTCCTGACAGCGCTGGCGCATACCGGACAATTTAAGAAGGGACATCGAACCGCCCTTTTCTATCAAAAGATCTATGTCGCTGTCAGGACGGGCCTGTCCTTTGGCCTGCGAGCCGAAAAGATACACCTTTTTGACCCCATATTCACGGGCAATAGGAGCAACAAGTCTTTGAATTTCAGCTATATCCGCCATTCCGACACCCCCTGTTAATTTGCTGTCATAAGATTATATCATATATCGCCGTGTTTTGCAAGGGCAATTTTTGAAAAAAATTATAGATTTCTCACATATTTTCCTTGCAAATCACAATAAAAAGTTGTATAATTAACTTATAGTATATCCTCAGGAAAAAGGAGACGAAAAAATGAAAAAAGTTACTTGCATCATACTTGCAGCCGTAATGATTTTGGGGCTGCTGCCAATGGCCGCGCTGGCCGCCTCTCCCATAAGGGTGACGGTGGACGGCTCCGACCTGAGCCCCTTTGGCGCCTTTGAGGGCTGGGGCACATCTCTGTGCTGGTGGGCCGAAACTCTGGGCGACCTGCCGGAGGCCGAGCGGCTGACCCTTTCAAAGGCAATTTTTGACCCTGTCGAGGGCCTTGGCCTGAACATAGTCCGCTATAATGTGGGCGCGGGGGACGCTCCCGGTCACACGCATCAGACCGGCAACCCCAATGACCTGCGTGGTCTGCCCGTGTGGGTGGACGAGGACGGCAGCTTCAATCCCGACGCCGACCCCAAGCAGATAGCCTTTCTCAAGGACGCCGTCAGCATGGGCGCGGATAATGTGGAGCTCTTTGCCAACTCTCCCCCGTATTACCTGACCGTCAGCGGCTGCTCCAGCGGCGGCAAAGACGGCAACGAAAACAACATCCAGCCCGAAAACTTTGGCAAATTTGCCGAATACCTTGCCACCGTGGCCGCCTATATCAACAACGATCTGGGAATAAAGGTGAACACCGTGGAGCCCTTTAACGAGCCTGTCACCAATTTCTGGACCTACGAGGGCAGCCAGGAGGGCTGCCACATCGACGCCAAGGATCACAGCGCTCTCATTCTGGCAGTTCACAACGCTCTGCGGGCCAAGGGCCTCAATGACACCTACGTTGCCGCGGCGGACGAGAACAACTCCGACAATATGGCCGGCTACCTTTCACAGTACACCGATGAGGCTTTGGCGGTAATGCCACGGCTCAACGTCCACTCCTACGGCGGCAGCGGCTACGGTATCCGCAGCAAGGCTCAGGAGCTGGGTAAAAAGCTCTATCAGACCGAGGACGACTGGGCCGCATCCATCGGCTACGACGCCGGCGCCATGGGCCCCGCTCTCTGGCTGAGCCAGAAGATAACCGACGATATGCGGGCCATGCGTCCCAACGCCTGGATATACTGGCAGATAACCGGCACCGGCGCCGACAATGACAGCGGCTATTGGAACGCCTGCTCCTATGACCGGGAGAACCACCGGCTCAATCTCTTTAAGAAGTACTACGCCTTTGCGCAGTACACCAAATTTATCCGCCCCGGCGACCAGTTCATCATGGCCGACCGCTCCAACGTCACCGCCGTCCGGAATTATGTAAACGGCAAGACCGTTCTGGTAGTCACCAACTCCGGCAAGCGGGACGAGGAGTACGAGATCGACCTGTCCTCCCTCCAGAATTTGGGCACGAAGCTCAGCGTTTACCGCACCGACAACGAGAAGAACCTTGAGCTTATGACCGAGGGCGCCGTTCTGGACGGAAAGGTGCTCAGGGCCGACGTACCCAAGGACACCATAAACACCTATGTTATCGAAAATGAAACTCCAACCGGCGTCGGCAGTCTTGGCCTTACCCTTGACACCCAGTTTACCAGCTGCCTTGAAGGCGATAAAGTCCTTCTCACGGCAAATGTTCCCGGCGGCGAACAGGTCGTTTTCAGCGCCCGGGGCGGCAGCGTCGGTCAAAACGGCGTTTTCACGGCGACAGAACCGGGACGGGCCACCGTCACGGCGGCTATTGAGGGAACAGATATGTCCGCCTCAAGGACTATAGACGTAATACAGAACGGGGATGTCGTTCGCATAGTAAGCGCCTACAGCGGCCTTGCAGTCAAGGAGCAGGGCGACGGCTATGTTCAGGCCGGAGACGACGACAGCGCGTATCAGTATTGGCAAATCAAATTTGACAGCGGTCTGAGCAAAAGCTTTACATTTACCAACCTTCGCAGCGGCAGACAGCTCGCCGACGGGGACTGCGTTCATTGGAAAGTGGTACCCGAGGAGAACGGGGGATACGCCCTTGTGAACATCGCTACCGGCAAGGCCCTTGACGTGTACGGCAACTCCCGCGACGAGGGCACCACCGTCGGCACCTATGACCTGAGCGGCGACCAAAATCAGTGCTGGAACATGATACTGGGCAGGCTCCGCCAGAGCGTCGACACTCTTTCCGACGGCAATTCCAACACCCGTCTTGTTCCCGTCAGCATCGACGGCACGGCGGCCTACGGCGGCAGTGAGGAAGTTGACTACACCAAGGCCTTTGACGGCGACGTGACCACTCACCATGACGCATGGGACGGCAGCAATTCCTACCTTGTGGCCAATATGCCTCAGGATAAGCCCGTAACACTCATCCGCTTCTATCCCCGGGAGGGCTTCGACTGGAGAATGTACGGCGGCAAGTTCTACGGCGTCAAGGACGGTCAGGAGACCCTGCTCTACACTGTGCCCGACAAGCTTAAGCGGGAATGGAACGAGGCCTATATTCAGAATGACGTGATTTATGACAGCATAATTTACCGCACTCCCGAATGGGGCCTGTGCAACGTGGCCGAGCTGGAATACTATAACGTGCCCTTTGACGCGGATATGTGGTACTACGGCGGCATAAAGCTCAACATCGACAGCTATACCGATGCCGCCGACCTTCAGCTTGTCGTCCGCTATTACCGTGACGGTCAGTTCCAGAAGGAAGAGGTTGACAGTATACCCGTCGGCAAATACGAGAACAAATTCTATTACCGCACCATGGACGGCAACTATGAGTATGCCGAGGTTTATCTGAAATACGGCGACAGCGTTGTCACCAGCGGTTACGTATATCTCTGGGCCAGAAACTGAGACCGTGACGGCCCGTAACGCTCGGAAATAAAAACGAAGGAAGTCCGCTCGAAAGCGATATTCACTCCAAGAGCGGACTTCCTTCATTTAATTGTGTCTTATACTAATCCCAAATTGAAATCATAAATATGTGAGTTTATTACGTTAACAATGACAGATTAAAAAGGCTTCCCCTCGAGGGGAAGCTGTCGGCGTCAGCCGACTGATGAGGTGTAGCCGCTGTGCGGCGTTAGCATAGCCGTAAACGTATAACGGATGCTTCGCATCCTACACCTCATCCGGCACTTCGTGCCACCTTCCCCTCAAAGGGGAAGGCTTTATCAGACGCTTTTAATCGGGGTTAGTATTATTACAATTACATAACTTTTCTTGACAATCTGTACGGTATATGCTAAAATAAATTTATTAATTTAATTACAAAAGGAGTTGGTTTCGTCAATGGACGGCATTGATGGCAGTATACTGCTGCAAATCGGAGCGATAGCCTTTCTCATACTGTGTTCGGCCTACTTTTCCTCATCGGAGACAGCCTTCCTGTCAATAAACAGGATAAAGCTCAAGAGCGAGGCCGACGATGGGGACGCCAAGGCGGCCCGCATCCTGCACATTGTGGAAAATTACGACGAGATGCTTTCCACCATCCTTATCGGCAACAATATAGTCAACATAATCGCCACCTCTCTCTCCACGGTGCTGTTCACCGTGCTGATAGCCAACGAGGATCTGGCGGTGACGGTTTCGACAGCGGTAATGACAGCCGCCGTGCTCATCTTCGGCGAGATAACGCCCAAGACCCTCGCCAAGCGGTCGCCGGACGGCTTCGCCCGTTTTTCTGCGCCCATACTGTCAATGCTGACGGTGCTGCTCACCCCCCTGGTCTATATATTCAACAAGTGGCAGGCCTTCATTTCGGGACTGTTCGGCGACAGCGGCGAGGACACCGTGACCGAGCAGGAGCTGCTGACCATGGTTGACGAGGCCACCGAGGGCGGCGAGATAGACGAGCAGGAGGGCGAGCTCATCAAAAACGCCGTCAAGTTCTATGACCTTGACGTTACCGACATACTCACCCCGAGGGTTGACATGGCCGCCGCCGATGTGGAGCTCACCGCCGCTCAGGTGCTGGAAATGTTCTCCGAGAGCGGCTATTCCCGGCTGCCCGTCTTTGAAAACACACTCGACGACATTGTGGGCGTCATATTCCAGAAGGATTTTTACGGAGTTTCCGACGAGACCGGCTGGAAGCACCTCATCCGCCCCGCCACCTTCGTTTTCGCCGGTATGAAAATATCCCGACTGCTGAAGCTGTTTCAGGAAACCAAGAGCCACATGGTGATAGTTCAGGACGAGTACGGCGGCACCGAGGGCATCGTGACCCTCGAGGACGTCCTTGAGGAGCTGGTGGGCGAAATATACGACGAGCACGACGACGCAAAGGTCGAGTTCCGCAAGATAAACGACAACATTTATATCGTTGACGGAGCGGCGGGAGTTGACGACTTCTTTGAGCTCTTCGAGCTGGAGGGCGAGCCCGTGGACGACATAACCACCGTGGGCGGCTTTGCGGCCCATCAGCTTGGCAAGATACCCGAGCCGGGAGAGAGCTTCGACTTCGAGCACATCAGGGTCACCGTGACAAAGACCGAGATGAACCGTGTGCAGGAGGTAAAGGTCACTGTCGGGCGCAAGCCCGTAATCGCAGACTGAGGATAAGGCGCCGCCGGCCGGTTTTTCCTCAAATAAAAAATTTTATAATTTTTTCAAAAACCTCTTGCAATTTTCAGGAATTTGTGATATTATTGAAAAACGGTGGGCGGTCCGCTGCAACTTTCGTAAGAACGCCCCTATATTACCACTTTTTGTGGGTGAAGAAAGGAGTGTTTTGAGTGGACGTTTTAAAGGCCATCACTCAGGATCAGATCAGGGAGGATCTCCCCAAGCTTGCCATCGGCGACACCGTTAAGCTGTACGTAAAAATCAAGGAAGGCAGCAAAGAGAGAATTCAGATGTTCGAGGGCACCGTCATCAGCAAGAAGCATGGCGGTATTCAGGAGTCCTTCACCGTTCGCCGCATATCCTACGGCGTGGGCGTGGAGCGTACCTTCCCCGTTAATTCTCCCAGTATCGACCGCATTGAGGTCGTTCGTCACGGTAAGGTTCGGCGCGCAAAGCTGTACTACCTCCGCGGCAGAGTCGGCAAGGCGGCCAAGGTTACAGAGAAGCTGTAAAATTGCTTAATAGTAATAAATCCCGTGGCCTGTACACGGGATTTATACTATAAAATGGTAATTTACAAAATATTTGAAAATATTTCACCGGCAGTTAATCGGGCAGTGATAATATACAATATAAAAGTCAAATCGGGCACAGCGCCGCGGCGCTGAAAGGAGAATGTGTCATGGACGATAGCAACAATCAGGAGCTGGAGGCTCAGGCCGCCGAAGCCGAAGATAAGGCCGACGGCGCCTCAGCCGAAGGTGAAAATACGGAAGAAAGCACTGACGGAAAGAAGAAAAAGAGCTTGGGCAGAGAGATTTTTGAGTGGGCAGAGGCCATTGTGCTGGCTGTTGTGGTGGCCATGTTCATACGCAGCTTTATCTTTACGGTGGTGCGGGTGGACGGCCCGTCCATGAACTACACCCTGGCCCACAACGATCGCCTCATCGTGTGGCGGCTGGGCTACGAGCCTCAGCAGGGCGACGTTATAATTTTTGCCCCCGACATTCAGAGCAACGCCAACACAAATATGTTCAACCGTATATACTGGGTCAAGAGGGTGATCGCCACCGGCGGCCAGCACGTGGAGATAGACTACTCCACCAATTCCGTCTATGTGGACGGCGAAAAGCTGGATGAGCCCTATCTGCACGAGGCCATGATCCCTCCGGGAAACGTTACCTATTATTCCGTGGATGTGCCCGAGGGTCAGCTCTTCCTCATGGGCGACAACCGCAACAACAGCAGCGACAGCCGCGCCATCGGCCCCGTTGACGTGGACAGAGTGGTGGGTAAGGCTGTGCTCAGGTTCTGGCCCTTAAATACCTTCGGTCCGGTAACGCACAATAATTAGAAATGAGGAATGGGGAATCAGGAACAGGGAAATTTTGGATTTTGCCCGTTCCCGGCTCCCCGTTTTTTGTCAGTTTGGAGGTTCCCATGAATATACAGTGGTTCCCCGGCCACATGGCCAAGACCCGTCGGATGATAGCGGAAAATATACGCCTCTGCGACTGCGTGGCGGAAATAGTGGACGCCCGCTGCCCCCAGAGCAGCCGCAATCCGGAGCTGCCGGCCCTCTCGGGCGGGAAAAACACTCTTATCATCATAAATAAGTGCGATCTGGCCGACCCCGTCCAGACCGAGCGTTGGCAGAGGCACTTCGCCTCTCAGGGCCTTGTGTCCGTGTGTACCAGCTCCAACGACGGCAGAGGCGTGGCCAGGATAACCGACGCTGCCATGACCGCCATGGCCGAACGGCTGGAAAAAAATCGGGCCAGAGGTCTTGTCAAGCCGCCCCGCATCATGGTCTGCGGCATACCCAACGTGGGTAAAAGCTCCCTTATAAATAAGCTCAGCGGCCGGGCCTCAGCCAGGGTGGGGGATAAGCCCGGCGTCACCCGTGGGCGCCAGTGGATAACCCTCAAGGACGGAATGGAGCTGCTGGACACTCCCGGCATACTCTGGCCCAAGCTGGAGGACGGGGCCGCCGCTTTGAGGCTGGCCTTTACCGGAGCGATAAAGGACGATATACTGGATGTGGAGGAGCTGGCCTGTGAGCTTTGCGCCTTCCTTAAGGAAAGCTACCCCTCCGCTCTGGAGCAGCGGTACAGGGCCGCGCTGACCGACGGGATGAGCGGTCTTGAGATCCTTGAGGAGATATGCCGCCGCAGGGGCTTCATTGTCAGGGGCGGGGAAACCGACCTGCTTCGGGGCGCCAACGTGGTGCTGGACGAGTTCAGGAGCGGCAAGCTGGGCAGAATTACGGTGGAGATGATATAAGTGCCAAAAAGAACCGTGCCCGCCCCTGATCTGTGGGCGGAGGAGAGAAAGCTCCGTGACGCCGGATATGAGCTGATCTGCGGGGCGGACGAGGCCGGCCGCGGCCCTCTGGCGGGGGACGTGTACGCGGCGGCGGCGGTGCTGCCCTTCGGGCTGGAAATCCCCGGCCTCAACGACAGCAAAAAGCTCACCGAAAAGCGGAGAGAAGAGCTCTTTGACGTCATACGTGAAAAGGCCCTGTCCTACGCCGTGGCCACCGCCACCGTGGAGGAAATAGAAAAAATCAACATCCGCAACGCCGCATTTCTGGCCATGGAGCGCGCCATAAGGCAGATAAAAACGGATTTTGCCATAATCGACGGCAACGGATTCAACGACTGTCCGGTGCCCTTTATGACCCTTGTGGGGGGCGACGGCAAAAGCGCCAACGTGGCGGCGGCCTCAATTCTGGCCAAGGTCAGCCGTGACCGCTATATGCTGGAAATGGACAAAAAATATCCCATGTACGGCTTCGCCAAGCACAAGGGCTACGGCACGAAATTACATATCGACGCGCTGAAGGAGTATGGCGCCTGTGAAATTCACCGATCTCTTTTCGTCAAAAAATTTATCTAAAAAGGAAATAGGGGACAAAGGCGAGGAGCTGGCCGCAAAAGCCCTGAAAAAGCGGGGCTACAGGATTATCGAGCGGAACTTTTCCGTCCGCGGCGTGGGTGAGCTGGACATCATCGCCCAAGACGGGGACTGTCTCTGCTTTGTTGAGGTGCGCCTCCGCAGCAATACGGAATTCGGTACACCGGCCCAGACCGTCAACGCCGAAAAACGCCGCCGGCTGGTGCGTACCGCTCAGGTCTATATCGAGGCCCGCAGGCCTGGCAACGTTATAATGCGCTTCGACATAGCCGAGGTCTACGGCGACGGGCGGGTGGAGCTGATCAAAGACGCTTTCTGGGCTTAATGGTATAGCTTAATGGTATAAAAGTATTGACGTGGAAATCAGTTTATGCTATAATTAATGAACAAATAAGAAAGGGGGCCGCGCCTTGCTCATCGCCGACAAATGGACTGACTACGAATGTATAGACGCCTCCCGTGGGGAAAAGCTGGAGCGCTGGGGCGATATAATTCTCTGCCGGCCCGACCCCCAGGTAATATGGGATCGGCGCTGCGCTCCGGAAAGATGGATCGCCGCCGATGCTCGTTACAAGCGGAGCTCCAGCGGCGGCGGGGAGTGGAGCTACCGTTCCAGGCTCCCCGAAAGCTGGCGGGTGCGCTACGGCGGCCTGACCTTTAATATCAAGCCTATGGGCTTCAAGCACACGGGCCTTTTCCCCGAGCAGGCCGTGAACTGGGACTGGATGCGTGAGCGGCTTAGAGGCCGCCGGGGCGCAAAGGTCCTCAACCTCTTTGCCTATACCGGCGGGGCCAGCGTGGCCTGCGCCGCCGAGGGAGCCTCCGTCACCCATGTGGACGCCTCGAAGGGCATGACCGCCTGGGCCAAGGAAAACGCCGCCGCCAGCGGCGTGGATGGCATCCGCTTCTTTGTGGACGACTGTATCAAGCTGGTGGAGCGGGAAATACGGCGGGGCAGCAAGTACGAGGGGATCATCATGGATCCGCCCTCCTACGGCCGCGGGCCCGGCGGCGAGGTGTGGAAGCTGGAGGACAGCCTCTTTGCCTTTGTGGAGCGGGCGGCTCTGCTCCTCAGCGACGCCCCGCTGTTTTTTGTACTCAATTCCTACACCACGGGCCTGCAGCCCGGGGTACTGAAAAACATAATGAGCCTCACTCTTCCCAAGGGACAGATAACCGCGGACGAGATCGGTCTGCCGATAACGTCCTCCGGACTGGTGCTGCCCTGCGGCGCCACGGGAAGATGGCTGAACGCATAATAAACGCATAATATCAGACCGCAGGAGATACCCAATGATCAAAGCTGAAAACCTGTCCTTTTCCTATGAGGCCGATGGGGCCGAGGTGAAGGTGTTTGAAAATCTGAATATCGAGATAGAGGACGGGGAGTTTGTGGCCGTGCTGGGCCACAACGGCAGCGGAAAGTCCACCTTCGCCAAACACCTCAACGCCATTTTGCTGCCTAAAAGCGGCCGTGTGACCGTCTGCGGCATCGACACCGCCGACGAGAGCCGGCTGCTGGAGCTGCGGAAAAACGTTGGCATGGTGTTCCAGAACCCGGACAATCAGATAGTCGCCACCGTTGTGGAGGAGGACGTGGCCTTTGGCCTTGAAAACCTTGGCGTGCCCCGTGACGAGATGCGCCGGCGGGTGGATGAGGCCCTCAAAACCGTGCGGATGTACGACTACCGCAAGCACGCCCCCCACCTCCTGAGCGGAGGACAGAAGCAGCGTGTGGCCATAGCCGGCATACTGGCCATGGAGCCCCGCTGCATAGTTCTGGACGAACCCACCGCCATGCTGGATCCCATAGGGCGTGACGAGGTTATGGAAACGATCCGCCGGCTGAACAGGGAAAAGGGCATCACCATAGTCCTCATAACCCACTATATGGACGAGGCGGTAAAGGCCGGACGCTGCGTGGTTATGGATAAGGGCCGTATCGTCATGGACGACAGCCCCGCCAATATCTTCCCCAAGGTGGAGGAAATGCGGGCCCTCGGCCTTGACGTGCCCCAGGCCACCGAGCTGGTTTGGGAGCTGAAGCGGCGCGGCCTTGACGTGGAAACCGGAGCTCTGCGCAGCGCCGGAGCCATAGAGGCGATAGTGAAAATGTGTGGAAAAATAAAATGATTGAACTGAAAAACGTTACATATACCTATAATAAGAACGAACCCTCGGCGCGGGTGGCTCTCAACGGCGTGAGCCTTACCCTTGACGACGGGGATTTTCTGGGCCTTATCGGCCACACCGGCAGCGGCAAGTCCACCCTTACGCAGATAGTGGCCGGGCTCCTGCCCCCTCCGGAGGGCAGCGTCAGCGTGGACGGCAGGGACTATGCCGACTACAAAACCGCCGCCCGTGAGCTGCGTAAAAAGGTTGGCCTTGTGTTCCAGTACCCGGAGCACCAGCTTTTTGAGGAGACGGTGTATCGGGACATCGCCTTTGGCCCCAAAAATCAAAAGCTCACTGAAGATGAGATAGACGGGCGCGTTCGGGAGGCGGCACGGCGGGTGAATATCGGCGGCGATCTGCTGGACAAATCCCCCTTTGACCTTTCCGGCGGACAGAAGCGCCGGGTTGCAATAGCGGGCGTCGTAGCCATGAAGCCCGAGGTGCTCATCCTCGACGAGCCCACGGCGGGACTTGACCCCGAGGGACGGGACGAGCTGCTTTCCATGCTGGAGGAGCTCCACGGCGACTGGTGCAAAACGGTGATCTTGGTGTCCCACTCCATGGAGGACATCGCCCGGACGGTAAAGACCGCCGCCGTAATGAACAACGGGCGTCTGGTGATGAACGGCCCGGTGGAGGATATTTTCTCCCGTGGGGACGAGCTGCGCTCCATGGGGCTCAACACCCCCCAGATATCGAGGATAGTGGACGGCCTCATCGCCGCCGGACTGCCTTTAAGCCGCCGCATATTTACGGTAGGGGCCGCCGCCGACGAGATAGAAAAAATAGTCAGGGGAGGACGGTAAATGCTTCGCGATATAACTCTCGGACAGTATTACAACACAAGCTCTCCCCTCCACGAGATGGATCCCCGGACAAAGATCATCGGCGTCATAGTCTATATGGCGGTGCTTTTTATGGCCTCGTCCCTGTGGGAGTATATGCTGGCGGCGCTGTTCACCGCCCTTGTGATAAAAATTTCCAACGTGCCAATGAGCTTTATCACCCGGGGCCTCAAGCCCCTGGTAATAATCATGTGCTTCACTCTGGCGCTTAACCTTTTCATGACCGGCACCGGAAACGAGCTGTTCCGCTGGTGGATATTCCGTATCACTGACGACGGCGTTGTGCTTGCGGTGAAAATGGCTGTGCGGCTGGTGTTCCTTGTTATGGGAACCTCCCTGCTGACCCTGACCACCTCGCCCATAGCCCTCACCGGCGGCATCGAGAGGCTGCTGTCCCCCCTGCGCAGGTTCGGGGTGCCGAGCCACGAGATAGCCATGATGATGAGCATAGCCCTCCGCTTCATTCCCACCCTCATGGAGGAGACCGACAAGATAATCAAGGCCCAGACCTCCCGCGGGGCGGACTTCGAGTCCGGCAATCTCATTCAGCGGGTCAAGTCAATGACGCCGATACTCGTGCCCCTGTTCGTTGGAGCCTTCCGACGGGCCGAGGAGCTGGCCATGGCCATGGAATGCCGCTGCTACAACGGCGGCGACGGCCGAACCTCCCTGCGTGAGCTGAAATTCCGACGGGTTGACGCCATGGCCCTTGCCGCCGGCATACTGCTGGTTTCGGCTATGATTGCTCTCAAGGTGCTGAGGAACGGAGGCGTGATATGAGGCAGAAATTCAGGCTCGTCATAGCCTATGACGGCACGGCTTATCACGGCTGGCAGCGTCAGCTGAACGGGATAACCGTTCAGGAGATAATGGAGGACACGATATCCCGAATTGTCGGCGAGGACACGGCGGTGACGGGCTGTTCCCGGACCGATGCCGGCGTCCACGCCCGTAAATTCGTGTGCAGCTTTTTCGCCGACACCACCGTTCCCGCCGAAAAGCTGCCCTTCGTCCTGAACACCATGCTCCCGCCGGACATCAGGGCTCAGGGCTGCGAGACCGCGCCGGAGGACTTTAACGCCCGATTTGACGCGGTGCGCAAGACCTATAAATATCAGATATTCAACGCCCCCTTTGCCGACCCCTTCCTTCGGAACTACGCCTGGCACTATCCGGTGCGGCTGGACTTCGGGAAGATGGAGGCCGCCTGTGATATCATCAGGGGGGAGAAGGATTTCCGCTGCTTTATGGCGGCGGGCAGCAAGGTTAAGAACACCGTCCGCAACCTCTCGGAGCTGCGGATTGAAAGGGACGGGAGCCTGATTACGGTCACCGCCTCGTCGAACGGATTTTTGTACAATATGGTGCGGATAATCGTCGGCACCCTGGTATATGTGGGCAACGGCAAGCTCGGCCTTGACGGGCTGGCGGACCTCGTTGAAAGGGGCGACCGCCGCTTGCTGGGGATAACCGCCCCGCCGCAGGGGCTCAGGCTTTACGACGTGTTTTACTGATTTGGAGTTAGGACAATGAAAAGAGAAACTTTGGCTTCGGTATTCAAAATCGGCGCCGCCGTCCTCCTCATAGCGGTTCTGGCCTTTGTCATAGTCTACCAGAACCGGAATACCGGACTCGGCAGCCGAATAGAAATATTTAAGGGCGACGGGGAGGACTCCCGCGGCATCGAAGGCTATTCCCTCGGCCGCACTATGCCCTTTGGCGGCAGGGCCCTGCTCGTCACTACCAATACCATGCTCCTGCTGGACGAAAAGGGGCGGAGCGAGGCCCTGGACATAAGCCTTTCCGATCCGGAAATTTCCTCCAACGGCAAGTATATCCTGACTTATAATCAGGACGGGAACCTTGTTGTGCTGTACAGGGACATGGACGAAATTTTTGAAAAGCGCTTCGATACGCCGGTTATTTCCGCCGTGGTGAACGAAAAGGGCTATTCCGCCGTGGCCTGTGACGGGGACGGCGGCGAGACCCGCATCTCCGTCTACAACGACCGGGGCGACGCCTTTTATACCTGGACGCTGGGCAGCGGCCAGTTTGTGGGTATGGACTTGAGCGCCGACAGCACTCATCTGGTTATTTCTTCCATAAACGACGCCGAGGACAGGCTTCTGGGCGAGCTTTCGGTGGTGCGTCTGGACAGCGAGGAGAAAAAGGCCTCCGCCTCCGTTGAGGACGAGGTTTATTTAAAGGTCCGCATAAACCGTGACCATTCGGTGCTGGCCCTTGGCACAAGCCGTCTGGACGCCTATAACGCCGACGGCAGTCTTCGCTGGAGCCTGCCCTTTGACGGCAAGACTGTGCGCGGCGCGGATATAAGCGACCCGGACATGGCCGTGCTCTGCTACACCTCGGCGGACAGCGGCCTTGTTGGCAATTCCACCGAGGTAGAGGTGGTCAACCGTCTGGGCGAGGTGGTCTCGTCCACCGTATTCGACGGCCTGTGCGAGAGCCTCAGCGTCAACGGCGAGCGCTTCGCCGCCTCGGCGGGAAAGAAGATATTTATTTTCAACAAAAAATGTGAGCTCAAAAAGGAGCTGAGTTCTTCCGCGTCGGTAAAGAGCATGAGCCTCTTCAGCGACGGAAAGACCGTCTTCGTCCTCAGCGGCAACGGCGGGAGCATCATATCTTAGGGGGAATATAAGTGACAGCCGATCTGGTGACTCTGCTTTTTTTGCTGGCCTTTGTGCTTTGGGGCGCTAAAAGGGGCGCGGTCAGGATGCTGACCAGCGCCCTCGGCCTTGCCGCCTCGGTAATATTGGGCTTCGTCCTCTACCGCCCCATAGCCTCCGTACTGGAGAATATGGGTATAGCTGACGGCCTGACGGCCAAGCTGGTGGAAAATATTGACAAAATGATAAATCTGCCGGGGGTCATGCGCGACGTTATGAACGTCACCGGCGCCGAAAACGAGTTCGCCCGCAGCGTGGCCGGGGCGGCGTTAAGTCTGGTGAGCTTCCTGGCCGTGGTGCTGCTCGTGAGGGCGGTGCTGCTGGTGGTGAACGCGGTGCTTGGCACGGCCGGCTCTCTTCCGGTCATAAAGCAGTCCAACAGGATGCTTGGCGGGATTGCGGGCTTCGTCATCGGGGCCGTGGCGGCGTTCCTGATTTTCGGCATAATCGCCGCGGTGGAGATTTTTTCCGGCGCCGACATCGCGGACGATATTTTCCGCGGCAGTTTTCTGGCGTCTTTGCTGTATGACAACAACCCGCTTCTGGGACTGCTGATAAAATAAAAAATTGCTTTTAATCAAGAATTAGTATAAGGTAACAATGACAAGGATAAAGGCTTCCCCTCGAGGGGAAGCCTTTAATATGTGGCATTTACATACTTTAGTAACAATGACAAATACCACGGTAGGGCGCGACGACCTCGGCGCGCCGCTGTACGGTTTATGTTAACAACGACAGACGATGCAAAAGCTTTCCCCTCCGAGGGGAAGCCTTTTTAATTACATGAGGATAAAATAGATAAAAAATAAAAGGGTTTTGGTGAAATAATAGTAAAAAAGTGGGTTGCAAAATTCCGCCTTTACTGCTATAATGTAAGATGAAAGGCAATGGGGTCTTTCGTCTATTCCGCGGCCGCGACGGTTTGTGGCCGGGAGGAGGATTTTTTAATGGGAAAATACAC
The DNA here is from genome assembly GCA_947626145.1 of uncultured Clostridia bacterium. Taxonomy (GTDB): domain Bacteria; phylum Bacillota; class Clostridia; order UMGS1883; family UMGS1883; genus JAFLUQ01. Next base: position 64,709 of record CANQRB010000003.1, on the reverse strand, counting down.
CAAAAGTGACATCATACGGCTTGTGGAGGAAAACGACGTAAGATTTATACGCCTCCAGTTTACCGATGTTTTCGGCCAGCTTAAGAATATGGCCATAACCAAGAGCCAGCTCAAAAAGGCTCTGGACAACCAGTGTATGTTCGACGGCTCGTCCATCGACGGCTTTGCGAAGATCGAGCAGTCGGATATGTATCTCTACCCCGATCTTGACACCTTCGTAATATTTCCCTGGCGGCCCCAGCAGGGCAAGGTGGCGCGCCTTATCTGCGATGTTTATAACTCCGACGGCACACCCTTTGAGTGCGACCCCCGCTATATACTGAAGCGCACCCTGCGGGAGGCGGCCGAAATGGGCTACACCTTCAACGTGGGCCCCGAGTGCGAGTTCTTCCTGTTCCACACCGACGACGAGGGTCGGCCCACCGTCAAGACCAACGACGAGGGCGGCTACTTTGATTTGGCGCCTATTGACGGCGGCGAAAACTGCCGCCGCGACATAATCCAGACTCTTGAGGAGATGGGCTTCGAGATCGAGGCATCCCATCACGAGGTGGCCCCCGGCCAGCACGAGATTGACTTCCGTTACGACGATGCTCTGCGCACGGCCGACAATATAATCACCTTTAAGCTGGTAGTCAAGACCATCGCCCAGCGCCACGGCCTCCACGCCACCTTTATGCCAAAGCCCATTTTCGGCATCAACGGCAGCGGTATGCACACCAACATGAGCCTGATGAACGATAAGGGCAACGCCTTCTATGACGAGGGCGCCGACAACGGCCTGAGCGAGCTAGCCTACAGCTTCATCGGCGGCGTGCTGGAGCACATCAAGGGCCTCACCGCCGTGACGAACCCCACGGTCAACTCATATAAGCGGCTGGTGCCCGGCTACGAGGCTCCCTGCTATATTTCATGGAGTGCCTCCAACCGCAGCACTCTTATCCGTATTCCGGCGGCAAGAGGGGCCGGAACGAGAGTTGAGCTCCGCTGCCCCGATCCCACCTGTAACCCCTATCTGGCTCTGGCCGTTATCCTCAAGGCCGGTCTCGAGGGCATCAGGGAGCAGATCGCCCCTCCGGAAAGCGTGAATATTTCGATTTTCAGCCTGACGGAAAATCAGCGGCTCAGCATGGGTATCGAAAGCCTGCCCGGCACTCTCGAGGCGGCCGTGGCGGCCATGGAGAGGGACAGCCTCGTCCGCGAGACCCTTGGCAACGAGGTTTTTGACAGATATGTGAAGGCGAAAAAATCCGAGTGGGACGAGTACCGCACCCAGGTCACCCGCTGGGAAATGGATAAATATCTCGGCAAATACTGAGGCCCTCTTCAGGCTTGTAAAGAGGGGGTCTCCTGATGAAAAGTGTGGTAATAGCTTTTCAGAATCCCGAAGCGGCCGAGACCATAAGGCGTGTCATTCAGCTCGGGGGCTACGGCGTCAGCGGGATCTGCTCCGGCGGCGCCGAGGTTCTGCGTATGCTGGAGTGGGCGCCGGCTTCGGCGGTGGTCTGCGGCTACAGACTTAAGGACACCACCGCGGCGGAGGTATATGCCGACCTGCCCCAGGGCGTGGGTATGCTGGTGCTTCTGGCCCAAAATCAGGTGGGAGCGGTTGAGCTGCCCTACGGCATCCAAAGCATAAATCTGCCCGTGAGCCGGACGGCTCTTCTGGACACACTGAAAACTGTTATAATGATAAACGACAAGCCCGGCACAAAAAAGAGCGGCGAGGATAAGCGCCCCGGCCGGAGCGATTTGGACAAACAAACCATTACCCGGGCCAAGGAGCTGCTCATGGAGCAGAACAACATGACCGAGGATCAGGCCCACCGCTTTATCCAGCGGGTGAGCATGAACAACGGCAGCAAGATGATAGACACCGCCAGGGCCATTCTGGCGGGAGAGATAGTGTATTGAACAAAAGGGGGCGAAAGCATGACGGAAAGGGATTTCAGAACGGCGGCGTCCGAGTTTGCGTCCGAAGCTAAGCGAATTTACGGCCCCAAGCTCAATCAGGTGATACTCTATGGCTCCTGTGCCAGGGGAAACTTTGCGCAGGACAGCGATATTGATTTAATGGTTTTGCTGGATGTGCCGGATGAGGATATTAAAGCGGAACGTCGGCGTATGGACGATATTTCCGACGAACTTGATATGACCTATGATGTTGTGCTTGCGCCGGTATTTCAGAGCTTCAGACTTTATCAGCAATATATGCCGGTTTCCGCTTTTTACCAGAATGTCCAGAGAGAGGGTGTGCGGCTTGCCTGATTACAGCGCTGAACGTCGGGATTATGCCTTGTACCGCCTGAAACGGTCGGAGGAGGATCTTGATGCTGCCCGAATTCTCTTTGGGGCAGAAAGCTACAGAGTGGCAAATAACCGCGCCTACTATGCGATTTTTCACGCTTTGAGGGCGGTGCTGGTGCTGGATGGTTTTGATTCCAGCAAGCACAGCGGAGTTATAGCAGAGTTTAGAAGAAGATATATTAAGGGAGGAGTTTTCCCTGCCGGTATGTCGAAGATGATAGGCTCCGCTTTCACCATACGCAGCGCTTCCGACTATGACGATATGTTTGTTGCCGATAAGGGAGATGCTGAGGAACAAATTAAAAATGCTGAATATATTTACGGACTTGTGAATGAATATATTGGACATAAATTGAAGGGTGAGTGAATTTCCATGCGCATAACAAAAATGCACGGCATCGGCAACGACTATATTTATGTCAACTGCTTTGAGGAGACCGTGGCCGATCCCCACAGGGCGGCCAAAGACCTGAGCGACCGTCATTTCTGGGTTGGCAGCGACGGCCTTGTGCTGATAAAGCCCTCGGAGATCGCGGACTTTGAAATGGATATGTACAACAGCGACGGTTCTCAGGCGGAAATGTGCGGCAACGCCATCCGCTGCGTTGGCAAGTATGTGTATGACAGCGGCATGACCGATAAAACCTCCGTCAGCATCGCCACCAGGGCCGGAATAAAATACCTCGAGCTGACGGTGGAGGACGGAAAGGTGGCCTCCGTCCGTGTTGACATGGGCGCGCCCATACTGGAGCCGGAGCTCATTCCCTGCAATTTCGACGGGGACGAGGCCGTGGCCCGGCCTATCGTCGTACAGGGCAGGGAATACAGGGTGACCTGCGTTTCCATGGGAAACCCCCACGCCGTGGTCTATATTGACGATGTGGACAGCCTTGAAATCGAAAAGATAGGCCCCGATTTTGAAAAGCACGAAAAATTCCCCCGCAAGACCAACACCGAATTTGTGAAGGTGCTGGACCGCCACACCGTGCAGATGCGCGTTTGGGAGCGTGGAGCGGGGGAGACCTGGGCCTGCGGCACCGGCGCCTGCGCCGTTCTGGTGGCCACGGTGCTCAACGGACTTTGCGACCGCCGGGCCACGGTAAAGCTTCGGGGCGGTGACCTGCTCATCGAGTGGGACGAGGCCACCGGCCACGTATTCATGACAGGGCCCGCCACTATGGTTTTCACGGCTGAAGTTGACTATGAATAAAAGGGTCATAATAAAAAAGGATTGGAGATCGACATGATTAAAATTAACGAAAATTATCTCAAGCTGCCGGGCAGCTACCTTTTCAGCGCTATCGCAAAAAAGGTGAATGAGTACAGCGCCGCCCATCCGGACAAAAAGATAATCCGTCTTGGCATCGGCGACGTGACCCGTCCTCTGCCAAAGGCCGTCATAGAGGCCATGCATAAGGCCGTGGACGAAATGGCCGACGCCGCCACGTTCCGGGGCTACGGGCCCGAGCAGGGCTATGATTTCCTCAGGAACGCCATTGCCGAAAACGACTATAAGGCCCGGGGAGTGGACATTTCCCCCGAGGAAATCTTCGTGTCCGACGGAGCCAAGAGCGACTGCGGCAACATCGGCGACATCTTTGGCGTGGACAACGTTGTGGCCGTATGCGATCCGGTCTATCCCGTGTATGTGGACACCAACGCCATGGCCGGACGGGCTGGCGACTATGACCCCAAGACCGAAACCTGGACAAATCTGGTGTATATGCCCTGCCTTGAGGAGAACGGCTTCATGCCGCAGCTGCCGGAGAGGACGCCGGATATAATTTACCTCTGCTTCCCCAACAACCCCTCCGGAGCCGCCATCGGCTATGAGGAGCTGAGAAAGTGGGTGGAGTACGCCCGCGCCAACGGGGCGGTCATTCTTTACGACGCCGCCTATGAGGCATATATCACCGAAAATCTGCCCCACAGCATCTTTGAGATAGAGGGGGCCAAGGAGTGCGCCATCGAGTTCCGCTCCTTCAGCAAGAACGCCGGATTCACCGGCACCCGCTGCGCCTTTACCGTAATTCCAAAGGAGCTCAAGGTTGGAGATGTGAGCGTGGCTTCCCTCTGGAACCGCCGCCACACCACCAAGTTCAACGGTGTGCCCTACATAGTTCAGCGGGGTGCCGAGGCCGTTTACAGCCCCGAGGGCAAGGCTCAGGTTCGGGAGCTGGTGGACTTCTACATGAATAACGCCCGTGTAATCCGTGAGGGTCTGGCGCAGGCGGGCTTCAGCGTCAGCGGCGGAGTTAATTCCCCCTACGTTTGGATGAAGGTGCCCGAGGGCATGACCAGCTGGGACTTCTTTGACGAGCTGTTGGACAAGGCCAACGTGGTGGGTACTCCCGGCAGCGGCTTCGGCCCCAGCGGCGAGGGGTATTTCCGGCTCACCGGCTTCGGCAGCGCCGAGGCCACCGTCGAGGCCATAGAGCGGATAAAGAACGTATTCGGCAAATAATTTTTGAGGTGATAATATGGAAGCCGCCTACACTGTGGAGCAGATAAAAAATATTCTCAGTCCGGTTTTTAAGGCTCACCGTGTTCGCCGTGCCGTCCTGTTCGGCTCTTACGCCAAGGGTACGGCGAGAGCAAAAAGCGACATTGATATCCTTGTGGACAGCGGTCTGAGGGGATTGGCGTTTTACGGCTTGCTCGAGGATGTTTCCGAGGCTTTGGAAAATGAGGTGGATTTGCTGGATGTCAGTCAGATACGTCCGGAGTCCGGAGTGGACAGGGATATAAAAAGCAGCGGGGTGGTCATATATGAATGAACACGATAAAAAGGTCATCTCGAAGATATGTGACAGATAAAAAAGGCTTCCCCTCGAGGGGAAGCTGTCGGCGAAGGCCGACTGATGAGGTGTAGCCGCTGTGCGGCGTTAGTGTAACCGTAAACGTATAACGGATGCTTCGCATCCTACACCTCATCCACCGCAAGCGGTCCCCCTTCCCCTCAAAGGGGAAGGCTTTATTGGGCGATTTTAATTGGGATTAGTGTGAACTTGAAAAGAATATAATTTAAAATTTACTATACGGAGGTCACAACCATGAAGAAGGAAATGCTTTACGAGGGCAAGGCCAAAAAGGTCTGGCTCACTGACAACGAGGATCAGCTCATTGTCGATTACAAGGACGATGCCACGGCTTTTAACGGCCTTAAGAAGGGTAGCATCGAGAACAAGGGCGTCGTAAACAACCGCATGACAAATCTCCTTCTCCAGATGCTGGAGAAAAAGGGTGTTCCCACCCACTATATTCAGGAGCTCAGCGACCGCGAGACCCTTGTCAAAAAGGTGGAGATTGTTCCCCTTGAGGTAATCGTCCGCAACGTCGCCGCCGGCAGCTTCTCCAAGCGCTTCGGCGTGGAGGAGGGCACCGCCCTGCTCAGTCCCACCCTTGAATTCTGCTACAAGAATGACGATCTGGGCGACCCCATGATAAACGACTACCAGATCTACGCCCTGGGCCTTGCCACCAAGGAGGAGCTGGAAACCATCAGCGACCTGACCTTTAAGGTGAACGACGCCCTCATCGCCTTCTTTAAGGAGCTGAACATAAAGCTCATCGACTTCAAGATAGAGTTCGGCCGCTATCACGGTCAGATTATCCTCGCCGACGAGATTTCGCCCGACACCTGCCGCCTGTGGGACGCCGACACCAACGAAAAGCTGGATAAGGACCGCTTCCGCAGGGATATGGGCGGCGTCGAGGGCGCTTACGCCGAGGTATTCAAGCGTCTGGGTCTGTAAGTGACAGATTTTGAAGCAAGACCCCGGACGGACAGCCATAAGCCCAGGGAGGAGTGCGGCGTCTTCGGTATTTTTGACAACGACGGCCTTGATGTGGCCCAGCTCACATATTTCGGCCTGTTTTCCCTTCAGCATCGGGGACAGGAGAGCTGCGGCATAGCGGTCAGTCAAAACCGGGACATTAAGCACTACAAGAACATGGGCCTGGTAAACGAGGTCTTTACCGGCGACGTGCTGAGCCAGCTCAAAGGAGAGATGGCCATCGGCCACGTCCGCTATTCCACCACCGGCGAGAGCCGGCGGGAAAACGCACAGCCCCTTGTGACGAAGTACGTCAAAGGAACTTTGGCTATCGCACACAACGGCAATCTTACCAACGGCGACGAGCTCCGGCAGGAATTCGAAAACAGGGGCCTGATTTTCCAGACAACCATTGATTCCGAGGCCATAGCCTACGTCATAGCCGGCGAACGCCTGGGCAGCAAAAGCGTGGAGGAGGCCGTGGTGCGGAGCATTCCCCGCATCCACGGGGCCTACTCCCTGCTGGTGATGAGCCCGCGAAAGCTCATCGCCGCCCGGGACGTTTACGGCCTGCGGCCCCTGTCTATCGGCAAAATCAATAATTCCTGGGTCTTTGCCAGCGAGACCTGCGCTCTCGACGCCGTGGGCGCCGAGTTCGTCCGGGACGTGGAGCCCGGCGAGGTCGTGGTCTGCGACCGGGAGCGGGGGCTGCTGTCCTTCCGTGACAACTGCAAGGCCGTCCGGCCCAGAATGTGCATTTTTGAGTATATCTATATCGCCCGGCCCGACAGCAAAATCGCCGGCATGAGCGTCTATGAGGCCCGCAAAAACGCCGGCCGTCTGCTGGCAAAATACTGCCCCGCCGAGGCGGATGTGGTGGTGGGCGTGCCCGACAGCGGCCTTGACGCCGCCATAGGCTACAGCGAGGCCTCGGGCATACCCTACGAGCACGGCATGATACGTAACCGTTACGTGGGCCGCACCTTTATCCAGCCCAGTCAGGAAATGCGGGAGCGCAGCGTCCGCCTGAAGCTCAATCCCCTCCGTGAGATTGTGGAGGGCAAGCGCGTGGTGATGATAGACGACTCCATGGTGCGCGGCACGACGTGTAAGCCCATAGTCACCATGATGCGCGCCGCGGGGGCAAAAGAGGTGCATATGCGCTTTGCCTCGCCGCCCTTCCTTTATCCGTGCTACTTCGGCACCGACATACCCTCGCAGGAGCTGCTGATTGCCTGGCAGCGCGATATGGACGAAATAAGGGACATGATTGGCGCCGACTCGCTGGGCTATCTGCCGGTCGAGGCCCTCGGCGAAATGATACCCCACGCCTGCACCGGCTGGTGCGACGCCTGCTTGACCGGCAATTATCCCATGCCCGTGCCCTATGATAAGGTAAGAAACGAAAGAGGATTTTAAAAAAGACGGTCGCTTATGCGGCCGTTTCAGACTGTCGATATAGTCGATTTTTTGCCGGATTTCGTAGGGGCGCGCATCGCGCGTCCGCTTACACAAATTTACGGTAACATTTGTACGATTTTGTGAATATATTTGTCGTAATAATGTTTAAAATCACGACTGTAAACGTTTGATGGCGGACGGCCAATGGCCGCCCCTACAATACCAAGGCTACATTTTTGTTTTTCAACATGCTCAAACGGTCGCGTATGCGGCCGTTTTTGCATTAAAAAATTTTTCTTCAAAAAATTGACCAAACCGCCTTATAAAACGTGTTATAAGTGAAAGGAGGTTTTAAACGTGGACAATTATTCGTCACGCTCAAATGAGAGCGCCGAGGCGGCCGTGGCCCGTTACGGCGATATGCTGTTCAGACTGTGCTTCGTTATGCTGGGCGGCGGAGCGGACGCGGAGGACGCCGTACAGGACACAATGCTGGCCTATATGCGGAGCGCTCCGCCCTTTGAAAACGCCGGGCACGAAAAGGCATGGCTGATTACCACGGCTAAGAATAAGTGCCGTGATATGCTGCGCCGCCGACGCCGTCAGGCGGATGCGGGTCAAATGGAGGAAGCGGCGGCGGAAATGCCGGAGGGCGGCAGCGGAATATTGGAGGCTCTCATGTCCCTGCCGGAAAAATTCCGGCTCGTGCTCATCCTTCATTATGTGGAGGAATATCGGGTGAACGAGATAGCGCGTATATTGGGAAAAACGCCCTCGGCAATAAAAATGCGTCTGAAAAAGGGGCGTGAGCTGCTGAGAGAAAAATATCGAAAGGAGTATATGTAAATGAACGAGCTGAAAAGAGCGGTCGAGGAGATAAAGATGCCGGATGAGGTGAGGAAGCGTATCATCAGGCGCTGTCGGGAGGAAAGAAAAACCGGCTCCGCGGTAAAAAAGCTTCGCTCGAAGGGACTTGCGGCTCTTGTGGCCGTTGTCTGCCTTTGTCTTGCGGCGGTCGTGGGCGCGGCTGGCAGCGGCGGATTTTTCAGGAACATATTGCGGTGGGACGGGGCCGTTACCGGCACTGAGTATGAACAGGCCTCCGACGAGATAGAGCTGACCGCCGAAGTATCGGGCGGCGAGCTCACCGTCACAGCGATTATGCTTAAATCGGACGATGTTCCGTACAGTGAACTCGAAAGCCTTGGCGTCGGCAGCTTCCGCATAACCGGAGAGGACGGCCGGACGGTCTTTGAGGGCGGCCCGACGGAAATGTGCGCTGTTGACGGCGGAAGGGCCGAAATAAAAATTCCCCTGCCTGATATGGCGGCGGGGAATTATACCCTGTATGTTGACGCCTTTACGGGGGGCGCGAAAGCTGATCAGCCGCTTACCATCCGTGGCGAATGGATATGTACATTTGATGCCAATCCATAATTAAATCGCGTCGGTTTTTTTGACATTGGCGGCCCTGATAATACATAGAGTATTGTCAGGGCCGGTCTATCTATTCATAAATACAATGTAAATATTTTACTGCCCAATGGCGTTTATATCGCTGACATAGTGTTTAGCGATTCGAGTATCGGGGATCAAGGGCTTGGGGCACTCATCAGTATGGATATTATACGTTGCGGAGACTTTTCTGTGAGTAATTATGGCGGACAAACCACATTTTCGTTCAGAGTGCCATCGCAAAAGGCCACCGACTACGTTAAAGAAATCAACATAAACAATATAGTTGGTCGTCATCGTCACGGCAAGGGCAACATATCCATACATAAAGGAGCCGTCCGTTCGGGCGGCTCCTTTATGTATGGACAAAATCACCACTTATATCCGCAGTCATAGCATTCGAAAGTGTTGCCGGAGGACGGCGACGCCCAGCCAAAGGTGCTGTGCTCAAGTACGCGCTTGATAGCGGTTATCTTGCCGGTGTTGTGGCTGTGGCAGTTGGGGCACATAGGGGTGTATGGGGTCGAGGGACCTCCACCGCCCAAGAAATATTTGCCGAACTCCCGTATAGCAACAATAACAATTCCTATACATATAGCCCCGAACCAAAACTTTAGTACATCAAAATCACTCATCTAAACCACCGCTTTCTTTTAGATACAGTATATCATTTTTGCAAATAAAAAGCAACACCTAATTCGATATTATCACTAAAAGACAATGAGCTCAGTATGTTGGGAACACCCCCTGTCGGACATAAAAACATTCTTTCAAAGGAAAGGCCTTGTAGCTCCCGTATTATCCGAGGACAATCTTGCGTCGCTAACAACGTTCCGCGATTTGGTTAAATATGCCTGACGCTGTGGATGCGGCTAACGCCAGCATAATACATTTACTTTAAAGTTACAGCGTAGGTCAGGTTGTCCAGCCACGTTGTACCGTTAGCGCGAAGGGTGGAGAGGTCGTTCAGCACCACGCCCCTCGGCTTTATAATCACCCCGGGCATATCCTGTGACACAAGGGAGCTGACGTCGCTGATACAGTAATACAAACCGCCGTCCTCGCCGAGGTAGAGCATCTCATGGCCGGGGAATATCAGTATTGTTCCGGCGGGGAGGCTGTCCAGTACGGCCTTCCGTTCGTCGGTCGTCATACCGCTCATCTTTGTGACCTCGGCGGGCGTTGCCGACTGCCAGGTGGTATTCCTGGGGAGCTCGAAGCCAAAGCAGCGGTATACCTCCCGCGCATAAGAGGAGCAGTCCTGAGAGTTCATCATGCCGCCCCAGCCGTAACGGTTGCCCAGAGATTTCAGGGCCTGGGTCACGACGTTCGCCGAGGTATAGGGGAGGTAGCCCACGTTCACGTCACGGTTGGCGGGAATGAGAGCGTCCTTCTGATAAAAGCTGCCGTCGTCGTTCCTCGCAGGCATTTTGACCACGTAATTGTTCCAGGGCAGCCTGTATGATACCTGTCCCTCTGTGTCGTCGGACAGGGGGAGGACGGTGCCCATGGTGAGCATTTTCTCGTTAAGCTCCTTGTCCGCGCTGGGCTCAAGGTAAACCTTTTCTCCGGTCACGACCACAAATTTTTCGGGATTTCTCAGGCTTTCCCATTCCTCCATGCTCCCGCACACGGCAATATCCTCGGTGGGCGTCCAGCCGGAACAGCACTGACTGTTTACCAGAGTGAACTTCCCGTCCGCCGTGGTGAAAAGGATCACAAGGGGTTCGTTTACCGCTATGGCGCTGGACACAAGATTGTCCCATTCGGGATCGTTCGGGTCGTCGGACAGATAGTCGGAGTAGGGATAGGCCTTCATCACGGTTCTGTTTACGGCAAAACCGTATTTATAAGGCATTTCTTCAGTCACCTGAGCGGAGAGTATGTTCTCACGTATGGCCTCGTAGTAGCTTTCCGGAACGGGCTCGCCGTTCAGATACAGTCCCGTGGGGGATGTAAAATTGGCGTTGAGCTCGGCAAGCCTCACACCGTTGTATGTCCCCACAATTGCCGAGAGATCGTTTGTGTTGGTCGCGGGCGTGTCAAGAATGGCCCGGTTGAGGGCCTTTATCTCTTCGCCCGTCATGATCGGCTCGTCAGAGCAGTTGGGCTTTTTATGCCAAAATTCGGCCAGACACATTTCCGGCGTAACGTTGACGGCCAGCGTGGTGCTCTCCATATTTTTAGTCACATCACCCGCCGGTATGCCGTAAACCGATGTGACGGCGTCGTCTTCGGGCCCGAGGTTTTTGTTCCAGCTGAAAAGCTTACCCTTTGCGGCGCCCTCCGGAGCAAAAAGGTCGAGGAGGCTCCGAAGCTGAGTCTCGTCAAATTTTTTTGCCTCGGTCAGCGTTCCGTCCCCGCCGTAGTATGCGCATATATAAAGGGAATCGCTTGCCGCCTGGGAAGCGCGGGGCAGCGCCATCATCGCCGTCATCAGCATGGCGGCGACAGTTATTAACTTCATTTTTATCCCTCCAGTTTATTTTTTTCATAGGCGGGCGTATCGGGCCGCCGCTTATAACAGCGCCGGCCCGATTTTGTCCGTGCTTTTTTATTCGGCGGAATATTCAAGCTCCGGCCAGCCAAGGTGAAGGTCGCCGTAGTCCTCGAGGGTTCCGTTGCCGCTGTAATTGTTCACATATACCTCCTGCTGGTCGGCGTAAAGCTTTACCGCGTGGGGGCCGTCGGGGAGCTCCAGCGCAAGAATGCCGTCGGTCACGGCGCCCTCCGCCGTATCCTTGCCGTCGATAATCGCGGTGAGAGTAGCGGGCACGCCCTCGCCCTTTATCGAGAAGCGGGCGGTGTACTTCCTGTTTTCATCGTTGTTAACGGTTTTGATACGGCCCTCGGTAACCGGCAGCTCAAGAGGCTTGGCGCCGTTGTCGGTCAGCTCCGCAATGTAGGCCAGCACACTTTCGGTAAGGCCGCTGCCCTCCGCCACGGAGGGGCAATCCGCAAACGCGGCGTTGCCGATCACATAGTCGTTGGAAACAAGGATGATTTTTGTCGTGTCGTCACCGCGGTCAAGAGCCGTGCCGTCCTTCAGTGTGACGGAGGTTACCTTTGCGCCCTTTTCGGCGTTGGGATCATAAACGAAGCTCATGCCGCCTATCTGGGGGAAGGAGCCGGAATAAGACGCGGTCAGGAAGCCCGTCTCTTTATCCTGAGCCGTAACGGAGGAAACAAAGCTCTCCAGAGCTGTATAAAGCACGGCGGGAGTTATCTCTTTGGTCATAACGGCGTTGGCGAAGGGGAGGCAGTTGATTACGCTGCCCAGAGTCATTTCCCCGTTGGGAATGGCGGTGCGGAAGCCGCCGCCGTTTTCTATCGCCACGATGGGCAGGGCCTTTTTGTCGGCGAGCATGATGTCCTCGGCCTCGGCTATCATGGAGTCGCAGATGAGGTCGCCCAGATTGGTCTCGCCGGAGCGGGACTCGGAGATCTTACCGTTTACGGAGCCGCCCCAGAGGGTGTTCACCGCGGTGCCGATGGGCTGCCTGAGGGTCTCGCTGAGCTCGCCGTTGAGCTCGTCAATGACGGAGGTCACCTCGGCGTCGGGAGTAATGTTGTTAAAGAACGCTTTTGAGAGGAGAGTTTCGTCAACGGTCACGCCGCCGTCGGCGTCCACGGATATTTCCATGCGGCCCACGTTGGCGCCGCCGGTGCCGGTCTGGGCCAGGACTATGTCGGTGCCCTCAACCACCTCGTTGACCACGGTGTGGCTGTGGCCGTCGATTATGGCGTCAAGCTCGGTGTCCTTCATGGCCTGAGCCAGCTCGCGGCTGGTGCAGTTGTCCTCGTCCTTGAGCACGCCCATATGTACAAGAGCGACGATAACGTCGGCGCCCTCGGCGTCCAGCTTCTCGACCTGCTCCTTAGCCGTCTCTATTTCGTCCCGGAACTCCACGCCGGTGAGATTCTCGGGCTTGGTGGAAGTTCTTGTGTCGCGGGTGGTGAGGGCAAAGATGCCCACCTTTATGCCGTTCCTTTCGATAATCACGTTTTCGCCGTTGTTGTCCTCGGATCCGCAGAGGATGCTGCCGTCAGCGTAGGTGTTTGCGGAGATCATGGGGAAGCTGGCCAGCTCGCGGAACTGCCTGAGCTGTTCCTGACCGTAGTCGAACTCGTGATTGCCCAGAGCCATCACGTCATATCCGGCGGCGTTCATTATTTTGATTATGTCCATGCCCTTGGACTGGGAGGCCAGAGCCACTCCCTGAGTGGCGTCGCCGCCGTCAGCCAGTATGGCGTTCTCGGCCTTCTTAAGGGCGGCCACGCTGTCGCTGCCGATTACGGAGCTTGATCCGGCAAGGCTGCCGTGCATATCGTTGGTGTGGAGGATTACAACGGAATCGCTGCCGTCGCTTATGTCGTATGTCTTTGCCGCGCCCTCGATGGGGTCAAGCTGGGCCGTCCATGCGAAAACCTTGGCGGTGACGGCGTTTGCCGGATCGTACAGGTCCACAAGGACCTCCGTCTCGTCCTCGCTGAGGCCCTCGCCGATGCGTTTTACACTGACGAGATTGCCGGAGCCGTCGTAGTAGGCCGCCATCCGAAGGGAGACTGTTTTTTCTTCTCCTTCCTCGGCGCCGAAGGCCGCGGGAACCGCCGAGGCCGTCATGAATAGGGCGGCCGCCAGGGCAGAAATGCGCTTGGATAATTTGTTCATGTTTGATCTCTCCTTATTGTATAAAATAAAATTTTAAGGCAGTACCGCCAAAAGACCGCTGCTGTAAAATGTGCGGGCCGGGTTGAGGCTCTTTGGCGGTTTTTGTGCTGAGCAATATGTGTTTTCACACCGTTTGCCCTTTATAAGCAATAATATATTATACACCTTTTTATTGGGAATGTCAATAAAAAAGGCGCAAAACGTCATCGCCTCCGCATAAAATGCATGCTTTGGGCCGGCGTTTGAGCCTTTTACGCCGTGTAAATGCTTTTTGTGTAAAATGTCTTGATTTTTCAGACAATTAATGTTAGAATAATAAAAAAATACGAGGAGGATTTTTATGGACATAAGCTATCTGCTTTTGCTTCAGAACTTCAGAGAGGCCACCGGAGGAGTGCTGGACGGCTTTTTCGAGGCGATTACCCGGCTGGGCGAGACCTCGGTCAGCTCGCCGATCCTGATGATGATACTGGGATTGGTGTATTGGTGTATTGACAAGCGTCAGGGTATTTTTATGACGATGACGCTGTACACAAACCGTGTGCTCAACGGCTTTCTCAAAATAACGGCCTGCGCTTACCGCCCGTGGATAAGGGACGCCCGGGTGCAGCCCGTACCCGCGGCCATGGCCGAGGCCACCGGCTATTCCTTCCCCAGCGGACACGCCGGCAACGCCACCGCCGTCTGGGGCGGCCTCGCCTACGGCAAGACCTACGCTGGCAAAAAGAACCCCCTTTGGTGCCGCATACTGTTGGTTATTGCGGTGCTGCTGATAGGCTTTTCCCGCAACTATCTGGGTGTACATACTCCGCAGGATGTAATCGTCGCCATAGCGCTGGCCGCCGTTATGCTTTTTGTCGTAAACAAGGTCATGGAGCTTTTGGATAAAAAGCCCGGGGCCGATGTGTGGGTTCTGGCCGGAGGAATTGCACTTTGTGTGCTGCTGATAGCCTACGCCGCAATTAAGCCCCTCAGCACCTATCCCATGGACTATAACGACGCCGGGGAGCTCATTGTCAATCCCACAAAAATGGCGGTCGATTCCTTCAAAAACGCCGGAATGGGACTGGGCTTTTTCATCGGCTGGTTTATTGAGCGCCGGTTAATCCGCTTTTCCACCGAGGTCGGCGGAGCCGAGAAGGTTGTTCGCTTTGCCTTTGGCGCGGTCACCTTTATGCTGGTGAACACTTACGTGGGCGACGTGCTTACCAAGACGATGATAGCCGCCGGTATGGCCGAGGGCCCCGTCAAGGCCCTGACCCAGTTTATCTGCGTATTCTGGTTCGTGGCCGGTGTTCCCGCATTCTTCAGGCTGTTCTCGCTTATATTCAAAAATAAGAAGGCAAAATAATTCTTGTCCCTGTGCCGCCGCCGTCCTCATGACCGCGGCGGCGCTGTGTCTTATTTAATCCTTGACAAATCGCCGGTGTTATGAGATAATAATAAAAAAGGAGGCGGGGTCATGACGCCTGAACAAAAAAGACAGTGTATTATAGGCACAGCCGCTGCCCTTGCCGTCGTAATGTTTATTATTACGGTGTTCTCGCTTCTCGGGCGGACTAATATAGTCGATATAGATATGAATCCCGGCGGCGACACCGGTTGGGAATACGAGATCGTTTCCGGCGACAGTGTCAGGCCCGTCGTGCCTGTCATTCTGGATGAATTTACCGTGAGCTTCCCCGGAGAAAGCGCCCGTGCGGTCAGAGCCGTGAGAACTCTGAAGGAGAAAATGGACGGCGCACGGCTGGGGTTTTATGTGTATGACGTCTTTTGCGGTGTGGACATTCTGCTGGACGGAGAGCTGTTCTTCACCAGCTTTGAGGGCGCGCCGAGGGACGGGAACGGCTTTGTCGTGACCGAGGGCATGGCTCCGTGCAGGGCCGGGAACTATGTGATAAATCTGCCGGAGGACTACCTTGGCCGCGAGCTGACCGTGGTCAGCTATTTCCCGTCGGAAACCGTGGATATAATTCCGATTTTCCCGTATCTGTGCAGCGTTGATACCATGTTTTCGGTCACATCGGTGGAAAACGTGCGTCCCATTTCCCTCGCCACGATGTGCGCTATTCTCGCTTTCCTCACGGCTTTGATCTATATTTTGGATATATCCAACGGCAAGGCCGACAAAAAGGTGCTCCTGCTGACCCTGTTTTATATCATGCTCTTCCTCGATCAGGCCTTTTCGTCTATTGCGGGAACCTACAGCCTTCTGTTTGAAAAGTTCAATATGCTTGACTTTGTCTGTGAAATGTATATCGCCCCGCTGCTGATGTTTGCGGCGTTCTGTCTCACCTCGTGGCGGAGGTGGGTGCTGGCCGGAGCCACGGCGTTGTGGTTCGTGGTTGACAGCGTCAGGCTTATATTGTTCCGGCTGACCAACGGCCCGTTTTACGGCAAGGCCTCCGCTCCCGTCATAATGCTGCTGTATCTTTTGGCTCTGGCCATGGTAATCGCCGAATTGAAGCTGAAAAAAGAAAGGCGGCCCAAAAGAGCCGACGTCGTACTTTACTCTTTAATAGCCGTGGTCACGGCGGTCGTATGTATCGTTATGAACAGCGCTCACTGGAACTGGGCCGTTTCGATGTATTTAATTCAGATAATTATACAGCCTCTCAAAGGGTACTTTTATCCTCTTGCGGTGTTTATTTCCCATGTGTGCGCGATTACCGTCACGGCGGCGGTGATAATTGAGTTTATAAAGAGAACCCTCCGCACCAGAGAAACCATGCTCGTTCTGGAGGAAAAAAACCGGCAGGCCATGGAGAGCTACCGCCGCATGGAGGCGGCGGAAAGGGCCACTAACGCCGCCCGTCATGAAATGAAGCACCACCTGCTGGCCCTGCATGGAATGTTGAAAAACGGCGACGCCGACGGGGCGGACAGCTATATCTCGTCGGTGGAGGAGGATCTTGACAGTCTGCCTGCCGCCAGATACAGCAAAAACATGATGGTCAACGTTATCGCCGGAGCTTACCTTGACAGGGCGGCCCGGGAGGGAGTCAGTGTGAGATACAGCTTTGATCTGCCCGAGACCCTTTCCGTGCCCGACAGCGATCTCTGCGTTCTGATAACCAATCTGCTGGAAAACGCCGTAAACGCCTGCGAACGTATGGACGGTGAGGACGAAAGATTTATCAAAATTAAGATGTCCCTTGACGGCAGCCTGCTTTTCATAGGCTGCGAAAACAGCCGCCCCGCCGGTGAGGGACAGACGGAAAGCGGCTATGGCATGAAAAATATGGCCCGTGTGGCTGAAAAATACGGCGGCGTGGTCAAGGCGGAGCAAAAGCCCTCGGCCTTTGCCGTGACGGCCTACCTGAATATATGAGCCCGGACGGCCTTATCCGAAGGCGTTCTTTTTGGCGACATAGTCCAAAAACCGCAGCCTCACGGTGTCGTACTTTCCCCGGCCGATGGACACCGACTCGCCGTCGGTAAGTATCACCTCGTGGCGGGTGATCTCCTTAACATGGCCGAGGTTTACCAGAAAGCTCCTTTGGGTGCGCACAAATAACGACGGCGGCAGCATATCCTCCATGTCCTTCAGCGTCCCGCTGTAGCGCAGCTTTGTCCCGTCGCTCTTGTGTATGGTCAGGTCGTGACCGAACACCTCGAAATATAATATGTCCGCAAGGTTCAGCGCGAGCGCTCCCCTTGAGTTGGTCAGATAGATCGTCGCGCCGGAGCTTTTTTCAAGAAAGCGGTTGAGCGCTTCCTCCAGACGGCCGATGCCGGGCGACTTGTCAAGATAGTGCAGGGGCCGTACATCGTAGCTGTCAAAGGCAAAATCCCTGTATGAAGATATAAACACGATGTCGCAGCCGTAGTTTTTCTCTCTGATGGCTTTGGCAATATCCATTCCGTTCGTGTCGCCGAGCATTATGTCGAGAAAAATCAAATCGAAGCGGCCACCGTCCAGAGCCGCCAAAAATTTTTCGGCGCTGTCGAAGCAGGTCAGCTCATACCTGATGGCCTTGCCCGCCAGAATAGCGGCCAGCCTGTCCTTAAATTCATTGCAGAAATCTGTGTCGTCGTCACAAAGTGCAAAGTTGTACATGCCTGCCACTCTCCTCCAACGCGTATTTATACTATTATATCACAATTTGTCCGTTTTTTCAAGATGAAAACAGTAAAAAACGGATTAGTATCAGCTGCCTTGTGCCGGGCGGCCGCAAAACCGGTTCACCCCGTCGCAGAGCCGTGTCAGTCCGTCAATGAGAGTGGCGCGGGGGCAGGCGATGTTCATTCGCAGAAAGCTTTTCCCCGTTTGTCCGTACTGGCTTCCGGCGGACAGGTACAGACCTGTTTCCCGCCGGAGGCTTTTTTGCAGCTCCGAAGCGTCGGCGCATATTTCGCCGCAGTCCAGCCAGAGCAGATATGTGGCCTCCGAGGGTACGAGCCGTATATCGGGCAGACGCTCCTCAAGAAAACCGGCCACGGTTCGTTTGTTTTCAAAGAGGTATTCTCTGAGCCCGTCGAGCCAGCCGCCGCCCTTTGTGAAGGCGGCTATTGCCGCCGGAATTGCAAAGGCGTTGGGTTCGGCCACCTCGTCGGTATTTAGCCCGCGCCATACCCTGTGCCGAAGCACCGGATCGGGAACACATACGGCGGCGGTCTGGAGTCCAGCCAGATTGAAGGTTTTGGTGGGGGCGATGCAGGTGACGCTGTTCCGCCGACATTCCTCGTTTACGGACGCGAACGGGACATATTCCTTCCCGGGGTCGGTCAAATCGCAGTGTATTTCATCCGACACCACAATCACATGATGCTTTGCGGCCAGACGGCCGATTTCGGCCAGTGTTTCTCTGTCCCAGATCTTTCCGATGGGGTTGTGAGGATTGCAGAGTATCATCAGACTTGTCTGAGGGTCGGCGAGCTTGCGCTCCAGCTCCTCAAAATCTATGGAATAGCGGCCGTCCTCATAGCGCAGGGGGCTTTCGAGGACGTTCCTGCCGTTATTTAAAATGGAGTTGAAAAAAATATTGTAGACAGGCGTTTGAATAAGCACGTTTTCGCCCACTGTCGTCAGCTTCCGCACGATTGAGGACAGGGCCGGAACGACGCCTGTGCAGAAGATAAGCCAGTCTTTTTCCATTTGGAAGGAATGGCGCTCCCGCCACCAGCCGCAGATGGCCCCGTACCATTCCTCCGGAATTACGGAATAGCCGAAAACCCCGTGGGAAAGGCGCTTTCTCAATTCCTCGAGGATTTCCGGCGCGGCGGCAAAATCCATGTCGGCCACCCACATGGGCAGTTCGCGCTCCGCCACGTCCCATTTGAGGGAGCTTGTGTTCCGCCGGTCGGGGGCGGTGTCAAAGTCGTATCTCATCAGCAGGCCTCCTTTTGTGAACGGTCTCTGCACACGATAACGGTCTTTGTCGGATCGACTCTGTCCCTTTCCACCGTGAGCTCGCCTATGCTGTCCGCTGTTATTCTGCCGCCGGATGGGTTGAAAACGCTGTCGATTTTGCCGATTATTTCCGCCTCCACCGTGGAATACTCAAAGGCGAGGGTGGTGTTGATGAGCTTGCAGTTTTTCATTACGAGGTTATCTATGTAGCACATACCCTGAAGGCTTTCCACCGTACAGTTGACCAGCGTCAGGTTTTTTGCGTTCCAGCCCAGGTATTCGCCGGATATAAAGGAATCGCAGACGGTCACGTTTTCGCTGTTCCAGAAGGCGTCTTTGGAGAGAAGCCGGGAATTGCGTATCTCCGCGTTTTTCACTCCGTCAAAGGAGTAGTTGCCGTACAGCGTCAGGCCGTCGATTTTCATGTCCGCGCTGTTCATGGCGAAGTAGTCGCCCCTGGCCGTCACGTTTTCGAGGGTGACGTCGCGGCAGCTCCACAGGGTTTCCTCCGCGTTGGGGAATGATACATCCCTGAGAGTGACTCCGCGGCAGCGGCGGAAGTTTTTGGGCGCATCTATCTGGCAGTCCTCCGCGGTGATCATGTCGGTGTACCATACGCCCGCACGGGCCGTTTCGAACCATACGCAGCCCTTGGCGTATATGTTTTTTGAATACCACAGGGGGTACTTCCACTTGAACATGGAATTGTAAAGCCTGATTTCCGAGCTTTCCTTGAGCGGAGATTCTCCGTCGGTGAAGATGGTGTCCTCGATTGTCAGGTCACGCTCGCCAAACAGGGGGCGTTCTCCCGTATAATAGCCCCGGGTTATTTTATTCATGCCTTTTTAATTCCTCACTTTTTTCTGATAGATTTTTGCGTTATCAAAGACCTTTTGCGGGCTCAGTTTCCGCCCGGCGGAACTTTACCAGCCCCGTGCGGTTGAGGGCCACCATTATAACAGGTATAAGCACAAGCTGGAGCACTATGCCGGGAATAGCGTTGAGCAGCGCTCCCGCCAGGAAGGCTTTAACCGTAAAGGCGCTGCCGCCGAGACCCAGCAGTATCACCTGCGCTATGCCCCAGACTGCCCGGCCGGCCAGCATGGCGGCGATAAGACAGCGGTACAGGGCGATTACGCACTGCCAGCGGGAACGGCTGTACAGCAGTCCTATCACAAGACCGTAGGTCATGAGCTCGAGGGCCATGGCGATTGCCGTGGGGTACATGGGCGGCATTCCGAAAATCATCGAGCGCAGCAGGGGCAGGATAAAGCCCACGGCGGCGCCGTATTTCCAGCCGCAGATCAGGCCGCAGAGCAAAACTGGGATGTGCATGGGGCAGAGCATATTGCCGATGGCCTGTATCTGTCCGGTCAGAAAGGGCAGCACGAAGCCTATTGCCATGAACATGGCCGCAAGGGTCAGGTTTTTCAGTTGGACCTTCATTGTGTTTCGACTCCTCATTCCTATAATTTTGGTGGATTTTACCGCCAACTATATTCTACCACAAAATTTACAAAAAGGGAAGATAAAAATAAAAAATTTTTTCGGCTGCCGGCGCAAAAATTGAGCTGTTCAAAAATGGGGGCTGTAAAAAAACTCACAATGTAACTTGGAGGCACGGGGGCTGTCCAAAAAAATCGTGCAGAACGGACGAAAATCAGCCCGCGCAGGCGGCCCCTGCCGCCGAGCAGGCCCTCCCGACGGCGTACACAGGTACGCCGAGGGTGATTTTCGTTCGTAGTTCAAGGGCATAAAATAAGAAGAAAAACCGTCCTTTTCTCGTAAAAAGGCGGTTTTTCCACATCAATTCACTAATTTGATTTTATTGTCAGATTTAACAATACATAAATTTGGCTTAAATAAAGGCTTTCAGCCCTTGAACGGTCTGCGCGACTTTTTTTACAGCCCCTAAAATGAGTCTATTTTTCCTCGCTGACTTCCAGTTCTATGTCTATGGCCGTCTCGGCCTTGCAGCCGGGGAAGGCCTTTTCCACAATACGGCAGATCTCCTCCTTCAGCTCGACGCTCTTGTGGCTGAGATCCCGGGGCACCACTGTGTCAAAGCCGATGACCGCCCTGTCCGCGTCTACCCAAAGGTCATGTATGCTGATCCTGTAATCCACCCTCTCCCTGAGTATGCGGGTGATCTCGCCGCGAAGGGTGCGGCCCGGCACGGGATTGCGGGAGGTGGGATCCATGTGTATGGTGGCGGTACATCCCAGACTTTCGGCCAGCTCCCGTTCCATGGCGTCCACCGCGTCGTGGAGCTCGTATACTCCAAGGCTGCCGTCCACCTCCACGTGAAGGGTGAGCATGAGTCTGCCGGGGCCGTAGTCGTGGACTATCAGGTCGTGGATGCCAAGGGCCTCCGGATGGGAGTTGACTATTTCGTACACCTTCGCCACCATGGCTCCGTCAGGGGCACGGCCCAGCAGCGGGTCGATGGTCTCCTTGAGGGAGAGGATACCGGTGCGGAGTATGAAAACCGCCACAACTACACCGGCCCAGCCGTCCACGTCCACGCCGGTGAAGCGGTTCACCAGCGCCGAAAGCAGCACCGCTCCCGTGGCGGCGCAGTCGCTCAGGCTGTCGGCGGCGGCGGCCTTCATGGCCGTGGAGTTGAGCAGCCGCCCGTATTTGCGGTTATAGGCCGCCATATAGAGCTTGAGCAGAATGGCCGCCCCCAGAACCGCCAGCAGTACCGGACCGGCGGCGGTAGGGGAGGGGCGGAATATCTTTTCAACGCCGGTGCGCAGCAGCTCGACGCCCATTAAAAGCACGGCCACTGACACCAGCAGGCCGGAAATATACTCGTACCGCCCGTGACCGTAGGGGTGATGCGGGTCGGGCTCCTGTGCGCCGAGGCGG
The DNA here is from genome assembly GCA_947626145.1 of uncultured Clostridia bacterium. Taxonomy (GTDB): domain Bacteria; phylum Bacillota; class Clostridia; order UMGS1883; family UMGS1883; genus JAFLUQ01. The sequence goes on along the minus strand of CANQRB010000003.1, from coordinate 42,874 downwards.
AAGCCCACGAGGGTCACGATGCTTGTTCCGGCGTCGCTCAGGTTGTTGAAGGCGTCGGCCACGGCGGCGACGCTGCCGCTGATGAGACCGGCGGCCAGCTTTGCCAGAAACAGCAGCAAATTGATGGCTATGCCGAGCATGGCCAGAGCGGTGCCGCAGCTCCGCCGCACCGTCGGATCGCCGGTATTTTCGCTGTCCTTTATAAAGAGCCTGATCAGCAGTCCCGCCATTGTGACGCCCCCTTTTGATATATATAATACATTATATGACATAAACAGGGGAGTAGTCAAGACTAAATTATACAAAGAACGCCGGCGGCCGGCGTTCTTTGTATAATTATTTAGTTTATTTAGTCTTCCTTTATGTTAAGGATAATGACTCTCACGGAGCCGCCGCTTGAAATGGAGCGGTCGGAATAGAGGGTTACAGATTTCACGTTTTCAATGTCGGTCAGCTCGTCAAGGCTCAGCGCCCGATAATTCTTGGGATAGTCGCCGCCATAGGCCACCGCGCTGCCGCTCATGGTGTATATGGTGTCGTCCACCTTTATCCTGTTTGATGTGACGGCCGTCACGGTCTTGCCTTCGCCTATTTTGGCAAGGCTGATGAAATTCGTCTCGCCGTCCTCGTCCGTGCCGTAACCGATGGCCTCGCCGGTATCAAAGAGGTAATTGTTGTTTAACACGACCTCCTGATTGCCCAGCAGAACGGTATATGAGTATTTGTAAAAGTGATAGTCCACTACCGGCTGTCCGGTTTGATCGACCTTGGTTTCCGTGGATATGACTTCGCTCGACTCTTCCTTTTCCTTTATCACGCCGTAGCTGTACTGCTCCTTGGTGACTGAACCGAGGTAGAGGATGGAGATGTCGTCCATTTCGCCCACGGTCTGGATGTGGATTATGTCCGAAATGGTCAGGGACTTGCGGTTGAGCTCGTCGAGAGAAACTGTGCGCAGCGTCGCGGGCCCGTTGTCCGGCAGGCTTACCAGCTCGATTATACCGAAGTCGTTGGCGAACCAGTGACCGGCCAGCGAGGGAACGGAAGCGTCAAGAACGCCGGTGAACACGTTGTACTTCACCTTTTCAAGGCTCAGGGCCCCGTCCGTGAACACCAGACGGCGGAACTCGCCGATATAGTCGGTGTAATCCGCGTCGCAGCGGTAGTCCGAGGAGGCTCCGTCGGCGGTGAACACTGTCACCCAGTACTCCTCGCGGCCGAGATTGTCTTCGTCCTGAGAGATCACCGTGTAGGCGTTCTGGATCACTCCGTAGCCGAGGAGGTCGGCGCTGTCGGTGTCCGCCACGCCCACGATCTCGCCGTTGCGGCCCTTGAGCAGGGTTATCCGGTCGTTTATGGCAAAGGCGCCGGGGCTTTCGTTCAGCTTGTTTATGGCGTCCTGAGTGGCCAGCTCGTATTCCGTGCCGCTTAGGGTTATGCTGGTGACGTTGGCCTTGATGGGGTGGGCCTTTTCATAGATGCCGGTTACGCTGTCGGCGTAGGCGTAGAGAGTGTTGGTGTTTTCGGCGTAGTAAAGCACATCGAAGCGTTCTATGTCGCTGAGTTTGGCCGTAAGGCCCTTGCGAATGACGCGCAGGGTAGAGGTGTCGGCTATATTGAACTCGCGCACCGGCGAGAAGCTCTCGCTTTCCACAACCTTGGGCCCGGCCAGTGTAACGGTGCTGAGCATGGCCCGTCGGAAGCCGCCCTCGCTGTCGTAATAGAGCTTGAGCTGGCTGCCCTCGCCCATGAGCTGATAGCCGTTGCCGATGGTGAGGGCGCTGCCCTCGTTGTAAAGGGGACGGTTGAGCTCGAAGCTTTCGGTTCCGGCGGCGCCGTTCTCGGTGTAATTTATCTCCACCTTATTGGTCTCGGCGTTCATAAAGGTGCTTGTCACGGTCAGCGTCCGGACGGTCTCCGCTTCGGGCACGAAGGTTACAATGCGGCTGTCGGTGTCGTAGTACAGGTCGCCGTAATCGCCCACCTGCGGCGTCTGCTCCGGATCCTCGGGAACCTTGAAGCTGCCGGCGGAGGTCTTTATCATGTCGGAGGCGAGGGTCACGTCAACAAGGCTGTCGGCGATGACGGCCACGTCCTCCGCACGGGTGACCTTGCGCATGGAGATAAGCTCGCCGCCGTTTTTCATGTCGGTGAACAGGGCGTTTTGAAAGAGGAGAGCCGCTTCGCCCCGGGTTATGGGCGCGTTGTAGTCCGTCACCGTCAGCCCGTCCAGCAGGCCGATGGCCTGAGCCTTTTCGATATAGCCATCGGGCCAGCGGTAGGCCACGTCCTCACCGCTGTAGCCCAGCACCCGAACCGTCACGGTCAGGGCCTGAGCCCAGCTTATTTTTTCCTCGGGAGCAAAGGTGCCGTCGGGATAGCCGGAGATTATGCCGGTATTGCTCACATAGCCGATATAGGCCGTGGCCCAGTGGCCGGTTGGCACATCGACGAAGGGCACGCCGGTGCTTACGGCGTTTTCCTCGGCGCCCGAGAGATAGGTGGCTATTTTGGAAAACTCGGCCCGGGTCAGATTGTCGCCGGGGCGGTAAAGACCGTCGTCGCCGCCGGAGATGATGTCCAGACGGCTGAGTATGCTCACCGCCTCGTCCAGCGCCGGGTCGTCGGCTATGTCGGAATAGTCGGCGGCAAAGGCGGGCACGGCTGCAATCAGAAGGCAGACAAGGGCCGCGATCAGCGTTTTATATTTCATTTATGTTATACCTCCTTGACCGGATTAATCGTTCCTCAATGCGTCGATGGGGTTGAGCTTGGCCGCCTTATTGGCCGGATACAGGCCGAAGAAGATGCCGATAAGGGCGGAGAAGGCGAAGGAGCCTGAGATAACCGTCACCTGATTTGCCAAGGGGACGGCGTCCATACTCAGCGCCTTGCACACAAAATAACTGCCGCCGATTCCTACCACAATTCCGATAATTCCCCCCATGCAGCTTATGACTGCGGATTCTATCAGGAACTGCGTTATTATGCTTTTACGCTTTGCGCCTATGGATTTGCGTATGCCTATCTCCCTTGTGCGCTCGGAAACGGTCACAAGCATGATGTTCATTATGCCTATGCCTCCCACCAGCAGCGATATACCGGCAATGCCCGCCATGAGCAGGCTCATAGTGCCCAAAGCGTCGTCAATGGTGTCTATCAGCTCGGCGGTGTTAAGGACGTTGTAATAGTCGTCGTTTTTGAATTTTTTATAGAGAAAGTTCTCGATGGCCTCGGTAGCCTCGCTCATGTAGTCCGAGCTCACGGCCGAAACCATGAAGCTGTTTATATTGGCATTCCTCAGCAGCCGTGTGGCCCGGGTATAGGGAATGATTATTATGTCGTCGTCGCTTCCCGATGAAGCGTTGGAGGACTTTTGATCCAAAAGACCGATCACCGTGAATTTTTCGTTATTTATCTTCACGGTCTGGCCCACAGGACTTTCGCTGCCGAAGAGCTCCTGTCTTATGTACTCGCCTATGACAACCACGTTGCTGCGGTTGTCACAGTCAGTTTCTGTTATGAAACGTCCGTCCACCACTTCACGGCTGCGGATGGACAGATAGTCCTCGCTTACGCCGGTAAGACTGCTGCTGACATTATTGGTGCCGTACTTGATGACGCCCATTCCGCTGACAAGAGGGGTAACGGCCTCAAAAAGGTCACTGTTTTCCCCAGTCAGCTCCTCGATGTCGTCGAGGGATACACTGCGGGTCTGGCCCCAACCGCCGCGGTTGATGGAAACCTGTATCAGGTTGGTACCCATGCTCTCCAGCTGGGAACGCATACTCAGCGTTGAGGCAGTGACCAGATTTACCAGCACTATTACCGAGGCCACGCCGATTATAATGCCCAGCATCGTCAGAAAAGAGCGTATCTTTGCGGACATGACGCTGTTGATAGCCATTTTAAAGGCCATGCCGATATTCATCCCGTGACCACATCCTTGACGTCGGTGGTGTCGCTGGTGATGACGCCGTCGGCTATGCGTACCACACGCTCGGCGTTGCGGGCGATATTGCTGTCGTGGGTGATGAGGACGACGGTGTTGCCCTCTTTATGTATATCCTTCATCATCTGGAGAACCTCGATGCCGGTCTTGGAATCCAGCGCGCCGGTGGGCTCGTCGGCCAGTATCAGCGAGGGCTTGTTGCTCAGGGCACGGGCTATGGCCACACGCTGCTGCTGGCCGCCGGAAAGCTCCTTGGGCTTGTGGTTCATACGCTCATACATACCCACACGGTAGAGGGCGGCCTCGGCCAGCTCCCGCCGGCGGGCGGAGTCGATGCCCCGGTAAATCAGAGGCAGCTCCACGTTTTCCAGAGCGGAGAGCTTTGGCAAAAGGTTGTAGCCCTGAAAGATGAAGCCTATTTTTTCATTCCGCAGGGCCGCCAGATCGTCCTCGCTCATGTTTTCCACGGGTATGCCGTCTATCCAGTATTCTCCGCTGGTGGCGGTGTCGAGGCAGCCTATCATGTTCATGAGAGTGGACTTGCCGCTGCCGGAGGGGCCGATTATGGACACAAATTCCTTGGGCTTGATGTGGAGGTTAATGCCGTTCAGCGCCCGTACCTCCACGTCGCCCATCTTGTATATCTTGTACATATTTTTAATTCTGATCATTGTGCCGCTCCTCCTTTATCTGGGGCCGCCGCCGCCCTGGGGTCTGCCTCCGCCGCCGCCCTGTGGGCCGCCGCCCATGCCGCTCATGCCGCTCATCATCATGGCGAAGGGATTGGTGCTGCCGGAGCCGGTGCCGTTGTCACGGACTACCTGACCCACACGAAGGCCGCTCTTGATTTCGTAATAGTCGTCGTTGCTGAGGCCGACCTCAACTTCGACGCGCTGTTCCTGATCGAAGATGGTGATGTTGCCGGACTCACTGCCGCCTTTGCCGGAGCTGCGCCTTCCGGAACGCTGCTCGGACGCGCCGCCGATTTCTGCGGCGTTATCCCTTTCGGCGGCGTCCATGCTGCCGACGGGAACCGCCACGGCTCCGTGGCCGCCGTCGTCAGGCGGAGCTTCACCCTCGGGAGCCGCACCCTCCGGAGCGCCTTCCCCGGCGGCCTCGCCCTCGGCGTGACGGCCCATGCCTCCGGGAGGAACGGTCACGCCGTCGGCACCGGTGTCGGCCATGCCGGCCACCTCGCCCACTACCGTGACGTAGTGTTTACCCTCGAAGTAGCTGACCGCCGTGACGGGAACCTGTATCACGTCAAAGACCTCGCCCACGACAATCTCTGCGCTGACGTTCATGCCGCTCATCAGGTCGCCGGGTTCGTCGATGGTGACCTCAACAGGATAGTTGGTAACGCCGTTCTGGGCCGTACCCAGCTGAGAGATGTTGGTTATGTATCCCACCAGCTCAACGCCCTCCAGAGCGTCGCTGGTGACCTCGACCTCCTGCCCCAGAGCTATACGTGAAATGTCCAGCTCATCGACGCTGATGGTGAACTTCATTTTGCTCATGTCGGCGATGACCATCAGTGTGGTGGAGTTCTGGCCGTAGATGGTGTCCCCGGCCTTGTAGTCCTTGCTCATTATCACGCCGCTGATGGGAGCGGTTATGGTGTAGTCCTCGGCGTCCTTCTTCCTGTCCTCAAGGGTGGTCTGGGCGTTGTCCAGACTGGTTCTGGAGTTGTCGAGACTGGTCTTGGAGTTGTCAAGGTTAGTCTTGGCCGTGTCAAGGGAGGAATAGGAGTTGTCCAGACTGGTCTTGGAGTTGTCAAGACTGGCCCGGGCGCTGTCCAGAGAGTTGAGGGAATTGTCATAGTTGGCCTGAGCGTTGTCAAGGCTTATCTGGGAATTGTCCAACGAAGCTTTGGCATTGTCAAGGCTGGTTTTGGAGTTGTCAAGATTTATGAGGGCGTTCTCATAGCTGTTCTGCGCCTCCTGAAGGGAGCGCTCGGCGTTGTCGTAGTTCTGCTGAGCGGTCTTGAGGGCGTCCTCAAGGGTCGTGCTGCTGAGTCGGGCTATCAGGTCGCCCTTCTTTACCCAGTCGCCGTTCTTCACAAGAACCTCTTTCACCTTGCCGCTGTATTCGGCCATTACGCTGGTGGTGTCTGGATAGTACACCGCTCCGGCCTGAGCGGAGCTTACGGTCCCTTCGCCTGTGTTTACGGAAGCGGTGACATAGGTGCCCGCCGGCAGCTCGACGCCGCTGTTTATCTGTATTTCCACATCATAGACCACGCTGCCGTCGCTGCCGGTTCCGGCGGCGTTATACTTGCGGGTCACTTTGCCTCCGGCGGTGGTCATGTACTTTTCAATGCTGACGGTAACGCTGTCGCCCACGCGTATCTGCTCAAACTGGGCAGAATTGAAGGGTATCTTCACCAGCAGAGTGGAGGTGTCGGTAATGGTGCATATTCTGCCGGAGGTGTCGTTGCCTACCGTGAGAGCCAGATCGCCAACCTTACCGTCGGAGTTGGCGTAGATGTTCAGCTTTTCCAGATTTTCCTCGGCCCGCTCAATGTCGTCGGCCCGGTTCTGGAGCTCCACCTCGGCCCGCTCAACGGTGTTCTCGGCGGCGGCAACGCTGTTCTCCGAGGTGGTGACGGCGTTCTCTGCCGTTTTTACGGCGTTTTCGGCGGTATGCACCGCATTTTCGGCGTTTTTAACGGAATTTTCCGAGGTGCGCACGGAATTTTCCGAGGATTTGACGGAATTTTCCGAGGTCTTAACTCCGTTCTCGGCGGTCTTGATGGCGTTTTCCGCATTCTTTACGGAAATTTCGGAGGTCTTGACCGAGTTTTCCGAGGTCTTGACTCCGTTCTCGGCGGTCTTGATGGAATTTTCCGCCGTGCGGATGGCGTTGTCAGCCACAGTGCTGTCGAAGCGGTACAGCACGGCGCCCTCCTCAACGTAGTCGCCTTCCTCGTAGTAGTCGGCGTCGATCGTGCCGCTCACCGTGGGAATGATATTATATGTCTCGATCGGCTCTACCGTGCCCGAACCAGTTATCTTGACCGTTATGTCGCCCCGTGTGACAACGGCGGTATTGCTCGTGGCGGCGGCCTCGGCCTCCTGTTTGGCCTTTATATTCTTATGTATAAAATAGGCGCTGACCAGAGCGGCAATTATGAGGATTATCACAATCCATTTGAACCACTTGCTTTTGAGGAAGCTCTTTTTTCTCTTTTTAATTACCGGCGGCGGCGCTATTTCCTCGCCGCCGGAGGGCTCTTCGCCGGAATGGTTCTCCTCCTGAGCTTCTCCCTCGGGCGCGGCGTCCGTCTGAGGCGCGGTCTCCTCCTGTTCGGGCGCGGCCTCCCCGGGGCTGTCCCCTTCGAGGGGCAGGTCTTTGTTCATATCCTTATCTGCCATTGTTCTACCTCCAAGAATACAAATTATGGACATATGATAATCCTTTTATATTAAAATAACGTGTAAAAATAATGAACAAATTATGAACTTTTTAGTATACTAATTAGTTTGAATAAACCGTCTTTGCCGCCACTCCGTCCAGCATTCCGATTTTGCCGCTGAGGGCGCTTATCACCGCCGCCGGAGCGTCCACCGCCACGCTTATCACGCTGATGTTCTTTTCGCGGTAGGGCAGACCCATACGGCCGATTATCACGTCCCTGTAATTGTGAAGGATGGCGTTCATTTTTTCAACCGAGTCCGGATTTTGTACGATTATGCCTATGAGGGCCACGCGGCTTTGCGTATCCTGCATATACAACAGCTCCTGTTCCTGAAACGATTTTGGCTATTTCAGCAGCGGATTTCTCCGCCGGTACAGCTCGGTCATTCCCCTGATCCAGCCCGCGTCTATCTGATCGAGGGCCTCCTCCGTCACACGGAAGCTCCAGTTGCCGTCGGCCACGCCGGGCATATTCATGCGGCAGTCGCCGCCGAAGCCGCACAGATCCTGAATGGGGAGTACGGTAAGTATGGCCCCGCTGCGCCAGAGGGTGCGCACAAAGGAGCGGATAACCGGGCTCTTTGGGCCGCCCTGCCCCCAGTCGCCCTCAAAGCTGCAGTAATCCAGCCCGTACTGACGGTGCTGACTGTCGGACCAGAGCCAGCCCATGAGGGTGTCATTGTCGTGGGTGCCGGTGTAGGCCACGGTGTTTTTCGTGTGGTTGTGGGGCAGGTGGACGTTGTCCCCGTCCTCGATGAAGGCAAATTCCAGCACGGCCATGCCGGGGAAGCCGCTGTCCTTCACCAACTGCCGCACGTCGTCGTCTATGTCCCCCAGATCCTCGGCGATTATCGCCGCTCCGGGGTGAGCCTCGTTCAGGGCCTTAAAGAGATCCATGCCCGGGCCCTTGCGCCACTTGCCGAATTTGGCGCTCTTGTCTCCCGGCACCTCCCAATAGGAGGAAAAGCCCCGGAAGTGGTCGATGCGCACCGCGTCGTAGAGCTTAAGCGAGTTTTCTATCCGCCTTATCCACCAGCCGTAGCCGTCCTTCTTCATGGCGTCCCAGTCGTAGAGGGGATTGCCCCAGCGCTGGCCCTCCTGACTGAAGTAGTCCGGCGGCACTCCGGCGCAGCTCTTCTGACACATATCCTCGTCAAGGTCGAAAAGCTCCGGATTGGCCCAGATGTCGGCGCTGTCCAGACTGAGATAGATGGGCATATCGCCGATGAGGCTTATACCCTTCGAGTTGACGTATTTTTTCATCTCCGTCCACTGGGTGTAGAACTGATACTGGACAAAGCAGTAGAAGTCAACGTCCTCCGCCAGCTCCTTTTTTGCCTTGGCGAGGGCGGATTTTTTCCGCAGCTTAAGGCCGTCCTCCCACTGGTTCCACAGGGTTTCGGGATCCTTTTCCTTAAGGGCCCGGAACAGGGCGTAATCCGGAAGCCAGTGGCTCCTGCGGGCAAAGGAACGTACTTTTTTCATCAGCTCCTCGTCGGCCCGGGAAAAAGCCTTGCGCAGGGTAGGCATCAGCCACTTGTACACTCCGGCGTAGTCCGTGCGGTAGGGGCTGTTGACCTCGCAGGCCTTTAATTCCTCCGCCGTCAGAAGGCCGTCGGCATAGAGCTGCTCGGGGTCTATGAAGGCCGGATTTCCCGCGAAGGCGCTGAGGCTGGCGTAGGGCGAATTAAAGGCGTCCGTTGGGCCGATGGGCAGTATCTGCCATGCGGAAAAGCCCATATCCGCCAGCCGGTCGGCAAAATCCCGGGCGCTTTTGCCCAGATTTCCTATGCCGTATTTTCCCGGCAGTGATGAGATGTGCATGAGCACACCGGATGATCTGTTGAACATTGTAACTCCTCCTAAAAACTTAGATGCTTTGTCATTTTATCATTCCAACCAAAGTAACTATCCCGTACCATACCGGCGGAATGAACACGGCGGGCAGCATATTCGCCAGCCGGAGTTTGGGCTTGTACACGAAGTTGAAGCCTATACCCATTATGAGCACGCTGCCGATAAAGCTCATCTGGGCCACTACCGCATCGGAGAGCAGGGGTTCCAGAAAGCGGGCAAAAACCGTTATACCCCCCTGATATATGAACAGTGGCACGGCGGAAAACATTACCCCAACGCCCAGCGTGGAGGCGTATACCACGCATATGGTCAGGTCGAGTATGCTCTTGGTGTAGAGCAGCGTTGGATCGTGGCGCAGGCCGTCGTTGAGGGCGCCCATGATGGCCATCGCTCCCACGCAAACCGTCAGGGTGGCGGTGACGAAGCCCCGGCTGAAATCCCCCTCTCCGCCGGAGGAGAACCGCTTTTCAAGAAGTCTCCCCAGCCTGTCGAGCTTGTCCTGTATGTCGATGATTTCGCCGATAATTGTCCCTATGACCATGCTCAAAATCATCATCAGGGTGTGGCGGGTGCCAAGCTCGCCGCCGGTGACGGCCATGCCGGCCTGCACGGCTCCCAGTATGCCCGTGGCAATAGTGCAGAGGGCCAGAGCCTGCATGAGAACCTCGTTCATTTTTTCCGACACCAGCCGCTTGAAGAACAGGCCGATGAAACAGCCGACGACTATGGCCGCCGTGTTGACTAATGTACCCATAGCTTATATGGCACCTCTCAATATAAAATATAAAGTCATAACATTACAATTATAATATTTTTCCGCCTCGTTTTCAACCCATATCCATGCGTTTTTTATTAAATTTTTAAATCGAAAAATATTTTTGTTAAAAATTACGCAAAAAATTATTGCAATTTTACCCTTACTGTGCTATTATATTGTATAAATAAAAAAAGAGGAGTTGACTTAATTATGAAATTCTTTAAAAAATCAAGATTTTTAGCGGCCGCCCTTTCTCTCACTCTGGCGCTGGGCGCCTGCGGCGGAAACGGCGACACCCCGGCCCCCGACGCGAACGACACTCAGGGTCAGGTGGAAACTCAGGATCAGGAAACCGAAAAGGTATATCAGATCGGCATTTCCCAGTTCGCTGAGCACGCCTCTCTGGACAACTGCCGCGAGGGCTTCATTCAGGGACTGGCCGAGGCCGGCTTCGTTGAGGGCGAAAATGTGGAGTTCGACTATCAGAACTCCGCCGCCGATATGAACCTGTCCACCACAATCGCTCAGCAGTTTGTGGATAAAAAGTATGACCTTGTCTGCGCCATAGCCACTCCCGCCGCCACCAACTTCTACGCTCTCGGCAAGGACGCGGGCATTCCTCTGGTTTACTGCGCCGTCAGCGATCCTGTCGCGGCTCAGCTCGTGCCCGAGATGGGTCAGGCCGGCGACGGCGTTACCGGTGTCAGCGACATAATACCCGTTGAAAAGCAGCTTCAGCTCATACATTCCATGTTCCCCGAGGCCGCAAAGCTGGGTATCCTTTACAGCACCAACGAGCCCAACAGCGAGACTCAGATCGCCCTTTATCAGGAGAAGGCTCCCGAATACGGCATTGAGATAGTTACCGAGGGCGTGGCCGACGCCACCTACATCCCCATGGCCGCCGAAACTCTGGCCGGTCAGGTGGACGCCATCACCAACCTCACCGACAACCTTATCGTTGAAAATCTGCCCGTAGTCCTTGAAAAGGCCACCGCCGCCAACGTTCCCGTGTTCGGCAGCGAGGAGGAGCAGGTCAAGAACGGCTGCATCGCCTCCGAGGGTCTGGACTATGTCGCCCTTGGCAGGCAGACCGGCGCCATGGCCGCCAAAATCCTCAACGGCGAGGACATCTCAACCATCGGCAGCGAGTATGTTGACCCCGAGCAGAGCAAGCTCACCATCAACAAGGCCGTTGCCGAGAGCTTCGGCGCGGTAATCACCGACGAGTACGCCGCCCGGGCCGAGTACACCGAATAAATAAAAAAACAGTTTTACGGGGCGGATGTTCCGCCCCGTAATTTTTAAATTTTTTCTCCGGGGGGATAACACACTATGCCCAACATACTTAACACTTTGCTGAATATGTCTCAGAGCGTGCTGGAGCAGGGGCTGATTTACGCCCTTCTGGCCCTTGGACTGTATGTCAGCTACAGTGTCCTCAACTTCCCCGACCTGTCGGTGGACGGCACCTTCCCTCTTGGCAGCGCCGTCACGGCGGTGCTTATTGCCAATGGGGTCAATTCCTGGCTCTGTCTGCCAATCTCTTTCCTGTGCGGGGCCGCCGCCGGTATAATAACCGGCATCATCCACGTGAAGTTCCGTGTCACCAATCTGCTCAGCGGCATACTTATGATGACCGCGCTGTACAGCGTGAACCTCATCATCAGCAACGGCAGTAGCAGCCTTTTCATAATAAGTCCGTCCATGAGCAAGATCTTCACCGGAAAATTGGCGGAGCTTTTTCCGCCGGCGGTCAGCAAGCTTTTGATTATCCTCATCTGCGTTGCGGCGGTGAAGCTGCTCTTTGACCTGTTCATGAAAACAAAGTGCGGAATGATGCTCATGGTCTGCGGCGCAAACGAGCAGATGGTCAAGTCCCTCAATGTGGACAGCGGCAAGATAAAGATGCTGGGTCTGGCACTGGCCAACGGCCTTGTGGCCCTCAGCGGCTGCCTTATGTGCCAGTACAAGTACAGCTTCAACGTGGGCGACGGCACCGGCTCCATGGTTATCGGCCTTGCGTCGGTCATCATCGGCATGACGGTGCTCCACAAGGTGAAATTCTTCAAAAACACCACCAAGGTCATTTTCGGCAGCGTTATCTATTATGCCTGCATTAAAATAGCCCTCAATCTGGGCCTTCCGCCTCACTTCCTGAAGCTGATAATCGCGGCGCTGTTCCTGCTGATGCTCATCTTCAACGACAAGATTCTTAAGGGGGTCAAGGAAGATGCTTAAGCTGGAAAACATATATAAGACCTACAACCCCGGCCTGATAAACGAAACAAAGGTGCTGGAGGACTTCAGCCTGTCCGTGCCGAAGGGCCAGTTCGTCACCGTCATAGGCAGCAACGGCAGCGGCAAGACTACCATACTCAACCTCATTTGCGGCACCATCTTTGCCGACAAGGGCAAAATATTCCTGGGCGGCAAGGACATAACCAATATAACCGAATACCGCCGGGCCCGCCAGATAGGCCGGGTGTTCCAGGACACTCAAAAGGGCACCTCGCCCAACATGACAATTCTCGAAAATCTTTCTCTGGCGGACAACAAGGGCAAATTTTACGGTCTGACCCCCGGCGTCAACCGCAAGCGGATAAATCACTACAAGGAGCTGCTGGCCCCGCTGGGGCTGGGCCTCGAGGACAAGATGAACGTGCTGGCGGGCTCCCTTTCCGGCGGCCAGCGTCAGGTGCTGGCCATGGTAATGTGTACCATGGCGGACATCGACCTGCTCATCCTTGACGAGCACACCGCCGCCCTTGACCCCAAGACCAGCGAGCTGATAATTGAGCTCACCAACAAAATCGTCCGTGAAAAGGGCATCACCACCATGATGGTAACTCACAACCTCCGCCACGCCGTCAGCTACGGCGACCGGCTGCTCATGTTCCACCGGGGCGGCATCGAGATGGATCTCTCCGGCGAGGCCCGGGCCAACGTGGATGTGGACGATCTGCTGGATCGGTTCAATCACATAAGTATCGAGAGCGGAAATTGAGAAAACAATAAAAAAGGACGCTTCGTGGCGTCCTTTTAGCGTGTCGAAAAACAAAAATGTAACCTCGACACCTTAAACGATAATTAGGAATTAGGAATGAGGAATGAGGAATACTGACGGTACAGCCGCGGCGTTTTGCGTGTCGTGTATATACTTGTAATGCAGCCTGTACTCCGTAGGGGAGCCGCATTGCGCTCCCGCCATCAACCGTTTATGTTTACAACGGTAAACGATTGATGGTGCGTCGAAAACAAAAAATGTCACATAGCTCACACGAAATACGGGCAAGAAGATAGACTTTATCGACGCCCCGTTCAGTGCTCGTACACGTATCGGGCCACGCCCTCCCGCGGCAAATCCATAACATAGGAAAATTCGTCGCCCACGATTTTTTCGGCGATCGTCATCAGCCGCTTGTCGGTGATGTACTGTTTTTTGCCCTGACTTTCGGCCCGGAGCTTTTCTCCGTACAGCATACGCAGCATACAGAGGATCTCACGCTTGTCCCCGCCGGAAATGACGGCGCTGTACTTTTCGGCCCGAAGCTTGCGCTCCTCCACCCAATCCAGATACTGGGTCTTGTCGTCCAGCATCGAGCTGGCCTCGTCCCGGGACATCACCTTCTGCATCTTGGCCGTGAGGGCGGGATTGTCCACCGGCACAAACACCGTGGAGCCCGCGTTGTTCAGCGGCCGGAGCACATAATAGATGGCGGACTTGCCTCCGACCTTCATCTCTCGCAGCTCGGATATTTCACAAACCCCCGACGCCCCGTAAACCACAGTGTCTTTTTCTTTAAACATTTCATACCTCCGTCAAAGCCTTCTATTACCTATTATAACCTTTTTATTATATTATAACAAAAAATATCCCCTGTCTCAAGGGATATTTTTCATAAAAAACTTAATCCGTTCATGCGCATAAAGCGCATAAATATACAAAAAATATCGGATTTTCTGATGCTTGGCGCGCTGCTGTGCGGGGGTTAGGCGCTTGTCATTAACAGCAAAAGCCCCGGAAAGTGTGGAAACTCTCCGGGGCTATATTTATGAGATAATGGATATTTTACGACATTGGTGTATCATAATGGATCTGTGCGTTAAAAAACGAGTCATTTCCGGGATAATAACTAAACCCATTATTGCCGCCGTAGTATATGTCTGTGAGACTGGTGCAACCATAGAACGCACTGGCGCGAAGCATAGTGACATTGCTGGGGATGGTCACACTGAGCAGAGCGGTGCAGCCACTAAAAGCAGCAGTACTGATTTCATTAACACCGTTGCCTATAGACACACTGATAAGTCCAGTACAGTCAGAAAATGCACTATCGCCAATTTTTGCGACACTGTTTGGAATTGTCACGCTAGTTAGGCCGGTGCAGTTGGAAAACGCATTGTAGCCAATTTCCTTAACACTCTCGGGAATGTCAACGCTTGTGAGACCGGTACAGCCGCTAAACGCACTGCCGGCTATAGTACATGTGCCGGGGCGTATTATATAATCTCCGGATATTTCATGGCGCGCTGCTATTAAATGATTATTTATGTAGAGGACGCCATCGTCCCAATTTGCATTATCGTTATATAACGCTGTGTCGTCAAATATGCCGCTATAAATGCTCGTGACGCTATCAGGTATTGTAACATTGGCGAGACTTGTGCAGCCGGAAAAAGAGCTGTTGATTTCCTTAACGCCGCTGCCTATGGTCACACTGCTGAGACCGGTACAGCCGGAAAACGCACTATTTCCTATACTCGTGACACTGTTGGGTATGGTTATGTTAGTTAGGCCGGTGCAGCCATAAAACGCATTGCTTCCTATATCTATGACGCTGTTGGGTACGGTTATGTCAGTAAGGCCGGTGCAACCGTAAAACATATAATCGCTGATTTCCGTTGCGCAGTTGGAAATATTCACACTGGTAAGACCGGTGCAACCATAAAATGCGCCGCTCCCTATGTGGGTAACGCTGTTCGGTATTGTTATGCTTTTAATATTGGAGTATTCAAATGCCCAATCCCCAATATCGGTGACGCTGTTGGGCAGTATCACTTCCTCCAGAGACCAGCAGTATTCAAAGGCTTTGTCCCCTATTGCAGTAACCGGCAATCCTTCGATCTGAGCGGGAATTTCCAGAGACGACGCCATTCCTTTATAATCGGTTATCTCCACGTGATCCGGATATACCCTATACTTGATTGGGTCGGTAAAATCAGGCACGAGTTCCGGCCCGACAGACGGGTCGTAAGGCACAAATGTGGCATTGCTCTCGTTAAAAATATAAAACTCTCCGTCGGCAAGCTCTTCGATCCACGTTTGATTGTTGATCGGATAGTAAATAAAAACGTTGCCGTAATACAATCGATCTATGAAGTACCCAAATGGATAAAATTCATATTGCGTTCCCATCTCGGACACAATTTGAGGGACATTGCCCTCGAAAATCAGCCTTTGAAGCTGCAATTCGCCGCAGGCGTTACCGACAAAGGCTTCAACGCTGGCGGGCACTGTCAGGTTCTTTATTTCACTGTGATCGTAGAATGCCTGAACCACAACTCTTGTGCCGTCCTTTATGCGATAGCTGCTGTCAAAGGTATAGGCAGGTCCATATTCCGGATTTGTACCCATGGAATTCATAATAATGTCCCCGTTGTAAAGGACGCCGTCGACCCAATTGGCAGGGTCATTGTAATATGCTGTATTGGAAAACGAAGCATTGCCTAATTCCACAAGTTTTGCCGGAAGCTTTATATCCGCCAAAGCTGTACAGTCACTAAATGCCCAATAGCCAATGTGAGTCACTGTGTCCGGAATATCTATGGATGTTAAGCTAACGCAGTCGCTAAATGCCATTACATCAATGCTTTTCAGTCCATTTCCAAAGTCGACCGTCGCCAAGTTGGCGCAGTTTTCAAAAGCACTGCTTCCTATTTCTTTCACACTGTCAGGTATTTTTATACTTACAAGGCCTGTGCAGTTGCAAAACGCAAAATTACCTATGCTTGTGACACTTTCGGGAATGGTTATGCCGGTGAGGTCAGCGCAGCCGTGAAACGCGCCGCCGGCAATTGTAAGCGTTCCGGGCCTTATAATATAATCGCCGGATATTTCCTTGCGCGCCTTAATTAAATTATTATTTATGTAAAGGACATTACTGCCCCAATTCTCATAATTGTTACATATTGCCGTGTTTTCGAACGCACCGCTGCCGATTTTCGTAACACTGTCGGGAATGTTCACGCTGGTGAGGCCAATACAACCAGAAAACGCACCTCCGCCAATTTCAGTGACACTGCTTGGAATTATAACATTGGTGATGCCGGTGCAGCCCTCAAACGCACTATATCCAATTTCCGTAACACTGCTTGGAATTATCACGTTGGTGATGCCGGTACAGTTTTTTAACATACTATCGCCAATTTCAGTGACGCCGTTTTCTATGGTCAAGCTGGTGATGCCGGTGCAACCCTCAAACGCACTGCGGCCAATTTCCGTGATACCATTGGGTATATTCACATTTTTAAGACTGGTGCATCCATAAAAGGCCTCCTCGCCAATTTTTGTAACGCTGTTTGGAATGGTTACATCGGTGAGACCGGTACAGCCCTTAAATGCATTACCGCTAATTCCAGCGACGCCGTTTTCTATGGTCACACCGGTGAGGCCAGTGCAATCAGCAAACGCTCTCCAACCAATTTCTACGACACTGTTTGGAATGGTCATACTGGTGAGTCCGGTACAATTCGCAAATGCATTACTACCGATATATTTTACACTGTTGGGTATGCTCACGCTGGTGAGGTCGACGCAATTATCAAATACAAACTCGTTAATTATACGCGTTCCGGGCCTTATGACATAATCGCCGGATATTTTATAACGCGTTTCAATTAAAATATCGCCTATATAGAATACGCCATTATCCCAATTGGCACTATCGTTATACAATGCGGTGCCATAAAACGCACTCCTGTCAATGCTCGTGACGCTGTTTGGAATAGTTACATTTGTAAGGCCGGCGTAGCCGGAAAAAGCGCTGCTTCTGATTGACGTGACAGGTAAGCCTTCAATCTCTTCGGGAATAATAAGATCCGTAGCATCGCCGGTATAGCCGGTTATTTCCACATAATCATAATACACATAGTATTCAAATCCATCGGCGGTCGTTCCATCCGCCAACGCAACACCTGGCATCACTGCCATTACCATTGCCATGCACACCAGCACGGCGAGACACTTCCTGATTTTGTTCATTTGTTCGTCCTCCCTATGCATATATGTTTTATTTCCCGCCCATCAAAAAATGCGCGGACGGAGCCGCGCACGAAAAACGCCCGCTCCGAATTTACTGCGACATAAATTGGATATGATAGAAGGAAATCACTTTTTGGTTAAGGATAATCTTAAAGCGACACCAAGAGCATCATATAGAGCGGCATTTTTACCACTGTAAAGATGCTCTTTTTGCAATATTTTATTCAACCAAAACAAGCCATGAGCGCAAAATTCGCCCACGCAAAAAACAAGGTCTCCCTTTATATCCAAATTATGCCGCAAATTCAGTATATCACACAATTTATTTTTTGTAAAGTATTTTTTCAATTTTTTAGGCACTTGAAATTTGTCCGGTACGGTGCTATAATAATGTAAAATCCTTTGGGAGTGATCGTATGACAAAAAAACAACTGACCTGCTTCGGCCGGCCGGCGCCCTTCCTCCGGCGGCTGTTGGTGATGATAATCGGGGTGACGGTTCAGGGCTTCGGCCTTTCCATACTCCGGGCCATAAATCTGGGCGTGGATCCCTGCTCCTGCCTGACCCTCGGCGTGGCAAATTTTGTGCCCTTCAGCTTCGGCACCTGCCAGCTGCTGTGCCATCTTGTGACCTTCGCCTTTGTTGCGGGCCTCGACATGAGCTACATAGGCTTCGGCACTGTGGGGAATATGTGCTTTTTGGGCTATATATCGGACTTTTTCACCTGGCTGTGGCGGCTGATACTGCCGGCGGGCTTTTTTGGGGCGGCGGCCGTGCGTTATGCCCTGCTGCTGCCGGGGCTGGCGGGGCTGCTCTTCGGGGCAGCGGCCTATATGTGCTCGGGACTGGGCTCTTCGCCCTACGACGCCCTGCCCTTTATCATTTCTCATCGGGTCAAAAGGATTTCCTTCCGCACCGTCAGGATGCTTTGGGATCTGGCGTTTATGGCGGCGGGCTTCGCCCTCGGCGGCTCGGTGGGTGTAGTCACCGTGGCGGTGGCGTTTTTCTGCGGGCCTATAGTGGCGTGGATGCAGAAAAAGCTCACGTCAAGGCTTTTTGCGTGAGAAATTTATTGCCCAGTTACCCAAACCGTAAAAAAATTAAAAAAACACTTTACAACCGGAAAAATATATGTTATACTAAAAGTGCCACATTTCACAATATTTGAATTGCTGTGTACATTGCCAATCATATATTGTCATGTATATTTTCTGTTGCTTTATTATACGCTAAGGGTGTGTTTTTTCTATGGAAAAAACGCACGCTTTGGTGTCATTCTTGGTGTGTAGTAGAGCAGGAATATACGTGCATAGCAATTAAGAATGTGATGTGTGGCAACATTAAACCGGGCTGCGTTTTTCGTGCGCGGCTCAGACCGCGCATTTTTTGATGGGCGGGAAAATACCACATAATTTATATAAGGAGGACGAACAAATGAACAAAATCAGGAAGTGTTTCGCCGTGCTTGTGTGTATGGCAATGGTAATGGCAGTTATGCCGGGTGTAGCGTTGGCGAGTGATTTTAAGGAGGAATCTGATGCTTATACCGCCGACGGTTTTGGGTACATAATTGCACATGGCGACGGTGATTATTTTGACCGCGATTGTTGCATTATTACGGATTATAACGGTAGTAACAGCAGAATTTCCGTTCCCTCAGAAATCGAGGGCCTGCCCGTGACTATTATTGGTAGTCAGGCCTTTGACCGCGACTATATTACCAGCATCACAATACCGGCCAGTGTGGAAGAGCTTTGGGAATGGCCTTTTTCAGGGTGTCCGAATCTTGAGGAAATAATATTCAATCCTGATAATAAGAGTTACATGAGTATTGACGGAGTATTATTTATGATTTATGAAGAGGGAGGAATGTCATTAGAATATTACCCCAAAGGGAATACACGGACAAGCTATGTTATCCCCTATGGAGTGAAAGACATTAGCGAAATGTATAACGAATACCTTACCAGCATCACTATTCCCGACAGTGTTAAGACCATCTGGGGTATGTATTGCCCTAATCTAACTGATTTGTACTATACCGGCAGTGAAGAGGACTGGGAAAAAATTAAGAGTATGGATAAGTTTGCTTTTCCGAAAATGATTAGCAACGCCACAATCCACTACAACTCCCCAATGCCGGAAACAGCACCGCTTGTACCGGAAATAAAGGTCACGGTCAACGGCAGTAAAATAGATTTTGACGTGCTGCCCACGGCCATCGACGGCACTACCATGCTGCCCGTCAGACTCGCGTTGGAACCACTTGGCGCGGAGTTCGTATGGAACGGCGAAAACAACACCGTCACAATAACCGCCAAGGGCAAGACCATAGTCCTCACCATCGGCAGCGCCACGGCCCTCGTTGACGGCATTGAAAAGCTCATGGCCCAGCCCGCCGTGGCGACGGACGGCCGCACGCTCATACCTATCCGCTTTGTTTCGGAGGAGCTCGGCTACGACGTCCAGTGGGACGGTGATACATACACGGTAATCATAAACGGCTGACAGCCGCACAACAAAAGCTCCGGAGAGCGTTCTCCGGAGCTTTTGCTGTGTAATTAGGAGTTAGAAATGAGGAATATTAATGCGATAATGACAAATTAACCCGTAGGGCGCGACGACCCCGGCGCGCCGTTGTACATATTTATCACATTGTCATCATAAAAAATAATCCGAACTTTGGCTAACCGTTTTACGGACTTGCCTCTATCTATTTTGTCAAGCATTTTAAATTGAAAATTTCCATTTACGGCACAATAACGCCACGTAACGGCGCGCCGGGAGATGCGTCTCCTCGTCGTGCCCTACCTGACATTTGTTATTTGTACGTATTACGCAAACTCAAATTCTCAACGACAAATAAACCCGACATATAATTTATTCCTCATTGTAAAGTGGTTTTTTACAGTCCCCTTAGTTTAAAAAAGCCTTTCCCGCATTGAAGGAAAGGCTTTTTAATATTTACTGCAAATATGTTCCTCAGCAGCTGAAGCTCTGCTCGGTGCGGTTGATTATCTCGTCCTGAAGGGCCTTGCTCAGATTGCGGAAGTGGTCGCTGTAGCCCGCCACACGGACGATAAGATCCTTGTACTCCTCGGGGTGAGCCTGGGCGTCCAGAAGAGTGGCCCGGTCGATAACGTTGAACTGGATGTGGTGGCCGTCCATGGCGAAGTAGGAGCGGATAAGAGCCGCCATATTCTCAAGGCCCTGCTGTCCCTCTACCACCTTGGGGGTGAACTTCTGATTGAGGAGAGTGCCGCCGGTCTTGAGGTGATCCATCTTGGCGCAGGAGTTGATAACGGCGGTGGGGCCGTGGCGGTCGGCGCCCTTTTCGGGAGAAATTCCCTCGGAAACGGGCTTCCCTGCCAGGCGGCCGTTGGGCAGCGCTCCGCAGACCTCGCCGAAATAGACGTGACAGGTGGTGGGCAGCATATCTATCCGGTAGGTGCCGCCCTTGACGGTGGGCCGGCCCGTTACCGCCTCGTAATAGGCGTTGAAAACGTCCTTCATAACGGCGTCGGCGTAGTCGTCGTCGTTGCCGTACTTGGGCGAGTGGTTGGCAACCTTGTTGTAGATGTCCTCGTGACCCTCAAAGTTGGCGTCGATGGCCTCCTTGAGCTGGGCCATGGTGAAGCAGTGATTGTCGAACACGTTGTACTTGATGGCGCTGAGACTGTCGGTAATGGTGCCGATGCCCACGCCCTGAATATAGTTGGTGTTGTATCTTGCGCCGCCGCAGTTGTAGTCGGTGCATTTTTCGATGCAGTCGTCCATAATGACGCTGAGGAAGGGTACGGGCATATACTCGGCGTATATCTTCTCGATGATGTTGTTTCCCTTTATCTTTATGTCGATAAAGTAATTCATCTGCCGCTCAAAGGCGTCCCAAAGTTCCTCATAACTCTTGTAGTCCTCGGCGTTGCCGGTGGCAAGGCCGATCTGCTTGCCGGTGTATTTGTCAAAGCCGTTGTTAAGGGTTATCTCCAACACCTTGGGGGTGTTGAAATAGCCGGTGAGCACATAGCTCTCCTTACCCAGACAGCCGGTCTCCACACAGCCGGTGGCGCTGCCGCAGCGGGCGTCCTCGATGGACTTGCCGGCGTTGAGCAGCTCCTGTATTATGGCCTCGGTGTTGTAAAAGGCGGGCTGGCCCCAGCCCTTGCGGCTTATCTCGCAGGCCCGGAGCAGGAACTCCTTGGGTGTCTTGCGGGAAATCTGAACGTTGCTGGAGGGCTGGAGAAGCTTCATCTCGTCCATGGTGTCAAGGATGATGTAGCTCACGGGGTTTACGCCGTCCTTGCCGTCGGGAGTTATGCCGCCGGTGTTCAGGTTGGCGAAATCAGTGTAGGTGCCGCTCTCCTTAAGGGTGATGCCTACCTTGGGGGGAGCGGGCTGGTTGTTGAACTTTATCCACAGGCACTCCATGAGCTCCCGGGCCTTGTCGTAGTCCAGAATGCCGTCCTCGACGTCCTTCTTGTAGAAGGGATAGGTGTGCTGATCCAGACGGCCGGGAGTGAAGGCGTCCCAGGGATTTACCTCGCTGGTCACGCCGATGTGGACGAACCAGTACATTTGCAGGGCCTGATGGAAGGTGCGGGGGGCGAACTCGGGCACCACGGCGCAGTTCTCGCTGATGAGCAACAGGTCGGCCTTCTTCTGAGGGTCGGTCTCCTTTTCCGCCAGCTCCTTCGCGTATGCGCTGTAACGGCGGCCGTAGGTGATTATGGCGTTGCAGGCTATGTCCATGGCCTCCAGCTCCGCCCGCTTGTCGTAGGCCTTGAGGTCGTTGGTGAAGTCCAGCTCCGCCAGCTTACGGGCGATGTCCTTCTTGTAATCGCTGAAGCCCTTGTGATAAAAGCCGTTGCCGCCGCCGGTGTGGCCGGGGCCCCGCTGCTCCATAAATTCGGTGAACATTCCCGCCGCGTAGCAGTCCTTCCAGCTCTGATCCACCGAGCGCATGATCTTTTCACGGATGCTCCGGTGCTCCCAATAGGGTATTATCTCCTCGGCGTGGATGCGCCGGGTTTCCTCGTCGACGGTAAAGTTGATGAGGTCGCGGTCGTTCATGACCTGCAGATCCTCCATGGTGTGGCAGCACAGCTCCGGAAAGGTGGGGGCGCACTGGGGGCCGGTGCCCTTTTCGCCCACGATGAGCTCGCCGTCGTTTATGCAGAGGGTGCGGTTCTCCATATATGTTCTGAAGGCCAGGGCCCGAAGCACGGGGGTGTCCACGCTGCCCTCGTATTTTTTGTATGCCTGAGTGAACCAGTAGGCCCGCTCGGTGGAAATGTGAGGCTGAGTCGAAACGCTCTGCTCACGAAGTTTTTTTGTTCTCTCGGTGTATCCGCGCATGATAATCTCTCCTCTTAAATTTTAATTCCCGATTTTTACGCTGTGACCGGCTTTTTCAAAGCGGCCCCGAAGCTCCTCCAGCCATTCCTCCTTTGGAACGGTGAAGTCTCCGGCCCTGCGGTTCAGCTTTTTGTATTTGAAGTTGCCCGTGTTGTGGTAGGGGAGGAGGCTCACGTGGGCGGGCTTTATTTCATCGGCCAGCTCAAGGAGCGCCTCCGTCTCCCTTTCGCCGCAGTTTGCCCCGCTGATCAGGGGCAGCCGCAGCCATATATTTGCCCCGCTTTCCTTGAGAAAGCGGAGGTTTTGCAAAATCACGCCGTTGTCGGCTCCGGTTAGCTTTTTGTGCAGCTCCGGATCGACGCATTTGACGTCGTAGAGGTACAGGCTGGTGTATGGCAGGGTGCCCGCCAGATCCTCGGGCTCGCAGTAGCCGCAGGTGTCCACGGCGGTATGTATGCCCCATTGGCGGCACTCACGCAGCAGGGCGGTCAGCTCCTTCGGGGAACTCATGCACTCCCCGCCGGAAAAGGTGACTCCGCCGCCGCTTTCGGCGTAAAAGGTCTTGTCCCGCAAAATCGTGTCCATGACCTGACCCACGGTGTATTCTCTGCCGGCCACGTCGCGGGCGCAGTTGAGACACTCGTCGGCGCACAGGCCGCAGCCGGTGCATTTGCCCGCGTCGGTGAACAGGGTGCCGTTGCCGATGGTGATGGCCTGAGCGGGACAGTTCGACACGCACTTGCCGCAGAGGACGCAGCGTTCGCTGTTGTGCAGCACCTCCGGCCCGAAACGCTGACTTTCGGGATTGTGGCACCAGCGGCACCTCATGGGGCAGCCCTTGAAGAACACCGTCGTCCTTATCCCCGGCCCGTCGTGGGTGGAAAATCGTTGTATGTTAAATAAGAACATCTTAATTACTCCTATCTTTATAATAATACTCCTTTTCCGCCCTGTTGTCAATAATTTTTGGGAAAATTTGTAGATAAAAAAATTTGCCTCCACGCCCTGTTGCGACAGACAATCCCATGCTTTTTGCGGTAAAATTCCAATTGGTGATGAAAATGCCTGTGGTCTACATCGACGTGCTTTTCGGGGTGAACCTGTTCATCAACTACATACTTCTGCGGACCGTGGGTCTCATCGCCGGCAGCCGCCCGCGCCGGTGGAGGACGGCGCTGGGAGCGGTCATTGGCGCGGCCTATGCCATCGCCGTTTTTTTCCCCGACCTGGGCCTCCTGTATTCTCTGACCTTCAAGCTGCTGGCCTCCGGACTTATGGTGGCCGCCGCCTTTCCGGTATACGGCCTTCGGGATTTCTTTCGGCTGACGGGACTGTTCTATCTGGTGTCTGCGGCCTTCGGGGGCCTGTCCTTCGCCCTGTTTTTCCTGACGGACTGGGGAGCGAGGCTGGGAGCGGTATACAGCAACGGCGTGGTTTATCTGGACATTCCCGTGACGGCGCTGTTCCTGGGGGCGCTGGCCTTTTACGGCCTGACCGCCCTTGTGGGTACGGCCGTACGTCTCAGCCGACGCCGCGGCTCCCGCCACAAGCTGGTGGTGGAGCTGGACGGCCGTCGGGCGGAGCTCACCGCTCTGGCGGACACCGGCAACGTTCTTGTGGATCCCATAACTCACGCTCCCGTCATTGTGGCCGAGCTTGAGGCTCTGAAAGGGCTTTTTGACTATTCCGTTCGGGTGAGTCTGGGCTCCGACGACCTTCAGGAGGGGCTGGGACTGATGGCCCAGCGGGGCCTTAAGGCGAGACTCATACCCTTCAGCTCGGTCGGGGAGAGAGACGGCATGATGGTGGGCTTTGTGCCGGACAAAGCCTCGGTCTGTCGGGGCGGGAGCCTGCTGCCCATGAAAAACTGTGTTATCGGAGTCTATCCTCACCGGCTTTCGCCGGACAAGAGCTACGACGCCTTATATAATCCCAATTAAATTGCCTAAGGAGGTGGAGCCCTGTGGCTTCAGTCAAATTTTTCAGGTCAATGTTTCCCCGGCTGACGCTTGACAGCAGGGAAATAAACTACATCGGCAACAACGAATATCTGCCCCCGCCGCTGACGCCGGAGGAGGAGGCGGAGTGCATCGCCAATATTGACGACGTAAAATGCCGAAACACCCTTATTGAGCGAAATCTGCGGCTGGTCGTATATATAGCCCGCCGCTTTGACAACACCGGGATCTGTCCCGACGACCTGATCTCCATCGGCACCATCGGGCTTATCAAGGCCATAAATACCTTCAAGGCCGACAAAAATATAAAGCTGGCCACCTACGCCAGCCGCTGCATCGAGAACGAGATACTGATGTACCTTCGCAAGAACAGCAGCAGCAAAATACTTGTCTCCTTTGACGAGCCCCTTAACGTGGACTGGGACGGCAACGAGCTGCTTTTGGGGGACATTCTGGGCTCGGACAGCGACAGCGTGGATAAGCACATCGAAGACGAGGTGGACTATCAGCTGCTGCATCAGGCCATGGACAGACTGAGCAAGCGGGAAAAGAGGATAGTGGAGCTGCGCTACGGTCTTGGCGGGCGGAAGGAGCTGACACAGAAGGAGGTGGCCGACCTGCTGGGTATCAGCCAGAGCTACATATCCCGACTGGAAAAGAAGATAATCGCAAGGCTTAAGAAGGACATGATAAAGTATATGTGAATATTTGGGCTTGTTGCCGTTTTTCCCCTGCGCTGTATGGGTGCGCTGCTTTTTCGGTAAATTTAATTATTGACTTTTGTATCGGAGAGTTGTATAATTTTATTAATGAAAAAAGCAGAAACGGAGGGAGAACATGGAACAGCCCACCTTTTTTGAAAATGACGGCTCTCAGCCCCTCGCCTCAAGGCTGCGGCCCCGTTCCCTTGAGGAGTTTGTGGGGCAGACGCATCTTTTGGGCGAGGGAAAGGTGCTGCGCCGGCTCATAGAGAACGACAGCGTATCCTCCATGATATTTTGGGGCCCGCCGGGCGTTGGCAAGACCACTCTGGCGCAGATTATCGCCAACCGCACCAAGGCCGCCTTCATCGACTTTTCAGCCGTCACCAGCGGCATAAAGGAAATAAAGGCCGTCATGCAGAAGGCCGAGAACAACCGGCTGTACGGAGAAAAAACCATCGTGTTCGTGGACGAAATACACCGTTTCAACAAGGCCCAGCAGGACGCCTTTCTCCCATTTGTGGAAAAGGGCAGCATCATTCTTATCGGCGCCACCACCGAAAATCCCTCCTTCGAGGTCAACGGAGCCCTTCTGTCCAGATGCAAGGTCTTTGTGCTTCAGGCACTGAAAACTCCTGAGCTTGTGGAGCTGATGAACCGGGCCCTGTCCGACCCGAGGGGCTTCGGGAACATAAAGGTGGAGATCTCGGCGGATATGCTGGAGCAGATCGCCGTCTTTTCCAACGGCGACGCCCGCAGCGCCCTGTCCACCCTTGAAATGGTGGTGCTGAACGGCGACGCCGGCGAGGGAAAGATAACCGTCACCGCCGAGACCCTGGAGCAGTGTACATCGAAGAAGTCCCTGCTCTATGACAAAAACGGCGAGGAGCATTACAATCTGATCTCCGCCCTGCACAAATCCATGAGAAATTCCGACCCGGACGCCGCGATCTACTGGCTTGCCCGGATGCTGGAGGCCGGAGAGGATCCGTTGTACGTGGCCCGGCGCGTGACCCGCTTCGCCAGCGAGGACGTGGGCCTGGCCGACCCCAGAGCGCTGGAGCTGGCCGTGGCCGCCTATCAGGCCTGCCATTTCATCGGTATGCCCGAGTGTACCGTCCACCTGGCTCAGGCCGTGGTGTATATGTCGCTGGCCCCGAAATCCAACGCCCTGGACGCCGCCTACGGACGGGCCCGCAGGGACGCTCTCGAGCAGCTGGCCGAGCCGGTGCCCCTCGTAATACGCAACGCTCCCACCAGACTTATGAAGGAGCTGGATTACGGCAAGGGCTATCAGTACGCCCACGACACCGAGGACAAGCTCACAAATATGCAGTGCCTGCCGGACTCGCTTCTCGGTCGGGAGTATTACCGGCCAACGGAGCAGGGCCTCGAGGCACGGTTCAAGACGCGGCTGGAGCAAATAAAGGACTGGAAAAAGCAGCATAAGTAAAAGACTAACCGCAAAAAAGCTGTGACCCTTAAGATCACAGCTTTTTTCATTATGGCTCCTCAAGTTGGACTCGAACCAACGACCCTGCGGTTAACAGCCGCATGCTCTACCGACTGAGCTATTGAGGAATATCCGCCGGTCTTTCGCCCGACAAAAGTTATTATAGCACAACGGAATATAAAAATCAAGTACTTTTTGAAAAAAATTCAAAAAAATTTTAAGGCGATACCGCAAAGGGAACATAACGGCGGGACCCAAAATTGGATCCCGCCGTCACGTCAGGGATAAAACAGGCTCCCGCAGGATGAAAAGGTATGTACGTCCGTGCTTATTTGCTCAAAAGTGCCTCGACTGTGGCGGCCACGACGGAGAGCTGATGCTCGTCACACCGCTTTACCAGCCTTACAACACGGTCAACCTCATCGGTCATAGCGGGTTTTTCGGGGTAGAAGATCACATTTGGGTCAATTCCGAGAACGGCAATTATTTTACAGAGCGTCTCATAGCTTGGTGTCTGTCCCTCATTCTCCAAGGCTGCTATGTAACGCGGTGACTTACCAATTTTCTCGGAGAATTCTTCCCTCGTGAGATCGGCTGCAATGCGTGCCTCTTTTACGACCCTGCCAAAAGCGTCGTCCTTAAGCTGCATTATTACTTCACCTCGACTATATTTTACTCTTTTTTTGAAATAAAATAAATGCAACAATATAACAAATATAAAATGAAATATTATGACATGATTGCCGAAAAACCTTCCATGTTGTAATTTTTTTGATGCTGCTGTGGGATTATTTGCCACTTTTTCCGTGCCGGCCGGATATATATTTTTTGTCGCCGCACAATAGGAAGGCAATCTTTGTGCGCTATTGCCTTGACATTTTTTCCTCTTTGTTATATAATAAATTAAAACAACACGGTTTTTTCTCCGCGGCAAGGTTTATATATTGTATTGAAATACCAATATGTGGAGGTTCGTTTTATGAAAGAGTACAATACTGAAAAGCTTGTCGATGTCATTCTGGACAGCTACAGGACTCATGAGCTGACGGTGAGGGTCGACGCTGACAATATGCTGAATAAGGAAACGCTCATCGAGGTTCTTGAGGAGCTGAGGAAGATCCTTTTTCCCGGCTTTTTTGACCGGAACAGGGTGCGCAGTGAGTATTTGCGCTTTCTGGTGGGCGAAAGGCTGGAATTTATCCAGTACAATCTGAAAAAGCAGATCGCCCGTGCCTTGGGCGACTGTGAGCTCTGCGGCAGCGACTGCGGCGACTGCACCCGTGCCGCCGGCGACCGGCGGGCGGAGGAGCTGGTATACAAATTCATGGAGAAAATACCGGAGCTGAGAGAATATCTCTATTACGACGTCCTTGCGGCCTACAACGGCGATCCGGCGGCCTATAGCTATGAGGAAATAATCTTCTCCTATCCGGGGCTCTTTGCCGTAACGGTGTACCGTGTGGCTCATGAGCTGTGGCTGCTGGGAGTGCCCATGATACCGCGAATTCTGACCGAGCACGCCCACAGCGTCACCGGCATCGACATTCATCCCGGGGCGAAGATCGGCCGCAGCTTCTTTATCGACCACGGCACGGGCATAGTGATCGGCGAGACCACCGAGATAGGCGACAATGTGAAAATATATCAGGGCGTGACCCTCGGCGCCCTTTCCACCCGAAAGGGCCAGCAGCTCAAGGGCGTCAAGCGCCATCCCACCATCGGCGACAATGTGACCATATACTCCGGCACCACAATTCTCGGCGGCGACACCGTTATCGAGAAGGGGGCCACTATCGGGGCCAACGCCTTTATTACCAGCTCGGTGGACGAGGGCATGAGGGTCAGCGTGAAAAATCCCGAGCTGGAATTTAAGTAATAAGTAATATTTTGAGGGAGGAGGTGAGCCTGTGAAGAATAAGATCAACGCCGTTTTTCTGGGAATTGTGTGGCTTATTATGGCGGCGGGTCTGTGCCGTGCGGTGCTGTGCCCCAAGGAGATGAGCTCCGAGGAGAACCGTTACGCCAACAGGCTCACCCGCCCGACTTTGTCCTCGTTTTTTGACGGCAGCTTTCAGGACGGAGTGGAGGCGGCCCTTTCGGATCAGGCCTTAGGCTCCGGCATGGCCCGGAGCGGCTGCAATCTGGTGTCCTCCGGCATAAACGAGGCCCTGCTCTCCGGCCTGTACGCGGCAAATCAGGACCGGTATATCCGCATCGGCGAGGGACTCAGCTCCTTTGGCGGCTATCTGGTTTATGACACCCGGGAGCTGAAAAAAATGGCGCCCGGCCTTGACCGGGGCGCGGGGGAAATCAACGCCTTTGCCGCGTCGCATCCCGACGTGCCGGTATACGCCTACTACATAGAAAAAGACACGGACATCAATTTTGAGACCGGAGAAAAGCCCGGCCTTTACGGTTATCTGGCGGAAAGGCTCGCCCTCCCTCCGGCCAATGTGTCCGCCTTCAGAATAGACAGCTTTGAGGACTACGCCGGACGGTTCTTCCGCACCGATCACCACTGGGATTACAGAGGCTCCTATCAGGGCTACAGAGAGGTTCTGGAGCTTCTGGACGGAGGTATACCGCTGGAGCCCGTGGGCGAGGTCACGCTGGACAGGCCCCTCAGCGGCTCAAAGGCCATCGAGAGCGGCGGCAAGGGCGTGCGCACCGAGGATTTCACCGCATACCGCTTTGAGTACCCCCCCATGTCGGTCACCGTCAACGGCTCCGCCGCCGGGGACTACGGCGCTCAGGAGGCGTGGATAAACGGCAGTGCCGACGGGGAGCTCAGCTACGGCAGCTTTTACGGCGGCGACTTTGGCGAGGTGGTCTTTGACACCGGCAGCGGCGGCGAAAACCTCCTTGTTTTGGGCGAGTCCCACGACAACGCCATAATCAAGCTCCTTGCGGCCAACTTCGGTCGAACCTATTCCGTCGATCTCCGCTATTACGAGGTTCAGACGGGGAGAAAATTCAGCCTTGGCGAGTATGTTGAGGCCAACGGCATCGACAAGGTGCTGTTCATCGGCAGCATCGGCTTTTATACATCTGACGACCTGATTTTGGAGGATTAGTATGCTTTTCAGCAGCATGACGTTTTTGGTGTTTTTCATGCCTCTTTGCACGGGGGCCTATTTCCTGTGCAAAAACAGAAATTGGCGAAACGCCGTGCTTCTGGTCTTTTCCATGCTGTTTTACGCCTGGGGAGAGCCGCGGAACATCGTTCTTATCGTGGCCGCCGCCTTTGCCGCGTGGCTGGGCGGTCTGTGCATGGAGCGTTTCCCGCGGCTGAAAAAGCCCGTGTTCATCGCCACGGTGGGGCTGCTGACTGCAAATCTGGTGGTGTTCAAATATCTTAATTTCCTGACCGGAACGGCCGAGGCTCTCACCGGCCTTGATTTCGGCCTGAAGGAGATAGCCCTGCCCATCGGCATCAGCTTCTACACCTTCCAGATACTGTCATATGTTATCGACCTTTACCGGGGAGAAATTTCCCTTCAAAAAAATCCCTTTATGCTCCTGCTGTACGTGAGCCTTTTCCCCCAGCTCATAGCCGGCCCCATAGTCCGCTATAAGACGGTGGAAACGGAGCTCACCGTCCGGAGCGAGAGCCTGAGCGATGCGGCGGCGGGCTGCCGGCGCTTCATCGTGGGACTGGCGAAAAAGGTTCTTATCGCCAACAGAGTGGCCCTGGCGGCGGAAATAATTTATAGCTCCAACGGCGGCGAGTACGGTACTCTCATGTACTGGCTGGCGTCGCTGGCCTACACCATGCAGATATACTACGACTTTTCCGGCTACAGCGACATGGCCATAGGGCTCGGTCGGATATTCGGCTTCCACTTTCCGGAGAACTTCGACTATCCCTACGTTTCGACGTCCGTCACCGAGTTCTGGCGCCGCTGGCACATTTCTCTGTCCCGCTGGTTCAGGGATTACATATACATACCCCTGGGCGGCAGCCGTACCACACGGCTCAAATGGGTGCGCAACATACTCGTTGTCTGGGGCCTGACGGGACTGTGGCACGGCGCGGACTGGAACTTTATCATCTGGGGTCTGTACTTTGCGGCGCTGCTTCTGGCCGAAAAGCTGGTGTACGGCGGCCTTCTCCGCCGACTGCCGAAGGCCGTGGGCTGGATTTACACCTTCTTTGCGGTAAACCTCAGCTGGGTTATTTTTAACCTCACCGACCCGGCGCGGCTCCTGCGTGCGCTGGGAATGATGTTCACCTATCACCCCACCGACCTTGCCGGAGCCATAATGGCCGACACCTCAATTGTCAATTCTCTGCTCTGGCTGGCGCCCGCGCTGCTGTTCGCCTTTCCCGTGGCGCGGAAGCTGAAGGAACGTTTAAGGCCGCCCGAGGCGGCGCTGAATTTGGGCTGCCTTCTGCTCCTGCTCCTGAGCGTGGCCTTCATTGTCAGCTCGTCCTTCAACCCCTTCATTTATTTCAGATTTTAAGCCAAATTATATTGACAAATTTCGCCGAAAAATGTATAATTAACCTCAAAGGGAGGAATTAAAATGGCCTTTTTTGACGACCTGCGCCGGCGTGTGACCGCGTCCGGACAAAACGCCATACAGAAAACCAGGGACATGACCGAAATTTCAAAGATTAACTCACTGATCTCCGAAAGAGAAAATTCCATCGACGCCGCCTGCCTGCGGATAGGCAAGCTTTACGCCGAGCTTCACCGGGAGGATTTCGAGGCCGGATTTGCCGAGGATATAGCGTCCATATCCCGCGATGAGGAAAAGATAACTGAGCTGCGCGCCCGCATAATGGCCATACGCGGCACCACGCTCTGCGTAAGCTGCGGCTCCGAGATTCCCGCCTCGGCCGCCTACTGTGAAAACTGCGGCGCCCGCCAGAAGACCAATGCCGGACTGATACCCTGTCCGGGCTGCGGCCAGCCTGTGCGGGCCGACAGCAGCTTCTGCCAGTTCTGCGGCAAGCCCATCGCCGCCCCGGCCGCCGCTCCCGACGACATGAATTGGACGGTTGCCGACCCGGAGCCAGACCGGCCGGAACCCGCTCCGGATGAATCCGCTCCGGAGGGCGAGAGCGTCACCGACACGGCTGATAAGGAGGGGGAACAGGGATGAAATACTGCGCCAACTGCGGCACTCCCATGGAGGAGATGGACGCCGTCTGCCCGAACTGCGGAACCATAAACCCCCATTACGCCGGCAAAAAGAAGAGCCGCCGTCCGGTTTGGGCGGGCGTGCTGGCTCTGGCCGTGATATGCGTCCTGCTGGTGGGCTTCCTGTGCGCCGGTACGGGCTATCGGGGCGTCGTCCGCGGCTATGTCAGGGCCGTTGAAAAGGAAGACGGCTACGCCATGCTCAAGCTTTTGTCTCCGACGCTTGTGGATGGAAGCGGCCTTGACGCCGACACTATCTCCAAATATTACTTCCTCACTTTTGAGGAGACCATGGACACCTACGAAAACAGAGTCGGCCGGAATGTCCGGCTCCGCTGTGAGATTGACGACTTTGAAACCATGGAGAAGCGTGAGCGGGACGACTTTGTTGACGGCTACGAGGCCATGGGCTATGACATGAGCGGCATCTCAAAGGTGGCCGAGGCCGAGCTTGTCATCAACGCCAAGGGTCAGGACAAGGATCGGGAGTACGAGGAGGATATTGTCCTTGTCAAGGAACACGGCAAGTGGAAGATCTGGGACAGTAACCTTGTCATTAGGTGGTAAATGCAATACCGCGCAAAGAACTCTGATGAGCCTTGCGCGGTATTGTTTGTGTCAGGGGCAAAAACGTAAAATAAAACCGGATGCGGTTCGTTTCTCCCTCCTCATTGTCCGAAAGCATCAAATATACAAAGTTTTCCATAGGTTTATTTCTATATTTTACATTTAGAACGTTGACTTTTTGGAAAAAATATCTTAAAATAAATAGAGAGGGAGCCGCTCCGGCGGCCCGTTCAGCCAAGGTAAACAGTGTTTGCCAAATAAGAAACGGAGAGAATCGAATGGACAGCAAAACCTACGAAATCGTTGACAGTCCCGAAAAGCTGGAGGCTGCTCTGGCAAAGGTTCGGGCCGCACAGCGGAAATTCGCCGCCTACACTCAAAAGCAGGTGGACGAAATATTCCGGGCGGCGGCGCTGGCCGCCAACGGAGCCCGCATACCTCTGGCAAAAATGGCCGTTGAGGAGACGGGCATGGGCATAGTGGAGGACAAGGTGATTAAAAACCACTACGCCTCCGAATATATTTACAACGCTTACAAAAATACTCCCACCTGCGGAGTGATAGAGGAGGACAGGGTCTACGGCATAAAGAAGATCGCCGAGCCTGTCGGCGTTATCGCGGCGGTGATCCCCACCACCAACCCCACCTCCACCGCCATTTTCAAGACCCTGCTGGCACTCAAGACCCGCAACGGAATAATTATCAGCCCACATCCCAGGGCAAAGCTGAGCACCATCGCCGCCGCAAAGACCGTTCTCGAGGCGGCGGTGAAGGCCGGAGCGCCCGAGGACATAATCGGCTGGATCGACGTTCCCTCCCTTGAAATGACCAACATGGTCATGAAGGAGGCGGATATAATTCTGGCCACCGGCGGCCCCGGCATGGTCAAGGCCGCCTATTCCAGCGGCAAGCCCGCCTTGGGCGTGGGCGCGGGCAACACTCCCGCCATTATCGACGACAGCGCCGACGTGGTGCTGGCGGTCAATTCCGTTATCCACTCCAAAACCTTCGACAACGGCATGATCTGCGCCTCGGAGCAGAGCGTTATCGTGCTGGACGGCGTATATGGAGCCGTAAAGGACGAGTTTGCCCGGCGCGGAGCCCACTTCCTCAGCCCCGACGAGCTGGATAAGGTGAGAAAAACCATCATTATTAATGGCGCGCTGAACGCCAAAATCGTGGGCCAGTCCGCGGTAAGAATAGCGGAGCTGTCGGGAATAGAGGTTCCGGCGGGAACAAAGCTCCTCATCGGCGAGGTGGAGAGCGTTGACCTCAGCGAGGAATTCTCCCACGAAAAGCTTTCGCCCGTACTGGCCATGTACCGGGCGGCGGACTTCGAGGACGCCCTGGCCAAGGCCGAGCGGCTGGTGGCCGACGGCGGCTACGGCCACACCTCGTCCCTCTACTGCAGCGTCCTGACCGCTCAGGATAAAATGGCCGCCCATCAGGCCAGAATGAAAACCTGCCGTATTCTCGTGAACACCCCCTCCTCCCACGGCGGCATCGGCGATTTGTACAACTTCAAGCTTGCGCCCTCGCTGACCCTCGGCTGCGGAAGCTGGGGCGGGAACTCCGTCTCCGAAAATGTGGGCGTCAGGCACCTGCTCAACATCAAGACCGTGGCCGAAAGGAGAGAGAATATGCTGTGGTTTCGGGCGCCTGAAAAGGTGTATATGAAGAAAGGCTCAATCCCCGTGGCCTTAGATGAATTGAAGAGCGTAATGGGTAAGGAGCGGGCTTTCATCGTGACGGATAAATTCCTGTACGAGAACGGTTACATCCGCACCGTCACCGAAAAGCTGGACGAAATGGGTATAGTCCACACCGCTTTCTTCGATGTGGAGTCCGACCCCTCTCTCGCCAGCGCAAGGAAGGGCGCCGAGGCCATGACCGCCTTCCGGCCCGACGTGATAATCGCCGTGGGCGGCGGCAGCGCCATGGACGCCGCGAAAATAATGTGGGTGTTGTACGAGCACCCCGAGGCCGACTTCATGGATATGGCCATGAGGTTCCAGGACATTCGGAAGAGGATATACACCTTCCCCAAAATGGGAGAAAAGGCATATTTCATCGCCATTCCCACCTCCGCCGGCACCGGCAGCGAGGTGACGCCCTTCGCCGTTATCACCGACGAAACCACGGGCATCAAGTACCCGCTGGCGGACTACGAGCTCATGCCCGACATGGCAATTATTGACATTGATCTGATGATGGATATGCCAAAGGGCCTCACCGCCGCCTCGGGCATCGACGCCATGACTCACGCCCTCGAAGCCTACGCCTCCATGATGGCCACGGACTTCACCGACGGTCTGGCGCTTAAGGCCATCAGGCTCATATTTGACTACCTGCCCCGATGCTATGACAACGGCCCCAACGACCCCGAGGCGCGGGAGAAAATGGCCAACGCCTCCACAATGGCGGGCATGGCCTTTGCCAACGCCTTCCTCGGCGTGTGCCACTCTATGGCCCACAAGCTGGGCGCTTATCACCACATCGCCCACGGCGTGGCCAACGCTCTGATGATCGATCATGTGCTCCGCTACAATGCGGCCGAAATTCCGGCCAAAATGGGCACCTTCCCACAGTACGCCCATCCCCATACCCTCCGCCGCTACGGCGAGATAGCGGACTTCCTCGGCATATCCGGCAAAGACGACAACGAGAAGCTGGAAGGTCTTATCGCAAAGCTGGACGAACTGAAAAAAGCCATCGGCATCAAGGACACCATAAGGGACTACGGCGTGGACGAGAAATACTTCCTCGACAGGCTGGACGAAATGACGGAACAGGCCTTTGACGACCAGTGCACCGGCGCCAATCCCCGTTATCCGCTGATGAGCGAGATAAAGGAAATGTATCTCAAGGCCTATTACGGAGAATAAAGGAGGAAAACGAAAATGGATCTGAATAATCTTGACCTCAGCGAGGTCATAGCCCGGCGGCCGCACAAGACGGTCTACTGGGATAAAAAGCAAAATCTGTCAATCAAGGTCTTTGACGACAGCTTTTCCAAGGCGGAAATCCTGAACGAGGCCCTCAATCTGGCGAAGATCGAAACCACCGGCATCAACTGCCCCACCCTTGCGGCGGTGACCCGTGTGGACGGGGACTGGGCCATAATCACCCGCTATATCAAGGGCAAGACCCTTGCCAAGCTCATGGAGGAAAATCCCGAAAAAAAGGACGAATATCTGGAGCTTTTCGTGGATCTCCAGCTCTCAATCCATGCGAAAAAGTGTCCCATTCTCAACAAGCTTAAGGATAAAATGAACGCCAAGATCTCAGCCACCGACCTTGACGCCACCACCCGTTACGAGCTCCACACCCGGCTTGAGAGTATGCCAAAGCACATCAAGATATGTCACGGTGACTTCAACCCCTCCAACGTGATAATCACTGAGGACGGCACGCCTTATGTCATCGACTGGGCCCACGTGACCCAGGGCAACGCAAGCGCCGACGCGGCCCGGACCTACCTGCTGTTCTGCCTGTCCGGCGATAGGGAGATGGCGGAAAAGTACCTGAATTTGTTCTGCAAAAAGAGCGACACCGCCAAGCAGTACGTTCAAAAGTGGATGCCCATCGTGGCGGCGTCCCAAAGCGTCAAGGGCAGGCCCGAGGAGCGGGAGTTCCTGCTCTCGTGGGTGAACGTCGTGGACTACGAATAAAAAATAAAAAAACAGGGAGGAGAAATCATGAAAAAGTTTGACACACAAGTGCAGTTTCTGAAATATCGGGTGCTTCGGGAGGTGGCGCGCTACGCCTGGGAGGATCGCCTCAACCGCGCCCACGCCGAAATACCCGATATTATCGTGGACGGCAAAGAGGCCACCATGCGCTGCTGCATTTACAAGGAAAAGGCCATCGTGGGCGAGCGCATCGACATCGCCATGGGCGGCGACGACAAGAACCTTAACATTATGGAAGTATTGAAAATCGCCTGCGAGGAGTGCCCCCTGGGCGGTTACAGCGTCACCGACAACTGTCGGGGCTGTCTGGCCCACCGCTGTCAGGACGCCTGCCGCCGCGACGCCATCAGCTTCGACAAGAGCCACAGGGCCGTCATTGACAAAAACAAGTGCGTCGAGTGCGGCAAGTGCGCCGATGTCTGCGCCTATTCTGCCATCATCAACCACCGCCGCCCCTGCGTCAAGGCCTGTAAGGTGGACGCCATAACCATGGACGAGGAGGATAAGGCCCTTATCGACAATTCCAAGTGCATTGTCTGCGGCGCCTGCTCCTATATGTGCCCCTTCGGCGCGATTATGGATAAAAGCTTCATCGTGGACGCCATCAATCTTTTGCGCGGCAGCTGTGACAACACCAAATACAAGGTGCACGCCATTGTCGCCCCCTCCGTCGCCGGTCAGTTCACCTATGCCCGTCTGGGGCAGGTGATTTCCGGCATAAAGGCGCTGGGCTTCTTCTCCGTTGACGAGGTGGCCCAGGGCGCCGATATGACGGCCTTTCTTGAGAGCAAGGAGCTTGCGGAGTCGGACAAAGGCTTCCTGACCACAAGCTGCTGTCCCGCCTTTGTGGATTACATATACAACCAGTTCCCCGACCTTGTGGGCCACATATCCCACAATCTTTCGCCCATGGGCCAGATAGCCAAGTATTTCAAGGATCGTGACCGTGACTGTAAGGTGGTGTTCATCGGCCCCTGCACCGCCAAAAAGGCCGAGGCCAAGTACCGCATACCCCAATATGTTGACTGCGTCCTGACCTTTGAGGAGCTTCAGGCCCTTTTGGACAGCCGCGATCTGGATATTTCGTCCATGGAGGACAGCGACCTTTCCACGGCCTCTTATTACGGCCGCATCTTTGCCCGCAGCGGCGGAGTGGCGGACGCGGTGGGTCAGGCCATAAAGGAGCACGGCCTTGAGGGCTTTGAGTACAAGCCCCTTGTGGCCAACGGTATTGAGGAGTGCCGCATGGCCCTTATGCGGGCCGGGAAAAACGCCCTGCCCTATAATCTGATTGAGGGAATGGCCTGCCGTGACGGCTGCATCGGCGGGGCCGGCTGTCTGACCCACGGCGACAAAAACCGCAGCGAGGTTGACAAGTACGGCCACGAGGCCAAGGCGGAGAATATATATCACGCCACCGAGCGCCTGCGTGCCGAGAAGTAAATTTTTACAAACAAATTCGCCGCTTTGGAAAAAAGCGGCGAATTTTTCGCCTTACGGCAACAACGACAAAATAACCCGTATGGTGCGCCGCTTTATTCCTAATTACCAAGTAGGGGCGCTCATCGGGCGCTTGCCATCAAACGTTTATGGCGGCAACAATAGACGAAATTATAATTCAAAACTCCCTGTACCGCCTTACGGTAACCACGACAAATTTATCGGTGTGGCGCGCCGTCTTACGTCAACAGCGACAAAATAACCCGTAGGGCGCGACGACCTCGGCGCGCCGCCTTGCGAAAATTAGGAATTAGGAATGAGGAATAGATTGTGAGGTAAATTTATTTGTCGTTGGTGTGGCGGTGATGTAACCTCGGCGCCGTAGCTGTATGAAATTTAAGGTAACAATGACAGACGAAAAAGCCTTCCCCTTTGAGGGGAAGGTGGCACGAAGTGCCGGATGAGGTGTAGCCGCTGTGCGGCGTTATTTATACCGTATATTTAACATTTTATTTATAACGGATGCTTCGCATCCTACACCTCATCAGTCAGCTTGCGCTGACAGCTTCCCCTCAAAGGGGAAGCCTTTTCATTTTGTCATTGTCACTGTCCTGACATTGTCTCTATCGCATCTGTGAAAACTTACGGCAAAAACGATAAATAAAACCTATGCCCGCCTTATTCCTCATTCCTCACTCCTCATTCCTAATTACAAAGCGTGTAAGCCGTAGGGGCGCTCATCGGGCGCCCGCAATCAAACGTTTACGGCAACAATGATAAACGAAATTATAAATCAAAACTCCCTGTGCCGTCTTACAGCAACAACGACAAAATAACCGGTAGGGCGCGACGACTCGGCGCGCCGCTTTACGGAAATTAGGAATGAGGAATTAGGAATAAATTGTGAGGTAAATTTATTTGTCGTTAGTGTGGCGGTGATGTAACCTCGGCGCCGTATGGGCGGCAATCGGGCGCCCGCCATCAAACGTTTACGACGGCAATGATAAACGAAATAATAAATCAAAACTCCCTGCACTGTCTTATGGTAACAATGATAGACGAAAAAGGCTTCCCCTCGAGGGGAAGCTGTCGGCGAAGCCGACTGATGAGGTGTAGCCGCTGTGCGGCGTTACTTCGCCGTGTAAAACATAAAAAACGCACGAAAAAAGGGCCCGCAATGCGGGCCCTTCGTGTGGAAAGGTTTAAAACCTTATTTTAAACCTTTCCAGATTTTGTAAGCGTTTGCTGCATCCTGATCACTGTCAGTCCACTTTTTGCTGAGAGTATTGTCCTCACTCCCAACAAAAGCATCTATCATAATGCTCTCGGCGGTAAACTCCTTAGCCTCGACAATCGGGGCCTTAAATTCTTTTTTCATTGTTGATCATTCCTCCTTTTTACAGTTCGGGAATGAAGTCCTGAGCGTCGTCGGCGCCTTCGGCTTCAAGTTCCTCGATGAGGGTCTCTACAAATTCGATATTTACGCTGTCAAGGGACAAAGTGATAGCCTCGGCGGCTACAGCAACAGTACCTTCATAGGCGTCATTCGGGTCAAAGGTAACAGTGTTTTTTTCAATGCTTATCGTCATCTTCTTGTAGACGCCACCTTCTCCATTACCGCTGGGAGCTGCCGCGTTATCTTGACTGCCAATATAAATTCCGCCGTCCACAACAGTGAAGCCTATTTTAAGGGCCTGCGCCGCATCGCTCATCGTGACAGTACTCTGGGCCTTATCGTAGTCAATTACTTTATCGGTTGTCGCATCAAGGTTGTCACCATCCAGATAAATACCACCGGCGGAAATAACCTCGCTGGCCGCCTTTATCTTGTCAGGATTGGGATTGGCCTCCTCCTTCAAAATTTCGTCAACTACAAGGCTGTAGATGCTTGTCTTTACCTCTTTGCAAGCGACGTCATTCAAAGTTGCCGCAACAGTGTAAACCTTGTTTGTGAGTTTGGTTTCGATGGTGATGCCATCTGTACCAGCCTCCTGAGGTTCTCCGTTAATTGTAATCTTATCGCCCTTTT
Source organism: uncultured Clostridia bacterium (assembly GCA_947626145.1). Lineage (GTDB taxonomy): Bacteria > Bacillota > Clostridia > UMGS1883 > UMGS1883 > JAFLUQ01. The sequence goes on along the minus strand of CANQRB010000003.1, from coordinate 3,285 downwards.
TGGTTCCGTACTTTACATTGATTACAAAGTTCTCGCCATCCCATCCAAGTTCGGGAGTAACCATATCAGGACGGTCAAGGGGCTGTATTTCAATATAAGCGGTTTTTGCCTCATAGGCTCCACCTTTGTTAGTTTTTTCCTCGTTGACAAACCAAGCTATACCGTGGGGGAGTACCAGCAGGAATTTTATTTTTCCTTCATGTGCCTCAACGCCGGTAACATCGATTGTCAAAGGCTCAGTGGCATCTTTAGGCAGTTTGTCGGAAGCGTAATATTCTTCGATTGCCTTAAAATCTGCATTTGCACCATCAATATTTTTATCTTCAGTCACATCAATAGTAGTGGGTACAGCTATTACCCTGGAGCCCTCTGCTCCGTCATACTTATACGGAATGAGGGTAAGCGTCACCTTGTCGCCCTTAACATATGTTTCAGGAACATCAAACTCTACATAACCGACGCGAGTCTTTTTACTCATAGTGTCGGTTATTGTAGCCGTCCCCTTAGCATCAGTAAATTTTTCTGTTGCCTTAGCAATTAAACCGAACGGGTCAACATCGCTTGCTCCATACAGACAAATAGAGTTGCCGTTATCTTTGTTGATATACAACTCATAATTATTGATGGAATTATCATTACTGTTCAAATTCGGCGTAAAGAAACCGTCCCGTGTCGTGAGTATCTTAGATTCGTCTGCTTCCATTATAATATTTTTCGTTGCGTCGGTTTGAACATCCGTATATGCCAACGCATCGGCACAGTATAATTTATTACCTTTACGATACTCGTAACGGTCAAATTTAATTTCGCCACCGTTAAGCACAGTCTTTTCAACAGTATTAACAGTGTCGCCATCAACTTTATAGTTTACCGTAACCGTAGCATCGCTGTCAGGATCTTTGACCGCTTTATAAAGGCCAATTTTGCCAAGAGAAGACTCCACATTGTGCCATCTGAACCACATAGAAAGGTATTTGTAGCCATCGGGTACGGTAAAGGCCGTATAGGATACGCCCTCGGGGAACCCGTCTCCAGCTAAGCCATGTAAGGTTTTTTGGTTAGTGAGGCCAACGATGACGCCACCATCCGGCTCAGTACGGCCTAACTCTTTAGTGAGGGTTATCGTATCGGTATAGGTTGTGGTATCAGTACCGTTTTCCATAGTAAACACGTATGTTTGACCGGCTTCAACAGGCCACGCTCCCCAAAGAGCGGTTTCATTGTTGCCGCCCGCACTAACGGTAACATTAATGGTTCCATCGCTATTAACCTTAAATTTTTCCGGATTAGCGGGACAGTCTGTTCCGTCATACCAACCGGCAAGGCCCTTAGAAAAGTCGCCGTTCGGTATGATATTTGTGCCGTTAATCTTATATGCGGCATCTTTCTTTTCGGTGTTTTTGGCAAGAACAACCTGTTGATCATTAAGAGGCTCAAATTTATTTTCAACAGCGGTCATCTCTATAGTCTTAGAGTTACCCTCATCGCTGCCTCCAACTTTTACTGCGTCTGCATGGTAAAGCGTTGAGCCGCCCATCTCACGATAATAAAATTCGGAAAATTCATGATCGGCGCCAGTGTAAATGGCTTTGTCAGAGGCTACAACCTTGCCATCAACCGTATATTTTACGGCTGCAACCTTCTCACCTTCTGTAAGCACCTGATAAACCATGAAATTATCAATTCCCGCGTGGGAATCCTGATAATAAGTACCGGTGTAGGCGATGTATTTCATTCCATCTTTTACAGTCGCAAGTGCTTCGGTTCTTTCGTAACGGCCCATGGGGGTGTTCATTGTTGTGCCGTCCATACCGAACAACTTTCCACTATCCTTAATGCCGCCACTATCGCCGCCTTTCTTTATGGCGTCCGCATTTTCAGTACCGTCCAGCTGAGAGAACCATGCATACTGTGTGCCGCTGCCAATAAATCCTTCACAGTCAATTGCTGCATAATACTCTCTTTGAGCGGTCACCGGTACTTTATTTACGAGTGTTTCACCATGGGCGTTCCCATTAGATTTAGCCACAATGGCGTATTCGCCGTCGCTGCCGTTACGAACAATATCAAAAGAATTGCCCGAAACCGCACCGCCATCTGCACCAGACCAGCCCTTTATACCAAAGCCGATATTATGGTGTTCTTCAAAGCTGCCATTGGTAACAAGATTTTTACCAAGAATATCTTTTTCTTTGCTCAGAGCAACCTTAATTACATTTTCTCCGTCAACGCTGGGAGTAAGCGTAGTAGGTGTCATCTCGCCGAGCCTATAAAGGGTATTCTTCTCTTCACATGGGAAGTAGTTGAAAGCGGCTTTCGCGGTGTATTCTTCTCCTGCGGTAGCAGGTACATCATAAGAATATACCTCATCCTGATCGTCCATCAACTTATACGTGACCTTTGCGGGGAATTTGCCTGAATATATGGCTATTTTCTTTAAGCAAAGGTTTTGCCATTGTGCCCCCCATGAACCAAGGTTCATCTTTATGTTCTGTATGCCATTAAAAGTACCGGTATATGTAAATGTTACAATTGCCACTCCATTTACAAAATAAATTGCCTTGTACTGATTGTCCCCGGACTTCCTTATAAGTATGTCAATGCGAGATCTCCCATTAGTGTATACTCCTGAATATCCATCCTTATCATTCAGATTGGTGGGAACCTTTGCAGAGTCAGTATACGAATAGGTGAAAGCAGGGCCATTCCAATCACTACCCTCAAGCTTGCTGCCATTATAAGGGGTACCCCAACCATTATGACCGTGATATGGGCATATTGAACTTGCTTCAGATCCAAAACGGAAAGCAGTAACGTAAGATTCGCCATTCATTATAGCCACATCACCCCATCTGGCGCTGTTCTCTAACACTGTGCTAATAAGCACCCAGTCGTCACCCTGGCCATATGCAGGCGTTGTAATGGTTTGAGTTTTATCATTTATCCCATTTTTGTCGCTTGCTGTACTGGTATAAATCTGAATATACGGATCATTACTGCCGCTTACGTTTAACATAAGATAGTCGGTGCCGCCAATGTTACTACCACCATTACCGCCTGACCATCCTGGGAAAACGTCTCCTATTGGTGTATTATAAGCATTACTAACTTTTTTGTCTCTTACTGCATCAAAATCGGCGTTCAAAGATTTGGCGTAACTTAAAAGAAACTCATCCGAGACATCGCCTTTCGCCGCGCTTGCGGTGATTCCAAACGCGGGCACTACTGCCATTACCATGGCGAGGACCACGGCAACAGACAGAATTTTTTTGATTCTCATTGTTA
>CANQRB010000002.1 GCA_947626145.1 uncultured Clostridia bacterium | reverse complement strand
TGGAGGAGACGTAGAGGTCGCGGGTCTTTTTGGTCTTTTTAGCCGCCAGCATCTGCTCCTTGCGCCGCATAAGCTCCGCCAGCGTCATCTTCGTCTTGTTGCTCATATGTGTATCATCCTTTCAAAAATTAAATTAAGTTTTAAGCCGTCAACAGGGGTCGTCTATTGTGTCAAGATACTTAAATCCGGTAAAGCCGCCGGAGAACTCGTCCTCGGTTATGCTGCCATGCTCGAACTGCTGAAGGGTCAGCTCGTCCAGCCAGCAGGAGGTGAGCTGTATGCGCTCCGTCCCGCCGTTGTCCGGGTCCTCCAGCTTGGAGATAAGGGTCAGCCTTTCGTCCACCCCGGCGGCCAGCTTTTCCGCGTACACCTTTCCCCGTGAGTATATTTTCTTTATCTTCGCCGTCCATGTGCCGGACACGCCCATCAGCTTGGAGTCGTCCCACATCTGTCCGGCGAAGTTTATGGTCTCGCGATTGGTGGAGAGCTTCGCCTCAAAGGACGTTATCTCATAGCAAATGCTGCCGTTCCACCAGAAGTACCCGTGGGTGCCGGATATGACCTTGCCCACGGCGGGCATTCGTCTTTCCGCCATATTCTTCCTCCCTCCTTAATTCATGCTGATGCCGAAGCGCAGGTCCTCGATGGCGTCGCAGAAGGTGACGTCGGCTGCCACGAACACGAAGCTTCCGGTCTTGGCTTTCCTTATCTGATCCTCCGAATACTCGGAGATGTCATATTTTTGCGCCAGCCAGTCCCTCTGCGCCGTCACGTCTATGTCCGCCTCGTTTGGGCCCTCGCCGTACAGAACGCCCTGATTTACAAGCCCGTCGAAATACTGATTGATGGCGGCCACAAACATTACCTTGTTGTCGTAGCTGTTGTTTATGCCTATGTAGTTGTTCTCGAAGGCCGCGCGGATGTCGTCGCGCATCAGGTCCATTCCATCTATGATCTTTATCTTTTTCATGTCCTCGGTCTTGTCCCCGGAAAGTGTCGCAAGCGAATTGATCCCTCTGCCGACCTTAATTTTTTCTCCGTCGTCAATAAGGATAAATTTGCCCGCGTCTATGTCCGCGTCGGGAGTGGTGCTTTCCGTTATGCTGTCAACTTCGGCGAGGACTTGATACGTCGCGCTCTCGGTAAGCGGCAGTCCCGCAAGGAGACCCGCTATTCTCGCGCAGTATTCCGCTGTCGTGTACGATTTCGTGCCGACCTTTATGCCGGCGGTGGCAAACTCAACAATGCCCTCGTTGTTGAATTTGTTTGCCGTTTCGCCGGATGGCAGAACGGCTTTAAACGTCTTTTTTGCCGCCCTCTGCGCGATTATCCAGTCTTTCACCATGCCGACATTCTCGTCCGCGATACCGGGTATGCACAGCCAGTTCCATGCCTTGTTTTTAAGCCTTGCCAGCGCGGTTTCGTATTCCGCGCCCGACGCAACGCGCTCAACGATCACCCTGTGCGGCGTTCCCATGAACACCTTGTTCAGATAGTCAAGATTTTTTGTCGTCCAATGAGCCTTTACAATATCCGCTTCAAAGTTATACCTGTAGCTTGCAAACTCATCGCCGGATTTGGTCGTGTCCTCAAGGATCACCGCCACGATGCCGTTCTCGCTTCTGGCTATGGCTGTCTCGGCCTTTGCCTTAAATTCAATGATTATCTCAGGTAAGCCCATGTGTTAAATTCCTCCCTCCAAGTTTAATATCTCCATAGGCTCGTACTCTTCGTCCGAGTCTATCTGTTGTATAAATGAAAGATCGAAGTAGGCGTACAGTACCGCCCCCTCGACCTCGAACTCCATTCGCTGAACCGTGATCCTTCGGTCCTGAATACCGAGAGGCTCATACAGAAACAGCTTTTTAAACTTGCGCGTGACCTCCACGCAGTCCTCCACAGTCTCCACGGAGGATATGTATTTCAGCTCCACGCTGTCCGTCACCTGCTCCACCGCCACGCCGTGAGTCGTAAGCTCGGCGGACGCGGGAAACACGCTGACGAACACGGCGGGCTTTTGAAAGCCCTCGTCCACCTCGGACGCGACGACGTTAAAGCCCGCCTCTGTCAATACCTCGGCTATCCTTGTCTGTATATCCTTTTCAGTTATCATGTCCTCAGATCACCCGTTAAGCTGTCGAGCATTTTCTCCACGTTTCCCTTAAAGGAGCCGTTTGCCTCCGACAAAGACCGCTCAAGCATATGCCGGCCCTCGACGCGCCCGCCGGAGCTTATGCCCCTGACGCTGCGCTGGACGCGGTTGAGCCTGCGCCCGTTTTCCCGCGACCTGCCGCCACGGACCACCTCATGGCCCAGCTCGATAAGGTGGCCGTGGGGAGCGGCACTCTGCTCCCGCACTACCCGCACCTTTCCGGCCTTGTACAGCTTTACCTTTTTTAGCCGCCATGAGTTCCTCAGCTTTCCCGTCCTGACGGGAGTGAGGGACTTGACCTTTTTGTTGACCGCCTGTCCCGCCGCCATGAGCAGCGCGTCCGCCTCGTTGGGGTAACGCTTCTCACACCTAAGGAACGCTTTCTCCAGTTCCTCAAAGCCAAAAACCTCAATTTCCTTTGCCATTTGTATCCACCTCGCTCGCCACGATTTGAAGCCGCTCGTTCCTCCCGTCAACATTCAGAACGGACTCGATCTTAAGCGTCCGGCCGCGGAAGGCTATCCGCATATCGGTGGTTATATCCGGAAAGTACCGGGTGAGGACGTTGTATGTGGTCTCCGCCCGGAGCTTCTGAGCTTCGTCGTACTCCCGCCCGGTTCTCGGTGCGACAAAGGCCCACACCGTCATCACCTCGGCGTATTCGGGCACGTTCTCGCTCATGGTGTTCTTCACCGCCCCGGTAGGACGCAGAAAGGTTATCCTATGGCGCATCTTTGAAAAATCCATTTAAAACGCCGCCTTTCGGTACGGCTGAAGGAGCGTGTAAAATATTTTCGGCATACCCTCTTTAGAGCCGTCACGTTTCTCAAAAAAGTACCCTATGCAGACCAGCATGGCCTGACGGTAGCTTTCGGGGAGAGGGGACGGCATGACCAGACGGGTGAAATTCTCACACATCTCTCTCGCGAGTATCAAAAGGATATTCAGATAATCGTCCTCGGCGTCGCTGTCCAGACGGAGGTACTGCTTGACCTCATCCAGCGTCAGCATCGGCACCACCCTTGCCCTTTTTGGGAGTGGGCTTCACCTCCTCGGCAAAGCCCGCCTTTATCAGGTCCTTCCCGATCCCGGCCGGAGCGTCCACGGTCTCTCCCGCGGCGTAGCTGAAATCAAGGCCGGCGCAGGATGTCAGTATCTTAATTTTCATCATCATTCACCCGTTTTCATGGCCTTGACCGCCTCCGGCAGTATGAGCTTGCCGTCCACTCGCTGATATACCCGGAAGCCTATCTGACCGTTCTTGGCAAACAGCTCGTTGAGCCGCTGGAACGAGCGTCCCTCTCTGTCGGCTATCCAGTAGTATGACAGGTCGCCGAACAGCATGACCCTCCTTCCGGCCTTCAGCTCAGGCATATACACCGATGTATGGACGGGTCGGTTGAGGATGGTGTCGGGCTGGCCCGCCTGAAGTCCGGGCTGCCACATATATTGGCCGTTGCCGTCCTTGAGCTTTCTGATCGCCTTGATCGTGGAATCGTTGACGATAAACCTTGCGTTTTTACGGTACGGCGCTCTCAGACTGTGGTAAAGGTCGATGATCTCATCGGCGGTCAAGGCGCTGCCGCTGGCGGTCACCACGCCTGTTTCCGCGCTCTTAAGCACGCCCGTGGGCTTGCCCGTCCCATCGCCGTTAAGGAAGGCCGCCTCCTCAGCCGCAGCCATACGGCGGGCGAACTCCTGAGCGATATATGTCTCGATGTTGAAAGCGGAGTCGTTCAAAAGCTCCTCCGACACCTTGATGATGGTGGAGAGCTTATGCGCTCCGAGGGTAACGCTGCCGAAGGCGTCGTCGCTCTCGGTATATTCCGCCTCCTCATCGGTCCAGCTCGCCGCCCCGTGAGAGGCCACCACGGGTATCTTTTTGTCCCCGCTGGCGCTGGTAATCACCGTGGATATGGAGCGCATGAAGTTTTCATCGGTCAGCTTGTCTACCAGTGTGCTTTCAAATTCGTCCGGCACAAGGTATCCGCCCTCGGAGTCGGTGCCTATCTGTAGAGCGTCGTAGGCGGAGTACGAGTGCTTGTTCCGCATGGCGGCCCAGAACGCCTTTTTGTACTCATCGCCGGCCCTTCCGGTCTTTGGCTCCTTCCCACCGTCGGGCTTTCCAAGGACGGGCTCGGACACGGGTGCGTTGAGCTGCTTCTCAAGCTCGGCCCGGCGCTCAAGGATGTCTATCTCCTTTCCCAGCGCGACTATGTCCGCCTCCATTTTCTCATAGGAGGCCACGTCCTCCGCCGACAAAACCCCGTCCTCGCGCTTTGCGTCGTCAAGGAACTTCTTTGTATTTTCCCAGAGGTCGGCCCTCCGGCGCCTTAATTCTGTGATCTTGCTCATTAATTAAATTCCTCCCTTAAAATTCATTTAAGTAATTCCAGGCGCTTCTCATACTGCGCCGCGTCAACTCCGTCTTTCCTTTTAATAGGCTTGAGCTTTTTGCGCATGGCCGCGATAGTGTTGGTGACCATGACGTTTTTGTCATAGACCATAGCCTCGTCGCAGCCTTTTTCGCCCTCCGTGTACAAAACACGGTCGCAGAAGCCCAGGTCGTGGGCCGAGCGGGCGTTCATCCATGTCTCCGCGTCCATAAGGTGGGATATCCTGCTCCGGGACAGGCCGGTCTTGAGCTCGTATGCGTTTATGATGGACTCCTTAACCTCGCTGAGGAAGTCGATGCCCTGTTCAAGCTCCGACGCCTCGCCGTAGAGCAGCATCGACGGGTTGTGTATCATAAGCATGGCCGTGGGCGACATTTCCACCATGTCCCCGGCCATTGCGATGACGCTGGCCGCGCTTGCCGCCAGCGATTCTATCCTGACTGTGATTCTCCCCTTATGCTCCTTGAGGGCGGTATATATCTCCGCCGCGGCGAAGCAGTCCCCGCCCGGTGAGTTTATCCACACGGTCAGATCCCCCGGATGCGAGGCCAGCTCGTCCTTGAACATCTTAGGCGTGACGTCGTCGCTGTACCACGACTCCTCGGCGATAACGCCATTTAAAAAAAGCACGTTTTCCGTGCTTTCACTCCCGTCACTGTTCATATTTTTGACGTCTTTAAACTTCCAAAATCTATTCAGTGTTATCACTTCCTTCCGTCTGCGCGGTCTTTCCCGCGCTGCCTATGTCTATCATGTTGCCGTTGCAGAGGTATCGGTCGCCGCCAAGCTCCTCCGGGATACGGTTCATGTCCTCCAGCTCCCGCACATCGTTTGGCGACATGAAGCCGTTCTGTATGCCTATCGCGTAGCCGTTCATCCGGGACTGGAAATCGCCCCGGAGCAGGCCGTCAACATTGAACCTGACGAAGTATTTTTCCCTCTCGGCCTCAGTCAGAAGCTGCTGAAAGGCCGTCTGCTCTATCCGCACCAGCCAGGGACGTATGGTGTTTGTCACGAAATCCAATGACTGCTGTTCGATGTTGTTGAAGCTGGACTTTTCAAGGTCGGCTATCATATGGGGAGGAACACGGAAAATGCGGCATATCTCGTTGACCTGAAACTTTCTGGTCTCAAGGAACTGCGCCTCCTGCGGGTTGATGGATATGGGATTGAACTTCATGTAGAGTAGGAAGAAGCCGCCTTGCGGCATTACTGCCGCAGGTTTGCTTCAACCCCTCTCAGAACCGGACTTACACCTCTCGATGTATCCGGCTCGCCATTTGAACTATTGACGGATAGATTTTGTTCTGTCGGCTTGGTGGACTTTTATATGGCATTCTTCGCAGAGAATCAGCGTTTTTCGTTTACGCGCTATCATGGCTTTTTCCCATTGCTCTTTGCCCTTCAAATCCTTCAGCCTGCGTATGTGATGTATCTCAAATTTTCCCTCGGTTTTTCCACACAGTTCGCAGCATTTCGCCTTCAGACGCGCTTCCAGCGAATTCACATTGGCGTAGTGAATATGTCCGGGAAGATAAAGCTCATCTCCATCTTTTCCGAAGGCCGGTTCTTTCTTCATATCCGAGAACTTAAGAATCATCATTCGACGCGTTCCTGTTTTCGTCTCATATGGAATTCCCCAACTCTTGCCGCAATGGTATTTTTGCTTTATTTTTGAGATATGGGTCTTATGCTTCCTTGCAAGGGTTTTCAGACAACTATATTCCATGATGTACACAAAGTACGTCAGCTTGGCAAAATTGCTTGCCAGGCCGTAATAGTTACAAATACCCCTTGTCTGGGCATTGTAAGTGTCCAAAATTTCAAGGTCACTTAACCCCATCATGGCTCCCCTCGAACAGGATTCAAGAGAACCGTTTTTATCAATACGCGCAATCCCCTTAGACAACAGGAAGGTTTCTATTTTCTCCTTTAGCGGAACAAGCAGCTCTACTGAATTATTCAGCGTCCGCTGTATTGTTCCATTAGTTTTCCTTTTGCTTTCATCATTGCGACGGACACAAATGTCATAGCCAAGAAAGCGGGCATATTCAGAGCTGTGCGTGATTTTTGTCTTCTCATCGCTTAATTCCAGCTTAAGTTCACTTGTAAGGAAACTTTTCAACTCTTCCTTGATGCGTATACAGTCTTCCTTATTCCCTTTTACCCCTATCAGAAAATCGTCCGCATATCGGACGTAGCTTATTTTCTTGTCGGTGCAGTCGGTATACGGCAGTTTCCTTCGGACAACCTTGGTGTGATGGATATCCTTCAAGATGCTCTGCCTTTCTTCTTCCGTTTTTACAATTCGCAGCCGCGCCTCTTTTCTTCTCAGCTCTTTGTTCGCTGCCGAATATGCGGCGCTGTAGGCTCTATCGTGTCCTTTAGCAAATTCTTTCTGCATTGCTGCTACTTTCATGTCCAGCTCATGCAGGTAGATATTGGCCAATATCGGAGAAAGAATACCTCCCTGCGGCGTTCCGCTGTAGGTGGCGTTGAGCCTCCAATCCTCCATATATCCTGCTTTCAGGAACTTACCGATCAGGTTGATGAACTTGCTGTCCTTGATTTTCTTAGATAGGATCAGCAGTAATGTCTGATGGTCGATATTATCAAAGCAGCCCTTTATATCTCCCTCTACGAACCACTTTGCGCCTCTGAATGCGCGATTCACCTGTTTCAAAGCGGTATGGCAACTCCGATTCGGGCGAAAGCCGTGGGAGTTATAACTGAAAATCGGTTCGTATATGGACTGCAGCACCTGTCTTATTGCGTCTTGTACCAATTTGTCACGGAAGGAAGGAATTCCAAGCGGACGGACTCTCCCGTTGCGCTTCGGAATGCATACGCGTCTTACCGGCTTGGGCTGATAGCTCAAATCCGCGAGTTCCCGTATGATGAGCTGCACGTATTCCTCGCTAAAGCCGTCTGCCGTGTCGTTGTCGATACCCCTCGTGGACGCACCGTAGTTTGCGTAGAGGTTCTTATATGCTTCCATATAGATGTCCTCTCGAAGCAAATACCTGTACAACCTCGTAAAGGTACCATTTGGGTGATTGCTTGAACTACGTTCCATTCGTGCCAAAATTTCAGATGTTGGTTTCATTGAGGTTTCTCCTCCCTTTCATCTTTCTTTTTTGGACTCATTCAAACTGTTCCCCTTCGCCATGTAATGGTCGTTAGCCATCTCGGACTACTATGGGAACTCCGTAACCATGCGGAGTATTCAGACACCTGTGCCATAGCCGGTTTTTTTCGGCGTCTCCGTTTAGGTTATCCCCAGTTAATGCTATCGCTTGAATTCCGGATTGTCGGTTCCGCTTTTAATCTTTTAACACGGGTTCTCCCGCTCGCATCATGGCATTTGCAATCATATCAACGCCGAAGGGCATGTGACGTTGACCGGCCATGAAATGGGTCACAGGCTAATTTCCCAATTCCCATCGGAAATGGATGCTCAGACCTTGCGTTCACCAAACATAGGTTAAACCTCATATCCGTTTGTCATTGCGGTTCAGTCGTGCCCTTTAGCCTTTGGGCAACTTACCGCTTTCCTGCCATGCTACACTCCCGGTTTCCTTTCGGTCTCCGATAAGGCAGGTTGACTCTCCCATGATTGTGGGAGGTAGTTTCATTATTATTCTACTTTCGATAGCACCCTATCTGGGCGCACCCCCTCTTCCAGCACGGCCACGCGGTGGGCGTTGCCGCTGCCGCCGTAGGCCGCCTCCCATGCGGCTCTGACCTTTTCGGGTTCTTTCAGATATCCGGGATGCTCAAGCACGCCGCTGGGAGTGCCGGAGTTTGAGAAAAAGCTGGAGCCGTATTCCTCGGCGGCAATGGACAGGCCGATGGCGTTCTTCGCCATAGCGATGGGCGAGTGACCGATAAGGCCGTCAAAGCCCAGACCCACTATGTGGAACACCTCGTCCTTCTCAAACACCACCGACCCCTGCTTGTCGGAGCTGTATGTGTAATACAGCTTCCCGTCGCTGCCCCGGTCAACGGTCATCTTTTCCGGCATCAGCGGGTACAGGGCCGCGACCTCGCCCCTTCCGTTCCTGACGATCTGAGAGTATGAGTTGCCCCACAAAAGCAGGTGGGTCATCATCACCTCCCGCATGACGAAGCTGTTCATCTCCGGGTTTGGTATATCGTGGAGCAGGCGGTAGAGCGGGTGGTCGTACACTCTCCGTTTTCCGTCCTCCGTGTACTCGTACACATGGAGCGGCAGGCTGGCCACCGTCTCGGCTATTATCCTGACGCAGGCGTAGACCGCCGTGGTCTGCATGGCCGTTTTCTCCGTCACCGACTTCCCCGACCACGCCCGGCCAAAGGGGAAATACCTTCCTCCGCCCACGCTGTCGCCGCTGAAATTCCTGGGCCTGTCGCGGGACTTGAAAAGTGATGTGAATATTCCCATATTTGTTCGCCTCCATTTTTCTGCATATGAAAACAGAGCCCGCGGGCTCCGTTTCTCAAACCAATTCTATCAGTTGTCAGCTCTGAGAACATTGACCAGCCATTCGGCCTCCTTGTGGTACTCGCCGGTGGCTCTTTCAAGAACGTCGCTGTCCTCGTCTATGTAGCAAAGAGCTTTTCCGACCTTCACAAACCGGGCCTCCTCATAGCCGGGGATGTTCGCGCGGTAAACTCCGGCGCCGCGGCTCTCGCCGTCATAGCTTTTTCCGTCCCAGCCGTTGAAAGTGAAGCGTATCCTCTCGTTCGTCCTCTTGAAATGTGCTTCAAACTCCGTCCGGGTTATGGCCGTGCCGTATTCTTTAAGGCTGAAGGCCGTTCTCATTTGATAAAGGTTGTTCATTGTCTTTTCCTCCGTTCTTTATTGTAGTCACATATTACCGTACTTCAAGGGCTTTAGCAATACGATTACTACACAATGTATCGGAGAAAAAATTGTGTATATTACAGCGGTATTTATCTCAAAACACGATAAGGGGCCTCTCGTCATAAACGCTGCCCGGATGTGCGTTCCGGTTTCTCACGCAGCGGTCGAGAGCCATTACCGCCGCCACGATGCCATCAATCTTTTCCGTGGATTTCGCCTTCGTGGGCTTCACATTCTCCGCCGCGTCGGTCTCCACCACAACATTCCCCGCCATCCACCGGAGAACGGGGTTCCCGCCGTGGGCGATCCTTCCCTCCAGCAGCAGCTTGTAGAACTCCTTTGTAGGTGGGGACATATCCTTGAAGCCCTGTCCGATGGGGACCATAGTCAGTCCCGCATCCTCAAGGTTCTGAGTGATCTGTGTGGCGTTCCACCGGTCAACCCCTATCTCCCGTATGTTGAACCTATGCGCCAGCTCTGTTATGGTCTTTTCAATAAAGGCGTAGTGTATGACGTTGCCCTCGGTGACATTCAAAAAGCCCTGCCGCCGCCACACGTCATACGGGACATGGTCGCGCCGGACTCTGAGTTCAAGTGTGTCCTCCGGCAGCCAAAAGTATGGCAGGAGGATGTATTTTTCCTCATCGGTCCTCGGCGGGAACACAAGAACAAACGCCGTAATATCCGAGGTAGAGGAAAGGTCAAGACCGCCATAGCACTCCCGGCCTTCGAGAGAGCTTTCGTCAATGGGGATATTTCCCTTTGCGAACACATCCTCCGGTATCCAGCAGACGGTGCTGTTCACCCAGGTGTTCAGCCGGAGCTGGCGGAACACATTCTCCTCGGCAGGATTTTGAAGGGCCTCGGTATACGCCTCTCTCATTCTCTCTATTTTTATCGTGTGTCCCAGGGACGGGTTTGCCTTGTACCAGTTCCTCTCGTCATGCCAGTCGTCCTCCGGCTCAAGGCCGTAGATGACGGGGTAAAAGGTGTGGTCATTTTTCCTCCCGGAAAGGATATCCTTCGCCTTGGAGTGAAGCTCATAACAAATACTGTTTTTGTCCGTCCCCGCCGTGGTTATGATAAAGAAAAGCGGCTGCTCTCTGGCGTCGCCGCTTCCTTTGGTGAGCACGTCGTAGAGCTTCCTATCCGGCTGAGCGTGAATTTCGTCAAATACAAGCCCTGAAACATTAAGCCCATGCTTGGTGCCCACCTCGGCGGACAGGACTTGGTAAAAGCCGGAGTTGGTGTAGTTCACTATCCGCTTGGTGGCGGCCATTACCTTTGACCGCTTCAGCAGAGCCGGACACATCCTCACCATCTGGTTGGCCACGTCAAAAACTATGCTGGCCTGCTGACGGTCTGCCGCCGCCCCGTAGACCTCGGCGGAGGGTTCGTTGTCAGCGTAAAGGATATACAGTGCGACAGCAGCAGCCAGCTCACTGTTATGTGTTGGCACCATTGATTTCCCGGCAAGATACTGATGACTGAGGCTGTCCACCTGTATGCACTGCATTTCCACTTTTTCATCCAAAGGCTCAATGCTTTTCAGATAATGAAAACAGGACCGTGTTTTCTTTACACGCCCCTTTTGCCGGCATTTTTTCCTATTCAGCTTTGACACCGGTTTATCGGCAAACGCGGTAAAACGGACTGTGTACAATGTTTCGCCCGTCGGCTTCCCATATCTGGACGAAGGTTGTTCTGTCATGGCGTTTTTCAGGCCAAGACTCCATAACAGCTCCCGAACCGTTTCCGCCAATCCCTTCACCGTACTTACGTAAATGCTTTGAGATTTTCTGTCACTTACACAGCCGTCGGAGTCCATCAATCCTTTCAACAGTTCCCACCGTTGAGCTTCCGACGCTCTGAGGTACAGCGGATCTATCGTTTTGTCACGAAAGCTTTTCACAAGAATCTTCTTAAGCTCGTTATATCTCAATACATAGCTGCCCTCGCCTCGTTGGGGATAACAGCCGCGCGGCTCATATGGTATGAGAGCCTTCAGATCGGCAACGTCGCAAGTGCGCACTGTAATTTCCGGCTTTGTCGCGTTACCGTTGCCCAGCCAGTAGCCATAAAGATAAGGATCGACCGGTAATGGCCGTTCGTCTGTCCGCAAGGCTCCGCATACAGGTATTCGAATCGGGGACCTTGACGCTGTTTTTTCACTGGGGCTGTTTTTCAAATGCAGCGCTTTTCTATATATTTCTTCAGTCGTGAGGAGCATTTTTTTAGGTTTTCCCCATATATATTCCACATTCCACAAATGTCTTTCTCCGGCAACAATGCTGCTCCCGTCCCTGAACGTCAGTCTGTAGGCTTTTTCTGTGCTGTCAACCTCGCTTTTCGCCACCACATGGCAGGGCGCGCCCGTCTCGTCAAACACGGTATCGCCGACACGCAGTCCGCCCATAGGAACAAATCCGTCCGGGGTTGGGATTGGCGTGTCAACGGCAAGCTGTTTTCCGTTCTTCTTCGATATCTCAACAAAGGCCGTCCTGAACTGGCGCGTGCCGTCCCCGTTCACTATGCCGAATATGTCCCGGACGATCTGCTCCTGCCATGTCAGCAGCTTAAAGGGCTTACCCGCCCACTTGCCTTTGGTGTGCTTTAAGTTTTCAATGAATCTCACCGCACGGTCGGCCTTCGCCGCGTCATAGTGAGAAGTGGGCAGCATAAACTTTGACGGCGTGTATTCCATCACATCTCACCGCCCAAAAGCCTGTCCATATCGTCCACAAATTCTCCCTGTCCGGCATCCGCCGTTATCCTTGACCGGGACGCGGGCGTCAGGCCGAACTGCTCGCAGAATTTACTCATCTGTTTAAGGTACTGCTGCGCGATAGACACCTGCGGCACCTGCTGCCAGTAGCCGGACGGAGTTTTTACTATCGCCCCGTGATTGGTGATGAACTCCTCGGCAGCTTTCCACCGGGCGTAAGCCTGACAGTAGCCCGCGAAAGCAGCCATATCCACCTCGGACAAAATCCCCAGCTTCTCCATCTGCCGCGCAAGCCGGCGCCACTCTTTTTTGGCGTCCGGCTCCAGCCATTTGGGACAGGGAGGAGCCTTGCTCACTGGCTTTGGCTCGTTCATATTCAGTTTGCGCTTGCCGGGGTTGCCCTCAAGGGCTTTAAGCGCCGTGGGTTTCGGCGTCCGGCCTCTTTGAGCCATAATCGGCCCCCTCCTTTCCTCTCACAAAAAAAGCCGCGCGCGGCGGCTTCTGTGGGC
This sequence comes from uncultured Clostridia bacterium, assembly GCA_947626145.1. Classification (GTDB taxonomy): domain Bacteria; phylum Bacillota; class Clostridia; order UMGS1883; family UMGS1883; genus JAFLUQ01. The sequence goes on along the minus strand of CANQRB010000002.1, from coordinate 391,836 downwards.
TGATTCAGTTGAATTCTTTCAAAAGCTGCTCTAACGCGGCTTTTGCCTTTTTTGTCCGCGGCCTTATGTCCCAGCCCCTGTCGTAGTTCAATACCTCTTTGTCTCCTTCCCTAAGTGTCAGCTTGGAAATTCTGCCCTCGTTTGCTTCAGATATATATCAAGTATTTTGTTGAAATATTATACACAAATATATGAGGAAAAAACTGTATACTTTATCCACTGAAAAAGCCGCCCGAAAGCGGCTTGAGTTAACGCCGCTTTGCCTAACGCTCAGCAAAACTCAATCGTGAGCGTTTTGCCGCCGGCACCAACAAGGTAGCTGTTCAGTACATAGGGGTCTTCCATGAATATCTCCTTTGACTCCTTTATCATTTCCTCCAGCCGCCCGGCTCCGACCGTCTCGATGGCGGCCTTTTTTGTGGTTTTCTTTCCGTTGAGGTAAAATTTTGTTTTCATTGCGGTGTTCCTCCTAAAAATTTTTCCTTGGGGCTCTGCCCTTTCGGTAGTCACATATTACGTCTTAACACCGGATATATCAAGTCTTTTTTGAAAGTAAAACGCACAAATATCGCTTCCGACATTTGTGCATTTTAGTCCGGTTATTTATCCATCCGGGCCATGGCATTATGCCTGTGTATGACTTCGAGGACTGCCTCCTGTTCCGCCGCCGCAAATCCGGCGTCCGTGAGGGCCTGTCTTATCCCGCAGTCGGGACAGATCGGCGTCTCGCTGTCTGTCCTCGACAGGGCGGGGTGGCCGTAATACTCCCGGCCGCAGATCGGGCACACGGCCGCCGTTTTATTCCCGCTTCTCATTTCACCACCTCCTCCCAGCTGTCTTCCATCGCGTTTTTAAAATAGACCGCGTCAAAACCGAAAACCCGGCAACTCGATATGTTTTCCCAGCTTGGCTCTAATCTCCGTTTTCTGATCTTAGTCCAGCTCGACATACAGGTCATGGCAATGTTTAAATCTTTCGGCAACCGAACCGTCCGGGTTCTCAAACCGTACAACCCGCCCGCTCAGGAATCCGTACCTTGTTCCGCATATGGCGTTGAGCATCTTTAACATACCTTGCGCCCTTTCAAAATTCTCCTCATGATTGATCATGTAAACCAGTTTTTTCAATTCATTCATTTTTGTTTCCTCCGTTCGTTTTGTTGAGTACATATTACCTCTGAACGGAAGTATTTGTAATACCATTAGTACACAATGATACACACTTTATTTTGTGTATATGTGCGCATACTACACAATGGCTCAGTCCTTAACGGTGCGGCATTCATCAACGCCGTATACCACTCCCAGGCCGCCGTTATCCGCTCCACGGTCTCCCTATTCGGGAAGCTCATTTTTCGCCCCTCCTCTGTATGCCGAGGAGCCCTCGAAGTTCCTCAGCAGAATTTTTCGCTCGGCCTTATACTCGGCGCCAATGAAACCGAGACGGAGAAGGAAGCAGCGGAAGGCGTACTTTTCATTTTCAACAGGCTTCTCCTTAGCGTTGATGCGTCTTTGAGCCGCGCTCATTTTGCATATGGCGGAAATGAGGTGGGTGTAAGCCTTCACCTCCTCGGGCTCCGGCAGCTCGGCGAACCACGGGAAAGCCACGGTTTCGCTACCGACCTCGACCGGCAGCTCCGCCACACCGAGCGCCTTCTTTATGAGTCCTCCCTTCGCTTCCAGAAGGTTTGTGAGATTGCCGACAGCGGCGTTTTCAAGCGGTACCTTGACGGTTAGACCCGCGGGTTCATCATTCCCGGTCTCCTTGGCGGGCAGCGGTTCAAACCCAAGCTCCGCCAGTCTCTCGATGAGGTTCTCGACCTCCTCTGAGTCGGCCCTGTCGAACACGTCAAGGTTGCCCTCGCGGGTCACCGTGTACCAATCGGTGATCTCATAGCCGAAGGTGGGTGCGCCGAGATATTTCATCGGCTCTCCGATTACCTCGCTGACCGCCTGGGCCAGAGCCTTGCGCTCCGCGCCGGTTTTTTCATACTTGATTTCCATTGTACATTCCTCGCTTTCTTAGGTTACCGCCATATTACCGTACTTTTCGCACAATATCAAGTATGTATAGTACACAAACATCGCGGGGTGAATTTGTGTATAGTACACCTATTAGTACAAGCCCCACTCGGCGAATTTTTCAAAGCCTCCGATAGAGTCGATAAACTCCCTCGCCTCGCGGACAATGTCCTCATAGGGGAGGCCGTCAACAGTTTTGTCGCCGATGGCGCAGGACAGCTCCACCGGCCTTCCGAGCCGCTGAGCCTTGAGAAAGGCGTGAATGTTCACGGACACATCGGCTTTGGATAGGTCCTTTCCGTGAAGGCCGCCGCCCGTTACGCTGTCGGCCATGTCGCTGCCGAGCCGGGGCATAGGGAAGCCGATCCACATACGGTTTTGGATGGCGGAATTCCCCTTATACTGCGTTAAAAATGCTCGGCAGGCGTCAAGCCTTCCTGCGCTTTTTGCCTTGTCTAAGTGAAATTCCACTCATCCAAAACTCCATAGGACCGTGCGGAAGAGAATTTTTCACAAGACAAGGAAAAGGTTCCTCGGAATACTTTATGTATTCCGAGCGGTTCTTTGACGCAGTATTGTGGAAAATAATCCACGCACGGCGTATGGGAATCGGCTTTCCTATGCCCGTGGTTTACCGCGCCGGTATCCACATCCGTTCCGCCGGTCCAGTCGCCGATGGGGTTGACCTCCGCCCCCGGAAAGGCGTCCTTCAAATATTCGGCGGTGGCGCTGCTTTGGCAGATGATGAGCCTGTCCCCATCGAGAATGTATTTTCCGTCACAGGGGTAACGCTCGAAAATTCTCCGGGCGATATCGGACAGTCTCAACTGCTCCTCCGTCAGAGGAACGCCTTTGAAGATGCCGTTGTCGCCGCAGCGGAAACCGCCGGACTGATTTTCTGACAGGAGCTTATCCTGCTCAACGATAACTATGTCCGCCGCCACGGGGCCGGCGATTCGTGCTATGGCCGCCGCTATTGCGCTCCGGTCGAGCCGGGCCGTGGTCTCAATTATGACATGGCAAACGCCGTGGCCAACCAACGCCTCGACGGCTATTTTCGGGTCGTCCTCCGCCGCGTAAGCGATGTCCACTATCGCTCCGGCTATTCTGTCCGCCACCTTATCGGGATGGCAGGGGTTTACTTTTTCCGTCATTTATTTTTCCTCCTCTCGATTACGATGAACTACTTTTGTATGAAAATTTTACATAATCCTCAAAGGTTTTGGCTTGCGAATAACAGAAGGGGTTATTTGTCCATCTTTGCAGCCGTCGTGTAATTTGCGGCGCAGACGGTTTGTTATATATCATAACATACGGCCAACATTCACACTCCTGAATTGCGCGTATACGTTCCATATCCTCTTCGTGGGATGTGTCAAAGTTAGTTAGACAAAAAACTTTTGCTTTTCTCCAATTCCAATCTGAGCCACGCTTATCATTTTTATGTACTCGCTTCCATGAGTCTACGTAAAGTTTTAGTCCTCGTTTAACAACTTCCATATCGCTCATCCTATCCATAGCAAAGTGGGGCAGCTTTAACTTCATCCTTGCAAGCAATTCTGCTTTTTCCGGCGTGATCAATCGGGCGTCTAAGCCTTGGTTAAAATCTATTTTTGCACCGGAAGAAATGAGCTGTTGCAGAAGCTCTGGCACATCCTTACAGGCTAAAATATTGGGATCGCTAAGACATATATTACCCTGACCAGACCAAAACTCACATAAATCTGCAACCTTATAACTGCACCGACCTTCCTTTGGCACAACGTGGCAAAAAGCACACGCTCTCGGACAACCACGGGTGAGAAATCCAAACGCTTTTTGACTACAGAGCTTTAACCTGCCATAACCTGTATATTGAGGGTAAAGAGAATAGTCCGGATAGATGTGTTCGATTTCTTGCGAAAGAGAGCCATCAAGCTCTTTGTGATATACTTCTTGACCATTTTCCTCTTTAATGGCATAGCCTGTCCCACCTTTTATGACCTCAAAAGCGTTTTCGGGTTCAGATATATCAGATGAATATGCGTCATTAAATACACGCGACATATATACCCGGTCATATATCTTTCGCTCCCTTGAGTACCATTCAACTGTGTCACCGAGAGATTTATGATAGGCTGATATCTTCATCAGGCACAAATTTGGGAAATTATGTCCATCAACGTCAATTAAACCTATGTACATATCATTTTACCTAAGTCAGACTCTCGTCGAACAAGCTGCCGAGCGTCATATGTTCAGCCACCAATTCATCACGTCCTCTCCCGTTTTCCAGTTGGGCGCTTCATCATCGTTCCTCGCTATGCCGCGCTCTATGCGGCGCTGTATCATACGGTCAAAGGCTCTTATGTACGCTTCCTTATATTTCGGCCACATAATAAATTCCTTTTCCCGCTTTTTCTTTGACGCCATCGGACAGCCTATGCAGCCTATCCGCTTAAAACCGCACTTGTACAGTGGATTTGACTCGCAGCCATAGTGCTTCAAAAAATCCCACACGTCCTCGTCCGTCCAGTCAACGATTGGATTGACCATCGTTTTCCGCGTCCGATAACAGTGTTCGACCATGCGCCTGTTTTCATCGTTGTCATCATTCATGACTAAAGCTCCCTGACGGGTTATCCGATACTCCGCGCCATATTCATCGGCCAGCTTTTGCGTGGACTTGGGCTTGCCCAGCAGTTGAACAACATCTGAGTGTTCTTTTCGGTTACTGCTTTCAGCCCAACGCACCCCCGTGACGGTTATGCGGCCCTTGCCTCCGCTCTCCTTTAGGTTTGAACAGCAATAGCGCGAAAGGCGCATGGGAGGAGTACCCTTTTTCACGATAAGATTCCACATGGTTATACGTTCCCCATCGGCATATCGCGGCTTTTCTATTTCCACATCCGGAATGGATTTTACATACCTGACCGTTTCCGGCGCGTCAACGGAAGTGAGATTGTGAATAAGGTCGCGCTTTACATCGGCCAGCTCCGCCAATATACGGATACAGTCGCTGTCCTTGCCTCCGCTGTATGCAATGTAATAGCCATCGGTGGGTTCAAATGCTTTGAGTCTCTCGATTGCTGTTTTTTCTTTTTTTAGGAGTTCAGCCATCATCCGCGCTCCACCTCTTTAACAAGGTCGGAGTAGGGAATCCGCTCTCCGTTTCGCATCACATACACGCTTTCAGAATTTCCTACGGTTGATATATACCTCATTACCGCGACGTCCACAAATTTGGGTTCCAGCTCAATTCCGTAACATATTCTGTTGAGCTGCTCACACGCGATCAGCGTCGATGCCGATCCGAGAAAGCTGTCAAGTACTATTCCGTTTGAAGCCGTACACTGTTCCACCAGATATCCAATGAGCGGCACGGGTTTACTTGAGGGATGACCGTGTCCCTCCTCTTTAGAGCTTTTTATTCTGGCGAACTCAAACACCGTTATCTGTTTCTGATCGCCATACCACTTATGCTTGCCGTCTTTACGCCATCCCCAAAGGATCGGCTCGTGTATGTATTTCCAATCTGTTCTGGTGAGTACAAGCCTGTCTTTTTTCCATACCAGCCCGGCGCCCACCTTAAACCCGGCATCTTCAAACGCGTCATGAAAAATCCTGCCCTTTGCCGTCGCGTAAAACACATAAATGCTCGCGTCCTTCGCCATACTGTCTCGCAGACAGTTAAACGCCTTAATTAAAAATTCATACCCATCCTTGTCATTGAGATCATCATTTTTGATTGTGCCGGAAGCGCTTTGAAGAGCAACGAAATATGGCGGATCGGTACATACAAGATTTACCTTTGTATCACCGAGCAGAGTTTTATATGTTTCAGGTAAAGTGGAGTCTCCGCAAATTACTTTGTGTTTTCCGAGATGCCATATATCTCCCGGCTTTGAGAAGCATGGTTTTTCCAATTCCGCTTCAACGTCAAAGCCATCGTCTTTTGCGGAGCCTTTCTCTCCTTTAGCCAGCAGCTCGTTAAGGGCCTCCTCGGTAAAGGCGGACATCTCAAGCTCTATGTCGCCTGAGTTCTTTATGTCGAGCAGTATATCAGCCGACAGCTTCGCGTCCAGCTCCGAAAACTCCTGTATTTTATTGTCGGCCATGAGGTCGGCGTATTCAGAAGCCTCGCTCTCATAGTCCTGATAATCAACCGGAACATGGGTGGCTCCCAGCTCCTTCGCCGCCATCAGCCGCCCGTGGCCTTTCACCACGAAACCGGAGCGGTTGGACACCACTATCGGGTGCCGCCAGCCCTGCCGCTTTATGATTTTGGCGAGAGCGGTCACCTGCTCCTTCGGGTGCTTGTTGGGGTTTCTCGGATTGCCCACAAGGGCGTCGGTCTCCACTATTTTGTCATGAGCGCAGTAGACCGGTACGGTTCCGGCCATAGCCTTCGGTTCGATTTCAGTTATCATTTTTGTCCCTCCAGTATTTTTTCCTGCAATAGTCCGAGCAGAATTTTTTCTTCTTTTTTCCGGGAGTGTGACGCAGCCGTTTCCCGCATTGGCGGCAAAACACACGCTTGTCAACGGTGAGCGCGGCGTTCATTGCCGCTGCTTTTCCGGCTCCGGTCAAGCCCCGGTAACGGCAGTAGGACTTTACCGGAGAAAGCGGCAGCTTCAATTCCGCCGCTATGCTTGTGTAACCCCGGCCCTCAAGTCTCAGCCGCCATATTTTTTGCTTCTGTTCCTCTGTCAGCATTAAATTTACCCTCGAAAAACATCTGTTTTTTATCAAATTTTCACGTTTTTTCATTTTTGAAAAAAGCGCCGAAAAAGTCCGCCGTTATGGGCTTTTAAGCACTTTTTTGCAATCCGGGCGGGTGACGATTTAAAACGTCGCTTAAAGCCCGCCGTAACGGTGTTCCCGGCACATTTCGCGCCGGCGTTCCATACCCCCGGTCTTTAATTTTGCGAAAATTTACGCGAGAGGGGGCGGCGGTCTTGTGAATGAAATTTCAGTAAGATTTGACCTCCCCCTGGGGGATATTTTTCTGTCTAAAATATATACTTAAAATAAAATGCCCGTACCCCTTGCAATTTTTTCGGTTATGGTGTATAATGTATTCAAGACAGCGCAAGAAAAGAGGTGTTTCCCATGGAAAAAGAGACCCCATTGTCGCAAAGCATTGACGCCGCCGGGCAAAAAGCCCGCTATGACGAGGTGTGCAAACGTTTGTTGTCATACAAAAGCATACTCGCGTGGGTACTGAAAGAATGTGTGCGGGAGTACAAAGACTGCGACGTTAAGGATATAGCGGAAAAATACATTGAGGGAAGCCCGCAGATATCAGTTTGGCCGGTTCATCCGGACGAGGGGGTAATCAATGGGGCCAACTCCGAGGACAACTCCATAAACGAGGGCACGGTCACATACGACATCCGTTTTGACGCGCTGGCGCCTTCGGGAGACGGGCTTATCAAACTCATTCTGAACCTTGAGGCGCAAAATCAATACCATCCGGGGTATCCTCTGGTGACACGCGGCATATATTACTGCGCCAGAATGATCTCGGCGCAGTACGGCAGGGAATTCGTCCACTCCGATTTTGGGAACATAAAAAAGGTGTACTCCATCTGGATATGTATGAACCCGCCGGAGGAAAGAAAAAATACCATTACTCACTACAGGATAACGGAGGACAATCAAGTTGGTGAGGTCAGGGAAAGTGAGACCAACTACGACCTGCTGGACATAACAATGATATGTCTTGGGAAAACCCGGCAAACGATATATAACCGGGCGCTGCGGCTTTTGGATGTTCTTTTGTCATCCGAAATGCCCGCGGTCGAAAAAAAGGAAATATTAAAAAGCGAGTTCGATATAAAGATGGCTAAGCAGATGGAAGGAGATGTTGCCGAGATGTGCAACCTGAGTCAGGGCGTGGAACAAAGAGGAATTGAAAAGGGTCTCGCCAGAGGCCGTCAGGAAGGCCGTCAAGAGGGTCTCGCCAGAGGCCGTCAGGAAGGCCGTCAAGAGGGTCTTGCCAGAGGTCGTCAGGAAGGGCTTATACAGGCCGCGCAGAAATTTCTTGCCGCCGGTATCCCGGCTGAGCGAATTTCAGAAATCCTCCATATTCCCGAAAAAGAGATAAAGAAGTCATAACTTGCAAGAGCGTCGTCAAAGCGGCGCTCTTGTTTTATCGCGGATACATTTAACAGATCGGCTCAGTATCCGTATGTCGGAGTGCTGTCCTCCCGTCCTGTCTTTTTATCATGACACGGCTTACAAAGACTCTGCCAGTTGCTCTCGTCCCAGAACAGGCTCCGGTCGCCGCGATGAGGAACGATGTGGTCCACCACCGTGGCCGGGGTGTACCGTCCCCGCTTAAGACATTCAACGCAGAGAGGATGCTCCCGGAGATACGCTCTGCTGACCTTCCGCCATTTGCCGCCGTAGCCTCGGCTGCCCGCCGACCTTATGTACTCCGGGTGCAGAGGCTTGTGCTTTTCACAGTATCTTTCGGTCGATTTGACCAGCGCGGCGCATCCCGGATGCCGGCACGGTTTGTTTGGTCTGTATGGCATGGCATCACCTCAAAACGAAAAGGACGCTCCGCTTGGAACGTCCCTGTTTACTTTTCTGTCGATTATACTATATCACAAGTCAACCCTGTGCACAAGTGGTAAGGGTGTGACAAACCGTGCCATTTTTTAATCCGGCACAGAAAAATGCTGAAGCGCGGATTTATGTATGTGGTGTGCTGTACGCGGCGACACGCGCAGGATATCCGCCTCAAAACGAAACGGACGCTCCGCTTGGAACGTCCGTTTGATTATCTTTCTACTCTATCATTTTAACACATATATAACTCTCATTCAATCACATTTACTCTCATCTTTTATTTTTATTTCTTTTAACGCCTTACTGTGAAGCCGGAAAACGTGCTGAAGGCTGTAGCCCATGCCTATGGCTATCTGTTCCCATGAATTGTAGCAAAGGTAGCGCATCTCAAGCAGCGTTCGATACTCGACCCGCTCAACGGATTTTATGACCGACAGGATTTCCTTTTTCAAATCCACAAGCGCGTCTATGTCCGCGTTGATCTCGTTTTCCAAATCGATCATCTTTGTGACTATCTTTTCTTTAGAGTGTACATTGCGGCTCCCTTTCGGCGCGTCGGACAGGGTCGTTGTGACCTTGAGTGACAGCTCGCGCAGTGACGCGACCTGTTCCACCTTTGAGTTGATCCTCTGTTCTATCCTGTATGCCTGACCTAAGTATTCCCTTGCCGTCATATCATATCGCCTCCTTCGCTTTTGACCGCAGCTTTCTTAAAAGGTATTCGCCGTCAATATCCGTCAGCTCCGAATACCACCTTGACCGAAAGAAGCTCTCGCACTCCTTTTTCATACGGGCGTCGCCCATAGCCACGGCCTCGCGGTAATCACTGACCGCTTGAAGAATGATGGCATTTTTGAGATTTTCAACCCAATCGTTCACATCTTTAAACCGCATTCTCTATCACCGCCTTTACCGCTTCCAGCAGGGAGGCTTGGGTCGCGTCCTTGTTTTTGACGGCCCTTAAAATTCTCTCGTCAATGGTCCCCTCGGTTACAATGTGGCGCACCACCACCGTCCCAGCCGTCTGCCCCTGACGCCAGAGCCTTGCCACCGTTTGCTGATACAATTCCAAAGACCATGTCAGGCCAAACCACACGTGCACCGCTCCGCCTGACTGAAGATTAAGTCCGTGCCCCGCTGAGGCCGGATGTATCAGAGCCACGGGAAGCTCGCCGTTGTTCCAGCGGTCTATGCTTTCGCCCGTGTCCAGCTTGGCAAAGGGGATATGCAGCTGGCGCAGCCTTTCGGCTATCCGCAGGAGGTCGTGCTTGTACCAATACGCCACGAGGAGCGGTCTGCCGTTCATGCTCTCGATGATGTCTTCAAGGGCGTCCAGCTTTCGGTCATGTATTTGAATGACCTCGCCGCCGTCGGAGTATATCGCTCCGTTTGCCATCTGGGACAGCTTATTCGATAGTGCTGCGGCGTTGGCGGCTGTAATCTCGCTTTCGCCAAGCTGCAGAACCAGCTCGTCCTTTAAGGCTTTGTACCTTTGCCGCTCATCCTCGGACAGATAGACGGTGAAGGGCGAGGTCACCAGCTCCGGCATGGGGAGATATTCTCCGGCTCTCATGGAAATCGTGATGTCGCCGATGAGCCGGTATATCTCGTCCTCCGCTCCCGGGAGAGGCTTGTAGGAAAAGATGACCTGTCCGTTTCGCTTGTCGGGCTTAAAGAAGGCTTCGCGGTACCGGCCGATGAATCTTCCCAGCCGCTGTCCCTTGTCCAGCAGACGGAACTCCGCCCACAGATCCATCAGGCCGTTTGACGCCGGCGTGCCGGTCAGCCCCACCATGCGCCTGACTCCCGGTCTTACCTTCATCAAAGCCCTGAACCGCTTTGTATGATGATTTTTGAAGGACGACAGCTCGTCTATCACAACAGCGTCAAAGTCAAAGGGAATTTGGCTTTCTTCTATGAGCCACTGCACGTTCTCCCGGTTGATTATGTAAATGTCGGCCCGCCTGTTTAAAGCGTCAAGACGCTCTTTCTCTGTTCCGATTGCAACGCTCAAAATCAGTTCTTTAAGATGCGACCATTTTTCCACCTCGTTTTTCCACACGTTTCCAACACGAAGCGGGCATATTACAAGGACACGGTGAATATCATAACTGTCAAACAGCAATTCATCAAGAGCGGTGAGCGTTATCACCGTTTTACCAAGGCCGCAGTCAAGCAGGAGCGCCGATATTGGATGGCCTTCAATGAAGTTTGCGCTATACCTTTGGTATTCGTGTAAATCATCCTTGCTTAACAAATCTTCCATGTTTATCCCTCGCTTTCAAACAATTTGCCACACCGGTCACATTGTATTTCATCAAGCATCCCTCCGATCTGATCCATGCCGTCAATAACATACACCTTAAAGCCCATCCGCCGAAGCAGGCTGTGCCGCGAAATCTGAAGAGTCCGGGACTTTCTACCGGGAGCCTTAAGCTCCACAAAGGCAATCCGTCCACCGGGCAACAGCACGAGTCTGTCCGGCATCCCGTCAAGGCCCGGACACACCAGCTTAAGGCAGAGTCCGCCGAGGCCCTTGACAGTTTTTGCTAACTTTTGTTCAATGGTTTTTTCTCTCAAAGAGCTCATTTGCAATATTCCTCGCTATCTCGATAACGTCCCTGTCCACTTCATTTCTCGGTTCAAAGCCCATATCGCCATAGAACACATCAAGGTATTCATTGGAAACCTCCGGGTGATCACGGAACATATTGTCCTCCGCTCTTGAACATACCTCATGAATTCTGTCGATTGCCCTTATGAGCTTGTCCATATCCGAATTCGAAAGCACACAACCGACATCTACGGCAAGCCTCGCACAGAGAGCTTTAAACAGCCGCGTCTCCGCTCCGGCAAGCTTGTATTTCTCTATCGTTCTTTTTGATCTGTTTAACATCATAAAATCCTCCTGTCTGATAGTTTTGTCACGTTGTCACAGCTGTCTTAGATATCTATATAAATAATAATTATTTATTTATATAGTTTTTTATATACAATATACTAATATTGCACTGCGGACAACGTGACAAAAAGCCGTTTTCATGACTAAATTATTCAAATATTTTTGGGTTGACCGAATAAACAGCGTTTTTCGGCCTGCCGCAGCGCAATTTGTCTGAGATGTCTACGGCGGTCATTCTGACATAACCGTAATCCTCAAGGCTGTTCAAAATATTCTGCGCCTCGTCCGCCGAGCTTACCCAGTGGCAAAATCTCATTATGTCTCTGCGCGTGACGGATGTCGGCCTTTTTTCTTTGAGCTTTTCAAGCACCATAAGAAGCGTCTTAAAATCAGACCTTATGCCCATGCTGCCATAGGCGCTTACCGCGTGTACAAGGAAATACCTGCCTATTTTTATGGCGCTGTTCATTATTTCATCGTCGATCACAACATCGTTGTCGCACTCGAATATGGCGTCACCGATATCCTTTTTGAAAACACTGCACCGTGCAAGCACTCCCGCAATGCGCAGAGTATTGCCCACGAGCTTGCCGAGCCAGTCGCTGTACATTGAGAATTCACCCGCGAGTCTTTTCTCTACCCAGTCATAAAAATCACTCAGCGTCTGTTTGGCATTGTTTGTAAGATGTATGATTTCAGCCTCGCCGTGGCGCTGCTCTTGAAGAATGTTATATATCAACGATTTGTATTTTGACGCTGTCGCCGCCGACACGGGTTCACAGTTAAGCGACCGTGAACCCACAAGTGATCTCGGCGTGGTGTAAAGAAATCTCGCCGTTAACCCTCTATGGCGGAATTTTTTGTTGCTCATAAGCTCACTTATCACGATAGGCTGTGCCGAGAGAAGTATCGTGAGACAGGCGTTTCTCACCGATATCGACTGACGCATAATTCTGTCGACGGATATGTTTTCTCCCGAATACGCTTTCAGGAACACATCTATGTTCACCTTGTTTGAATACGTCCCTGACAGCACATCAAAGATGCCGCCCTCCGATGATATTATGGAAATCGCGCTGTCGTTTTCGGCAAGCGCCTCGGTCAGCTTTTCCGGTGTAACATCGTCAACATAGACCCTCATAGGCTTTATGTCCTTGAAATTTACGATTTGATCCACTATACTCCTCAAGGCGTCGTCAAAATCCTCCGAGCACTTCTCTTCACCTTTGTTTTTTCTTTGGGAAATAAGGCTGTTCTTCTTATTTTCAAGTCTCTGTCTCCGCGCCCTCGACATTTCGATATCCACGCTGTGAGCTTTGTTGAACTCGTCGATAAAGTCATCAATCGGCTTTGTGATGAAACGTATAACCGATGACTTCCTTTCTGATGGCTCCGCTATGATGACACTGTAAAGATTTGTCGGTTCCATCCAGTCCGATTTTCCCTCGACCTTATATAGATTTCTCATGCACGCCGAGCAGGCGGTAAGGCAGGCGACGGCCGCCATATCCACCGGCGTCTGGGTCGATTTGCCAACCTCCGCGGCATAATCCCGTAAAACCGAAGGCAGAGCGTCGATTGGAAAATCCGGCATCTTCTCGCTTTCAAACGGCAGCGGCTCCTCCCATTTTGCGTCCCCGTTATATTCTTCCGGGCTGACATAGCCGGGCTGCTTTTTGATTTTTTCATAATACTTCCGCGCACTGCGCCATATCGTTTGCAGCTCTCCGGCGGGAAGAGGCGGGTCGCACTTTGCCGCCTCTTCAAGGAATCCTTGATACGCCTCGTCCGTATCTCCGAACTTTTTAATGATCCGCCCCGCAAAATGAGACATGGCGGCGTTGCGGCTTCCTTTAGAAATAACGCGTTCGCCATATTTACCATCGCTCATGTTCTCATCGAACGGCTCCGAAGCATCAAGGAAATCTGTCAAATTCATTTTCCCACCATGAATTTCTACTTTTGCGTTTTTTGTACCGAAGAAAAACCGCGCCGCGTCCAAAGCCTGCGTGTCGAAGTATGGGAAAATGGAATTGACCAGTTTCTTCATGGAGCTGTAAAGCTCGGCGTCGGCCACATAGTCAATGGGGAACAGAACATGGAACTTTGGTCGTGCCAGTTTCCCGTTTTTCTCTCGAAGGTTGAAGCGGCTGTAATGAACGGCAAAGGTCACACCGGGAAAAGCGGCCGCCACATCATTCGGTGTGACCCACTTCGCCGGATTTTCGGAGTGGTCGTTGTCGCAATCTACAGCGAGACAGTCACTGCCGAGAAAATTGTCTCCGCTTCTGTAGTTGTTCATATACTCCGCGCAAACATAATCGCGGCTTACGGCTTTGACCAGCGACGCCTTATCGGTGATCTCCGCCTTATGAGGATACAGACAGTTCTCGGCCTGACCGAGCACATCTGAGTAATATATTGTAAACATTAATTGCGGACCTCCTCCAAAGCCTCCGAAAAATATCTGACCGTTATGCCCTTGCGCCTTGCGCGGGCTATCTCCCGCACCATGCCCTCGGTCGTCTTTTCTCCGAACACCCATAGCTGAGAGCATTTGCTCATCAGGACATTGCCAAAGGACATCCCCAGCTCACGTTCCGCAGGGTCGGAGTCATTGAGGAACTGCGGGTACAACAGGTGAGGCGTGATGGGGATCGCCATCCTGTCCACCGCAAATCGGCTGTATCTCCGGGCCGCCTCCACATTGGCGGCGATGTCGCCGGAATATGGGGAACAGATATATACAAGCGGACGGTAGACCCTCGCCGCCTTTTCCTCCTTGCGGATATTTGTCAGCGCCTCGTAAGCGGTAGGGTCGCTGTACCGCTCGGCGTTCAGTTTGCTTATACACATAATCTCACCTCAGTCTTTCTTGTAAAACACGGTTTCGTAACCGTCCGCCCGGAGCCGCAGCCCCTCGGCCCACGGAGGCGTGCGGCTCATCTGTTCGCATACCGCCTCCACGGACATTCGCTTATCGGCCTCTATAATAATCTCATCGTGAACGTGCATCACTATATTGCAGTATCTAAGAGTTTTCATGGCATACACCAGAATATCTCTGGCCGTGGCCTGCACAATGTTCTCAACCATCTTACCGCCGAAGGTCTCTATTCGTCCCCACTTTTTTCCGGCTCCGGCGCCCTCGTATGTGACGCATTCGCCGCCGAAGGAGTTCTCCTCGACCCTCGGTCTGACGTATGCCAGCCGCCGGCCGGAGGGCAGTTCAATAAACAACATCCCGCCGCGGTATATGAAGCTGAGGCCGTGTGTGCTTTCGGCGGACTTATTCCGGACAGCGGCTGTGACAGCCCGGTCAACGTCCCACCATAGCCGGACTATATTCGGATTTGAGGAGCGCCACGCATCCACAAGCGGTTTAAGCTCGTACTCCTTAAGTCCCATTTCCAGTGCGCCCATAGCCTTCAACGCTCCCACGCTCCCGCCATAGCCCAACGCCAGCTCCGCTATCTTTCCTTTCTGCCGCAGATGCCCATTGACGCCGTGCTTTTCCACCGGGACTTTGAACATCTGCGAGGCTGACGCGCAGTAGATGTCGCCGCCGTTGTCAAATACCTTCTGCCTCCACTTCTCTCCAGCAAGCCACGCTATGACCCGCGCTTCTATCGCCGAAAAGTCGGCCACGATGAACTTGGCGTTTTCCCTCGGAATAAACGCCGTCCGTATCAGCTGGGAGAGTGTGTCCGGCACATCGTCATAGAGCATCTTTACCGCGTCGTAATTCCCGTCCTTGACCAGAGCGCGAGCCTGTTCCAGGTCGGGGAGCTGGTTCTTAGGCAGATTTTGCAATTGTATAAGTCTGCCGCTGTTTCCGGTCACCCAAACTTTCCCGTTTCGGCGTACTAAGAAAAATCCGGTGGATGTTTCCGCACAGTACACAGTACCATTAAAGTCCATGGATTTCGCCTTTGTGCGGATTTCATGGCAGTTTTTTGGTGTAAGCCATATATCCAGTACATAGGCAGTGTTCCAATTTGGATGTTGTTCTCTTCGATCCTTTACCTTCATCTGCGCCGCTCGACCACTCAGATGAGCAAACGCCTGAATGATATCCGCATTTTGCTTGTTGCAGGTGGTATACTGGATGCTGTTGGGCCCGCTGCGATATCCGTCCCAATAAGCAAGTTCATCAAAAAACACATCCGCGCTTTCATTGAACAGCCATGTCCCGAATGTTTTATTCCGAAACAGCCTGAGCCACATTGGAATATCACGGGAAAATATTTTATATTGATGGCGCGGCTTGGGGTTGTTTTCATAAACTTTATAAACGAATGAAATCCCAGCGCTTCTTAACAGCCGTTTACACCTTTCTGCTTTTCGCTGTTTTGTGAATCCCAGCTGTACGCTTCCGTCTTCCGCAAAGCATCCGTCCGCCTGTACCATTATGAGGACACGCAGTTTTTCCTGTTCCAATCCGGAAACCGTGTATCGATATCCTGTAAAGGGAATGCTCGGTCGATAGGATTGCATATTCTCTACCGTATCCGTTTCCCAACCGGCGTCATACCGACGTTTGACATACATTTTGTGGTCCGGTGTACTGATCTGCGCAATTCGTTTGTCGCTGTATTCATACATTTTTCCAGAGTACGGGAATGAGAGTGAAGCCGCATTTTGAAATGAAATAGTTTCCCCGTACGGATTCCAGCAGGCGATTTTCCCTCCGCTCCATTCATCGAATCGGAGCCAGCCATTTTCGGTAAGAATCTCATGATCCCCGGTCAAGCACCATCGCCCGGAGCGGTTCGCTCCGTAAAACCGGAACATTCCCCTCGCTCTGCCGTCTGAACAGACCGCGTTCTCCATAGTCGCATACTTCCTGACGCTGGATTTGGCGAGCTGCCGGCGCAGGGTCAGCACGTCGCGGAGGGGTTCCGGCGCGGTTTTGAGCAGCTCCGCCACCGCCTTTTTGCCGAGAGTGTCTGTCTCTAAGCCATTGTCCGACAGCCACCGCTTCATCTGCGTGACGGAGTTGGGATTTTCAAAGTCGGTCAGCCTGCGCATGGCCTCGGTAAGCTCGGCGCGTGAGTGCTCGTCCATTTCAATAGCCCGCTTTACCAAATCCATATCCAACCGAACACCTCTGTCGTTTATCACCTGATCGAGATGGTATTCCTCCCACACGAACTCCGGCACGGGGAACTTTGCGAGTCTCGTCTGAATGGACATCTCGGTCTCAACGTCCCGCTTGTTGTACGCCTTGAACCTTTCCCACTTTTCCGGGGCGTGGGACGGCAGATTTCGCGTCCTGCCGCCGTTGACTCCTGTCGGAGAGCAGGGGACACAGAAGTACCTTATCAGTTCTTTGCCCTCGGTGAGCTTCTGCTTGTCCAGCTTCAGTACTGTGCCCACTCCCTCAAGGGAGAGTGGCAGTCCCATGTATGCTGACCAGACCATAGTGCATCGCCATGAGCGGGGATTAAGGAATCTCGCGCACTCCACAGACATTGGATGTCTGTCGTGGAACTTGTCGAGGCTCTTTCCGAGATTATGTAGATAACGGGACAAAGTGACGCGTTCATAATTCGCATTAAATGCCCACTTAACAACAGACTCATCGATTAGAGCCTCAAGTATCTCCTCCGGTATCTTTTCACCGTTTGCAAGGTCAATGACCTCCACGGTGCCGCCGTCAACCGAGTATCCAAACAGCAGTATTTCAAAATCCGGGGACTCGCAGTAGCGGTAAACCCCGCTTTTGGCGAGGTCTACGCTGCTGTACGTTTCAATATCTATGGACATGGACCTCATCCGAGGAAGTCCTCATCGTCATCGTCCGCGAAATCCATCTCGGCGCTTATCTTGCCGCCGAGCGGCTCTCCGTCGGCTATTTTCTGGAGATTATTGAGTCCGCAGGCAATTCCCTTATTTCCGTTGGAGTTGAAGGCATAGAAATTGATGCTGGCTCTGCCGTACACTCCGCTGTATACCTCGGAATGGGTGAGTATGGGATTGCGGTCGGCGTCCACTATGCCGGGAGCCGTGGCGGAGTTGGCGTTTATGAAGTAACTGTTCTCGTAGGCGGGATCATCGGGCCTGTCGATGTCGCCGTCCCGCAGAGGCGTTTTAAGCGAGGCGAGGGAGGGAACGGATTTTCCGCTGCCCTTGAGCTTGGCCTGCCCGTCCTGATACGCCGCCTCAATAGCGGCCTTTATCTTCGCGACCGTGGCGGTGTCGGACTTGGGTATGATGAGTGACACCGAGTATTTCGGCGTGCCGCCGTTGATGGACTTTGGCTCCCAGACGTTGGCGTAGCTCCAGCGTGTCCGGGGACCGGTGATCACCTTTGTGGGATTTACGATTGTTGACATAATGTTTACCTCCTAAATTTCTTCAAAATCTGTTTTTGCGGTATTTATGGCCGGACGTTTATCGCTCTCCGGCACCAGCGTGGGCTTTCCCCGCGGCTTGAACGTCAGACCGCCGAGAAGCTCATCAAATCGGCCCTTGCCCAGCATTTTCTCCATAGCGGTTATGCCGAGCACTTTATGTTCGTATGGGTCAAGTCCGGCCTTCACCACCGTCTCGGCCACCACCGTCTCATCGGTATATCTCCTGTTGGAGCGGCCCTCGACCAGCTTCCAGCCCGGCCATTCCTTTCCGCTCACCGCCAGCCTGAGCGCGTACTCCCGGACGTCCTCCACCCATGCGGCCAGCTCCCCGGCCTTTCCAAGTATGGCGGCGACCTCGTCGTCCTCAAGAAGCGACGGCGGCTGAAAGTCGTACCTCGCCAGTTCAAGGTTGTACTCCGCCCGTTTACGGCAAATAGCTTTGGCCTTGCAGAACCGGCAGTGTTCCCCGGCGCTGAACTCACCCTCGCCGGCGTATGCCAGCTTCGCGGTCGGAGCGAGGACATTTTCCGCCCATGAGTAAAGATCGGCCTTTGTCATTGTAAACACACTGACGTTTTCCCTGCGGGGCTGAAAAATTGTCATGGTCACAGTATCTATGTCGTATATGCCGTCAAACAGCTCCATCGCCCCCAACGCATAACACATCATCTGCGGATTTCTTTCCGCAGATACCTCCACGCCTTTCCCGTGCTTGTAGTCCACCACATGGAGGGTTCCATCGCCGATGACGACACAGTCGCCGGTGCCGAAGCCTGACTCCACGAAGCGGGAATAGTCCAGCCGCTGCTCCACAAGCACCACCGGGTCGAGACAAACGGCCCGGACTTTCTCAACCAGCTCCAAGACGTAGGCCGCGTAGTCCTCGGCGCACCGCTCCATTTCGGAGTCATAGAATTCGAGATTTTCCGTGGGGTCTTTGACTTTTTCTCCGAGGGCCTTACGGAGCTTATACTCGCAGAGGGTGTGCGCGTCCGTGCCCTCGGCGGCGTACTCGCTGCCCTTGTCCCCGAAGCTCTCGCAGAGCCGCGCCGAGGGAGGGCAGGCCAGCCATCTGTGGCTGGACGACGCGGACAACAATGCGTGTAAAGACATCACAGCTCCTCCGCGTCCGCCATAAGAGCGGCGTAGTTTGCCGGGTCAATGCCGGACAGCCTGTCCGCGCCATGCTTTATGAGCAGAGCCTTGACCTCCGCCGTGTGTCCCGCGCGGGATTTATCTGCCAGAAGACCTCGGACATCTTCCAGTGTTACGGGCTTTTCCACGGCTCCCTCCTTGGGTGCGGTTTCCGCACCTGTCAGGTCAGCCAGAATCTTATCGAGTGTGTCCGCGCACTCGCGCATACCTCTGGCGGCGTTCCTGATAAGCCTTATCTCAAACTTCTCATCCATCATCCTCACCTCCCTCCGGCACCTCTATAATTATTGCAGCGATATGCCGCATCTTCCTTACGGCTTTGCCCAATCTGTCTTTCAGCATTCAACCTGATAAATTTTTGTGCAAGTCTCTTGGCTTTGACACTTATTGCAATCAATAAGTCTGATACCTCAGTATCGATATTTTGATTACAGTCGGTGCATGATTTGTTTTTCATTGCCCATTTATTTCTCCTTTCCGGGCCGCTATTGCTGGCCCTCTGAAGGTTATAGGACAAATACGCTCACTTTAAGAACCAAAAAATATCCCTGCCTCAAAAATTTTTGAGACAGGGATATAAATCATCTGTAATCCTTAAGCCTGTTTTTTAGTCTTTCAAAAATTTTACGCTTGCGTTTATTTACGCCTTTTTGTGACATACCTATAACGACACCGATTTCGGTCTCCGTGCTTCCCTTGCCAAACAAATCCATAATGACACGGTCTACCTCGTCAAGTTCATCGAGGGCTTTATTTAATTCTTCAACAAGGAGCTTTTTCATATAATTCTCCTCAATATCTGTATCGTCCGCAACCTCATATTCATTCTCATCATAAAGTTTGTCGAGCGAAACTGCCGGCACAGCTCTTTGACTTCGCTTGTCCTCTCTCCATAATGGACGCATGAACTCATAATATTGTTCTTTAGTTACCGGAACCATTATCGCCCTAACCCTTCGGTTCCCTATTTTGGTCCATACTAAATCATCATGGTTAATTCCGAAATCCCTCATTGTTTCATTGGTCACTTCCATAGGAATAAAATACTGTTTGTCAACACTTTGTCTATCTTTTTTTATCATTCTGCGGTCCCTCCATCGACCTGAAGTCGAAATGGAGAGCCACTGAAAATATTTTTATTTCCTTGTCGACCATCATAAAATGACACTCCATTTCATGTGGTCAACCACCCCAGTAGGCTGACTTAATTTTACTTTTTTCCGTCCCTCCGCTCTGGGCACCCACTCGTCAGCGGATGAGCCTTGGGACAGTTTTTTGTGTTTTTATATAAATATCGGCATATCAAGATGATACACCGATAAACCCGCGTTAAAAATGAGCATGGCGAAATAACGGTGGTACATCCGGATTTTCAAAACGGAAATTTCCGTCCGGGTTCTTTGTATCCATCGCCTTTAATGCGCATCTCAAGGCGGTTGAGACAATTAATTTTTTATCGCTCTAACGAAAAAAGCCGACACGAATACCAACAGACTCTCGTCTGTTGAATACTCGTACCGGCTGAACTCATATCGGTCCTGCTCGTCGGAGCGGTCTATGTATGTGAAGCGGATGCCCTCATGCCGGGGCTTCCTGCTTTGCGGCATTTTTTATGCGCCGTCATGTGCTTCCTTAACCACCATGGCAAACATTTTTTCCATTGATATCTCTTCAACGTCGCTGCCATTAGGTCTTTTTATGCGAAGCACATAGCCGCCATCGGCCATTTTTATCGGCTCCCCAATCGGGATTTTATATTTGGGTGTGCGAAGCAGTCTTTTCTTTTGATTTCTCAATTTTTACCCTCCCATGAATTTTTGTGAACCATTTTGCATTTTTCTCTTGACAAATCATCATCTTCGTTATATAATTAAATTAAAGTTCGATTGGGTTCATAATCAAGTATAGCACGACGCTGAAATTTTGTCAATAGTTTTTTTAAATTTTGTTGAACTTTTACGAATTTTTTGATTTTAACAAGGAGTGATAACTTTATGACATCGTTTCCCACCAAATTGAAAAACGCCCGCGTGACACTTAATTTATCTCAGAATCAGCTTTCAAAGCAGGTCGGAATATCATCTCGTTCGATATTCGCTTACGAGGCCGGAGCTAAAACTCCACGCCCTGCCACCTTGCTCAAACTTGCTAAGGCTCTAAAGGTTTCCTCTAAGTATTTGTCTGACGACGCTTGCGAAAATCCCGTGGAGGATATTGAAAAGGATGGCTACATAGAAAAAGCCCGCGCCCTTTACGGCCTGTCGGGAGCGATTGACGTTGACTTCCTGCTTGAACAGAACAAGGCGCTGTTTGCGGGCGGCGAACTGTCCCAAGAAGAAAAGAACGCATATTTCGAGGCAGTGATGACAGCCTACATCACCTGCAAAGAGGCCGCAAAGATCAAGTTTGGGCCAAAAGATAAATAAAGGTCTTTCCTTTTACCGCCGAGGAGGTGTTTGCATTGACCTACGAAGCTATATGCCGTTCTGTGAATAAACTGAAGAGAAAGTTTAAGGAAAACGATCCTGTGCGGCTCTGTGAGGACATGGATATAAAGTTGCTGTATCAATCCCTCGGAACTCACGATGACGCTATTAAGGGTTTCTTTTTGGAATGCAAAAGAATACGGACAATAACCATAAATGACGACCTGCCGGAGATCATCCAGAGGATAATCATCGCTCATGAGCTATGTCATGCAATCAACCATAGAAACAGCAAAATTCATGCTTTCCACGACGTTGCGATGTTTGACCAGACATCCGTACTTGAAAAGGACGCCAATCTTTTTGCGGCAGAGCTGCTTTTGGACGATAATGAGGTTCTTGACGCGCTTAACCGTGACACCACATTCTTTCAGGCCGCCGCCATTCTGCACGTTCCAATAGAACTGCTTGACTTTAAGTTCCGAATAATGAAGTGGAAGGGCTACAAGCTGGCAGAGCCGCCGATAAACGCGCGAAGCAATTTCCTTAAGGACATGGAGGTCCCTTATGATTCCTACTTCGAGTAACAAGTATTTTTTGCGAATATACCATTAAATGTGTGTTTAATCGGGTCGATTGCATTTAAAACATATTAATTTTAGAAGCACTGTTATTATACCATAAATAAATGAACGAACACAGATAGGTTCGTTCATTTATTTATGGTTCGTTCAAAGTTGCACATATCAAGAAATTTAGACCGATTCACAAAAGCAAAAAAAATAAGACCCGTCTGGGTCACAAACTGAAAACGCCTTGATTTACAGGGGTTTACATAGGCACAACGTATCAATTACGGTATCATTACATCAGGAATTATAACACTTGTTAGACTGGTGCAGTCAGCAAAGGCCCAATTATTGATTCTTCTGACACCATCATTTATCGTAATTTCAGAGAGGCCGGTGCAACCTTCAAACGCACCGTTGTTGATAGTCCCAACGTTGCCGGGGATTGTCACGCTCGTCAAGCTTTCGCAGTTTTCAAAGGCGCTATACCCAATGGAGGTCACACTACTGGGAATTGTCACGCTCGTAAGGCCGGTGCATCCTTCAAAGGCATAATTACCAATGGTGGTGACAGGCAGTCCCTCAATCTCGGCGGGAATTTCAAGTTCGGCCGCATCACCAGTATAGCCGGTTATCTCCACTTGGTCGTCATACAAGTCGTATTCCAGTCCGCTTGGCACCCCAGCCGCCAACGCCACGCCCGGCATAACTGCCAGCGCCATTGCCGCACACACCAGCACGGCCAGAAGTTTTTTGAATTTGTTCATGTTTTTTTCCTCCTTGTGTTTTATTCGGCGCACGGGGAGACTCATCTCGCAGTCGCCGCGCCCTATGTTTTCCCGAAAGCGGCGCAAATAAAAAATGCGCAGCTTACCGAAGCCGCGCACGAAAAACGCTTGCTCCGAATTTACTGCCACATAAATTGATATAACCCAAGGAACGCCTCTCGATATCATGCCGAATAAAGCGCTGCCAGTGCAATTATAGGAGCAGCATTTTTGCCACAACTTATAAATTGCACTTTCAGCTATTGCTTTATTCACTTTTTAAGGCACAACTAAAAAATAAAATTTTGTACGCAAAAAGCGCACACGTAAAAACGTGCCTTGGGTTCTTACAATATCAATTATGTGGCAATTTCAGTATAACACACATTTTTTCATTTGTAAAGTATTATTTTCAATATGTTCAAAATTTTTCTTACAGTACAGCGTCGTGCTGACACACAAAAAAGGCTTCCCCTCGAGGGGAAGCTGTCGGCGCAGGCCGACTGATGAGGTGTAGCCGCTGTGCGGCGTTATTGTAAACGTGGGTGTATTTTTTATAACGGATGCTTCGCATCCTACACCTCATCCGGCACTTCGTGCCACCTTCCCCTCATAGGGGAAGGCTTTACCCTTGTCATTGTTAACAAGTTGTGTAATTGCCGCACAATATTATAGGCTTCCCCTCAAGGAAAAGGCTCAAACCATCGCGCGACGACATTTTTTACGGCCCAGTTTCAAATCATATCAGATTTTTCGCCCGTTCCACAAGAGTCTTATACCGCGCCTCGTCACGCATGGAGTCGAACCGCTCCCAGCCCCGTGGCGCTGTGAGGGCGTAATACACGGCGAGGGCCTCCATGTTCCAGTTCCGGTCGACAAACCAGTCGTCGTCAAGCTGCTTACGGCCGCCGTCGGGAAGCTCGATGACGCCTTCGCCCTTAACATATTTTATGCCGCCGAACACCAGCGGATCGCCCACCGACAGCTTTGCGCCCTTGGGGTAGGCCGTCCACCGCTTCTCATATTCGATGGCGCGCTCGATATACGCGTAGCTCTCCTCCTTTTCTCCGCCGCCGGCCAGATCGGAGGCCGCCCACAGGGCCATTTTTGTGCAGAAGCCCAGAAGAGCGGGCGGAACCTGGCCGTCCTCTCCAGCCGCCTCACAGCGGCGAAGGTGGTACTTCTGCCAAGCGGCGTTGCGGAGGGTGTTTTCACCGCAGGGCAGGCGGCGGAGCTCGTGGTACAGCACCATAAAGTTGTTGTAAGCGCCCAAAGCCGCGCCTTCCTTGTATTTTTCCTCATCGTTCAGGGCCCGTTCCCTCTGCTCGGCCTCTATCGAGTCGTAGCGGGTCACGCCCCGGGGCGCCGTGCGGACGCCGACATTCTCCTCAAAAATGACGATATTCCCGTCCCCGTCCCTGACATAGGCGTACTCGGCGGCGGCGGTGAAGCCGTCGGTGAGGCCTACCGCCTCATAGCGGCGGACGAGCCCGTCCTCAAAGGGCATATAGCCCTCTCCCCCGCCCTCGTAGGACGCCAGCTCGAAGGACGAGGCGCTGCCGTCCTTCCGGTTATAGTTGACGGTTTTCACAATGCCGACGCCGGGAGCGAAATAGTATTCCTTTTTACCGGCCCTATATTGAGTGTACTCGCCCATGCCTTTGATGTCCAGCCTGAGCCGTAGACAGCCGTGGAACTCACCGGCGATAACGGACACCGTTCCGGCGTCCTCAAATACCATGTGCGTGGTGGTGGGCTCGCCGTAGCAAAAGCGGTTTTCGGTGAGCTCAAGCCCTGACTGCCAGCCATCGGCCCAAAGACAGCCGCAGGCGTCGGAGAGTATGCCGTAAATGTGGCTGCAGAGGATAGGTTCACCGGCGGCGCCCAGCTTGGCGCCCAGCTTCCACTCAAAGCTCCAGCGGTGGCTGTTCTCCAAAATCATCTTTCCGTCCCGCTCCACGGCCGTATTGCGCTGGAAAAAGTTCCAGTGGCCGACGGAGGCACAGCCGGGATTGAAGTCCGGATCAGTGGCCATGATCCGCCTGACGGTGGAAGCCGCAAGACGGGTGTGTGCCTTTTCGAGAGGCGTTTTTGCCAGCAGCTCCGCCCGCTCCACAGCATGGCTCACGTCACAGATATGTTCGTCGCCGTTTTCAAAATGATAATATTCGTTGCGTATCTGCATCATCATTTCCGTCCAGGAATTTTCGTCGTACCCCATGCGGCGGATATGGCTGGCCTGAGTGAAAAGCGCTTTTTCGCCGTCGGAATATATTACCTCCATCCCCGTGTCATAGCTGACGCACTCGGGATCGAAGCCGGCCGCGTACTCCCATCGGTTGCCCCGGTTCAAGGGCAGCAGACCGCCGCCTCGAACCTTGCAGGCCTTTAGGCTCCGCGCCTCGGTGACGCCGTCAAGGCGGTGCTCCAGCCGGACGAGGCCCACTCCCTCCTTATAGCAGGCCCGGACGCGCTCGGTTCCCTTCACCGTGACCCAGACCTGACAGCCGTCAAAGACGCCGCAGGGAGTCTCAACCGTGGCGTTATCGCTCTCAAAGGTCAGGGACGACCCGTCGGTTCCCGTGTAGGCCTCTCCAACCTTAAGGCCTGGAACGGTGAGATATCTGTCGCAGAGAGCGGCGGTCAATATGAGCGTCTCGGCAAGGTCGTCGCCCGATCTCATCCATCCGGCAAAGCGATGGCTGTAATCCCAGCACCGGAGGGCGCCGCCGTCAAGCCTGATTTCCGCTCCGAAAGCCGTCGCTCTCCGATGAATTTTGTCGTCTTGAAACTTCCGGTCGGCGACGGTGGGTATCACATCCCTTGACGCCATAGCGCAGGCGTAATTGTGGTCGCCGGAGGGCAGGATATTCAGTGCCGTATCCACGGCGGCCTCCGCCTCCAAGGCTTCGCCCGCGTTGGCCAGATCCCAGGCCAGCTGGAGCCATTCCTGCCCGAGGGCGCCTGTGAAGCCGCCCTTTTCCAGCCTTGGTATCTGAACCTCCCTGATGAATTTTATCCTGTCCCTGTCCCAGCGGCGGTGATCCTCCCGACTTGCGATGAAAGCCATTACCTCGTCGTTTTTGCCAAGCTCGGCGGCCTCTCTTATCCGTTCGAACAGGGCGTCGTTTTCCGCCCCGGGCAGCCACCAGTAGCCCCGCATGAGCACGTCGGCCAGGGCGTGGTATTTTTTGCCGCACTCGGGCATGGCCCCGATGTCGGCCATCACGTCTTTATATTCCTTTTCAAAGCCGGTTTTGTCGTTTTTCAGCTTCCACAGCTTTAACTCGTTTACCTTTTTCATTACCTTTCTTACCAATGTATCGTTTATGTTTTCGTCCATTGCGCTTAGCTCCTTCCTTATCCTCTTTCTGCCGTCGTGGAGCTGCCACTTGACCGTTCCCTCGGAAATTCCCAGTCGGGCGGCTATCTTCTCCACGGTCATATCCTCGTAATAGTGGAGGTACACCACCTGTCGGGCCCGCTCGGGCAGGCGGTCAACGCCGCTCCGCACCAGCCGTGCCTCCTCGGACGACATGAGCATTTCCTCCGGGCCGCCGTCGGGGTCGCGCATTTCCCTCAGAGCCGGAGCGTCCTCAAGGCTTATGTAGCTCCGAAACCGGAGGGCCGTGTTCAGGGCACAGTTTTTTGCTATGCGCCGCACCCATGAGCCGAACTTTTCCGGCTCCCGCAGGAGGTTCAGCTTCATCCAAGCGGCGATAAAGGCGTCCTGTGCGGCGTCCTCGGCCAGATGGCGGTTGTTCACAGCCGCCCTTGCCGCCGCCAGCACACCCCTCTGATGCCGCTCCACAAGGGCGCCGTAGGCCCCTTCGTCCCCGGCCAGGGTCAGCAGCACAAGGGTGCCGTCGCTCTTATCAGGATATGCCATTCTCATCATCCTTTCGTTTTTGAAAGCTTTCATAAATTAGACATGGAAAGAGTAAAAAAGGTTGGGTAAAATATGCAACATATTATTTTATATATTATTGCCGCTGTAAACGTTTAACGGCGGCATCGGGTGATGCCGCCGTAAGCGTATACGATTTTCAGAGTCTATTTTGCCGCAGTATCGCCGCGCTTTTGGCGGCAGGCATCGGCCATGGCGCAGCCTCCGCAGCCGCACCCGCAGCCGCAGGAGCCGCCGGACTTACGCTTCCGCACAAGGCTGAACACCGCCAGCCCCACCAGCGCCGCCAATATTATCAATACTAAGACCGTACCCATACAGAACATCTCCTGTACTTATTTTACCGCACAAAAGCACGGTTGTCAAGCCTGTTTTGCTCAAAACTGTTTTTTCTGAAAAGCAGGAAAGCAAACAGCGCTATCACTATAACCGCCGCGAAGGTGCCTATGCCGAAGCCTCCGCCGGAAACTACTTTGCCGATCTGGAACACGCAGAGGGAAACAAGATAGGCAAACACGCACTGATAACCGATGGCGAACCAGGTCCATTTGGCGCTGTTCATTTCCCGCTTGATGGCGCCGATAGCCGCGAAGCAGGGGGCGCAAAGCAGATTGAATATCAGGAAGGAGTAGGCCGCAAGTCCGCCGAAGCCCGCCGCCGAAGCATTGAAGCCGTCACGGATGGCGCTCCATATCTCGGCGCCGCTCTCGGTGGCCACCTCGGCCCCGTAGAGAATTCCAAAGGTGCCGACCACGTTCTCCTTGGCGACAAGTCCGGTAACGGCCGCCACGGCCGCTCTCCAGTCACCCCAGCCGAGGGGGTTGAATATCCAGGCCACGGCACCGCCGATTATGCCCAGTATGCTTTGGCTGCCCATCTCGTCAACGGCGCCGAAGCCGCTTTCGGTAAAGCCGTAGTTGGAGGTGAACCACACGAAAATTGTGGAAATCAGAATGATGGTGCCGGCCTTTTTGATGAAGGACCAGCCCCGCTCCCACATACTGCGGAGTATGCTGCCAACGGTTGGCATGTGATAGCTGGGGAGCTCCATAACAAAGGGGGCGGGATCGCCGGAGAACATTTTTGTCTTTTTAAGGATTATGCCGGAGACTATTATCGCCGCCACGCCGATAAAATAGGCGCTGGCGCCTACCCAACCCGCGTTGTTGAACAATGCGCCGGCAATAAGGGCAATGATGGGGAGCTTAGCTCCGCAGGGAATAAATGTGGTGGTCATTATGGTCATGCGGCGGTCACGCTCGTTCTCGATGGTTCTCGAGGCCATGACGCCGGGAACTCCGCAGCCGCTGCCGATGAGCATTGGTATAAAGGACTTGCCCGACAGACCGAAGCGGCGGAATATCCTGTCCATTATGAAGGCTATTCTCGCCATATAGCCGCAGCCCTCGAGGAAGGCCAGGAAGATGAACAGCACCAGCATCTGGGGCACGAAGCCCAGCACCGCTCCCACACCGGCCACAATGCCGTCCAGTATCAGGCTTTGGAGCCAGTCGGCGCAGCCCACCGCAGTCAGGCCCTTTTCGATTATCACCGGTACGCCCGGCACCCAGGGGCCGTAATCGGCGGGGTCGGGCTCTTCAAGGCCCTTGGCCGTCTCGGCCATATATGCGGCGTGGTCAACGGGGATTACCTCGACGCTGCCCTCCTCGTCGTAAACGTCAACCTCAGCGGTGACATCCACAGCCTGAGAGGCGTCCTCAAAGCCCGCCTCGGCTGCGGCGGCTTCAAAGGCGGCTATAATCGCGTCGGAGGATGCGAACTCCTCTGAGGCCTCGTCAAAGGCGGCGCGGCCACGGCCAAACATGAACCAGCCGTCGCCGAAAAGACCGTCGTTTGTCCAATCCGTCACATAAGTACCCACAGTGGTAACCGACACAAAGTACACAATGAACATTACCACGGCAAAAATTGGCAGAGCCAGAACGCGGTTGGTGACGATTTTGTCTATCTTATCGGAAACACTGAGTTTTTCCCTGTTCTTTTTAGTGTAGCAGCTGTCTATTATGGAGGCTATGTAGTTATAGCGCTCGTTGGTGATGATGCTCTCGCTGTCATCGTCCATTTCTTTTTCGGCCTTGGCTATTATGTCGGAAACGCTGGCCTTGACGTCCACCTTGTCGTCCCGCTCAAAGAGCTTGACGGCGTAAAACCGTTTTTGCTCGGTTGGCACGGAGGTTAAACGCTTTTCTATCTCGTCCAGATAACCCTCCACCTTCTTGTCAAAGCTGTGAACCGCCGGGGTCTTGGTCTTGTTACGTGCCAGAGAGACGGCCTTTTCGGTAACCTTGTCGATATTTGTACCCTTCAGGGCGGAAATGGGAATGACGGTGCAGCCCAGCTTTTCGCCCAGCTTTTTGGCGTCGATTTTGTCCCCCCGTTTTTCGACGATGTCCGTCATGTTTATCGCCATAACCACGGGTATACCCGGCTCCATTATCTGGGTGGTCAGGTAGAGGTTGCGCTCCAGATTGGTGCCGTCAACTATATTGATTATGGCGTCAGGCTTCTCGTTAATGAGATAATTCCGGGCCACTACCTCCTCAAGGGTGTAGGGCGAAAGGGAATAAATACCGGGCAGATCCATAATCGTGACGTCCTTCTCCCCCTTCAGCCGGCCCTCCTTTTTTTCCACAGTGACGCCGGGCCAGTTGCCGACGAACTGGTTGGCGCCGGTCAGCGCGTTGAACAGGGTGGTCTTGCCGCTGTTCGGATTGCCCGCAAGGGCTATGGTCAAAGCCATTGTAAACTCCTCCTCATTTTATTTTTCGCAGTGGGTAATATATAGTTAGTTTAATTTATTTAGATTATATTAAACTAACTTATCTTCAAAAAAATTAACCTACCAAAATATTCTCGGCGTCAGCCTTACGGAGCGAAAGCTCATAGCCGCGGACGTTGACCTCCACCGGGTCGCCCAAGGGAGCCACCTTGCGGACGTAAATCTGAACGCCACGGGTTATGCCCATGTCCATAATGCGGCGCTTGACGGCGCCCTCGCCGCCCACCTTCGTCACGGTGACGGTCTCGCCTATACCGGCATCTCTAAGCGTTTTCATATCAAAACCTCCTCCAAATCATACAATTATACATTTAGCCAGATCTCTGTCCAGCGCGACTCGGGACTCCTTGACGTTGACGATAACGTTCCCGGCCATTTCCGAGACGACGCTTACCTCCGCTCCCTCAACGAAGCCCAGACTTTCCAGAAACCGGCGCACCTTATCCTTGCCGCTGATTTTCACAATGTGTTTTTTCACTCCCGAACCCAACATCAACAAGGGCATAGCTCTCAACTCCTCGTGTTAGTTTTAATTACAAGAATTAGTTTAACATAACTAATTTAATTTGTCAATACTAATTTTAAAATTTTTTCAGATTTGTATATTATACACAAAAATTAAAGGCAATACCGCACAAAATCCGCCGACGGTCTTTGTACGGTATTGCCTATACTTTATTGCCTTTACAAGAGCTATTTCTTTATTATTTCACGCAGTTCCTCAAAGCCCTTTTCAAAGCGCTTGTGTACGGCGGTGGGATTGCCCCTTACAAGGCTGCGCACACCAAGCCGCAGCCGTGCGGCAAGCTCCTCCCGACCGGCGGAAAGGCTGTTGACACGCTCCTCCAGCTCCTGAGCCTTCTCCTCCACGGCGTCCCGCAGCTCCATCTTCGCCAGCTCCAGCTGAACGCCCAGCTCCTCCAGCCTGGCGGCGGCCTTGTTCAGGTCGAAAGCCGCGCGGGCGGATATGTACAGGTCAACGTTGAGTATCACAAGCAAAATCACGTCAATGACGGTCGTAAGCGCCAGCCTCATTTTGCCGGTGACAAAGCCCGAGATGGGTTCGTGAATGACGTGGATGACCAGCAGGGTCAGCACTCCCCAGAACAGGGAGCTGACCAGACAGATGCGTCCCTGAAAATTCATGAAATGTCCGGTATAATCCCAGTATTTAGTTTTGAATATACTTTCCATTATCACGGCGCAGACGTATTCCAAAGCGGTGCAGGCCACGACGCCCACTATGTAGCAGAGGAAAATATTGTCCCTGACCGGCATGGTGCAGAAAATTATTGTCAGCGCGCCGAAGCCGTATATGGGCAGGAAGGGCCCCCGAAGGAAGCCCCGGTTGGTGAGCTTTTTCGTGTCCAGCGACACGATGGCGCTTTCGATGCACCAGCCCAGGAAACAGTAGATAAAGAAAAACAGCACCCAATAGGGCAGATAATATCCGTTAATAAATGGCAATTCGGTTTCCTCCTCTTATATTTCAACTGTTTTG
The DNA here is from genome assembly GCA_947626145.1 of uncultured Clostridia bacterium. Classification (GTDB taxonomy): domain Bacteria; phylum Bacillota; class Clostridia; order UMGS1883; family UMGS1883; genus JAFLUQ01. Next base: position 360,871 of record CANQRB010000002.1, on the reverse strand, counting down.
CCGTTGAGGTACGACAGTATTCCTTCGGTAATGTGAAACTCCAGCCGAAAGGCCGTCAGCCGCTGGCCACCTCCGGTGCGGGCTCCGTACTTGACGTCCCCCGCTATGGGGCAGCCGATGGCCGCAAGCTGAGCCCTTATCTGGTGGCTGCGGCCGGTGTGAAGCTCCACCTCCAGCCAGGCGCGGTTCCCTTGGACATCCGTCACCCGATAGGTCAGAGATACGGCCTTGCCGCCCCGGCCCACGGTGCTTTTGTTGGTTTTTTCGTCCTTTTGTATGGTTGAGGTCAGCGTGGCCGTTTTTTCCTTCGGCACTCCTTCGGTTATGCAGCGGTAGAGCTTACGCACACGCCGCTCCCTTATGGCGAGGTTCATCTCACGCAGGGCGGCGGCGTTTTTGGCCCCTATGACAAGGCCGTCGGTGTTCCGGTCAAGACGGTTGCATATCGCCGGAGAAAAGGCGCTCTCCGCCGCCGGGTCGTATTCGCCCCTGGCGGCGAGGTAAGCCTTGAGGCGGCTGCTTAGGGCGTCCTCCCCCGCCTTGTCCGGCTGGGACTTAAGGCCGGCGGGCTTATTCATCACCACAAGGTTTTCGTCCTCGTACACCACCTCCGGCATGAGGCCGGGATCGATTTTTTCCGCACGGTTGACAAATTCGCCGCTTATATAGGTGGTCAGCTCCTCGCCCTCACTGAGGATATAGTCCTCCTTTATCCATTTTCCGTTTATTTTCACATCTTTTTTACGGAATGTCTTGTAAATCAAAGATGAGGGAGCGGCGGTGGCCTTCGCGAGGAAGCGGACGGCCTTGAGCCCGGCGTCATTTTTGGTGATTTTAAAGCGCAGCATGGCTCACACCCTCTGATTAAGCTTTGGCAGCATTTCGGCCTTCATGCGGGCGAAGTCGCCGGCCTCGACGGCGGAACGGATTTTTGCCATAAGGTCGTTGTAGAAGTACAGATTGTGGAGAACGCAAAGCCGCATACCAAGCATTTCCCTGGCCTTTATGAGGTGGCGGATATATGACCGGCTGTAATTCCGGCAGGCCGGGCATTGGCAGTCCTCCTGAAGGGGCCGCCCGTCCCGGGCGAACTTGTTGTTGTTGAGGTTGAGCACGCCCACGTCAGTGAAAAGGTTGGCGTGACGGGCGTTGCGGCTGGTTATCACACAGTCGAAAAAGTCAACGCCCCGCTCCACGGCCTCAAGGATGTTCTGAGGCGTGCCGACGCCCATAAGGTACCGGGGCTTATCCTTGGGCATATGAGGCTCCACAACGTCTATGATATGGTACATCTCCTCGGCGCTCTCCCCCACGGCAAGGCCGCCGATGGCGTAGCCGTCCAGATCCAGCGCGGCGATCTTATCCATGTGCTCAACGCGCAGGTCGTCGTAGGTTCCGCCCTGATTTATGCCGAACAGCATCTGATTTTTATTTATGGTCTCCGGCATGGAGTTGAGCCGGGTCAGCTCGGCCTTGCACCGCTCCAGCCAGCGGTAGGTGCGGTCGCAGCTCTTTTTTACGTAATCGTAGGGAGAAGGGTTCTCGATACACTCGTCAAAGGCCATGGCGATGGTGGAGGCCAGATTTGACTGTATTCGCATACTTTCCTCCGGTCCCATGAATATGTGCCGACCGTCCACATGGCTCTGAAAGCTGACCCCCTCCTCGGTTATTTTACGCAGAGAGGCCAGCGAAAAGACCTGGAAGCCGCCGCTGTCGGTGAGGATGGGCCTGTCCCAGTTCATGAATTTGTGCAGACCGCCCATATCCCGGATAAGATCGTCGCCGGGCCGGACGTGAAGGTGGTATGTGTTGGACAGCTCCACCTGACAGCCCACCTCTTTCAGATCCAAGGTGGACACGGCCCCCTTTATGGCGGCGGAGGTGCCCACATTCATGAACACCGGAGTCTGTACCGTGCCGTGAACCGTCTCAAATGTGCCCCTGCGGGCCCGGCCCTCTGTCGTTAGCAGTTTAAACATAAAAAATCTCCTTATGAGATAAAACCGTAATTTATTTATAACAGATTATACCACATATTCTGCAAAAAAGCAAGCCCTATTTCAGGGCCGGCAAAAGGGGTTTATAAAAAGAAAAACCGTCTTTTTGTAAAAAGGCGGTTATTCCACATCAATACATAAATTTGCCTTAATTAAAGACTTCTGTCCCTTGAACGGTCTGCGCCATTTTTTACGGCCTCTACGTATTTAGTATTATCACCATTCTAAAGAACTTATTTTTATCGTCATAAGAAAAAAACAAGTTTCCTTTATATTTCTTTATTGCTTTATTTATACTTTTAATTCCAAAGCCATGGAGTTCCCCATGTTCTTTTTGCGTTCTGAATACATTGTTGAGAATTACAGGCGCAGAGTCCGCGCTGTTCTCAATTTTGACCGACGGAAATATGTTGTTTGCGGCATACAAATCAATGAAAATGCTTTTTTCGTCAGAGCGTTCGCACGATTCTATGGCGTTGTCAATAAGGTTTGAAAATATTGCCACCGTGTCAACATCGGACAAAAAATCATATTTGCTGTATTTTACAGTAATTTGCAGTTTTATCTCCTTGTCTTTACACTCCTGCAGCTTTTGTGACAACAGAATATTTAAAACGGCATTATTTGTATATTTCTCATAATTTATTTCGCTTTGTTCCTTCAATAAATGCTGTATATATGCCTGCGCTTCCTGAGAGTTTGTTTTTATCAGCTCCTTTAAAATGCCAAGATGCTTCTTTAAATCGTGCTTTAAAATATGTATACTCTCGTATTGAGCGGAAATAAATCCACATTCTGCCGCGTAAAGCTGATTTTTGCTGTTTTCCTCCCGAAGAAACTTTAATTCCCTGTTTCTCAATCTGATAATCTCATCTACAGCAAATACCATTATATTCATTATCAGCATAGATATACAAATTACCTCAAAAGCTTTTATCTCTACATCCATGTGCATCATTACAGTTAGACAAATTATTGTGGTAATCGGCACCAGAACCAATAATAAAAGCGGTTCATCATCATCGGAGTTTTTTTGCTTTTTCCTGATCTTCTTTATAAGAACAAGGCAGACAAAGTAAATCAACTTACTTGTTACGGTAAGCACAAAAGATTGATGCGGAGAGATGACTGTCGGAGCGGTAAAATTATAACTTATTTTCATTATAATGAGGACAACATATTCACTTATAACTGACAGAACATCCAACAACAGACTGCTGTACACCGCCGTCTTTGAATTGACATTATATCCCAATATTATGCACAAATAGTTAATTATAAAAAACACCGTTATTGCCACAGCCGGATATCCGGCCGTGTTTACGGCAAAAAGTATGGCATAACCGGCAAAAGAAATAACTCCGCTTTTAATATAGCCTGTCTTTGGATAGAAGGTGGTATTTGCAAAGTATAACATAAGCAGATATTCCAGCAGAATACCTAAAACCAATCCAGTATCAATTCTCATACCGTTCCTCCGGACCACTCGGTGAACCTTTTCTGAAACTCTGAAGATTTCCTTTTTGACATATCGATTTTGTACTTTGTGCCATTACACTGGCATAAAACAAACGTGGACGAATATCCGACTACAAAGTTCATATTTACACAATAGCTGGCATGAACATCACAAAAGAAGTCCATTGTAAGCTGCTCTTTAACGCTTTTAAATGTATCTTTAGTCACTATCTCTTCATCGGCTGTAATAATCTTACACACGCGATTTTCGGTGTAGGCGTAAATGATTTTACTGCACAGTACACTTACCGGTTTTTTATTTACGTTTATTTTTATAAAGCTTTGCCTGTTCTTTATTTCCCTGATCGCCGAAACAATACCGTAACTCAGTCTGTATGGGTCTATCGGTTTTGTCCAAAATCTAAAAGCGTGCTTGTTTAACGCTTCATCCATATATTTTTCGTGATTGGTAACAAAGAATATCAGACAGCCCGGACATCTCTTATGCAGCGCCTCCGCGGTCGATATGCCATTTATGCCGTTCATTTCTATATCAAGTATTACAATCGGATATCTTTTATTGGAATTAAGTAAAGCTTCCGCGCTTGCAAAAGTGTCCACTTCCGTCTCTATATTTTTACTTGAGAGGACATCACATATTAACTCTTTTTCTGTTCGCAGGTCAAAATGATCATCATCACATATTGCCAGAAGCAGCTTTGCCATAATCACCCTCCTAACTTTATGTTATAATATATAACGGTTTTACGATATTTTTCGGTTCTATACTATAAACAGAGGAAATGAACATACTCTCTGCAAATAATTATACAACAGAAACTCTCGATTTTCAAGGGGCAATCATAAAAAACATTGAAACAGCCGCAAACAAGCTGACGGTTCATATAAAAACAGGCCTCGGCCTTGGCCGAAACCTGTTTCGTAAATTCTTTGCAGGATTTTATACCGCTATTCCTAACGTAGAGCCAATTTTTTATTCTGACTGCGCCAGAGTGAGCAGCTCCTGATAATTGGCGTCGAACCACTCCGCCCGCTTCCTGAGTATATCTATCATCCACTCGTTGTTGACGGTGATGTCCCAGCGAAGGGCGTCCATGGCGAAGGACGAGCCCGCATAGGCGTTATAGTCCTCAATGTGCCTGTAGGCGTTGGCGAACACCGTCCTGACATCGGAGTTCCGATAGTAGTCAACTACAAGGGCGGCAAAGTCGGGCCGACGGCTAAGCTGATTGTACAGGGCTACCGAACCGTTCGGCGGACGGGTGACGGTCCTCATTGTCCACTCGTCATAGGTCCAGCTGGAAATCGCACGGTCGTTGTCCCAGAGCGGGCCGGCGTAAAGCAGCGGATCGATGCCGTCCTTATCCTTGTAAAGATAGGTGCTGCCGATGCCGCAGTCCTTATTGCGCAGGAATTCCTGATGCAGGAAATACTTCACAAAGCTGTCCTTGTCGATGTGGTCAAGGTAGCTCCTGCCGTCGGACATGATGCCGTCGCCATAGACCGCGTCAAGGAAATCGGTGACATAGTTGTAAATATAGCTGTATGGGTTATCCGCATCGGCGGAGGCGGTCACGGCCAGATCCTCCGGCGACTTGATGGAAACAACGGTGTCGTTCACTCCGTCATTGTCCGGATCATACTGAATCTGTACGGCGTCGCCGTCCCAGTTGTCTATCTCCAGCAGGTAGCCGCCGGTGAGGTCAAGACCCTCGACGCTGTTGCCGTTGGCCTCGTACTCGTCGTCCAAATCGGAAACATTGACACGGCTCTTGCCCACCTCTACCTTTTCGCAGAGCAGATAATTGCCGAGGTATTCGCCGTTCATGAACACGTCCACAAACTCGCTGTGAGAGGAGTTTTCCAGGCCCATTTCCAGACCGAGGTCAAAGGCCAGCTTGTTGATTATGTATCTCTCGTCGTTTTTCAGAATGACCCATGTCTTGCTCTCGCCCATGCCGAGAACGTCCACTTTTTTCTCGAACTTGAACTGATAGGGCTTTTTGGTGGTGAGGTCGGCCACCCAGGTGCTGTTGCCCCTGCCCTTTATCTCCATGGTTCCGGGAGATTTGTCGGGATCCTTGTCCTGATAGTCAAGGCTGCTGATGTCAGTCCAGCCCTTCTGAGCCTTCAAGGCCTCGGGAACATAGATATCGGCGCTGCCGTAGCACTTGACGGAGTGATCCGTCGAGGTGTTCATGGCGGCGATGGTGCCAAAGCTCTCATCAATGTTAAAGGAAAGAGCGGGCAGCGACGACTGTAAGGCGGACACCGTATAGTCAAAGCCGCCGATACGGACAGGGCCGTAGGTCTTTCCGCCGGAAAGATCGGCGGTCCACTTTTTGTCCTGAACGGGCAGCCCGTCACCGTTGACGCCGGTAAAGGTGACCGAAGCGAGATTTGCCGTGCCGGGAAGGAACAGCTGTGCCGCGCCGCCCCTTACAACGGCGTACACATCAAAGGCCAGTGAGGGATTGTCGGCGGCAAGGGCCGCAATTCCGGCAACCACCGCCGCATCCTCGGGAACGTAATTATAGAAGCTCATGCCGTCCCTGCGATAGGGGCGCACATAGTAAAGTCCGGTGGAGTCGCTGATGGTTATGTCCGGCCCGGCGGCATTCTCTCCGCCGTTGAGGATTATACCGTCCACATCATATATCACGCCGGTTTCGCCAATAATCGAAGCGTTTGTATCGACTATTCCCTTTATGTTTAAGGTTCCGTTCACACGCACAGCCGGAGCGCCGGAGGTGCGGATGCTGATATTGCCGAGATTAAACTCGCCCCAGGCCGCCATGACAAGGCTGCCGCCGTTCAGCCTGAGCTGGCTGCCGGACAGAGTTTTGCCGCCGACAACGCTGACGTCCCCGTCAACATCAATTACACCGTCAACAACGACGTTCATCGCCGCCTCGTTGGCCAGAGCGTTCCTGAGCTCTTCGGCGCTCCGCACATGAACGGTGCCGTCGGAAAGCGTATCCTTTGCGAAAACAGGATAGCCGTCAGGGCCCATTACCCAAACATCGTCTCCGGCATTAAGCAGATCGACAATATTTTCGGGCCATTTGTCCTCGCCCCACTTGTTGTCACGCCAATAGAAGTTGGCGTCTTCAAAGTGGCGGTTGCCCTGAGAGCCGTCAATATTGTGCGGCCCGAGATTGATGATAAAGCCGCTGAGGTCGGTGTTGAGCTTGCAGCCCGCTCCTCCGGCGGAGCCGTAGGGGGCCGAAATTTCAACGGTGCCGTACACATTCTTCAGTCCGGCGGCTCCCTCGTCCATGCGGCCCACAATGCCGCCGGTGTAGTTCGAGGTAAGCTCCCTGTTTTCCGCGCCGGAAACCACGCCCATGTTGGCGCAAAGCTCTATGCTGCCGGAGCCGAGCTTACCGGCGACGCCGCCGGTACGGTCCTCGCTGCCGTGTATCTCTCCATAATTGGTGCAGCCGTAGGCCAGGCCGTTCACCTCGCCGGCAATTCCGCCCTGAGTGTCGGTGCCCTCGATACGGCCGTAATTCACGCTGTTTTTAGTGTCGCTGCCAGTGCCGACGATGCCGCCCGTGCGGGTGTCGCCGAAAATACGGCCAAAGTTACGGGCGTTTTCAACGGCGGCCCTCGCCATACCGGCTATACCGCCGGTGGACGCCGCCTCGTTCTTATCCGCCGCCTCGTCGTTATGAGTATATGCGGCCACCTCGCCGTAATTGGTCACATCCGTCACGGTCTGGGCGCTGAATCCGGCGATGCCGCCAACGTTGATTATACCGTCGCCGCTGACGAGGCCGCTGTTCACGCAATTTTCAATTTTGCCCGCACCCTCGGCCACGCCGACGATACCGCCGGCGCCGCCCACTCCGGTGGCGGAGCTGATGTTGGCGGTGTAATTCTCATTACCGGTGTCCTCCATATCTCCGCCGGAAACTTCTCCGGCGTTGGCGCAGCCGGTAACCGTTCCGGTGGAAAAGGCGCATATGCCGCCGGCAAATTTGGCGCCGCCGTCAAGGGTTCTGCCGGCCACGGTGCTGTAATTGGCGCAGCCGGAAATTATACCGCTGTTCACGCAGGCGATGCCCGCCGCAAGGCTGTTGTTTTCGGTTATCTTCACGTCGCCGCGGCTGTCGCTGCCGACAATTACACCGGTATTTGTCAGCACCATTCCGGCGGCCCTTGTACGGCCGAAAACGTTCATTACCGTTTTGACGTGAGAGATCGTGCCCCTGCTGCTGACGGCTATTCCGGCGGCCTCTTCCGCCGCCACGGTGCCCTCAAGGCTCACGTTCATGACCGTTCCGCCAAGCTCAACAAAGAGAGCGGCGCTTTCGGCCGAGCCTATGTGAAGTCCCTTAACGCTGTGGAGAGCGCCGTCAAACACTGCTTCAAAGACAGGTATGGGCCGCATGGGGTTGTCAACGGACAGATAGCCCGACAGGTCGATGTCAGCCGTAAGCACAGCGTTATTCTGAACGCCGCCGCGCAGCTGTTCAAAATATTGCATGAGCTCTTCGGCCGTGCCTATGCTGACCGTCTCCGCCGCAAGGCTGATCGCCGGCATCACCGTCAAAGCCATACAGAGGGTTATGACTGCCGCTAAAAATTTCTTCATAAATACACCCCCAAAATGATATAATTATTGCATCTTACTTTAACACAATTATATCATTTCAGGGGCAGTATGTCAAGCAATTTCAAAATTCTTTTGCAAAATTAATTCCGTTCAATTAATCTGTGAAGCACTGTGTCCAGTAAATTCCGTAGTCGCCGCCATCGGCCCAGGCAATGCCCATTTTTTTGTAGCTTGGATTGAGGATATTGCTCCGGTGGCCGGGGGAATTCATCCAGCTGTTCATGACGGCCTCGGGCGACCGCTGACCGGCGGCGATATTTTCACCGGCGGCCATATATCTGATGCCGTAAGCGCTCATGCGGTCAAAGGGGGACAGGCCGTCAGGGTTGTAGTGGTCGAAAAAGCCCCGGGCCACCATGTCGTTGCTGTGAAGCTGGGCCACGGCGCAGAGGTCGGCGTCCAGCTCGAGAGGAGCAGCCCCCTCCTTAGCGCGCTCGGCGTTGACCAGATCGAGCACCTCCAGGGCCCAGTCGGAAAAATCGCCGCCGGCGGTTACGCCGTCAAAATAGCCGCCGCCTTCCTCCTCAAAGTATGCTTCCGCCAGAGCGTCAACGGCGCTCTGTACGTCCATGTAAGCGATGTCATCGAGGTCATAGGCGTTTACGGCACGGTTCAGAAGGGTGCAGACCTCGGCCCGGCTGATGGTGTCATAGGGGCGGAAGCGATCCTGATCGTCGCCGTTCATGAGCTGCTTGAACATAACGCTGCCCGCCAGAAGGGATATGCCCGGATTGTCCGCATAGTCCGGGCTGTCGGCGGTGCTTAAGCCCAACTCTATGAGGAAATCGTACATCTCCTCATCCTCTATGCTGCCCGTGATGTAATCCAAAGCCTGAGCCGCCTCGATGCGGGTCAGAGGCCGCTGAGGGGCAAAGTCATAGAAATAATCATCGCCCCAGCTCCTGGGCCATCCAAAGTAATCGCACATTCCGGCCAGGGGCAGATCCACCAGCACACAATAGGCCGGCACATAGGGGGTGTACCACTGGCCGGGCTCCACGTCGCCGTAAAAATACCAGCCGTAATCGCCCGTGGGCAGGCCGTAAAGCTCGGTCAGAATTTTGGCGAACTCCGCCCTTGTCACGGGAGCGTCGGGGCGGAAGGAGCCGTCGTCATAGCCGTTCACAACTCCGGCGGCGGCCATGGCCTCGATATCCGCCCCGGCCCAGTGGCCGGCGGTGTCGGTGAAGGACGCCGCATAGGCCGGCGTCAGCGTGCAGAGCATCGCAAAGGTCAAAATCAACGTCAAAAATTTCTTCATTTCATACATCTCCCTGTTCATATAAATATTGTTTTCCCGCCGTTAATCACGCGAATACAAGAGTGAAATAAGCCGGATATCCTCGGGCGTTATCCCCGCCGCGTCACTTTTTATCCCGATATTCCCGCATATTTCGGTCATCCATTCATCCACAAGGGCATCGAATTTTTTGTACGACAGCTCCTCCCTAAGTTCCTCTATCTCCGGTTCGTCGCCGGTAATGGGCAGGCGGTAAATAACGTGATAGCCGTAGTCGGTCTTGACGGGCTCCTTGGAATATTGGCCGGGCTCAAGGGCCTTTGTCCCCTCATAGAACTCGTCCACCATGTCGCCCTCGGTGAACATATAGTAGTCACGGTTCCTCATGCCGGGATCCTCGCCGCACTCATCAATGAGGGTCCGCATATCCTCCCCGGCGTCAAGACGGGCGATAACCTCCTCGGCCCTTGCCTTTGCCTCGGCGTCGTCGGTGTCGCCGTCAGCAAGGATGAGCACATGACCGGCCTTAAGGTAATTTTGCACTACCTCCTCCGGCGTGGCATAATATAGGCCGCCGGGCATGATGTACGATTCCTCAAGCATATACATCAGCGCACACATATACTCGTATTTTTCCTCGGCGTACAAAGAGGAGCCGATATTCTCCAGTTCCGCCCTATGCTCGTCCAAACTGTCATATTCTGTATTTATATATGTGTACATTTCTTCCGCCGCCGTATATTTTAAGGATGGACTGTCCCAGCCGTATTCGGCGGCCTCCCGGGCCGCGCACACCAGCCCTCCCAGAGCGGACAGAGTCTCCGCACGGGCCGCGTTTCCCAGGGTATAACCTTCGTGAGCCGCTCCGTACATATCGCAGGGCCGGCTCGCCCAGTCCTCGCCGTAATCGTCCTCATACAACGCGGCCCAAATATTATATATGTAATTGTAGTCTGCAAGGCTGACGTCCGTGCCGCATATCGTGGCGACGGTCTCACGGTCGGCGTCGGTCTTTTTTTCCTCGGACATGAAGTCCGCCAGCCTATTGAGTCTTATATTGTAATCCGAGATCTCCTCCACTATATAGTCGTTAACATCCTTGGAGCATCTGGTCAGCAGGGTGCAAAGCTCCGCCCGGCTCAGTCCGTCCCAGGGACGGAACCGCCCTTCGCCGTCGCCGGTCATCAGTCCGGCGGAGGAAGCCAGAGCCGCCGCGAGCCACAGGCTGCTGCCGTTTTCACTGCCCAAATCCTCAAAGTCTGTATATTTCGCCGCTTCAGCCGCCAAAGCCGAGAACGCGTCAGACAGTTCTTCATACCGACCCATGGACTCGTCCAGCTTTTCCCGGCAGCCGCAGGCGAGCAGGGGCAAAGCCGCCTCTATACGGGTGACGGGCGCCTCGGCTTCAAAGGCGACACCGTAGTTTTCGCCCAGCCGTGGGTCGGGCCAATCCTTAAATCCGTCAAAAACAAGCACCTTGTAATTCACGACATAGGGGGCGTACCAGTCGGCCCCGTCCACGTCGTCAAATACATACCAGCCGTAATCGCTGGCGGGCAGGTCAAAATACTCGGTAATTATTTTTGCAAACTCCGCCCTTGTCACCGGCTCGTCGGGCCTGAATGTGCCGTCAGGGTAACCGTCCACCGCTCCGGCCTCGGCCATGGCATTAATGGCACCCTCGGCCCAGTGGCCGGATACGTCGGTGAAGGACGCCGCCGCGAATGCCGGCGTCAGCGCGCAGAGCATTGACAAAACCAAAAGTACAGACAAAAATTTTTTCATTAAGCAACCTCCAACCCCGCCTCTACCGCGGGTTATCTTCAAATTCTTCCACGCAAAGCTCCATAAAATCGTCAAACATCTTTCGGGCGACCCTGTTCCTCAGCCACTCCAATTCCGGCTCGTCGCCGACAATGGGCAGGCGGCAGACAACGAAATAGCCGTATTTGGTTTTAACGGGTTCTTTTGAATATTGGCCCGGCTCGAGGGCCTTTGCCTCCTGATATAACTCGTCTATCATATCGCCCTCGGTGAAAACGTCGCCGCGGCTGACCTCCATACCCGGCTCCCCGCCGCACCCGTCGATGATTGCGCTCATATCCTCCCCGGCGTCAAGGCGGGCGATCACCGCCTCGGCCCTCGCCTTAGCCTCGGCGTCGTCGGCGCCGTCCGCAAGGGCCAGCACATGACAGGTCTTAAAGCAGTACTGCCGCATATCCTCCGTAGTGTCAGGATAGCATTGGCCGCCGGGCTCGGTCATAAAGTCGCGGAGCATATCCTCCACGGCCTCAAAATACAGCAGTCTTTCAATGGCGTAATCCGTGCCGCCGTGGAGCTTAAGGCGCTCCGCGTCCTCGCCGTCGCTGTCGAGGTCGGAAAAGTGGTAAGCGCTGTAGCCGTTTGCAAAGGCCGTCCGCCGGTCAAGGCCAAACTCGTCAAATTTTATCTCGGCCGCCGCCATCCGCTTCATCTCATCGACTACGGCCCTCGCCGCCGCCTCGTCAAAGGCGAGACCCGCATAATCACCGCTGTTGTTAAAGATTCCGCCGTACATTTCTATTTCCCAGCCGTCGATGCCGTTTTGTTCCATATGTTCTTCAAAGAGGCCGGAATAAAGCCAATAATAGAGCCAGCTTAAGAGGTCATAGTCCGCCCGGCTGAACTCCACGCCGCCGAAGGCCGCGACGATCTCACGGTCGGCGTCGGTCTTTTTTTCCTCGGAAAGGAAGCCATCTGACGCCGCCATTTTCTCAAATCTTGCAATAATACGTTCCTCTTCCTCGGCGGATATTTGTTCGGGAGTTTTTCCGGCCTCCTGATCCGCCATATAAACCGCCACCGTGATAAATTCGTTGACGTTGCTCCTTCCGTGATCTCTGCGTGCCCTTTCGAGGACGGTGCAGACCTCGGCCCGGGTAATGGGGTCAAAGGGACGGAAGCGGCCGTTGCCGTCGCCGTTCATCAGCTCCAAATACATTACCGCGCCTATCAGTACGGAAATGCCCCGGTTATCCGCATAGTCCCCGCCGTCGGCGTTGGACGCGGCAAGAGCCGCCAGCTCATCGTCAAAACTGCCGTCGCCTATCCCCACCACAAAGCGTATGGCCTGAGCGGCCTCTATGCGGGTCAGGGGCTTTTCGGCGTCAAAATATTTGAAGGTGTCCTCGCTCCAGCCCTCGGGATAGCCGTACTCGGAGCAGGCCTTAAAAAGCTGCCAATCCACAAGCACCTTGTAGGCCGGCATATACGGCCCGTACCAGGCGTCCTTTTCCCCGTCGGGGAAGAACAGCCAGCCGCTGTCGGTGGTGTCAAAGCCGTAAAGCTCGGTGATGATCTTGGCGAACTCCGCCCTTGTCACCGGCTCGTCGGGCCTGAACGTGCCGTCGGGATAGCCGCTCACCGCTCCGGCCTCGGCCATAGCGTTAATTGCCCCCTCGGCCCAGTGGCCGGATATGTCGGTGAAGGACGCCGCCGCAAAGGCCGGCGTCAGCGCGCAGAGCATTGACAAAACCAAAAGTACAGACAAAAGCTTTTTCATTTTATTTTCCCTCATATTCGTTATTTAACTATATTTTGTGTCTTTTTACAAAATTTCCTATTCTTTCCAACGCAATTTCGATATTGCGTATACTGTAAGCATAGCTGCACCGGACAAAGCCCTCGCCGCTGTCGCCGAAAGCAGTGCCGGGCACAACGGCCACTTTTTCCTCCTTGAGGAGGTTGGTGGCAAAGTCCTCGCTGCTCATGCCAAGGCTGCTGATGTTGGGGAACACATAGAAGGCCCCCATGGGCTCAAAGCAGGACAGGCCCATATCACGGAAGCCCTTGACCATCACCCGGCGGCGGAGATTGTACTCGTCCCGCATGGCGGTCACGTCGTCCTCACAGCTGCGCAGAGCCTCCACGGCGGCGTACTGGCTGGTGGTGGGGGCGCACATTATGGCGTACTGGTGTATCTTGAGCATGGCCTTGATGAGGGGCCTCGGCCCCATGGCGTAGCCCAGCCGCCAGCCCGTCATGGCAAAGGCCTTACTGAAGCCGTTTATTGTCACGGTGCGCTCCTTCATGCCGTCGATGGCGGCAAAGGGCACGTGCTCGCCCTTATAGGTCAGGGCGCCGTAAATTTCGTCGGAAAGGACAAGAATGTCCTTATCGCGTATAACGTCGGCAATGGCCTCGAGGTGCTGCCGCTCCATAATGGCGCCGGTGGGGTTGTTGGGGTAAGGCAGCACAAGGAGCTTGGTGCGGTCGGTTATCTTTTCTGCCAAAGCCTGAGGTGTCAGACGGAACTCGTCCTCCTCTTTTGTGACGATGGGTATGGCAGTGCCGCCGGCCATGGTGACGCAGGGCTTGTAGCAGACAAAGGATGGCTCCGGCACAAGCACCTCGTCCCCCTTTGAGATTATGGCCCGAACCATAAGGTCTATGGCCTCGCTGCCGCCCACGGTGATAAGCACCTGATCCTCCTCATAGTCGAGGCCTGAGGTGCGGTGGGTGTAGCGGCACAGCTCCTGCCGCAGCTCCTTAAGTCCGGCGTTGGAGGTGTAGTGGGTGTGGCCCTTTTCCAGAGCGTAGATGCCCGCCTCCCTGATGGCCCAGGGGGTAACGAAGTCGGGCTCGCCCACGCCAAGGGAGATGGCGTCCTTCATTTCGGCCACGATGTCAAAAAATTTACGTATGCCGGAGGGGGCCATTTCCGCAATGTGGGGGGATATAAACTCGGAAATGTCCCTCATATGGTGATGACCTCCCTGTCGTCCAGCTCCTCGCTGGTAAAGATAACGTTCTCCTTCTTATAGGTCTTGAGGGTAAAGTGGGTGTTGGTGGAAACAACGCCCTCCATGGGGGCCAGCTTTTCGGACACGAACATGGCGACCTCCTTAAGGCTCTTGCCCTCCACGCTGACCAGCAGATCAAAGCTGCCGCTCATGAGGTTAACGCCCTTGACCTGGGGATATTTGTAAATGCGCTCGGCCATTTTGTCATAGCCGTCGCCCCGCTGGGGAGTGATGCGCATGGTGATTATGGCGCTGATGTTGTCCCGGTCGGTGCGCTCCCAGTTGATGAGGGTTTTATAGCCCAGAATTATTTTTTCGTCCTCCAGCTCCTTTATGGCGGCGGCGACCACCTCGGGGGTGGTGCCAAGCATAGTGGCCAGCTGATCCACGGTGTAGCGGCTGTCCCTTTCGAGGAGCCTGAGAATGTCATTTTTCATAAAAACCGTTCCTTTCAAGCTATGTATTTTATCATTATACAATATAAGTCCATATCCCGCCATGATTTATCTTTTCCGAAAAAAAGGGATAAGCCATGACAATCTTTCTTTTATTATAGCACGTCACGGCCTATTTAACAAGCACGAATTACCGTAATTTTTGCGGCGTCGGCACCGTATTTTGAGCGGATTTGCGATAAAAAACAAAAACGGAACCTTTCGGCTCCGTTTTGTTTGGCCCGAGGCCGCCCTGTGGTCGAGGCAGAGCGGCCTTGCGCCATATTTAAGGGAAAATTATTTAACCACGCTTTTCCTCCGGCCGGGGTCTACGGGCGGCAGCTTCCTCGCGCGTGCCGCCTTTTTTCTGTCCGGCTCCGCTGCAGACGGGAGGATCAGGGGTGGCCTCGCCTTCGGAAAGCGGCGGTTAACTTGGGTTGGGGTGGCCGGTCTGTTGCGGCCATGTTACGAGTGGAAATTATTCAGTAAATCCTTTCCAAGTATTAAATCCATCTTTTATCACGGAATCTGCTTCCGCATAATTGCTATATGAATTTCCCGCATTTTTAGAGTCCATTATAGCTTCCATTTGGGAAAGTTCAACTGAGTTAATCTCAGGTTCAACAAATTTCTTCATTTCAATCGCCCTCCTTATAATTCTTCGATGAAGTCGATTTCGCTGTCCGCGCTTTCGTCAACGGACTCGGCAATCTCAGTTTCTACAAACTCAAACTCTACGGCCTCAAAGGTGATAACGCTGTCAATTGCTTGAGTAGTGAGTACCTCTGTAAGATCAACGCTCTTGCCGTCAGCAGATTCAATTTCACCGGTTTTTTCACCTGCAACATAAGTAATTTTACTGAGTATTATACCGGCGTTGTAAAGAGCATCTTTAACAGAGACCGTATTATCTTTAAACTCAAATATCATTGCGGCCTCTGTGTTGAGTTCCGTGTTGCCGGTCTTAAACGCAAGACCTCCGGCGGAAACGACTTTGTTTACCGCATCAATATTCTTGATCTTGTTGTTAGCGTCAAATCCATTTGTAAGAGCATTAGCCAAAAGGCTATATATGCTGGCAGGCTCGGAAACTTCACCCTCAACGTTATTGTTTAAGCCTTTGAATGTATAAATGGCATTAGTCTGTTCAGCGGCGAGAGCAAGACCGTCAGTATCTCCAAGCGGTACTGTCTGATCACCTTTACCTTCAACGGACGCCTTAATAGAGTCCGCATTTTCAGACGTAACAAGGAAGCGGAACTGATTACTTTTCTCGTCATAACCCAATTCAACTGCGGCTTTCCCGGGTACATCAACGTGTTCGGCAGACATACCGTAAACGGTAATCATACCGCCCTGAGTAGAAACTGTAGTCATTTTTATGGACGCTCCGGTTCCACTGAGGCTGGCAAGATCCATAGGAACATATACTTTTACTGTAACGCCCTGATGATGATCGGCGGGAACAGGAACGGCTCCTGTGGTGTCAAATTCAGTTACTGTTTGAACAGGTGTCTCAAACATTTTGTTCAAAGCAGTTGTTGTCGCTTCCCCTTCGGTAAGATTGATAGTTTCAAGACCAGTGCCGGAAACCGCGTTAAATGTAAGTTTTGGATACTGTACGGTATCACCGTTAACATTATTGAACCATGCGTCAAGAACAAGCACATTGGCGTTTTCAGGAACATTGTCAATAACGGCGTAGCCCTCACGGTTAAGGTCGTGGCTGGCATTCACTGCCTGTGTGGCGTAATCAAGATCATCGCCTGGATTCTGAACATGGATAACATTATTCACTTTATTCCATGTAAACGCTTTCACGGGTACAACATCAACCTCAACTTTACCATTATCAGCTACTTTCGTAGCATCATGCGGAAGTACATAATTCTTTTCGTCTGATGAACCCTTTACTATTTGATAGGGAACTTTGATCTCTGCTCCATCCAATCCTTTTTGGGTAGACGAATATACTTCAGTGCCCTCATTCTTAAAAGATACTGTTATATCTGTAGAGCTTCCAACTTCTTCAACCGGTATGATCTCTACATTTGCCAGTCTGGCATTGCCCATATAAGCAAAGCAAAGTGACAAATATGGTGTTCCGGCTTCGGAGGTATAAATCATGCTGTAATTTATCCAATTTGTAGATACCTGCCATTTATCTTTGAGGAGATCGCCGTTATCAGAAGATATATTGTTTGTGGCAGCAGTTCTTGCTGCTTCTGCCGAAGCACTGGGTACTAAAGAAGCATATAAGTTACCTTGGCCATCTTTAGCTACTCCTGCCACATCAAAGCTTATAAAGTATGTCGTAGCTGGTGCAAGGGCCCAAATTTGGCCTATAGTGTTATCGTTTTGATTTCCTGCTTTGAGGACATTCGTTTCAACACCTTTAACGGCTTCTTTGCGTACAGTACCATTATTTTTATTACCACTGCGTGCTGTCCAGCCAAGTGCATCACCGGTAGTAAAATTACCGTTTACAACAACGCTCTCAGCGCCTTCTGTTAGCTTATAGAATTTTTCACCGTCAACAGAGAAAGGAACATTGGGCGTTTTGGAAGTATAATGGTCAACCTTTCTTACTCCATCAGCATCTGTGATTTCTTTACTTTCGGTGAGTTGAACCTCGGGGAGATAGTAAATTTCGCCGTCGTTATATAGATACCTTTCGGGGAAAGTAACCCCATCTTCACCCTTTTCATATGTGACGTATTTTTCTAACAAAGTTTTTTCGCCGCACTTGTAGGTCACCTTTACCTCCGTTTGTGTATCGAGAGGTTCTAACTTGTAAAGTTTGAAGTTATCAAAACAAAGTCTTCCCTCTCCAGCAAGCGACCCTTCACTTCCAATGCACCAAGCTCTAAACTGCAATGCATTAAGATTCTCATCTGCCACAAACACAAAGGATACTGTCTTCCAATTGTCGTCAAGCTTTCCAGTCGTCTTTTCTCCAAGTGCAGCATTCTCATCGGATATATCCTTACCCTCAGCAACAAGTCCAAAATGAATATTGTCTCCAGAGCCACTCCCTTTAAGCATTCTTGTATCAAAGCTGAAAACATAACTTGCTCCTGGGGTTAAATCAAACGTCCGCTTTAAAGAGCAAAGTCCATCATATGGGTCACCATATTTACCGAGAAGGTACCAGCTGCCATCCGTTGGATTACCATCGGCTTTCGTAGGCATACCATCATCGCCGGTACTCCAATCTTTATGAGATGATTCAAAATAATATCCATCATCCTTTTTTACAGCCATAAAGTGTCCCGTATTATTATTTTGCGGGTTTGGAATTTCAGCATTTGATTGTGGAGACAGCCAGCCCGTAGTATCAAAATTTCCGGCTTCGTTTTCAAAACTTCCATTAGTTATAAGATTTTGTTTTTCACTAGATATTTTACGATAAGGTGTCGCAGTAACAACTATATCTTCAGGTTCCGCTGTTATTTCTACAGGTTCTACAGACTGAAGTTTGTAAACCATACTGTTTTCAGAATCTATATAGTAGTTGTCAATATTTGGTGTATACATGCTACCTATAAGAACATTTTCTGTAAACGAATGTATAGGATTAGACTCCTTACCCTGTTCAGCAATTTTCACGGTAACACCAACAGTTTTAATACTTCCGGAATAAATCTTTAAATCAGCAAAGCCATAATTTCTGCCTTTTTTATTCCACTTACCGATTAAACACTTAATGCCCCCAAAGCCATTGAATGTGCCAGATAGCCCTTCATTTTTCGCACTGAGTTTGTCATTTACGTAATAAAATGTGCTGTGAGTATTAGCCTCCGTGTTGTTAACTGCAACAAAGGTGTATTTTGCTTTATTTACCGGATATCCAAAAACACGCTTTAAACCTTTCCAATGTAAACCGCTATTAGTGTCAATTTCGTAAGAATCTATATCAGCGCCGACACTATCAATGAATGTAAATGTCCTGTAGTTGCCATCCTCTTCGTTAAATTCATTGTACCATTCTAATACAATCATTTCAGCATCTATAGCTAGAGTAGTCTTAGCTGTAACAGTACATTCTTTATTTATAGCACCACCGTTGCCATCCCATGCTCCAGCATAAAACTGTATAGTCGTACCTTTTTCACCAAAACCTTCATATTTTTGTACATTTACATGACCGTCACTGTCCGTAGTTTCTGATGACCAATCTGTATAAGCGACATTAATTGGCGTGTCGCTGAAACTCCCTTCTCTGGCTCCGTTGAAAACTAGCTCAAGAGATGATACATCTGGTTTCGTCTCTTCCGCGCTTGCGGTGATCCCAAACATGGGCACTACTGTCAATACCATGGCGAGGACCACGGCCAATGACAGAACTTTTTTGATTCTCATTTTTTGTTTCCTCCTTAAATTACAAAATAATAAATTTTCGATTCCATGCCAACTTCCTATAAGAAATGCTATCGGAAGTAAAACTATGCAGTTTTGTGGCAAAATCCACAACAGAAAAATGAAAATTGGAAATTATTTGTTGAAATTGCACAATTACTTACAACAATTTTGTACATTATGGATAAGGGAAAGATATTGACTTTTATGTGGGAAAAGTAGTATAATGAAGCTAAGAAATTCCATGTGCTGATTATGGAAATCATCGGAAAAAGGCTGTGTTAAGCCGGATTTGCCGGGTTGGCGGCGCAGAGGTCGACTGCAAAACCAGCCAAAAGGCGATGAAAGGCCGCTCGGTTTTACTTCCGATAGCATTTCTTATCGGAACTAACTAAAAAATCCGCTCCATTGAGCGGATTTTTTGTTGTGCGCGGCGATTGTCCCGCGTTTTTTTGTTGATTTTTTTCTATTTTTTTCCTTTGATAATCCCCGAAAGCGGCTTATACAAAAGCATGGTAATGACCGACACGCCGACGCCCTTAATCACATTGAAGGGCACCACCGCCCAGAGGGCAAGGCTCCACGCGCTTGTGATATGGGGATTTATCTCGGCGCCCATGGCGATTATGGCCTCCAGCGGAGCGCCGAAAAGCTGGGCAAACTTGGGTATGAGGTACACGGCGTTGAACACGCTGCCGAAAACCGCCATAAAGGCCGTGCCCGAAAGCAGCGATACGACGGCGTTGGTTCGTGTCTTTTTGAGGTGATATATGATCGAGGCCGGAACTATCATCGTACAGCCGATGAAAAAGTTGGCGAAGTCGCCCACAAAGGCGGTGGTCGTGCCCTTGAGCACCAGCTTTACAAAGACCTTGACCAGCTCGATAACCGCTCCGGCCACAGGGCCCATGGAAAAGGCCCCGATGAGCACCGGCACCTCGCTGAAATCCGCCTCGTAAAAGGCGGGAGCGACGATCGGGATGGGGAATTCAAAAAACATCAGCAGTCCCGCGGCCGCCGCCAGCATGGCGCAGGTGGCCGTGCGGCGGGTGGGGCTCATTCTGATGAGGCGGCCCTTCAAAATTGTGCGCTCCGCCAGCAGCGCAAGGCCGATTATGGCCGCCGCCGCCACGACGCACACCAAAACAAAGGAGAGATTTTCTCTCAGGGTTTGAAGCAATTCGTTCATTTTTCAGGTTCCTTTCATGTTTATTTACAAAAAAACGGCTCCGATAAAAAATCGGAGTTCAGGTAATTTCACGCACAAAAAACACCTCTCTTCTCTCATCCGGACTGTGACCGGGGGCCCCATGCCGCATAACGCGGCCCGAAGCGGCCCCGGGTTGAACCGTCGGTTCCGGAATTTCACCGGATCAACCCAAAAGCGGGCTCGCGGACTTTACCGCCGGTAGGGAATTTCGCCCTGCCCCGAAGATATTCGATTATGTGAGGTTATGGCCTCATCTATATAATAGCACAGTAAAGGGAATTTGTCAACAACAAATTCCCTTTTTGACAGCTTTATTTTACTTCTATCAGCTCATACTCCCGGGAGCCGAAGCCCAGAGCGGCGGCGGCCTCAACGGTGTGTACGCCGTGGCGGCTCTCGATGCGCTCCAGCAGGTGGGCCTGACCGGGATCGTCCTTGGCGGCGTAGACCAAATCAAGGCAGGCCTGATCAACGGCTATGGGGTCGGCGGAGGCCAGTATGCCGATGTCGGCCATGCAGGGATCCTCGGCCACGGCGCAGCAGTCGCAGTCCACGGACATATTCATCATTACGTTAATGCAGGCAATCCTGCCCTCAAAGCGCTTCACTACCGAAGAGGCGGCGTCGGCCATGGACTCGAGGAAGGAATCGTGGTCGGAGGACCAGATTTTGTCAGGCTCACCGGCGCCGTGGATATAAGCCTTGCCATAGGAGGAGGCCGTGCCGATGGAAAGCTGCTTCAGCGCGCCGCCAAAGCCGCCCATGGGATGGCCCTTGAAATGGGACAGCACAAGCAGGGAATCATATTTGGACAGATTTTTGCCAACGTAATTCTTTTTTATCACTTTTCCATTAGGAACGGGCAGCTCCATGTCCGGGCCCTCGGCGTCCAGCAGGTCAAAATCAAAGCAGTCATTCCAGCCATGGAGGGCTATGGTGCGCAGGTGCTTTTCGGTGGTGTCCCTCTCGCCGTCGTAGGCGGTGTTGCACTCGACAACGGTGCCCTTGACGAAGTCGACAACGGGCTTCCAGAAGGGCGGGCGAAGGAAGTTTTGATTTCCGGCTTCGCCGGAGTGAACCTTTACGGCCACCCGGCCGGGCAGCTCAACGTTCAGGAGCTTATAAAGCTCAAGCACCTTTTCCGGAGTTATCGTCCGTGTAAAATAAACCTTTGATTTCATGTTATATCCTCCATTTCAAATTATATATCCTGTTCGTTTTTCGCCGGAATTTTCAGCTCCGCCGGCACGGCGGCCGGCTGCATACTGTCGTTCCAGAGCATGGCCCTGACCCTCGTGCCCCTCTCCTCAAGCGCAAGTTCAATGTCGATGGGTATGCCGGGCGTCGATCTTTTTGTCGCGACGGCGGTAAGCTCGCCCTCGTCGGTGTACTGGGCGGCAATGGCGGTGAATTGGCCGGGGCCGATGGGCGTGGGTACAAAGCTGGCGCGGGCGACGCCGCCGTTCACCTCAAGCCGGGCCCGGGTTTCGGCCTTATCGGAGGCCCCGAAGTCCAGCCAAAGCTCCACGGCGCCGTCTTCCGGCGGAAGGGCGGGCGCGTCAGTAATTTGGGAGGCCAGCTCGGCCTCGGTCAGCGCCCGATTGTAGACCCGAACCGCCGAAAAGTCCGCCTGTGAGCTCCTGCCGGTGCTGGGGCAGGCCCCCACGGTCAGGTCGTACTCGGAATGAGTCACGCCCTCATCGGTGCCGGTGGGCTGCTCGGCCAAAATTTTGCCGTCGGCGTATACCCGGAGCATATTGTTTTCCGCGTCGTATATGCCCGCCACCTGATGCCTGGTGCCGATCCACCGGGCCTTGAATTCGTCGGGCATATACCAGTAAAGGCTCCTCCACGAGCCGTCGGCGTGGATGTGGAAGTCAAGGCTGCCGGGACGGGTGCGGAGTGCGAAGGCGTTGTCGCCCTTGCCAATGAACATATTGAAGTCCGGATCGCCGGTGGGAGTTACCACGGCCTCGACAGTGAAGGAGTTTTTGCCCTCAAGCACGCTGTCGGGGACGTCCACGGACATGGAGCCGGACATGACCGTTTCGCCATCCGAGGATTTAAGCTCGGCGGTTTCGGGCAATGGTATCACCAGCCCGTTACTGCTCAAGTCCCTGACGACCGGCGCGAATTTTCTGTACCGGGCGGCGGTGCGGGTGAGCTCCTCATCGGAGGCCGACGCCGCCACGGGGATTATGGTATATTCCCACTCGTAAACCCTGTCGTTTGGCAGACGGTACTGCGGCAGGGTGCCCTGGCCGCAGGTGGCGCTGCCGGTACCCATGGAGCCGTAATCCACGCTGAGCACCGTTTCCTTCCGAGGCGAAAGCTCATAAACGTGATCCGCCTCGTGAAGGTCAAGGGGCATGAAGTGGAGGGCGCTGGCCTCCACGGGCTCGGACGCCGCCACAAGCAGACCGCTTGACAGGCCGCCGTTCCTGACCGCCAGCCATTTTACGTCGGTGAGGTTGCCGCAGTCGTCGGCGCGCATGAAGGGGAAGAAAAAGTCCGAAACCGTGCTGTTCCATATACCCTGAAGCGCGCCGGTTTTGCGGTCGTTATATGTTTCGAGGGGGCCGCCCCCGTACCATGTCACGTCCTCGAAGCCCTCGGGCAGGGTCATTATGGAGCCAACACGCAGATAATTGCCCAGATTGGAGCCGGTTCCGTCCATGGAAAAGCTGACCGTTACGCTGCCGTCGCCGGCCACGGAGTAAACCGCCGTTTCCTTTGCTCCATTTGCCGCCGGGAAGGACAGGTCGACCGTCACCTTATTTCCGTCCACGGAAATGCTGTCGACCGACACGCTGTCCCCCACGGCCCGCCAGTTTTTGTCAAAGAGGTTTTGATTGGCCGAGTTACGGTCATTTTCCACATAGCCGCGGCGGAAATTGGGAGCAGGGCCGTCAATTATCAGCGTCTCGCCCTTATAGACATAATCGCTTATACGGCCGGTACTTTTGCTTATATTGAAGCTGAAATCCTCGCCGCTGACCGTATACGCGTTTCCGTTCCCGTCTATCGAAACGGGACGGGCGTCAGCGTTGAAGTCCGCCCCGCCGGCGGCAACCGGAATTTCGATTTGACCGTGGGCCACCTCCGTTCCGGCGGGGAGAAGCCCCTCGTCGGCGGCGGTAAGGACATGGAGATCGAGATAAAATTCATCGCCGGGGGAGCTTTCCGGCAGGCTGAAGGGCACCTCTATCTCGGCGGAGGTCAGGGGTGGCACGTCGGGCGCGACGGCACCTTCCTCACATATTATGCCGTTCCTGAGGAGCCGCCATACCGTCTCGTACTCGTTCAGATTTCTGAAATTGTTCTCATTGTAAACAGAAACTTTGTGGGCGGCAACCTGGGCCGCTCCCGCCTCGAACCAGAAGCTCTGGTACTGATATTTTACCTCCTGAAGCTCCGGCTGGGGCGTGCGGTCCGGACTGACGAGGCCGTTCTGGCAGAAGCTGCCGTCGTTGGGATTATCGCCGAAGTCGCCGCCGTAACCGTAGAAATGGCCTTTGCTCTCATCAGCGTACAGGTTTTTATGGGCGTTGCCAAGGGAGTAATAGTCCCATGCGCCATCTTTGCCCTCCAAGCTGACGGCCCGGGACTGATCCACCCAGTCCCAGATAAAGCCGCCCAGCATATTGTCGGCGCTGCGAATGGGATCCCAGTATTCCTTGAGGGCGCCGACGGAGTTACCCATGGCGTGGTCATACTCGCACATAACATAGGGTATCTTTCCCTCGCCCGCCCGACCCCAAAGGCTGTCGGAGCCGGGATACATATTGCTGCCCATGTCAACGCCCAGCCTGTCGCCCATGCCCTCGCTGTGGACGGGCCTCGTGGGGTCGTTGTTCTTAAAGTACCATATCATTTCGGTGAACATACCGCCGGCCCGGGTGGGATTACCCGTATAGATCATTTCGTTGCCTATCGACCAGGCCACAATCGACGGTTGGTTCTTCAACCGCGTGAACGCCGTTTCGGTTCGGTCAAGGGCCAGTTCCTTGAACAGGGCCTTGCTGTCATGGTCGTTCATGATGGCATGGGACTCAAGGTTGGTCTCTGCCATTACATATATTCCGTATTTGTTGCACAGCCAGTACAGATACGAGTCGTTGCTGTAATGAGAGGTGCGTATGGCGTTGATATTGTTTTCCTTCATGAGTCGGATGTCCTCCAGCATGGTGGCCTGAGGGACGGCCTTGCCGTGGAAGGGATCGGTGTCGTGGCGGTCAACGCCCTTGAGCAGCAGACGCCTGCCGTTAATGGTGATCGGCTGCCACTCTTTGGTTATGACGTTATAATCCTTGTCAACCTCGGTGGAGGTAAAGCCTATCTCTCTGAAGCCAAGCTGGGCGGACACGCTCTCAAGCTCGGCGCCGCTCCCGTCGGTCAGGGTCAGTACAAGCGCGTAAAGATTCGGCGTTTCGGCGGACCAGAGCTTCGGTTCGGCCACGGTTCGGCGAAGGGTGAAGGTGCCGCTCTGCCCGGGCTGAAGTCCGTCAAGGGCTATCTCGCCGCCGTCCAGAATATTTGCGCCCGCGCTGTCCAGAACAGAAACCGCAATTTTATAACCGTCCCGAACCGAACCTGTAAGGTTGTTCATTTTTACGGACAGCTCCAGCTCCGCGTTCCTGTATTCGCCGTCCAGCTCCGTGCGCACCGTGTAGTCCCCGATATGCACGGGAGGGCGGCTCGTCAGCAGCACATCACGGAAGATGCCGCCGTCGTATATCATATCCTGATCCTCGAACCACGTGCCGTCACAAAACTTATGCACTTCCACGGCCAGCAGGTTTTCACCTTCGATAAGATAATCGGTCACGTCAAAGCGGTGAGGGCTGAAGGTGTCCTCGCTATAGCCCACCTCTCTGCCGTTCAGGTACACATAATACGCCGACTCCACGCCGTCAAACTGAAGATAGATCCGCCGGCCGCCGTCGGTCATTCCTGGAGCGGGGACAAAAGCGGTGCGGTATAGACCGACGGGGTTATACTTCACGGGGGCCTCGGGCGCCCTCACGTTTTCTCCCTGCCATGGCATGGTTACGTTTGTATATATGGGATAATCAAATCCCTGTGCCGTCCAGCTGTCTGGAAGCTCAACGGTGCGCCAGCCGTCCTCGGGCTTAGGGATATATCCGTTGTTCATAAAACCGGCGTCCAGAAATTTCATGGCCTCGGCATCATTATTCACTACCGTTAAGGCCCAGTACCTGCCCGGCCCGGTCAGCATCTGAAGATAGGCGGATTTTTCCCGGGCGTTATAGTCCCACACCGCGTCGGCGGCAGCCCCGGCGCTCTGATAAGGTATCATATTCAGGGAGGCTTCTTCCCGGTTTATGCCGAAAACATCCTCGGCGTCAACGGAATTGCCCCGCAGATCCACATAGTCCCTGCCGGTCCACTCCATATGGGTAAACTTGGCCTCGTCCGCGGCATACCAAGTATCCCCTGCTTCGGACAGACAGCACGCCGGCATTACGGCCGCCGACAGAACCAGTGACAGGAGCATGGACAGCGCGTTTTTCATTGATTTTTTCATTTTTATTTCCTCCCCGGAACTTTTCTGGCCCGTCTCAGCGCGAATTATATATCAGTATAAGTATACCACGTTCTGCCGCTGAGGTCAAGGATTTTTTTGTGCGCGAAAACAGGAGCCGCCTTTTCAGACGGCCCCTGTAAAAAGCATTGGAAAGTAATTACTCGTTGATAGAGGAAACTACGCCGGAACCAACGGTTCTGCCGCCCTCGCGGATAGCGAAGCGGAGACCTTCCTCAATAGCGATGGGGGTGATAAGCTCAACGTCCATCTTTACGTTATCGCCGGGCATGCACATCTCGGTGCCTGCGGGAAGGGTGATAACGCCGGTAACGTCAGTGGTTCTGAAATAGAACTGGGGACGGTAGTTGTTGAAGAAGGGAGTATGACGGCCGCCCTCTTCCTTGGTCAGTACGTAAACCTGACCGGAGAACTTGGTGTGAGGATGAATGGAACCGGGCTTAGCAAGAACCTGGCCTCTTTCGATCTCGTTTCTCTGTACGCCACGGAGCAGAGCGCCGATGTTGTCGCCGGCCTGTCCGCTGTCAAGAAGCTTGCGGAACATTTCGATACCGGTAACAACGACCTTGCGGGCCTCGTCGGTAAGACCAACGATCTCAACTTCCTCGGAAACCTTAAGGGTACCTCTCTCTACACGGCCGGTGGCAACGGTGCCGCGTCCGGTGATGGAGAATACGTCCTCAACGGGCATAAGGAAGGGAGCGTCGGTGGGACGCTGGGGAGTGGGGATATAGCTGTCAACGGCATCCATAAGGTCAAGAACGGGCTTGTAAACGGGATCGTTAACATCGGTAGAGGTGGACTCCAGCATCTGAAGAGCGCTGCCCTTAACTACGGGAATCTCATCTCCGGGGAACTCATACTCGGTGAGCAGGTCACGGATCTCCATCTCAACAAGCTCAAGAAGTTCGTCGTCGTCAACCTGATCAACCTTGTTCATGAATACAACAATGTAGGGAACGCCAACCTGACGGGAGAGCAGGATGTGCTCACGGGTCTGGGGCATAACGCCGTCGGCGGCGGAAACTACCAGGATAGCGCCATCCATCTGAGCGGCACCGGTGATCATGTTCTTAACGTAGTCGGCGTGGCCGGGGCAGTCAACGTGAGCGTAGTGACGGTTGTCGGTCTCATACTCAACGTGGGCGGTGGATATCGTGATTCCACGAGCCTTCTCCTCGGGAGCCTTGTCGATCTGATCGTATGCGGTGTAGTTAGCCTGTCCCTTCATGCCGAGAACCTTAGTGATCGCGGCGGTAAGAGATGTCTTACCATGGTCAACGTGACCAATAGTACCGATGTTTACATGAGGTTTGGTTCTTTCAAATTTTTCCTTAGCCATTTTAAATTGCCTCCTTTATGATTTTTGTTTACGGTTAATTATATTATAATTGAAAACAGAATAAAAATCAATAGTTTTTTTACAAATATTGAAAATAATCTGTAAATTTATCAGCCCTTCTTGGCACGGGAGCTGATAATATCCTCCATGATGTTCTTGGGCACGGCCTCATAGTGGTCGGGAGTCATGGTGTAGGCGCCGCGGCCCTGAGTCTTGCTGCGCAGATCGGTGGCATAACCGAACATCTCGCTGAGGGGAACGAAGGAGCTGATCTGCTTTGTTCCGTTGATGTCGTCCATACCCAAAATGCGTCCGCGGCGGGAGGATATGTCGCCCATAACGTCGCCCATATACTCCTCAGGCACGGTAACGTCCACCTTCATGATGGGCTCCTTGAGGACGGGATCCGCCTTCTTGCAGCCCTCCTTGAACGCCATTGAACCGGCGATCTTGAAGGCCATTTCGGAGGAGTCAACCTCGTGATAGGAACCGTCGAAGAGAGTTACCCTTACGTCAACCACGTTGTAACCGGCCAGCACACCGGACTGCATTGCGCCCTGTATACCGGCGTCAACGGCGGGAATATATTCCTTGGGAATAGCGCCGCCCACAACCTTGTTGACGAACTCGTAGCCCTTGCCGGGCTCGAGGGGCTCGATCTCAATAAATACATGACCGTACTGACCTTTACCGCCGCTCTGACGGGCATACTTGTGCTCGATCTTGACGGACTTCTGAATGGTCTCACGGTAGGATACCTGGGGCTTGCCCACGTTGGCCTCGACCTTGAACTCACG
Organism: uncultured Clostridia bacterium; assembly: GCA_947626145.1. Classification (GTDB taxonomy): domain Bacteria; phylum Bacillota; class Clostridia; order UMGS1883; family UMGS1883; genus JAFLUQ01. The sequence goes on along the minus strand of CANQRB010000002.1, from coordinate 333,042 downwards.
GAGCAGACGGTCAACGATTATCTCAAGGTGAAGCTCACCCATACCGGCGATAATCGTCTGGCCTGTTTCCTCATCGGTGTAGGTCTTAAAGGTGGGATCTTCCTCGGCCAGCTTGGCGAGGGCAATACTCATCTTTTCCTGACCGGCCTTGGTCTTGGGCTCGATAGCCACGCGGATAACGGGCTCGGGGAACTCCATCTTCTCAAGAATGATGGGGTGCTTCTCGTCACAGAGGGTGTCGCCGGTGCCGGTGGACTTGAGGCCCACGGCGGCGGCAATGTCACCGCTGTAAACTATCTCCAGATCCTCGCGCTTGTTGGCGTGCATCTGAAGGATACGGCCCATACGCTCCTTGACGTTCTTGGAGCTGTTCAGCACGTAAGAGCCTGTCTCAACGGTGCCCGAGTACACTCTGAAGAATGCCAGCTTACCCACAAAGGGGTCTGTCATTATCTTGAATGCAAGGGCGCTGAATGGTTCTTCGTCGCTGGAGGGGCGCTCCTCCTCTTCCTCAGTGTCGGGGTTAATGCCCTTGATATGGGGCACGTCAAGAGGAGAGGGCATATAGTCTATTACCGCGTCAAGAAGCTTCTGAACGCCCTTGTTGCGGTAGGAGGTTCCGCATACTACGGGAACCATTTCGTTGGCGATGGTGCTCTTGCGGATGCAGGACTTGATCTCATCAATGGTCAGCTCTTCGCCTTCCAGATATTTTTCCATGAGCTCCTCGTCCATCTCGGCAACGTGCTCCACCATTTCGTCGTGGTACTTTTCGGCCATCTCACGCATATCCTCGGGAATTTCCTCCTGACGGATGTCTTTTCCCAAGTCGTCGTAGTAAACGTAGGCCTTCATCTCAACAAGGTCAATAATGCCCTTGAAGGTTTCCTCAGCGCCGATGGGAAGCTGGATGGGTACGGCGTTGCACTTGAGACGGTCCTTCATCATCTGCACAACATTGTAAAAGTTGGCGCCCATAATGTCCATCTTGTTGACGTAGGCCATGCGGGGTACGTGGTACTTGTCCGCCTGACGCCATACCGTCTCGGACTGGGGTTCGACGCCGCCCTTGGCGCAGAGAACGGTAACGCTGCCGTCCAAAACGCGGAGAGAACGCTGAACCTCAACGGTAAAGTCCACGTGGCCGGGGGTATCAATGATGTTGATACGGTGCTCCTTCCAGAAGGCTGTGGTGGCGGCGGAGGTAATGGTAATACCGCGCTCCTGCTCCTGCTCCATCCAGTCCATGGTGGCCGCGCCTTCGTGAACCTCGCCTATTTTATGGGTCTTGCCTGTATAGTAAAGAATTCTTTCTGTCGTGGTCGTCTTACCGGCATCAATATGAGCCATTATGCCGATATTACGGGTTTTTTCCAAGCTGTACTGTCTTGGCATTTTTGTCCTCCTTCCATAAGGATAGCTTTGGATAAGTGTAAAGCCGACGGCCCTGCGGCCGCGCGCTGACTACCAGCGGTAGTGGGCAAAGGCCTTGTTGGCCTCGGCCATTCTGTGGGTTTCCTCGCGTCTCTTAACCGCTCCGCCCAGTCCGTTGATGGCGTCCATGATCTCGCCGGCCAGACGTTCGCTCATTGTGCGCTCGCTCCTGGTGCGGCTGAAGGTCGTAAGCCACCGAAGACCCAGAGTCTGTCTGCGCTCGGGACGAACCTCCATGGGCACCTGATAGGTGGCGCCGCCTACACGTCTCGCCTTTACTTCAAGGACGGGCATGATGTTATCCATAGCCTCACGGAAAGCTTCAAGGGGATCCTTGCCGGTCTTTTCTCTTACAATATCAAAGGCGCCGTAAACGATCTTCTGGGCCACGCCCTTCTTGCCGTCGAGCATGATATTGTTGATGAGCCGGGTCACGATCACGTCATTATAGACGGGATCGGGTAATACGTCACGTTTGGGAACAAAACCTCTTCTTGGCACTTGTCTTCCCTCCTTCATTAAAAATTAGATGAATTCACAGGTACTCGGCCGTTTTTCAGGCCGTCAGTGCAACAACAAATATATAAAAATCCGCAGTCGCACTATTTTTCCGATTCTGCGGAGAAAATTTCACACGAAAATTTTTCCGACAACCGGTGCGCCCTTACTTCTTGGGCCTCTTTGCGCCGTACTTGCTGCGGCTCTGCATTCTCTTTGCAACGCCTGCCGCATCCAGAGTACCACGGATAATGTGGTATCTCACACCGGGCAAATCCTTAACTCTTCCTCCGCGAATGAGAACCACGCTGTGCTCCTGAAGGTTGTGACCAACGCCGGGGATATAGCTGGTAACTTCGATACCGTTGGAGAGCCGCACTCTCGCTATCTTACGAAGAGCGGAATTGGGCTTCCTGGGCGTAGTGGTCTTAACCACGGTGCAAACGCCTCTCTTCTGAGGAGCGCTTTGATCAGTAGGGAGCTTCCTGAGGGAATTGAGACCCTTCTGAAGAGCGGGAGACTTGGACTTGGACACGCTCACCTCTCTGCCCTTTCTGACAAGCTGGTTAAATGTCGGCATATTCTGATTTCACCTCCGTTTTTGTTGATTTGCGGCACGAGGGGAAATCTACCCCTGCGCCAATTCAATATTATAACAAGTTCAGATAAAAATGTCAAGTGTTTTTCACAAAAAACATTAAAGTTTTTTATCTATTCCCCTCTATTTTTGTTCCTCTTCCCCATGAAAATGCTTGTATATACCGTCGGCGAGGGCCGGACTTATGCCCCTGACACGGCAAAGATCGGCCCTTGATGCCTTTTTTATATTGCCTATGCTCCTGAACTGCTTAAGAAGCCCGGCCTTTTTCGCCTTACCGATGCCGGGCACCTTGTCCAGTTCGCTTTCCTCGATATGTTTGCCCCGCAGCTTACGGTGGTATTCGATGGCAAAGCGGTGAACCTCCTCCTGTATCTGGGCCGTCAGACGGAAGGCGCTGCCCTGGGGCGGTAACGTTATCTCCCCGAAGTCGCCGACTATGCCTCGGCTGCGGTGCCTGTCGTTCTTCACCATGCCGAACACGGGAATGTCAAGCCCCAGCCCGTCCAGCACCTCCCGGGCTGCGTGAACCTGCCCCAGTCCGCCGTCCATAAGTATCAGATCGGGCATGGCCGCAAAGCGGCCGTCGCCCTTCCTGCTCTCGTGGGTAAAGCGGCGTGTAAGCACGTGCTTCATCGAGGCCGCATCGTCGTTGCCTATCTCCGGATCAAGCCTGAAGTGCCGGTATTCCTTCTTCGCCGGACGGCCGTTGACGAACACCACCATCGAGGCCACGCTGTCGGCGCCCGATGTGTGAGAAATATCGTAGGACTCTATGCGGTCGGGCACAACCTCCAGACAGAGTGCCCGGGCCAGCTCAATGGCGGCGTTGGCCTTCAGCTGCTCCTTAACCTTTTCAGTTTTCATGTTCATTATATTTTTGGAGGCGTTTTCCAGAGCCATTTCCACAATACGCCGGTTTGCTCCCCGCTGCGGGCAGCGAACCTGAGTCCTTTTACCCCGAAGCTCGAAAAGATAGCGCTCCAGCATGGTCTCGTCCTCCGTTTCGTGGGAAAGGAGTATCATTTTCGGGATATAGTATTCCCCCCGATAATACTGGGTGACGAAGCTCTCAAGGGCCTCCCCGTTGTCCGAAACGGTGTTGGACACGTCGAAGCTGTCCCTGCCGATGAGCTTGCCGTGGCGGATATAGAATACCTCCACACAGCTCAGGCCGTCCTCGGCGGCGAGGGCGAACACGTCCATGTCCGCGTCGTTGTCGGTTATGACCTTTTGCCGCTGGCTAAGGGCCTTCACCGACTGTATCCTGTCCCGCAGCACGGCGGCCATTTCAAACTCCAGATTTTCCGAGGCCTTATACATCTCGGCGGTGAGCTCGTCGATAACCTCCTGATCCCTGCCCTCCATGAAAGCGGCGATGGAGCGGAAGAGCTTTTTGTACTCTTCGCTGCTGACATTTCCCTGACACGGGGCCATGCAGCGGCCCATAGAGTAATATATGCAGGGCCGCTCCTTCCCTATGTCCCGGGGAAACTGCTTTTTGCAGTGGGAAATGCGGAAGATATTTTTCAGCAGGTCGAGGGTCTCCCGCACGGAAAAGCCCGCCGGATACGGGCCGAAATACTTTGCCCCGTCGTTTTCTATGCGGCGGACATAGAGGACGCGGGGATATTCCTCGTTCATGGTCAGCTTGATATAAGGGTAATGCTTGTCATCCTTGAGCAGAATATTGTATTTCGGCTGGTACTCCTTTATGAGGTTGCTCTCCAGCACAAGGGCCTCTACCTCGCTGTCGCATATAATGTAGTCCAGATCGGCGATGTTGCTCACCATGAGCTGGGTCTTGAGATTGTGGCCCGCCGAGGAGTGGAAATATTGGCGCACCCGATTTTTAAGCACCTTTGCCTTACCGATATAGATTATTTTTCCGGTCTTGTCCTTCATCTGATACACACCGGGACAGTCGGGCAGCTTTTTCAGCTTTTCCTCTATCAGCTCTGACGCCATTGTTTACACCCCGTTTCGGTAAAAAAGCCCGGCACCCACCGGACTTTTTTGTGATTATTACTTTCCGAGCTCCAGCGAATTGCGCACATTAAAGCTGCGCACCTTCTGCTCCGCCGTGGGCTTTGCCGGCTCCCGATTCATCATAAGCCTGCTGCGTCCGGCCTCGACACGGTCATGTCGGTGCTCCTGCAGGTTCAGCTCACTGCACCCGCTGCCGATGGGGCCCCTTTGCTTTACATCGGTCATTTTTTATCCCTCCGTTTTTTATTTCTTTTATATGATTATATCATATTTTGCTTTCGGTGTCAATCATTTGTTGTCCTTATTGTCAAAAAGCTTCTTTATCTGGTTCCATATCTTGGAGCCGACAAGCTTGTCGCCTTTATCCAGTACGTTCTTGATAAAATCATAAACCTTGTCCTCGCCCAGCCAGTATTTGTCCACTATGGCGGGATCTATCTCGTCCATGGCCCGGTTAAGCAGGGTGACAGCCACAATCAGGTCGTCCATCCAGCCCGCCACGGGAATAAAGTCCGGCACAATATCTATGGGCGAGATAAAGTACAGCACCGCTCCGCCCAGCTTGGCCTTTGCGCTCAGCGGCACCTCGGAGTCCACCGCCAGCTTTATCATCAGATAGAACACGTCCGGCACGGCGGCCAGATACTTACCCAGCTTGCAGAAGGGGTGCTTATCAATGTAATCGTCTATCTTCATCCTGAGCTTGCGGTAAAAATCCATTCTCATGCTCTGGCTTTGCTCGTCGTCCTCCAATACCTCGGTTTCAAAAACATTTTCGCTCATTTTTATGCAGCTCCTACTATTGATTTTTATATTTTTCAATGTCCTGACGCTTTATCTCGGCCCGGCGTATCTTGCCGCTGATCGTCTTAGGCATATCCTTCACAAACTCCACCACTCTGGGATATTTATACGGCGCGGTCTGACGCTTGACGTAATCCTGAATTTCCTTTTTCAAATCCTCGCTGGGCTCCCGTCCTTCCACCAGAACCACGGTGGCCTTAACTATCTGGCCCCGAATGGGATGGGGCACGGGGGTTATGGCGCACTCAAGCACATAGGGCAGTTCCATTATTACGCTCTCTATTTCAAAGGGCCCGATGCGGTAGCCGCTGGACTTGATTATGTCGTCGGTACGGCCCACATACCAATAGTAGCCGTCGCCGTCACGGTAGGCCGTGTCGCCGGTATGGTAAACACCGTCCTTCCACACCGCCTCGGTGCTGTCACGGTCAAGGTAATAGCCGGTGAACAGGCCGCAGGGCAGGCTTTCATCGGTATAGATAACAATCTCGCCGGTCTCCCCCACTCCGCAGGGCTCGCCGTCGCTGTTCAGAATGTCCACTTTATATCCCGGCACTGGCTTACCCATCGAGCCGGGCCGGGGCTCCATACCCACAAGGTTGCCAACTGTGAGCGTCGTTTCCGTCTGGCCGAAGCCTTCCATAATGTCAAGCCCCGTGGCCTTTTTCCAGTCATAGAAAACCTGAGGATTGAGCGCCTCGCCGGCGGTGTTACTGTATTTTATCGAGCTCAGGTCGTACTTGCTCAAATCGTCCTTGATAAAGAAGCGGTACATTGTGGGCGGAGCGCAGAAAGTGGTTATGCCGTACTCCTTAAACAGGGGCAGTATTTCCTCAGCCTTGAAGCGTTCAAAGTCGTAGACAAAAATCGCCGACTCGCAGAGCCACTGGCCGTAGAGCTTGCCCCAAAGGGCTTTTCCCCAGCCGGTGTCGCTGATGGTGAAGTGGAGGCCGTCGGGACTGTTGTTGTGCCAGAACTTCGCCGTCACAAAGTGGCCCAGCGGGTACTTATGACTGTGGGCGGCGATACGGGGATACTTTGTGGTACCGCTGGTGAACATCATCAGCATCAGATCGTCGCCCTTTGGGCTGGAATCCTTCCTTTTATATATGGGCGAGCACTTCTCTATCTCCTCGTCGAAGCTGTGCCACCCTTCCCGCTCACCGTTCACAATCATGCGAATATCGACACGGCCGGTCTCGTACATGGCCTGTTCGGCGTGGTCGGCCACATCGCCGTCGGCGGTGCAGATCATGGCCCGAACCATGGCGGAATTGAAACGGTACTCGAAATCATGCTTAACAAGCAGATTTGTGGCCGGTATCGCGATAGCCCCCATCTTCGCCAGTCCCAGTATGGCGAACCAGAACTGATAGTGGCGCTTAAGCACCAGCATCACCCTGTCGCCGGGACGGATACCCAGCACCTCAAAGTAATTCGCGGCCCGGCTGGAGTATTCGCTTATCTCCTTAAAGGTGAAGCGGCGGCACACCTTGTCGTTGGACACATAAACGAGGGCCACCTTGTCGGGGCACTTTTCCGCCAGAGCGTCCACCACGTCAAAGGCGAAGTTGAACCGGTCGGTATTTTTGAATTTTATGTCAGAGAGGACGCCGCTGCCGTCCAGCGTGAAATCAACAAATTTTTCGTAAACCATCTGTTCCATTATAGTTTTCCAAATCCTTTCGAATTTATGTACAAAATCATTTTAGCATATATTTATCCCCGTGTCAATCTCTACATTTTGAATAATTTGTAACTATTGTATATTGCATTTTTGTTTTACAGTATGTATAATAAAAGGAACTACACAAGAAAGGGTTTTTTCTATGACGGAAACTAAAGAAAATAAAATGGGCGTCATGCCGGTGAACCGACTGCTCATCACCATGGCGGCGCCGATGATGCTCTCCATGCTGGTGCAGGCCCTGTACAACGTGGTGGACAGCATCTTTGTGTCCCACTTTTCCCAGGACGGTCTGACGGCCCTGTCGCTGGCCTTTCCCGTCCAAAGCCTGATGATAGCCGTGGCCACGGGCACCGGCGTGGGAATCAACGCCATGCTCAGCAAAAGCCTCGGCGAAAAGGACAGGGACAACGTGAACGCAGCGGCGGGCAACGGCGTGTTCCTGGCCCTGTGCAGCTACGCGGTATTCCTGATATTCGGCCTTTTCGGGGCAAGAGCCTTTTTTGAAACGCAGAAGGCAACCGAAAACGTCATAAATTACGGCACCCAATACCTGAGCATATGCGCCATATTCAGCCTTGGCGTGTATGTGCAGATAACCTTCGAGCGGCTGCTTCAGGCCACGGGCAAAACCTTCATCACCATGTGGACTCAGCTTTCGGGGGCGCTGATCAACATCATACTCGACCCCATCCTCATCTTCGGCTATTTCGGCGCGCCCCGCAGGGGCGTTGCCGGAGCGGCGGTGGCCACGGTAATCGGCCAGTGGGTGGCGGCGGCGGTGGCCGTGGTCTGCAACTTCAAGTTCAATCCCGAGGTTACCCTCACCCTCAAGGGTCTGCGCCCCCGGCCAAGAGTCATCAGGCGCATTTACGCGGTGGGCTTTCCCTCGATACTTATGGTGGCCATCGGCTCGGTAATGACCTACACCATGAACCAGATACTGCTTGGCTTTGAAAAGGTGGGCGAAACGGCTGTTTCGGTGTTCGGCGCGTATTTCAAGCTCCAGAGCTTCATCTTCATGCCCATCTTCGGCCTGAACAACGGCATGATACCGATAGTGGCCTACAACTTCGGGGCGCGGAAACGCAAGCGCATAACGGGCACAATAAAGCTCAGCGTGGTTTACGCGGTGTCGCTGATGTTCATCGGATTTTTGATATTCCAGTTCGGCGGCAGCTTCCTGCTCAACCTCTTTGACGCCACGCCGACCATGCTTGAGCTGGGCGTTCCGGCCCTGCGCATCATAAGCCTGCACTTCCTGCTGGCGGGCTTCAGCATAATCTCCAGCAGCGTATTTCAGGCTTTGGGCAACGGATTTTTCAGCCTGTTAATCTCCGTGGCCCGTCAGCTTGTAGTGCTTTTACCGGCGGCCTGGCTGTTGTCCCTGACCGGCGAGGTAACGGCCGTGTGGTGGAGCTTCCTCATCGCCGAGTTTGTATCGCTGGTGCTCTGCGCCGTATTCCTCAAGGTGACGTACAGCAAAAAGCTAAAGGACATACCGGAATAAGCGCGGGGACAACCCGAATGGCAGCATATTATACTAATCCCAATTAAAAGCGGCTAATAAATCCTTCCCCTTTGAGGGGACAGACATTGTCTGACGGTGGCCCGCATTAAGTTAACAATGACAAGGACAAAGCCTTCTACTTGAGGAGAAGGTGGCACGAAGTGCCGGATGAGGTGTAGGATGCAAAGCATCCGTTATGCGTTTACGGTAACACTAACGCCGCACAGCGGCTACACCTCATCAGTCGCCTTCGCCGACAGCTTCCCCTCGAGGGGAAGCCTTTTTAATCTGTCATTGTTACCGTAATAAACTTGCATATTTATGCTTTTAATTTGGGATTAAATTACATAACAAAAACGGAACCTTTCGGTTCCGTTTTTGTTTGGCTCGGGCCGCCCTGTGGTCGAGGCAGGGCGGCCTTATGCCTGTAATTTAAGGAAGAAATTATAACCACGCTTTCTTTCAGCTCGGTTCTCCGGGCGGCAGCTTCCTCGCGCATACCGCCTTTTTTCTGTCCGGCACCGCTGCAGACGGGCGGATCAGGGGTGGCCTCGCCTTTGGAAAGCGGCGGTCAACTTGGGTTGGGGTGGCCGTTATATTGCGGCCACGGTGTGAATATGGAATGATTAGTTAGAGAAACCCTTCCAGATTTTGTAATCATTCGTGAGCTGTGATTCACTCAACTGATAACCTTTAGTTGATTCTCCAACATCAGTAGACGTCATTATGGCTTCAGTCTTGGAAAGCTCAACACAGTTTATCTCGGGAAAAACAAATTTCTTCATTTCAATCGCCCTCCTTATAATTCTTCAATGAAGTCGATTTCGCTGTCCGCACTTTCGTCAACGGACTCGGCAATCTCAGTTTCTACAAACTCAAACTCTACGGCCTCAAAGGTGATAACGCTGTCCAGTGCAGCGATATTAACGTCTGTAAGCGTTGCCGTCTTACCGTCACTTCCTATTTCAGCATTTTTAGGTTCAGCCCCGCCTACACTATATTGCAGTGCTGTAAGCTTTACACCGGCATTATAAAGGTTGTCTTTGATAGAAAGAACATTCTTTTCCATAGTAAATATCATAGCGGCTTGCTCGTTAAGACTGCCACTTGCATCGGTGCTCAGTCCGCCATCAGAAACAACTTTATTTACAACAGCAATATTCTTGATAGTATTCTCAGCACTAAAGCCGCCATCGTTAAGGGCTTTAGCGACAAGGCTATATATGCTGGCAGGCTCGGAAGCTTTACCCTCAACTCCATCTTTTACGCCTTTGAATGTATAAATGGCGTTAGTCTTTTCAGTGGCGAGGGCCAGACCGTCCTTGCCTTCAAGCGGTACCGTCTGATCAGCTTCGTTTTCAACAGATGCCGTAATGGATTCTGCCTTTTCAGATGTAACAAGGAAGCGGAACTTGCTGTTGGTCTCGTCATAGCCAAGGGATACCTGTGCATCACCGGGAACGTCCTTTATAACGATATCGGACAGATAGGGAGCGTAGTTTCCGGATTCATAGGCCAGACCGGCAACATTGAGATTGTGTGCAGTAATTTGCAATGCGAGCACGATATCTCCAGTAATATTTGCCTTGCTAAGATCTAAGGTTACGCTTCTGCTTGCGGGAGAGGCATTTGTTGTATAACTATCGCTAAATACTTCTACTGCTCCAACAGTTCCTGCCCATCCATAGTCTCCGTTGCGTTGTATTTCTCCGTTATTAACATTCTTTTGGTTAAAATCTGCCTTTTCTGCCGGAACCACATATACCTTATAGCCATAATTCAGATTTGTATTATCTACTTGAGGCATATAGAAGTTCAGTTTTGCACTCGTAATTTTCTGGTTGTCGCTTACTTCAGGCGCAGGTATGGACATGAAAATTATGGGATTTGCGGCCCAAGGAGACTCTATACGATAGCCGTTGCCTACTTCATCAGTTGGTTCGTTTTGTCCACCATCATTAATTGTATACATGAACATCTTATCCGCGGCGGGTCTGGATTCGTCCAGCTTCATAACAACGGATTTTTCTATGGGAGAATCCTCCACCGGTATCTCCTGAGCCTCCGCCACATAGAACTTGCCGTCCTTGCGACCTTCAACGGCGTCGAAGTGCGCACTCGTATTCTTCTCTACGGTCTTTACAACAGTGTCGCCGCACTGATATTCCTTCCTATCGTCAAAGAAATATTTAACGGTTACGTTGGTGTATTTGTCCTCGTCCGTCCAGGAAATACGGAAGTTGTTTACTTCAACTATGTCGTCGTTTCCCCTACCGTTTGTAGATACAAGTACAGCGTCGATACATTCAACGGCCCGTCTGAAACCAATGGCAGTATTTTCGTTGCAGATGACGTTACCGTCCTCATCCCTTACAATGGCGGTATAATTATTATTTTCGATGTTTGCATTAATTAATACCCTGTAAGTTTTTTCCGTTTCTGCGGTAAAGACGTTAGACGGATTTTGGTTGCCTTTGTTATCGCCGTTTTTGAATGAAAATTGTGCTTTTCTAACTCCCTGCAAGCCAATAGCGTTCCCTTCTGAACCGTATCCAGTGGAATTTTTACCGCCATTGCTGTATCCAAGGAATATGCCCATATTTCCTGATTCGCCGGCATTTGTCATCATGTCAAAGGATGTGAACCTGAGGTCAAACTCAAAGTAAACATTACCATTTATTTGGTTATCAAAAGCATGGACGGCAGTTGAGTCATTGGCTTTCTTTGAAAGTATCTGTCCGACGTTAGTAGCGTCAGTACAGGGCAACACCTCAACGTCTACGGATGTTTCTACGCCCGGTGTTTCTGTGGTGCCTTTTACCGTATAAGTTGTTGTCTCAGCATAACCCCCCTCAGGCTCGTCCCAGGTTATGGCGACGTTGTCCATAGCGGTGCCCTGCTCGCCACGGCCGCTAAGGGTCTTGGGAAGAACGGGACTGTTGCCCTGTATAACTTGAATCTTCTCAGGCTTATCAAGGGATTCGAGGGTGTCTTCGATGTCGCTGAGCTCGTAAACCTGGAAATTGTCTAAATAGGGTGCGGCATCGTTAGCAAACCAACTCCCGTAAAAGCCAATTTTGGTTTGAGTATCGCTGAGAGTTACAATGTATTGTTTTTTGTACCATTTCCCGACAATATCGAGATCAATTGTACCGCTAGCATCGGCTGCTATTTTTGTTCCACTTTCATTAGCATAGAACCAGGCGTTCTGGTTTCCATTATAACGCTTTGTGGCTTTAACGTCAACCGCGATGAAATAATCCTTTCCAGCAGTAACTGTCCAAGCCGTATCCAATGCTACGCCTTCACCGCTGCTTCCCTTAGCAAAAAGGGCTTTTGTACCGTCAGTAACGTTTCTCGGCACGGTTGTTATCTCAAAGTCTGTAGACGGAAGTTCTCCGCCGTCACCTTTCGTCCAGTCTGTAGTGTCCTCTTCGAAGCTGGGGTTTGCAACCTTATTTTCACCCACGATATTCTTGTATGCTGAAAGATCAACGGTTATAAGGTTTTCCTCGCCGGTTGCGCTCGCAACGAGAGGTTCAATCTTATCTTTATCGGGCTTACCGATTCTATAAAGCTTTTTGGTTTTTTCATCGGCATAATACGTGCCCGTAGCTATTGACGGAGTAAAGCTTTCGCCGGTGTAGTAACCTTTTACTGTTTCATTAAATATTTCTGTCCCATTGAATTTGTAAGAAATTTTTACGCTGGTGCCAGAGTAATTTGCGGCGTAGATTTTGCAGTTTGCAAAAGCTGTTTCGGCAGAAGCTTTATCGACGCTGTCGCTCCATCCGGTATAATCCCAAGCAGAAGGAATAGAAATACCGATTACTGTGCCAGTATACTCAACATTTGCAAATGGAGTGGCGGTACCATCGGAAACAGTAGAGTATGTTACATTATATTTATTGGTATCTACTCTTTCAATAACTATTCGTACCTTTGCATTCCCGTTAAAATCGTTATATTTAATAACTTTTGCACCGGTAGCGGAGATTTGCGTATTACCATATTCAAGAGGCACTGAACGTTCACCGTCCGTAGCATAAAAGCCGTCCCCTGCTTTCCAAGCGTCAGTTGCTCCGGCAATGACACGCCCCATAGCGTCAGTAATACCAAAATCCTTATAGTTACTGTTTTTCATTGCTCCCAAGTCGAATTCCATGGCAATAATACCCGCAGACTCAGCATATGTTTCAGCAGAGTATGTTTTTTTGTCTGCGGCATCATAAACAAGGTATGTCTCATCTATGATTTGATCAGCCGTAACTTTCTCCGCCGCACTGGCGGTCAGCCCAAACATGGGCACTACTGTCAATACCATGGCCAGAACCACGGCCAATGACAGAACTTTTTTGATTCTCATTTTTGTTACCTCCTTAAAATTTTACTAAAAAATAAATTCTCGATTTCATGCGCACTTCCTATAAGAAATACTATCGGAAGTAAATTTATGCCGTTTTACAGCAACATTAACAACACAAAAATGAAAATTGGAAATTATTTGTTGAAATTGCACAATTGCTCACAACAATTTTGTACATTATGGATAAGGGAAAGATATTGACTTTTTTATGGCAAAAGTAGTATAATTAGATTATAAAATTTCATGTGCCGATCACGGGAAAGTCTCGGAAAAAGGCCGTGTTAAGCCGGATTTGCCCGGTTGACGGCGCAGAGGTCGACTGCAAAGCCAGCCAAAAGGCAATAAAAGGCCGCTCGGTTTTACTTCCGATAGTATTTCTTATCGGAAGTTCGATGAAATCATATAAAAAAGCACCTGCGACAAGCTCTTTATCGTGAGCTTGCCGCAGGTGTTTTTTTAATGTGATGCCGTTATTTTCGATATAGCATAAAAAGCAGCCAATTCCGGCTACTTTTTTATACACTGTTATTTATAAATGTAATTTCACTCACCCTCCATTACCTTCAGCCCTTCTATTGTTTTTGTCACAAGATTTTGTTTCCGCTTTTGTGCAGGACGGAGAAATTCTTTTTTATGTGTAACACATCATTGACACCGATACTATTTTTAATTTCTTTGCAAAGCTATTGAACACCAAACCGTTGGACATTGTGATTTTTCCTAAACATTGATTTTTATATGTATTCCTGTTTTATAGAGAGTAAATATGAATACGGATTTTTTCGCAAATACTGTTTCTTTTCAGCATTATATGAGATCACGGATGCGACAACCGATGCTCCCAATCCGGCAAAGACCGCCTGAGGCACAGACATTCCTAAAAGCGCCATAGGAATACCTGTCGCGCTTGCGGAAAGAGTTGATACTCTAAGGAATGTTTCCGTAAACCACTTGATACGAAATCCGTTGAGAGCGGACTTAAAGTCATTAAAAGCAGGAAGAAATTCATTGTTGTATATATCACTGATTTCCTGACGCATAGCGTCTGCAGGCATATCATCGGAAAAACTCCGGGTGAGCTTGGCAAGCTGTATCTTAAATTTGCCTAACTCATCCCGATGACAATTTTTAAAAGAAATAATATCCGCAAAATTAGTTTCCGGCGAAATTGAAAGCCCTTCTATTATATAATTAAGCAGCAGTCCCTGCTCCATTTGACGATTTCGCGAGTATCTGTCACTGAAATGCCCCATAGGATAACTGGCTGTATAATTATCCAATTTTGTCATATTGCCAACATCAAAGCATAATGTATCATCTGTAACCATACCCAGTCCATGATTAGCACATAATTTGCCTGCCAATATTGTCATATAGATATTTGTGAAATCCTTTCCCAAACAATAAACATCCCGCTCACCAAGGTGACGGCTGAAATCCTTCAATTCATTCTGTATAATATGAGACATTTTCTCATCGTATATCCCATCGAGGACATAACGGTCAAAGTTATTTCCGTCTCGGTTATTTCGTGTAAGCTGCAAAAATTCAGATGAATATAACAAGTCTAATATATCGTTCTCAATTCCCACAACAGACTTATCTTCAGGATTCACAAAAAGAGGCCGCAGAAAACCAATGTCGGCAAGATATTGTGTTTCCGGCTTTGTGTACGGTTGCTCCATGGATTTCGGAACAATAGTGGAAATTGAGTCCCAAAACAGTATAGCTGTCTTTAGCCAGTTTATATTTCTTATATCAATGGTGGGATAATATAGGGCATTTGAAAATGTATCCGGCATAAACAATCCGTCCTTTGAAAACTATTAATTACATACTGTCGGTTTTTAGGCGTAAGCGAGGGAATTATCGCAATCCATAAAATCATACGTATAATAAGACCTTGACTTTATTATACCACATCATATCTGCCAGCGCAATACTTTTTTCTGTTTTCAAAAATCAACTTTGTATATATGACAGATATGACTCATTTTAGACAAAGTCAAGACCATCGGTTCAACCGGTGGTCTTGACTGTATGTAATAAAATGATATGAACCAAAAAGATGAGAAATTCAACCAAAGGTATGGTATAATTGAGTTACCACACTTAACCAACCATACGCAAAGGAGAATTTCTCATGAATATTATATCACAAGAGGCACGGAAAAGGCAAGCGGTAATTAAGCTGGCAAGAAAAAAAGGAAAAAGTTTTGCCGCGCAAAAGTATGGAGTTAGTCTGTCAAGCGTAAAACGGTGGGACAAACGATATGACGGCAAGGATTGGCATTCATTGCTGGAACGGTCACATAGGCCGCACAGTCACCCAAGACAGCATACAGAAGCGGAAGAAATGCTGATATCAAAAGCATTTTGGAAGAAGTACGAACGGTATGGCTGGGACGGCGTATATGCGGAAGCAAAAGCCAACGGATACACCCGCAGCTTGAGCGGAATGATACATGCGGCGAAGCGGCTTGACTTAGCAGGAAAAATTGAGCGATAGCCGACACGGAGCCATGACCGGCGTTTTCCGGAGGTGCTTGAGCCGGGAGAGAAGGTACAGATAGACGTAAAAGAAGTGCCATATCTATTGACATCACAGATCGGCGGCAGAGGAATTTTCATTTTGGGTATTGACAGCGGCCTGATTTTGTGGTATATTGACATTAGATACACCGTTACGGTACTGAATGCGTGCCTCTTGTATTTGAGGTTGCGCTATACCGTCAACGGTGTGTATTTTATTAATGTCATAAAAATGCTTGCCGCCATTTTCATCCACACCAACATGGATTGTACCGTTGAACATTCTGCCGCCAAGCTCAAAATCTACGCTGTAATATTCATAATTCCGGTATCTGCTGCCGGTTTTTTTGCCTCAGCCTCGCCCGTCAAATAATTCATTTTATCATATTGTATTCATAAAGTTTTTATATTTTTGAATTTTTATCAAAATGGGCTTTACAAAAATATAAAATAGTCTTATAATATAAGTACAATTTATGAAAGAAGACAAGGAAAAAGAAAGAGAGATCGTCATGCAGCAACAATATTTTAATTTTGATACCGCCAAAACAGAAGTTAAGCCACAGACAATTATTCCTCCGAACGACAAAATAGGTATAAACGAACAGGGGCTCCCCTATATAAAGGATAGAGTTTATAAAGACGGTTATGGCAAAACCTTTAATGCATTTATAACTCCTAACGGAAAATGTTATCATAAAAGCAAGTGTTCCAAAATAAAAGGAAAACAGCATAAAGTTATTCATATATATATATATAACGCTATTATGGACGAAAATTTATATCCATGCAAGGATTGTAATCCCCGAACTTATATTGATGACTGGTATTTGCGACAAACCGGCCTAAAACCACCTGTGAAAATTCAGATATCATCAGATGAAAATACAAATGTTTACAGTAACGAACACACAAAATATCTTAAAATCATAGCGGTTCTCCTTGCCGTTATCGCCGTAGTTGTTATTGCATATATTGCGTACAATATAGGATTGACACGATAATTTCACTGCCATTTTTTGCAAAATGATTGATGCACGTGGTGAGATAGTGTAAAATTCTTTTAAGGGGTTAACCATATGTTTAAATTCACAAAAGATTATTACGAGATTTTAAAAGTCCAGCCATATTCCGACCCGGAAGAAATAAAGTCGTCATATAGAAAATTGGTAAAGGAATATCATCCGGACGTTGGCGGAGATCTAACTGTAATGGCTTACATCAACGAAGCATACAGCGTTCTACATAACCCCATACTAAAGCAAGAGTATGATTTATGGTACTCTAAGAACTACGGCAGCAAAAGGGCCGATAAATCTACAGAAGAAACAACACACCAAAACCAAAGAAACCAAACTGAATATACCGACTACCAAAGCACACCCAAAGAAATTATTGTAAACTCGTTGGTTCCGGATATAGGATATGAAAGGGTTCTTGTCTCCGAATCTTCATTAACAATAAATATTCAGCAATATATCTTCAATCGGGAGCTATACGCCTATTATAAAACTGTTGATAGACAGCTCATACGGCAATTTGTTAAATATGATGATTTTCTGAACATTTTAAGGTTATACAAAGCTGACAGGATTCCTTGTATAATTGCTTCGCCATTTATACCGTCAAAGGGAATTGATATTAACTATATCGATTCAAGCGCAATCACTAATAATTATCGTGAATATATCGAAAGAAGATGTGATGATTATATTGTGTACGTAAAAAAAGACGGCGCTAAATTTATAGCCATAGAAAAAAAGGAATATATTTTTTTGCTTGAAAACGCTCGCATACGCAAACGACAAAGAAATAATAATTTAAAAATGGCAATAATGATATCCTGCATTTTATGCCTCCTGTTTGCCACTTTCTATTTTACAAAGAAACCAAAACGTAACAACCATGAAGATATATTCACTTCATCTAATTACAGCAATACTGATACAAGTGATAAAATCGAAGATTCAATCGCTTCATATTACGATGATTCGGTTAAAGCACCAAATGACAGCTCTGTAAATACCCCTGCACTGAACAGTGAGAATTATACAGACAAAAATAAAATTAACGAATCTTCAATTGATGATAATAGTATCACAAAAGCCGAGGCAGAGGAAGAAGAGGACATTAAAACGCCAATAGAACCCCCGCCTCACGGTACTGTAAGATATCAATATACCTATGAAGAGCCAAATTTCACAATCCAGACCCAAAACTCCACTTATACAAAATACTTCTATGTTAAAATAACAGACTTTTATACTGACGAGTTAGTTCAAGCAGTCTTTATTCATGCCGGGCAAACCGCAAATATTTATGTGCCCTACGGAACTTATAATGTAAAATGGGTAAGCGGTTCAGAATGGTATGGCTATTCGGATTACTTTCTTAACCGAACTGCCACTATAGCCGACGATACTTTTACATTTAACGAAACCACAGGCTGGGAAGTATATCTATATTCCGTCTATGATGGTAACTTAGAAACAGATACTATTAATATTGAGGATTTTTAATGAATTTTCCGATACAAAATAATTTTAACAGGAGGAATATACTATGAAAAAACTAATCGCTTTACTCACCACCCTTACCATCGCGCTGTCCATCGTTCCGGTCGCTGCCGGAGCGGCGGGCAATAATGTCAGCCGACAGGTCGTTACCGTTTATCTTGACAATCAATCAATCAATTTTACCTATCAGCCAATGATCATAAATGAGTTTATATATGTGCCCCTCTATGCTTTTTGTGATG
Organism: uncultured Clostridia bacterium; assembly: GCA_947626145.1. GTDB lineage: Bacteria > Bacillota > Clostridia > UMGS1883 > UMGS1883 > JAFLUQ01. The sequence goes on along the minus strand of CANQRB010000002.1, from coordinate 314,866 downwards.
CTCTGCCTATGAGTTATACGGTTAATTATGATAATGCGGCTCAAATTGTCACTATTGAAGCTCCCGGTGTACGTCTTGGCATGACTGTGGGTGCCTTTACTATGGTATGGAACTACGTCAACAGGCCCATGCGCAATCCCATGTTAATTGTTTCAGATGTTCTATATATTCCTTTAGGTGACGTCGCCAACATTTTTGGTTATATCATTGATTGGCGCACCGAATCGAATATTGTATTACTCAAATCCATTAATTCATATCAAACTATCGCTGATTGGAACGACAAATATTATTTTGTTGGCAATGTGTATTCCGATGATATTCTTCCCGACTGTGAAATAGGCACCCTCTATAACAAAGCCAATGGTAATGCCGAAATTTGCGGTAAATTTATAGATGGCAAATTTATGGAAGGAGCAGAGTTTTATGAAAGTGGGGCATATAGCATAGGAAATTTTAGCAATAGTGGCCTTGAGGGATATGGAGAAAGTTATTACGCCTATGGCGATATTTATAAAGGCGAATTTAAAAACAGCATACGTTGCGGCTATGGCACATATTATTTTTCAAACGGAATATATGATGTTGGAAATTGGGAAAACGGTGTATTAAATGGATATGCAGAACATCATGTGCCTGATGAAGGCTCCGTACTTTACGGCAATTACATAAATGGACGTCGTGAAGGAAAATTCGTAGAATATTCTTCAATGGGGACAGTCATATCAAATTACACAAATGGCGAATTAAATGGAATGGAATTATTTTATGATGATAAGGGGAATTTAAGATTTTATATAATGTATGACAATGGCAAATTAATATATAATTCCCTTTACTCAATCGATAACTAATAATTGTGGCAGGGCAGATTGAAATTTCTTAAAAATTTAATATTGAACTATTGACAATTCCGTTGCTTTGTGATACATTAATAGTGAAAAGAGATATTATATAGCCCAGTAAAGGCCCGGAGTTGCAGCTCCGGGCCTTTCGCTTTTTGGGCTTTGTCTTTATTTTTTTATCCTGCCCGTCTTTGCGGGTCACTAAAGGCGCGACGTTGTCGCTAAATTTTATAGGCTCCGCCCTCAACACCGTTGCCAATTTCTGCAACGTTTTTGACACCCATTTGACATCCAAAAAATACGTACATTCACGCACAAATCCTAACCCGCCAACTCTTATTTCCGACAACGGAAAAAGCCCGTAACCATCGGTTTTTCCGATGGTTACGGGCTTTCTTTATCTGGTGAGCCATCCGGGAGTCGAACCCGGGACAACTTGATTAAAAGTCAAGTGCTCTGCCAACTGAGCTAATGGCCCATATGGTTAAGGGGAAAATGCCGACTCAAGGAGCACTCCCATTAACCGGTGGCTGGGCTGGCAGGATTCGAACCTGCGAATGCCAGAGTCAAAGTCTGGTGCCTTCACCGACTTGGCTACAGCCCAAAATTGAATGACATTTAAGGCTCGATAAGGCTTTGGCCATTTCTCTACGGCCCAGCGCAACATAATCACTCCGCCGCCATGACCGTTATGGTAAAAACCTCGCCGCCCCGCGTCCGTCCGGTCAATCCGGAACTGCAAAAAAGTGGGGTGGGTACTGGGATTCGAACCCAGGGCCTCCAGAGCCACAATCTGGCGCGCTAACCAACTGCGCTATACCCACCATATTTGCTCAGGCTCGCAATCCCCCTCTTCCAAAAAAAGGAAGGTCTGCCTGAGTGCCGTTATGCGGCCGGAAAAATGGCGTGCCTGCGGGGATTCGAACCCAGGACCTACTGCTTAGAAGGCAGTTGCTCTATCCGACTGAGCTACAGGCACATGAAAATGGAGCGGGTGATGGGAGTCGAACCCACCTAGCCAGCTTGGAAGGCTGGTATTCTACCGATGAACTACACCCGCGTGACAAAGGTTATTATAACAAATTATTTTGCCTTTGTCAAGCCCTTTTTACCATTTTTTTATTTTTTTGTTGCGGGCAAAGGGCCGCATATTGAGTATGCCGTTTACCTCAGACAAAGAGAGCAGCGCGTTGAAATTGATCATTATCATCTGAACGTAATCCCTGAGCGTTTTTTCCATTTTCAAAAAATCGTCATGGTAAATAAACACGTCACATTCATGCCTGACAATGCTGTCGATTTTGCGGGCTATCCCGTACCAGAGATCCATATAAAGCCTCATGCTTTTACGCATATTCTCCGGAGTCATGACGCGGGCCTTCTGCCCGACCCACCTTGCCAGCGCCATATCGAGCGGACATTCCAGATAAAACACAAAATTGGTAAATTCAAGGGCACTTATTGAGCTGCGGCCAACGGGATTGTCTATAATTATACAGTCATATCTCCTATCCTCCGCCAAACGGTCGACGTCCGCCTTCATGTCGCTGAAGTCCAGAGCGTCAAAGTTGTCTGTCCCTTTCATCCAGAGAGAGCCCGGCTGACCGGCCACGGCGTAATCCCTGATATGCAGAACCACGCTGCGGTCGATACACCGGCCCAGCTCGTCACAGAGGTCCGCCGCCCCGCAGCCGATAACGCCGGAAACCGTGATCACCAAAGCTCTCATATCAAATCAATCCTTAAACACGTCAATATTTTCAAATATATACGCAATCCAGCTGGCAAGGGTGAAAATTGCGGCTATCCAAAGCACAACGGCGCACACCGTGGGCAGAGTTTTTTCAAAAAATATGGAGAACAAAACCGAAAAAATCTGTACGTTGGTCTTAATTTTGCCCCACCATGAGGCGGCAATAACTTTGCCCTTGTCCACGGCAACAACTCTCATGCAGGTGACGAACAGCTCACGGGCAAGAATGATAACCACCGGCCAGACGTTGATGGTGCCGTTCTGGATAAAGCACAGCAGAGCGCCGAACACCAGTATTTTGTCAGCCAACGGATCCATGATTTTTCCAAAAGAAGTGACAAGATTGTACTTTCTGGCAATAAAGCCGTCGAAAAAATCCGTTATGCTTGCTATGGCAAAGACTATGCCCGCAAATATGGGCTGGTTCAGCAGCATAAGCGCCATTGTCACCGGCACAAGTATAATGCGGAACATCGTAAGCTTATTTGGCAAATTCATGTTTTTTCCTCCTTATCTTATCTGTTCACCGTACAGGTCGTACTCCTGAGCATCCAGAATTTTTACTTTGACTATATCTCCCATTTGCGGCTCCAGCTGCGACCCGAAATAAATGAGCGGATCGGCCTCGAGGCTTTCGCCCCCGCTGCGTCCGTAAAACAGTCCATCCTCAAAGCCGTCGACCATAACCTCAAGAATTGTACCCTCAAGCCGCCGGTTACGCTCAAGGGACAGCCGCTGAGCCAGCTCCATGGCGGCGGCACGGCGCTCCTCCTTAACTTCATCGTCAAGCTGGCCGGGCAGCTTCGCGGCGGGAGTCCCTTCCTCGGCGGAGTAGGCGAATACTCCGGTTCGGTCGAAGCGAACCTCCTCCATGAGGGACAGAAGATTTTGGAATTGTTCCTCGGTCTCTCCGGGGAAACCGGTGATAAGGCTGGTTCTTATTACCACGCCGGGGATCTCCTCCCGCAGCCGTGAGATAAGACCGATTATCTGCGCCCGATTGGTGCGGCGGCCCATCCGGCGGAGTATTTCGTCGTCCCCGTGCTGAACGGGTATGTCCAGATACTTTACTATCTTTTTCTCGTTTTTTATGGTCTCTATGAGCTCGTCGTCCACCGCCTCTGGGTACGAATAGTGGACGCGCACCCATTCTATGCCGCGAATTTTACATAACTCCCGCAGCAGCGGCGCGATTTTACGCTTCCCGTACAGATCCTCGCCGTAACGCGTGGTATCCTGAGCCACGACGATAAGCTCCTTCACGCCGTCGGCGGCCAGAGCCTCGGCCTCGGCTATGATATTTTCCATCGGCCGGCTCCGATAGCGGCCCCTGATATTGGGAATGGCACAGTAGGTGCAGTGATTGCTGCATCCCTCGGCAATCTTAATGTAGGCGACGTGAGACAGGGTCGTCCTGATGCGCGGCAGACAGTCGGGAACCTCCTTGTCTATGCCGTCGATAAGGGTCGCTCTTTCCCCCGCCAGCCCGGCCTCTATGGCGTCGGCAATCCGGTCAAAAACCGTGGTGCCGATTATCACGTCCACCTCCGGCAGCTCACGGCGTATATCCTCGGGGTAACGCTGGGCCATACATCCAGCCGCCACCAGCAGGCGGCACTTTTCTTTTTTATACTCGGCCATTTCAAGGATAGTATTTATGGATTCCTCCTTGGCGCTGTCGATAAAGCCGCAGGTGTTGACCACAATGACCTCCGCCTCGTTGGGGTCGTTCACCGGTTCATAGCCCCGTCCGGCCAGAATACCCAGCATATTTTCCGTGTCGCAGAGGTTTTTGTTGCAGCCGAGGGACACGAAGCCGATTTTTGTCACACTATCACTCCTCGAAATTGTCATCTATATCCTTAAAGGCGCTCCGGCCGTTTATCGCTCCCCATATATCGTGGGGCGAATAGCCCCTTCGGGCAAAATAGCCGAAAATACGGTTCCGCTCCCTGGGACTGCTCAGGTCGGCATTGGCGAAACGCCGCTCCATGGCGGCATCGAGCTGTTCACGGGGATCGGACTCCATTTCATCAACAGTCTCGTCCACAACGTCCCGGCTGACGCCCTTCTGCAAAAGGCCGGCGCGGATGCGTCCCGGGCCGTGGCCCTTTAGCTTCACGCTGTCGGCGGCGTACTTGGCGGCGTAGCGGCGGTCGTCTATGTAACCATACTCCTTGAGGAAGTTGAGCGTTTTCTCAATATCGGCCTCCTCAAAGCCCTTTTCCGCCAGTCTTTTCCGCATTTCGCTTTCGGTGCGGTCGCTGAAGGACAGGAGCTTCAGGGCCTGTTCTCTGCAATCCATATCAAACAAACTCCATAAACACAAGATTTGCCAGGTCTATACCCTTTTTTGTAAGACGGATTTTTCCATCCGCCCGCTCAAGCAGACCCTCTTTTATCAGCTTGCCGACCTCTTCCGGAAACTCGCCGTTGTAGGCAATTCCGCCGGTCATGCGCAGGCCCAGCCAAAACCTCTCCCGGAGCCGCTCGTTTTCGTCAACGACCTCACAGTCAACACTCCGGCCATCACCCCGAACATAGGCCGCAATATCAGGTGCGTTGCTGTACCGCCGTCCGCCGTAATAAGAGTGAGCCGCCGCGCCGAGGCCGATATAAGGCTCCAGCGTCCAATACTTTATGTTGTGCCGACACTCTCTGCCGGAACGGGCGAAGTTGGAAATTTCGTACTGCATAAGCCCCATATCCTCCAAAAGATCATGGGCCAGCCAATAGATTTCCCGCTCCTCGTCCTCGGAGGGCAAAGACAGTTCAGCGCCGTAAAAGGGCGTCCCTTCCTCAATAATAAGAGAATAGGCGCTGACGTGGTCAAGCCCAAGCTCACGCACCTTTTCCAAACTCTCTTTTACAGATTTTACCGTCTGAAAAGGCGTGGAGAGCATTAAATCTATACTGATATTTTCAAAGCCCGCCGTCCGGGCCATGGTCACGGCCTCCTCCGCCTGAGCGGCGGTGTGGATGCGGCCAAGGGCCCGAAGCTCGTTGTCGCTAAAGCTCTGGACGCCAAAGCTGAGCCGATTGACGCCGGCGCTTTTAAGCGCCCTCAGCAGCTCCGTATCCACCGTGCCGGGATTTGCCTCCACGGTGAACTCCTCCGCTTCCGGAAGGGCCTCGCACAGACGAACCAGCTCTTTCCCTATGGATGTGGGCGTTCCGCCGCCTATAAATATTGTGTCGAATTTTTCATTATAATTCTCAAGCTCATCCAACACGGCGTCGATATAATTTCCCGCTCCGACGCGATCCGTCACCGAGTAAAAGTCACAGTAGGGGCACTTTCTGACGCAGAACGGAATGTGTATATACAGTCCGCTACTCATCTAACTTCAGCACCGACATGAAGGCCTCCTGGGGCAGCTCCACGCTGCCCACCTGACGCATACGCTTTTTGCCTTCCTTCTGCTTTTCAAGCAGCTTCTTTTTACGTGTTATGTCGCCGCCGTAGCACTTGGCCAGCACATCCTTGCGCAGAGCCTTAACGGTCTCGCGGGCGATTATCTTTCCGCCGATGGCCGCCTGAATGGGTATTTCAAAAAGCTGGCGGGGAATGGACTCCTTCAGCTTTTCCGCTATTCTGCGGCCGCGGGCATAGGCCTTTGAGGAATGGACAATAAAGCTCAGAGCGTCAACCATATCTCCGTTGAGCAGAATGTCCAGTTTGACAAGGTCGCTCTTTTCATAGCCCTGAAGCTCGTAGTCAAAGGAGGCATAACCCCGGCTGCGGCTCTTGAGAGCGTCAAAGAAGTCGTAGATTATCTCGTTCAGCGGCAGCTCGTAGTGGAGATCGGCCCGATCGGCGTCCACATAGGTCATGTCCTTATAGACGCCCCGCCGCTCCTGACACAGCTCCATTATGGCGCCAACATAGTCCTTTGGCACAAAGATATGAGCCGCCACCACGGGCTCCTCCATGTAATTTATCTCGGCGGGAGAGGGCAGGTTGGTGGGGTTGGATATCATAAGCTCCTCGCCGTCGGTCTTTACAACCCGATAAACAACGCTGGGGGCCGTGGTGACAAGGTCAAGGTTGAACTCCCGCTCAAGCCGTTCCTGAATTATCTCCAGATGCAGCAGCCCCAGAAAGCCGCAGCGGAAGCCGAAGCCAAGGGCCACGGAGGTTTCCGCCTCGAAGGAAAGGGACGCGTCGTTGAGCTGGAGCTTTTCCAGCGCGTCCCGAAGGTCGTTGTACCTTGCGCCGTCGGCGGGGTAAATTCCGCAGAAAACCATGGGATTGACCTTTCGGTAGCCCTCAAGCGGCTCGGCGGCGGGATTTTCGGCGTCGGTGACGGTGTCGCCCACCTGAGTTTCCCGCACGGTCTTGATGCTGGCGGCGATATAACCCACCTCGCCCGCGGAAAGTTCCGCCGCCGGACGGGTGCCGTCGGGCACAAGATAGCCGGTCTCCACCACATCGAACTCACCGCCGCCCGCCATAAAGCGGATACGCATACCGGGGCGGAAGCGGCCGTCCATCACACGCACATAAACTATGACCCCTTTGTAGGAGTCATAGTAGGAGTCAAAAATCAAAGCTCTCGGCGGGGCCTCGGGGTCGCCGCCGGGGGCGGGGATATTATTGACTATATATTCGGGAATTTCCTCGATATTTATGCCCTGCTTGGCGCTGATGCGGGGGGCGTCCATGGCGGGAATGCCGATGACGTCCTCTATCTCCTGCGCCACCACGTCGGGGCGGGCGCTGGGCAGATCGATTTTATTAATAACAGGCAGAATTTCCAGATTGTGGTCGAGGGCCAGATAGGTATTGGCAAGAGTCTGGGCCTCGATGCCCTGAGCCGCGTCCACCACAAGGAGGGCCCCCTCGCAGGCGGCCAGAGAACGGGACACCTCGTAGTTGAAATCCACATGGCCGGGGGTGTCGATGAGGTTGAGGACGTAGTCCTGCCCGTCCTTCGCCCGATAGTTCAGCCTCACGGCACGGGCTTTTATGGTGATGCCCCTCTCACGCTCCAGCTCCATATTGTCAAGGAGCTGATCCTCCATGTCACGGCTCTCCACCTCGCCGGTCAGCTCCAAAAGCCGGTCGGCGAGGGTGCTCTTGCCGTGGTCGATGTGGGCTATTATACTGAAATTCCTGATGTTGCTCTGCATATTTACACTCCTAAAAAAACGAACGACAAATTTATTTATTCTATTTTAGCACAAATTTTTCCGTTTTGCAAGAGCTTTTATGCATATTTATTCATTCGGCACAGGCGAACCGGCCCATGAACAGTATCTCGCCGCTGATATTGTCCTTTATAACGTAAGTGAAGGGGCGGTCAAGCTTCATCTCCACGGGTTCGGGATACTCGCGCATACCGGTGGCCTTCATCATTATCGCGGTTACGGCGGCGGCCTCGGTACCCTCCTCGTCCACATTTATATAGGTCTTGTGCAGCGCCTTGTCGATTTTAAAATCTCCTCTGTCAAACATGGGGCCAAACTGGGCGTCATTGTCAAAGGCCCTGTTTATGCCAATGGCCTTGAGAGCGCCGTTGAGATTGATGCCGAACTCAGTTTTAAACTTTGGCATGGAAAGGGCGACATAAGTGCTGTCGAGCTCCGCCTTATTCAAAAGCTCCTCGGGGCTTTTGTCTTCACCCAGTATCACATACATACTCACGTCTATGTCGTCATATCCGGTGCGGCTCATTAAACGGCCATTTTCGTCCGCCTGATTTTCGTAATTCCGGTAGGGCAGCTCGGCAATCTGGGTCTGTCCGTCGGAATAGTAGTTCATATAAGCCGTCCGGCGCATCATGTCCACCTGAGCGGTTTTGCCGTCAGCTCCGGTAAAGTCCTCCTTCTCCGTGGCGTATTCGCTGAACTCATCCTGCCAGTGGGCCTTGAAATACACGGCGTTGACAAGGGCGGCGGCGAAATTGCTGTCGTCGATTATGCCGGGAATTTTTCCACGGGTCCTACCGCTGACCCACTTATTGACGGTGGGAACGGCGTTGCCGTTATTTACCTCGGCGGCCTCGGCATCGTAATACTTTGCAAGGGTATCCTTGTAGCCCTGGGCGAATTTGCTGTCCGTATTATCGGTGTTGAGCCATATGGAATTGGCTATGTCAAGACTGAGTATATCCGCCTGACTGTAGCGGTCTATCATATCGCGGGAATACTGATTGAAGGCGTCAAGATCGTCAATGTCGCAGGCGGCGAGAATTTCGTCCCTTGTTTCCCCCTCCGCTCCGTTGGCGGCCAGGGCCAGAGCCATTTTTATCGACAAAGGAGAAAACATATAGTTTTCGTCCTTCGGCATTTGGGCGTTGAGCTTATCGGCAAAATTGGCTTCTCCGTCCACATATACCACCTCTTCCCCGACTTCATTCTTGCCGGTCTCCGTGTTTACCTCCGCGTTCCGTGACGGCGTTCCGCACGCCGCGGTCAGCAGGGCCGCCAGCAGGGCGGCTAAAACGTTTTTCATGTCAATACATCCTTTCTGAATTTGATTACACAGTTTAGACGTAACAATTTCAAAAAAGTTCCCGTTTTTTACAAAAATTTACAATTTTTTTACGGCCCGGGGAGGTAAAATTACGACAATTCCCGTTTTTACTCTTCCTCGTAGTCGCTGATGTCAAATTCGCCTGAGGTGGAATAGGCGAAGCCGTACAGGGTGGGGCCGCCGTGTGTGGCGATTATGGGCCCAAGGCGGCAGTCGAGAATATTCACGTCAGGGAAACGGCTTTTGAGCTCGGCCTTAAGCTCGGCAATTTTGTCGTCAACGTCGGCGCAGACGGTGATTACGGTCTTTCCGTTCAGGTCGCCGCAGCGGTCGGCAGCCATTTCGATCATCTTTTTGTTGACCCGCTTTTCGCCCCGAACCTTGTCGGACTGAACCACAAGTCCGCCGCCCACGGTGAGGATGGGCTTGATGTCCAGCATATTGGCAAACAGCAGAGTGGCGGCGTTGATGCGTCCGCCCTTTTTCAGGTGAGTAAGGTCATTTACCACAAAGACCGCGTTAAAGTCGGCAGTGGCCCGCTTGAGGTAGTCCTCCACCTCGTCGACCCCCGCTCCGGCGGCCACCATTTTGGCGGCGTGGATAACCGGCTGGGCGTAAAGGCAGGTGTAGGACTGGGAATCGACTATGCGTATGTCACAGCCGGTTTCCTCCATCACCTCGGCGGCGGCGAGATGGGCGTTCTGGCAGGTGCCGCTGGCGGAGGCGCTGAGGGTGGTGATGATTATGGCGTCGTAACCGTTTTCGACCTCCTCACGGAAAATATCGGTAAATTCGGAGGGGGTTATCTGGGTGGTCTTTGGCGGAACCTCCGCCTCCCACAGGTGTTTATAAAAAACATCCATGCTCTCGTCAACAAAGCTGCGAAGATAGGTTTCGCCGTCATAGCTGTACTTGAAGGGCAGCAGCCTGATACCGTAGCGCTCCGCCACGGCGGGCTTGAGATCGCTGCCTGTGTCTGTTATGAGTTTGATTTTCACTGTAATTTCTCCTTTTATTTGTAAATTTGCCCGCGGTTACCGGCATCTATAACATACCATTTTATAGCAATTCAATACTGAATCTCTTTGCCAGCTCTTCAATGGGAACCGTTTCGTCCTTATCGGGTGAAGGGTCATTTAGATAATCGTCCACAAGTCTTTGACAATACAAATCATCTTCAATTTCATCGTCAAGCTGAAAGCCGCTGAGGAACGATATCACATAATTAATTTTGCTGTCAGGTATTTTATCAATCAAATTTTTTGCCAGTTCCCTGTTTGACATGAAATATCACCCCACTAAATATTTATAATTTAATTATAACACAACTTCCTTGACAATGCAAGAACTTTATTCTTAAAACAATACCGCGCAAGTCAATTCTAAAAGTGACTTGTGCGGTATTATATACTGATTTATCTCGGCGGGCCTCCGGGGCCGCGTCCTCCCGGCCCTCTGCCGCCGCGTGGACCTCCGCCGCCCTCGGCGTCGATGGCGACGGACATGGCGGTCATGGTGCGCTGGGCCTTCACGAGAGAGGCGTAAATGCCGTCCTTCTCCATCAGCTCGTTGTGGCTGCCGATCTCGGCTATGCGCCCCTCCTCCAGCACCACAAGGCGGTTGGCGTTCTTGAGCGTTGACAACCGGTGGGCTATGGCGAAGGTCGTCCGTCCCTGAATTATACGGGACAGAGCCTGCTGTATCTGCTGCTCGGTCTCGGTATCCACCGAGGCGGTGGCCTCGTCCAAAATCATTATCTTGGGGTCGCTGAGGACGGCCCGGGCGATAGATATGCGCTGACGCTCGCCGCCGCTTAGGCGCTGGCCCTTTTCGCCCACATAGGTATCGTAGCCGTCGGGCAGGCCGAGGATAAATTCGTGAGCGTTGGCTATCTTGGCCGCCCTGATGCACTCGTCGTCGGAGGCGTCGGGCCGGGCGTATCGAATGTTGTTGATTATGCTGCCGCTGAAGAGATAGCTCTCCTGAAGCACCACGCCAAGACGGTTCTTATAATCGGCAAGACCGTAGCTCTCGATGCTGTTGCCGTCTATCTTTATGTCGCCCTCGTCGGCCCTGTACAGCCGCATGAGCAGGTTTATCATGGTGGACTTGCCGGCGCCGCTGTGGCCCACAAGGCCGATCATCTCGCCCTTCCTGACGTCAAGGTTTATGTTTTTGAGCACGCTCTTATATGACTTATAGCCGAAAGTCACGTCGTCAAATCTGATGTCGCCGTAAATATCCCCGGCGTCGGCCGTGGCCTCCGGTTCGGGGACGGGATCCTCGTCCATAACCTCAAAGACACGCTGGGCGCTGGTGATGGCCTCGCTGACGTGGCGGGGCAGCATACTGAACCAGTCAAGACGGCTGTAAAGATAACCGGCATAGGTGGAGAACTGCATGAGCTCGCCCAGATCCATGGCGTGACCCAGAACCATGCTGCCGCCGTAAAGAGTGACGAAATAGCTGCCGAAGCCGATAAGGAAGCGGGCTATGGGGAACACGGTGTAAACGTACTTTTCCACCTTGCAGGTGGTGTCGCGGACGGACGAGGCCACGCTGTCGAAGTGCTCTATCTCCCGCTCCTCCTGACCGAAGACCTTGACCACCTTTATACCGTTGAGCACGTTGTTAAGGGCGTCGGTGAGCTTATCCATCCACCGCCACTGACGGTGATAGCGCTGGCGCACGGTGTTGCGGATATAATTGGTAAAGAACAGAGCAAAGGGAATGGGTATCATTATCAGCATGGCCATAAAGGGATTGTAGGCCACCACCACTATTCCCACGCCTATGAAAAGGCATACCTCGTTGACGGCCTGGACGGCCACGTTCTGTATAAAGCGCTGGATACGGCCCGTGTCGCCGTTGATGCGGTGCATCAGGTCGCCGGCCTGCTTTTCCTCGATATAGCCCAAAGGCATGGACTGAACCTTTTTGTAAATGTCGTTGCGCAGGTCACGGACAAGAAGGTTGCTGGCCTTGGCGGAAACGACCTCACGGCCCGCTCCCACAAGGGTGGTAGCCAGCGAGCACAGACCAGTCAGCACAACCAGCCACAGGAGCATCGGCAGCAGCTCGGCCCCGGCTCCCTTATGGACAAGAACGTCGTTTATCAGATGCTTACTGACCACGGGAGAGAGGAGCATCACCGCGCTGTTGAGCCAGAACAGCACCAGCAGTATGCCGTACATTCCCCAGCAGGGGCGGCTGATCTTCCATATACGCTTGAGGACGCCCATGCGGTCACTGCAATTCCGGCAGATACGGGTGTTGCGGATGTAGGGCCGGCCGCAGATGGGGCACTTTTTCTCGTCGTCCACGCTGACGGCCTTGGGCTTACGGCCCTCGATTAGGTCGGTAATTATCCGCTCGGCCATGGCGTAGCGGGCCATGTGCTCCATGGTGAAGAACACAATGGGCTTGGGTTCGCCGCCCACGTCGGCCTCCAGCATACCGGAGGAGTTGAGCTCGCCGCAGCAAACGCCGGAAAGCTCCCTCACCGGCTGAATCATATCCACCCGGCCGCCGCTCAGGGCGATAAGCCTCGTGTCCGTTATGACAAGGAAGCCCTCGGTAAACCTTTGATCCGCCGTAAGGTCGTAGGGCAGACAGTAGAGTATCTCCTCGCCTCGGAGCGCCTTTTCGGCAGCGGCGGCTTCGGCCTCGGGGAGGGTATAGTTAAGTAACATTGTATCACCTCATAACAGGCAAGGAATTAATTAAAGCCATATCTCCAACAGTCTCAGGGCCTTGTCCCCCACCTTGGTCACATCGGGGAAAATGTAGCGGTTGCCGTCCACGTCTATGATGAGCACCCGATTGTTGCCCAGATTGAGCAGGTTGCTGTTCATGTCAAAAACAGTGAAGCTCCGGTTTCCGGCGGTGGTTTCGGTCTCCCAGTAGGTGTGGCCGTACTCCTCCTTGACCTTGACGACCTTCGTTATCTCGGGCACGAAGTAGCGGCGCTCCAGCTCCTTATCAATAAGCTCCCGCTGTTTTCCGGTAAAATCGGAAAGCCTTTCGATAACTCCGTACTCGACACGGCTGTCGTTCCGGCCCCGAAGCTCCCGGCGCACGGAAATGAAATTGTCGGTGTTCCGCAGAGGGAACATCCGCACCAGAGCCACACGGCCCAGATCCTCGCCGCGGATCTTCAGGCCCAAAAGGCCCCCGTCCGTTTCATAAAACTCACAGTCCGCCGGGGTAAGGTAGTTTATCTCGGCATAGTTTTTCATTTTATTTTCCATAATCTAACCTCATTTCGCCTTGACTAAGGCAATTATCGCCGCAACTATATCCGCGACAAATATAAACTGAAGCACGCCCAGAATTACGGCCGTGAGACCGTCAATAAACCCCTCGTTTTTTGCCCGTATGACCCCCGCCGCTCCAATAAGGCCGGTAGTCGCGACGGTGAACAGGTCGGTAACGAACATACTCAGGGCGACGTAAGCGGTCAAAATAAACAACAGATTGACGGCGCCGCAGACAAATATCAGAAGATAGGCCGGTATCTGCAAAAGCTTGACCGTCAGGTTCACAGCCAGAACCTCACGGGCGCTCCGTTCCTTCATGAGGCAGCTCAAAGCGGTAAGCCCGCCCACAGCCAAGGCGGCCAGCCGCACCAGATACAGCAGAAGCAAGCCGAAAATGATAAAGCTTCCGTTCATATCCACTGCCATAAAAAAGCACAGATACGGCGCGGCGACCACAAATATCAGCGGCCAGTATTTTTTAAACATCTTTATTTCCACACTCCAAATGAATAATCAAAGCTGCTCCTCGTCGCCCACGCCCCGTATCTTAAGGGCGTCACGCTGGCGGCCAAGCATACGGGCGTAAATCCCGTCGGGCTTGTCGGCAAGCTCCTCGTGGGTGCCGATCTCCGCTATTTCGCCCCGCTCCACCACCACAAGGCGGTCGGCGTTCTTGAGGGTGGACAGCCGGTGAGCTATGGCGATGGTGGTACGGCCCTTTGTCAGGGTTTCGAGAGCCTCCTGTATCTGCTGCTCGGTTTCGGTGTCAAGGGAGGCGGTGGCCTCGTCAAGTATGAGTATGGCCGGATCCATGAGCACCGCACGGGCGATGGATATGCGCTGGCGCTCGCCGCCGCTGAGGTTGGTCTTGCGACGGCCAATCTCAGTCTCGTAGCCGTCGGGCAGCTTCATTATAAAGTCGTGGGCGTTGGCCAGCTTCGCCGCCCTGACAACCTCCTCCATGGAGGCGTCGGGTCTGGCGTAGGCGATGTTCTCGGCGATGGTGCCGTTAAAGAGGAAGGTGTCCTGCAAGACCATGCCTATCTGGCCGTGGAGATCCTTCTGACGTATTTTTTTGATATTAACGCCGTCGATAAGTATCTCGCCCTCGGTCACGTCGTAAAGACGGGTGATTATGTTTGTAATCGTAGACTTACCCGCGCCGCTGTGGCCCACAAGGCCGATCATCTCGCCGGGCATCACGTGGAAGCTCACATTGTGGAGGACGTTCTTGTTGGCCTCGTAGGCAAAGGTGACGTCCCGAAGCTCCACATCGCCCTTTATGCGGCCTATGTCCACCGGATCACGGGCCTCGGGCACGTCGGTGCGGCGGTCGATTATCTCAAATATGCGCTGGGCGCTGTTCATGCAGTTGGCCCACCAGTCGTAGGTGCGTATCATGAAGTTTATGGGGGCGTACAGCATACCGATATAGCCCACGAAGGTCATCAATGTGCCGAAGCTCATATGCCCCTCCAGCACCTGCCAGCCGCCCAGACCCCAGACGAACAGTCCGCCTATGGTCATAAGGTAGTTCAGCAGCGGGAATATGCGGGCGGACATAAGTCCCTCACGGACGCGGACGTCATACAGATCCTGAGTCGCGCCCTCAAATCTGTCCACCTCGCTCTGCTCCTTGCCGAAGGCCTTTACCACACGGACGCCCAGAAGAGAGTCATTTATGATGCTGTTGAGCTTGCTGGACTTGTGCCAGCCTATCCACTTGAAGCGGTTGAACTTAGGTATCACCCTCTTTATTATGTAAACAATAAGAGGGATGGGAAGCATGATGAGCAAAGCCAGCAGGGGATTTGAGAAGAAAACCACGCCGCCGATACCGATTATGGTTATGGCGTTGACTATGAACTGGGGCATACCGTCGTTGAGGAAATACTGAATATCCAGAGCGTCGGAGTTAACGCGGTTCATAAGGTTGCCGGTGTGCTTGGAATTGAAAAAGCTCATACTCAGCTTCTGCATGGCCCCGAAGACTTCGCTTTTGATGTCATAAACTATTTTGCTGGACACCGCCGCGCCTATCCGGCCCTGAAAAATGTTGACCGCCAGAGTGGCGAGCTCAAGGCCGATCATCAGCAGTACAAAGGGGACGATCTTTCCGTAATACCGTCCGCCCTCGGTGAGCACCTGATCGTAAAGGGTGCTGCCGTTGAGGTAAGGACGCAGCAGGCCGATCAGGCTGCTGAGGATTATCATGCCCATTACCATGGCCAGCTCCTTCTTGTAGCGGGGCATATAGCCCAGCACCCGGAGAAAGAGCTTTTTCTTGCTTTGGCACTTGGGGCAGGTACGGCGGCCCTGCTGATACGGAGTACCGCACTTGGGACAGACACGGTCCTCCTCGCCCCGGTGGAAATCCTCATCCTCAAGGGCCTTTCCGTCCCGCAGCCGCTCGCATACCCGACAGATATTGCCCACGGTCTTGCCGCAGGAATCGGTAAAGGCGGCCGCCACGGTTTCATGTTCGCCGCTTACGGCCAGCACCGCCCCTGTGGTCAGGTAGTTTTCCACCCTGATTTCCCATTGATCGAAGGGGTAGGCGTCAAAGGCTCCGCTGTCGGGCCGGGCCACGATGAGCCGCTTTTCCTCGGCCATAAGCCAGACCTCGCAGTAGCTGCCGTCCACACTCAGATCGCTCTTGGCGGCGGCCAGTATATCCTCTGTCCTGACTCCGAGCCCGCGTACAAAGTCGGTTACTTTTTGGTCGGGCGGGTCAAAGCCCTTTAAGTTGGGGTAAAGTTCGGATGCTTTCTCCATGAGTTCGTCCTCCAATGACGGGATCTTTTCCGCAAAAAAGATTAGGTACAATAACATTTAGGTATATAATACCATATATTCAGTAAAAAAGATGTAAACAATATGTTAATTTTGTGCGGTTATTTCACGGATGCGTCCATCGATGTCCAAAGCCGCACCGCCGGTACCGGAATTCAGGGCGTACATGAGAAATTCCACGTTTCCCTCGGGCCCCTTTATGGGCGAGCGGTCAAGACCCGCGATGTGAAATCCGAGCGACGCGGCGAAATCCGTTATCTCCCCGATCACTCCGGCGTGGACGGCGGGGGCTCTGACTACGCCCTTTTTGCTGAGGGCGCTCCTTCCGGCCTCGAACTGGGGCTTTATCAAGGCCACGAGGCCGCCGCCGTCCTTCAGCAGGTTCTTGACCGCCGGAAGAACAAGGCGCAAAGAAATAAAGGCCACGTCCACCGAGGCGAAATCCGCCTTTTCCGGCAGAGTGACCGTTCTGGCGTCGGTTCCTTCCATATTAATGACACGGATGTCCGCCGCCAGCTTCGGCGACAACTGGCCGTGGCCCACATCAACCGCGTATACCTTGGCCGCGCCGTTCTGAAGCATACAGTCGGTAAAGCCTCCCGAGGAGGCGCCGATGTCAATGGCCGTACAGCCGTTCAAATCAATATCAAAATCCTTCAGCGCCTTTTCCAGCTTCAGGCCGCCCCGGCTCACATATCTCAGAGGCTCGCCCCGGAGCTCCACCAGCGCCCCTTCGGCGTTTTGTCCCGCCTTGAGGGCGGGACGGCCGTCAACATATATCTTTCCCTCGGCTATGAGCCGTTTGGCGGCGTCACGTCCGCCGGCCAGCCCCTTTTCCACGAGGTACACATCCAACCGCTTAGCCATGATTTTTTATCCACTCGCTTACCGTCCGCGCCAGCTTTTCAGTGGTAAAGCCGTAAAATTCCTCCAGCTCGGGCAGTGTGGCATGGGGTACAAAGGCGTCTGGCAGAGTTATGAGCTTCACCTTTACGTCCCTGTTCCGGAGACGAAGGTTGGTTATGAGCTGTTCGCCGATGCCGCCGCAGCGCACGACCTCCTCCATAAACACCAGCCGCCCCGTCTTTGCCGCGCTCCTCGATATGGTGGCAGTGTCGATGGGCTTAACGGTACGAAGGTCGATGACCTCGGCGGAAATCCCCGTTTTTTCCAAAGCCTCGGCGCAGCTTACGGCCCGGGCCGTCATGGAGCCGTATGCGGCAATGGTCAGGTCCGTGCCGGGCTTAACCACCTTGGCTCTGCCAAGGACAAATTTACCGTTGTCAAAGGAACGGCTCTCTCCCCCTCTTGGATAACGGACGGCTATGGGGCCGTCATGCTCCTTCACCGCGTATACCAGCATTTTTCTCAGCTCGTCAAAGCAGGACGGGGCCAGCACCGCCACGTTTGGTATGGCGGAAAGGAAGGCCACGTCGAAAACTCCCTGATGAGTAACGCCGTCGCCGGGCACCAGTCCGGCCCTATCTATGGCCAAAACCGCATGGAGATCGGCTATTGCCAGATCATGTATCACATTGTCGTATGCCCGCTGTAAAAACGACGAATACACGGATATTACGGGCAGAGCCCCACCGGCGGCCAGTCCGCCGCCGAAGGTGACGGCATGGCCCTCGGCAATACCCACGTCAAAAAATCTGTCCTTATACTTCCGCGAAAATTCAGTCAGTCCGCTGCCCAGGGTCATGGACGGCGTGATAACGGCCAGCTTTGGCTCCTCGGCGGCAAGGGCGCACACCGTCTCGCCAAAGACGGCGGAGTAATCCTTACCGTCCTTCTCGGTGACGCCCACCCTTACGTCAAAGGGGCCGACGCCGTGATATTTTTCCGGCGCCTTTTCCGCATAGGAATAGCCGCGGCCCTTTTGGGTCACCACGTGAACCAGAACGGGCTCGTCCATGGCAAGCGCCCGCTTGAATATATTTTCCATTTCTCCGATATTGTGCCCGTTCACCGGTCCGAGGTAAGTGACACCAAGGGATTCGAAAAGGGCGCCAGCGGTCGTCACGGCGTATTTGATATGTTCCTTTACGAAACGTGTGGCGGAATACGCCCCGGGAAAGTTTTTGAGCACATTTTCCACCTTGTATTTTACACGGCGGTAGCCAAGGCCCGACCTGGCTTTGGACAAGGTGCGGGAAATGCCGCCAACGTTTTTTGTTATCGACATTTCGTTATCATTGAGTATTATAAGCACAGGTCTGTCAAGATGGCCTATGTGGTCGAGAGCCTCCATGGCCATGCCGCCGGTGAGGGCGCCGTCGCCTATCACGGCGCAGACCTTATTTTTTTTACCGTTTATTTCATTGGCCATTACCTCGCCTATCGCGGTGGACAGGGAGGCCGAGCTGTGACCCGATACGGTGAAGTCGTACTCCGACTCCCACGGGGCGCAGAAGCCGCAGAGCCCGTCCATTTTCCTCAGGCCGTCCAGCTTCCTTCCGGTGAGCAGCTTATAGGCGTAGGACTGGTGCCCCACATCCCATATAAGCTTGTCCTTCGGCAAATCAAGGGCCCGGCAGATGGCTATTGTCAGCTCAACGACGCCGAGATTGCTGGCCAGATGACCGCCGTTTTCGGACACGGCGGCAATTATCTCGTCTCTCAGCTCGCCGGCCAGCACCACAAGCTGGGAATAGGTCAGCGACTTAAGGTCGTTGGGGGAATTTATCTTATCAAGTATCTTTTCCAATTTTTTCTGCCAGCTCCTTTCCCGGCTCAACAAGAGCCGTGCTGTATCCCTCGTATATCACCATGCCCGCCTTGGCGCCGCCGGGCTTTTTAACATGGCTCACGGGGCAGTAATCCACCTCCACCTTGGGGGCGTTCCGCCCTTTAGAGAACCACGCCGCGAGAGAGGCGGCGGCGGTGATGATCTCGTCGGGAAAATCCTCACCGCGGTACTTTACGAGAGTGTGGCTGCCCGGTATATTTTTTGTGTGGAGCCACAGGTCGCGGCTCCGGCCTACTTTTAATGTAAGATAATCGTTCTGGACGTTATTGCGCCCGATCAAAATGGTATAGCCCTTGTACTCCAGCTCCATGGGCTTGGAGGGAGCGGGCCGGCGGGGCTTTCTGCCGCTTTCGGCACGGATATAGCCCTCGCTCTCCAGCTCGGCCTTTATCTCGGCCAGCTCCGAGGGTGTGCGGGCGTTCTCCACCGACAGCAGCACCGACTCAAGATACTGTATCTCGGTTTTGGTGGTCTCTATCTGTTCCCGGGCGTAAAGCTCGGTGTTCTTGGCCTTTCTGTATTTATTGTAGAAATTCCTGGCGTTCTGCGACGGGGACTTGGTTATGTCAAGAGGTATCGTTATTTCCCCCTGATTTTCGTCGTAATAGTTCACCACAGTGACGCTTTTGTCGCCTTTGTTCGCCTTATAGATATTGGCCGTGAGGAGATCCCCGTATATACGGTACTTTTCCCGGTCAAGGGATGCCTTTAAATCGTTTTCGAGCAGAGCGAGCTTTTTCGTAGCCCGGGAAAGACTGTTAGTCAAAATCTTTGTTATGGAGGCACTGTGATTTTTCATACGGGCGTCCCTGTCCCGAAGCCGGTAAAACTCCTCGGCGGCGGCGTTGACCGTGGGCATTTCCCTGAGGCTCATGCGCCCGC
The DNA here is from genome assembly GCA_947626145.1 of uncultured Clostridia bacterium. Classification (GTDB taxonomy): domain Bacteria; phylum Bacillota; class Clostridia; order UMGS1883; family UMGS1883; genus JAFLUQ01. The sequence continues at coordinate 295,104 of CANQRB010000002.1, read as the reverse complement.
CGTACTGCCGAATCGCGAAGGGCGCAAAGTCGGCGGCGGAGCCGTCCTCCTTCAGTATCAGGCAGGGCTCAAAGTCCCCCGCCCGTACACGGTCGAACATTTTTTCCAGCGCAACGGCGGTCTTTTGCTTCATGTTGGGCGTCATTTCCCCCACAACAAGATTGCCGTCGCCGCAGGCTCCGAAAAGGCATTCCCTCGCCAGCAGCGGGCTTATGCCGCCCACGCCGGAGGTTATGGCCTTGTCCGCCGGCGTCCCTTCCTCCGCGGCCTCCAGCACCCGCAGGAAGTCCGCCGCCGTGGCTTCCATCGGATTAAGCCGCCCGCTGTCCGGCGGCATAATATACTTCAGTCCCGGCAGTATGTTGCGCACCGAGCTTACGGTGAGATCCACGTGCTTAATGCTGTCGATTATCTTCATTTCCTCATTCAGGAAAATCAGATTGCTGTTGCGGCCCATTATCTCACAGAGCAGATGCTTGGGCGTCAGGTCTCCCAGCTCGGTATAGCTCTCTATTTCGATGTCGATTATGCGCTCAAAGCCCAGCTGACGCAGGGCGGTGATCTTTCCCCCGCTCAAATGCTTGCGCAGGAGCATACAGAACATGGGCGGGGACTGGGGATTTTCGAACCGGCTGTCGGTCAGGTTTATCCTGGGATTGGCGCTGTTGGCGCTGATAAGCAGCCGCCTTGCGCCTCCCGCCGAGCGCAGCACAAGAACGATCATGTCGCGTTCCGGCTGTTGTATTTTATCTATTTTATATCCCGCCAGGTCCTGAAGCTCGTTCACCTGGGCCCGCAGGGCTACCGCGTCAAGGGGCATTGTCACACCTCCGGTAATATTTACCACATTCTACCTCATTTTTTATTATACCGCAAAACGAGGATTAAATCAAGTCATTTTTTCGCACAGAGTAAATAATTTTTAAATTTAATGTGAAAAATGCAAAAAAGGTTGCAATCGTGCAAGTTTTGTTATATAATATACTTGTATATTTATGGGGTGACGTAAATTTCACCCATGTTTCAAAGACGAAGCAAAACACGAACGGAGGTACATCATTATGTGCGGAATTGTCGGTTACATAGGGCCCAGGGAGGCGGCCCCCATCCTGCTCGACGGGTTGTCGAAGCTGGAGTACAGAGGCTATGACTCGGCGGGGCTGGCCATTTACAACGACGGCGTTATAACCGTGGAGCGTGCCGTGGGCAAGCTTGTGAACCTTTACGAAAAGACGGACGGCGGAAATAAGCTGAAGGGTACTCTTGGCATAGGACACACCCGCTGGGCCACCCACGGCAAGCCCAACGAGGTCAACGCCCACCCCCATTCCAGCGAGAATTTTTCCCTCGTACACAACGGCATAATCGAAAACGAGGCCGAGCTGAGGCGCACCTATCTGAGAGATGTGGAGTTCGCCAGCGACACCGACACCGAGGTAGTGGTAAGGCTGCTGGAGAAGTTCACCTCAGAAGGAGAGGAAATGGACGTGGCCATCATGCACCTCATCGACATAATTGAGGGCAGCTACGCACTGGCCATCATCGACCGCCGTGATCCCGACCATATGTACGCAGTCAAAAACAAGTCGCCCCTCCTCGTGGGTAAGGGCGAGGGCTTCAACATGATAGGCAGCGACGCCATGGCCATGATAGCCCACACGGACACCTTTTACGAGATACAGGACAAAGAATTTGCCATTGTTACCCGTGACAGCGTGGAGCTGTACACCAGCTATTCCAAGCGCATAGACCGGGAGCCCTACAAGGCCGAGCTGGATCTCAGCGACATATCCAAGGGCACCTATCCACATTATATGTTGAAAGAAATCGAGGAACAGCCTCTTGTTATCCGCCGCATTATCGGCGAATATCAGAACGAGGCCGGAGAGCTGACCGTCCCCGAGGAAATTCTGGCCGACGTCCGTGACTGTGACAAAATTTACATAATCGCCTGCGGCACCAGCTACCACGCGGGCATCATCGGCAAGCACTTTTTTGAAAACATCGCCGGCAAACCCGCCGAAAGCTGCGTCGCCAGCGAGTTCGTTTACAACACCCCCCTGCTCACCGAAAAGCCGCTGTTCATCTTTATTTCTCAGAGCGGCGAAACGGCGGACAGCCGGGCCGTGCTGGTAAAAATAAAGGAAATGGGTTATAAGTCAATCACCCTCACCAACGTGAAGGGCTCCACCCTCTCCCGGGAGGCGGATCACACCCTGCTGCTCTATGCCGGGCCGGAAATTGCCGTGGCCTCAACCAAGGCCTATACCGCCCAGATCGCCGTGCTGGCCATACTGGCCGCCTCGGTCAAGAACCGTATCGGCATTGATCTCAAGTACGAGCTTGCCCTCATCGCCAACACAATTGAGGGGCTCTGCGGCGATCGGGAGCTGTACAACCGTCTGGCGGAGGAGTACATTGCTCCCTCCCGCAACTGCTTCTACATAGGCCGCGGCGTGGATTACTACGTCTGTCTTGAGGCGGCGCTTAAGCTGAAGGAGATTTCCTACGTACAGACCGAGGGCTTTGCCGCAGGCGAGCTGAAGCACGGCACTATCGCCCTCATAGAGGATGGAACGCCCGTCGTGGCGGTGATAACCCAGTCCAATACCAACCTGAACACACGCAGCAACGTTAAGGAGGTCATTTCCAGAGGAGCTAAGGTCATCCGCATCTCCTCCAAGAGCCTTTCCACCCGAAAGGATCAGATAGTTATCGGCGACGTACACGAGATGCTCTCCCCGTTGGTGAGCGTTGTTCCCGCCCAGTATCTGGCCTATTATACCGCCCTGCACCGCGGCTGCGACATAGACAAGCCCAGAAATCTGGCCAAATCAGTAACCGTTGAATAAAAAACAGGAACGTCATAAATTACGAAAGGAAGATAAATATGTCCAAGGCAGCCCTTGTCATGGGCAGCGACAGCGACTTTGACGCTCTCGTGCCCTGCGTAAAAACACTTAAAAAATTCGGTATCGAGGTTGAGGCGCGGGTCATCTCCGCCCACCGGAGCCCCGAGCTGGCCCACGAGTTCGCCGCCAAGGCCGAGGAAAACGGCATCGACGTGATAATTGCCGCCGCCGGCAAGGCCGCCCATCTGGCTGGTGTACTGGCCGCCTTTACCACCCTGCCGGTGATAGGCATTCCCATTAAGTCCAGCCTTATGGACGGACTTGACAGCCTGCTCAGCGTGGTACAGATGCCCTCGGGCATACCCGTCGCCACCGTGGCGGTCAACGGCAGCGAAAACGCCGCCATCCTCGCCGCCCAGATTATCGCCCCAACCAATCCGGACGTTAAACAGAAGCTCCGTGAGCACAAGGAGGCCATGAAGCAGGCCATTATTGAAAAGGACGCAAAAATCGCCAAGAGGGTGGAGGAGCTGTGATGTTCACCGACGGAAAGCTTCACGAGGAGTGCGGCGTCTTTGGCATTTATGACCGGACCCGGACGCTGGACTGCGCCCGGCTGACTTACTACGCACTGTACGCCCTTCAGCACCGGGGGCAGGAGACCTGCGGCATTGTGGCCATGGGCGGCGAGGATTTCATCGCTCACAAGGGTGTGGGTCTTGTGCCGGAGGTGTTCAACGATTTCAGCCTCAGCCGCCTTAAGGGGCACATGGCCATCGGCCACGTTAGCTGTGTCGGCCATGAGGACAGCCACAAGCTCAACTCTCAGCCCCTCGTCACCAAGTCGATAGCCATAGCCAACAACGGCGGTCTGGCAAACCACAACAAGCTTGTGAACGAGCTGGAGCAGAACGGGGCCATATTCCACTCCGACACCGACGCGGAAATAATTTCTTATCTTATGGCCTGGGAACGGATAACGAACGATTCCCCGGAGGACTCTCTCAGTCAGGTTATGAATCGGCTGGAGGGGGCCTATTCAATGGTGCTCATGACCCAGGACAGGCTCATCGCCGCACGGGATCCATACGGCATCCGGCCTCTCTGCCTTGGGCGGCTGGGGGACGCTTACGTCGTGTCCAGCGAAACCGCCGCTCTTAAGGCCGTTGGGGCCGAGTACATACGGGACGTGGAGCCCGGCGAGATAATCACGGCGGACGACAGGGGTCTTACCTCCCGTCGGGAGCACGTGGGCAGACACAAGCCCCGGCCCTGCATATTTGAATACATATACTTTGCCCGGCCCGACAGCTATATCAACGGGCAGAGCGTTTACGAGGCCCGCCGCCTTGCGGGCATGATTCTCGGCAAAGAGACCCGGGTGGACGCCGACATTGTCATAGGCGTGCCGGACAGCGGTCTCTGCGCCGCCGTGGGCTATTCCGAAGGCTCGGGCATACCTTACGGTATAGGCATAGTGAAGAACCGCTATGTGGGCCGCACCTTTATCCAGCCCACCCAGACCCTGCGCCAGCGGAACGTGGAGATAAAGCTCACCGCTTTGGAATCCTGCGTCAGCGGCAAACGGGTGGTTCTTGTGGACGACAGCATAATCCGTGGCACCACCAGCGCCAACCTGATACGACTTTTGAAGGAAGCCGGGGCCGCCGAGGTACATATGCGTGTGTCCTCTCCCCCCTTCCTGTGGCCCTGCTATTTCGGAACCGACATTCCCAACAAGCACGAGCTGGCTGCAAACAATCTGTCCTGCGAGGAGCTGAGGCAGAAGATAGGGGCCAACTCTCTGGGTTATCTGGACGTTGAGGACTTGAAAAAGATAGTTCCCGGGCTGGACAGCTACTGCGACGCCTGCTTCAGCGGCGACTATCCGACCTTTTGATTACATCTGAGAAAGGAAAATAATATGAACAACACATATAAAAACGCCGGCGTGGACGTTGAGGCCGGTTACGAGGCCGTCCGCCTGATGAAGGCCGACGTCAAGAGAACCTTTATCGACGGAGTTATGGGCGACATCGGCGGCTTCGGCGGTCTGTTCTCCCTTAATAAGGACGCCTATGAGGAGCCTGTGCTGGTAAGCGGCACCGACGGCGTGGGAACCAAGCTCAAGATCGCCTTTTTGTCCGACAAGCACGACACCGTGGGTCAGGACTGCGTGGCCATGTGCGTCAACGACATCGTGTGCAGCGGCGCCAAGCCCCTGTTTTTCCTGGACTATGTGGCCGTGGGAAAGAACGTGCCCGAAAAGGTGGCGGCCATAGTTCGGGGCGTTGCCGACGGCTGCGTCAAGGGGGGCTGCGCCCTCATTGGCGGCGAAACCGCCGAAATGCCCGGCTTTTATCCGGTTGACGAGTACGATCTGGCGGGCTTCGCCGTGGGTATAGTTGATAAAAAGAAGATCATCGACGGCAGCCGTCTCGAGCCCGGCGACGCCCTCATCGGCATAGCCTCCAGCGGCGTACACTCCAACGGCTTTTCCCTTGTGCGCAAGGTGTTCAACATCACCGAGGAAAACGCCGAAAACCTGAAAAAATACAATGAAAAGCTGGGGGCCGGCATCCTCGAGACCCTGCTCACCCCCACAAAGATATACGTCAAGCCCGCCCTTGCCCTCATCGAGGCCTGCGACGTGAAGGCCATCTCCCACATTACCGGCGGCGGCTTTTACGAAAATATCCCCCGTATGCTGAAGGAGGGCGCCAAGGCCGTCATCAGGAAGGACAGCTTTGAGATTCTGCCTATTTTCAAGCTCATTCAGGAGACGGGCAATATCCCCGAGCGGGATATGTTCAACACCTTTAACATGGGTATCGGCATGATTGCCGCCGTGCCCGCCGATCAGGCGGAGCGGGCCGTGGAGGTGTTGAAGGAGAACGGCGAGACCGCATATATTATCGGCTGCGTCGAGACCGGCGACAAGGAAATTGAATTGGTGTGAGGAGCAGTTAACAGTAATTGACAATATGCTTGTAGGGGCGCCCATCGGGCGTCCGCCATCAAAAAAAATTTATCAATGATAAATTATGGAAAAATCAAATTTACCTATTCGTAAACCCAATCGGTTAAAAAATTATGATTACGGTCAAAACGGAGCCTATTTCGTTACAATATGTACAAAAGACCGTAAATGCCTGTTCTGGCGTAAAGAATATTCCCACAAAGACATTGAAAAAGGCGATATTGATAAGGTGCTGTCCAATTATGGACGGATAGTACGTGACGCCATAATGGATATTCCTGTTCACTATCCCACGGTTTTGGTGGAAAAATTTGTAGTTATGCCAAATCATGTACACCTGTTATTGTTAATTCAAAATGAAATAGCGGCCGTTCGTTTTGATGGCGGACGGCCAATGGCCGCCCCTACGGTATCTACCGTAATCAATCAAATGAAGGGCTATTGTTCAAAGCGTACCGGTTTTTCAATGTGGCAAAAATTATTTCATGACCACATTATCCGCGGCAAGGCCGACTACGAAAAAATTTATTCCTACATCGACACAAACCCAATGAAATGGGACATTGACTGTTTTTACGTTTTGAGGGAGGAAGCTACATGAAAAATATTGCTGTCCTGGTCAGCGGCGGAGGCACCAACCTCCAGGCCCTGATCGACGCCCAGAACAGCGGCATCATAAAGAGCGGCCGCATCGTGGCCGTCGTATCCGGCAAGGCCGGGGCCTATGCCCTTGAACGGGCGAAAAAGGCCGGCATCGAGACCGCCGTCATCACCAAAAAGGAGGAGGGCGAAAACTACTCCCACGCCATGACGGAGTTCATGAAGGCCCGCAACATCGACCTGATAGTGCTGGCGGGCTTCCTCTCCATTCTGGACGGGGAGCTGCTCCGCGAGTACCGAAACAGGATAATCAACATTCACCCCTCGCTGATACCCTCATTCTGCGGCGACGGCTTTTACGGCCTGCGGGTGCATCAGGCGGCGCTGGATTACGGCGTAAAGGTCACCGGGGCCACGGTTCACTTTGTCAACGAGATAGTGGACGGCGGAAAGATAATCATGCAAAAGGCCGTGTACATCGACCCCAACGACACCGCCGAAACCTTGCAGCGCCGGGTGATGGAAGAGGCCGAGTGGATAATTCTCCCCCGCGCGGTGGAAATGGTGTGCAGCGGGGAATTCTAAGGCAATACCGCACAAAGACCGCCAATGAGCTTTGCACCCGTCTTGCTTGCATCTTTTCCGACGTTTATTACGAAAACTCCTTGAAATACGACAGTATTCCTTCGTCGTTTTCGTAATTCCGTCAAAAAATCTGCGGCGCAATACGGGCACAATCTCTGTGCGGTATTGCCCTAAACAAAAAATTAGGAGTTGGAAAATATGCGAAACTTTTTCCGGATAATACTCTGGCTCATCGTGATACTAACCGTTGCTTCAATCATAACCGTGGGCGTTGTGGGCAGCTTCGACTCCCCCGCACGGCCCGCCGTTGTACGGTTCATGAGCGACTATCTGGCCACATCGGTGGGCATTGTGGGCATCGTGGGCCTTATCGCCTCGGCCTGTCTGCTGTCGGCGGACAAGCGCAGGGGCGGCTGGGCGTGGAAGACTGACGTCCCCATCATCGTCTGCTTCGGCCTGATGCTGCTGGTACACCTCTGCCTGTGGATTTTTGTGATCTACCAGTATAACCGATAAACGGGAGAGCGCCATGAAAATGCTTAAAAAGGCGTTATGGATTTTTGCGGGATTGAACCTGCTGACGGGGATCGCCGCAATAACATCTTACGCGCTTACGCATACCGGCGGCAAATTGGCGGGCAGCGTCATTCCTGACCATATTTTCGACAGCGTCTACCATTATTTGATGTATGCCGCCCCGTTCGTAATAATTGCCGGTATGGTAATAACGGCAGTAATGATATGCAAGGGTCTGAAAAAAGGCGAAACCCTGAAAGAGGAATGTCTTTTGCTTGGGACTTTTGCCCTGTCGGCCCTGCCCTGGGCCTATTTCCTCGGGCTGAGTATTATGTCGGTTTGAGGGGGGCTGTGAAATGAAAAATTTAAAAATAACTCTTTGGATATTTGCGGCGGTGAGCCTTATCCTCGCAGTCACAAACGTTTTAGTGAATAAAATTGCCCTCTTCCCTCCGGGAACGGTATATTTCATCATAGTTTTGGCAATGATTTTTGTTCCCATACTCGGCATCCTTGGCCTGTTTTTGACAAACGCCCTTATACGCGCCAAAAAGCGGGAGAGCCAAACCGTAAAAACCGGTGACAAAATTCTTTTTGTACTGAATATTTTGTGCGTACTGAGTCCGTTTATAGAGCTTTACATATTTTTTTGACAGAAAAATAATTTTTGGGAGGTAATACTTATGAAAATCAACCTTTTTGACGACCTGCGTTCCAACGCCTACCCCGGGCGCGGCATAGTGCTGGGCCGCAGCACTGACGGCACTAAGGCCGTGGCGGCCTACTTCATCATGGGCCGCAGCGTAAACAGCCGCAACCGTGTCTTTGTGGAGGACGGCGAGGGCATCCGCACTCAAGCCTTCGACCCATCAAAGCTGGAGGATCCCAGCCTCATCATCTACGCCCCCGTCCGTGTGCTGGGCAACAAAACCATCGTCACCAACGGTGACCAGACTGACACCATCTACGAGCTGATGAACCAGCAGTTCACCTTTGAGCAGGCCCTTCGCACCCGTGAGTTCGAGCCCGACGCCCCCAATTACACCCCCCGTATCAGCGGCATAATGAAGATAGATGGGGATTACAGCTACGCCCTGTCCATACTCAAGAGCGCCGGCGGCGACCCCAATTCCTGCCAGCGGTTCACCTTCAGCTATAAGGCCCCTCAGAAGGGCACCGGTCACCTCATCCATACATACATGGGCGACGGCAATCCCCTGCCCAGCTTTGAGGGCGAGCCAAAAACCGTGGAAATAACCGGCACCATCGACGAGTTTACCGACAATCTTTGGAACAGCCTCAACGAGGACAACAAGGTTTCCCTCTTCGTGCGCTTCATCGACATCAGCACAGGCGAGTACGATACGAGGATAGTGAACAAGAATGCGTAAGCTCATCGCCGTGCTTACGGCGCTGTGTATGCTTTTTACCGCCCTGCCGGTTCTGGCGGTCGAGATAACCGACATGGCCCAGGTGACCTACAGTATTGACTACGCCGAGGTCTCCAACGGAAGGCTGACCTCCGGCCACGTTCTGGCAATAGTGCAGATAGTCAGCCAAAAGGCGGGCGGGAGTTATCTGGTTTCCCTTGGCTATTACGACAGGAACGGGCGGCTGGCGAACTTTTCCGCCGAATCCGTACTCACACACGCCGCGTCGGGATACAATCTGGCGAACTCCATGCTGACACTGGACGTCCCGAAAGAACTTGAGGACGGAGCGTCGGTTCGGGTGATCGTCATGGACGCGCAGACCCTTGAGCCCATGACCGTCAACAATTCCACCCTCACCTGCCACTCCTCAGAGCCGAAGCTTACCCCCGGCTACGACGGCATTTACGAGCGATATTACACCATTGACGGAGCGGACGGCAGTCTTGCCGTGGTCCAGGAGGGCACGCGGAAATATCTGCGTGTGTCCGAGACCGGAACCCCCTTCCGCCTTAAGGATATGGGCGGCGGCTGGGTCGGCTTTGCCGACGAAAAATACCGGCTCTACGACAACGAGGGCACGCCGGGCCGGAGGATATACGGCTTCGGCTCCACAGCCATGCTGTGGAAGCTTATCCCCGAGGGGGAACAGTATTACATACAAAATTACGACGGAGGCTATCTGGCTTTTGATGGAGGTGAGGCCGTACTTCGGGAGGAGCCGTACCCCTTCACCCTGACAAAGACCGGCGAGACTCCCTTTACCCTCGTGACGGCGGTGGAGGGCTACAAGCTGCTGACCGAGGCCCAAAAACAAAGGCTTACCGAAATTTGTACCTCACCCGGAGCCGTCGTGCTCCCCAACGGCTCCAACGGCAACAGCCTGCTGGACACCATGGAGGCGGCATTCACAAAAATTTACGACAACAGGGACACCACGACTCCCGAGGAACAGAAAAACGCCATACTCACGGCCATGGCGACCACGGCTTCCTATAACGCCGCGGGGACAAACGAGATAAACGCCGTCACCATTACCGGCCTCCCCGACGGGGACGCGGAGATTTCCCAGTCCGGCCCCGTTAAGGAAAAGCTGTACATCTGGGACACCGGTGAAAAGGAATACAATCGCATTGAAGTGACCTACACCGGCTCCGGACACAGCCAGACCGTGAAATTCTACTACGACGAGACAGGTGGGAACAACGTACAGGCCGCCATTCAGGCCCTTGCCCGATTCCCCTACGAGTACCGGCAGTTTATACAGCAGGTAAACGTCTATGTGCCCGCCTCATCCTTCACCTACAACTGTGACGGCAAGGTGCTCACCGTTCGTGTAACCGACGGCACAAATGTCGAGACCATGGCCCGCAACTTTGCCCACGAGCTGGGCCACAGCATTGAATTTCTGGCAAACGGCGCGGCCTACGAAAAGCCCGAAACACACTGGTGCCACAGCGAGGAGTGGCAAAAGGCCATCGGGGACGACATTCTGCCCGTGTCAGAATATGGAAGCTCTAACAGTGACGAGGGTCTGGCGGAGTTCGCCCGCCTCTACTTCCAGAGCTGGGGCAGCCATGACCGGATAGAGGGCGTAAAAACGCTTTATCCCAACCGTTACGCCTCGTTTAACAAACTGTTGAAAAATATCGGCATGGAGCCGCTATATTAAGAAAGGACGATATATATGAACGAAATGCAGCTCAAATACGGATGCAACCCCAATCAAAAGCCATCCCGCATATTTATGAAGGACGGCAGCGACCTTCCCATAACGGTCTTGAACGGCAAGCCCGGCTATATCAATCTGCTGGACGCCTTCAACGGCTGGCAGCTTGTGCGGGAGCTTAAGATCGCCACGGGCCTCCCCGCCGCCACCAGCTTCAAGCACGTTTCCCCCGCCGGAGCCGCCGTGGCCACGGAGCTCAGCGACACACTGAAAAAGATATACTTCGTTGACGATTTGGAGCTCAGCCCCATCGCCAGCGCCTACGCCGCCGCCCGGGGCGCCGACCGTATGTCCTCCTACGGGGACTTTGTGGCCCTGTCCGACCCCTGCGACAAAGAGACCGCCACGCTGCTGGCCCGCGAGGTCAGCGACGGCATAATCGCCCCCGGCTACACCGACGAGGCTCTTGCCATACTCAAGACCAAACGCAAGGGCACCTACAACGTAATTCAGATCGATCCCGCTTACGTTCCCGAGCCCATCGAACATAAGCAGGTTTTCGGCGTGACATTCGAGCAGGGCCGCAACGAGCTTGCCATCAACGAGGAGCTGCTCTCCAACGTTGTCACCCAGAACAAGGACATCCCCGCCGACAAAAAGCGTGACCTGATAATTTCACTCATAACCTTGAAATACACCCAGTCCAACTCCGTCTGCTATGTCAAGGACGGACAGGCCATTGGCATCGGCGCTGGCCAACAGAGCCGCATCCACTGCACCCGCCTGGCCGGCAACAAGGCCGACATCTGGTGGCTCCGTCAGGCGCCACAGGTAATGAACCTCAAATTTGTGGACGGCATCCGCCGCCCCGACAGGGACAACACCATCGACGTGTACATCAGCGATGAATACATGGACGTGCTGGCCGAGGGCAAGTGGCAGACCCTGTTCAAGGAAAAGCCTCCTGTCTTTACCAAAGAGGAGCAAAAGGCATGGCTGGCTCAGAACAAGGGTACCTGCGTGGGCAGCGACGCTTTCTTCCCCTTCGGCGACAACGTGGAGCGGGCCCGGAAGAGCGGCGTGGAGTACATCGCCCAGCCCGGCGGCTCCATCCGTGACGACAACGTTATCGAGACCTGCGACAAGTACGGCATCGCCATGGCGTTCACCGGGATAAGACTGTTCCACCACTAATACAAGTACGGGGGAAACCCGAGCGGTTTCCCCCGTAAGACCCCCTTCCGCATCGGGCGCTTTCGCTTACGGAAATTTGCCCGGGAGGACAAATTTCCTACCCCGATTAAGGTATCAAATTCCGGGTACACGCCCCGGAATTTGATGGATTTTATTTTAGTTGAATTTGCGCGGGGCAACCCGGGCGGTTTCCCCTGTGGCTAATCTTACAATATTTGACATAAATCGTGCGGCGCACCGACGCGCCGCGAAAAAGGAGCAATAAATATGAAGGTACTTGTCGTTGGCGGCGGAGGCCGCGAACACACCATATGCTGGAAGCTGAGGCAGAGCCCGAAGGTGACGGAGCTGTACTGCGCCCCTGGCAACGGCGGCATAGCCGAAATAGCTACCTGTGTGCCAATCAAGGCCACGGACATCGAGGCCATAGCCGACTTTGCCGAAAAGGAGAAAATCGATCTGACCGTGGTGGCTCCCGACGACCCGTTGGTAATGGGCCTTGTCGATCTGCTGGAAAGCCGGGGCCTTCGGGCCTTCGGCCCAAGGGCCAACGCCGCCATAATTGAGGGCAGCAAGGTTTTCAGCAAGGAGCTGATGAAAAAATATCACATCCCCACCGCCGCCTACGAGGTCTTTGACGATCCGGAAAAGGCCATGGCCTACATAAGGGCACGGAACAGCTACCCCGCCGTCATTAAGGCCGAGGGTCTGGCGCTTGGCAAGGGCGTTATCATCGCCAAGGATGAGGCCGAGGCCGAGGCCGGCGTAAAGGAGATAATGGAGGACAAAAAGTTCGGCGACAGCGGCAACCGGGTGGTCATTGAGGAGTTCCTCACCGGACCGGAAATATCCGTTCTGGCCTTCACTGACGGAAAAACCATGCGGCCCATGGTTTCCGCTCAGGATCACAAGCGGGCCTACGACAACGATCAGGGCCTGAACACCGGCGGCATGGGCACCTTCTCCCCCAGCCGCATATACACTCCCGAAATGGAGAAGGAGTGCATGGAGAACATTTTCCTCCCCACAATGGCGGCCATGAACGCCGAGGGCCGCACCTTCAAGGGCGTGCTTTACTTCGGCCTTATGTCCACAAAGGACGGGGTCAAGGTAATCGAGTACAACTGCCGCTTCGGCGACCCGGAAACTCAGGTGGTGCTGCCGAGGCTGGAGGGAGATCTGCTGGAGATATTCGAGGCCATAATCGATGAACGCCTTGATGAAGTTGACATAAAATGGAAGGACGGTGGCTGCGTCTGCGTGGTTGCGGCCAGCGGCGGCTATCCCGAAAAGTACGAGAGCGGCAAAGAGATCACCGGCATAGCCGAGGCCGAGGCCATGGAGGGCGTCACCGTGTTCCACGCCGGAACAAAGCGCGAGGGCGGCAGGCTTCTCACCGCCGGGGGCCGGGTGCTGGGCGTAACCGCTCTGGCAGACAGCCTCGACGCCGCCATAAAGCGGGCCTACGAGGCCGTGGAAAAAGTGCATTTTGACAAAATGCACTTCCGCCATGACATAGGCATAAAAAAATATTGATGGACAGTCTGTGGAATTTACTGCCCCAGGGGCCGATACGCTCGGTGTGCTTCACCGGTCACCGGCAGCTCCGTCTTTCAAACGGGGACAAGGTTCGGCTGCGAAAAACTATGGAAGCTCTCATCGACGGCGGGGCGGCGGACTTCTACGCCGGAGGCGCCCAAGGCTGGGACACGGTCTGCGCCCGGACGGTGCTGGCCCTGCGGGCCAAATATCCGGACATAAGGCTGCATTTGGTATTGCCCTGTCCGGTCAGTGACTTCACCCGTCAATGGGAGCCGGAGTCCGTCGCCCTGCTGAACAACGTGGCGGAGCGGGCCGACGATGTGGAAACTCTCGCACCGGAATACTTTCCCGGCTGCATGAAAAAGCGGAACCTGCGGCTTGTGGAGGCCGCCGACTGCTGCGTATGCTGGTACGACAGCACACGCCGAGCCAGCGGAACGGGTCAGACCGTGCGCTTTGCGGAACAGAAAGGGATAAGGATAATCAATCTGCTGGAGGAACAGAAATGAAAAACCTTATGAAAACGGTGAAATCGGTTCTGTTCATTTTTTTGCTCATCGTTTTTGTCATAAGTCTGCCGTTTGCAATCCCCCAGTGCTACAACCATATAGTTGTAAATAAGGTGAAGCGCGAGCTGCTGCGGCTGCCTTTGCCGCCGAACACCTCTATCGTGGAGAGCGACACCTACGTAGGCTGCCGATACGCCGGCGGCAATGACGATACCATACATTGCATAGCCGGGGTACTGCTCAAAAGCGACGCTTCGCTTGACGAGCTTAAAGAGTATTACACCGCCCTCAGCAGCGAGGGCCACCGGTACAACGTGACCGAAATGACCGGTCAGAGCATATATGAGGAATTCCAGGGCGAAACCTGGGGGCCGGTATTCAAGACCGACGTCAGCGGCGGCGGCTGCTATGCCCTTTACTCCGCCGGTGTGAATTTAGGCGACAAGCTTGGCTTCCACATAGAAATGCTGTTTTAAAAATTATTGGAGTGATACCCATGAAAAAATTAATTTCACTGATAGTAACACTGTCACTGCTGACGGTTTCCGTTCATGCGGCGACCTTCAGCGACACCGGAGGCCACTGGGCTGAGGCCGACATAGACGCCATAGCCCGTCTTGGCGCGGTCAGCGGCTACGGGGACGGACGCTTCGGCCCCGACGCAAAAATCACAAGGAGCGAATACGCCACCATCCTGAGCGAGCTTTATGACTTGCCCACCACGAGAAACAGCGTGCTGGTTTTTGACGACGTGAACCGCGGCGACTGGTTCGCACCTTACGCCCTGAACTTCAAGGCTCTTGTTATGGACAGCTTCGCCGGTAATGTGCCCGCGGCTCTGGGCAGCGGCTACGGCAGGAGCTTCGGCGGCACCGAATATCTCACCCGCATAGAGGCCGCCGCGGGCCTGCTGGCCTTCTACGGAACCGGCGGCGTCGCTCCGGAGGAGGCGGCACAGGTCATTTCCGCCTTCAACGACAGGGACACCTTCGCCGGCGACAGCGTGACCGTAAGCCTTACCGCCGCGGCCGTCCTCAACGGACTTATGAAGGGCGACGACCTTGGCTGCTTCCGCCCTTATGACACCATTACCCGGGCGGAGGTCTGCGCACTGATGAACCGGGCACACAAGGCCCATCCAACCGCCGGAGCGGAGATCACTCAAAGGCTGTCCGCCCTTAAAGACGAGGCCGATCAAAAGCTGACGCTGCTATCCGCCAACTTTATGACCGAAAGCAAAAAGAACGAAAAGGACGCCAACGTAATCGGCTCCATAGGCGGCGTCGATTTCTACGAGGGCAACTATCGGGCCTTTCTGCTCTCCGCCCTGTACTCCTACCGTTCGGGCATCCTCGGCACAATCAACGCCGGGAACCTCAATCAGGCCTACAGCGGAACCGACGCGGAATACATCGGTCTGCCCAACAGCGCGGCGGCGGTACGCATCGCCCTTAACCACTACGCCGGGGCGGAGGTGCTAATGCAGACGGCCGAGCAATATGGCCTCATCGACAGCGAGGTTATAGCCGACGCCATAGACATGAGCTCACGGCTGGAGAACAGTGGCTTCGGCGATATACTGCGCTCCGTCGGCATCAGCGGCTTTGCCCTTGACAGGCTGGCCCTCGGCTTCGTTATCGAGCACATAAATTTTGAGGCCGAGCTGGCGGCGAAGGGCTTATCCCAGCAGGATATACTCGCCGTGGCCGACACCATGAACCAGCGCGCGTTAAATATCAACCCATATTATGACATGATACTTTTTATTTAAGTTACGGCGAAAAAAATTTTACATTAATTTCAAAAAAACACTTGCATTTTATTAATAATAGTGCTATAATAGCTTATGGTAAGACAGGAGTGGGCGAAAGCTCACTCCTCTGTTTTAGAAAAACACTATTTTTCACGGTCGGAAAGGACTGATTTTATGGCAAAGGCGGAAGCGGTACTGGAAAAGCTGGCCGGCCCTGTCTGCGACGAAAACGGAGTTTACATTTATGACGCTGAATATGTTAAAGAGGGCGGCAGCTACTATCTGCGGCTCTATATCGACAAGGACGGCGGCGTTGATGTGGACGACTGCGAACGGGTGAGCGTCGCGCTCAACGACCTGTTGGACACCGAGCTGGACTTCATCAAGGATCCGTATATTTTTGAAGTTTCGTCACCGGGACTGGACAGGCGGCTCCGCAGAGACTGGCACTTTGAAAAAGCCGTGGGGAAAAATGTGGATATAAAGACCTTTGCCCCCTTTATGGGCAGCAAGAGCTTCACCGCCAAACTGCTGGGCTATGACCACGGTGTGATTTCTCTCGAGCTGAACGGCGAACGGGTAATGCTTGAAAAGGGTAAGACCGCGAGCATAAGGCTTGCGGTGGAGTTTTAGAGGTTTTACGGATAGGAGTGTTTATCAAAAATGAACAGTGAGCTTTTACTGGCCCTTGACCTTCTCGAGAAGGAAAGGAATATAAAGAAAGAAGTAATGTGTCAGGCCCTGGAGGCGGCGGTGGCCACCGCGTACAAGAAGCATCTGGGCCAGGCGGCGGACTGCGTGGCCGAGCTGGACAGAAAGACCGGCGACATCAAAGTTTACTGCCGCAAGACAGTGGTCGAAGAGGTACTGGACGACGCTTTGGAAATCAGTCTGGACGACGCTCTGGAGATCAGCCCGGCATATAAGGTTGGCGACGTGGTGGAATTTCACGCCGATCCGGCAAAGTTCGGCAGAATTGCCGCAATAACGGCCAAGCAGATGGTAGTGCAGAAAATTCGGGAAGCCGAACGGGGCTCAATGTATGAGGAATACAACGACAAGAAAAACGACATCATGACCGGCAAGGTGGAAAAGGTAGACCGCAGAGGCGTGCTGGTGGATCTCGGCACGGCCGAGTCGGTGCTCATGCCCGGCGAACAAATTCCCGGCGAGGAATACTACCCCGGCAAAAAAATAAAGGTGTTCGTCTTTGAGGTCAGCAAGAGCAACAGGGCAATTTCGCTGATGATAAGCCGCACCCATCCCAATCTGGTGCGGAAGCTCTTTGAGCTTGAGGTGCCCGAGATCGCCGACGGAACGGTAATCGTAAAGAACGTCACCCGTGAGCCCGGCAGCCGCAGCAAAATTTCGGTCTATGCCGAGGACGAAAACGTGGACGCCGTGGGCTCCTGCGTCGGCCCCAAGGGTGCCAGAGTGGGCGCCGTGGTCGATGAGCTCTGCGGCGAAAAAATAGACATCGTTCAGTACAGCGACAATCCCGCCGAGTACATCAGCGCCGCCCTGAGCCCCGCTCAGGTGCTGAGCGTGGATATAGACGAATCCGGCAAGAGCGCCCTTGTAATAGTACCGGCCGACCAACTCTCGCTGGCCATAGGCAAGGAGGGCCAGAACGCCCGTCTTGCCGCCCGACTTACGGGCTGGAAAATAGATATAAAATGCGACGGCGAGCCGTCAGAACAGACGGAAAAGGAAAAAGAAGATTAAGGAGGCACCGCCATGGCAAGACCTCAGAGGATGTGTGTCGTCTGCCGCACAATGAAGGATAAGACCGAGCTTATCCGCGTCGTGCGCAGCAAGGACGGCCAGTTTGCCCTTGATCCTTCGGGCAAGCTGCCGGGCCGTGGAGCCTATGTCTGCCGGGAAGGGGACTGTGTTTCACGGCTGGAAAAGGTCAGAGGTCTGGAACGGGCCTTTAAGGGCAGCGTGCCGAAGGAAATCAGGGACAGTATCAAGGATCTGTTATAAAAAATGGAAAACCGCGTGATTTTCCCGTGAGGAGGTTGATTATGGACAATTTTCTCGGTCTGATAGGGCTGGCGATGCGCGCCGGTAAGGTTCGGTGCGGAGCTTTCTCCGCCGCAAGGGCCGCCGAAGACGGCAGCGCCAAGCTGATGGTGGCCGCCACGGACATCGGCGCCGACAACCGGCGGCGGATAGAGGCCGTGTGCCGTGAATACGGAATTCCCCTCATGTATCATTCCACCTCACAGGAGCTCAGCCGCAGCGTGGGGAAACGCAGCACTCCCGTTGTCTGCGTTTGTGACGACAGCTTCGCCGCGGCGGCGCGGAAATATGATTTAACTGGAAAGGACGGATCGCCCAATGAATAAACCAAAGGTCAGTGCGGTCGCAAAAGCCATCAATGTACCGGCAAAGGAAGTTGCGGCCTTAGTCACAAAATATATAGGAAAGAACAAAAACTCCCAGAGCAGCCTTGAGCCGGCCGAAATGGACATAGTTCTGGAGTTTTACACCCAGAAATACGACGACGGCTCTACCATAGAGGCCTATCTTGAGGCCAACCGGCCCAAGGAGGAGCCCAAGCCCGAGCCAAAGCCAAAGAAAGAGGAAAAGCCCCAGACTCCGGCCGAGCCCGCCCCCAAAAAGACGCGCCGCTATGTGGACACAAGGGCCAACGTCATAGATATGGAAAAGCAGCTGGCCAAGGAAAAGGCCGAGGCGCTGGCTCCGGAGATCAAGGACAGCGTGGTGGGCAAGCAAAAGATCAAAAAGAAGAACAACAACCAGCCTCAGCAGGGGAGCCGCAAAAACCAGCGGAACAGCCGCGAAGAAGATCTGCGCCATTCGAAGAAAAAAATCAAGCAGGAAAAGGTTCACGTTCTCATTCCCGACGAAATTTCCGTGGGCGAGCTGGCCTCGCGTATGAAAGCCAGTCCGGCGGAAATAATAAAGAAGCTGATCGTTCTGGGCGTAATGGCCGCCGTCACCGATACGATCGACTATGACACCGCCTCCCTTGTGGCCGAGGAAATGGGCGCCGAGGTCGAGCACGAAATAATCGTCAGCGCCGAGGAAAAGCTTTTCAACGACGTGCCCGACGACGAAAAGGACCTTGTCCCCCGTCCCCCCGTGGTGGTCGTTATGGGCCACGTAGACCACGGCAAGACCAGTCTGCTGGACGCCATACGCTCCACCAACGTCACCGCCTCCGAGGCCGGCGGCATTACTCAGCACATCGGCGCTTATATGGTCAACATCAACGGAAATCCCATTGCCTTCCTTGACACACCCGGACACGAGGCCTTCACGGCCATGCGTGCCCGAGGCGCTCAGGTTACGGATATAGCAATACTGGTTGTGGCCGCCGACGACGGCATCATGCCCCAGACCATCGAGGCCATAAACCACGCCAAGGCAGCCAATGTCAGCATCATTGTGGCAATAAACAAAATAGATAAGGAAGGCGCCAATCCCGATCGGGTAAAGCAGGAGCTCACCGAGCACGGTCTTGTTCCCGAGGAGTGGGGCGGCGACGTTATCTGCGTTGAGGTCAGCGCAAAGCAGAAGAAGAACATCGACTCCCTGCTGGAAATGGTGATCCTCACCGCCGAAATGAGGGAGTTGAAGGCCAACCCCAACCGCAAGGCCAAGGGCACCGTCATTGAGGCCAAGCTGGATCGGGGCCGCGGCCCCGTGGCCACCGTCCTCGTGCAGAACGGCACCCTTAAGGTGGGCGACATAATCGTCGCCGGTACCGCTGTCGGCCGTATAAGAGCCATGGTGGACGAAAAGGGCCGCAAGCTGAAGTCCGCTCTCCCCTCCACCCCTGTTGAGATAGTGGGCCTTGGAGAGGTGCCCGACGGCGGCGACCTGTTCTACGCCGTTGACGACGAGCGGGCGGCAAGGGCCGTTGTGGAGGAGCGCAAGCAGAAGCAGAAAGCCGAAAGCCAGCAGGCCGGCAATCAGGCGGTAAGCCTGGAAACCCTTTTCGACCGCATGAAGGAAGGCAGCGCCAAGGAATTGAATATAATCGTCAAGGCCGATGTGCAGGGCAGCGTTGAGGCCGTCCGCCAGAGCCTTGAAAAGCTCAGCAACGACGAGGTAAAGGTCAAAGTAATCCACGGGGGCGTCGGCGCCATCACCGAGAGCGACGTTACCCTCGCTTCCGCCAGCAACGCCATAATCGTGGGCTTCAATGTCCGGCCCGACGCCGGCGGACGCAGCGCCGCCGAGTCCACCAAGGTGGATATGCGGATGTACAGGGTAATTTACGAGGCCATCGAGGAGATCGAGGCGGCCATGAAGGGTATGCTGGCCCCCACCTTCAAGGAGGTCGTTATCGGCCATGCGGAAATACGCCAGACCTTCAAGGTCAGCGGCGTTGGCACCATCGCCGGCAGCTATGTTTCCGACGGCAAAATACAGCGCGGGTGCAGCGTCCGCATTGTCCGTGACGGCATAGTTATCCACGAGGGCGAGCTCAGCTCCCTGAAGCGCTTCAAGGACGATGTGCGGGAGGTTCAGTCGGGCTACGAGTGCGGTATGTCCTTTGAAAAGTTCAACGACATCAAGGAAGGCGACAATGTGGAGTGCTTCATAATGGAAGAGGTTAAACGTTAGGCACAGCGGAGCTTTGCGCCCGTCCCTTGACAGACCATATTTTGATTTAATACCAATTCCTGTTTAAAAGCATCAACCGAGTGGCAAGGATTTTCCGTGCCGGGCAGGAATTAGTATAAGCACGAAGAAAGAATGATATAAATGGCAAGTTTTAAACGAACAGACCGTATCTCCGAGGAGATAAAGCGGGCCCTCAGCGACATAATCCGCGAACTTAAGGATCCGCGGATCCCGCTGATGACCAGCGTGGTTGCGGTGGACGTATCCGGCGACCTGCGCTACGCAAAGGCCCTTGTCAGCATAATGGGCGACAGCGAGACCAAGACTGCCGCCATCAAGGGCCTTAAGAGCGCCTCCGGCTTTATCCGCCGGGAGCTGGGCAGCCGGGTGCGGCTCAGGGTAACTCCCGAGGTCATATTCGAGGCCAGTGACTCCATAGAGCACGGGGCCCATATAAATGAGCTGCTGCACAGGGTGATGAAGGAGGAGAGCCGCAATGAAGGAAGAAATGAAGAGGATAACTGATCACCTGCTCTCCGTCGGGAGCGTTGGTCTGCTGACCCACATAAACCCCGACTGGGACTGCCTCGGGAGCTGTCTGGCCCTTCAGACGGTTCTCCGGGACAGGGGCATAACCTGTGACATAATCACCGACGAGCCGCTGACCGAATATATGTCCTGCCTGGACAGTGAGGTAGTGATCTACGGCGGCGGAGCGCTGAAGTACGATTGTCTCTGCTGTGTGGACTGCGGCGACGGCAAGCGCATCGGCCGCCGCGGCGCGGCCTTCGCCTCCCACCGAAACCGGGTGTGCATCGATCACCACCGCGGCGGAGAGGAGGGCTTTGCTCAGCTCAGCTATGTGGACGTTGACTCTCCGGCCACGGGAGAAATTATATACGATATGCTGAAAAACGCCGGCATTCCCATCACCGCGGAAGCCGCCGCCTACTTATACTGCGCTATTTCCACCGATACGGGCTCCTTCAAATACGCCTCCACGACAGGACACACCCTGAGGATTGCGGCGGAGATCATGGACATGGGCGTCAACACCTCTCATCTCTGCGAGCTGCTGTATGACCGCAAGTCCTTCCGCCAGCTTCGGCTTCAGGGAGAGGCCATCAACACCGTGGAGCTTCACTGCGGCGGAAAAATCGCCACGGCCTATGTCACCGGCGAAATGTACAAAAAATACAACGCAGACAACCACGATACGGAAAATTTCGCCAATCTTCCACGGGAAATCGACGGCGTTGTCATGAGCGCCTTTCTTTCCGACCGTGGGCCGGACGGGATAAGGGTCAATTTCCGCTCCAAGGACGGACACAATGTCCGGCAGGCGGCGGTGGCCCTGGGCGGCGGCGGACACACCATGGCCGCCGGCTGTACCCTGAAAAACACGAATATGGAGAAGGCGGTAAAAACAGTGGCGGCGGAGATGGAAAAGGCTCTGGAAGGCGAAAATCGATGAACGGTTTAGTAATTATGAACAAACCGGCGGGCTGCTCCTCACACAAAATGGTGGGGGCGGCGCGCCGCATCTTTAATATGAAAAAAATCGGGCACACCGGCACCCTTGACCCCGCGGCAACCGGAGTTCTGCCCCTGCTGCTTGGCAAGGCGACAAGGGCGGCGGAGATGCTGACGGCGGAGAACAAACGCTACACCGCCGAGATACTGCTGGGCACGGCCACAGACAGTCTGGATCTGGACGGTAAAATATTGGCGCAAAATCCGGTAAACGTCACTCCCGAAGAGGTGCGCAGCGCGGTTGCAGGCTTCGTGGGGGAAATAGAGCAGCTGCCGCCCATGTACAGCGCCATTTCTGTCGGCGGACAGAGGCTGTACCGGCTGGCGAGGCAGGGCATTGAGGTCGAGCGTGAGCGCCGAAGGGTGACCGTTCACTCAATAGATGTGATAAGCATATCTCTCCCCGTGGTGACTGTAGACGTGCGGTGCAGCAAGGGCACCTACATACGCTCTCTCGGGGCAGACATCGGCGAGGCGCTCGGCTGCGGGGCCTGTCTGAAAAGTCTGTGCCGCACGGAAAGCGGGAGCCTCAAACTGGAGGACGCTTATACCGTGGAGGATCTTGAAAGGCTGGCCGCCGACGGACGGCTCGGGGAGGCCGTTATTCCCATTGACAAAATGTTCTATGACCTCGGCGAGCTTCACCTTGACCCACGGCGCAGCGCTCTGGTAAAGAACGGCGTTCCGGCATATACGGACAAATTTCCCGACGGAGAGATGTTTCGGGTATACGACAGCGAGGGAGAGTTTATCGCTCTGGCAAAACGGGGCGAGGCGGACGGCAGACCGGCGTTAAAGACTGTCAAGGCTTTTTATTGACGAGGTGATAGCTTGAACAGTAATGCAAAAATGGCGATAGCCCTGGGGTACTTTGACGGCGTCCATCTGGCCCACCAAAAAATAGTGCGCCGTGCGGTCTATGCCGCAAAGGACGGCGGACTCAAGCCCATAGCCCTGAGTTTTGATTGTCCACCCTCTCTCCTGATCCGTGGCAAAGCCCCCCTTCCTCTTACGGGGAATGACGAAAAAAAGCGGCTAATCGGCGAGCTTGGCGCCGAATGTGTTCTCCTCCCCGTCACAAGGGAGCTTCTTGGATTGTCCGGCAGAGAATTTGCCGCCTCGGTGCTCATCGATAAATTCCGCATAAGCACGGCGGTCTGCGGCTACAATTATCACTTCGGCAGGGACAGGCTCACCGCCGATGATTTGGCCGCGCTTGGCCGTGAGCTGGGCTTCGATGTAATCGTAATGCCGGAGGAACGGCTGGACGGCCAAAGCGTCAGCAGCAGCCGCATCCGTGAGCTTCTCCTTGCCGGTGAACCGGAAGAGGCGGCCAAAATGCTCGGCCGGCACTACTCCGTCACCGGCGAAGTACAAAGGGGCAAGGGCCTCGGCCGCACCATGGGCTTCCCCACTCTTAACCTTTATCCCGGACCGGTGCCGCTGGAGAGAGGAGTCTATGCCTCAAGGGTCATTTTCGACGGGACGGAGCACATGGGCGTCACAAACGTGGGCGTAAATCCGACGGTTCACGACAGCGGTATGCGTGTGGAGACGCATATTCCGGACTTCACAGGCGACCTCTATGGCAAATCCGTCACTGTCGAGTTCCTGCACTTCATCAGGCCGGAGTGTACCTTTCCATCAGTTGAAGAGCTTTTCGCCCAGATACGGCGGGACACCGAGAGCGTGCGGGAATACTGCGCACAAAAAAAATGAACGGATTTGCCGCCGTTGTAAAGCGCCGACAAATTTACCGTTTCATTGTTCGCCTTATTGGCTTAAATTTAAAAATCACCCTTGACGTACATAGGTACGTCAAGGGTGATTTTTGTTTGGCGTTCAACGGCTTAAAAATGGAGAGAATTTATTTTCGGAAAATCCTATCCCGTTATTGCCACGGTATTAGTCAGACCGTCCCATCCCACGGTGCAGCCCAGCTCCTGAGCCACAAAACGGATCGGCACAAGGATATTGCCATTCGCGGCGACAGTCGGTCGGGGCATAGGCTTCATAACTCCGTACACGTTTGCCTGATCGCTGTTCAACGTAAATGTCGCGAACATATTGCCATAATAGACGGTAGCGCTGCTTGTCGCGCCGTCCCAAACCGTAGTTGCGCCAAGGGATTCAAACACTCTTACGGGCACCATGACCGTTCCGTTATCCACCGTGGGCGCCACGTCAAAAGCAACGGGCGTACCGTTGACGGTCACGGAAATGCCAAGGGTGGGTATGGGTATCTCGTAGCTTATCTGCACGCCCCTGTCAAATTTTATAAAGCTTTCGCTGTAATCCACATTTTGCTTCCAAAATTCGAAGCTGCCGCTATAATACACCTGGTTAAGACTGGGGCAGTTCATGAAGGCCCAGCCGCCTATCTTGCGCAGAGCGGCCGAGAACCACACCGTGGTGAGCTTTTCACAGCCACGGAAGGCCGAGCCGCCTATCTCGGTTATGCCGGTGCCAACCACCAGCTTATCCATGCCGGTACACTCGGCGAAGGCATCGACGCCGACAGAGCGCACACTGTTGGGAATGACTATCTCCTTGACGGCGCTGCAAGCCATAAACGCACAGTTGCCGATGGCCGTCACTCCGCCGCCTATGGTAACGTTTTCCATACCGGTACACTGATAGAAGGCGTAATCTCCGATCTCCGTCACACTGTTGGGGATAACGACAAGCTTAAGGTTCTTGCAGCGGTAAAACGCGCCGTTGTCGATTTTACGGACAATGTCGGGAATATAATAGTTGGCCGTGGCGAGCGCCGGAGGGCACTCGATAAGCTCGGTCATGTTCCTGTTGAACAGTACGCCGGCGGCGCCAAGGTAATTGGGGTTGGCGGGATCGACGCTTATTCTTTCGAGCTTGGCACAGTCCTGGAACTGGCTGGTGCCAAGATAGATAACGTTGGCGGGAATGTTTATAGAGGTCAGACCGGCACAGCCGTTAAAGGATCTGTCGCCTATGGAGGTCACGCCGGTACCGATGGTTATGTCGGTCAGGGATTCGCAGTTGAGGAAGGTGTCCTGTCCCAGTGTGATTACAGAGTTGGGTATGACCACGGACCGGAGCTTGGTGCAGTAAGAAAATGCGGCGTTGCCTATACCGGCGACACCGTTGCCGATGGTCAGCGTGGTGAGGGACGAGCAGAGGGAAAAGGCCTTGTCCCCGATGGCATACACCGTGTCAGGTATGACCATGCTCTCCAGCTTGATGCAGTCGCAGAACGCCCACGCTCCGATGGTCGTCACACCGGGAGCTATGACCGCCTGTGACAGACTGCCGCAGCCATTGAAGGTATAATCGTTTATCACGGAGATTCCTGCGGGTATATTGATGCTCTGCAGGCTCTGGCAATAGCCGTAGGCCTCACGGCCCACGGACGTAACACTGTCCGGTATGCCGGCGCTGACAAGGTTGACGCAGTTGTAGAAGGCCCTTTCACCTATGGAAAACAGCCCGTAGGGCATGGTCACCGAGCGGAGATTGGCGCAGTCCTTAAAGGCCTCGTCGGCGATGGACTGAGTAGAGGGCATGATGGTTATGTCCTGAGCAGTGTTGGCGGCAGGATATTTGATGAGTCGGGTGTAAAATTTGTCATACAGCACCTCATAGGCGCTGGCATAGTAATAGTTATTCGAGTCCACGATTATATACTCAAGGCCGGTACATTCGGAAAAAGCGTCCTCTGCCATGAAATACACCCCGGCGGGTATCACAATTCCACCGATCCTGATACAACCATAAAATGCCTCGCTGCCGATAGTAGCCAGCGTAGATGGCAATACCACGCCGTAAAAGCCGGTACAGCGGGCAAAGGCACGGTCGCCAATGGAAACCAGTCCCTCGGACACGTTTACCGACGTGATGAAGTCACAGCCGTTAAAGGCGTCGTTGGCGATGGCCGTGACCGGAAGTCCGTCGATCACAGGCGGTATGTTCAGCGTACCGGGACGGCCGACGCAACCGGTAATTTCCACATGGTCGCCGTAATTTACATAGCTCAGCCCGTCGGCGGTGCTTTCCGCCCCGGCAGTGACGCAGGGCAAAAATGCGACAAGCGTCAACACCCATATTAACATGACAAAAACTTTTGTTTTGCTCATTCAATGATCCTCCATGCTGCAAAATTGTACCGTCAATTCAAGCGATTGACAAAATAAGGATTAGATTATAGTATTACAGCCAAACGGAGCCTCAGGAAGGCTCCGTTTTTTAATTGTATCAAAAACTTGCACTACTACTGTAGCAGTTTGCCTTCCTTTCGGCGCTGAAGATAATCCTTAACCTCCGCCACCACCTGACCGTGAAGCAAAATTACCGCGAACAGGTTGGGTATCGCCATAAGCCCGTTGAACGTGTCGGAAATGTTCCAGACCAGATCCAGCTGACTGATACAGCCCACCATTATCATGAGTATAAAAATCACTTTATATACCGGCACAGCCTTAATGCCAAAAACATACTGTATGCCCCGCTGACCGTAATAGGACCAGCCGAGTATGGTGGAAAAAGCAAAGAGCGCAAGGCTGATGCTGATGAATACGCCGCCGAACTTGCCGAAGGTCTGAGTAAAGGCATAGGAGGTCAGCGGAGCGCCGGAAAGGACGGCGCCCGTCTTGTCCAGCAGTATATTGCCCGCCGCATCCGCGGGAGCGCCCAGCTCGGGATTGTAAACGGTGGTGAGGATGGACAGGGCGGTGATGGTGCAGATGCAGATGGTGTCGGCAAACACCTCAAAGATGCCCCACATACCCTGAACAACAGGCTCCTTTACATCGGAAGCGGAGTGAACCATTACCGAGGAACCGAGACCGGCCTCGTTGCTGAAAACGCCGCGGGCGATGCCGTAGCGCATGGCCTGTGCCACGGTGAAGCCGAGGAAGCCGCCGCCGGCCGCCTTGAGGTTAAAGGCGCCGCGGAAGATCATTCCAAAAGCGGCGGGAACGGCCTTGATGTTCACAATAATGATTGCGATGCCGCCCACTATGTAAAATATAGCCATGAAGGGAACTATCTTCTCCGTTACCTGAGCTATTCTCTTAATGCCGCCGATGATTACCAGAGCGGCAAAAACCATGATAACGATACCGATGGCCACCTTGGGTATTCCGAAAGTGTCATGGACGGTGGAGGCGATGGAGTTGCCCTGACTCAGATTGCCGATACCGAAGGAGGCGAGAATGCAGAAGCAGGAGAATATTACAGCCAGCCACTTCATGTGAAGTCCGCGGTCCATGTATATCATGGCGCCGCCTACCCAGTCGCCCTTTTCGTCCTTATAGCGGTACTTGATACCGAGCACGTTTTCGGTGAAGTTGGTCATCATGCCAAGGAAAGCGCTGAGCCACATCCAGAAGATGGCGCCGGGCCCGCCGCTGATGATGGCCGTGGCGACGCCGGCGATGTTGCCGGTACCGACAGTGGCCGCAAGTGCGGTGGAGAGAGCCTGAAACTGGCTGATAGCCTTTTTGTCGTCGGTTTTACGAACGCTCTTTTTTTTGAAGATCGCCAGAATTGTCTCGTCAAACCAGAGCTTGAATTTTGAGATCTGGAACACTCCGGTACGGATGGTGCAAAGCAGGCCCACCAGAAGGAAGACCACCAGCATTACGGGGCCCCAGACGAAATTGTTAATGACGGAGTTCACGTTGTCAACAATTTCAACAAACTTATCCATATAAATTCCCCCTTAATTTCAAATTAAGATATCAATATTTTATAACGTCACGGCCGTTTTGTCAAGAAGAAATGATGAAAAAGAAGATATTCACCGCATTTATTGATAAAAAACGTGAATTACCGGCCATTTTCAATAAAAGAGATGTACTCTTTCCTCTGGAGGAACGTACATTCCGTCGCCCTCAGCAACGCCGTAAAGCTCGTAAAACTCATCAAAGTCGCTGAGTACGGCGTTGACCCTGACAGTGTTCGGAGAGTGGGTATCCACCCGGCTGATGTAGTCTGTGTACTCCGGAGTTTTGACCGAGGCCCAGCACCGGGCATAGGAACGGAATATTCTGTCAAGGTCGAGGTTTTTTTCCTTTGCCAGAGTCACGATACATTCCATAGCCAAGATGTCGGCTATATTTTCGTCGCCGGTCATTGTCACATTCACCGGATTGCCGCGGTAATCCGTGTACCGGCTGAAATATTTGTCCAGCTTTTCCACAAAGCGGTCATAGGCGTCAGCGTCCTCCCCGCTCATCCATGGCGCATAATAGCCATCGGCATCGTACTCGCTGCCCATTTTATCAAAGGCGTGGGAAATCTCATGAGCGATAATAAAGCCTATGCCGCCCAGATTGTCCTCATAGGAAGCCTCCGGATCATAGACCGGCGGATAGAGCAGACCGGCGTAAACGTTTATTTTGTTTAGGTAAGGCGAATATGTGGCGTTTACGGTATAGCCGGGCCAATCGATATCCACAAAGTCAACCACGGACATATAGCTGCCGCCGTTGGCCTCCATCATTCTCACCACATTGCTCATCAGGGACTTTCCGTCCTCAACGGTTTGGAGATCGCCGTCCGCCGCGCCGTCCCCTTCATACACGGCGACGGCTTTTGTCATTTTCCGCAGCTTTTCCACGGCCGCGTCCACGGTACCCGAGCTCATCAAACCGCTTTCGCCGAACAGCTTTTCAAAGGTTTCTACAATATCGTCCGTCATGCTTCTGATATAACCGGCGTCATATTTCACGTTATTCCGTACAAAGTCCGCCTCATAAGCTCCCGTAAAGACATCAGAGGTCAGCACCGCGGCCCATTCCTCAGTGTCATAAACATCCTCCACGCCCATGACCTCTTTGTCCAGCTTCTCCCTCAAGGCCATGAATTTCCCCGGCAGGAAGTTCGACAGCTGTTCTATAAGGTTGAATTTGCACAAAGCCTTTACCGTGGAAAGGTCAGCCGTGTTCATCAGCTCCACCGCCTTGTCAACGGCGCCGCGGTCAGTTATGATATAGGCGTAAAAATTCGTGAGCTCCCGGCTGTCTATGCTGAAAAAAACTGAGGGAATCGGGTTCAGCCACCTTCCGCTGTACAGGCCGCCGAGGCCTTTCCAGTCAAATATGTGGTAGTCCTCGTCAACGTTCTCGTCCCCGACGAGTAGCGCGTATTCCGCCGCACCCATGCCGGCCAAAGCGGTTTCACGCTCAAAGGCGGCAATATCGGAGCCGAGGGCGCCGCTGTTTTCTATCCCGGCCAAGGCCAGCAGTCCCGACGCATAGTCCGCAAAGGCCCTTTCCGTTCCGTCGGGATCATCGGCCCAGTAGCTGCGGTCGATGCCGGAGCCGAGCCAGTCGATATACGCGCCGCTCAGGGACTCGGCGTAACCGTCGGCGCCGATAACGCACGGAATGCTTATGTCAAAAAGCACCGGCACCGCCAGATCGCGAAGTATCGTCCCGTTTACGCTGCCAATCTCAAGGACATTGACGCATCCGTCTATCCTGTCAAAATATTTTTTCAAGGGCCCGACGGCGTCGGCGTCCTCTTCCAGATATTTCAGCGCTATGTCAAAAAACCTTGCGGCCCGATTTTCCACGGGCTTCAGCTCCTCGCCGGCCTTGTATTTCTCAAGCAGCTCACGGCTGCGTTTCAAAAGATAGCCGTCTATTTCGTTCAGTCGGCCAAAATTTATCGACGCTTCAGACTTACCCTCGGGGATTACCGCCGCCGCCAGCCATTCACGGTTGACCGCCGCGTAAAAGTCGTCTTTAAGGCTGACATCACCCGAGAGGGCGCTTCTCACCCGCCCGGTCAGGAGGTCGAGCTGTTCCTCGCTTATCAGGTCATAGGAACCCAATATCCCGCTGCCGTAGCCGTTGACCAGCCCGCCCCGGTAAAGACGCTCTATTTCCTCCTCAGCCCAGTCCGGCACATCGGAAAAACCGGCGGGCTCACGCTTCACCGGCACCTCCGGCAGACAGCGGCCCAGAATTATCATGGCTTCAAGCCGAGTTAACTCGGCGTTTGGGTTGAGGTTGCCGTCCGTACCCTTGATTATTCCGTCACTGACCGCGACGGCCATGCTGTTCCGGTATTCCTCGGGCACCTCGTCCCAGTCGCCGAAAGCTTCCGGCAAAGGGCCGTCCGCGTCGGACGTCAGCCCCGCCGCCCGGATAAAACGATCTACCGCGCAAGCACGAGTGACCGCCGCGTCCTCCGCCATAGCGGGCAGACCCGCCAGCGTGAGCAGCGCCGCCAGGAGCAGACTCAGCGTCTTATTCTTCAGCTTCATCGCTTTACCTCCGTTTTTTGTCCTTTTTTAACAAATCCTTCTTTACGTATTCTATGGTTGCGTCCTCGCCTTCGTCCCGAAGCATTATGAGCAGCTTCATCAGCAGCTCGTGGGTGGCGGGGTGAATTATGCCCCGTTCTTTGGAGCGCATATAATATTCGTAGGGCGAGGCATCGGTATAGTCATCCTTTTTATAGACGCGGCTGGCGGCAATTCGGTCGCAAAGCATTTCCGCAACAAAAACCCTGGGCATCTCCACCGGCACCACCTTTTTCTCCGGTCCGTCGGCGTAATCATTCCAATATTCGATATGGTGACGGTTGCGTCCCTTGTGATGGAGCCAGGCCGCGCTGTAGCCCTTATCCCGCCGTTCAGCATTGTTGGGGCTCTGGTTGCCCTGATAGTACCTGACCCCCATCCAGAACTCCGTGGGAGAATACTTGGACAGGTCGTGCATCAGTCCCCGCCAATAAAGCCCCATGCGGAAGCAGTATTTCATTACCAGCAGCTTGTGCCGGGTTATCGTGGAAAGGTGTCCCCAAAAGGAGCCCATGCTATCGCCTCGCTTTGTCAGCCTCAGTTTATAATCTTCATTTCGTCATCGTAGACCGCCGCCCGATGATACTCACAGTCTCCGCTGTCATAGCCGGAAATATACCTGTTCATGGCCCTGACCACAACGTCGGGCTTAAGATTTCTGTCGCTGCCGGCGCAGAGGATCATTTCCATTTTGCCGTCCGAAAGCGCTATCTCCCTGATGTCGGGGCGGATATCCGTGTCCTTTATCCCGCTTTTTGTTTTTTTGTCAATGATAATTTCATTCATGTTCAAAAAGCCGTCAACGCTCCCGGGCATAATTTCCGGCGTCACAATATATCTGGCATAGCGGAGCTTTTTCATTCGGCTCCGGCCCTTATGGGCCTCAAGGATTTTTATTCCGTCGGGAATGACGGCGTTAAGCCTGTCCCTTATTTCCGCCTCGGGCAGCTCCTCGGTGAGCTTAAGCTCCAAAAGCTCGCACTCGCTGGTATATCCCACGGACAGGGGAAGGGCAAAGCTCAGCTGGGGATGGGGGTTGAAGCCCTCGGAAAAAGCCACCGGCAGTCCGGCCCTGCGCATGGTACGGTTGTATGTCCGCACAAAGTCCAGATGGGAAATATATTTCGCGTTGTCGGTTTTTTCGTATATCAAATAGTAGTCATACAGTATTTTTTCTTCAGCCATTCTCTTTCAGCTCCCTGATCTTCTTGAGACTGCTCTCCTCCGTGTAGACGCTGCACTTGCCGCCCGCACAGAGGGAGGCCGCTCCGCAGCCGGAGCACTTGAGCCGGCAGTGCGGTGTGGTGACGGCGGCCTTGGCCCGCTCGTTTTCCCTCATCATGAAATCCTTCGTCACGCCTATGTCCACAAAGTCCCAGGGGAAAAGCTCGTCATAGCTCCGCTCTCTGGTGTAGAAATCCATATCAACTCCGCAGTCCGCAAAGGCCCGGCGCCACTTTTCCATATCGAAACACTCACTCCACCCGTCAAGCTTGCAGCCCAGCTCAAAGGCTCTGACAAGGACGGCGTTCAGCTTTCGGTCGCCGCGGGCGAAGATGCCCTCCAGCACGCTTACGTCGCTCTGGTGATAGCTGTACTTCACATGGCGGTTCTTTATCTCGCCCTTCAAAAGCTGCTGCTTGCGGCGCAGGGTCTCCATGTCGTTCTGTCCCGCCCACTGGAAGGGGGTAAAGGGCTTTGGCACAAAGCCCGCCACGCTCAGGTTCACCGAGGGGGCGCGGCGCTTGTTGGTCTTTTCCGAGGCATAGTAGCGCTCCGCCACCTTCTCGGCCAGACGGGCGATACCGGCGATGTCCCCGTCGGTTTCGTAGGGCAGGCCAATCATGAAATATAGCTTCACCGTCAGCCAGCCCCCGTCGAAGGCCAAACCAACGCTGCGCATCAGATCCTCCTCGGTGACGTTCTTGTTTATCACATCCCGCATACGCTGGCTCCCCGCCTCGGGGGCGAAGGTCAGGCCGCTCTTACGAACCTTCTGTACCCGTTCCATCAGGCTCAGGCCGAAATTGTCCACTCTCAGGGACGGCAGAGACAGGCTCACCTTTTCCTTTTCAGTCAGGGTCAGCAGCCGGTCGGCCAGCTCCTCAAAGCGGGTGTAGTCGCTGGTGGACAGACTGGACAGGCTCATCTCCTCGTAGCCCGTGGAGGACAGCAGACATTCCGCGTCCTTCACAAGGCGGTCGGGGCTTTTCTCACGAATGGGACGGTAGATCATGCCCGCCTGACAGAACCGGCATCCTCTTATGCAGCCCCTGAAAACCTCAAGGCTCACCCGGTCGTGAACTATATCCATAAACGGGACTATAAATTTATCGGGATAGACGATTTCGTCCAAATTCTCAACTATCCTCTTGCGGACTCTGGGCTTTGCCTCCGGACAATTGGGAGTCATGGACTTCAGAGTGCCGTCCCCGTTGTATTCCACATCGTAAAGGCAGGGTACATATATGCCCTCGATTTTGGCAATTTTTTTCAGGTAGTCGATACGCCTGCCGCCCTCAGCCTTCCATTCTTTATATGCGTCCATTAGCTCGCCGATTACCTCTTCTCCCTCGCCCATGGTAAAGAAGTCGAATATCTCCGCCAAAGGCTCGGGATTGTAGGCGCAGGGTCCGCCGGCGTTGACGAAGGGAGCGTCCTCGCCCCTGTCCTTACTCAGCAGGGGAATGCCCGCCAGATCCAGCATATTCAAAACATTTGTGTAGCACATCTCATATTGCAGAGTCACGCCCACGAAGTCAAACTCTCTGACCGGGGTGCGGGTCTCAATGGAGAACAGAGGGATATTTTCCTTTCGCATTTCCTCCTCCATATCGACCCACGGCGCAAAGACCCGTTCACAGTAAGTGTCGGGCCGGAGGTTGAGCACATGATACAGTATTTTCATGCCCAAATGGCTCATGCCAACCTCATAAGTGTCCGGAAAAACAAAGGCATAGCGAATGTCCGCGCCTTCGGGATCCTTCATTACGCTGTTCAGCTCGCCGCCGCTGTAGCGGGTAGGCTTCTGGACGCGCTTAAGTATTTTGTCAATGTTGACTGTGCTCATATCAATTCTCCGTTCGGAAGTATATATGAGTATTATACATTAAAATTCAAAATATTTCAATACAAATCCCGTAAAAAATCCGCCGTCCGCTGAATTTTTATGAACTCGGCCAAGGCAAGGTACCTGTTATGGAGAAAAAGTATGACGACAAGTCCCACGGGCGGCACACCGTACAAAGCGCAGAGCTCCGTGGCCGCCAGCAGCGCATAGCCCCCGATACGGCGGCAGCACCGCTCTCCGAAAATTGCCGCCGTCACCCTGCCCCCATCCAGCGGCAGAACCGGCAGCAGATTAAAGGCCAGCACCCAAAGGGTCTGGGGCGACAGTACCGGCGCAAGCAGCAGGCTCACCGCCGGGCCGGCCAGATAAACGGCCACCGCCGCCGGACCGGACAGCTCGCCCACATACAGAGAACAGCCCAAGGGCGTCAGGGTCAGCACCATGCCCCGCCGCCCCAGGGCAAAGGCCGCCAAAGCGTGGCCCAGCTCGTGGAGAACCACCGCCGCCAGAAGCCGGATAAAGCTTTTGTTCCAAATAAAAAAGGCGGCCAGTACAATCGCCGTCGGATGTATTTTTACCCTCACCCCGGCAGCACGCACCTTGCCAGGTCCTCAAGGTCTTTAACCATCTGTCCGTAGTTCACGGTGTAAAAAAGTCTGCTCTTAAACGCCGCCAACGCTCCCGGCCAAAGCTCGCCGACAATCCAGCACAGCAAAAACAGGCAGGTGCAGACGGCCGTACGGTACAAAAAGCCCGTCAAGTATTTTCGGACATCGGGCAATTCCAACTTTCCACCACACTCCTCATAATTACACTTCCGTAAGGGCTCCTTACAAAATCCTTACGATTTCATTTATATTCAAAAATGGGCTTGAAAATGAGAGAAATCTATGGTATTATATGTTCAGAATTACTTATGTTTAGGAGTAGAAAAAATGTCCGGCAGCAACGAAATGCTCAAAAATTACATACGTCTTGTCATTCCCCTGACCCTGCAAAACCTCATCACCAGCAGCGTGAACCTTTTGGACAACCTGATGATAGGCCGCCTTGGAGAGGTGGAGCTGGCCGGGGTGGCCATGGCCAACAAGGTTTTCTTCGTGTACAACCTTATGGTTTTCGGAATTTGCAGCGGAGCCACGGTGTTCTTCTCCCAGTTCTGGGGCAAGCAGGACAAACGGGGCATACGCTCGGTAATGGCCGTGGGTCTCAGCCTCAGCCTGACCTTCGGCCTGATATTCACCGTGACGGCGGGGCTGTTCTCCCGACAGATAATGAGCCTTTTAGTGGGCCGCAGCGTCGAGGTCATACCCTCCGGCACGGCCTATCTGAGGATTTCCGTGCTGGGCTATATCCCCTTTGGCCTGAACATCATCATGGGCACGGGCCTTAAGGCCATCGAGCGGCCCCAGGTGCCCCTCGCCGGCAGTCTGGTGTCGCTGGCCTCCAACGGCATACTCAACTACCTGCTGATTTTCGGCAAGCTGGGTCTGCCCGCTCTGGGAGTTCGGGGCGCGGCCATAGCCACGGTCACCGCACGGCTGCTGGAGCTGGCGGTGGTGATCTTCGGCATAAGCGGGCGGCGCGGGCTGTTCTTCGCCCCGCCGAGGGAAATGTTCGACTTCCCCGGCGGCTTCATCGCCGGCTATATGCGCACCAGCCTGCCCGTGTTCTTCAACGAATCCCTCTGGGGCATAGGAGTAACGATTTACAGTACGGTCATAGCCCGTCTTGGCAGCGGCCCGGCGGCGGCTCACAGCATAGTCGGCACAGTGGAAAATATGCTTTTTGCCCTCGTTTTCGGCACCGCCACGGCGGCGGGAGTCATAGTGGGAAAGGAGATAGGCTCCGGACGGAGGGACGCGGCTCTTGAAAAGGCCCATTTTTTCCAGAAAATGGCGGCGGCCCAGGGGCTGGCCACGGGAATTATACTGTTCTTCCTGTCCTCGCCGGTGACCCTGCTCTTCAAAATGACGCCGGAAACACGAACTATGTGCGCCGTGATGCTCCGCATCTGCGCCTGCGCTATGTTTTTAAAGGCCTTTTCCACATCGGCCATAGTGGGCACAATGCGCAGCGGCGGCGACACGGTTTTCTGCATGATATGCGACGTGGGCGGAGTTTGGCTCATAGGCGTGCCGCTGGTCATCATAACCGGACTTGCACTGCATCTTCCGGCCCCGGCGGTGCTGGCGGCCAGCTATGTGGAGGAGCTTTTCAAGTGCGGGGCCGTCATAATAAGGCAGCGAAAAGACAGTTGGATGAAGGATCTGGTGAACTGATATGCCCGCAAAATTCGATATTGCCATACCCACCTTTTTCGGCACGGAGTCAATTCTGTCCTACGAGGCGACCTCTCTGGGCTACGATGTCAGCGAGGTCACCGACGGGCGGGTTATCATCAAAGGCGACTGGGAAGCCGTGGCCCTGCTGAACGTAAACCTCCGCTGCGGAGAGCGCGTCCTGATACGTCTTGGCAGCTTTACCGCCCTCACCTTTGAGGAGCTGTTCCAAGGCGTGGCCGCCCTGCCGTGGGAGGAATTTATCGGCGTCCGTGATCAGTTTCCGGTGACGGGCAGCAGTCTGCGCTCGCAGCTGCACAGCGTGCCCGCCTGTCAGAGCATAATAAAAAAGGCCGTCGTGCGGCGGCTGTCGAGAGCCTACGGCCTTGAACACTTTGAGGAGAGCGGCAGCAGGCTTACCATACGCTTCAACATCCTGAAGGACAGGTGCGACATATATCTTGATACCAGCGGCGTACCGCTGTACAAACGGGGCTACCGGCTGGAAGGGGTGGAAGCCCCCATGCGGGAAACTCTGGCCTTCGCCATGGTGGACATCAGCCGGTGGCGTGGGGACAGGCCCTTTCTCGACCCCTTCTGCGGCAGCGGCACAATCCCCATCGAGGCGGCGCTCTACGCCCTTAACATAGCGCCCGGACTCAAGCGCCGCTTTGCGGCGGAAAGCTGGGGCTGTATGGATAAAGCCCTCTGGGCCAACGCCCGGGAGGAGGCCGTTGAAAACCAGAACCTCGCCGCCGAGACCCACATTTTTGCCTCGGACATCGAACCCGAGGCGGTGGAGACCGCAAAGGCCAACGCCCGCCGTGCGGGAGTGGCTGACAGGATAAAGTTCACAGTCTGCGACATGGCCAAGGCGGAGGAATTCCGTGAAAAAGGCATAGTGATGTGCAACCCGCCGTACGGCGAGCGGCTCATGGACAAAAAGAGCTGCGAGACCCTTTACCGCAATATGGGCCGGAAATTCTGCCGTTACACCGAGGCGGCTAAGCTGATACTGACCAGCCACGAGGAGTTCGAGAAATTTTACGGCCGGCCGGCGGACAAGCGCCGCAAGCTCTACAACGGAATGTTAAAGTGCTGTCTTTATCAATATTTCAGAGGATAAGGAGGGTGACAAATGTTCAAATTCATAGGGAGGCTCCTGCTCTGGCTGCTGATCTTCGCCTTGCTAATCGGAGGATTGCTGGCCTTTCTGGGCTATAGGGAGTACAAGGCCATGCTGGACGAAAACAGCCTTAGCCTGACGGTGGCCCGGGTACGGGACAAGGAGCACTACACCCTTTTTGACCAGCTGCCCGAAACCTACGTCAAGGCCGTTGTGGCCGTGGAGGACCGGCGGTTCTATCAGCACGGGGGCGTGGACATAATCGGCATCGGACGGGCGGTCTACGTCAACCTGCGGGACAAGGAGCTGCACGAGGGCGGCAGCACCATCACCCAGCAGCTGGCGAAAAACCTCTATTCCATCAACAACCGTGACATTGTGAAGAAGATTGCCGAGGCCTTCCTCGCCATTGAAATCGAAAAGAACTATACCAAGGACGAAATTCTGGAGCTTTACGCCAACAGCATTTACTTCGGCGACGGCTATTACTGCATTTACGACGCGGCGGAGGGATATTTCGGCGTGGAACCCAGGGACATGGACGAGTACCAGTGTACCATGCTGGCCGGAGTGCCAAACGCCCCGTCAGCCTACTCCCCCACCAAAAATCCCGAGCTGGCCGAGGAACGGCGGCAGATCGTTCTGCGCCGCATGAAGGAAAACGAGTGACCGTCTAAGCTTGTGAAGCCGTCCGTCCCGCATGATTTTTGACGGCCGCCGCGCTCCAAATCGCAGATAATTACAGATATTTACCGGTTATGCTTTCCTTTGCGGCCCTTATTTCCTCCGGCGGCCCGGCGGCCACTATCCTTCCGCCATCCTCGCCGCCTCCCGGCCCCATGTCAACCACGTAGTCGGCGCTGCGTATCACGTCAAGGTCGTGCTCGATGACTATCACCGTGGCTCCCTGATTGATGAGGGTCTGGAAAACCGACATCAGCGAAGCCACATCCAGCGGGTGCAGACCGATGGTCGGCTCGTCAAAGACAAAGAGGGAGTCGCTCTGGCCCCGCCCCATCTCGCTTGCCAGCTTCAGCCGCTGGGCCTCGCCGCCGGACAGGCCGGGAGTCTGTTCGCCGAGAGTCAGGTAACCCAGCCCCACGTCGCGGAGCACCGACAGACGGCTGCGGACGGTTTTCAGATCGGCGCAGACCGGCAGGGCCTCGTCCACGCTCATGGCCATGAGCTGCGGCAGGGACAGCCTTGTGCCGTCCTTTTTCTCCCGGAAGATCTCAAAGGCCGTCCTGCCGTAGCGGCGGCCGCCGCAGTCGGGGCACGGTATATCCACATCGGGCAGAAACTGCACGTCAAGGCTTATGCTGCCGGTGCCGTCGCAGGTCGGGCAGCGCAGGGAGCCGGTGTTGTAGGAAAAATCTCCGGCCTTGAAGCCCCGCGCCTTTGCCGCCGGCGTTCTGGCGTAGGTCTTGCGAAGCTCGTCGTGTACGTCGGCGTAGGTGGCCACGGTGGAGCGGATATTTATGCCTATGGGTGTGGCGTCGATGAGCTTGACCTGTTTTATACCCTCGGCCTCAACAGAAAGCACATGGGGCGGCAGAGCCTGACCCGCGGTCATGGCAGACAGGGCGGGGACGAGACTTTCCAGAACCATGGTGGTCTTTCCCGAGCCCGAAACTCCCGTCACCACCGACAGTCTGCCCTTGGGGAAGGAAACCGTCAGGGGCTTTACGGTGTGTATCTGTCCGGTGGAAAGCTTTATTTCGCCCAGATCAAAGAGATTTTCGGGCCTTATTCGCTCACGGAGCACGGGCCTTGAGTCCGGCCTTAAAAACGGGCCGATTTTTGATTTGGGATCTGCTGCCAGTTCGCCGGCTTCCCCCTGAGCGATTACCGTTCCGCCGCCGGCTCCGGCCTCGGGTCCCAGCTCGATGAGCCAGTCGGCGTGGGTCAGGACGTTCACGTCGTGGTCAACCAGCACCACGGAATTTCCGTCGGCGACAAGGTCGTCCATAACACCGGTGAGGCCCTCCAAATTCGCCGGATGCAGCCCGATGGAGGGCTCGTCCAGCACATAAAGGACGCCGGTGGTACGGTTGCGGACGGAACGGGCCAGCTGAGTGCGCTGCCTTTCGCCGGTGGACAGGGTAGAAGCCGCCCGGTCAAGGGTCAGATACGAGAGCCCCAGATCAACCAGCCTTTTGGCGGTGTTTTGGAAGGAGGCGCAGATGCTCTCCGCCATGGGCCGCATTTCGACCGGCAGGGAACCGGGTACTCCCTCCACCCATTTTATCAGCTGGGCGAGGGTCATTTTACAGGCGTCGGCAAGAGATATGCCCCTCAGTCTCGGAGCCCTCGCTGCCTCAGAGAGCCGTGTGCCTCCGCAGTCGGGACAGTCGTCCTGACGCAGAAATTTTTCCACCCGCTTCATGCCCTTCTCGTCTTTGACCTTGGCAAGGGCGTTCTCCACGGTGTAGGTGGCGTTGAAGTAGGTAAAATCCATGTCTCCGGCCGCTCCGCTGGTCTTGTTTTGATAAATTATGTTTTTCTTGACGGCGGGGCCGTGGAAAACGATTTCCCGCTCCTTCTCGGTCAGCTCCCGAAAGGGAACGTCGGTACGGACGCCCATTTCACGGGCGATGTCCTTCATTAAAGACCACATCAGCGTCTGCCACGGCGCGACGGCGCCCTCGTCAATCGACAGCGACTCGTCGGGAACAAGAGTAGACTGATCGACAGTGCGCACAACTCCCGTCCCCCCGCAGGTGGGACAGGCCCCCTGACTGTTGAAGGCCAGCGACTCCGCGCCCGGAGCCATGACCTTCTCGCCGCATACCGGACAGAAAATATCCCTTTCCGCCGCCACATCCAGCGTTGGCCCGACATAATGCCCGTTGGGACAGCGGTGACTGGCCAGTCGTGAAAACATGAGCCGCAGACTGTTCAACAGCTCCGTGGAGGTGCCGAAGGTACTGCGTATGCCCGGCACGCCGGGCCGTTGGTGCAGGGCCAGAGCGGCCGGAATGTAGCGAACCTCGTCCACCTGAGCTTCAGCGGCCTGAGTCATTCGGCGGCGGGTGTAAGTGGACAGGGACTCAAGGTAACGCCGGGAGCCCTCGGCGTAAAGCACACCCAAGGCCAGCGACGACTTGCCGGAGCCGGAAATTCCGGCTATTCCCACGATTTTTCCCAGCGGAATATCCACGTCTATATTTTTGAGATTATGTACCCTCGCGCCGCGAATTTCGATGGCCTTGGGTCCGTTTTTTATATCCATGTTGCTCTCCTTTTTTATCCGACCGTTTTTGCCGGGTATAAGATCGCACTATACTTGATGCGACAAAATAATTATAGTATTTTTTTATTGAAATGTCAAGACATAATACGGCCTCCGTCCGGCGTCGCCGATAACGGAGGCCTTTTGTTAAATGACAGGCTTTTTACTTTACGCCGTGAAGGCCGAGTCCGGCGTTCCAGGCCTGGCCGGCCTTTTCTCCGGTTACGTAGTAGCCCGACCGGAACTGGTCGAAAATGAGGGCGTTAAGCTTTTCCGGATCGACCTTGCCGTTTTCGCCGAGCACAGCCTCATCCGCCCCAACGTTGACGATTTTACCGATAACGGCGTAAACGTTGTCCTTTTCAATAATATCCGCAAGCTCGCACTCCATCACAACCGGAAATTCCTCTATGACCGGGGCGTTTACGAACCCGCTCTTTACGGCGTGGCAGCTGGAGCGCTCAAATTTGTCGGGAACCTTGTTCCCGGTGGCGATGCCGAAGTAGTCCGCCGCCTCGATGTGAGCCCTGTCGGCGACGCTGACGGTGAAGGCCTTGGTTTTCAGAATATTTTGTGTGGTCTTGTGATCCTCGTCGATAAAGAGGGCGATCTTGTCCATGGCGCAGATCATGCCCCATGCGGCGTTCATTGCGTTGGGCCTGCCGTTTTCGTCATACGCGGCCACTATGAGCACGGGCATGGGATAGACGGCGGGGATAACACCTAAGTTTTTCTTCATGGTTAAAGTCTCTCCTTTTATTTTTTAGCAAATACCGCTGATAAGCCTTGCGCGGTACTGCTGTATAATTATATCACAGGCGCGGTGCGAATACAAGTATGCACATTAATGTTATTTACTTACCTTGAAGGAAGTATAGTACCAATCCCTATTTAGTCAAAAGCGCGCCCCTCGGCGGAACGCGCTCTTTTATCAGCTTATTTATCCTCAGTCTTTTTTGCCGGAGCCTTTTTCATGGCGGCGGCTTTCTTCTTGGGAGCAGCTTCCTTTGCGGCCTTGGCGGCGGCCTTATCTGCTTCCTTCGCAGCCTTGGCGGCTTCTTTCTCTGCCTTCTCGGCCTCGATCTGCGCTTTTGTGCGGCGAGGCTTGCGGGCGGGAGCCGCTGACTCTACAAGCTTCTTGAACTCAAGAGCCCGGCCGACGTTGCCGTCGATCTTGAGCGCGCCCTTGGTGTAAGCGGTCTCAGCCTTAAGTCTGTTAGAGGCGATCTTGATGAGGGTGTCCGCGTCGGCAATGAGGCGTGCGTCGTTGTCAACATAGTCGTAGGGCTCCACGGAAATTTTGCCCCCGTCAACGAGCACATAGAACTTGCCCTCGCCTTCGCCGGTAATGTCAAACTCAATAGCCAGCTTGCCGTCGATAACGGAACCGTCGGCATTCTTAAGAGCGTCCTTCACTTTTGTGTATATCTCCTGATATGTCATTTGTGAATCCTCCTTATACATTTACTTTAATACAATATACATTATACACGTATAATTGTGCTTCGTCAATAAAAATTTTGCACAAAATTGTAATTTAGTTCCACTGTATTTAGTATAATTATACTAATTTTGTGGTGCCGCCGTAAACCGTTCCCTGTGTGCCGTCGATGGTTACGACGGTGCCGCTCTTGAGGAGCTTGGTGGCATTTTTCGCGCCAACGAGCACCGGAATGTCCAGCGTCAGGCCAACGATGCTGGCGTGGCAGCTCACGCCGTCCTCCTCGCAGATGATGCCGCGGCAGCGCTTGAGTATGGGCATCATGGCGTTGGTGGTTTTTGGTACGCAGAGTATCATTCCGTCGCGGAAAGAGGTGAGCACCTCCTCGGTGCCGTCGCTCACCAGCAGCTCGCCGCTGGTACCAAGCTTCGTCACACTTGTACCCTGCACCAGTACGTTGCCTACAAGGTGAACCTTCATCAGATTTGTGGTGCCGCTCACGCCCACAGGCGCGCCGCCGGTGATTACGACAACGTCGCCGTCGCTGACAAGGCCGGTCTTTTTGGCGATCTCAATGGCCGAATCAAAAAGGTCGTCGGTGGTTTCGCACACCCGGCTCATGGCGGGGATTATGCCCCACGAAAGAGCCATCTGACGGTAATTGCGCGGAATGGTGGTGGGAGCTATGATGGGACAGTTGGGACGGAATTTGCTTATCATTCTGGCGGTATAGCCGGACTGGGTCACGGTTATTATGGCCGCGGCACCAAGATCAATGGCAGTGGTGCAGGCCGCGTGGCTCAGGGCGTTTGTTACCGAAAGGTCGCCGCTCAGGTTGTTTTCCGCAAACAGCTGCCTGTAATTTATGGAGTTTTCGGTGGTCTCGGCTATTTTGGCCATGGTCGCCACGGCGCCCACGGGGTGCTTGCCCGCCGCCGTCTCGCCGGAGAGCATTATGGCGCTTGTCCCGTCGTAGATAGCGTTGGCGATGTCGGTGACCTCGGCTCTGGTGGGCCGGGGATTGTTTATCATGGACTCCAGCATCTGGGTGGCGGTGATGGAGATTTTGCCGCAGGCGCAGCACTTTTTGATGAGCATTTTCTGTATCTTGGGCAGCTCCTCCATCGCGATCTCAACGCCCATGTCGCCGCGGGCCACCATGACGCCGTCGGCCACATTCAGTATTTCGTCTATATTGTTTACGCCCTCGCGGTTCTCTATCTTGGCGATTATTTTAATGTCATCTCCGCCGCTTTCTTCAAGTATTTTCTTGATCTCAAGGATGTCATAGGCGTTGCGGACAAAAGAAGCGGCGATAATATCAACATCCTGCTGTACGCCGAAAACAATGTCCGACCGGTCGGATTCGTTCATGTAGGGCATTTCAATATGGATACCCGGGAGATTTATGCTCTTTCTGTTGCGAAGCACACCTCCGTTGATTACGCGGCAGACTATGTCCGTGTCGGTACACTTCATGACCTCCAGCTCGATCAGGCCGTCGTCAATCAGTATACGATTGCCGGGCTTCAGCTCCGCCGGAAGATTGGCATAGGTTATGCTGACGGATTCACCGGTGCCGTCCACATCTCTGGTGGTCAGGGTAAAGTTGTCGCCGGTCTTTATTTCGGCGGAACCGTCCTTGAAAGTCTTGATTCGGATCTCGGGACCCTTTGTGTCCAGCATGAGGGCTATGGGAATGTCCAGCTCCTCACGCAGGGCCTTTACGGCGTTCATACGGACGAGGTGATCCTCATGTCCCCCGTGCGAAAAGTTCAGACGGGCCACGTTCATGCCGTTGAGCATAAGACTGCGGAGAACATTTTGGTCGTCTGTGGCGGGGCCAAGGGTGCAGATGATTTTTGTTTTTCTCATTTTCGCTTATCCTTTCTTTATTCTTTACTTTATTTGTATTTTTTATTAATTATTTTTGCAGATAATCACTGTAGGCGTAGCCCTTTTTGCCGTTGTATTCCACCTTGTAGAAGCCGTGCTCCATCTCTCCAAGATAGGTCACCTCGGCTCCGGCGGGGATCGTGTCGATCACCTCGCAGTCCGTATTGGACTCCGTCCGCAGGTTTACGGCGGTAATGGCATGGAGCTCATCGTCGGCGCTGATTGCCTCTACGGGCGGCTTTTCGCCGCCGGACTTATCGGTATTTTTACCGTCGGCCCCGTCCTTTTTGCCGTCTTTCTCACCGTCGGAGTCTTCACCTTCAGCATCGGTTTTGCCGTCGTCCTTGCCGTCGTCATTCTCTTTATCCTCTTCATTTTCCTTATAAGTCGGCATTGAGGAAACAATATCAGAGGATTTCACATAACCGCTCTTTTTGTCGAATACCACACTTATAAATCCGCTCTCCGCAAAGCCCTGTACCTCGATGGGCTCCATACCGGGGATCTCGGTTATAATGTCGGACTCCTCGTCGGCCTCGGAATACATGGGTATGGTGCCGTCCT
Organism: uncultured Clostridia bacterium; assembly: GCA_947626145.1. GTDB lineage: Bacteria > Bacillota > Clostridia > UMGS1883 > UMGS1883 > JAFLUQ01. Next base: position 251,438 of record CANQRB010000002.1, on the reverse strand, counting down.
CGGGTCTGTCGGCATAATATACGACCGTTTTGCCGGCCTCGTCAGTGGTGAGCAGCTGCGCCACCTCCTGGCTCAGCTTGTCGAGCCGTTCCTGCTGGGCCGTGGTGAGGTTAAGCCGGTTTATCTCGTCTATCATGCCCCGGGCCCGTTCAAGATTGCCGGCCTCCGTCACCTCGCTGAGGGAGCGGATACGCTCGTCGGCGTACTTGCCGTCGGAAAGCTGGTTGTAAAGCTTATCCATGTCGTTCTTTATGGACAGGGAGCTGTAGTCATAGCCGCAGCCGTCGATAATGGCCAGCCCCTGAGTGAACTCCTCGGCCTTAAGGGAGCGCTGAGCGTCGATATAAGCGCAGATGACCTCATATATTTTTTTGTCCTCCGAATCCGCCTCGCCCTTTTCTATCGCAAAATTGTACAACCTCTTGGCCCGGTCATAGTCGCCCTCGTTCATGGCCTGAAGCCCCAGCTTGGAATTTTGACTTTTTCCGCCGCATGAGGACAGCAGCAGGACCGCGGTCAGCAAAAGCACCAGACAGGTCAGAAGCTTGCCCGACAATTTTTTCATTCGGTAGTCACAGCCTTTCAGTTATCTTTTTACCGTCACATCAATGTCCGACCGATGTTTTGTCTACTTTGTATATATTTATATTACCACGATATTGCCGATTTGTCAAATATTTTATATAGATACGGGTAAATTTTTTTTGTACGCTTTTGTAAACTTATCTTGAACATTGCACTTTTTGACCGCCGTCCGTGTTGACATCGGCCCATTTAAGTGATAAAATTAAGATAATAACGAACTAAGTCCGGGCACGGCTTCCGTGCGGCGCTGCCAAAAGAAAGAAGGTGAAGTCCTTGTTTTACTTCAGAGAATACTCCTCGCCGGTGGGACGGCTGACCGGCGTCAGTGACGGAGAGAATATTCTGGGGCTTTGGATAGACGGACAGACTAAATATAAGGACACCTTGACCGAGCCCCTCGCTCCGGGAGACGGAGACAGGGCTCTCGACGCTCTCGGGCTGTGGCTCGAACGCTACTTTGCCGGGGAAAAGCCCGCTGCGGATGAACTGCCGCTGAGGCCCGAGGGCAGCGAATTTCGCCGGACGGTCTGGGCGTGCCTTACGGATATACCCTACGGGACGACCGTTTCCTACGGAGAGATCGCGCGGCGGGCCGGCGAACTGCTGGGGAGGCGGACTTCACCCAGAGCGGTGGGCGGTGCAGTGGGCCGCAATCCCATTTCCATAATCATTCCGTGCCACAGGGTCATCGGCTCCGACGGCAGCCTTACCGGCTACGGCGGCGGACTGGACTTAAAGATCAAACTGCTGAAACACGAGGAAGTAAACATCAATTTAAAGACAGGAGGACGTAATGCGTTACCGGCTCAACAAAGTGAACAATGAGGAGCTTTCGGTGCTGGGCTATGGCTGTATGAGATTTCCCCGCAAGGGCGGGAAAATAGATATGGCCGAAACGGAACGTCAGCTTCTCCGGGCGATAGAGGGCGGCATAAATTATTTTGACACCGCCTACATCTATCCCGGCAGCGAGGAGGCGCTGGGGGAGATTCTTTACAAAAACGGGTTGAGGGACAAGGTAAAAATTGCCACGAAGCTGCCCCACTATCTGATGAAGGATATTGACGGCATTGAAAAGTGCTTCCGTCAGCAGCTCAGTCGGCTCAAAACCGACCACATCGACTACTATCTCATGCATATGCTGCCGGACGTCACGGTTTGGAACCGGCTCAAGGCCATGGGCGTGCCGAAATGGCTCGAGGAAAAGCGCCGCGCCGGGGAAATACGCAACGTGGGCTTTTCTTACCACGGCAACAGCGAAAAATTCATCGCTCTTTTGAACGCCGAAAAGTGGGACTTCTGCCAGATACAGTATAATTATCTGGACGAGCACAGTCAGGCCGGCCGAAGGGGTCTGATGGCCGCGGCGGCGAAAAATATTCCGGTGATAATAATGGAACCGCTTCGCGGAGGAAGACTGGCCGACGGCCTGCCCGAGAAGGCAAAGGAGGTTTTCGCCAACGCAAAACCGAAGCGGAGCCCCGCCGAGTGGGCCTTTCGCTGGCTGTGGAACCAGAAGCCGGTGACGGTGGTGCTGTCGGGCATGAACTCGATGGAAATGCTGGAGGAAAACATGGCGGCGGCGGACACCGCCGAGGCGGGCGCCTTCGGCCCCGAGGAGGACGCCGTCTTTCGTCGGGCCGTTGCGGCCATAAACGAAAAGGTAAAGATAAACTGCACCGGCTGCGGCTATTGTATGCCCTGTCCCGCCGGAGTTGATATTCCGGGGGTGTTCCGCTGCTACAATGAAAAATATGTGGACGGATGGTTCTCCGGTATGAGGGAATACATTATGTGTACCACCTTGAAGCGCGAGCGCAGCAACGCCTCGCTCTGTAAAAAATGCGGCCGGTGCGAGCGCCACTGTCCGCAGGGCATAGAGATACGCGACGAGTTGGACAGAGCGGCAAAGGAAATGGAGGGCTTTGTTTACAAAACGGCGTCATGGGTAATCAAACATTTTGTCAAACTTTAGATAAGGGGGAATGAACGTTATGGAACGTTATTTCGGAGAAAAAACACCAAAGCTGGGCTTCGGCCTCATGCGGCTGCCAAAGGATCAAAACGGCAGGATCGACATTGAGCACACCAAAAAAATGGTGGATATGTTCCTTGAGGCCGGACAGACCTATTTCGACACGGCCTATGTCTATGACGGGGGCGAGTCGGAGCGGGCCGCAAAGCTGGCGCTGGTGGACCGCTATCCAAGAGAGAGCTTTACCCTTGCCACAAAAATGTGCTCCTGGGAGGGCAAAAACGAGGAAGAGGCAAAGCGTCAGTTTACGACCAGTCTTGAGCGCACCGGAGCGGGATATTTTGACTATTATCTGCTCCACTCGCTCCAGCCGGGCAACTACCCGAAGTACTGCGACTATCATCTCTGGGACTATGTGCGGGAGCTGAAGGCCAAGGGCCTTATAAAGCACTGGGGCTTTTCCTTCCACTCCTCGCCGGAATTTCTGGACGAACTGCTGACAAAATATCCCGATGCGGAGTTTGTGCAGCTCCAGCTTAATTATGCCGATTGGGAGGACAAAAACGTCTCCGCCCGTGGCAACTACGAGGTGGCCCGCCGCCACGGCAAGTCGATCGTGGTAATGGAGCCCGTCAAAGGCGGAGGTCTGGCAAATCCGCCCGAGAATGTCCGCGAGGTGCTCAGGGCCGCAAATCCTGACGCGTCCTTCGCGTCCTGGGCCATACGCTACGCGGCCTCGTTGGAGGGTATCATAACCGTGCTTTCCGGTATGTCGAGCGTTGATCAAATGGCCGACAATTTGTCATATATGCGTGAATTTAAGCCCTTGAACGCCGTGGAACAGGGCGCCATACGCAAGGCGCAGGAGATACTTACCGGCATCAATTCCATTCCCTGCACGGGCTGCCGCTACTGTACGGCCGGCTGTCCCATGCAGATACCAATTCCCGACATATTCGCGGCAAGGAATAAGCAGACCATATTTGGCCAGCTCGAGGGCGGCGCCGCGGACTACGCCGAAATTGCCAAAAACGGTCCGGACGCTTCGGCCTGCGTGGAATGCGGTCAGTGTGAGGACGTCTGTCCCCAGCATATAAAGGTCATTGACCGGCTAAAGGAGTGCGCGGCCGTCTTTGGGAAATAATGCCAATTATGGCCGCTGACAGATTATTACAGTAATTCCCAACGAAAATGATTAGTAAAGAAATATTATACACAGCGATGGAGCAGTCCGCCGAGGACATCGGCTGTATGGCGGAGGACTTCCTGCTTGATCAGAACGTTACCGTTCCGTTCCGCATGGGAGATAAGGCGAGGAAATACCTCAAGGAACCGATAACGGCAAATTTCGTTTCTTACGGGAACAATGTGGTTGCGGCGGCCGCGGACGATATTCGGGAAACGGCGGCGGAGTACATAAGCAAATATGAATTTTATCACCTTTTTGAAACGCCGAATATGCACTGGCTGAGCGACAGGATTAAAGACAAGGGGTATAGAATATGCTTCATGGCGGAATACTTTCTTCCCGATACTGACGCTCTTCGTCCGCTGCCCTGCGATTATGAACTGCGGGTTCTTGAGCAGCGGGACTTTCGTGAGCTGTACCTGCCGCAGTGGAGCAACGCACTTTGCAATGACAGAAAGCATCTGGACGTGCTTGGCGTCGGGGCCTACGAGGGCGGCAGACTGGTCGGGCTCGCCGGATGCTCCGCCGACTGCGAAAGAATGTGGCAGATAGGCGTTGACGTGCTGCCGGAATACAGAAGGAAAGGCATAGCTTCCGCCCTTACAAGCAGGCTTGCCGTTGAAATACTCGATAGGGAAAAGATTCCTTTCTACTGCGCCGCATGGTCAAACATCCGCTCCGTCAGGAACGCCATAAAAAGCGGCTTTCTTCCCGCCTGGGCGGAGATGACCGTGAAGCCCGGGAGCATTGTCTGTGAGATTAACGGAGAATAACGTTCCCACGGATTATACAGAAAATCGGGTCACAAAAAACGGCCGTCCCGGAATATTCCGGCGGCCGTTTTTCTGTTTATTTCAATTATCGTTTCCCAATCGCCGTGCGTCTTTTTTACCAAATATCCCGCACCGTATCAGGGCTCCGGCATAACCTGCGGTAAGAATTCCGGCGATAATATAGCTGGCCGTCCATGGGAGATTAAAGCCTATGACCGCGTTTAATATAAAGCTCGAGATAATGAACATATAAAACATACCCGGCACAAGGGACATTATAAACGGCTGCTTATGGCGCATCATATACACCGTTATCATCGCGAACGCGAATACGGCGATCGTTTGATTTGCCCAAGCGAAATAACGCCAAAGCACGTTAAAACCGCCCGCGTTCAATTTAGCAAATACCAAAATCACCGCTACGACCGCAAATATTACTACCGAAACCGCGAGCCGGTTCCTTTTTTTGGACTGATCTATTTTTAACGCTTCCGAAATTATAAGCCTCAGCGAGCGGAGCGCCGTATCGCCCGAGGTTATTGGGAGGACGATTATGCCGATAAGCGCTATAACGCCGCCCACTTTGCCGAGCAAGTTCCCGGCCACAATACCCACAACGTCGGTAGGGCTTGTTTCCGCGCCGGCAAAGCCGAGCTTCATAACGCCCATGGCCGCCGCCGCCCATATCATGGCGATAAAGCCCTCGGCTATCATCATATTGTAAAACGTCATGCGTCCCTCTTTTTCACTCCGCATCGTGCGGGAGATGAGCGTGGCCTGAGTAGAATGGAAGCCCGAGACTATTCCGCAGGCGACCGTCACAAAGAATACCGGAATAAAATGCAGCCCTTCCGGATGGATGCCGCTTACGCCAGTGGCCCATATTTCGTCAAGAGGATAGCCCTTTATAAGAAAGCCCGCAAACACGCCCACGGCGGACAGTACAAGCATGGCGCCGAAAATCGGATAAATTCTGCCGATTATCTTATCAATGGGGAACAGCGTGGCGATTATATAGTATGTGAATATGGCGCCGTATACTATCCATACCACCGGATTGGCGGCGCCGTTATCGGCTTTTAATATCTGTGTTATAAAAATATCTCCCGGAGTGTAAATGAACACCGTCCCCACAAGCAGCATTGTGAGGGACACGAAAACATTATAGACGGGATAGGTGTATTTGCCGAGATACTTTCGTATGAGCGACGGCATTTGCGCGCCGTCGTTGCGCACGGAGATCATGCCGCACATATAATCGTGAAGCGCGCCGCCTATCACACAGCCCACCGGAATGGTCAGGAAGGCTATCGGCCCGAAAAGTATGCCCTGTATCGGGCCTAAAATCGGCCCTGTCCCGGCGATATTCAAAAGCTGAATGAGCGAGTTTTTCCATTTTTTCATAGGTACAAAGTCAATGCCGTCGTTCAGCCGCACCGCCGGCGTTTCACGGTCATCGGGCCTAAAAGCTTTTTCGCAAACTTTTCCGTACAGGGCGCCGCCGATCAAAAGAATGGCAAGGCCAATGACAAATGTCATCATATAAATCAACCTTTCGTTTATCTCAGTGTATAGGCTGTCGCTGATTTAAGTATAATATAAAATTCATGTTTTGTCAAGGAAAAACTGCACGAGGCCAAAATGGTATGTACCCCAAAAGTCAAACAATTTTTGGGGGCATATCATTTTAGCGAGAAAAGGGTGTAAAATCCTGCAAAAAATTTACCAAACAAAAACGGAACCTTTCGGTTCCGTTTTTGTTTGGCTCGGGCCGCCCTGTGGTCGAGGCAGGGCGGCCTTATGCCTGTAATTTAAGGAAGAAATTATAACCACGCTTTCTTTCAGCTCGGTTCTCCGGGCGGCAGCTTCCTCGCGCATACCGCATTTTTTCTGTCCGGCACCGCTGCAGACGGGCGGATCAGGGATAGGCTTCACCTTTGGAAAGCGGCGGTTAAACTTGGGTTGGGGTGGCCGTTCTGTGGCGGCCACGGTGCATTTGCCAGATTGCACTTGGATTTCAGTTGAAACTAAAGTTAATTAGTAGCTTTTTTCCACTGCTTATAATCTGCGTTAGTGGCCTCATCAGTAATCGGAATTAATCCGCTGGGCACATTACCGCTTATGGTAAGAACATCGTCCATAACGCTGTTTACAGCAGTGAGTTCTTTGGTTTCAACAATCGGGGCTTTAAATTCCTTTTTCATTTTAAATCAGCCTCCTCAATTAAAGTTCGGGAATGAAGTCCTGAGCGGCGTCCGCGCCCTCGGCTTCAAGTTCCTCTACGAGTGTTTCTACAAATTCAATGTTTACGCTGTCAAGAGAAAGGGTAACGGCGTCCTCTGTTGTAAATGTGGAGTCATTGGACAGGGTAACGGCTATACCGTCGATCTTCATGTAACGGTAAACGCCCTTTGTGCCTTCACCGGATGTGGTAACATTGGCGGCAGTTTGAGGCTCATTGCCGACATATATTTTACCTTCGGACACAACAAAGCCTATACCCTTATTAAAGATCGTCTCAATGATCTCAATACCGCTTACATTCTCGGATTCGATTTTCTTCATGATCTGATTTCTCACGCCGTCTTCCGCAATGCTATCAACAGTAATGATACCGCCCTCGGCGATTACTTTATTAGCCGCCGCGAGCTTGTCGGCCTTAATTTCTTCGGCCTCCTCGGCAACGGCCTTAACAACAAGCTCATAAATGCTGGTTGTTAAAGGAGTTCCATCGGTAGAACCATTAACGGCAGTGATTGTGTAGTTGCGATTTGTGGCGCCGGTCTTGAGGGTAACGCCCTCGGTAGTCTTTTCGGTTTTCTCGAAAGACGAGTCGGCAGTAACCTTTATGGAGTCGCCGGCGATTTCGCCATAGGCAATGTCCATTGTGAACGCGCCGCCGTCATAACCAAGGGTAGCCACAGGCTGGGAGGGAGCAACATTCGGATCATAAACCTTTACATTGGTAATTACAATACCGTTACCAGCGCTGCCACTGGTGCAAACGTTTACAGAGTTTATCTCTTTCAAACTAGTGTCTCTAAAGTTATTAACTCCGCTAAAAGTTTTAATTTGTCCCGTGGGACTAAAAATTGCTACCTCTCCGCTATGATTTTCAGCGTCAACTTTTGCAAGTACTCGATATGTTTCTCCAATTTTTGCTGCATCAGTGAACATTTCTTCAGCTTTTGATCCTGTACTGCCGTCACCATAAGTAACCTTAATTTTATGCTGATCATCTCTACTATCAACATTTACAGAATAGCCGGAATTGGCTTGACCCCATCTTCCGCCATCTTTACCAAAGTTTACAGAGTAATCACCGGCTGCATTTATTTTTACATCAAACTCTATATATACTTCTTTGGTTACTGTTGATTTAAGCTTTTCATGAACATTACCGCCGTTATCGGCGCCCTGATCATTCATGCCATAGCTGCAAGGAAGAACAGTTACATCAATTTTTGCGGTAATGTTTGCATCGGCGACGTTGTCTACCTTTACATCCGCTGTAACAGTCGTAGGTGTCTGCCCATCAGTATATTTAAACTGATCTTTTACGGACTCCCAGTCAATAATGCCCTGAATCTTGGTTATTTCTTCATCGTTAGTTTCAAGCTCAACATATTGGGCTCCGGGAACATTACCTTCGATGATGGTTTCGGCATCAAGAGTAACTTCCTTAGAGGGCTCTTTAAGCTTAAGCTCTTTTTTATCGTAATTAACCGTAATGGTTTCGGCATAAGACTTTGTATTTGCGCCTTCGGTAAAGTCACCGGATTTAAGCTCATAAATCACGCCGTTGTTAGTAATAGTCTTTGGCACATCAAAGGTAACCGTGTCGGTAAACGTATCTACGTTTACCGCGTCAGCAATTTCCTGATCACCGGCCACAAACTTAATTGCAGCTACTTTGTGTACGCCCATAAGTGCGGCGGCCTCTTCGGCTGTAAGCACACTATTGTATATACGTACGTCAGCTATACTGCCGTCGAGAGCCGGATTGTTGCCCTTTTCGTTGTCATTGCTTGCCCATCTGTCACGGCCAAGATGAATAATGGCGTTATCCGGTATTGTTTCTTTCGGAGAAGCGGTTGCTGCGTCACTATTGGTTATATTTGCTTCTCTGGTATCGCCATTGACGTGCGCAGTAACTTTTTTGTTTGCCCAATCAAACGAAGTCGTTACAAGCGCCCATGTTCCCTTGGCGTCATTAAAGTCACCGCTGCTCAAGTCAAGGCCAGCAGATGTACCGTTTTTGCGACGGTTTGCATTGAGCTTTTTGGTGTTCGCTCTCTTGAGGTAAATTCTATTGTCTGTGCTACCGTTTCCATCTGTTTGACACATGTCCCAAAAAGCTGTCGAACTATCAGAAACATTGTTCTGCTTTATCCACATTGACACGGTGAAATTGCCGTCAAGGTCATTAATTATTCCACCGGGCAAGTCTACGTATCCGACCCCGGTTCCTACGAAGTCTGTACCGTTGCCCTTGTAGGTTACATAGCCGTTGTCGCTGAATTCAAGATACTGTTCGTTATTAAGCGTAGCATCGCCGTAGCTGCCCATTACAGTCTTGGCTTTGTCAGTAGCATTAAAAGTATACTGCGCTATGGCTTCAACCTTAGTAGAGCTGACATCGGCTGAATTGCCATCAGCAACAATGGTTTCCGATGTTTCAGCCCAGCTCTTTATTGCGCCGGTTTCGTCCAACTCGGCATATGCTGGTACAGAGAACGTCGTACCCACGGGCGCGGTGTAGGTATAGGTTTTACCATCTTTTGCGCCTTGATATGTAGCTGTAAAAGTCTTGCTCTCAATTGCGGCGTCGGCGTTGGTAATCTTCATATCCTTGAGATAGTTGCAGATATTGCCGCTGTTTGCAACCCATGCATGACCTCCGGCTACGACCCATTTGTCAGGAGTTTCAATACCGGCCACGGTTCCTCCGGTGTATGTGCAAGAAACCTCGTATCCTTCGAGAGGTGCTTTCGTGGTTACCTTAAGAGCACCGTCTACCTTATACTTAACTGTATAAGAGCCGTCGCCGTTAGTGATTTCAACTGTGACTTTTGCTTCGCCGTTCTTATACCATATATGGGTCTTTTTGTTGTTGGTATCCCGGTGGACATCCGCGCCTTCAAAATCTGTTACGTCTCCGGCGGTGCCAATAAGTTTCTTTTCGCCCAAGCCGTCACCTTCTCTGACAAATGGGAAAAATCCATCTTCTGATTCCGCAAGTACAAAGCCCGTTATAACTTGGCCTTCTGTGTCGACAATTTTTATGTCTTTGTACCAATCACCGCTGTTCATGTTGAGCGTGAATTCAACCGTATAGGTTCCATCGGCCGCACTTGCGGTCAGCCCAAACATGGGTACTACTGTCAAAACCATGGCCAAAACCACGGCCAATGACAGAACTTTTTTGATTCTCATTTTTGTTACCTCCTTAAAATTTCACTAAAAAATAAATTCCTATTTCATGCGTACTTCTTATAAGGAATGCTATCGGAAGTAAAGTTTGTCATTATATCGGCAATTTATACAACAAAGCAATGAAAATCAGGGGTTGATTGTTAAAATTGCACAATTACGCACAACAATTTTGTACATTATGGATAAGGGAAAGTTATTGACTTTTATATGGCAAAAGTGTATAATTAAGCTATGGAATTTCATGCGCAGGTATTTGGGAGCCGCGGAAAAAGGCCGTATTAAGCCTGATTTGCCCGGTTGTCGGCGCAGAGGTCGACTGCGAAACCGGTTCCGGAGCGACGAATGGCCGCCGGTCTTTACTTCCGATAGCATTCCTTATCGGAAGTAAAATCAGATTTTAACGTAATGGCGAAAATTCAGCGCCAAATATCACGGGATTATGTTTGATTTTGTACGATTGCAAATATAAATCAACAAAAAAATACCGATGTAAAGAAAAAATCCGCTCACACGAGCGGATTTTTCAGTACAAAAAATAACAAAAAAATTTAAAAATATATAAAAACAGCCGGTAGGGTGCGATGGGGAGACGCGTCTCCCGTTGCGCCGCAGTACAAATTTAAGGTAGCAATGACAGACAACCGACGCCGAAGCCTTCCCCTCAGAGGGGAAGGTGGCGCGTCAGCGACGGATGAGGTGTAGGGTGCGTAGCGTCCGTTATAAAATTAAACTTATACGTATACACTAACGCCGCACAGCGGCTACACCTCATCAGTCGGCCTTCGCCGACAGCTTCCCCTCCAGGGGAAGCCTTAGCGTCATCTGTCATATTTACCTTAAACCGGCACAGCGGCGCGCCCTACCGGCGAATTTGTCATTTTTGCTTTGCCTGCTCAAGCAGGGTCTCAAGCTGGGGGCGGTCAAACTCGTACTTATTGTTGCAGAAGTGACAGCAGAGCTCGGCCCGGCCATCCTCCTCGATAAGGGCGCGCAGCTCCTTTTCGCCCACGCTTATAAGGGCCCGCTCCATGCGCTCACGGCTGCAATCACAGAAGTACTTTGTCTCCATATCCTCAAAATAGTCGATCTCATATCCGGCAAGGAGACGCTCCACAATATCCCGCGGGGTCTCGCCGGAGCTGAGCATCTGCGTCACGGCGGGTATTTCGGAAATCACCTTTTCGACCCGGTTGATGTCCTCCTCCGCCGCGCCGGGCAGGAGCTGTATCACAAAGCCGCCGGCGGCCCTGACGCTGTAATCCCTGTCCACAAGAACGCCGAGGGCCACGGCCGTGGGGAGCTGTTCGCTGTCGGCGAAATAGCGGGTCAGATCCTCGGCAATCTCGCCGCTTACAAGGGGGGTCTGGCCAACGTAGGGTTCCTTCATGTTCAGATCCTTTATGACGCTGAGCATACCGAAGCGGCCCACCGCCCCGCCCACGTCAAGCTTGCCGTCGGGACGCAGTGGCAGATCGACAAGGGGGTTGTCCACATAGCCCTTGACGCTGCTGCGGCCGTCGGAGACCGCCACGACCCTGCCTATGGGGCCGCCGCCGTTGAACTGAAGGGTGACGCTGTCGTCATAGCCCTTAAGCATCCGGCCCAAAATCGCCGCGCCGGTCAGGGCCCGGCCCAAAGCGGCACAGCAGACCGGACTCATGCGGTGGAGCTCCTGCGCCCGATTGCAAAGTCCGGTGGTGTCCGCCGCTATGACGCGGATGCTCCCATCGTGGGTTATGGCGCTTGTTATATTGTCTTTCATATCATATACCAACTTCTATCATTTTTGTCACAAGTTTGACGGTGTTTTCCACATCGGCGAGGTTGACCACCTCTCGGGGAGAGTGGATGTAGCGGGTGGGTATGGAAACCGTCCCCGCCGGAACTCCGCCGCCGTTGAGGTGTATGGCCCCCGCGTCGGTGCCGCCGTAGGCCGCCGCCTCAAGCTGGAAGGGTATTTCCGCCGCACGGGCGGCCTGAAGCATGAACTCACGGGCCTTCGGGTGTATTATAAAGGAGGCGTCCTTCAGCTTTATGCCCGGGCCCTTGCCAAGCGCGAGGCTGCGCCTGGCGCTTTCGGGAGTGTCGCCCACCATGGAAACGTCGATGGCTATGCCCAGGTCGGGTTCCACGTTGAAGGAGGCGGTTTTGGCTCCGCGAAGGCCAAGCTCCTCCTGAACGGTGAACACGGCGTAAATGTCGTTTTTGTTGGAGGCCGCCCGCTGAACGGCCTTTATCAGGGCGTAGCAGCCCACGCGGTCGTCCATGGATTTGGCCGCGGCGCAGGAGCCCATGAGGGTGAAGTCCTCGTTACAGCAGGCCATATCGCCCACGCTGACCTTGCTCTCGGCCTCGGCCCTGTCAGCCGCGCCGATGTCGATATACATTTTATCAAGGTTGAGATCCTTGACGGATTTTTCGTACGAAATAACGCCCGCCGTGCCGTTTTCAAAGACAACGCCGCGATTTACGCAGTTGTGGGCCGAAATGCCGCCCACGTTGGTGAAGCGAAGGAAGCCGTTGTCGTCGATGTTAGTCACCATAAAGCCGATCTCGTCCATGTGGGCGGCGAACATGAGCCGCCGTCCGTTGCCCTTTTTGCGGCAGATTAGGTTGCCCATGGGGTCGGTGTATACGTCGGTGACATAGGGTTCCAGCTCGGCGGCGATGAGGTTCCTTATGTTGTCCTCACGGCCCGAGGGGGACCAGCACCCGGTGAGTTTTTTCAAAAGCTCCATTACAGTTCTCTCCTTTCCAGCTCCTTCAGTACCGCCGCGCTCAGGCGGCAGACGCTGTCAAAGTCGTTTTTGCTCATTACGCTGACGGGGGAATGGATATAGCGGCATGGTACGGCGAGAACCGCCGTCCTGACTCCGCCGCCGCTGCGCTGGATGCTGCCGGCGTCGGTGCCGCCGCTGCTGGTGCGCTTGATCTGAAGGGGGATGTTTTCCCTTTCCGCCAGACTTTTTATCATTTCAAAATAGCGCCGGTCGCTGACGGCGGCCCTGTCCATGGCGGTCATGACCGCCCCGCCGCCAAGGTTGGTGACGGTCTCGTGGGGCCTGGTGCCGTAAACGTCGCTGCAGGTGGTGCCCTCGATCACAAGGGCGTAGTCGGGCCGGATACGGTTGGCGGCGATAATCGCGCCGCGGAGGCCGACCTCCTCCTGAACGGTGAACACAAAGTACATATCGTTGGTGTAGTCGTTCTTCATCAGCTCGATGAGGGCGGCGCAGCCAACACGGTCGTCAAGGGCCTTGCTCTTGACAAGGCCGTCGCCGAACTCCGTGTACTCACCGGCGAAAACTCCGTAGTCGCCCAAATTCAGAAGGCTCTGGGCCTCCTCCTTATTCTTTGCGCCGATGTCGATATAAAGCTCGCTCATGGGAATGAGCTTCTCACGCTCCTCACGCTTTTGCAGGTGAACAGCCTTGGCGCTGATTATGCCGGGCACCTTTTTTTCGCCCAGCAGCACCTTTTTGCTCACAAGCACGGTTGTCAGTATGCCGCCGACGGTTTTGAACTTCACAAAGCCCTCGTCGGTGAAGCCGCTGACGATGAAGCCCACCTCGTCCATGTGGGCGGCCACCATGACCTTTTTGCCGCCGCCGAGCTTATGGGCGATGATGTTGCCCATGGTGTCCACGGTTATCTCGTCGGCCTTTATTTGACTGAGGATAAAGCTCCTTATGTCGTCCTCCCAGCCGGAGGGGCCGGAGCGTTGGCACAATTCCTTCAGAAGCACAGATCATCACCGCCTTTGTAGCTCAAAAGCCAGGCCGCCATGAGCCGGGCCGTATTTTCAATGTCGCGGCTGTCCCCCACCTCGTAATTGGCGTGCATATAGCGCAGAGGTATGGAGAGCAGGGCCGTGGGGACTCCCGCCCCGGCCACCTGTATTTCCCAGGCGTCGGTGCCGGTGTCGCCGCTGTCCACGTCTATCTGCACCTCGATGCCGGCCTCCTTTGCCTTGTCAAGAAGCTGGCGGGTCAGTTTTGGATGGAGGTTGGGGCCAACACTTACGACGGGGCCTTTACCCAAGGGGAAAGCGTTGTCGCTGACGCCGGGACTTGTGCCGTGGCAGACATCCACGGCGATGGCCGCGTCGGGCACAAGCTGCGCCGCAGCCGTCCTCGCCCCGCGAAGGCCAAGCTCCTCCTGAACCGTGGCCACGGCCACCACGTCGCAGGACAGCCGGTATTTTTGTATGAGCTCCATGGTGCGTATCACCGCCGTCAGGCCGCCCCGGTCGTCGATGCACCGTCCGGCGACGGCGGAGCCCGCCAGCTTTGTATAGCCGGTATTGAGAGTTATTATGTCCCCCACCCGAACGATTTTTTCGGTCTGCTCCTTTTTAAAGCCGATGTCTACGGCCATGTTCTCAACGGCAAGGGCCTTGCCCGCATCTTTCACCAGATGGGGAGGCTTGGCGCCTATTACGCCAAAATATTTCCCGCTTTCGCAGTGGACGGTGACCTCGGTGCCGGGAAGGGTCTTGGGGTCAAAGCCGCCTATCTCACAGAAGAGCAGGCTCCCCTCGTCGGTTATGCCGCTGACCATGAGGCCCAGCTCATCCTGATGGGCCTCTATCATTACGGCGGGAGCGTTTTCCCGACCGCAGCGGTACCAGCCCATTACGTTGCCGAGGGCGTCCTCGGTCACGGTCTGACAGCATGGGGCCAGCAGATCCTTGACCACGCTCCTGACGGCCTCCTCACTGCCGCTGACGCCCAGGGGGGCGTCCAATTTTTCAAGAATTTCTTCTATTTTCAACGGAAGTTTCCCTCCTCTTTAACTTAAAGTTCGTTCACCAGTTTTTTAAACAGCTCGCCCCGCTCCTCAAAATTACGGAACATATCGAAGCTTGTGCTGGCGTTGCTCATGAGTACCACATCGCCGGCAGCGGCCGTTTCCGCCGCAAGGCGCACCGCCTGTTCGTAGCTTTCGCAGAATGTGACGGGAATATCCCCGCCAACACCGGTCTTTTCGGCGTATTTTTTCAGAGCCTCGCTGATGACGCCGGCGGTCATGCCCACAAGGAACAGGGCCTTGCACTTCTCCGCCAGAGACTGGCCAAGAGCGTCGTAGGGGATGCCCTTATCCTTGCCGCCGGCAATGAGAATGACCTTGTCAAAAACCTTGAGGGTATTTATTGTGCGGTTGGGGCTGCTGTCGATGGAGCTGTTGTAATAGCGGACGCCGTCCCTGACCCGTACAAGCTCGATGCGGTGGGGCACGCCTCCAAATTCACGGGAGACCTCCCTTGCCGCCGCCTCGCAGCCGGGGCCCACGGCGGCGATGGCCGCCATATAGTTCTGGACGTTGTGCTCGCCGGGTATCTTTATGTCGGAGGTTTTCATCACCTCGGCGCCGAAGGCGTATATCGCGCCGCCCTCGGAATATACGGCACAGTCACGGTCATAGCCGAAAAGCCGCACCTCGCCTTTTGCTCCGGAGCGACAGGCGTAGGACTGCCCGTCGCTCTTATTCAGCACCAGCACGCCGTTTTCGTTCTGGTGAAGGTAGATGTTCCGCTTGGCGTCCATATACTCCTCAAAGGAGGTATGCCAGTCCAGATGATTGGGAGTCATGTTGGTTATGACCGCCACGTCGGGACTGTGCTTCATGGTATGGAGCTGGAAGCTGCTGAGCTCCAGCACAGCCACGTCAGTCTCGGCTACGGTTTCGATCTCGGGCAGGAGAGGCTTGCCGATGTTGCCGCCGAGATGTACGGTTTTACCCATTTTCTTTAATATTTCAGAAACAAGGGTGGTGGTGGTGGTCTTGCCGTCGCTGCCGGTTATGGCGATTATTTTCGCCGGACAGAGCTCAAAGAACA
This sequence comes from uncultured Clostridia bacterium, assembly GCA_947626145.1. Lineage (GTDB taxonomy): Bacteria > Bacillota > Clostridia > UMGS1883 > UMGS1883 > JAFLUQ01. The sequence continues at coordinate 235,641 of CANQRB010000002.1, read as the reverse complement.
CCTCCATCTCGCTGGTTATAAGGCTGCCCCGCCGGGCCGCCTCCAAAAGCTGGGGCACGTCGAAGCGGATGCCGGGAGTCTTGAATATCCAGTCGCCGCCCAGATTTTCAAGATAGTCCGGGCCGGTCTTAAGAATCACGCCCATTTCGCGCAGCTCCCGGGCGGCGTCGCCCAGCTGCTCCTCCGTCCGCCTGTCGGCGGCGGTTATGTCCGCGCCCAATTTATGCAGGAACCGTATCAGGGGGAGATTGCTGATGCCAACACCCAGCACGGTCACCTTTTTGTCCTTCATTTCCGCCTTAAAGTCAGAGAGCTTGTCATTCATAATTTCACCTTATAAAGTTAGTATAGATCTTATCCTCAAGCTCAGGCGTCAGGCCGTTTTCCTCGCCCAGCTTTATGCACTTTATCAGCCAGGCCATGTTCCGGCCCAATATCCGCATAGTCTGAAGCCCCTCAATGTCCTGAGCCACCTCGGCGGGGCTGTTGCCGTGAACCATGGGCCAGTAGTTGGAGCTGACCACGGGCATATTGTTGATAGTGAAATATTTCAAAAGCTGGTCTACCGTGGCGGTAGTGCCGGCCCGCCGGGCGCTGGCAACGGCGGCGCCCACCTTAAATTTCAGTTTTCCTCCGCCGGCGTAGAAAAGCCTATCCATAAAGGACGTGGCGGCTCCTCCGGCGGCGGCGTAGTGAACGGGCGAACCGATAACAAGGCCGTCAAACTCCTCAAGGCGGGGCAGGATTTCGTTCACGCAGTCATCTGTCACACATTTGCCGGCCTTGCGGCAGTAGCCGCAGCCCAGACAGCCCTTGGCCGTGGCTCCGGCCTGAAAAATCTCGCTCTCCACTCCGCCCTCGGTCAGGCCCTTGGCCACCTCGCAGAGGGCCGTATAGGTGCAGCCATTCCTGTGGGGGCTGCCGTTAACAAGCAATACCTTCATATTTTATCACCCTTTTTAATAAAAATTAACAAAAATCAATAAAGCTCGGCAATAGCGTTTTTCTTGGACAGGAATATGTCCGTCAACGCCGGATCGTAATATTCGCCGGCAAATCTGCGCAGCAGCTCCGCCGCCCCGTCGACGCCCACCTTTTTGCTGTAAGGGCTGCCGGCGGCGAGACAGTCGAAGCTGTCGGTTATGGACACGATACGCGCGGCAAGGGGTATGGCCTCGCCCCGAAGCCGGTCGGGATAGCCGCAGCCGTTCCAGCGCTCGTGGTGGTAACGGGCTATCACCGCCGCGACGGCAATATATGTGCCGCCGCCCACCGCCTCCGCCAGCTCGTGCAGTATCTCGCTGCCGGCGAGGGTGTGGTTCATAAGCTCCCCGCTCTCTCCGGAGGTGAGCTTGTCGCCCTTTTTAAGTATTTCGTCACGGACGGTTATTTTGCCGATGTCGTGAAGGGGGGACGCCAGTATTATATTGTCGGCATACTCCGCCGTAAATTCTGGGTAGTCGTTTTCCAGCATGGCCCGAACCAAAATTCCGGTAAGCTGCTTTATCCGCCGGATGTGCCCGGCGGCGTTGCCGGCCCGATCCTCCGCCCGTGAAGCAAAGCTTTCCGCCAGAAAGCCGTGGAGCTCCAGCAGCTCTTTTGTGTCCGCCGTAGTCCGGAACCGCTTGCCCACAAGAGCGTTCTTGTCGTTGAACCACATAACTCCCACACCTCACATTATATATGTTTACATCTGTTTATTATACCACTTTTAACCCTTTTAGTCAAGACATATATTTTCGGGTCAATCCAGAGGATATTTTACGGCGTTCTTCCCCATCTTATCCTCTATCGCCGAAGCTATATCCACGTCGCAGGCGATCGCCAGCTGCATACAGTATATCATAACGTCGGCCAGCTCCTCGCGGAAGTGCTCCCTGTCCGTTTCTCTCGCGATTTTTTCCGCCTCGCTTTTGTCGCACCACTGGAAGATCTCCAGCAGCTCGGCCGCCTCAAGATTTACGCTTATGGCGGTGTTAAGGACCCGCATTTTCCAATTTCTTTTTGTGCAGAAATCACGGATAAGCTCCTTTATCTCCGAAACCGTAGTCTTACTGTCATTCATTGCCGTTCCTCCATTTTATAAAATTTATATCCGGCTCGTCGGGGCCGGGCTTCTCGAACATTCCGGCGAACTTGGCCGCCAAACCGTCGTCCACGTAATAAGCGTCGGTCTCCCCGGCCAGCACCGCCCTGTTCCTTTTCTCGATGCGCCGCCGCCACTCGCCGTCGTCCACGTCGATATATACCAGCTCGTATTCCACATTATGCGAGCGGTAAAATTCCCTTGCGCAATCGCGTTCGCTTCTTGTCCAAAGTCCGATGTCGAACACCACATTCGTGCCTGTCTCCACAATCTCCAGCGACTTGGCGAAAAGGTAGCTTTCCAGCTTTTCCACATACTCGTCGTGCCTGTCGCCGGTGTGCTGGCCGAAAAGGGTCAGCATTATCTCATCGACCGAAAGCAGAACGGCCCTGTTTTCCCTCCTCAGTTTTTGTGCATAGGTGCTTTTTCCACTGCATATCCTGCCGCACATAAGCGTTACCTTTGGCATAATATCCTCCTATTTGTACTGCGACATATACATCCTGTAATAGTCGCCGCGCTTCGCCATGAGCTCGTCATGGGTGCCGGTCTCGGTGATGTCGCCGTTGTTTATTACGAGTATTTTGTCGGCGTTCCTGATGGTGGAAAGCCGGTGGGCTATGACGAAGCAGGTCTTGTCACGCATCAGCTTACGCATGGCGGTATAAATGTATTTTTCCGTTCTGGTGTCCACATTGGAGGTGGCCTCGTCCAGAATAAGCATTTTTGCGTTGCAGAGCATGGCTCTTGCTATGGTCAGGAGCTGCTTCTGTCCTTTTGAAATATTTATGCCGTTCTCGCTGAGGACGGTGTTATACCCTTGAGGCAGCCGAACAATGAACTCGTGTATCATGGCCGACCTTGCGGCGGCCTCCACCTCGCTTGCCGAGGCTTCGGGCCGGGCATAGGCAATATTTTCGTAGACGGTGCCGTTGAAGAGCCATGTGTCCTGAAGCACCATGGCATAAAGCCGACGCAGGTCGCCACGGCTGACGGAGCGGATATCCACGCCGTCCACGGATATTGTGCCGCTGTCCGGATCGTAGAACCGCATGAGCAGGTTGATTATAGTGGTCTTTCCCGCGCCGGTGGGGCCGGTGATGGCTATCATCGCTCCCTCGCCCACCTCAAGGCTGAGGTCATGTATTACCGGCCTGTCGGGAGCGTAACCGAAACGAACCCGATCAATGCTAACGTCGGTACGGCTGACGGATGCGTCCTTATCAACGGTATCATTAGCGTCCTCCTTCTCCTCGTCGATGAGCCGGAACACACGCTCCGCCGCGGCACAGGCGGACTGGAGCTCGTTGATGATGTTGGCCACCTCGTTGATGGGGCCGGCAAATTTGCGGGAATAAAGAACGAAGGAGGATATCTTGCCTATGCTTATCCGGCCCAGCATATACAGCACCGCCCCAAAAATGCTTATAAACGAAAGGGAAAGGTTGTTTATAAAATTCATCGACGGGCCGGACATACTGCCGTAGTATTCGGCGTTATAGAACGAACGGCAGGCCTCGCCGTTTTTTACGTCGAAGCGGCCCGTTATCTCCTCCTCGGCACAGTAGGCACGGACGGTCTTTTGTCCGGTTATCATTTCCTCGGCATAGCCGTTGAGCTCGCCCAGAGCAGCCGAGCGCCTTTTGAACAGCGGATGCACCTTTTTTGTAATAAAGCCCGTGACCCCCACGGAGAGCGGAATCGTGACGGCGAACACCGCCACCATGACCGGAGCTATGGTGAGCATCATCACGAAGGCGCCCACAATGGTTATGGCGCTGGTAAAGATCTGTATCAGATCGGAGGAAAGGGAGGTGTTCACCGTGTCGATGTCGTAGGAAAGCTTACTGATGATGTTGCCGGCGTAGCTTTGGTCAAAATAGTTCACTGGCAGCGAAGCCAGGGAATCGAATGCATCCTGGCGCATGGCGTAGGTTATCTTCCGTCCAAGATGAATCATCAGCACCGAGAGGAGATAGGACAGCAGGGAGGAAAGTATGTAAAATACAATCATCAGCGCCACATACCTGCCAACTGCGGCAAAGTCCGTGCCGCCGTTGGGACTTATGGCGTCGATGGCCGAGCCGGAGAGCACCGGCCCGATCAGGTTAAAAAGGTTGGACAGGGCGTTCAGCCCCAGCGCGGCCAACAGCCACAGCCTGTACTTCATCAGGTAGGACCAAAGCCGACGCAGCACGTATCTTATATCCTTCGGCTTTTCGGTTTTGTCACTCAGCGGCATTTATATCCCTCCCCATCTGAAGCTCGGCGGTCTCGCGGTACATTTCGCAGCTCTCCATGAGCCGGTCGTGTGTGCCGAGGCCCACGATTTTTCCGTTGTCCAAAAAGATAATCTTGTCCATGTCCTTGACCGAGCTTATCCGCTGGGCCACGGTTATCACCGTGGAGCCGGCGTAGCTCGTCCTCAGCGCCTCCCGGAGGGCGGCGTCGGTTCCGTAATCCAGAGCCGAGGAGGAGTCGTCGAGCACCAGTATTTCCGGCTTTGCCGCCAAAGCTCTGGCGATAAGCAGCCGCTGCTTCTGACCGCCGGAGAGGTCGTTGCCCTTGGGGTTAAGCACCGTGTCTATTCCCTTTGGCAGCCGGCTCACAAAGTCCGTGGCCTGGGCACATTCAAGGGCGAGGTTTATGTCCTCCTCCGGCAGATTTCGGCCGAAATCGATGTTGCTCCGGATACTGTCGGCGAAAAGCATATCGTTCTGGAACACCACGCCGAACTTGCCGCGGAGCTCGCCGCTGTCATAGGTTCGCACGTCACGGCCGTCAATCAGCACCGCTCCCCGATCGGCGTCGTAAAACCGCATGAGCAGATTTATGAGGGTGGTCTTGCCCGAGCCGGTGGGGCCTATTATGCCGAGGGTCTCTCCCCTGTTCAGCTCAAAGCTTATATCGCTGAGATTTTCCCTGTTTTTATTATAGGAAAAGCCCACGTCCCGAAAGCGCACAAAGGCCCGGGCGGTTTCGTCGGACTCCTCCCTGAGCAGATCCGCCTCGTCATACAGTACTTCGCCTACACGCTTAGCCGAGGCCGCGGCACGGCTCACGGTCACAAAGATGCGGGTTATGCCAAGCACGGCGTTCAGAATTACCGCAAAATACGACGTAAACGCCACAATGGTTCCCACGCCCGTCCTGCCGGAGTTGACACGGTAGGCTCCGACGAAAATCACCAGCGAAAGGGCTATGTTCAGCAGCATATTTATGGCCGGATTTGTCAGACCCATGGATATGTTTGCCCTTTCCTCATTGGCCGAGACCTCGTTGTTTATCTGTGAAAACCGCCGCTTTTCATATTCAGTCCGTGACAGGGCCTTAATCACCCGTACACCGGAAATGTTCTCCCTGATAACCTGAACCATCCTGTCCACAGAGCTTTGCAGGCGGGAAAACATGGGAATGCCCCGGAGGGAAACGGCAATGAATATGCCTATGGCTATGGGCAGCACCGCTATCCACACCAGCGCCAGAGGGGCGTCCATGGACAGCGTTATCGCCATACCGCCCACCAAAAGTATGGGCGCCCGTATGCCAAGTCGAAGCAGCCGGCCCGTCATGTTGTTAATGTTATAGGTGTCGTCGGTTATGCGCGATACCAGCGACGCCGCCGTAAAGCTGTCCGTACGCACCGAGGACAGGGCCATGATCTTGGAGAACAGGTCGTGGCGTATGCTCTCGGTGGTGTCACGGGCTATGGAGGAGGCCAGTCGGTTGGCGTAAATATTTCCGGTCACGCAGACAACGGAACAAACTATCATCATTGTGCCCCACACCGCTATGAGGCCCGTGCTGCGGGAGGGTATGACTACATCGATTATGTGGCCCAGGATCCACGGTATGCACAGATCCATAAGGGTGGCCACGGTCTTTATAAACAGCTCAAGCCCTATTCTGCCGCGAAGGGGCCTGAAGTAACCATACAGCCATTTCATGATACAGCCGCCCCTTTTCCGCCGAAGCTGGACTGAATTTTGTCAAGGAAGCTTTTGGCTATTGGCGTAAAAGCCTGATGCTTTTTCCAGATAAGGTATATACCGGTTTTCAGCCTTGGCTCGAGGGGACGGACGGCGAGGCCGCTGTTCGGGCCGGAGTTCAACAGTCCGTCAAGGGTCAGAAGGAAGCCCAGTCCCTCCCGCACAAAGATTGAGCCGTTGTACGACAGCCGGAATGAGCCCTCGAGGTGCAGCTCGTCCAGCCTGCCCCCGCACCAGCGGGAAATGTCCCTTTGCCAGCCCTGGGCGGAGCAGAACAGCGGCAGACCGATAAGGTCGTCGAATTTTATACTGTCCTTTTCCGACAGAGGGTGTTCCTCCGGCATTGCAAGAACCCATGTGTCCGCCTCTGGGAAGGGGAGAAAGCTGTACTTCATGGCGTTGGGCTCATCGGCCAGCACCGCGAAGTCCAACAGTCCCTTATCCAGTAATTCGGTGACCTGCTCGGTGTCGCCGCTGGTAATGTGGTAGCGCAAACCGGGGCAGGTACTTTTGAAATCCCTTATCTCCCGTGCCAGATACCTTATCCGGCTGGACTCCGCAAGGCCGAAATAGATGTCGCCGCCGGTCAAATCGTCCAGACTGCGGAACTCGCCGGCTATCTTATCCACCATATTCACCAGATCTTCGGCCCGCTTTTTCAGCAGCATCCCCTCCTCAGTGAGGGTGATGCTGAAGCTGTGGCGCTCGAACAGCTTTTTGCCCAACTCGTCCTCCAGCGCCTGAATTTGCTTGGACAAGGTGGGCTGAGTTACGTGGAGCAGCTGAGCCGCGCGGGTCATGTTTTCTTCCCGGGCCGCGGCCAAAAAATACCGCAGGGTCCGTATTTCCATAAAAATCACTTCCATAATATTCTAAAATGGAATATCACGATATAAATTATATCAATTTGCGGAATAAATGTCAAGAGTGTATAATAAAGAAAAAAGCTATTGAAAGGACGATTGACTATGGCGGAAAAACTTCAACTCTCTACCGAATGGGACAAAACCTTCCCGAAAAGCGAAAAAGTGAACCACCGAAAGGTGACCTTTCCCAACCGCTACGGCATAACTCTGGCGGCCGACCTCTACGATCCCACGGACGGCGGCGGCAAAATGGCCGCCATCGCTTTCTGCGGCCCCTTTGGGGCGGTAAAGGAGCAGGCGTCGGGCCTCTATGCCCAGACTATGGCGGAGCGTGGCTTCGTGACTCTGGCCTTTGATCCCTCCTTCACCGGAGAGAGCGGCGGCACCCCCAGGTATATGGCCTCCCCCGACATCAACACCGAGGATTTCCAGGCGGCGGTGGACTTCCTCAGCGTGCAGGACAACGTTGACCCCGAAAGAATAGGCATAACCGGCATCTGCGGCTGGGGCGGAATGGCCCTCAATGCGGCGGCCATAGACACGAGAATCAAGGCCACGGTGGCCTCCACCATGTACGATATGTGCAGGGTGAACGCCAAGGGCTATTTTGACTCCGCCGACAGTCCCGAGGCCCGCTATGAGGCCCGCAAGGCCCTGAACACCCAGCGAACCGAGGACTTCCGCAAGGGCTGCTATGAGCCGGGCGGCGGCGTTGTCGATCCCCTGCCCGAGGACGCTCCCTTCTTCGTAAAGGACTATCACGCCTATTACAAAACTCCACGGGGCTATCATCCGCGGTCCCTTAACTCCAATAACGGATGGAATAAAATCGGCTGCATGTCCTTCCTCAATCAGCCCATACTCTGCTACAGCAACGAAATACGCAGCGCGGTTCTGGTTATCCACGGCGAAAAGGCCCACTCCTGCTACTTCAGCAGGGACGCCTTCGCGGCGATGGTTAAGGACAACCCCGACGCCGCCAACAAAGAGCTGCTCATAATTCCCGACGCCGTCCACACCGATCTGTATGACAATGTGAACGTGATCCCCTTCGACAAAATCGAAGCGTTTTTCAACGAATACCTGAAATGAGCTGTTCCCAAAATGGCGCAGATCGTTCAAGGGCAAAAAAGTTTAATTTATATGTTGTTAAACCAAACAATAAGATCAAACTTATGAATTGATGCAGAAAAACCGCCGTTTTTTGTGGGGCGTTTTTCAACGAATACTTACAATAGAATAGGTAAAAAGGCAGCCGCTCAATTAGCAGCTGCCTTATTTTTATTCATTACTATATTCCGGATATTCTGTATCCTCCCAAAGCTCGAAGCCGCCCAAGCTGTTATGTCTCATGCGGTAATATGAGGCATAGCGGTTGGGGAACAGGAGCTGTATCGCCCGCTGGCGGTCACGGTTACCGTAGGAAATGAAGTACAGGCGTCCGAACTCGGCAAAGTCCTCGGTGGCGTTGGAGTTTCCGTATGGGCTGACATATATCATATCGTCAGTCATAGCGCTTCTCCAGCCGTCTCCCTCGGCCCAGCTGCCGCTGCCGGCGGAGTTGCTGTGGGTCAGCTCGTGACAAACGGTGCAGAGCATCTGGGCCGCGTTTGGATCCCAATTCAGTCGGATGTACAGATCGCTCAGGCCGCAGTTGTAACTGTTGGCGGTGTCGCTCCTAATCTTAACGTTAGTGATGTTCTTTCTGTAAATATAAGGTATTTTACTGAAAATTTCCACAAAGGTTCGTCCGTTGGCCTGAGCCGTGGCGTCGTTTTGGACGTAGAGGTCAACGGTTTGCTGTACACTGCCGTCGGAGGCGCAGACAGTGAGCCTGTACTTCGTGCCTTTGAGCATGGTGCCCCGCCAGAAGTCATACTCACCTTCGGCGCCGCCGTCCAGCTTGCAGGTTTCGCCTGCGGTGCCGGGGAGCGGGGTGGTAACGGAATATTCGTTGGCTATGATACTGTCGGTTATAAGGTAGGCATCATCGCCGCTAATGAACTTCCCGAGCCTGTTGTAAAGCTCTTCATCCTTACCCTTTGTCTCCTTATAGATATTATCTATTCGGAGCCGGGGCGTCCACTCCGCGTTTATTATATCGTTGCCGTAGCGGTCAAACACGTCGCCGGCCACTGTCTCGTAAATCATCTCGATGCGTTCCCGCTGCTGTTTGCTCAGGCGGGCATAGGCCGGAGATACGGAAATGAGATAAAGTGGACTGTCGTCATTCAAAGGCTCAAAGGTGAGCTCCACCTTATCAGCCTCGTCAACCGCGGACAGGAATCCGTTTACTAAGCCTATGTATTTTTGATTTTTAAGGCTTTTGAGGTAGTAGGACGGGGCCGCGTCGCTGTAATTCGGGCCTTTTTCAAGGAGCCAGTGCTGACTGTCGCCGTTACAGTCATAGTCCGCGCTGGGAAGCTGTCCGCTGTCCGCCGCGGTTATCCTCCTCTTGGAGGAAAGGCACATGAAAGCATAGCTGCCGTCGCCCATATCGCGGGGCAGGAACTTGGCGGCGTCCTCGCTCACTCTGCTCAGGTCGGCAGAGAGCTTGCCGTTGTTGCCGCGGACATATTTTCCGTTGACCTTTATACCGTAGTACCTGCCTGCGAAGCCGTCATAGACCGGATCGTCCACGATGGGCTCAGCCATGAAGCGTGTCACATAAAAATAGTAATCGGAATAGCCGCCGCCGTTCACCGCCGTTTTGTGGCCGTTGCTGATCAAGGCCAGTGAATCCAGCTTTGAGCCGTTGGTTCGGGCCTTCATCAGGCCGCTTGTATATGTCCGGCCGTCCTTATCGGTGATGGAAACGGTATAGCTGTTCGCAGACACATCGCCGTAAATTTTTATTTTATAAGTCTCGTTTTCCTTTACGGCACAGAGGTTTACCGCTTCGGCCGTATAAGCTCCCGATCCGTTTCCGTTTCTGACGGCAAAATTATCACCGTTGAACAGAAGTATTACCGAAGATTTCTCGTAGTCCAACGGACTTTTAGAGCTGTCATGGAGCATTATGGCGTTATTGCCCTTTTTGACGACGGTCAGTTCAAACTCGATCTCGTATTCTCCGGTGAGAGCCTCGAAGCCGTGGTAGCCAATGCTGGAGGCGTAGTTTCCTTTTTGATCGTCACTGTACCACTTTTCGGGCTCCGGTTCCTTGGGGCCGAAAATAAAATTCACTGTGGAAGTTTGATTTTCCGTTACCGTAACATTGACAGAGGTTTCCCCCACCGGTTCCATGTCGGCAGGAACAGCGGCGGTAACGGTATATTCGCCCGCCGGCACATCGGTAAAGCTGTATGTGCCGTCGGGAGCGGTTTTTGTGGTGTACCCTTCGGCGGAAAGACTTACCTCCACATTTTCAAGTGGCGTTCCTTCGGAGTCCTTCACCGTGCCGCCGACCGAACCGCAATGTATTATCGCCTTAAACGTGAAATCCGCGACGGCGGTCTTATCCTCCTCCACCGTAACCGTCAAAGCGGTTTTCCCCACCGGTTCCATATCGGCAGGAACAACGGCGGTAACAGTGTATTCACCCACCGGTACACCGGAAAAGCCGTATGTGCCGTCGGGAGCGGTCTTGGTTGTGTACCCTTCGGCGGAAAGGCTTATCTCCACATTTTCAAGGGGCATTCCTTCGGAGTCCTTCACGGTGCCGCTGACCGAACCGTAATGTATTATCGCCTTAAACGTGAAGTCCGCAACGGCGGTCTTATCCTCCTCCACCGTAACTGTCAAAGCGGTTTCCCCCACAGGCTCCATATCGGCAGGAACAGCTGCGGTCACGGTGTATTCGCCCACCGGCACATTAGAAAAACTGTATGTACCGTCGGGAGCGGTTTTTGTGGTGTACCCTTCGGCGGAAAGGCTTATCTCCACATTTTCAAGGGGCGTCCCTTCGGAGCCCTTTACTGTGCCGCTGACCGAACCCAGTGCCGGCCCGCTGTAGGCCGCACCGTCAATTACGCCTTCGGGCGTAAGGGTGGAAAGAGTTCCGCAGACCGGCCCCCGCTTACCGTAATCCCAAAGAAAGAGCTTTGCACGGCTGTCCGGGCCAATATCTTCCAAAAGTAATTCAAGCCCGGCCCGGGCATCCTCCACCTCGACGGTTTTCACGGCGGTAAGGCCGTCAGGGCCGTATACGGCCAAAATTGCCCTCTGCCCGTCGTCAGCCCCGAACAGCTGAACGCTCACCTCGCCGGAGGCAAGGGTTCCGCCGCCCCACTCAACTCGGAGTCTCGCTCCAAAAGCGGTAACGCATGAAATTATAAGACAAAGCGTCAGTATAACGCCGCAAAATTTTTTCATACAGCTCACCTCTTTTTTCTTAATTATACATTATTTAACTATAGATGTCAACAATAAAAAATGGGGGCTGTAAAAAACTACGGCCCCCTTAAACGAGTCAATAAATATCAGGCGTTTTCAAACTGGCCGTTGTACAGCTTGGCGTACATTCCGTCAAGAGCGATAAGCTCCTTATGGCTGCCCTGCTCCACAATACGGCCGTCCACAAGTACAAGTATCTTGTCGGCTTCGCGAATGGTGGAGAGCCGGTGAGCGATTACAAAGCTTGTGCGGCCATACATCAGGTTCTTCATAGCCTCCTGAATTTTCAGCTCGGTACGGGTATCGACGGAGCTGGTCGCCTCGTCCAATATCAGTATATCCGGATCGGCTATCATGGCCCGGGCTATGGACAACAGCTGGCGCTGGCCCTGACTGATATTGGAGGCGTCGTCGTTGAGCATGGTGTCGTAACCGTCGTGTAAACGCTCGATGAACTCATGGGCGTTAGCCAGATAAGCGGCGTTCTCCACATCATCGTCGCCGGCGTCCAGCTTGCCGTAGCGTATATTCTCGCGGACGGTCTCGCTGAACATATGAGTATCCTGGAGAACTATGGCGATGCGCTGACGGAGAGAATCCTTCTGCACCGTGGAAATGTCGATGCCGTCCACGGTAATCTTGCCGTCGTTCACGTCGTAGAAGCGGGTCAGCAGGTTAACTATCGTGGTCTTGCCCGCGCCGGTGGGGCCCACAAGGGCGATGGTCTCGCCGGGCTTGGCGTGAATGCAGATGTCCTTGAGTATAAGGCGGCTGTCGTCGTAGCCGAAGTTAACATGATCCATGACAACCTCGCCCTTGACTGGGCCGAGGACGGGCTTTGCGGCGTCGCCGATGTACTCGTTGGGCTCATCCATGATGGCGAACACACGCTCGGCACCGGCCAGAGCCGACTGGAACTGGGAGAACATATTGGCCAGCTCGTTCACCGGACGGGAGAACATATTGCTGTAATTGAGGAAAGCCGCAACCGAGCCTATATCCATGGTCGCGAATACCCCGAAAAGCCTTACGACGGCGAAATATCCGCCCATAAAGGCCGTGACGGCGTAGTTCAGGTTGTTGAACATACCCATCAGAGGCGCCACAACGCCGGAAACCACCTGGGCCCGAACGGCGTTTTTATAGTAGCCCTGGCTGAGAGCGTCGAACTTTTCCTCGGCTTGCTTTTCACGGCAGAACACCTTTACGGCGTACTCACCGCTGACGGTCTCCTCGATATGGCCGTTCATCTCGCCCAGAGCCGCCTGCTGCCTGCTGTAATAGCGGCGGGTGTACTTGGCGATGGTACGGGTCAGGAAGAGCATTATAGGCACGATAATAAGAGTTACAACCGTCAGCGGAATGCTAAGGATTATCATCATTATAAGTGTGCCGATAAGGGTTATCACGCTGGAGAAGATCTGGGCCACGCTCATGCTCAGGGTCTGGCTGATGGTCTCCACATCGTTGGTGGCACGGCTCATAAGCTCGCCGTGGGTGTTAGTGTCAAAAAATCGCAGGGGGAGCTTTTCCATCTTCTGGAACATATCCATGCGGATCTCCTTGACGGTGTTCTGAGATATTGAGGCGAGGAGATAGCTCTGGCCCCAGTTGGCCAGCGCGCCCAGAAAGTACAGGGCCAGCAGGGCGATTAGTCCGCGGGTTATGTCGCCGCTCATGTCGGCAAGGGTTATGACGGCGCCGGTGGTCTTATCCACGTCGCCTATCAGGCTTATGGAGTTGATTACGGGCCGCAGGCAGTAGGTTCCGCCCAGGTTGGCAACGGTGCTCAGGCAGACAAGTATTATTACGAGAGCAAGGCTGCCTTTGAACTTGGCAAGGTATTTCAAAAGGCGGAGAATGGTGCCCTTTGAGTTTTTGGCTTTTTCGGTGTTCATTGCGGGTCCCGGCCCTCTGCCGGGGCCGCCGGGTCTCGGTCCTCTGGGTCCCATATCACTCATCCTCCTTTTCAAGCTGAGAATAATAAATCTCCTGATAAACGGCGCTGGACTTCATAAGGCTGTCGTGATTGCCCACGTCAACTATTTCGCCGTTTTCCATGACAAGTATTTTGTCGGCGTTGCGGGCGCTGGAAATGCGCTGAGCTATGATTATTACCGTGGTGTCCTTGAGCTGGTGGTTGAAGCAGGCGCGTATCTTCGCCTCGGTGGCGGTGTCCACAGCGCTGGTGCTGTCGTCCAGAATGAGTATCTTCGGCTTCTTTATCAAAGCTCTGGCGATGGAAAGCCGCTGCTTCTGACCGCCGGAGAAGTTGACGCCCATCTGGCCCAGCATGGCGTCGTAGCCGTCAGGATTCTTGCTGATAAATTCCTCGGCCTGAGCCATGGCCGCCGCCTCGCGAACCTCCTCGTCGGTGGCGTCCGCCTTGCCCCAGCGGAGGTTGTCGGCTATGGTGCCGGTGAAGAGGATAACGTTCTGGAGCACCATGCCTATACCCATACGCAGGCCCTCCACGTCGTAATCCTTTACGTTTATGCCATCCACGAGCACCTCGCCCTCGGTGGCGTCATAGAGCCGGGGAATGAGGTTGACAAGGGTGGACTTTCCGCTGCCGGTGGAGCCGAGAATGGCGACTATCTCGCCGGGCTCGGCCTTAAAGCTGATGTGCCTGATGGCGGGATCGCCGCCGGCGCCACGGTAACGGAAGGACACGTCCTTAAATTCCACGCCGCCTTTTTCAACCTTCACGGCCTTGGGTCTGTCGGGGGAAACGATGTCTATCTCCTCGTCCAGCACCTCGGAAATACGCCTTGCGCTGGCCTGAGCGCGGGACACGGACATGAACATCATGCTCATCATGGTCAGGGAGCCAAGAATACGGCCTATATACTGAATAAAGGCGTTTACCTCGCCGACCATCATGTCGCCCGCGCCCACAAGTCTGGCTCCCAGCCAAAGGACGGCCACGATGGTGACATTCATTATCATATTGATGATAGGCATCATGAAGGACATTATCTGGTTTGCCTTGATGGAGAGCTGAACGTACTCATTGTTGGCCTCGCCGAAGCGCTCATTCTCGTGCTGGGCCCGGTCAAAGGCCTTTACCACACGGATGCCGGTGAGGTTTTCCTGAATAACGGCGTTTACCCGGTCCAGCTTGTACTGTACCTGGCTGAACAGGGGGAAGGTCTTGCGCACAACGACAAAAATCGTAATGAGCAGCAGCGGTATGGCCACCGCCAGAACCAGCGCCAGCTCGGCGTTTATCTGGATAGCGTGAGCTATGCCGCCCAAAAATGTCATGGGCGCCCGAACCAGCATACGCAGGGCCATGCCCACTATCATCATCAAAGTCACAACGTCATTGGTGTTTCTCGTCACCAGCGAGGCGCTGGAAAAGTGGTCGATATTGGCGAAGGAAAATTCCTGAATTTTATGGAACACGTCCTTACGCAGCCTGTAGCCGAAGTGCTGGCTGGCCTTGGTGGCGAAGTACAGACTTCCGGAACCCCCCACAAAGCCGACAAGGGCCGTGAGCACCATTCGTATGCCCTGATTAAGTATGTAACCGGTTCCGGCGCCTCCCTTAATACCCACATCCACGATGTTAGCCATAATATCCGGCTGGCGCAGATCGCAGTAGACCTCAAGGATCATCATGGCCGGAGCGAGAAACACCGCCAGCCACGCGCCGTTGAGATACTTAAGAAATCTTTTCATGCCTGTTTTTCCTTTCCTGAATTTTTACTCTTTTCAATTCTTTCGTCAATGGCGTCATGGAGCTTCATCAGCAGCGCCGCAAACGTCTCCCGATCTTCCTCGCTGAGGATGCCGAAAAACTCGTCGTCAAAGCTTTCCACGGCCCGCTTGCTCAGCGCGGCGACCCGGCGGCCCTCGTCGGTGATATACAGACGTATGCAGCGCTGGTCGCTCTCATCGCTTTTTCGGGTAATGTAGCCGTTTTTCTCCAGAGTTTGGAGCATTACCGTAGCGGTGGCGGGGGTCATGTGTCCCTCACGGCTGATGTCCGACTGGCGGCAGCCGTTGTGGTGGATAACATACTCCAGCACCGGAGGCATACCGCGGCCGAGACCCAGCTTGCTCACGGCGTTTTGAACCATATAACGGTGATAACGGGTGACGTCCACGAAGATTTTGCCAATCCTTTCCATAATATATCCCTCCTTATACTATTCCCAATTAAAATCATCAATTCCCGGCGGCCTTTTTTACCCCTCGGCTGACGCTTTTAAGAAGGTTTAATATTACTATAAGTTTAGCATACTAATATTAGCATACTAATAAAAATTTGTCAAGAGTTATTTTGATAAATTTTGAAAAAAAATGCACAAAAATAATATGCCGCCCAAAGCGCCGGGGGCATATTATTGTTTGGTGTATATGTTTTAACGGCACAGAAGAACGCCATAGCCCGACATTTCGTCAAGCCTTATCCTGAGCTTATTCTCCTCAAGGGTCACGGCGTCTTTGTCCAGAGCGTAAACCGATTTGATCTTAACGCTCTCGGGCACATCTATCTCTCCGTACTCCGGAGGATTTGCGAAGCTGTGGGCCGTCACCAGCACATCGCCGTCAACGCCGGTGCGCACACTTGCCTGCCAGCCGGTGGGGTGACGGTCGCTGAGGCCCCGATGGGAAATCAGGCGGCTGCGTCCCTCCTTTATTACATGGGCGGCCTCCTTATAGAAGGCTATGCCGCTGTCTATCATTTTCCACTGCTCCGGTGAAAGGTCGGTGACGTCGCCGCTGAGGCACATCCGGCCGAGGAAGGTGGCCGCTATGGAATAGGCTATGCGCCGGAGGCTGTCGCTCTTACGTATCACGCACCATATCTGAGACTGGCGGGGCAGAATGAGCCGCTGAAGCTGGGCGGCGATTATGGGTATCTCCACGCACTCGTGGGCGTCGGAGAAGGAGGCCATGGAACAGAGAGACATATAGCCCGGCTCAAGGCGGTTGCCGCCCGAGGCGCAGTTTTCTATGACCAAATCGGGAATGGCTCTTTTCATTTCTTTAAAGAAGTCCGCCAAGGCCTTCATGTTTTGCCGCAGTCCCTCGCCCAGGGAGTCCCCGTTGTCGCAGCCGAGGCCAATGGTTTCGTTATAATCAATTTTCACATAGCCGAAGCCCTTATCACGAAGGAAATTTATAACCCGCTCCCGAAGGTAGTCCCGAACCCATGGGTCGTTCATGTCCCAGAAGCGCCTTGCCTTAGTGGTGAGGGTCAGGCCGTCCCGCTTCAGCATATGATCGGTGTAAAGCTCATAAGCCTTCGCCGCCCGGCCGATGTTTTCGGGCTCGAACCAGATGCCCGGCAGCATACCATAAGAGCGTATCTTTTTCGCCACATTCTCGACCCCGTCGGGGAACAGCGCCTTGGAGGGGATATAGTCGCCCATGCTTATGTCCCAGCTTATGCCCTCTTCCTTGAACCAGCCGCAGTCCACCACAAAGTAGTCTATACCCTTGTTTTTTATCGTTTCAAGAATTGAGAAGATATTCTCCTGAGAGGGATTGCCCCAGGTGGTGCAGTATTCGTTGAAAATGACCGGCAGACTTTCCTCGCTTTGCGGCACGTTCAGCGCGTCCCGCTGGGCGTCCAGCAAACGGTCGGCTATGTCGTCCAGCCCGCCGCGGCACACGGAAATATAAGCTCTGTTGGAGGTCAGGCTTTCGCCGGGGGCCAGCCGTTTCATCCAGTGGCCGAACTCCCGGTCGGCTATGCCGCCGCTGACGCCGACGCCGTCGTCGTCACGGAACACCTCAAGCTGCCACGAGGACTGGCACTCCATCATAACGCCCCATATCAGGCCGTTTTTCCGATCCTCCACGGCGACGAAGGGAAAGTAATCCTTCACTGGCATGGAGCCCACCTGTCCGAAACGCAGGCTCCGCATATGCCACACGTTCCAGCTGTCCTCAAGGAGCTGATCCTCCAGCGGCTCCTCAACGAAGCGGGCCTCCCGACTCCATTTGCTGCGGGCGCGGTGCAGCACATAGCTCTCCGGCGCGGGGCCGTCATTGTAAGGAGAAATCCCGTACATGGCAAAGCTCGCCAGCATTTCAAGGGTGATCTCCCCGTCGGAATTGTTGACTATCTCGGTATAGGCGGTCATATAGCGCCCGTCGGAATAAAACTCGTTGACGGCGGCGGCCTCGATTCCGTTTTCGGTTTTCATAACGGTTCTGATTACGGTTTTTCCGTCCTTCTCTTCCCTTTCCTCCCTGTCGAACCGGAACCGGTAAGAGGTATCGGACTCCAGCATGGAGCTGCCGCTCAGATAGTTGGAGGGGTATTTGTCCCCAATTATCTTGCACTGGATCACCGGACGTTCTATACGGTCACGCTTTTTTCCCGGATTTGGCTCGTCAGCCGTCCTCAGCCTCATGCCGAACCGCTGCCCCTCCTTTTCCGGATATTCCAGAACCATATCGCCGATTTTATATGTTGACATATCAAATTCCTCACTTTGAAGCGTGCCGGATTTTCACGGCACGCTCATTTTCTCTGTTTTGCTTTACGGCGCGGAAAATCAGCCGCCGAGGTAGGCCTTTTTTATCTCCTCGCTCTGCGCGAGCTCCGCGCCGGTGCCCGTGAGCTTGATAACCCCCGACTCCAGCACATAAGCCCTGTCGGCGATCTGAAGCGCCATCTCGGCGTTCTGCTCTACCAGCAAAATCGTGGTGCCGGCGGCGTGCATCTCCTTTATGATGTCAAAGACCTGCTGCACCAATATGGGCGAAAGTCCCATTGACGGCTCGTCAAGCATCATCAGCCGAGGCCTGCTCATAAGAGCCCTGCCGATTGCGAGCATCTGCTGCTCGCCGCCGGACAGCGTGCCGGCGATCTGGTTTTTCCTGTGCATGAGCCGCGGGAAACGCCGGTACACGTCCTCCAGTCCCTCTTTTGTATAAGAGGCGTTCGTGTAAGCGCCCATCTCCAGATTTTCCTGCACGGTCATCTGCAAAAAGATGTGCCGCCCCTCGGGAACGTGAGCTATGCCCCTTGACACCAGCTTGTGAGGGGGAGTGTGGGAGATGTCCTGACCCATAAAGGTTATACTGCCCGTTTTGGAACGCAGCAGTCCGGATATGGTGCGCAGCGTGGTTGTCTTGCCCGCGCCGTTGGCGCCTATCAGGGCGACTATCTCCCCCGCCCCGACCTCGATAGAAATGTCTCTGAGGGTGTGTATGGGGCCGTAAAAGACGTTGATGTTGTCAACCTTGAGCATTATATCATTCTTCACCGCCTTCGACGCCCCCTTTCTTTTTGCCCAGATACGCCTCTATGACCTTCGGATTTGACCGTATTTCATCGGGCGAGCCCTTGGCTATCACCTTGCCGTGGTCGAGGACGCATATTCCCTCGCAGATATTCATGACAAGGTTCATATCGTGCTCTATCAGCAGCACCGCGATGTTGAAGCTGTCGCGTATCCTGCGGATATTCTCCATAAGCTCCACCGTTTCGGAAGGGTTCATGCCCGCGGCGGGCTCGTCCAAAAGGATTATGCCCGGACGGGTGGCCAGCGCCCTCGCTATTTCAAGGCGGCGCTGCGCGCCGTAGGGCAGCGACCCCGCCTGACGGTTGGCCATATCGTCCATGTGGAAGAAAACCAGCAGCTCCATGGCCTCATCCAGGGACTTACGCTCCGACGCCCTGTAGCCGAAAAGCCTTGTCAGCGACGCGGCCAGGGGCTGATTTATGGAATTGTGCAGACCGACCCTCACATTGTCTATGACCGACATATTCGAGAAAAGCCGTATGTTCTGGAAGGTTCGGGCGATACCCATCCTGTTTATCTGAGCGGTGGATTTCTTGGCGGTGCTCTTTCCGTCCAGCAGTATGGTGCCGCGGGTGGGCTGGTACACGTTGGTCAACAGGTTGAACACCGTGGTCTTACCGGCGCCGTTGGGGCCGATGAGACCGGCTATCTCGGTTCTGCCCACGGTTATCGAGAACTCGTCCACCGCCGTGAGTCCGCCGAAGTCTATACCCAGGTGGTGAGTTTCCAAAATCGGCACTTTATTTATGTCACGCTCCGGCATTATCGCGTTGCTGGGAACGGGAACCATTTTGTCCTTGCTCATTTTGCGCCGCCTCCCTTCCCCGCCGCGTCAGGGACGTCATCGTCGCGCCTGAACACGGACCTTATCCTGTCCGCGAAAAGCTTTATCCTCTCGCTGTTTGTGGCTATCATAACGACTATCAGGACGACAGCGTATATCAGCATTCTGTAATCCGCGAACTGGCGCAAAAGCTCGGGCAGCATATACAAAAGGGTCGTCGCTATGATCGTGCCGGGGATATTTCCCATTCCGCCCAGCACCACGAACACCAGCACGAGTATGGAGGTGTTGAAGTCAAACTTGCGGGCGGCGATAGACGAGAAATTCATTGCGTACAGCGCCCCGGCCATGCCAGCGAGTATGGCCGAAATAACGAACGCCGTCAGCTTGTATCTGGTGATATTGATACCCACCGATTCGGCCGCTATCCGGTTGTCACGGATGGCGGTGACCGCGCGGCCCGTTTTACTGTTTATCAGGTTCAGAACCACAAAAAGAGTAAACAGTATCAGCAGCACGCCGGAGGTAAAGGTTGATATTTTCGGTATGCCCGTGGCGCCCTGGGGGCCCTTCAGCACCGGCGAAGCGTCCACCAGCCCCAGCTCGTCGGCGCTGGTCATGCTGAAATGAAGGCCGTTTTTATCCACGCCGACATACAGACAGTTAATGATGTTTTTGATTATCTCGCCGAAAGCGAGAGTAACTATGGCCAAATAGTCGCCTCGCAGCCGTATTACGGGCACGCCCACGATCAGACCGGCGACACCGGCGAGAATACCGCCGACGATTATGGCCACAAGGAGCTTTGTCCAGTCGGGGGCCGCGCTGCCCTTGAGACAGGCCACCGCTATAACGCCGCTGAAGGCGCCGACGCTCATAAATCCGGCGTGGCCAAGGCTCAGTTCGCCCAAAAAGCCAACCGTAAGGTTGAGGGACACGGCCATAACTATATACGTACATATGGGAACCAGCTGGCCCGCTATGGAATAGCTGATAAGTCCCGCATTCTGAAGGGGCAGCAGTATCACAAAGGCCAGCAGCACCATACCGTAGCACTCGATGTTCGTGCGTGTGAATTTGCTCATATTCTTTATTCTTTCCATACCGCGCCTCACACCTTTTCCGCAATTTTCTTGCCAAGTATACCCGTGGGACGGACAAGGAGCACAACTATAAGTACCGCAAAAACTATGGCGTCAGAGAGCGCCGTAGAAATATAGGCCTTGCTGAATATCTCTATCAGTCCCAGCAGTATTCCGCCGAGCATGGCCCCCGGTATCGAGCCGATACCGCCGAACACCGCCGCCGTAAAAGCCTTTATGCCGGGCATCGAGCCGGTTGTTGGCATGAGGGTCGGATAGGCGGAGCAAAGCAGCACGCCCGCTATGGCGGCAAGGGCGCTGCCGATAGCGAAGGTTACCGAAATGGTCACGTTCACATTGATGCCCATGAGCTCCGCGGCGTCCTTATCCTCGGACACGGCCCGCATTCCCTTACCTATCTTGGTCTTTTTCGTGAACAGCGTCAACCCCAGCATAATAACTATGCAGGCAATGACCGTGACAACCGTCTCGGACGTGATTATCAGCCTGCCGTCAAACAGCGAGATCGAGTCGAAGCCAACTACCGAGTTAAAGCTCTTGGGCGCGCTGCCCCAAATGAGCAGAGCGATATTCTGTAAAAGGTAGCTCACGCCGATGGCCGTAATGAGCACCGCAAGGGAGCTGGCCTTCCTCAGGGGCTTGTACGCCAGCGCCTCAATCACTATACCCAGAACCGTACACACGACCATGGCCAGCAGGATCGCCGCTATGGGAGGCAGGCTGAGATAAGACATGGCGCAGAACGCCATATAGGCGCCCACCATAATAACATCGCCGTGGGCGAAGTTGAGCATCTTCGCTATGCCGTAAACCATGGTATAGCCCAGGGCTATGATGGCGTAAACACTGCCGAGGCTTATTCCGTTGATAAGATTTGAAATGAATGTCATGTTTTCACCTCTATTACCTCAAAGGCGCGCCGAAACACAGCCTCGGCACGCCTTTGTGTTTTACGGTATTTCAGGCGAGGGGACTCCTCCCCTCAGCTTTTAACTTATCCGCGCAATACCTTACATACCCTCGTAAGCGCCGTTATGGATAACCATACCCTTGGGATCCTTGGAAACCTCGCCCGTAGCGGACCAGGTCATACCGGCGCCGGTAAGACCGTCGATAACGAAGTCGGGACTTGTGAAGGCCTCGACCATCTTGGGCGCTATTTCGGCGGCGCTCATGTCGGAGGTGATATTCTGTCTCTTGCAGGCCTCGTAGATAGCCATTACGCAGTCGTAAGCGTCGGCCGCGAACTGGTTGGGCTCTATGCCGCCGTCGGAGCGGGCCTTATACTTCTCAACAAAGCTCTGGGTCATCTCGTCCTCCGCGTCGGCGGTGAAGGGGGTCAGGAGCATTACGCCCTCGGCCAGAGAGGTGTCGAAGCCGTCGAGAGTGAGTATGCCGTCCATGCCGTCAACGCCGAAGAACTTGGGCGCGTACTGCATCTTGTTGGCCTGAGAAAGGATAAGCGAAGCGGGAGTGTAGTAGATGGGCAGGAACACAAGATCCGCGCCGGCGTCCTTAATCTCGTTGAGCTGAGAGGTGAAGTCGTTGGCTGAGTCGTCGGTAAAGGTCTTTACGCAAACCACGTTAAGGCCCAGCTCCTTGGCCTCGCTGTCAAACTTCTGATAAATACCGGTGGAATAAGCGTCGGAGTTATTGTAGATAACGGCGATCTTCTCACCCAAATTCTGCTCGGAAATGTACCTTGCGGAAGCTATACCCTGGTTGGGGTCGGTGAAGCACATCTGGTACATGGTGGTCTTGCCTTCGATAACGTCAGTGGAGGAAGCCGAAGGCGTGAGGGCAAATATGCCGTCCGCGTCGATCTCGGCGCTGACCGCTATACAGGGCTGAGTGGTAACGGTACCGAGAGAGATCTGCATACCCCAGTCCTTAAGCTTGTTGTAAGCGTTGACCGCCTGCTCGGCGTCGTTGGCGTCGTCCTGGAACTGAAGCTCGAACTTGATGTCGCCGTCCATGGCGTTTACTTCCTCAACGGCGATTTCCGCGCCAAGCTTTACGCCCTGGCCGTAGATAGCGGCGCCGCCGGTGATGGGGCCGATACCGCCGATCTTAATGGGAGCCGAGGCCTCGCCGGAGCTCTGAACGTTTTCGGCAGGGTCGGAGCCTGTCGCGCCGCCGCCGGTGGTGTTGTCTTTGCCGCCGCAGCCTGCGAAGCAGAACACGAGCAGAGCGACACTCAGGATAAGACTTGTGATTTTTGCGAATTTTCTCATTTTTACTGTCCCTCTTTCATTAAAAATAATTTCGGGAAAACTTTTCCCGTATAATATCTTAACATATTTTATTTGATATGTCAAGATATTTTACCGTTTTAAGCTAAATATTTCTACGGAAAAAACAGACGCGCACCAAATCCCTCAAAGAATAAAATTTCCGGCGGGCGAACGCTTTAACCAATCCGTTTATAAAATCCGCCGGGCTTTCGGACTTTTTTTGATATTTTGCGTTCGGTTTCGGCAAATTTAATTTCATTAAGGGAACGGGAAAAGATACCGTCAAAAGTACATTTGCGCCGTTTTTCCGGCGGAAAAACAAAAAAACGCCCCCAAAAGTCTGCGAAAAAAGACTTGCGGCGGCGTACTTTTATTTAATTTTGGTAAACTTCCGATAAGAAATACTATCGGAAGTAAAACCGAGCGGCCATTCATTGCTCCAAGGCTGGCTTTGCAGTCGACCTCTGCGCCATCAACCGGGCAAATCCGGCTTAACACGGCCTTTTTCCGAGGCTTTCCTATGATCGGCACATGAAATTTTATAATCTAATTATACTACTTTTGCCATAAAAAAGTCAATATCTTTCCCTTATCCATAATGTACAAAATTGTTGTGAGTAATTGTGCAATTTCAACAAATAATTTCTAATTTTCATTTTTATGCTGTAAATATTGCCGTAAAACGGCATAAATTTACTTCCGATAGTATTTCTTATAGGAAGTGCTCATGAAATCGAGAATTTATTATTTAGTAAAATTTTAAGGAGGTAACAAAAATGAGAATCAAAAAGGTTCTGTCATTGGCCGTGGTTTTGGCCATGGTATTGACAGTAGTGCCCATGTTTGGGCTGACAGCCAGCGCGGCGGATGAGACCTACGAGGTTGAATTCACGTTGCACATGGATAAATGTTACAAGGATATCAAAATTACCGACACAAATGGAAAAATTATAACAGGTTTTTGCATTGCGGTAAGCAATGATGGCTTCTTTCCATTTGTAAGGGAGGAAGAAAGTGCACATAACGATGGAAAATCCCTTGCTGGAACTCAAGGAGATATAAAAGAGTTTGAGGGCGCAAGTATACCTAATTATTCCCATGGAAAAAAGGTTGGCATTTGGTATACCGATAAAGAGACAAGAATTACCATCAAAGTCACTAATGATACCAGTAGCAATTCCTATACTGTAACGTACTCGACTGATCAAGCAATAAAGCCATCATCAAGTGATCCTCTTACTGGATACACGGTTTCCCGAACATATACCGATGGAACGGCCGGTCCAATAGCCACGCCAGAAAAATGGATAGCATATGGCGACCCCGGCGCGGGGAATGACGCCTTAACGTCTAAGACTATCTGCAATTACCTCACCGATATGAAGATTACAAATGCAGGTGTTGTCAGTGAAAGTAAAACTCTCACTGTTACTTACGGTGATTCTATGGCCGATAAGAACTTCACTTACAAGGCTCCCATCGGTACGACAGTTGACATTCCCGCTTATGCCGTACTTGACGGAACCGGTGCAAACGCTGTTGTCAAAAGTTGGAAGCACACCGCAAGCACTGAGGAGATACAAGGTGATAAGAATATTAATATTAAAATGGTAAAAGTTGACGCCATGGCACAGTATGCTTTCAGCACCGAAAGCAAGGCTAAGGCTGTAAAGGACACATATGGCGACGGTACTCTGAAAAATGAAGGAAATCTATCCTTCAGCGATAACGGCTTCGTCACATACAAAGGCAATAATGGCAGTCATGCGGGCAAAGATGTTGGTTATGTAGACCTGCCGGCTAATATAGCCCAAGATTTGACCGGAAGCTTCACAGTATCCATGTGGGTAAATCTTAATGAGCGTAATAGTGCCGTCTTTTGGGATATGTGCAAGGATGATACAGACACAAGTTCTTCGGGAGCAGGACAAACAAACAGGGTTTATCTTAAAATAAACAATGGTAAACTCAACGTTAATAACAGAATGGTCAACAGCTCCGGTACTACAGCAACAGATGAATTTAATGATGCAACCGGCAAATGGGCTCTTGTAACTACTTCAATTGATTTGACTAATAAGATTGCAACGTTATATGTTAACGGAACACCTGTCGAATCCGACGGTAAAGGAAATAATGGTTGGTGGAATGAAGCTGCCGCCCCCTCAAAAGTCTATGACGCCAATGCCGGCGCTCAGGCGTTCCACCTTGGTCGTAGCAGATGGGCATGTGTAAGTGGGCAGGAAGGCGGCAATCCTTCTGTCAACGGCAGCATAGCCGATGTGCGCATATACAACAGTGCTCTTACCGCCGAGGAAGTCGCCGCACTGATGGGTGTGCATAGAGTATCAACTATCAAGTATATGGCCGGTGATCAGGAGATCGACACAGCAAGTGTAGATACATTTACTGATACTGTCACTTTTGAAGCTCCCAAAACTATTACTTACAATAGTGTGGTTTATGAGCTTCAGTCCTCCGATGACATTACCGAAGGCTCAAACAAGAAAGGTTATGCCGAAACATTTACGGTAAATTACGCTAAAAAGAATCTTGAGCTTAAGGAGCCTGAAAAGGTATATGATCTCGGCAGTGAAACCATCATTGAGGGCAATGTTCCCGCCGCAAAGTACATTGAACTCGAAACAAAGGATAGTGAGATAACCAAAATCAACGGTGTTATTGATTGGGATTTTGTGAACGCACAGCTTAGGTATACTGACGGACAGCCCCATGAAATTATCGTAAAGGTAAAAGCAGATAATGATGCGAACGCCAATATTACCGCCAAAATCAATTTAACCGTTCTTTCTTGTTCAGATAATACACAAAGCGGGAAGATAGAATCATCAAATCTAAATAGTGGTTATAAGGATTATGCAAAGCAGTTCACTGCAATTTCCGGCGGAGCATACTTTGAATTTGATTTAACTTATGTGTCTATGTATGCAGCTACGCGGCCGAGTAATGCGGATGCCGGCAGTTTGGGTGTTTTTCTTGGACAAACAACAGATAAAGCTAGCCCCGCTTTCCAAGAGACAGGCAATGCAATAGGCTTGCAGGGCAGAGACAATAAAAAAAAGGTTGGCTTTAGAAATGGCGATAATTACGATGAATTTCAGGCACAGGAAGGTGAAAAATACAGGGTTTTAATTTATACGGATATTGCACAGCATATTTATAAAGCTACTGTATATGACAGCAAGGGCAATTTGATTTATAAAACTGCCGATAAAGCATTGAGTTATCGTAAAAATGTTGATACCATAAATAGTATATGCGTATCAACAAACGATCATGGAACCGGAGACGATGGCGACATTGTTGTTGAAAACTTCCGTGTGGCTGAAATTGAATACCCCACCGCCCCCACTCCCTCTCTCGGATGGGACAGCGACAGCAAACAGTTCACCCTTAACTTCACAAAGGCCACTGATAAGCCCGGCGACGCCATCCTTGTAGACGACAAGTCTACCGCATGGGGCGAAAATGACACCGCTGTTATAAAGGTCGGCAATATGACAAATACAGCTGTTACTGCTTATGCAGCTGTTGCTGACGGCGTTGTAAAGAGCGCTCCGGCCACAAAGAGCGTTTATGAACTGGTTGTTGACGACATCTATGACAATGCTATAAGTTATAATGGCAGAGATGTAACTATAGGCGCTGACCGTATAGCCGCCGCCAACAAGGTTATCTCTCATGGCGGATTCTATTACACCGAAGCCGGCAACGACAAGGCAGACACTGTAACGGCAAAAATAATTGAAGTCAATGTTACAACTGATACTCTTACCGCCAAAATTAAAGATTCTTATAAGGGCTTCGGCCTTGGATTTGTTCTCGATGAGAATAACAAAATTTATTTCGGTAGCAGTAATAAGGAAACGGAAGCCCATGCAAATGGACAAACTGCAACAGGTACAACTTACGATGAACTTACTATTACTCTCACTGATGGCAATGTAACATCTGCGAGTGCTGTTATTCTTTCCGCCGCTGACGGTACAGTAATCACTCTTGACGCTGTGAACATCGAATTTGTCGAGACCCTTATCGAGGAAGCTGAAGCTAACGGTGCCGACGCGGAAGCCGACTTCATTCCTGAACTGTAAAAAGGAGGAACGATCAAAATGAAAAAAGAATTTAAAGCCCCGATTGTCGAGGCAAGAGAACTTAATGTTCTTAAAAGCGTAATGGACGGCGCCATGCTTATAAGCACTAACGGCATAAACGGTGAAACATTAATTCCCGTTGATGCAACTGTAAAAGAAGATTATAAGCAGTGGAGAAAAAATCGGTAATAACTGATTTCACTCACACCGTGGCCGACCGGCCACCCCAACCTAAGTTAACCGCCGCTTTCCAAGGGCGAGGCCACCCCTGATCCGCCCGTCTGCAGCGGTGCCGGACAGAAAAAAGGCGGTATGCGCGAGGAAGCTGCCGCCCGGAGTCTTAGACGGAAAGAAAGCGTGGTTATAATTTCTTCCTTAATATGGCAAAAGGCCGCCCTGCCTCGACCACAGGGCGGCCCGAGCCAAACAAAAACGGAGCCGAAAGGTTCCGTTTTTGTTATGTGAAAAAATATATTCGGCCGCAAAACAATACACAAAAAATTTTTTCTGCAATTTTCCGAATTCGGAATGTAATCCCTGTACAAGGGCACAAAATCCGTGTATAATTTTGTACAAAGAGGAGAGGAGGTGACGAAAATTGAGGCTTTGTCAGCAAATATAAAAAGGGCTCCGCAATACCGTCCGCGAAGCCCGGGAGACTTTTGCCGAAAAACGCGGCCCGGGGACGGGCCGGGGCTTACACAGCCGCATTTAGGGGCATACCGTCTCGGATTTGCCTGCACAAGCCAAAACCGCCGAAACGATGAGTTGTAAATACACGATTAGATCTGACCGGGTATCCGACGGAGAGGGACAGTTTTTCACTGTTTACGGCATCGACGTATGGGACGCCGACCGCCTCATAATGTCTGTTCCCGATGTTTTCTGCGGCAAGCGGGAAACTCTGGATTTGATTTCCAGATGCAACAAATTCGAGCTTGAGCCGGAGCATCTTATGGATGTAATCTCCGACGAGCTCGATCAATAACAAAAGGCCCACCGGAGCGAGAGCGCTCCGACGGGCCTTTTGATCATCTTCAAATTATCCTACCTTTTTCAAATAATTTCCGTCAATCTTCACGCCCTCCTTGACTATGACAAAGGCGTGAGGGTCGGTCTCGTGAATTATGTTCCGCAGGGCCGTGAGCTCATACTTGCTGAGTATAATGCACAGAACCTCAGTTTCCTGATCGGTATAGGTGCCCTTGCCGTTCCACGACGTCACGCCGCGGACAAGGCGGTGGTTCACCGCCTCGGCGATTTCCTTGCCGTGGGACTTGGTTATGACGGTGACCTCGGCGTTGATGCTCTGGGAATAGGTGTGGTCAAGGGCTATGGAGCTGGCCACGGCAAAGAGTATGGAATAAATGGCCGTTTCCACGTTATAGAGCCACATACACACGGCATAGAGGACAACGTTCACTGCCAGATTTATAGTGCCGACGCTGACCCGCAAATCCTTCTTGATGCAGTAGAGGCCTATGATGTCCGTACCGCCGCCGCTGCCGCCGCTGCGCAGGGCAAGGCCCAGACCAAAGCCCGAAATAAAGCCGCCGATGAGACAGCTGACAAGCTTGTCACTGACGATCTGCTCGGCCGGAGTGGGGATCAGCGTCGTGAACAGGGATATGGCCGTAACGCAGATCAGCGTCCGGAGCAGGAATTTTTTGCCGATGGAGCGGTAGGCCAGAATGAATATGGGTATGTTGATTATGTAGTAAATGATACCGGCCAGATTTACCCCGTGGAGAGGTATGAGGCCGCTTATCTGATTTCTTATGAGCTGAGAAAGGCCCATTATTCCGCCGCTGTAAAGTCCCAGCCCGGCGATGAACATATTAATTCCGAAGGCGTACAAAAACGCCCCCGCCACGGACATGATTACCTTGCCCATGCTGCTGAAACCGCTTTTTAATGTCATATTAACGCGCCCCCTTGCACGAAATATCATTTGTTGATCCTGTCGTTTTCCCGCCGCCAGTAAAACAGATACTGCTGAGCGAAGCCGCTGTACTGACCGAAGATACGCTCTCCCTCGCTTTTGGCGGCGGAAACCGAACCGGCGGAAAAGCTTTCGGCCATAACCTTTTTTATCCATGTGTCCGTTGGGAAAAGGTCGAACTTGCCGAGAGAAAAGAGCAGAACGCAGTCGCAGACCTTGTTCCCCACGCCCTTTATCTTCATGAGCTCGGCCCGGGCCTCGGCTGTTGGCATTTCTGCCAGCCGAAGGGGATCCAGCGCGCCCTCCGCCGCCAGCCGCGCCGCTCCGACAAGATAGCGGTCGCGGAAGCCCGCCCCAAGAGCCCGGAAGTCCTCCTCCTTCAAAGAGGCCAGCCGCTCCGGCGAAGGAAAGGCGTAACGGGTCTCTCCCTCCAGCTCCACCGGCTCGCCGTATGCGGCGCAAAGCCGCTCCACCACCCGCTTTATGTTGGGTATCGAATTGTTCTGAGAAATTATGTAGGACATAAGGGTCTCAAAGAACTCCTGCCGGAGTATCCTTATGCCGCCGCCGTAGCTGACGGCCTCCCGCATCAGATCGTTGATCGCCACGGTTCGCTTTATTTCGCCGTAGTCACGGTCAAGATCCAGATATTTCCGCCAGAAATCCTCAAAATCGGCGGCAGAGCAATTTTCGATAATTATTCCGTCCCCGTCCTGTCTGAGACGGACGGCCCTTCCGCCGGCCACGCCGCTGAAGCTGCCGTCCGGGGCCATGTTCCAGCGGAAGCACTGGCCGCAGTCAAAGGTGTGTTTCAGGTCAAAGTCCCTGCCGGACACACGAACCGTATCCATTCAGCCCAACTCCTCTTTATTTTATCTTATGCTTATGCTGCATTCGTCCACGGCGCACAGGGCCTCGATCTGCGCCCTGCGCTCACTGCCTGCCTTGCTGTATTCGGAGGTGTAGTCGTCCTCGATGATATAAACCTCGTATTTGACCCCGGCGGCGCTGAGCTCGCCGGAAACCTGCGACATGGACTTGCCCGAGGTGCTTATGCCGGCCACCGCCTCGGCATACTCCGCGCCCACGGAAAAACGCACCCTGCGATGGATATAGCTGCGCGGCACATCCACAATCGGCTCGCTGTCACCGAGACCGGCCGTTATTATTTGCAGTCCCTCGTCATTACCGGAATTTGACTTTTTCGTCACGGCGGTATCAGGAGTTCCTCCGTTTGAACCGGAAGCTGCGGAATTTCCGCCGGAGCCGCCCGAGCTTTCGCTTGAACTTCTGCCGGAGCCTCCGACGAAGCCTTTTCCGGAGCCGCTGTCCGAGCTGCCGGAGCTCTTTATGCCGCCGAATATCTCACTCAGCCAGTTGTCAGGCGAAGTTTCCTTCCCGTTTTTGCCGCTTTTTTCCGCCGCGCCGGTATCCGCCGTACTGTCGGCGATCTCTTCCGCCGCCGCGGCTTCGCCGTCGAGCTCCGTAAGCATCATTTCGCCGAAATCACTTTCGCCGGTTTTTTCTGTCTGTTCGTTTGTCCTGACTTCTGTGGCCGTATTATCGGCGGTTGCCTGCTCCGTTCCGGCAGGCACGACATTTTCGGGAACGATCTGCACCGGTGTGGTTCCCTGACCGCCGGCGGTATAATTTGCCGATCTGTTTTCCCGACCACCGTCATCCGCGGGCTTCACGTTTTCAGTCGGTGTTTCCGCGGTATTTTGTGCCGGAGGAGCGCTTTCGGAGGACTTGCGCGCCGATGCGGTTCCGGCCGTATCCTGTTCCGTTTCGGGCCCCGCGGACATTTTGCCGCTGACCGCCGCCAAATCGCTCTGATTATCATTGAGGGCCTGCCCTTCGGGGGCGGATACTACGGTATCCTGATCCACAGCGGTTTCCGCCGAGGCTCCGCTGTCAACGGCTTCACCGCCGTTTTCGCTGGCCAGGGCGGGAATATCTTCAACAGTGTTCCCGCCGTCGTCCTGCGTCTCCCGGACGGTACTTTCGCTCCCATGCAGATTGTTCGGGTCCTTTACGATGCCGGGCAGCACCTTTACGGCGCCGACCGCCAGAACCACAGCCGCGGCGGCCGTGCCGAACCTTATTAAATTGAAGCGGCTCCTGGCCTTTTCGTCCCTGATACGGCCCATAACATTGGGCAAAAGGTCAGCCGGGGCCTTTTGGTCTCCCATTTCCCGAAGAGACGCCGCCAGCTCCTGCACGGCCTCGTATTCCTTGCGGCACCCGGGGCATTCCGCCATATGAGCCCTTGCCGCTTCGGCCGTTTTTTCGTCAAGCTCCCCTGCTGTCAGTTCAAATACCACATTTCTGAACTCGTCGCAATTCATGATGCCGCCTCCTTTCCATTACTTATGCTAATATACATTAATCCCAAACGGTCTGTGCGGAAAATCCGCTGCTTCGTCTCCTCATTATATCCTTCTATAGTTTAGACGCACAAGGTTCTAAAAAAGTTCCCGGTTTTCCAAAAAAATTTTTTTAATTTTTTCACGGGCCCGATGCAGTCTCGACCGCACGGTGCCAAGGTTGAGATTAAGTATTTCCGATATTTCCTCGTAGCTGCAGCCCTCTATGTCCTTCAGTACGATAACGTCCCTCAGCTCGGACGGCAGCCGGGCCAGGGATTGGCGCACGACCCGCCGCCGGACATCGGCCTCATACTCGCCCTCGGGTGTGTTCGGGTCGGCCACATCGTAAGCCTCATCTATATCCACCGTGTCCCTCCTGCCGCGTATCGCATCCAGGCAGGTGTTGACGGCTATTTTCGTAAGCCAGGTGTCAAGGCTGCTTTCGCCCTTGAAGGACCTCATGGCCTTGTAAGCCTTGATAAAGGTCTCCTGAGCGGCGTCCTGAGCGTCATGCACGTTTTTCAGCATATTTATGCACACAGAATATATTTTATCCTGTTTTTCCCTCACAAGCCGCTCAAAGGCCTTTTCGTCCCCACGCCTAAGCTTTTTCAACAGATCATCCACACCTTCACCTCCTTGGGACACATTTTTTGTCACGCTATTCTATAATTATTTCTCCGTCCTTTAACTCGCCGCGAAGCACGTCCTTGCGTTCGCCGCGAATTATGATGTCCGCCAGCTTGTCCTGTATATAACGGCTGATGGCCCGCCGCAGGGGTCGGGCGCCGAAGCGCTCGTCCGTACCCTTTTCCAGCACAAAATTCCGGGCCTCATCGGAGAGCTCCAGCCGCATACCCTTTTCCGCCAGCATTTCATTCAGCTCATCCAACATAATGTCCAGTATTTTCATAAGCTGGTCACGGGTCAGGCTCTCGAACACTACCACCTCGTCCACCCGATTAAGGAACTCGGGGCGGAAGTGGTTTTTCAGAGCGGAATCCAGTTTTTCCTCATTTCTCCTGCCGGGCTCGGCGGCGAAGCCTATACCCTCGCCCTTCCAGTCGCTGCCAAGATTGGAGGTCATTACCACAACGGTATTTTCAAAGCTGACAACCTTGCCGTGGCTGTCGGTAACGCGGCCGTCGTCTAAAATCTGGAGCAGCACGTTCGTAACGTCGGGATGGGCCTTTTCTATCTCGTCAAAAAGCACCACACTGTAAGGACGGCGGCGTATCTTTTCGGTGAGCTGGCCCGCGTCGTCATAGCCCACGTAGCCGGGAGGCGAGCCGATGAGCTTGGCCACGGAGTGCTTCTCCATATATTCGCTCATGTCCACCCTTATCAGGGCCTCCTCGCTGTCAAAGAGCTCGATGACCAGCTGCTTCACCAGCTCGGTCTTA
The DNA here is from genome assembly GCA_947626145.1 of uncultured Clostridia bacterium. Classification (GTDB taxonomy): domain Bacteria; phylum Bacillota; class Clostridia; order UMGS1883; family UMGS1883; genus JAFLUQ01. The sequence goes on along the minus strand of CANQRB010000002.1, from coordinate 203,144 downwards.
CCCACGCCGGTAGGGCCGGCAAAGATGAAGCTGGCGGGGCGGCGCTTTTTCGACAGGGCCGCACGGCTGCGGCGTATGGCCCGGGCAACGGCGCTGACAGCCTTGTCCTGACCGATTATCCGGCGGTGGAGCCGCTCCTCAAGATTTACGAGCCGCTGAGTTTCCTCCTGAGTTATCTTCATTACGGGAATTTTAGTCCAGGACTCCACCACAAAGGCTATATCCTCCACGGTGAGGTACACGGACTCCAGCTGCTCCTCAAGATTTGCCTTATCCTTTTCAAGCTCGCACTTTCTTGTGCGTATCTCGGCGGCCCGGGCGTAGTCGGCCTCGGTAAGCTCGCCGCCCTCATACACCTTCTCAAGCTCGGCGTCCATTTCGCCGAGCTCCTTCTTATTCTGTTCCAGCGCCACAAGCACCATATTTTTCAGATTGCTGCGGCTGCCGGCCTCGTCGATAAGGTCGATGGCCTTATCGGGCAGGAAACGGTCTGTTATGTAACGCTCGGAAAGAACCGCCGCGGCTCTTATGACCTCGTCGGTTATCTTTACCTTGTGATATTCCTGATATTTCTCCCTCAGACCCTTGAGTATTTCCACGGTGTCCTCAACGGAGGGCTCCTCTATCATTATGGGCTGGAAACGGCGCTCCAATGCGGAGTCCTTCTCTATGTGGCGGCGGTATTCGCCCAGAGTGGTGGCTCCGATGATCTGTATCTCGCCTCTGGCAAGGGCCGGTTTAAGGATATTGCCGGCGTTCATGGCGCCCTCGGCGCTGCCGGCCCCCACAATATTGTGGAGCTCGTCTATCACCATAATCACGTTGCCCCGATTTCTGGCCTCGTCGATTATGCCCTTGAGCCGTGCCTCGAACTGGCCCCGGTACTGAGTGCCCGCCACAACGGCCGTAAAGTCCAGGAGATAGACCTCTCTGTTTAGGAGCTTCACCGGAACACGGCCCTCGGCTATTCTCAGCGCGAAGCCCTCGGCCACCGCGGTCTTGCCAACGCCGGGCTCGCCCAGCAGCACGGGATTGTTTTTTGTACGGCGGTTCAGTATCTGAACCAGCCGCTCCAGCTCGTCGTCCCGTCCGATGCAGGGGTCGATCTTTCCCTCGGCGGCCCGACGGGTCAGATTGGTGCCATAGGCCTCCAAAAGGCTCCTGCGGCGACTGTCGGCGGGCTGGTCGTTTTGCTTTTTTTCGTTCCCGGCGGTCTTGCCGTCGGCCTTGCCCGCATCCTTCGGCTTATCCTCCGGAGCGGAGGAGCCCTTGTCAAAGATGCCCATTATATTTCTGAAAAAGCTGTCGAAGCCCTTGGGGCTGTCCCCGTCCGCCGGAGGCTCGTCCCCTATGACCTGCGACATCTGTTCGCCTATATTTTCAAAGCTGTCCATATCCAGATCCATCCCGCCGGCAAACTGGCCCATGGGGTTAATTCCCAGCTCACGGGCGCAGGGCAGGCAGAGGCCTTCGTTGATACGCTGACCGTTTTCCAGCTTGGTTATGAACAGAACGGCTACATTTTTTTTGCATCTCGTGCAGATCACTTACTTCATCTCCTATTCTTCATAGTATTATAACATATATACAAGATAAAAGTAAACACCAAATTTCAATTTTCACAGATTATTTATAATTTTTTATTGAATTTTCAAGTTATATATGCTATAATTAATCTAATTATAATTACCGCCACCGGCGGGAAAGGAGAACAATATATGTTGAAAAAAATACTTTCGGCCATTCTGGTTCTGTGCGTCGCCTGCACAATGCCGCTCTCGGCCGCCCTTGCCGCGACCAAGAGCAGCTTTACGGATGTGATAAGTCCGGACTATGACTGGGCCGTCGACGACATCGAGGCCATGACCCGTCAGGGCATAATAAAGGGGTATTCGGATTACACCTTCCGCCCGGCCAACGATATACGCAAGATAGAAATGCTGCTGCTGGTAGCCAGGGCGGCTCAGTTCACCAATGACGAGTACGCACCCTTCAGCGCCTTTGCTCAGCAGCTTTACGCCTCCACGCTGGCAAATTACGATCTGGGCGAGAGCTATAACCGCTATAAGCCCGAGGTGGCCTTCCTCCTCTACAAGGGACTTATCAGTCCCGCCGAGCTTGACGGCCTCATCGGCGGCAGCGAGGCCGGCGCCCCCGTCAGGCGCTATGAAGCTGCGGTGCTACTGACCCGGCTACTTGGCGCCGAGGAGCAGGTAAAAAGCAATATCGCCCCCGTCCTTGAATACAACGACTACGCCGACATCCCCATTTCCGCACGGGCCTATGTGGAATATGTGACCAATCAGGGCATAATGAGCGGCATGGACGACAACTACTTTTATCCCAACAAGAGCGTAACACGGGCTCAGGTGGCAGTTATCCTCAACCGGGTTCTGTCCAGACTGAACTATTCCGTAAAAGTGGGCACGGTCAGCGCCGCCGACCCCGACAAAGGCACGTTAACCCTTTACAATCGGAACGCCGACGGTGACGAGGTGATCCCCGTGGACTTCGGCACGGCAAAAATCATGCGGGACGGCATGAACACCAACATCTATAACGTGGCCACAGGCAGCTATGCTCTTCTGCTCATGAGCGGCGAGGCGGTGGTTTCCGTGGATGTGCTCTCCTCGCCCAACGCCATGAGCGTCACTGACTGCGTAATTGTTGACATTCAGCAAAATGAAGAATACACGGCCTTTACGGTTCGTGATCAATCAGGCAGCAGCATTGAATATAAGGTCTATCCAGACGCCACGCCTCTTGTGTCGCTGGACGGACGCGCCAGTGACTTTGGCGCGCTGAGCAGCGGTTGTACGGCGCTGGTGACAATGGCCAACGGAGAGATAGTGGCCGTAAAAGCCTCCAGCAGCGCCTCTTCCGGCAGTGTGAACGGAACCTTGACCTCTATACTTATCACTCAGTCTCCACAGCTGGGAGTTACGGTCGGAGTGACCGAAAGCTTTTATCCTTTGACCGACAGCTCCTCTATCCTTGTCAACGGTTCACGGGCCACGATTTACGACCTGCGGCTTGGCGCCCCCGTTGAGCTCACCGTAGAGGGAGGAAAAATAACAAAAATAGACGCGAAAATAGAATAACATATCAGTTTAATAAAGAAGGGCCGCTCCGTTATGGGGCGGCCAAATTTTTACTTTCTTTTTTGAGTTATCCAAATGCTCACCCATTGTATGGCAATACCGCACAGAACCCCGAGGACGGCCCCGGCCAGCACATCGGTGGGAAAGTGGACATACAGATACAGCCTGCTCAGGCCGATAAGCGCCGCAAGCACCAGCGCCGCTATCCCACACTTCTTATTTGCAAAAAATATCCCTGTGGCGGCGGCAAAGGAGGTTATTGTGTGCCCCGACGGAAAGGACCAACGCCCCATTGGCAGCGGTATTGCCAGAGTTTCGGGCGACAGCAGTCCCTGCGGATAGGAAAAAGGCCGGGGACGCATTATGATGTTTTTCAAAATCAGTGTGCCAAGCAGCTGGCCCAGTCCCATGGCCGCCAAAATTACCGCTCCCTGACGACGGGTGCCTTTACGGCACAGCAGCACCAGACCCGGCACTATCCACACGATGCCGGTGCTGCCTATGTAGGTGATAACGATCATTATCCAATCCAGCAGGACGCTCCGCACGGATTGCAGGGCATTCAATACCGCGAAGTCAAAATCGGTAATCATGGCTTTTCTCCCCGGACAAGGCGGTCGTTGCCGCCGTAGTCCTTCTTTACCGTCACATTTATGAAGCCGCTGTTCCGGAGTATGGCGCTTACGGCCCTCCCCTGATCATAGCCTGTCTCGAAGGCCAGAACCCCGCCGGAGTTCAAGGCGGCAAAAGCCTTCGGCGTTATGGCGCGGTAAAAGTCCAGTCCGTCCTCTCCCCCGTCCAGCGCCAGCCGGGGCTCGGTCTTTGTCACTTCAAGTCCGTCGGCCACCGCCGTGGGAATGTAGGGCGGATTTGATACTATTATGTCAAAGCCCTTCGGAAAAGGCTCACTGATCACATCCAGACGAAAAATCTCCGTCCGCTTTTCAAGGCCGTGGAGTCCGGCGTTCTTCCGTGCCATGTCCAGCGCCCCCTCTGAAATGTCGCAAAGGCTGACCCTTGAGCCTTTTATAAAAAATGCCAGGCTCAGGCCTATGCAGCCGCTGCCGCAGCACAGGTCAAGGATCCTCGGTTCGGGCAGCTTATTTGTTTCGATAAGGTCTTCGACCACGGTCTCGGTGTCGGGCCTCGGTATTAGGCAGTCCCGATTAAGCAGAAATCTGCGGCCCATAAATTCCTTTTCGCCCGTTATATAGGCCACCGGCTCCCCGGCGGCCCGACGGCCCACAAGCGCGTCGAAACGCGCCTCTTCCTCCTCCGTAAGTTCACGGAACAGTGTTCGGCTGTCACATTTTACCACATAGGAAAGAAGCACCCTTGCGTCGAGCAGGGGTGTTTCTGAATTTGTCAGGCGCTCCGCCGCCCGGCGCAGCACGCTGTCCGTCACCATTTGTCGTCCTCCGGATTGCCGGTGATGACCGCCGACATGGAGGCTATCGCCACCTCGAGCTGGGAGTCGTCGGGCTCCTGAGTGGTTATCATCTGGAGCCACATTCCCGGCTTTGAGATAAGGCAGACTATTTTGTTCTGGCTGCGTCCGGCCCAGCGTATAATTTCATAGGACAGCCCCGCCACCACGGGCAGCAGCAAAAGCCGCAAAAAGATACGCATGAACATATTGTCCCAGGACACAAAGGAGAACACGATTATACTGATTATCATTACGAACACCAGAAAGCTGGTGCCGCAGCGGGGATGGAGACGCTTCATTCCACGGGCGTTTTCCACCGTCAGGGGGAGCCCGGCCTCGTAGCAGAATATGGTCTTATGCTCGGCCCCGTGATACTGAAACACCCGCTTTATCTCCTCCATGCGGGAGACAAGAATGATATAGCCGAGGAAGATGGCGATACGGATAAGGCCCTCAATAAGGGTGAGCAAAACCTTCTGCTCGGTGACCTTCCGCACCAGCCCGGTCACAAGGTTGGGCAGTATAAAGAACAGTCCGATGGAAAAAATAAGGGAAACTATCACCGAAAAATAAATGACATAATCCTTAAGCTTGTCGCCCAGCTTATCCGTGAGCCACTTGTCGAACCTGGACTGTTTTTCCGGCTCGTCGTCCTCAATGTCGAAAAATTCCGCGCTCCACATCAGGGCGCGCATACTGCATATCAGGGAATCAAAGAACGCAAAAACTCCGCGTATAATGGGTATTTTGTCAACGTGGTACTTTGTGACAAGGCTGCTGATGGGCCTTTTATCCACCACGATCTCCCCGTCGGGCTTGCGTACCGCCGAGGCTATCTCCTTTGGCCCGCGCATCATAACGCCCTCCATGATGGCGCTGCCGCCAATGGAGGTTATATGCTGCTGTGATTTTTCTTTATTTTTTTCCTTCATGTAATCAATCCTCTCTCATAATATATTAACACATGGAACCGGATTTTGCAATAGCTTTGAGCCAAGTTAATAAAAAATTCACCAAAAAAATACGGGCGAATAAAATAATAGCAAGGGGGTGCTGAGGATTGAGGCTGTTCATGGCGGAGAGCTTCGAGCCGGCGAAAAAGCCGATGCGGCTGTGGAAAAAACTCCTGTTAATACCGCTTTTCCTTATCTGCGGCCTGACGCTGGCCGCGGCGGTGATCTTCGCCCGGGCGGTGCCCAGGATGAGCGGCATAATCGCCAGCGCCGCCCGAACCAAAGCCAGCGCCGAAATTGACGAGGCGATAATAAATTATATGGACACCAACAGCATCACCTACGGCGAGCTGGTGGATATGCGCTTTGACGGGGCCGGAGACATAACGTCGGTGACGGCGGACACGGCCCGCATAGACGTCATGATCGCCCGCATGGACGACGAGATAGGCAACGAGCTGGAGGAAAAGCTCATGGAAACCTCCATCCCTCTGAACGTGCTGCTGGGGACGGACGTTTTCGCGGGGGCGGGCCCATGGATAAAGGTGCATTTCTTTCCGCTTAACATCGTGAACGTCCAGGTGCGCCACGAATTTGAAACTCAGGGGATAAATCAGACGCTGCATACAATTTTTCTCGATATATCGGTGGATATAGAGGTGCTGCTCCCGCTTAAGAACCGTATCGAAAGCGTGGACGCCAGCATTCCCATAGGCCACACCCTGATAGTCGGCGGCGTGCCCGAGACCTATGTGGAAAGATAGGTCAAAGGTTCTTTTTGTGAAATATTTGAAGTGAAATGGGTACCTTTAGCACAGATTTATAGCAAAAATCAACAAAAAAAACATTCAAATTAGCATATTTTCTTCAATATATGTGGTTGACTAATCCATAAAAAAGTAGTAAAATATATTTATGTTTTTTATGAATACATTATGAATAGGAGTATTTGACATGGTATCTAAAGAGATAGTTGTTCAAAATCAGGTCGGCCTTCATGCGCGCCCCGCCACATTCTTTATCCAGAAGGCCACTGAGTTCAAGTCATCTATTTGGGTTACCAAGGATGACCGCAGAATTAATGCAAAAAGTCTGTTGGGCGTCCTCTCTCTCGGTGTTACAAGAGGCACGACTATCACCGTGACCGCCGAGGGACCTGACGAGCAGGAGGCTGTAGACGCCCTTGACGCGCTCATCGCATCCAATTTTGCTGACTGATATTCGTGCATAATTGTATAGGAAGGGCTGTTCGCAAGAATGGTCCTTTTATATCATATTGTACAATTTGTATTGTATTTTTAAATTTTTGACCGAAAGGAGTGGTTTCATGGACGGCGGCAGTAACGGCGTCGGCAGACGAGGTATGGCGGTCCGTGAGACCGCCCTCGCCTAACCCTATACCGACGCCTCCTTTGTGTTTTTACATAACATAAAAATAAGGAGGTTTTTTTCATGCAGGAAGAATTTGACGCGGTAATGAAAACTATTATGGCTCTGCTTGAAAACAAGCGCTATGCCTCCATAAAGGACATTTTCGGTACGCTGAAGCCCGCCGACGTGGCGGCAATGTTCGATGAGCTCGGGCCGGAAAATCTGTCGGTGCTTTTCCGCCTTCTGCCAAAGGAACAGGCGGCCGAGACCTTTGTGGAAATGGATGAGGACGCGCAGGAGCTGCTCATCCGCTCCTTCAGCGACAGCGAGCTGAAGGCCGTTCTGGACGAAATGTACGTGGACGACGCCGTTGACCTCATTGAGGAAATGCCCGCCAATGTGGTAAAGCGAATCCTTAAGCAGGCCGACCCCGAAACACGGAAGTCCATCAACGAAATACTCAAGTACCCCGAGGACAGCGCCGGCAGCATAATGACCACCGAGTATGTGTCTCTGCGGCCGAAAATGACCATTGCCGAGGCCATCAAGCGCATACGCCGCATAGGCGTGGACAAGGAGACCATCAACAACTGCTTTGTCACCGACAATTCCCGGATGCTGCTGGGGCAGATCACCATTCAGGACATAATCCTCGCCGACGAGGACGAGCTCGTGGGCGAGATCATGGACAAAAACATAATTTACGCCGAGACCGGCGAGGACAGAGAGCTTGTGGCCCAAAGCTTCTCAAAATACGACCTCATCGTAATGCCGGTTGTGGATGAGGAAAAACGGCTGGTGGGCATAGTAACCTTCGACGACGTCATGGACGTATTGGAAGAGGAGGTAACGGAGGACATCGAAAAGATGGCCGCTATCGTGCCCGTGGACAGGCCGTACCTAAAGACCGGCGTCTTTGAGACCTTTAAGAGCCGCATCCCGTGGCTGCTGCTCCTGATGATCTCCGCCACCTTCACCGGCATGATCATCACCTCATTTGAGGACGCTCTGGCGGCTCAAATGGCCCTGAGCGCGTTTATCCCCATGCTCATGGACACCGGCGGCAACTGCGGCAGCCAATCCAGCGTAACCGTGATACGCGGTATTTCCCTTGGAGAGATAGAGTTCGCCGATATGCCCAAGGTCATATGGAAGGAGCTGCGGGTGGCGGCGATGTGCAGCTTGGTGCTGGCGGCGGCCAACTTCGCCAAGATAATGCTCTTTGACCGGCTGGTGCTGGGGAACGACTCGCTCACCCTGACTGTGGCCGCCGTCGTCTGCATGACTTTGGTATTTGTCGTATGCGTGGCAAAAATCGTGGGATGTGTCCTGCCCATGCTGGCGAAAAAGGTCGGCTTCGATCCGGCGGTAATGGCCAGCCCCTTCATAACCACCATTGTGGATGCGATTTCGCTGCTTATATATTTCCAGTTTGCAAAGTTGATTTTAAAGATATAAAACAACGCCGAGGCAGCTTTTCCGGCTGCCCCGGCATTTTTGTACGTTTATATTTCCTCTATACTCGAAGCCTTTTTCAGTATCCAGTTCTCAACATGGACGGCCCCCGCTCCGGGAGCCAGCTTAGCCATGGGAGAAAGGCACTCCATCTCGGTGTACTTTTTGCAGGTGTAGCTCTCGCAGTTACAGCCGTTGTCGGGATAATTGGCGCCCTCGGTGAAGCCAAACCTTTTGATGAAAGCGTTGCCCTTGCTGAGATAGGCCATCCAGCCGTGTTCGTTGAGGACGCCTATCTTGGCGGCCACATCATTCTCAGGATCAAGGGAGAGGGTGATATAGTCCTTACCCAAATTAATGCGGCTGTCGTTCATGGGGGTATAGTCCCAGTAGCAGACCCACTTGTTGGGGAAGAAGCCTGTCTTGCGCTCATTTTGGGGAATATACACCACGCCGTCAGGGTTCATGACGGTCACCGTCCAGGGGGCGAGCTCGATATCCCAGGCGTTAAGGTTGGTAATTTTGTGCTCCAAAATCACGTTTCCGCCCTCACGCATGGAAACCCTCGTGGCACACTGTATCTGGCTCCACTCCTGGGGAGGTGCGGTGAATGTAACCGTATCGCCATCAATTTCGTACTTTACCGGATAATTGTCGGGATAGTATGTGCGGGGAGCCACCTCGGGACTGGCCCAGAGCCGGTGTCCGCCCACTACCCACCAGAGATTTTCCTTGTAGGGGCTGTCGGTCACGTCGTTTGTGGCGAACTTGTCCACATCCTCATAAAACATATTGTCCTCGCCCTCAAAGCCGTAGCGGATGATATACGGACCCCGGTCAAGGGTCACCAGCAGCTCCTTGCCGTCGCGGGCCATTCTCAGGCATTTGCCGAACATACCGTATTCGGTCTCGTTTATCTGTATACTCATTTTTTCTGCCTCCTTAGTTTGTTTATCATGATTATACCACAGCGCCCGCTTTTTGTCAATCGGGAAATATACTTGACAAAAAATTAAATTTTTGATAATATTATGTCAAAAGGGGTTGATTTAATGAAAAAATTCTTTTTTGCGCTGATAGCCGTTTTGGCCGCCATGCCGGCCATGCTGGCCTGCGCTGCGGTGTCGGTCACGCTCAACGGTCAGGCTATCGGGCTGCCTAAGGAGCCCATCGTCCTCGACGGCAGGGTCTATGTACCCGCGCTGGCCACGGTAAAGGCCCTTGGGGCGGACATATCCTCCTATGATGAGCTGATGGCGATTGTGAGCAAAAATGATATAAAGGTATACTTCTCCTCCAACTATATCAATCGCTTCACCGCATCCGACGCCGACGAGCTGTGGGAAAAGATACAGACGAACCGGAACGAGGGCTATGTGGAAACCGATACCGGCATCATCTATGACCGGGGGCGGCCGTTTCTGCCTGTGCGGCCTCTATGCGAGCTCATGGGGCTGACCGTGGACTGGGACGGCGAAACCTCCACCGTGGATATCACCGCCCCGGCGGAATTTCTGTCGGAGGTAAACAAGGACGCCAGTTTTTACTGGCGGAGCACCGACGAGCTGAAGGCCGTCACACTCACGGTTGAATATTCCGCCGTTCCGGAGGACATGAACCTTTTTTCGCTGGAAATTCTCTATACGATACAGAACTGCCAACCGATGTGCGGACTGACCATCGGCTATGACGGTTTTCAAAACAATGAAAACAGTCTTATTTACACATTTCTATGTGAGCCGGGCTTTGACACCGATACGCTTGTTGAGGTGCTGAAGGCCTCGGATTATCTTTCCGGAGGCGGTTTTCGTGTCAGCTGCACTGAAGCGCCCTATGAATGGTAAATGCAGGGGCTGTAAAAAAATGGCGCAGACCGTTCAAGGGTTAAAACAAGTTTAAGAGTTGAAAAGTCAAATGATAATAATTAAATATTTATGACTAATGTTGAAAAACTGCCGTTTTTTGAAACGGCGGTTTTTCCTTTTATTTTTATGCCCTTGAACTACGAACGAAAATCACCCTTGACGTACCTTTGTACGTCGGCGGGAGGGCCTGCTCGGCGGCAGGGGCCGCCTGCGCGGGCTGATTTTCGTCCGTTCTGCACGATTTTTTTGGACAGCCCCCGTGCCTCCAAATTACATAGTGAGTTCTTTTTTGTATTCCGACAGAGTTACTCATACTAAGTGTCAATGAAAAAATGATATTCGCAAATTATCACTCACAAAAAACGTGCTTGCCTATGGTGCATATTATTTTTCTTGAGCGTATCCACTTATTCGTGGCGGTGGCCGGGTTATAGTAGTAGATCGCCCCGCCGGTTGGATCCCAGCCGTTAAGGGCGTCGCGGGCGGCCCGAAGGCTGCTGCTGTACATTTCGGCGTTTATCTGGCCATCGTCCACGGCGGTAAAGGCCCCGTTCTGGTACACCACCCCGCTGATGCTGTTGGGAAAGGATGGGTGCTTGACCCGATTCAGTATTACCGCGCCCACGGCTACCTGACCCTCATAGGGCTCGCCCCGGGCCTCGCCGTTTATCACCCGGGCAAGAAGATAGACCTGGCTCTCGCTCTGACTGTTGGTGCTGCCGGAATATATGCCCATGGCCTGAAGGGTCTGTTCACCGGCCACACCGTCCACGGCGAGGCCGTTTTTCTTCTGGAAGCTGCGGACGGCGCTCTCCGTCTGCCAGCCGTAGATACCGTCAACCGTGCCGGTATAATAGCCCCAGTTCTTGAGTCTGGTCTGTATCTGCCTGACCTCGCTGCCGGTGGAGCCGTTTTTGGATATGGCCGAGACCGCGATGCCGCTGATCATCACATACAACAGGGAAAACACCGTTATAAAAAGCATAAATGAGCGTTTGTACACAATACCACTCCTTTTTTAGGTTGGTATTATTTTGTACAAACGCCCCTTGTTTTATGTGAGATTTTTGAGAATATTTTGTCACGCAAGATATTTTTGTGTATATTCCGTTTTTTCAAAGCGCAGTCCGTCAGCCACCTTAGTAATTTTTAAAACTACGGGCATAGGAGATTCGTCAAGCAACCCTCTGCCGCTCGACCTGTTTTCATCATAATACTGCAAGACAAGATCGTCCCTGCCCCAGCACTGAGACATACCCTTTGCCTTTTCAAAGCTTAAATCGTTTTTTTCATAGTATGCTTTGATTTGCGGCGACCACTCATCAAACAATCTGCACATACACGTCACTCCTTTTCAAATGTTCTGAATTTTCCCTTAGGAATGATATTTTTCAGATATTCAAGCGTCTTGGGCAGGCGTCCAAGGTGATATTCCAGATACCTCTCGATCACCGGCCCCAACCGGGCGATGAGCTGAGGCGGAGAATTGAAAAACAGAGCCTCCTTCAGCTCGGAGGTGAGTATGTAATCCATGACCGCCATTTCGTTACGGCTCAGGCGCACCGATGTGGGATCCTTATGCGCGGCGCAGCAGGTCTCCCCCTCGGCGACGGACAGGTACTCCGATGGGCTGCCGCACTGGCACTCCTCGGATATGTATGGAGCCAGGCCCAGCACCTCGGCCAGCCTCAGCTCATAGACCAGCTTCAGGGTGGCTCCGGCCTCGGGCCGCCTTGTCAGGGCAAAAAGAGTGTTGAGACAGAGCCTGAGCTCTTCCCCGGCGGGAATCCCCGGCTCGGTGCAGCTCTCCAGCAGGGAACAGAAATAGGCTCCGTAGGCCACGGACTCCGCCGTGTCCCGCAGGTGGTAAAAGCCCTCGGCCACCTCGGCGCTCATGAGGGAGTACAGCTCCCGTCCCTCCTTCAGCACCATATCACTGTAACACATCATTCCCGCCGCCGCTGAGTTTTTGTTTTTCAGACTCTTGACGCCCTTTGCGATAACGCTTATCTTCCCCATCTCGGGGGACACAGCGGTGAGCACCCGATCGTTATCACCGCTGTTGGCGGTTCTGACTATCAGAGCCTTTGTCCTTACTATCTGCTCCATTGGTTTTCTCTCCGTCCCGCTGCCTTTCACGGCAGCGCCTTTTATATTCAAGATAGAGCTCTATGTTACCCGTCTCGGTAAAATACTTCCAGAATATATCCTTCATAATACCGCCTCCAAGCTTATTATTTGCAGCGGAAGCGGCATTACACGGTGTAAAATTTCCCTATTCCTTGTCGGAATAGCCCAGCTCCCTCAGGGCGGTGGGCTTGTTGCGCCAGTCGGCTCTCACCTTGACCCAAAGCTTGAGGAACACCTTGGTTTCCAGCAGCTTTTCCATATCCTCACGGGCGTAGGAGCCGATGCGCTTCAGGCTCTCTCCGTTTTTGCCGATAATGATGGGCTTGTGGCCGGACTTTTCACAGTAGATAACTGCGCTGATGCGGGTAAGCCCTTCCTCCTCCTTCATCTCCTCGATCTCAACGGCGGTGCCATGGGGCACCTCCTTGTCCAGCAGGCGGAGTATTTTTTCCCTGATTATTTCCTCGCACATCTGGCGCACCGTCCTGTCGGCGGCGATGTCATCGGGATAAAAGGCCGGACCCACAGGCATGAGCTTAAGTATCTCCTCGCGGAGGGCGGACAGATTGCCCCCTCTTTTGGCGGAAACGGGCACCACTGCCGCAAAGTCGCAGATACCGCTGAAGGCCTCTATCTGCGGCAGCATATCCTCCTTGTTGGCGATGTCGGTCTTGTTTATGGCTAAAATTACGGGTATACTTTTGGACGTGACGTTTTCGAGTATCTCACGTTCAAGGTCATAGACCTCCTTACCCGCCTCCACAACCAAAACGGCGCAGTCCACCCCGTCCACTGACCGGGCGGCGCTTTCGTTCATGAACCTGCCAAGATCCGTCCGCGGTCGGTGAACGCCGGGCGTGTCCGTGAAAACTATCTGATACCCCTCGCCGTTGTCCATGGCAAGCATATTGCTGCGGGTGGTCTGGGGCTTTGAGGAAACTATGGCCACCTTCTGGCCGGTGAGCGCGTTGATAAGAGTGGACTTGCCAACGTTGGGACGGCCCACCACCGCGGCGAAGCCGGATTTAAAATTACTGTCCATAATCAGTTCCTTTCTTAAAATCCCATTTGCCGCAAAAAATCACCGATTTTGTACGCGTAGGGGAAGAAAACAATTATTCCCACCGCGGCCGATATTATGCTCATCACAAGCACCGCCGCGGCGGCGGTATCCTTGGCCTTTTTTGCACCCTTGCTGTATTGGGGCGAACAGATGTCAACCACGGCCTCGATGGCGGTGTTGAACAGCTCCGCCATCAGCACCAGTCCGCAGCAGATAAAAACTATGGCCTTTTCAGTCACAGTGAGTTCAAAGATCACCGCGCAGACCGCGACAAGGATGGTCATTGTCACATGAACCTTCATGTTCCGTTCCTGTCTTACGGCGGCGGAAAGTCCCTCGTATGCGTGGCCGAAGCTGTCGCGCCACCTTTTGTTTTTATTATCATCGGCCATACTCATCACTCCCGCCCAAGGCCCATCTTTTTCATGACCGTCTTTTCGTGCGCCCGCATGACGGGGGTATCCTCCTCGCCCTGATGGTCGAAGCCCATCAGGTGCAGGGTGCTGTGGGCGGCGAGGAAGCCCAGCTCCCGCATGAGGCTGTGGCCGTATTCCTCAGCCTGAGCGGCGGCCCTTTCGAGAGATATGACGATGTCTCCCAAGAGCAGCAGATCGCCGTCGTAGTCTCCGCTCTCCTCTATCATGACGCCGTCGTCGTCAAACTCCAGTATGGGGAAGCTGAGCACATCGGTGGGAGCGTCTATGTCCCGCGTTTCCCGGTTGATCTTCTGTATCCCGTCGTTGTCGGTGATCAGCACACTGACCTCACAGTCGGTGTCGGAGCACTCCAGCACCTCCATGGTGGTGGAAACAGCCCTCTGAATAATGTTCTCCATTTCGTCGGTAAACTCAAGCTTGTCCTGCTCGTCGTCAAAAATAAACTCTATCATTGCGGTGTCCTCCTAATACTGTATTCGCTCGTGAAAATATCCGCCGAGGGTCTTGATTATGGTGTTGGTGACGGTCTCAAGCTCGCCGAAGGTGAGTGTGCTGTCGTTGAGCTGACCGGCTTCGACTCTGGATTTGATGAGGCCGCGAACCATTTTGTCGATTTCCGCATCCTCCTTGGTGCTCAGGCTCCTGACCGCCGCCTCGCAGCCGTCACAGAGCATGATTATGGCGGCTTCCCTTGACTGAGGCCGGGGGCCGGCATAGGTGTACGGAGCCGGATCGCACTCCGGATCCTCCTGCCGTGCGTGCTTGAAGAAATAGCCGGTGGTGGTGGTGCCGTGGTGCTGGGCGATTATGTCCTTTATTCCCCGCGGAAGGTGATACTGCCCGGCAATAGCAAGGCCGTCGCTTACGTGGCGGATTATGACCTTGGCGCTGTCCTCGTAGGTCAGGTTGTCATGAGGATTTTCGGTGTACTGATTTTCCTTGAAGTAGAGGGGGTGGTTTATTTTGCCTATGTCGTGGTAATACGCCCCCACTCTGGCGAGGACGCTGTCCGCCCCTATGTCCCTGGCGGCGATCTCGGCCAGATTTGCCACAGTCAGGGAATGGTGATAGGTGCCCGGCGCCTGAATGAGCAGACGGCGGAGCAGGCGGCTTTCGGGGTTGCTGAGCTCATACAGCTTCATTGGCGTCAGCACGTCGAAGCCCCACTCCCAGAACGGCAGGGTGCCGGCGGTTATCACGGCCGAGAACAGACCCCCCAGCACTCCAATGGCGAGACACATTAATATCCCACGGGTATCCTCGGTCTCAAGCATGGCCATACAGCCGAACACAGCTCCGTAACCCGCCGCCGAAATAAAGGATGCGGGAATGAGATTTACCCTTCTCTTGACCCGGCTGAAGCAAAACGCGGTTATGCTGCCCCCTAATATGAGGCAGACGCCGTAGCCCCAATCGTGTTGTATACCAACGGCGCAGACAAAGCTGATACAGGTATTGGCCAGAAGCGCTATACGCACATCGGCAAAAATCGTCACAATGGCGGCGAAAACTCCCATCGGCAGCAGATAGCGTGTGTGGTCGTCCATATACCGGCCTATGTAAAAGCTGACGGCAACGGTAACCACGGCTACAATGCCGATGATTATAAGCTTGTTAGTGTCACGGCCAAGCTTGGGATCACAAAAATAAATGTAGGCCCCGATTATGGCAAAGCACAGTATGAGCAGCAGGGTA
The DNA here is from genome assembly GCA_947626145.1 of uncultured Clostridia bacterium. Taxonomy (GTDB): domain Bacteria; phylum Bacillota; class Clostridia; order UMGS1883; family UMGS1883; genus JAFLUQ01. The sequence goes on along the minus strand of CANQRB010000002.1, from coordinate 187,645 downwards.
ACGCCGACGATATAGCGGGCGCTGAGAGAGCTGGAGCCCTTGAGCATACCCAGCTCGCTGAGCATATCAAGCTGGGCCTGGGTGACGGCCTCGCCCCGGCGTATGAGAGTCTGATTTTTCTTGTATGTCACAGGCTCCACAGCCGAAGCCGCGGAGGAACGGAGGTTTTCGGTCTCCTCCTCGTCAACGGTGAGATTTTCCGTAATTACCGCGTTGGCGAGGGCGTTGGCTATTGCCGTGAGCTCATCGTTAAGATTGAGCTCCTCGATTTTTGTGGCAAAGAGGGCCAGCCCCTCGTCTTTTTTTGCCACGCCCTGGGCCATCACCTCGCTTACGGCCTCGGATATGCTCTTAAGCCTGCGGAAGGAGGCGTCGCTCATCGACGCCAAGGGCTGGTAAAGGCTGTCGCTGAGGGCGATTTTCGACGCCGCTCTCATCTGTATGGCCTTTGCCTGGGTGTCTATTTCTCCGTCGGAGCGTATATTGGTCATGGACGCGAAAAACTCGCTGAGCCTGTCCTCGGCCGCCGTTTTCAGGCTGTTGTCCAGCTTGTACACCGCCTGAACGCTCTGCATGGCCGCCTCCCGCTGAGCCCTTGTGGTGGTCTTGTCGATAACTGTCCTCGGTGCGTAAATATCCACCGTGGAAATATCTCCGGCGCTGAACTCGTACTGACCCACCTGTTCGGAGGTCAGGCATATGGCTATGATAGCGGCAAATATCACCGTTGCGACGATAAGCCGCTTGGCGTAGGCCGATTTTTTACTGTCCCTGGCCATTGCGCTGCTGCTCCTTTCTCTCGACACGGTCGTAGGCGGCTATTATCTTCTGAACCAGAGGGTGACGCACCACATCCCGGTCGGTGAGCTGTGTTATGGCTATATCCTCAATATTTTTCAGTATCTTGATGGCGTCCTTCAGGCCGCTGCGGGTGCCTCGGGGCAGGTCAATCTGCGTTATGTCGCCGGTAATGACCGCGTGGCTGCCGAAGCCTATGCGCGTCAGAAACATCTTCATCTGTTCGGGGGTTGTGTTCTGGGCCTCGTCCAATATGATATAGGCGTCGTCCAGGGTTCGGCCCCGCATATAGGCCAGAGGGGCGATTTCAATAAGGCCCCGCTCCAGATACTTCTGATAGTTCTCCATACCCAGCATATCCGCCAGCGCGTCGTAAAGGGGACGGAGATACGGATCCACCTTCATCTGCAGATCGCCGGGGAGGAAGCCAAGCTTCTCCCCCGCCTCCACGGCGGGTCTGGTCAGGATTATCTTGCTGACCTCCTTGCGGCGGAACGAGTCCACAGCCATGGCTACCGCCAGATAGGTTTTTCCCGTACCGGCGGGGCCCACGGCGATGGTAATGGTGTTTTCCCTTATTTTACGGATATACTCCTCCTGTCCGCGGGTCTTGCACTTAATTGGCTTGCCCCGGCCGGTAAGGCATATATAGTCCCCTCCGGCGGCGGGCACGAACTCGATGCCCTCCTTAGCCATAAATACGGCGTAACGGACGTTTTGCTCGTTGAGCTCCTCTCCGTTTTCAAGGGCGGCGGCCAGCTGGTTTATGACCGAAGCCGCTTTGTCGGCGTCGGCGCCGGTCATTTTTATGATATTGTCCCGATTGGAAATGCGAACGTCAAATTCCTTTTCGATTATTTTTATATTTTCATCAAAGCTGCCGAAAATGTTCATCACAATGTCAAGGCTCTTTGCCTCGTAAGTTCTTTCCATTTGTGTGTTTTCTCCTTTTATTCTAATGGTACGGTCTTGGCAATATCCGTCAGGCACTGAGCGGTCAGCCGATATTCCAGATAGTCGCCCCGATCAATCCCGGCGGCCTCCATTCCGGCCAGCTCCGCCCCGGAGGCGGCTATTTCCTCCTCAAAGGCGGCCCGTATGCCGGCCTTGGCCTGCTCGAGGTCGGTGTCGGCGTACTCCGACTTTACCTCGTGATATTCGTCGGCTATAAAGGCGACCGGCACCTTCCCCAGTGTATACTTCGTTCTTATTTTATCATACTTCGGATACAAAATGCTACTGTTTAAAGAAAAATTTACAATAAATTTTTTAATTTTTATTGCCTTTATTTTTTTCACGTTTCCCGTCCGCGTCCGTTTTTCCGTAACCTTCGGTATAAGGACGGCCTTTTCCCGCCAGACACGGGCAATAACGCTGCCCGAGGCGTGGCGTATCATAGGCTCCGCGCCCTCGTTTTCGCTCGGGATAACTCCGCTTATCAGGAGTCCGCCCTTTTCAACGGTGTCGCCCACGCTGACCGACGGCTCGCCGCCGGTAACGGTCATTTTTTCAATTACACCGGTCTCGAGGGCGATAACGTTGGAGGGCTCGCCGCCGGCCATTTCCGGCGGCATATCCCGGGAGGCCACGCTGACCCTGGCTTCGGCGCCATGTATATCAACCCACAGCCACATAAGGTCGTCAATGGCGAGTATGGCCTCCTTTTTCAGCGCCTTTTGGTCTATTTTACGCTTCGCCGCTCCGGGGCGGAGGCCGTTTTCCTCCATAAAGGCGGACACCTCCTTTTGCAGCTCCGGCGTTCCGCCGGTGACGGTGACACGCCATATAAACTGAGTATAGGCAAAAATTATGGCCGCCGCCAGAGGTATGCCCCCCAGCAGCAAAGCCCGGCCCTTGTATTTCCGGAAAAACCGGGCGGCGCCATATTCCCCGGTTATCCTCATTTCCAGTCCCTCGGGCAGTTCGTCCTTCACCATTTCCCAGGCACGGCGGCTGAGCCTTATCCGAAGCCCGCCGTTACACGGCCGCACGTCGGAAACGTATATTCCCTTGGCCGCGGCGAGGTTGAGAAAGCGCTCCGGCTCCTCCCCGGTTATCACCGCCCGGCAGCGGCTCCTTAACAAAAAAAGAATGTCGGTCATTACGCCCTCCTAAACACAAAACTCCAGGGAGATTATCTTCCCTCTGACGGAAAGCTCCTCCGCCGTCAGCGAGGTTATCTCCAACCCCGTGCCCATAATGAGCAAAATTCCGCTGACGGTGTTGACGCGCAAAGTTTCGGAGCTGTAATCCAGAATACCTCTCAGGCCCTCAACCATCAACTCGGAGTTCCCCACCACGGTTATCAGGGAATACCTGACCAGCAGCTTTTTTTCGATATCGGCTATTTTTCCCAAAGTCCACACCTCTTTAAAAGGTATGCTCCCAAATAAAAAAACATACATTGTACAGAGTGAAAGGGTGAATGTTATGATTGCTGTTATTCTCTGTATCATTCTCGCCGTCTTCCCCGAAAGGGCGCTGGAGGGAGCCGGTATGGGGCTGGACATCTGCCTCAGAGCGGTTATCCCCTCTCTGCTGCCCTTCATGCTGGTGAGTTCCATGGCCGTGGCCGGCGGCTGGGGCGAAAGGCTGGGGCGGCGGCTTTCGGCAGTGCTGAAGCCGCTGTTCGGAATAGACGGGGCCTCGTCCATGTGTCTGGTGACCGGTCTGCTGGGGGGCTACCCCTGCGGGGCGCGCGCCGCCGTCCAGTGCGTGGAGGAGGGGCTTATGACGAAAAGGGCCGCCGAACGGACACTCGCCTATTGCAACAACAGCGGCCCGCTGTTCATAATCGGCACCGCCGGAGCGGCGGTGTACGGAAGCACAAAAATCGGGGCGCTGCTCTACGTCTGCCACATAATCGGAGCGCTGACCGCCGCTCTCATATTCGGGCGGGGCGGTTCCTCCGCCCAAGCCGGGGGCCGCGTAAAAAAGAAAGTTCCCTTCGGCGCGCTGGCGGGGAACGCCGCACGGGATTCCGGAACGGCCATCGTCAGCGTCTGCGCCATGGTGATAACCTTCTCCGCCGTCATTCAGGCGCTGGAGCTGTACCAATATCCCATACTCACCGGCCTTTTAGAGGTGTCAAGAGGCATAACGGAGCTTGGCTCCTGGGGCGCGGCGGGACTGCCGGTGGCGGCGGCCTGTCTGAGCTGGGGCGGGCTAAGCGTCCACTTCCAGACCGAAGCGGTGTGTCCGGGACTGTCGAAAAAATTCTACTATGCCGGCAAGCTGATTTCCGCCGCCGCTTCGGGCACGGCCATGTACATATGTGTCAAAACGGGACTTATCGCATAAAATAACTACAGAGGTGATTTTATGTGCGGAATTGCTGGGGAGGTTCTCGCCTCCCTGAAAAAACAGCTTCCTCCGGAAAGCCGTTACCTGGATATGCAGAAGGAATTACTTAACCGAGGGCCGGATCAAAAAGGCTTTTTCTCTGACGACGGTGTTATGCTCATACACACCCGGCTGGCTGTAATCGACATCGAGAACGGCATCCAGCCCATGACACGGGACGGCCATACCATAGTTTACAACGGCGAGTTATACAACACCGACGAAGTGAGGAATTACTTAAAGGGCAGGGGCGTCAGGTTCACCACCGCCTCGGACACGGAGGTAGTGCTGGCGGCCTACATTGAGTTGGGTGAAGCAGCCCTTGAGCTGTTCAACGGCATCTACGCCTTTGCGATCTGGGACGGGGAAAAGCTCTTCGTGGCCCGTGACCGTATGGGCGTCAAGCCATTTTTCTATACGGAGTCCGGCGGCAGCTTTATTTTCGCTTCCTCGGTCAGCGCCCTGCTGCGCCACCCAAAGGTGGAGCCCATAGCCGACCTGAACGCCATTGAGGAGCTTTTCCTGCTGGGCCCGGGAAGGACGCCGGGCTGCGGGGTGTTTAAGGGCATAAAGGAGCTGCCCCCGGCCTGCTGCGGCTACGTCAGAGAAGGGAAGCTGAAGTATCGGGAATACTGGAAGCTTTATCAGCACGAGCACAGGGAAAGCTTCGAGGACACCGTCCTGCACACCCGCGAGCTGGTGCTCGGCGCCATAAGGCGGCAGCTGGTGTCGGATATTCCCGTGTTCACCTTTCTGTCCGGCGGACTGGATTCCAGCATAATTTCCTCTGTGGCGGCCAGGGAGCTGGCAAGCCGGGGAAAGGAGCTGCACACCTACAGTGTGGACTATGTGGACAACGGCAAGTATTTTGTCCCCGGCAAGTTCCAGCCCGGCAGCGACGAGGAATACGTCAACAAAATGAACGACTATCTGGGCGTCACCAACCACCGCATCCTCATCGACACTCCCGAGCTGGTAAACGGCCTGTTCGAGGCGGTAGACGCACGGGGCCTGCCCGGTATGGCCGATGTAGACAGCTCCATGCTGGTCTTTGCCCGTGAAATAAAAAAAGGCTTCTCCGTGGGCCTCAGCGGCGAATGCGCCGACGAGATCTTCGGTGGCTACCCTTGGTACCGGGACGAAACCATAAGGATGGCGGCGGGCTTTCCATGGTCACAGTCCACGGACTACCGCTTCAGTTTTCTCAAGCCGGAGATAAGGGCCATGATCGACCCCCACGCCTTTGTCAACGAGCGGTACGAGGCCACTGTCGCCCGGGCCCACAAGCTCCCCGGGAACTCCGCCACAGACGACCGGATGAAGGAAATGACCCGGCTCAATCTGGACTGGTTCATGCAGACCCTGTTGGGACGCAAGGACTTCATGACCATGTACAGCGGCCTGGAGGCGAGAGTTCCATTCTGCGACATAAGCATAGTGGAGTATATGTACAGTGTCCCCTGGGATTTCATGAACTATCAGGGCCGGGAAAAGGGACTGCTGAGGAAAGCCGCCGAAGGCCTGCTGCCCGACGAGGTTCTGTGGAGGAAAAAGAGTCCTTACCCCAAGACCCACAATCCCGGATATATGCGGGCCGTAAGCGGACTCTTGAGAGAAGTCGTCAACGACCCCTCCTCCCCCATTTTGGAGATTGCCGGGAAGGAAGCTCTTGAGGGTCTGCTCACCGCAAACAACGCCCAGCCATGGTTTGGCCAGCTCATGACCACGCCACAGACCATAGCCTATATGCTTCAGATAAATTATTGGATGAAGAAATACAACGTAAAAGTAATGCTATAATGGGGCTGTAAAAAAATGGCGCAGACCGTTCAAGGGCCGTAAACCATTATATGAGCCAAATTTACGTGTTGTTAAGTCTGACAATAAAATTAAAACCACGAATCAATGTGGAAAAACCGCCGTTTTTGGAAACGACGGTTTTTCTTTTGTTTTTGTGCTCTTGAACTACGAACGAAAATCACCACTCGGCGTACCTGTGTACGCCGTCGGGAGGGCCTGCTCGGCGGCAGGGGCCGCCTGCGCGGGCTGATTTTCGTCCGTTCTGCACGATTTTTTTTGACAGCCCCAGTGGCTCCAGATTACATTGCGGGTTCTCGGTTACGGTTTACATAATCCGCAAGGCGTGAATCTCGCCCCTATGGCCTCCTCAAGGCTATAGAAATATACCCTGTTCTTCTCCAACGGCAGGCCGCTGCAATCGGGCCGGTGATACTTCTTGCTGGAAACGTTGCCCACATACATATAGGGCTCCCCGCCCTCCTCAGCCTCACCGGCGGAAACGGCGGAAGAGGCCTCCTTTTCCGTTTCCACGGACAGGAGCGAGCCGTCGGTGGTAAAGACGATGTGCCCGTTACGGTCGGTGCGGAGTATATTCGTTCCGGCGTCGTTCAACCTTGAAAGCAGCCTGTCGTCCGGGTGGCCGTAGTCGTTGTTGCGCTCGCAGGAAATAACGGAATACAGGGGATTTACCGCCCGAAGGAACTCATAGCAGGTCGAGTTGGAGCTGCCGTGGTGGCCCACCTTAAGCACCGTGGCGGAAAGGTTCTCACCGGCGTCCAGCATCATCTTTTCGGCGGGCTTTTCCGCGTCGCCGGTGAAAAGAAAGGACACCTCGCCGTAGTCCACCCTGCACACAAGGGAATTCTGGTTTACATCGTCCGTCAGCTCCACAGGCCCCAAAAAGGTGACTTTGGCCCCGCCCAGCCTGAAGCTGTCGCCCACTGCGGGGACAGTCAGGCCGACGCCAAACTCCCTCAGCTTTGACGTCATTCTCTTAAAAAAGTAATTTTCGTCCTCGGCCACGGGTGAATAGGCCGTCCCCACCTCTCTGACATAGCTGAGGGCGCCGGCTATACCGCCCACATGATCCTCGTGGGGATGGGTAGCGATTATATAGTCCAGCCTTTTAACTCCGCGATTTCTCAGATAGGAGTACAACAGGGACGAGTCCTCGGAGTTGCCCCCGTCTATGAGCAGGCTCTCTCCGTCGCAGAGCAGCAGGGCACTGTCCGCCTGACCCACGTCAAGGAAGTGTACCTCCAACTGTCCGCTGACAGTATCGGCTTGATCCTCTCCCTCTAAAAGTCCGCCGCAGGCCGCGAGAGAAAACAGGCTCAACAGAGCCAGAAGGAGGGATAATATTCTTTTCTTCATTTTCTGCCGCCGTCCTTCCTCAGTATTCCTTCCATTTGCCAGACTTATAAAAGGCGAAGGATACTCCGGTGGAAATTATCCAGCCCACGGGCCAGGCCATCCAGATGCCGGTTTCCGCCCAGAAGGCCGAGAATATGTAGCACAGCGCCACCCTCAGTATCAGGTCAACAAAGGTGGATGTGGTAAAGGCGTAGATGGCTCCGCTGCCCCGGAGTATGCCGTCCGTGACGATCTTGGTTCCAACAAAGACATAAAAGGGAGCAATTATCATCAGCATTTTCCGTCCCACCTCAACTATGGCCGCGTCGCCGCCCTTGACGAACAGGCCCATCATAGGCCCGCCGAAGGCCGTGAGCAGGACCGTAAAGGGCAGAGCAATTATTATCATCATTCTGATGCCCGCCCTCATACCCTGCACAACCCTGTCAACGTGCTTGGCGCCCATGTTCTGGGCGGTAAAGGACGACACGGCGTTGCTGACGGTTGTGAAGCAGGTGACGGCAAAGGTGTTGAGCTTGATAGCCGCGCCGTAACCGGCGATAACGTCCACGCCGAAGCTGTTGACCCGGGCCTGAATGAACAAATTGCCCACGGAAACAAAGCTTGACTGCAAAATGCTGGGCACTCCGATCTTAAGTATATTTTTAAGCGCAACAGCCGAATACTTGCTGAACCGCCCGCTCTCTATCCTTTTCAGCCTGAGCGTCAGCAAAAGAATGGAGATTACCGAGCTGAAGCCCTGAGCGATAAGCGTGGCCCAAGCCGCGCCGCCAACTCCCCAGTGAAAGACGACGACGAAAACAAGGTCGAGGATTATGTTCAGCACAGAGGAAAAAATCAGCAGCATCAGCGGCGTAAGACTGTCGCCCAGCGCGGTAAAAACGCCGTTGCAGATATTGTACAGAAGCAGGAATACCAGTCCGGCGCAGTAAATATTCAGGTACAGCACCGAGTCGTCCATTATGGCGGCGTCGGTTCCGAGCAGCTTAAGCGCCGGAGCGGACAGCAGCAGTCCGATGGCGGTCATTATCGCTCCCGCGGCCAGGGCGGTTATAATGGCCGTGGATGAGGAGGTCTTGACCTTTTCGTTTTCTCCCCCGCCGAACTGGCGGGAAATCACCACTCCCGCGCCGGCGCTGAGACCGGTGGCCACGGCCATGAAGATCATGGTTATGGGGTACGAGGCGCTGACCGCCGCCAGAGCGTCGCCGCTGACAAATTTACCGACTATAACGCTGTCGGCTATGCTATAGATCTGCTGAAAGGCCACGCTGAGCAGCATTGGCAGGGCAAAGCTCCACAGCACCCCGTCGGGCCGCCCCTGTGTCAAGTCCTTATTCATTTTTTCGCTTCCTTATAACAAAAAATGATTTTCGCAATTCCGCAAAAAAGGCGGCCGCAGCCGCCCTTCATCAATATACGCTTACCTGCTTTTTGTCTCTGCCCTTGCGCTCGAACTTTACCTTGCCGTCGATAAGAGCAAAGAGAGTGTCGTCGCTGCCGATGCCTACGTTCACGCCGGGATGGATCTTTGTACCCCTCTGGCGAACGAGGATGTTGCCGGCCAGCACCGCCTGTCCGTCGGCGCGCTTCACGCCAAGACGCTTGGACTCGCTGTCACGGCCGTTCTTGGTGGAACCGACACCCTTTTTATGGGCGAAAAGCTGAATATTAAGTGCGAACATGATTTTCACTCCTCTCAACCTCTGGTTGATTTAATCCTCATCCTCATTTTCCACAATGAAGATGTTCTTTTTAAACTGCTTTGCCAGCTCAAAGACGGTTGTTTCCAGACTTTTAAGTATAGCGTCGGCCCCGGGCTCCCGTTCGGCCGTGAGGAAACAGTCCACAAAACCGTCCTCCTCTTCATAGGTTATGCCCGCCAGCTCCTGCTCCTCAATGCCCTTCATGGCCATCCACAGAGCGGTGCTCACCGCGGAACAGACTATGTCATAGCCCTCCTCCGCGTATCCGGCGTGCCCCATTATCTTAAGTCTGGTGATTTTTCCGTCCTTGCTGCGATAAAATGAAAACTTTATCATTTTTTAGGCGTTGATGGCCGTGATCTCAACCTTCGTATGAGGCTGACGGTGGCCCGTCTTGTTGCGGTAGCCCTTTTTGGACTTCATCTTGAAGACATAGATCTTCTTGTCCTTGCCCTGGCTGATGACCTTGGCGTTTACGCTCGCGCCGCTTACCACCGGAGTACCGGCCTTAAAATCGGCGTCGCCGCCTATGGCAAGAACCTGATCAAAGGTGACCTCGGCACCGGCCTCGGCGCCCAGCTTTTCAACAAAAACCGTATCGCCCACCTGAACCTGGTACTGCTTGCCGCCTGTTTTGATTATCGCGTACATACTGTTGCACCTCCCGTTTATACAGACTCGCTATTAAGGCGGACCAAAGCGGTCTCTTAAGCCTTTTCTACGCGGTTACCATGGTATTATATCACTTAATTCGGAATTTGTCAATACCTTTTTTCAGTGAATTAAAAATAATTCCGCCACAAACACCGCCGCCGAGGCTCCCACCGCCACGGTCAGGAGTCCCCGCTTCATCATGGCCAAAGCCACCGCCGCTATAAGGCCGACAAGGGCCGACAGGGGCGACGCTGTGGAATCGAGAATGTGAGGTATCGTCATGGCCGACAGCACCGCATAGGGGGCGTAAGCCAGCACCGACCGGAAGAATCGGCTTTTCAGTCTGCCCCTCATGAGGGTGATGGGCGTCATACGGACGAGATATGTCACTACGGCCATCACCATTGTTGCGGTAAAAACATATCTGCTCATACTTCATCCACCTCCTCAGGATACAGAACCGCGCCCAGTACAGAGGCCGCCACCGTGCAGATTATGATGGCCCAGCCAGTAGGTACGGATGACAGCACCGGCACATATTTCAGCAGGCATGACAGTGCCGCCGCCACGGCCACCACCACAAGACAGGGATGGCTTTTGCGGCACTGCGGAATAACTATGGCCACGAACATACCGTAAATGGCTATGCCAAGGGCGCTGCAAAGCCGCTCGGGAAGGATGTTGCCCGCCGTCGCGCCCAGCAGTGTGCCCAGCGTCCAGCCCACGTAGGGCAGGGATATGAGGCCCAGCATATACGGGGTGTTGGGCGCCTTCTCCCGCTGATATGCCACTGCAAAGATCTCGTCGGTTATACCGTAGGACACAAGCAGTCTTTCCCCCGTGGACATCTTCGGGTCTATCCGCTGGGACAGGGACAGGCTCATGAGCATATAGCGGAGGTTGATGACAAGCGTGGTGACCGCTATCTGGAAATATGTTGCGCCGTCAATAATGAGCTGCGTTCCTGCCAGCTGACCGGCGCTGGTCAGGTTGGTCATGGATATAAGCACGGCGCTGAGGGGATCGATGCCGCCCCCCGCCGCCATAATGCCGTAGGCGAAAGACACGGACAGATAGCCCAGGGCTATAGGCACGCCGCCGAGAGCGCCCTCTTTAAAATCCGAAAGCTTCATAAAATACATTCCTCTTAATCAAACTGCAAGGGTCATTGTATCACAAACAAATAAAAATTGCAAGACAATATTGCAATTTTCTGACTTTTATGGTATTTTATTAGTATAATACATTCAGGAGATGATTTTGTGATAAGACAAATTGAAGATATGTTCTTTCTCGAGGGCAAAGGCTTCAGCTACGTCATGCGGGTGAGCCGGGAGGGCTACCTGCTCCACGACTGGTTCGGCAAAAGGATCTCCCCCGTCCCCTATCCCGAGGATGAAAGGGGTTGGTGGTGCGTCCAGACCGAGGGGGACGATGGGGTCTGCCTTGACGAGCTGCGGCAGGAGTACCCCGGCTACGGCCACACCGACCTGCGCCGCCCGGCGGTGAGCTGCGGCCCCGCGGGACTGGTGCTTAAATATGCCGGTCACAAAATAAGCGCCGGCAAGCCGCGTCTTTCCGGACTGCCCTCCGCTCTGGGCGAGGGAGCCGAGACTCTGACCGTCACTCTGCGGGACGCCGACATGAAAGTCAGTGTTGATCTGAATTACACGGTTTACGAGGACTACGGCGTTATATGCCGCAGCGCAGTGATAACCAACGAGGGCGAGAGTGAGATCACCATTGACCGGGCCTATTCAGCTTCAATAGAACTGCCCCGCTGCGATTTGAACGAGATACACCTCCACGGCTCCTGGGGCAGGGAGCGGCACATCGCCGAAAATCCACTTGTTCCCGGCGTTATTGACATTTCCAACGCCCGGGGCGGCAGCGGTCACCAGATAAATCCCTTCGTGATCGTCAAAGACCCTTCCGCCACCGAGGATAGCGGCTTCTGCCTCGGCGTAATGCCGGTGTACAGCGGCAACCACTCCACCGAAATAGAAGTGGATCAGCGGGGCCGGACGAGAATAAATTCGGGTATCAACCCCTTTATGTTTGAAAAAAAGCTCCGTCCCGGCGAAAGCTTCACCGTTCCGGAATGTCTGCTGGCCGTGGCCGACGGGCTCGGTGAGCTGTCCCGTTCCTTCCACGACTTTATACGCGATCGGATATGCCGCGGCAAATTCGCCCACAGCGAGCGGCCCATCCTCATCAACAACTGGGAGGCCACATACATGGACTTCGACGAGGAAAAGCTGCTGTCCATAGCAAAGCTGGCCGCCGAGCTGGGAATAGAGCTGTTCGTTTTGGACGACGGCTGGTTCGGCAAGCGGAACAACGACCGCTGCAGCCTTGGCGACTGGGTGGTGAACCGGGATAAGCTGCCCTCGGGCATAGGCGGACTGGCGGAAAAAATCAACGCCCTTGGCCTGAAATTCGGTCTCTGGTTTGAGCCGGAAATGGTCAGCCCTGACAGCGACCTCTACCGCGCCCATCCAGACTGGGCCATACACTCCGGCGTGCGGGCCCCGGGTCTGGGCCGCACACAGCTTGTGCTTGACCTTAGCCGCCCAGAGGTGCAGGACTATGTGATAAACGCCGTCAATTCCGTGCTTGACAGCGCCAACATCGAATATGTAAAGTGGGACATGAACCGCTATGTCACCGATATGCCCCGCAAAGGCTTCAATCACGAGTACACCTTGGGTTATTACCGCGTAATGGACGCCATTGTGGGCTCCCACCCGAACATTCTGTTCGAGGGCTGCAGTGCCGGCGGCGGCCGCTTCGACGCGGGAGTGCTCTGTTATATGCCCCAGATCTGGACCAGCGACGACACCGACCCCATGGAGCGGGTCTACATCCAGTACGGCACCTCGCTGGCCTATCCTCCGTCCACTATGGGCAGCCACGTCACCGACGGCCCCAATCAGTACACCCGCCGGCCGGTTTCCATGAAAACCCGTGGGGACGTGGCCCTCAGCGGCAATTTCGGCTACGAGCTGGACATCACGAAGCTGCCGGAGAGCGACCTTGAGGCCATAAAGGCCCAGACCGCCCTGTGCAGGGAGATCCGGGCCACTGTGGAGTACGGGGATTTTTACCGGCTGTCCGACCCCTTCAAAAACAACGTCGGGGGCTGGATGAGCGTGGGAAAGGACAGGAGCCGCGCCTATGTGACTCTGACAAAGATGCTGTTCAGGCCCAACAGCTGGTATACCCACATCCGCCTTAAGGGCCTGGAGCCATCAGCGGAGTATAGGGACAAATTCACCGGCAGAACCTACATGGGCGATATGCTCATGAACCGGGGGCTGCTGGTCAGCTTCCCACACGGGGACTTCGCCACCCTGTCATTCCTGCTTGAACGAAATCACTGAAATTCGACGCCGTACTCTTCAAGATCGTAAAAATTACCCACGGTAGAGGTAAGGAGAGTTTTCGCGTTCTCCTCCGCCCTTTCCATCAGTCCCTTGGAGAGGGCGTTTTCCTCTGCCGCCTTCTGGAGCTCCGCCACGCTGAGGCTCATATCCTCGAAGGTGAACACGTTAAAGGGGCTGTACTTTTCGTCATATACTATCAGGCTGTCCCTGTCCACCTCGGAGCTCATTATCTGAGGCTCGGGCAGGGTTATTTTTACCTTTTTCGCAGTATCGTCAACATCGATAACTATTTGGCTGAAATCCACGCCAGCCTTGATAAGGCCCTCATAGCTGTAGATCACCTTTGAATCGGTAAACGGTATCTTGAAGCCCGCCACCTCGGTGTGGGGCTTGTTGGCCGTCTGGGCCATGGTATAGCCGTATTCCGCCGTCACAAGCTGGCCTATGTCGTTGACCGAACCGCTGAGGCTCACGGATATGGCCTCCACTTCCGGCCCGCCGGAATTAACGGCCGCATTATAGGCTATTATCGCCGCTGCCGCCGCCACAAGCATGGCGGCCACCAGTATGATTATACGTCTGACAGCTTTCATTTGTACCATCCTTTCTTTTGTTGCCGCAAATTATTCTATTTCGCTCATCTCACTTCTCCAAATGCCACTTCACGCCGCTGCGGGTATCCTCCAGCACAACGCCCATGGCCTTGAGCTTATCGCGTATTTCATCGGATTTGGCCCAATCCTTATTTTTGCGGGCCTCGGTGCGCTCGGCGATGAGAGCCTCGACCTCGGCACTGACATCGGTTTTTGTTTCCCTGCGGAGCAGGCCCAGCACCCCGCCCAGCTCCTTGAGCATATTCAGGCAGCAGCGGGCGTCATTACGGCTCAGTGTCTTGTCGGAATTTATGAAGCGAACCATTTCAAAAAGGACGGAAATGGCGTCGGCGGTGTTGAGGTCGTCCTCCATGGCGGCCACAAATTTATCGCGGTAGCCCTCCATGGCGGCGCTTATACCCTCGTCAAGGTCGCTTTCGTGGGCGGTCTCCGCAAGATGCTCGAGGCTGCCGACACAGTTGTACATACGCTCAAGGCCGGTCTTTGCCGCGTCCATAAGCTCGTCGCAGAAGTTAATGGGGCTGCGGTAGTGGGCCGACAGCATAAAGAAGCGTATCACCTCATAGTCGTACTTTTGGGCTATGTCCCGAACGGTAAAGAAGTTACCCAGAGACTTGGACATTTTTTCGTTGTTTACGTTGATAAACCCGTTGTGCAGCCAGTAATGGGCGAAGGGTGCGTCGTTGGCGCACTCGCTCTGGGCTATCTCGTTCTCGTGGTGAGGAAAGATCAGATCGAAGCCGCCGCTGTGTATGTCAATGGTCTTACCCAGATAGCGGTTCACCATGGCGCTGCACTCGATGTGCCAGCCCGGGCGGCCGATGCCCCAGGGGCTTTCCCAGCCAATCTCGTCGTCCTTCCGCTTTTTCCACAGAGCGAAGTCCATGGGCTCACGCTTGCCGGGCTCCAGATCCTTGCGGACGCCGCTCTCCAGATCCTCCAGCGGCTGATGGCTCAGCTTGCCGTATTCCTTAAAGCTGCGGGTGGAAAAATACACGTTGCCGTCCACCTCATAGGCGTGACCCTTTTCGATGAGAGTCTCAATGGTGGCGATAATGGCGTCGATATTTTCGGTGGCTCTGGGATGGACGGTGGCCTCCCTTATCCCGAGGCCCCTGGCGTCAACAAAATACTCGGCTATGTACTTGTCGGCTATCTCCCTGACGGTGCAGCCCTCTTCCCTGGCTTTGTTGATGAGCTTGTCGTCCACGTCGGTAAAATTCTGGACGAAGGTCACCTTGTATCCCCTGTACTCGAGGAAATTCCTCAGACAGTCAAATACGATAAATGGCCGGGCGTTGCCCAGATGAAAATAATTATATACCGTAGGGCCGCAGGAATACATTTTCACCTGACCCTCGGTTATGGGGACGAAGTCCTCCTTTTTTCGTGTGAGAGTGTTGTAAAGCTTCATAACCTTTCTCCTTTCAGGCATATTTGCCTGAATACTATTATATATCACCGGAAGAAAAAATACAACAGGAAAAATGAAAATTTTTTTGTTAAGGTATTGCCTTAAAATAAAAAGCCGCCGTGTGCGCGTGGCACAAAGCGGCCATATCGTTCATTTTGCAGCCGGCGACCTCAGCGCGTTGACAACGGCCGCGGCCGACTTTTCCTCCAAAGTCAGCCTCCACACGGCGTCGGCAATGTCCGTCAGGTAGTGGGCGTCGCTGTCATGGAGATAGCGGTATCTGGGGTCGGCGCTCATCTCCGCCGGAGCTCGTTTGGACACCTCGAGAGTGGTAAAGTTCAGCTCCTCGGGGATAAAGCCCAGGTTGGACAGGATGCTGTTGCTGCTGCGGTCGATGTGGGCGGCGACGCAGACCCCTCCCCTCTCCTCCGCCATGGACTTTATATCCTCGATTGGCAGGTCGGTGGCGTTGATGAGGAGCTTGTCAATGGAGCCGACGACGTTGTCCTCGTGATCCATTATGAGCTGCTCGCCGAAGATTTCCGGCTTGTTTTTGATGGGCGGCAGATGGGCCTCAAGAATATCGCCCATGTCAAGGGCGGCCTCCACCGTGGGGAAAAGGCAGAGCAAATGCACCTCCTCGGCGCTTTCGGCCTCGATACCGGGCACAACGGTCAGGCCCCACTCCTTGGCCGCCTCGATCAGGGCGGGGACGTTTTTGGCGGTGTTGTGGTCGGAAAGGGCTATAATCTCAAGTCCATTGAGCATGGCCATAGCGGCGATGTTGTGTGGCGTCATGTCCGCGTCCCCGCAGGGGGACAGGCAGGAGTGCATATGCAGATCGTAAGCGTAACGGCCCATATCACACTAAGTCCTTCAGCTCACAGACTATGTCGAAGGCAGTCTTTTCTGTGGAGTAGACCGGTATGCCCTCCATGTCCGAGCGCTTGGCGGTGTTGGGGTCGGGGGACAGCCCCTCGGCCAGAATTATCATGGCCACGTCGGTGAGACTGGCCACCGCCATTATATTTATGTTGGTCTGTATAGTCACCCAGGCGTTGCCGCTCTGGGCCTTACCCATGACAAGGCTCAGCAGGTCGCCCACGTAGCCGCCGGTGACCTCCCGGTCGATGCCGTCCTCGCCGCATTTCAGGGTGAGGCCCAGCTTGTTTCCTATTTCCGCAACAGTCATATTGATTTGTCCTTCCTTTCAAGGGAATTTTTAAGTCACGTCATTCGTGCCGCAACACAATATAAAATTAGGAATGAGGAGTTAGGAATAAAAGTGATTAGTGATTAGTGGTTAGTGGAGTGCGGCAGAAAGATTCAATATGATACCGTAAGGCGCGACGACCCCGGCGCGCCGTTTTGTCAGTTTATGGTAAATACGACAAATAGTGCCAAGGCTTCCCCTTGAGGGGAAGCTGTCAGCGTCAGCTGACTGATGAGGTGTAGCCGCTGTGCGGCATTAAACGTAAATGCATGACGGACGCTTCGCATCCTACACCTCATCCGGCACTTCGTGCCACCTTCCCCTCAGAGGGGAAGGCTTTTTCTTTTCATTGTTACATTAACCCGCACAGTTTGAGGGAAAGGCTTTGGCAACACTGGCAGAAGTTTCTGCGCCGTCAGTATTCCTCATTCCTCATTCCTAATTCCTAATTTATTTTTCATTCCATCGAAGGCGGCAGCTTACTTTCCAGCTCCGCCATCTCACGGGCCAGCATACTGACGCGCTCACGGAGCTTGAATATGCAGTCCGTCTCGTTGGCCTTGCCCCGAACGATGTCCTCGGCCAGATCCTTACAGGTGGGGGCCCCGCAGGAGCCGCAGTCCAGCTGGGGCAGTCCGGCGTAGATCTCGTTCATGCGGGCGGCCTTCTTCAAAGCCTCGCTGAAATCCTCGTCCAGCGGGCTGAATGGCTTGTATTCTATCTTACGGTTCCAGTACATACCGTCCAGTCTGGGAACGGCGTTGGGCTCCCTGTCTATCTTATCGGCAATCCGCCTAATACGGGAGTTGGCGACAAAATTGTTTTCCACGGTCAGGCTGCCGCCAACGCAGCCGCCGGTGCAGGCCAGAGTCTCTATAAAGTCTATGCCCTTTATCATGTCGTCCTCCAGCTTTTCCAGCACCTCCATGACGTTGGCGATGCCGTCCACGGCAATATAGCGCTCGATACCCAGAGCCTCGGCCTCGCCGCCGTGGTTGGCCCAGCGGACTCCGTCCCGTCCGGCGGAGCTGAGATGCTCCACCTTTTCGATCTTATCTATGCTGTGGGCCAGCCGCATATAAACGTCCTTTATGGAGATGGCCCCGTCGATGTTGGACTTTTCCAGCGCAAGAGGCCACTTTATGGCCGTTACCTTGGCGGGACAGGGCGTGATGAAAATAACGCCTATTTCCTCGTCCTTAAGACCGGTCTTTTCAACGGCCTCCTTCCGGGCCATTTCCGCCGCGGCCTCCATGGGGGAGGTCAGAGGCGCAACATGGCTCATGAGGTCGGGATACTTTACGGCGATGAGCCGCACCACCGCCGGACAGGCGGAGGAGATCACCGGAGCCTCGATCAGGCCGGTGTGTATAAGCTCCTTCATCTTTGCGGTCACGACCTCCGCTCCCCTCGCCACCTCGAAAACGTGGTCAAAGCCCAGCATTTTCAGGCCCGTGAGCATTATGTCGAAATCATCCGCCTTGGAGAACTGGCCGCAGAAGGCCGGCGCCGGCAGGGCGATCTTATATTTGAAGTTGTCAAGTATGTCAAAGCCGTCTGTGATGGCTTTTTTCGCATGGTATTGACAGCGGCGTATGCACTCGCCGCAGTCGATGCATCTTTCGTCAATGATTTTGGCCTTGCCCTGCTGCACACGGATAGCCTGAGTGGGACAGTAGCGTATACAGGTAGTACAGCCCTTGCAGCTGGGCCGGTCAAGGGTCACGCTGTGACATCTTTTTTCAGTTCCCATTTTTTATTCTCCCAATCATTTTTGCCTACTTAATGTAGACGGTCATATCCACAATGGTTCCTTTGCCCAACTCGGTGGTTATCTTCATCTCATCGGTATATTTTTTCATGTTGGGCAGGCCCATTCCCGCGCCAAAGCCCAGCTCCCGCACCTGCTGGCTGGCTGTGGAGAAGCCCGCCTGCATGGCCTTTTCCACATCGGGAATGCCGGGGCCAACGTCCTTATGGATCATACGGACGCTCTCGGGCCTGATCTCCACGTCGATGGAGCCGCCGTGGGCGTGGATCACCATATTTATCTCACACTCATACATTGCAATGGCGACTTTACGGATAACTTCGGCGCCCACTCCGAGCTGCTTGAGCACCTTTTTCACCGCACCGCTGGCCTCGCCGGCCACGGTAAAGTCCGAACCGTCAACGTTGTAGTGGAGAACCATCAAGGGTTCGCTCATTTCTTGCTGCTGCCTCCCGTAAGGCCCGCGCTGTAAAGCATTCCGCAGGCAATATACATGGGCAGCTCGGTCTCCATAATAACTATATCCCGGCTCTCGGCCAGATCGACTATCTCGTCGGAGGGTTTTTTGCCCCGGATGAAAATGACGGCGTGGATATCCATCATTTCGGCGGTGCGTATGACCTGACCGTTCACAAGTCCGGTGAGGAGCATGGCCTGATCCTTTACGAAGGCCAGCACGTCGCTCATCAGGTCGCTGCCGCAGGCGGCAATTACCTCACGGTCCAGCTCATCCTCACCGGTGAGCACCGTAGCATTTAATATTTCTTTTATCTCTCTGAGTTTCATGTATGTATACCTCCAGTAAACAATATCTATTATACATTGTACACAATTTTCGCACAAATTTCAATAGCTTTTTGTAAAAAAATTACGAAAATCTTTCCCATGTCCGTAACGGCGGCACACTTATAGTATTTTTGTCCGCAATTTACAGGCATAAAATGAAAAAATCCGCTTACGAGCGAATTTTTTCATCAAAATCAATATTGCATTTTAAGTTCTCGGCGGCTCATATTTCACGTTGTATATCGCTGGTGTAATACGCCACAAGGCTGACGGTCCTGCCGTCGGAGCTTTCGCCGAAAATGGTCGCCCCGCCCAGGCTCATCAGCTCGCCCAGCTTCACATCGGCAATATTCATGCGCATGACCTCGCGGTTCTCCGAATGGATGACGATTTCCTTTTCATCGACTATGTTCAGCACCGCCTCACGGCAGAGAATGGTCTCGCCGTGCTCGTCACGGTTGGCTACGTAAAGCACCTTTCGGTCACGGATGCGCTCAAGGAGCCGCTTCTGCTCCTCAAGCTCCCGCTGCTCCTCCTTTTTCTTTTTGGAAAACAGCACGCCTCTCACCTACCTTGTTATCATGGTGCCGATACCGGTGTCGGTGAATATCTCCAACAACAGGCAGTGGGGCACCCGGCCGTCGATGATGTGGACATGGCTGACGCCGGACTGTATGGCGTCCAGACAGCCCTGCACCTTTGGTATCATCCCGCCGCTGATAGTGCCGTCAGCTATCATGGCGTTGGCCTCGTCGGAGTTCATGGCGTAAATTATGCGCCCATCGTTGTCCATCACACCCTCGATGTCCGTCAGGAACATGAGCTTTTCCGCTCCAAGAGCCGCCGCCACAGCGGAAGCGGCCGTGTCGGCGTTTATGTTGTAGCTCTGGCCCTCGGAGTCGGTACCGATGGGAGCTATAACTGGAATGAACTGGTCGTCGGCAATAAGATTGAGCACATGAGTGTCAACGCTGACCACATCGCCCACAAAGCCCAGCTCCTGCTCCGTGCCGTCCACAACGGTGGTCTTTTTTCTGCACTGGATTATGCCGCCGTCTATGCCGCAAAGTCCTATAGCCTTGCCGCCCTTGGCGTTGAGGGTGGAAACAATGGCCTTATTGGTCTTGCCAACCAGCACCATCTGTGCCACGGCCATGGTGTCGGCATCGGTATAGCGGAGGCCGTTGATAAAGCGGCTTTCCACGTTATAGGTCTTGAGGGCGGCCGTGATGTCGGGGCCGCCGCCGTGAACTACGATGGGCTGGGCGCCGATGTACTTCAGGAGGGTGATGTCCTCCATGACCGACTGCTTGAGCTCCTCGTTGACCATGGCGTTGCCGCCGTACTTTATTACGATGGTCTTGCCGCTGAGCTTCTGTATGTAGGGCAGGGCCTCGACGAGTATGCCCGCCTTCTTTATAAATTCACGCATTTTTTCAGTATTTTCCATATTGATCTCCTTACAGATAGAGTCCCGCCTGCATAAGGCCCGTTCCCTCGTGGAGGCCGAACATCAGGTTCATGTTCTGGATCGCCTGACCGGCGGCGCCCTTCACAAGATTGTCGATGGCGCTGACAACTATAACACGGTTCAGCCGCTTGTCGACCACAAGGCCGATGTCCACAAAATTGCTGCCGGCCACATGGTTGCTCTCGGGCAGTTTGCCGCTGTCGTACACACGGACGAAATACTCGTCCTTATAAAAATCCTTGTACAACTGTACAAGCTCCTCCTGAGACTTATCGGCTTTAAGATTGGCATAGCAGGTGGCGAAAATGCCCCGCTTCATGGGTACAAGGTGAGGGCTGAAGGAGAGCTTTATCTCTTCCCCGGCCAGCAGGCCAAGCTCCTGCTCGATCTCGCTGGTGTGACGGTGAGTGCCGAGCTTGTACGCTTTCATATTTTCGGTACACTCGCAGAAGTGATAGTCCAGAGCCAGTCCCCGTCCGGCGCCGCTGACTCCGCTTTTGGCGTCGATAATAATGGACGAATTGTCTATGAGGCCGTGCCTGACAAGGGGGGCCATTCCCAAAATCGAGCAGGTAGTGTAGCAGCCGGGATTGCCCACAAGACGGGTCTTTTTTATCTCCTCACGGTGGAGCTCGCAAAGCCCGTAAACCGACTCCTTCAGCAGCTCGGGAGCGCTGTGGGGCTGGCCGTACCACTCCTCGTATACCTTGACGTCGTTATAGCGGAAGTCGCCGCTCAGGTCGATGACTCTCAGTCCGGCGGCGTAAAGCGAGGGTATAACCTCCTTTGACGCTCCGTGAGGCAGGGCGGTAAACACCACGTCACACTCACGGGCGGCCTTTTCGACATCGAGCTCCTCACATTCTATATCGCATATTCCGCGCAGGCTTTGATACACGTCGCTTATCTTCTGTCCCTTGAAGGTCTGGGACACGGCCATGGTGATCCTGCACTCGCTGTGGCGGGACAGCAGCCGCACTACCTCTATGCCGGCGTAGCCTGTGGCGCCCAGAATACCCACTCTTATCATAGCTAAAACCTCCGTCAGTTGTTCTTTCCCAATAAAAAGGCGAGACCGAAGGATAAAAGCACGGCGCGAAAAGGACAGCCGCGAATATCACCTTTTTGTTTGGGATCAGTATCATATATAAGATTTTATAATTATACAACGCCGCGCATAAAATTGCAAGCCCTTTTTTAAATTTTTTCAAAAATTTTCAACAAAAACAGGCACGGCCCAAGCCATGCCTGAAATATACACGGAACAAACTCAGCCCTTCACAGTGCCGATCTGGCTGCCTATACGTCCCAGAACCGGAGCGCCTATAAGGCCGGAAAGGGTCTCGTCATCCTTTATCTTGGTGTCAAACACGTCACCGAGGACAATGGCAAGGACGGCAATAAACGCTCCCACAAGAAAACCAAGGATGCCGTTTCTCGGGATCGAGGGAGAAAAAGGCTTTTCCGGAGTTTCAGCCGGTTCAAGCAAATCGGCGGAGCTGCCGGGGGCCACATTTGCAATTTCGGCAATGCCGGTGGCAACCACAGCGTTGGCAATAACGGAGCAGTATTCCCGATTGGGATTGACGACGGTAATGCCGAGAATAGCGGTCTTATCGCCCTCCTGCTCGGTGGAGATCATCTCGGAAAGGTCGGCGGTGGTGTAGTCTATTCCGGCCTCAGCCAGCTCGGGAGAGCTGACAACCTTGTCAAGCACCATATTGGTCCTTATCATGGTGGAATACACAGGCACCAGAGCCTGAGATGAATAAACGTCGTTTATGTTGACTTCTTCCTGATTTGTGTTATAATCGACCTTATTTTTTATATATACCTTGGCCGTAGAGCTATACATGGGAGTAACAAGGAACACGGTATATAAAAGAACCAGCGCGGCACAAAGCAGACCGGCGCCAAGGATGATATACCAGCGCCTAAGGGCCACCTTCACAAGTCTGAGAACATCAATTTCATTCGTAGCGTCCACTTCATCATCTCCTTAACGCTACTATTATAGCATAGCGTCAGGAAAAAAGCAAGAATTTTATTATATTTTTTTAAAAAATTTTTAACGCGGTATCAAAAGCGTCTGTCCAGTGCGTATTATGCCGCTCTCCACTCCGTTGGTGTCCGCCACAAGCCGCACAAAATCCCTTGTGTCACTGTCGTCGGGCTTGTAACGGAGAGCGATGGTCCAGAGGGTGTCGCCCTCACGCACACATATCTGTCTGTAATTTTCATTGGCCGCTTCTATGGCTGTGGGGTTGAACAGACTAATATTGAGAAGCCATGCGGTCAGCAGAGCAAATACAACCACTCCGGCGGCCCTCCTGCGCTGACGGCTGAGCACAGCCTGACGGTGAGCCCTCTTTAATCTGTAATTGGTTTCCATATTGTGACCTCCCACATTTAGAACTTTTGTTCTCGGGAACGTATGTTCCCTCTTTTGATTACAGTATAACAGAACATCCGTTCGTTGTCAAGAGGTTTTTCAAAAAATTTTTTATATTTTTTTAATTTACCACTTGACATCTAATATTATATATTATATAATATTATTGCAAATAAAATATTATAAGGGGGTTCAAATTATGGCCTTTCAGTTGGGGGCAGAGATGCTGGACGCCTGCGTACTGGGGATCTTGTCCAGGGGCGACACCTACGGCTACTCCCTGACTCAGGAGATGACGCGCAACGTGGACATCTCCGAATCAACTCTTTATCCGGTGCTGAGAAGGCTGCAAAAGGACGGCTGCCTCAACACCTACGACAAACCTGTCTCGGGCCGCATCCGGCGTTACTACGCCATCACGGATAGGGGCCGGGAGAAATACGGAGGTTACCGCCGGGAATGGGCCCGGTTCCGGGCTTCGGTGGACAATTTATTGGGAGGGACGGAAAATGAAGAATAATCTCAGCGGTTCGGAATTTATGGCCGCTCTCGAAAAAAGGCTCCGGGCTCTGCCCGAGGATGAGCGTCGGGAGGCTCTGGCCTATTACAGGGAATTTTTAGAGGAGGGCAGTCCGGAAGAACTGGACAGCGTTGATGAAACCGCCCGCCAGATACTGGATCAGTGCGCGGTTACCAACCTTGAAAAGATGGAGAAAAAGGAGAAAAAAGGCGGACTGAAGGTGCTGTGGATAGTGCTGCTGGCGGTGTTTGCCGCGCCCATGGCGCTGCCTGTGGCCATTACGCTGGGCGTTGTGCTTATGATGATTTTCGTGACCGTGGCGGTTCTGCTGATGGCGGCGGTAATATCCGGCCTGGCCCTCGTGCTTGGCGGAGCGATGGCGGCCGTGCTGAGCTTTACGATCATAACGGTCAGTCCGGTGGATATGATCATGACCCTTGGCCTGGGGCTGGGAATGGCGGGCATAGGCATACTGGTATTTATCGCCACTTGGTACATCTGCCGCGGAGCCATATGGCTCATATCCCGCCTATTGGGCAGACTTTTGAAAAGAGGTGGCAAAAATGCGTAAAATAACGAAAGTTTTTCTTATCATCGCCCTGTGCCTTGTGGGCGTGGGCGTACTGCTCTGCGGAGCGGCCATTGCCTTAGGCTATAGCGGGAACTTTGGCATCACTACAGACCTTAAGTATGTCGATCTCAACAATACTGTTTCCATGCCGAAAACCGTTGTCACTCCCTTCACCGGCATAGACCTCAATGTGGCCGAGGACGACGTTGAACTCATAGCAGGGGACGGCTATTACATTGAATGTGAAAACGTCGTCACCAGGCCGGAGTTCGAGGTCGGCGGCGACGGTATACTCAGGCTTTCCGCCGCCGAAGGCGAAGCTGAAACTGAAAAATACCTTCTCCTTTTAAACCGTTTCAGTCTCTCCCTCGGCTCCGCATCGGCCCAAAAAGGAAAAATCAGGATATACTGCCCCGCCGGGGCGGTCATGAGCGGCGTCAACGCAAATATTGACTTTGGGGACGTCTCCGTAAGCAATTTGAGCTGTGACCGATTCAGCCTGAAAACAGGATACGGCGACGCCGAAATTTCGAGACTGACAGCCACGTCGGCCGACATCGACAGTGACTGCGGTGACATTTCCGCCGCGGGACTGAACATCTCTGACCTGGCGGTGAACAGCTCCTACGGAGATATAAGCATAAACGGTCTTGACGTCGGTGCCTTAAAAATCGAAAGCGCCGTCGGCGACACTGAGCTGAAGGATTTTGCCGTGACCGGCTCCGTGGACATAAACGCCGATTTCGGCGATGTAGAGCTGTCGCCCCGGGGCGGGATCGACGGTTACGTTCTGGATCTGAACACGGACTTCGGAGATGTTACTGTGATGGGCCGGGATTACGGCGAGAGCACCAAAAGCCTGTATATGCCCGATGGAATACCTGTGAGGGTCTATGCCGACAGTGGCGACATAGACGTAGAATAATATGTAAACGGGGCTGTCTCGGCGAAAAGGAGACAGCCCCGTTGTTTTATTTAGTTATCTCATCGCGCATTTCACGCCTTGGCGTACTCGGCCTTGAGCTGCGCCAATGTCTCGCGGGAAATGTCCAGCGTGTCCATTATGTCCTCATCGGATTTGTTCTTACCGAGGAGGCGGAACACAAGCTTTTTTGTGTTTTCAAATATGCCCTCGGCGCGGCCCTTTTTTACGCCCTTTTCCATTCCCTTTTTCTCATAATCTCTCAGTGTGGCGTTTAAAATCTGCTCATCGTCAAACAGTGCGAACATAATATCATGCACCTCTCCTTCATGGCTTGACAAATATTCCTTTAACACATCTTCGTCTTTACAAATATTTATGGTTTCCTCAATGGCCTCACGAGTGCGGCCATGCTTCTTAAGCTGTTCCGTATAGATTTTAGTAAATGTCACGTATTGGTTGATAATGTCCCCTTTTTCACCGTTGGTGATAACGCCTACCCTCACTTCGAGAGCCGACTGTTCGCCGCCGAAGAACTCTTCCGAAAGAGTTATATATCCTTCCTCCACTTTCTTTTCACCGGTATAGATAACGTATAATTCCGGTTTGGGGAGAACAAGTTTTGAACTTCCGTAGACGTTTAGCTGCTCCTTTTCGATATAGTCCTGATAGGTTTGCACCAGATACATGAGGCCACGGATTATTATGTTTACAGTCCACGTGCTCTGAGCCTCGACAAGAACCACCAGCCGCCCGTCCACGGTAAAGCCAAGGTCGTTATAAATACTGTCCGTGAGGATGTTTTTAAGAGTAACGATCTCTATCCTGTCCTCAGGAACAGCTCCCACCTCCGGATGCAGGGCCTCATAAAGCTGGGCCACATACTTTGGATGCTGAAACAGATTAGTAAACACGCTGTCCTTCACGCTACGCTTCACAAGTGTACTCTTGGCCATGGCATCACTTCCCCTCTATATTCAGTATACCACTAAAATGTAAAATTGTCAACAGAAATTACCGGCAAATAATGATTGTCAAACTCTACAATACGATAAACGCAAAAAGGGGCCGTATCCATTACTGAAACGGCCCCTTTTTCTTTCATTTATTCGGTTTTATCTCCGTCATGCTCTCCGGTAGCGAAAAGGCCGCTGAAATCCAGATCGCTGTTCTCCAGCCTGGGTTCCTCGCCGCCCTCAAGGGCGGCCTCGTCCTCTCCCGCATAGTCCAGATCGCTGAGGCCGTCGAACTCGCCGCCGAGTAATTCGCCGTCAGGCGCATCCTCATAAACGACATCGTCCATACGAATCTCATCGTCCTGAATGTCAGGCACAACGGGCTCTATTACCTCGTCCACGTCGATCTCAACGTCCCTGTACATGGGTACGCCGGTACCGGCGGGGATAAGCTTGCCTATGATAACGTTTTCCTTAAGACCGATAAGGGGATCCACCTTGCCCTTGATTGCCGCGTCGGTGAGGACACGGGTGGTCTCCTGGAAGGAGGCCGCGGACAGGAAGGAGTCGGTGGCCAAAGCGGCCTTGGTGATGCCCAGCAGCATCTCCTTGCCCACAGGGGGATTTTTGCCCTCGGCCTTGAACTGTTCAACCAGCTCGTTGAACTGGATGCGGTTCTCGGTCTCGCCCACAAGGTAGTTGCTGTCGCCCTCCTCCTCGATGCGAACCTTCCGCATCATCTGGCGGACGATAACCTCAATGTGCTTGTCGGCAATATCCACAGCCTGAGAGCGGTAAACGCTCTGAACCTCCTTTACGAGATACTCCTGAACGGTGGTAAGACCGTTGATGCGGAGAATATCGTGGGGATTGACGCTGCCGACGGTGAGCTTGTCGCCCTTCTGGATAACGTCCCCGTCCTTCACGTTCAGATGAGAGCCGAATGGGATGGGCACGGATATCGACTCGGGAATATCGCCGCTCTCGTCGGTTATAACCACGATGGTCTTGTTCCTGTCGTGCTGGATGCTGACGGTGCCGCCAATCTCGGAGATTATGGCGACGCCCTTGGGCTTGCGGGCCTCGAAAAGCTCCTCTACACGGGGAAGACCCTGAGTAATGTCGTTAACGTCGTTGCCGGCAACGCCGCCGGTGTGGAAGGTTCTCATCGTCAGCTGGGTACCGGGCTCGCCTATGGACTGGGCGGCGATTATGCCTACCGCCTCGCCCACATTGACCAGGTCGCCGCCGCTGGCAAGGTTCGCGCCGTAGCAATGGGCGCAGACGCCCACCTTGCTGTGACAGGCCAGAACGCTGCGGATCTTGACAGACTCAACGCCGGCCTTCTCCACAGCCTCGGCCTCGGCCTCGGAAATAAGGTGGTTTTCGTGTACTATTATCTCGCCGGTCTCGGGATTGACGATGTCGGCGCAGGGTACACGGCCCACAAGGCGCTCCCGAAGGGGCTCGATTATCTCGCTGCCGTCATAAATGGCGGAAACGGTTATGCCGTCGCGGGTGCCGCAATCGACCTCGCGTATGATAACGTCCTGAGAAACGTCCACCAGACGCCGGGTCAGATAACCGGAGTCGGCGGTACGCAGGGCCGTATCGGTCAGACCCTTTCTGGCGCCGTGGGTGGAAATGAAATATTCCAGAATGTTCAGGCCCTCGCGGAAGGATGCCCTGATAGGTATTTCCACGGGACGGCCGTCGGTGCTGGCCATAAGGCCGCGCATACCGGCAAGCTGGCGGATCTGGTTTACGCTGCCTCGAGCGCCGGAGTCCGCCATCATGAAGATGGGATTGTACTTATCCAGATTCTTCATGAGGTTCCTGGAAATGTCGTCGTTGGCGTCCTGCCATGCGTTGATGACACGGGTATAGCGCTCGGCATCGGTAATAAGACCGCGGCGGTAGAGCTTCGTAATATTCTCCACCTGCTTCTCGGCCTCGGCCAAACGCTCCTGCTTGGAGCCGGGCACCTCCATGTCGCTGACGCTGATGGTGATGGCGCCCTTTGTGGAATACTTGTAGCCCAAAGCCTTGATGTCGTCCAGCACAACGGCGGTCTGAGTTATGCCATGAGCGCGGATGCAGTAGTCGACTATCTTGCCCAGGCCGCTCTTGTTGACGGTGAACTGGATCTCGGGCTCGAAATCGTTTTCGGGATTTGTGCGGTCAACAAAGCCCAGATCCTGCGGTACGGTCTCGTTAAAGATCAGCCGGCCAACGGTGGAACGGATGGTCTTGTAGCGGGTCGTGCCGTCCTCGTATGTCTTGAACACACGCACGTTTATGGGGGCGTGGAGCTCCACGTCGCCGCTGTCGTAGGCCATCATGGCCTCGTTTATATCGCTGAAGAAATGGTTTTCACCCTTCTCGCCCGGGAAGCAGCCCTCCTCGGTGTAGGAGGCGGGAGTCTTGCCCTGAGCCTCAAGCTCGGCATTAGTCTTTACCAGCTGATCGTAGTACTCAACCACCTGACCGGTCTCGTATGCGCTGTCGCCGGGGTCGGTTATACGAACCTCCTTGGGCTTGCACAGGGTGAGGTAATAGCTGCCCAGCACCATATCCTGAGTGGGTACGGTAACAGGCTTGCCGTCCTGAGGCTTGAGCAGGTTATTGGCCGACAGCATCAGGAAGCGGGCCTCGGCCTGAGCCTCGGGAGACAGGGGAACGTGTACCGCCATCTGGTCGCCGTCAAAGTCGGCGTTGAAGGCCGTACATACCAGCGGGTGAAGGCGGAGTGCCCGGCCCTCAACAAGGATGGGCTCAAAGGCCTGTATACCCAGACGGTGCAGGGTGGGGGCGCGGTTCAAAAGCACGGGGTGCTCCTTGATAACGCTCTCCAGCACGTCCCACACCTCGGGCTTGGCGCGCTCAACCATACGCTTGGCGTTCTTTATATTCTGGGCGCTGCCGTTGGCCACAAGGCGCTTCATAACAAAGGGCTTGAAGAGCTCCAGAGCCATTTCCTTCGGCAGGCCGCACTGATAGATCTTGAGCTGGGGGCCAACGACGATAACGCTTCGGCCGGAGTAGTCAACGCGCTTACCCAGCAGGTTCTGACGGAAGCGGCCCTGCTTGCCCTTGAGCATATCGGACAGGGACTTGAGGGCGCGGTTACCGGCGCCGGTAACGGGACGGCCGCGGCGGCCATTGTCGATAAGGGCGTCCACCGCCTCCTGAAGCATACGCTTCTCGTTGCGGACGATTATCACCGGAGCGCCCAGCTCCAACAGCCTTTTAAGGCGGTTGTTGCGGTTGATGACACGGCGGTAAAGGTCGTTCAGGTCGCTGGTGGCGAAACGTCCGCCGTCCAGCTGTATCATGGGACGGATATCCGGAGGAAGCACCGGTATTCTCGTCATTATCATCCATTCGGGCTTATTGTTGCTCTTGCGGAAGGCCTCGACAACCTCAAGGCGCTTGGCGGCCTTCTGCTTGCGCTGGCCCTGAGAGTTGATGAGCTCATCACGGAGCTCCTTGCTCAGCTCCTCAAGGTCAACCTCCTTCAATAGCTCCAAAATGGCCTCGGCGCCCATGCCAACACGGAAGCCGTCGCCATACTTCTCCCTGTACTTCTCCAGCTCTTGCTCGTTGAGCACGTCCTTCTTGGCGAACTCGGTGGCCTTGCCGGGATCAAGTACGATATACTGGGCAAAGTAAAGCACTTTTTCCAGCAGGTTGGGAGAAATGTCAAGCAGCACGCCCATGCGGCTGGGTATGCCCTTGAAGTACCAGATATGGCTGACAGGGGCGGCCAGCTCGATGTGGCCCATTCTTTCGCGGCGAACCTTGGCGCGGGTCACCTCAACGCCGCAGCGGTCGCAGATAACGCCCTTGTGACGGTTCTTTTTGTACTTGCCGCAGTGACATTCCCAGTCCTTGGTAGGTCCGAAAATGCGCTCGCAGTACAGGCCGTCACGCTCGGGCTTGAGTGTTCTGTAATTTATGGTCTCGGGCTTTTTAACCTCGCCATAGGACCATTCAAGTATTTTTTCGGGAGAGGCTAAACCGATCTGCATTGAATCAAAGGTATTAAAATCCACTATCAATTCCTCCCTTTAAATATCGTCGTCCGAATCGTCGTCCTCGCCGTCGTCCTCGGAGTAATCGTCAAAGTCCACGAACTCGTCCTCGTCGGCTTCGTCGGACTTTTTGTCCTCAAGCAGCTCACGCATGAGCTCCTCGGCGGCGTCTATCTCACTGTATCCGGGGCCAAAGCCGTCGTTAACCTGCTTGAACTCCTCGTTGTACGCCTCGATATTGGGATCGTCCTCGTCGTCGGTGCCAAGCTCCACAACGTTACCGTCGGAGTCAAGGACATTTACGTCCAGCGCGAGGGCCTGAAGCTCCTTTACCAGCACCTTGAAGGATTCGGGGATGCCGGGAGTGGGAACATTCTCACCCTTTACAATGGACTCGTAGGTCTTTACGCGGCCCACAACGTCGTCGGATTTTACGGTGAGTATCTCCTGAAGGAGATATGCCGCGCCGTAGGCCTCGAGGGCCCAAACTTCCATTTCGCCGAAGCGCTGGCCGCCGAACTGGGCCTTGCCGCCCAGAGGCTGCTGTGTAACAAGCGAGTAGGGGCCGGTGCTGCGGGCGTGGATCTTATCGTCAACCAGGTGGTGGAGCTTGAGGAAGTACATATAGCCCACGGTAACGGGGTTGTCAAAGGGTTCGCCGGTGCGGCCGTCATAGAGAACGGTCTTGCCGTCCTTACGGACGCCGGCCTCCTCCAGCAGCTCCATGATGTCTCTCTCATTGGCGCCGTCGAATACGGGGGTCGCCACCTTGAAGCCAAGCTTGCTGGCGGCCATGCCAAGATGGACCTCAAGCACCTGACCGATATTCATTCGGCTGGGCACGCCCAGAGGGTTGAGTACCAGATCAAGAGGCCGTCCGTCGGGCAGGAAGGGCATATCCTCCACAGGCAGAACACGGGACACAACGCCCTTGTTGCCGTGGCGGCCCGCCATCTTGTCGCCCACGCTTATCTTGCGCTTTTGGGCGATGTAGATACGGACAAGCTCGTTCACTCCCGGAGGCAGCTCGTCGTTATTTTCCCGGGTGAACACCTTGACGTCCACGATTATGCCGGCCTCGCCGTGGGGCACGTGAAGGGAGGTATCCCTGACCTCACGGGCCTTTTCGCCGAATATGGCCCGGAGCAGCCGC
Organism: uncultured Clostridia bacterium; assembly: GCA_947626145.1. Classification (GTDB taxonomy): domain Bacteria; phylum Bacillota; class Clostridia; order UMGS1883; family UMGS1883; genus JAFLUQ01. The sequence continues at coordinate 156,768 of CANQRB010000002.1, read as the reverse complement.
TCCTCGGGGGTCAGGTCGGTTTCGCCCTTGGGGGTGACCTTACCCACAAGTATGTCGCCGGGGTGTACCTCGGCGCCGATGCGGACTATTCCCCGCTCGTCAAGGTTCTTCAGAGCGTCATCGCCCACATTGGGGATGTCGCGGGTAATTTCCTCGGGTCCCAGCTTGGTGTCGCGGGACTCGGACTCGTATTTTTCAATGTGAATGGAGGTGAAAACATCGTCGCGGACAAGATTCTCGTTGAGGAGAACCGCGTCCTCGTAGTTATAACCCTCCCATGTCATGAAGCCGATGAGCACATTGCGGCCCAGAGCTATCTCACCGTTGTCGGTGGCGGGGCCGTCGGCTATGACGTCGCCCTTCTCCACACGCTCACCGGCATCCACAATGGGGCGCTGGTTGATGCAGTTGCTCTGGTTGGAGCGCAGGAACTTCAGCAGCTTGTAGGTGTGGCGCTCGCCCAAATCGTCCTTAATGATTATCTCGTCGGCGCTCACCTTGTCAACCACGCCGGACTCGTTGGCCACCACAACAACGCCGGAGTCCTTCGCCGCCTTATACTCCATACCGGTGCCGATAATGGGAGACTGGGGCTTGAGCAGAGGAACAGCCTGACGCTGCATATTGGAGCCCATAAGGGCGCGGTTGGCGTCGTCGTTCTCCAGGAAGGGTATCATGGCCGTGGCCACTGAAACGACCTGCTTGGGAGAAACGTCCATATAGTCGATGTTTTCGGCGGGAACCTCAAGGATCTCGCTCTTGTGCCGGGCGGAAACCTTGGCACGGGCAAAGCGCTTGCCCTCGGGGGTATCCTCAAGGGCCTCGTTGGCCTGAGCGACGATGTAGTTATCCTCCACATCCGCCGTCATATATTCGATCTCGTCGGTGATTATACCCTTGCCCTTGATTACCTTGCGGTACGGAGCCTCGATAAAGCCGTATTCGTTTATACGCGCATAGGTGGAAAGGGAGCTGATAAGGCCGATGTTGGGGCCTTCGGGAGACTCGATGGGGCACATACGGCCGTAGTGGGTGTAGTGCACGTCACGAACCTGGAAGCCGGCTCTCTCTCTGGAAAGGCCGCCGGGGCCCAGGGCTGAAAGCCTGCGCTTGTGGGTCAGCTCGGCCAGAGGATTGTTCTGATCCATGAACTGGGACAGCTGTGAGGAGCCGAAGAACTCCTTGATGGCCGCCACGACCGGTCTGATGTTGATAAGGGACTGGGGCGTAACTATATCCAGCTCCTGAATGCTCATTCTCTCACGGACGCCCCTGTCCATGCGGGAAATGCCGATGCGGAACTGGTTCTGGAGCAGCTCGCCCACGCTGCGCAGACGGCGGTTGCCCAAATGGTCAATGTCGTCGTCGGTGCCTATTCCGTGAGCAAGATTGAGGCAGTAGTTAATGGAAGCGTAAATGTCGTCGATGACGATGTGCTTCGGCACAAGCTCATCAAGGCGGTCGTCGGCCACCTTAAGGATCTCGTCAATGTCGCCGCCGCACTCCTGAAGTATCTCGTCAAGAACGGTGCGGCAGACCTTCTCGTGAGTTACCGAATAGAGATCGACACCGGCGTATTTCACGGGATCGACCATGTTGTTGGAGAACACGGTGACTCTTTTGCCCTCGCCCACGTCAAGGATAACCTTGTTGATGCCCATATCCTCGATCTGCTGAGCGGCCTCTCTCGTTATCTTGGAGTCGGCCTCCACCAGTATCTCGCCGCTGGAGGGGTCAATAATGGGATCGGCGGCCACCTGACCGGCTATTCTGGCAGCGATGGCCAGCTTCTTATTGTATTTGTAGCGGCCTACCTTTGCCAAATCATAGCGCTTGGGGTCAAAGAACAAATTCGTGAGCAGAGAATTGGCGCTGTCGAAGGTTGGCGGCTCGCCGGGGCGAAGCTTGGCGTACACCTCGAAAAGCGCTTTCTCCTGAGAGTCGGTGGTGGAGTCCTTTGAAAGAGTGGCGAGAATTTTCTCGTCCTCACCAAAGAGCTCGATTATCTCATGATCCGCCACAAGGCCAAAGGCCTTGATCAGCACGGTCACGGGTATTTTACGGTTGCGGTCGATGCGGACGTAACAGATGTCGTTGCTGTCAGTCTCATATTCCAGCCACGCGCCTCTGTTGGGAATGACTGTGGCATTGATGAGCTTCTTGCCGTCCTTATCGAACTTCTGCTCATAGTATATGCCGGGGGAACGGACCAGCTGCGTTACAATAACGCGCTCGGCGCCGTTGATGACAAAGGTGCCCTGATCGGTCATGAGCGGGAAATCGCCCATGAAAATCTCGGATTCCTTTATCTCGCCGGTCTCCTGATTGATAAGCCTCACCCTCACCCTGAGAGGGGCGGCGTAGTTGGCGTCTCTTTCCTTGCACTCGTCGATGCTGTATTTGGGATGCTCGTCCAGCCGGTAATCGGTAAATTCTAACATAAGATTACCGCTGTAGTCCGTTATGGGGGACACATCGCGGAAAACCTCCTTGAGGCCCTCCTTGATGAACCACTCATAGGAGGATTTCTGAAGGTCGATAAGGTTGGGCATTTCGAGAACCTCGTCGATTTTGGCGAAGGTTTTGCGCACGTTGCGGCCCAGCTTCACGTCCTTTATTCTACCGGACTCCTCCAACTTGGTCAGCTTCAATAAAATCACCTCAATCAAAAAATTTTCAATAATTTCATTGCCTGTGACGAGCAACGGTCAAGCTACCTGCCGGACGGGTATAGAATGTACCCGGCCCGGCACCGGGGATAGAATTATTCCCCTATGGCCGCACAGCCCATAGAATGTGGGCGAGTGCAAAATATTTCAACTGTTGCGACTGTCCTATACCATATTCTGTCCACGCATGGGCATAAAAGCCTATCATGGTGCAGTATATTAATATAACATATTTTTGGCCGGTTGTCAAGGGGTTTGGGGAGATTTTTTTGGTCTTTCCGCCAAAGTCAGCTACGGGATTATCTTTAAATCACGTCTAAATCACGTCCGGCACACCCTTGTCATTTTTGAACAATTTTTTGAGTCTTTTTATATTGACTTTTGTTAAATATTGTGGTAAAATTAAATCAGCGTATATCGCAAATATTTTTTTGGAGGTATTTTTATGAAAAAAGTTCTGGCCCTTATCATTGCCATGGCAATGGTATTGGCGGCGGTACCCGTACTGGCCGACGGAGAAATTTCCGTTGTGATAGACGGGGTCAAGATCCAGCCCACGGACGTTGACGGCGATGCCGTGGAGCCCTTTGCAATCAACGGCACAACCTATCTGCCCGTGAGGGCTGTTGCCAACGCTTTCAACTTCCAGGTTGACTGGGACGGCAGCACCAACACCGTATTCATCGGCGGCGTGGTTGACGTCACCGCCGGAGACGGTATTCAGATCTATGTGAACGGTTCCCTGTTCGTACCCACCGACGCTCAGGGACACGAGGTCGAGGTACAAAACATCGGCGGCAGCGTTTTCCTGCCCGTCAGAGCCATCGCCACGGCCTTCGGTAAGGACGTAGCCTGGGATCAGGCCACACAGACCGTGACCATCACCACGCCCGTTGCCGCGCCGGCAAGCGACGACCTGGGCGGCAAATTCTACACCATTACCAACGTTGGCACCGGCAAGCTTCTGGCCACGGTAGACAACTCCCACGAGAACAGCGCCGCGCTGACCACCGTTGACGCCGCCGAAAGCGACGACGTATACTGGAGGCTCGGCAAGATGGGCGCCGGCATTTACAACATTTCAAACATGGCCTCCGGCAAGAGCGTTGACGTGCCCAGCGCCTCTCAGGACGCGGGCACCGGCCTTATCGTTTACACCACCAACGGCAACGGAAACCAGCAGTGGAAGTTCAACGAGGTCGCTCCCGGCGTGTATGAGCTCAGCGTTCAGCACTCCGGCAAGTATATGGACGCCAGCGGCGACACCCTTGTTCAGGCCGACCACACCGGCAGCGACTATCAGAAGTGGACAATAGCCGTCAAGGGCGAGGCCATGCTCAACCGCGTGCCCCAGTCCGAGGGCTTCAAACTCCTCTCCGCCGCCGAGCAGGACGGCTTTAAGCGCTATATGTTCGGCAACCTGCCCTGCTGCTACGCGGTAGCCAACTCCGCCGAGAGCTATCTCACCGAGAACGGCTATGAGTCCGCCGATGCCGAACATCAGGCCGCCATGCTCAAGACCGTTATGGCCTACACGGCTTACTTCCAGGTAAGCGGCGACAAGGCCGACCAGACCAGCGCCCCCTACAAGATCGTTTCCACATCTGTTGATGATAATTACGACATCTGGCGCGGCGCCAGAGAGAAGTGCTGGCTCTACGAGGTAGAGATGGACGGGGACGTTCCCGGCACTATCCACAAGTTCACCATGGTCAGCAACGAGGAAAACTCCGATATGGTCGAGAAAATGATCGAGGCCCTCGGCGCCTTCCCCTACGCTATCAGACAGTATGTTCACCGCCTCATCTGGAAGAACGGCGACAACGCCAACAACTACAACGGCGGCGGCGACACCATTTGGGCCCGCCTCAACTGGAAGCCCAACAAGTCTCAGGTTATCCAGACCCTCGCTCACGAGCTGGGACACATTCTTGACACCAACCAGCTTGAGGATATGCGCATCTGGGAGTGGGCCGAGGCCATGGACGCCATCCCCGTATCCGGCTACGGCTCCAACAATCAGGCCGAGGATCTGGCCGAGCTGCACAGGCTCTACCTCACCACCCTCGGCAAGGACACCGAGGCCGCCGTTCCCGAGGTTTATCCCAACAGACTTAAGGTCCTCAAGGGCCTGCTTTACAGAGCCGACAAGGTTCACTTTGCCGACTTTGCCCAGTACGAGCAGTTCATCCTTGACATCAAGGCCAAGATAGACGCCTACGGCGACGTTGAGACCGCGCAGGAGCTGGATATGGGCCAGTATTACAGCATTACCGACACCAAGAGCGGTCTTGCCTGGACCATTGAGAACTCCTCCACCGAAAATCAGGCCAGAGTCGTGCTTGAGCCCTACACCGGCGCCGACAATCAGAAATTCAGCGTCGAGACCTTCGGCGGACTTGTAAAGTTCACCAATAAGTTCAGCGGCATCCCCATTCAGCTCCACACCAGCGCCCTCTGCGGCAAGGAGCTCACCCAGTACGGCGGCGAATGGTCCCTCGACGAGAGGTTCCAGCTCATCAAGGCCGAGGGCGGCTACAAGCTCATGTGCCAGCGCTACAACCTTGGCGTTGACGCCATGACCGTGGGCGTGGGCGACGACTTCAAGCCCTATGTATGCCAGAACGCCGACTCCGCCGTATGGAAGCTCGAGCCCGTTGAGAAGGCCGCCGAGCTGAAGATCTATAACATAGAGATCGCCGACACCGGTATGCACCTTAACAATAACGAGGCCGAGGGCCTTATCGCCACAATGGATCGGGCGAGAGCCACCACATGGATGCTCACCCCCGTGGCCGACGCCTTCACCATCGTTGACACCGTGACCGGCGAGGCTCTGGACATCTCCGGCGGCAACGCCGAGGCCGGCGCAAGCGCCATCACATGGAACCTGTCCAAGGCCGACAACCAGTGCTTCTATATGGAAGAGACAACCGGCGGTTATCTGCTGAAGATGAAGCATTCCGGTCTGTACCTCACCTGCCACGACGACGGCTCCCTCACTCAGGAAGCGAGAGACGAATCCGCCAAGCAGGTATTCAGCTTTGTTGAGATAAGCAAGTAAGTTAGGCAATCTAAAGCCCCCGTCGGCAATCATCCGACGGGGGCTTCTTTTAATTATGAGTTAGGAACGAGGAATACAGCGTTCCGCGGCGCCGTCCGCGCCTGTCCTACCAGATGGAGACCCTGTCCTCCGGCGCGACCCACATACCGTCGTTCTCGGTAATGCCGTAGACCTCAAAGAATTTGTCGCTTGCTTGCAGCGGCCTGTTTACGCGCACGATGCTCTGGCTGTGAACGTCGATCATCATGATCTGCTCCAGCGCCGGGCGGTACATCGTTGTTAGGAACAGGTTGGCGAAGCTTTCGTACATTTCCTTGTAGTCAAAATCCTCGACCCTTGAGGCGAGCTCAGTCACAACGGATATGCCGCCCATATCGGCGGTGTTTTCGGCAAGGGTTCTGGCGCCGTCGGTGGCCATACCCGGCGCGGCCTCACAACCGTCGTAAAATTCGATCACGGCCTGACAGCGCTCCATAAAGGCGGCCCTGTCCTCCTCCGTCCACCAGTTCACGGCGTTGCCGTTTTCGTCGAACTGAGAACCGTTGATGTCAAAGGCGTGGCTGAGCTCATGCCCTATGACGGTGCCAATCGCGCCCAGATTTTTCTCATAGGACGCATCGGGGCTGTAAACCCCCGGCATCTGCAAAAGGCCCTCGCAGATGGTAATGTCGTTCATCTGGGGGTTATAGAAGGCGTTTACGGTCTGGGGCGACGCATCGTACCACCGCTCACGATCCACCTTGGTGCCCTCAAAGCTTGCCATGTCGGCAAGGGCCGCGTCGCTTATCGTCATCAGGTTTTCCACAAGGGAGCCTCCCTCGGCATAGCTTCTCAGCTCCAGCCCGTCAAGGGTGAGCTCGTAAAATTTCTCGGGGGCGCAGACCTTTATTTCCATGGTGTCAAGCTTCTTTATGGCCTTTTCCTTGGTGGCGTCGCTCATCCAATCGAGGTTCCGTATCCTTTCGCGGTATATGTCAATCATATCGTTTGTCATTGCCGTTATATCCGCTTTTGTTTTTTCGTCCGCATATTTTTCGGCGTAAGCCTCGCCGAGGAATTCCTTAAGGCTGACGTCAATCAAATTTGTCGCCTCAGCTTCCGGGCTCATGGAGCCGCTGGTGCCGTTGATTTCGGCGTTGTACGTGTAATGCGCCTGTTTGAAGTCCTCACTCATATACTGGGCATACATGGCTATCATAGACGCTTTAAGGTAAGCCTTAAGGGCGTCCAGATTTTTGTCGTCAAAGAGCTCGGCCGCCTTTTTCATGGCTCCCTCGTCCAGCACGAGAAATCTGTCCCTGTTCTTCAGCCCGCTGGCCTCAAACAGCTTTTCAATATCCATGCTTTTGAACAGGGCGCATATTTCGTCAAGGGTGTATATGTTATACACCTTGGTTATGTCCACTGTCTCCTGAACGGCAAGGCTGGCCTCGGCTATCTGCCCCTCAATACCGAAAACCTCGTCCGCCGCGGCCGCGGCCTCCTCCTCGGTATAGCCTGTAAGGGTGAACAGCGTTCTGAGGTATTTCAGATAGGACGCCTTCATGCCCTCCGCCTTGCCCTCGTACATTTCCTTCGAATTGATGGAAACGGTGGAGAACACGTTTATAAAGCTGTTGGAATCCATGGGATCCATGGCGGCGGAAAAGCGTATAATGGGCTGCAGCGCCCTTGTGCCGATAAAGTCCGCGACACTCTCCGCCGCGTCTATCTCATCCAGATAGGGCTTTATCGGCTCATAGCCCTGAGCGTTTCTCGCCTCGGTGTTCATGTAATTGTCGTACACCGTCTTTATCTTTCCGGCCCTCGAGCTTTTGTCGGGGTTAGAGGCGGAGATCTCCTTCACAAGCTCCGTAAGCTGCACCGTGACCGCGTCGCTCTGTGTTGTGCCCGTGCCCATATGTCCGTCGGGAATTACAATGTTATCAAGGACGTCACGGTTGACTGCCTCATAAAAATCGTCCCTGGGATTTGTGCCGAATATCCGATACACACGGCGCAGCAGCAGCTCCATCTCGTCCTTTGTGACCTTGTCGTCCGGCGCGAAAACGCCCTCCGCCTTGCCCTCGACGATGCCCGCGCCGATCACGTCCGCAATCTCGTCCTCCGCCCAGCCGGGTATATCCGTAAATTCTCCGTCAGGGATGGCGATATATTTGTTGTCGCCCAAAATCTCGGGAATGTCGCCGAAGGCCCGCCTGAGCATGACGAGAGCCTCCGCCCGGGTCACGTCCTGATCCTCGTGGAGCTGACCATCGCCACGGCCCTTTAAAATATCCCCCTCGGTCACGCCCGGATTGTAGTCGTCAGCCGCATTGAGCAGCATATCGCAGACCTCGCCGCGGGTGGCGTATCCGTCCTCGGCGAATACTGCGGCCGGCGGCATTGTGCCGAAGGCCATTGCGGTCGCCAAAGCCAATGAAACAACTTTTCTTTTCATACTGTATTCCTCCTGTTCATAATAATATATCCATTATACATCAAACAAGCCGGTTTGTCCATACTTTTTTGAATTTTTTGTTAAATATCAGCGCCGGCGTGGGTATGGTACAGATTCGTTAGACACCGCTTTTCAACGAAAAAGCACGTCCGTAAACGTGCCTTTTTATTCGGTTGTGTTACTTAATAAGTCCGCATTCACGTTGTGAATCTATGTCCGGTTCAAAGTGGAAGCCGAGCGCGCACTCGGCCAGTTTGGAAACATCAACACGATCAAAACAATAATCATCGGGCAGACCGTCCGGGTAAGCTTTACAACACGGTATCCAGCCGTCCTTTTTTGGCAGCTTATTTTTGCAAAACGTACAACTGTCTTTTCCCGGTAGTGTAATCATTTCAGATTGCCCCCTCACGATTTTCGGTTTATTAAACTTGCTTTTTATTGCCACATCGAGGAAACTTTACGTACTTTACAACAACATACCCAACACCGCCTATATCGGCTTTGAAATTATAGTCGGTTTCGCCTCCACAATAAGGACAACTTCCACTTGTTTTATCTGACCCAATTTGTCCTAAATTCTTAATCCACTTATCAATTTGGGTCAATTATTTCACTCTCTTTTTACTAACGTTGCCATTATTATCTAGCTGAGCTCCGTGACTTTTTTCATGCAAAATATAGTTTTTACAAGTTCTTCCTCAACCTAAAAAGCATTGTGCCTTTATACTAACTCAACATCTTTCCCTAAAAAACTTCTGTTTGTTTCTATGGCTATACATAGGGGATTAAAATCATACATCGTCACCAATGGAAATTCTTGTCCGGCAACTTTACAAACTGAATATGATTTTTCCTTAATGCTCTTATTCAAGGTCATTATATAATATTTCCCCAAACGAAACTCGCTGATTACGTTATACATAAGAGCACCCCCTTATCTTTATATGTTCTTCAAGTTGCTGTTTATAATATTATAATATTTTTTCCCAAATTTGTCAATAGAAAAACGCCGTCCCGTGACCTAAAAAACTCTCCATCATTCATACAGGCGCAAAACAAAAGGTGTTCCCGTCCGTCTATACAGACGGGGAGAACACCTTTTACAGTTATAATTTTCAAATTCACCTTAAATCAAGACACTGAGCCATTAAACGGCCCGCGCGTCCCTATTTACGGCTTCATTCCCGCGTCGGTCTTACTCCTCAGCAGGTGCTTCACCGGCGGCAGCTTCCTCAACGGGAGCTTCCTCAGCGACGGCTTCCTGAGCGAGAGAAGGGATCTCGGCAGCGTTGGGAGTGAGCAGAGCCCTGATGGAAAGGCCGATCTTCTTCTTTTCCCAATCAATGTCGGTTATCTTGGCGCTGATGGTCTCGCCAACGGTGAGCTCGTCAGAGGGCTTGTTAATGCGCTTGTCGGCGATCTGAGAAATGTGGATAAGGCCGTCGATGCCGGGGATGAGCTCCACAAAGGCGCCGAACTGTACCAGACGCACTACCTTTACGGGGATAACGTCGCCAACCTGGAACTTGGCCTTGGCGATAACCCAGGGATCGTCCTCGACCTTGCGGAAGCCCAGAGAAACCTTGTTGGTCTCTTTGTTGGCCTTTATGATGTAAACATCAACAACGTCGCCCACATTGACAACCTCAGAGGGATCCTTGATGCGCTGCCAGCTGAGCTGGGTGATGTGGATAAGGCCGTCCACGCCGCCAATGTCCACAAAGGCGCCAAACTTGGTGAGGGTCTTTACGGTGCCGGTGTAGTGCTTGCCTTCCTCAACATTGGCCCAGAATTCCTCGGCCTTGGCCTTGCGCTCCTCAACGGCAACCTCTTTGATAGAGCCGATGGCTCTCTTGCCGCGGCGATCCTCGCGGATGTTCACAATCTTAAGGCGAACTTCGTTGCCAACAAGTGTCGTGAGATCGCTTGTGAACCTTTCGCTCGCCATGGACGCGGGCACAAATACCCGACAGCCGTTGGTGGATACGATGACGCCGCGGTTAACGGCCTCAACGATTTTGCCCTCCAGTACCTCGCCGGACTCGTGGGCAGCCTCGATGGTCTTCCAACCCTTAATGGCGTCAATTTTCTTCTTTGAGAGCTTTACGCCGTCAATGTCGCTCACGCGGATAACGAATACCTCGATCTCGTCGCCGACCTTGCATATCGCATCGGGAGCAACGTTGGGATCGTCGGTGAGTTCTTCGGCCGCTATTACGCCTTCCATTTTATAGCCAAGGTCAACGTAAACCTCAGTGGGAGTTACGCGAACCACCTTGCCAACCTTTATATCACCGGTGTTGAGAGCAACGATGGACTGCTCGTACTGCTCCAAAGCCTCAGCGAAGGACTGGTCTCCTTTCTCTTGAATGTTCTTTGCCTGTTCGTCTACCATAATGTAAACCTCCTTAATTATCCAATCCGGAGTTGATGCTCCGGCGGTTATACCTATCAAGTTCCCTTTTATCTCATGGGCGGGAAGTTCCCACGCGCCCTCCACCAGAAAGGTGTTGGCGCAGCGCCGGGCGGCAATATCGTACAGCTTTTTGGTATTGGAGCTGTTCCGGCCCCCTATGACGATAAAGCTGTCGCTCTTTTCCGCCAGCTCGGCGGCAGATTTCTGACGCTCATTCGTAGCACTACATATTGTATCAAAAATGAGGGTGGTTTTGCAAGTGTTTTTTATAATTTTCGTAATTTTTTTCCAAATTTCTCGCTCGAAAGTGGTCTGTGAAACGACACATCCGTTTTCGAGAAGTCCTTTTGGCAGTTTTTCGCATTCTTCCTCGGTGGAAATGACGGCGGCGCTGTTATCGCACCAGCCATTGATGCCCACGACCTCGGGATGAGTGCGGTCGCCGATTATGATTATATTCTTCCCCGCACGATGATTTTCACTGACGATGTTGTGGATTTTTTTAACGAAAGGACAAGTGGCGTCGATGTAATTTATGCCCTTCTCCTTCAGCACGTCCTCGACCTCACGGGCCACGCCGTGGCTGCGTATGACAACGGTCTCTCCGGGCCGGGCCTCCTCGGGCGAGTTGATTATGCGTACGCCCTTTCCGGCCAGATCCTCGACCACCCGACTGTTATGGATTATTGGCCCGAGGGTGGCTATTCTGGCGTGAGCGGCTATGCCCTCCTCCACCAGCTTTATCGCCCGGCTGACACCGAAGCAGAAGCCCGCCCTCTCGGCGATAACGGTCTTTGCCATGGGTTGTCCCCCTCTTACTGTTTTTCGGCGAAGGAATAAATCGAGTCCATGAGCTCACCGGCCAGCCTGTCCAGCGTCTCTGCGTCGGGGGCGGCGTCATAGTATTCCTCGTAGTAAATCGGTCTGCCGAAATATACCTTTAAACGGCCGAAAAGCCGGTATTTTCCGTTTGTGTAGCAGGGCACGATGGGAACCTTGGCCTTTATGGCCACCCTGATTATGCCCGGGTTGATTTTCTTCTCCCCGGCCTCGCGAACTCTGGTGCCCTCGGGGAAAACAAGCGTCGTTCCGCCGGCGCCCAGCAGCTTAAGCGTGGCCATGACGGCTCCGGCGTCGCCTTTGCCCCTACGAATCGGATAAGCGCCGAGGGACTTGATCAGCCGGCCGAAGACAGGGTTATGGAAAAGCTCCTCCTTTGCCATAATAGAGATGCGTCTGGGAGAGGCCACCGCCACGGCGGGAGGGTCAAAGTAGCTGCGGTGATTGGAACAGAGAAGAACGCCGCCATCCTTGGGCACGTTTTCCCTTCCGATGTACGTAATTAGGAATGCGATTTTATAAAATATCGCAACTGCGGCCCGTGCTATGCTATAAAACATGAGCTTTCTCCTTTATATATGAAATCACAGCGTCCATGCCCTGTTCAAGGGTAAAACCCGTGGTGTCAATGAGATGGGCGTCCGGAGCCTGACACAGAGGTGAAGCCTCCCTGTGCATATCGTCGTAGTCCCGCTTTTCAATATCGGCGCGAACCTCGTCGAAGTCTGCCTCGGTTCCCATTTCACGGAGCTGCTCCACCCGCCGCCGCGCACGGTCGTCCACCGAGGCGGTGAGGTAAATCTTCACATCGGCGTCGGGCAGCACGTGCATACATATATCACGTCCGTCCATTACCACGCTCTGGCGCTTGGCCATATCCCGCTGAAAGGCCACAAGGGCCGTCCGCACCTGAGGATGGGCGGAGACACGGCTGGCGGCCATGGACACCTCGGGCCGGCGTATATCGACGGAAACATCACGCTCGCCGATAAAGACGTGCTGGGCGCCGTCGATATATTTTATATTCAGGCCCAAACCCGACAACAGTCGGCTGAGGGCCTCGCCGTCGTCCATATCCGTGCCGCTCTCTATCGCGGCCAGACCAAGAGTCCGGTACATGGCGCCGGTGTCCACGTAAGTGAAGCCAAGCTCCTTTGCCGCGGCCTTGGCGATAGTGCTCTTGCCCGCCCCGGAGGGGCCGTCGATGGCAACGCTGATGTTTTTCATACTTCTATCATTCCCTAAAGATTTTTTCCAGCCAGGCGGCCGGTTGAAAAGGCTATCTGCAGATTAAAGCCGCCGGTGTAGGCGCTGACATCCAGCACCTCGCCGGCAAAGAACAGCCCTTTTACGAGCCTGCTCTCCATAGTGGAAGGGTTGACCTCTCTGACGTTTACCCCGCCGCAGGTGACGATTGCCTCGTTCAGCGGACGGTAGCACCGGGCGGTAAACTCCAGATTTTTCAGGAGCCTCACCAGCGCGCGGCGCTGCTCACGGGTCACGGAATTGATCTTTTCATGGGGCGGTATCCCCGATCTTTCCACTATATAAGGTATCATTTTAGCCGGAAGGAGTGCTCCCAGCGAATTTGCAAAGTCACGGTTGGCGTTTTCGCCAAAGTCCCGAAGCACCCGCTCGTCCAGCTTTTCCTCACTGAGGGCGGGCTTAAGGTCGATTATTATGCGGCAGCCCTCCGGATTTTTCCCCATGTGGCCCGAAGCGGAAAGTATCATCGGCCCGCTGAGGCCGAAGTGGGTGAAAAGCATTTCTCCGAAGTCGGTGTAAACCACCTTGCCACGGGGATTTTTTACGGTGAGGGCGGCATTTTTCAAGCTCAGTCCCTGTAACGAAGCCGTGGGCTCCACAGTGACTATGGGTATCAGCGACGGATATATATCCGTAACGCTGTGCCCAAGCTCTTTGGCGAAGCGGTAGCCGTCGCCGGTGGAGCCGGTCTGGACATAACTCAATCCTCCGGTGGCCACAACAACCCCGTCGCAGGGGTAGAGGGCCTTTTCACCTCTGACACCGGTGACGGCGCCGTTTTCGGCGACGATCTCGATAGCGTTGTCCCGGACTATGCGGACTCCGGCTCTCCTGAGTCTGAGCAGAAGGGCGTCCACCACGTCGTAAGCCCTGTCGCTGGCGGGGAAAACCCTGCCGCCACGCTCCACCTTTGTGGGGACTCCGCTGTCTTCAAAAAAATCTATGGTGTCGGCATTTGTAAAGCCGTAAACCGCGCTGTAAAGGAAGCTGCCGTTGGCTGGAACATTCTCGAAAAAGTCCTCCACCGGACAGGCGTTGGTAAGGTTGCAGCGGCCCTTGCCGGTTATCGCCAGCTTACGGCCAAGCTTTTCGTTCTTTTCAAGGAGGGTGACGCTTTCGCCCCGCTCCGCCGCCGTAATGGCGGCCATCATTCCGGCGGGGCCCCCGCCGATGACGGTTTTCATGGGGTCACGACCTTTCCCTGCTCCCGCGCCACAAAAAACAGCCGCTGGGAGTTTTTTCTCGGCCTTCCGAAGGTCAGGTCGTGGTACACGGCCTCCACCTTCAGTCCGGCTTCCCGAAGCATGGCCCTGAGCTCGTCCGCCCCGTAAGCCCTTTCGGTGTGAACCTCGTCGAACCGGCGATAGCTCTCCCCCTCCCGTTCAAAAAAGGTGAGGTAAAAGTCACAGAGCCGACTCTTTCCGTCGTACTCGTTCTGCCAGGCCCAGAAAATCTCCCTTCCGTCGCTGACGAAGGTGTTGCCTCCCAAAACCTGACTGAGCTTGTACTCGGTGTTCACGTCGAAGATAAACAGTCCGCCGGGGTCAAGGTAATTGTTGACCAGCCGAAAGACCCGCTTAAGGTCGTTCTTGCGGGTGATATAGTTGACACAGTCGAGGCTGCTGACGATGAAGTCCACGGTGCCGTAAAGCTCGAAGTCCGTCATGTCCTGATTGAGGTACAGAATGTCCAGCCCCGCATCCGCGGCTCTGTCCCTGGCCACGGCCAGCATATCCGCCGAAATATCGATGCCTATCATCTCGGTGCCCCGCCGGGCCAGCTCCATGGTCATGCTTCCGGTGCCGCAGCCCAGGTCAAGGCCCAGCTTCATTCCGCAGCCAAAGCGGCGGAATATCTCGTGGTAATAGTCCGCCCACTTTCCGTAGGAAATATCCTCCATGAGGGCGTCGTAAAGGTGGGCGAAGCCATCATACATACAATCACCATCTATTGTAACATATTTTTCCGGTTTTGTCAATTTATCTTTGTCAATTTTGCATAAAGTCCCAAAAGATTTTTTTCGCCCACGCCGTTAAAGTTGATTTTGTAGTGAACGTCGTTGCCAACGGGCTGGGCGGAGATTATAACGCCCTCGCCGAATTTGGGATGGCTGACACGGTCGCCGGCTTTGAGGTTCACATTGCCGGTGGGCTTTGGCTTTTCCGGCTCCATCGTAACGGTGGCCGAGGGCATCTTCTTTTCCTTTTTCTGCATACGCACGCCCAAGGTCTCCCGCAGCTGTTCCGCCCGGGCCTGACGCTCCTCGCGGGCGTCGGTAAGCTCGTACAGCTCGTCGGGGATCTCGTCCAGAAATCTCGAGGGCTTATATACCGAGGTCTTGCCGAATACCATGCGGCTGTGGGAACCGGTTAGGTACAACCGACGGCGGGCCCGGGTGATGGCCACATAGCACAGCCGCCGCTCCTCCTGTATCTCCTCCGGATCGAAAATAGCCTTCAGGCTGGGGAAAACACCGTCGTCAAAGCCGCAGATGAACACCACCGGAAATTCCAGCCCTTTAGATGCGTGCATGGTCATCATCACAACCGCGTCGGTGTCCTCGTCATAGTTGTCAACGTCGCTGACGAGAACCAGATTGTCCATGTAATCATCAAAGTTCGGTTCGTCCACGGTTTCCATATAGTGGGACGCGCCGCTGATGAGTTCGCCGACGTTTGCGGCCCTTTCGGCGCCCTTATCGTCCTTTTCAAGGGATTTTTCGTAGCCGCTGTCCTCGTAGACCCGCTGCACCAGTTCGTCAATGGGTACCGTGCCCACAAGAGAACGGAGGTTTTCAATCAGAGAATAAAACTCCGCGACTCCGCCCTTGAAATCATCAAGGTGCCCTCCTATGGCCCGGTAAAGGCTGACGCCCTCTCTGACCGCCATGGAATTGATGGCATCCAGCGTGACCTTGCCTATTTTACGGGAAGGAACGTTGATTATCCGCCGAAGGCTCACGTCGTCGTCGGGGTTCTTGACGAGCCGCAGATAGGCTATGATGTCCCTTATTTCCTTGCGGTCATAAAACCTCAGACCGGAAAGCACTCTGTAGGGCAGGGCCGCCCGCATAAAGCAATCCTCAATAACCTTCGAGGAGGACTTTGCCCGAAAGAGAACGGCAATGTCGCCGTAACGGTAGCCGTCCGCCGCCAGCGATCTGATTTGATTAACGATATAATCGGCCTCGTCAAAATCACTGACAGCCCGATAGACCTGTATGTTCTCGCCCTTTTCGCCGTCAGTCCACAGGCGCTTGCCCTTGCGGCCGATATTGTTCTTAATAACGCTGTTGGCGGCGTCCAGTATGTTCTGAGTGGAGCGGTAATTCTGCTCCAGCCTTACCACCTTTGCGTTGGGAAAGGCCTTTTCAAATTCCAGAATATTGGATATGTCCGCGCCTCGGAATTTATAAATGCTCTGGTCGTCGTCGCCCACAACACAGATGTTGCGGTGCTCCCCTGCCAGCAGGATTATCAGCTCATTTTGAGCCGGGTTGGTGTCCTGATATTCGTCCACCAATATATATTTAAACTTATTTCTGTAATATTCAAGCACATCGGGGCAGTCCCTGAACAGCCGCACAGTGAGCATGATGAGGTCGTCAAAGTCCAGATCGTTGGACCGGCGCAGCTTGTCCTGATAGAGGGTGTATATCCTGCCCATCTGGGAGAGCCGAAACTCAGTGGCAAACTCCCGACAGTATTCTTCGGGTGTATACAGGCCGTCCTTGGCCCGGGAGATCTCGGCCAATACGGCCCTGTACGGAAACTCGTCCTCACTGAGGCGCAGCTCCCTGACGCACTCCTTGACCAGACTCTTCTGATCGTCGGCGTCGATAATATTGAAGTTCCGCCCATAGCCCAACCGCTCGATGTCACGGCGGAGGATACGGACGCAGGCGGAGTGAAAGGTGCGCACCCACATATCATTGGCGGCGGCGCCCACAAGCTCCTCCACCCGGGAGGCCATTTCATTGGCGGCCTTGTTGGTGAAGGTTATGGCCAGAATGTTCCATGGGGCAATATTTTTTTCCTCCAGCATATAGGCGATGCGATAAGTCAGCACCCTTGTCTTGCCGCTCCCCGCCCCTGCCAATACCAGCACGGGCCCGTCGGTGGCGGTGACCGCCTCCCGCTGGGGCGGGTTAAGTTGATTTAAAATATCATTCATTGAAACGGATTACCTTTCTGAAATGGCGATATAAAGGAATATAAGGGAGTCAGAAGCGAAAGGTCACGGGCCGGCAGGCATACATAGCGGGCGGCTTTTGTAATGGCTGCCGTAAGGCAGACCGGTACGACCGTCACGCCGCTTCTGCTCCTCTACCCTCGAACCCTCATTGCTTCTAACTCCCAACCTATACTGACTTCTTAGCTTTTATTTCTTCAGCGCCATAGCTTCCTTGACATTTTTTGCAATATTTTCGGCGGTAAGGCCGTACAGCTCCATGAGCTCGTAGGGCTTGCCGCTACGGCCGAACACGTCCTGAGTTCCCACGCGCTTGACGGGCACGGGACAGGTCTCGGCCAGCACCTCGGCCACGGCGCTGCCAAGGCCGCCGATTACGTTGTGCTCCTCGGCGGTGACTATTGCGCCGGTCTTTTCGGCGGCGGCGGTAAGTATTTCGGCGTCGATGGGCTTAATGGTGTGGATATTGATAACGCCCGCGTCGATGCCCTCCTTGGCCAGCAGCTCCCGAGCCTCGATGGCATAGGGAACCATAAGTCCGGTGGCCACAATGGTGGCGTCCTTACCCTCGGCTATGGTCACGCCCTTACCCAGCTCGAACTTGTAGCTCTCGTCAAAGATCTGGGGCACGGCAAGACGGCCGAAGCGCAGGTAAACCGGCCCGTCGTGGAGAATTGCCGCCTCAACCGCAGCCATGGCCTCCACGTGGTCGGCGGGGTTGATTATAACCATGTTGGGAATGGTGCGCATGATGCCTATGTCCTCAAGGCACTGATGACTGGCGCCGTCCTCGCCCACGGAAATTCCGGCGTGGGTAGCGCCTATCTTCACGTTCAGCTTGGGATAAGCGATGCTGTTGCGCACCTGCTCAAAGGCGCGGCCGGCGGCAAACATGGCGAAGGAGCTGGCGAACACAACTCTGCCGGTGGACGCTATGCCCGCGGCGGTGGCCATCATGTTGCCCTCGGCGATGCCGGTATTGATGAACCTTTCGGGGAATTTTTTCTTGAATGTGTCGGTCTTGGTGGACTTGGAGAGATCCGCGTCCATTACCAGTATGTCGTATTTTTCGCCCAGCTCGGCCAGAGCCTGACCGTAACTTTCACGGGTAGCTTTCTTATCTCCGATTGCCATGATTTACGCCTCCTCTAATTCCTTTATCTTTGCGTCCAGCTCGGCTATGGCCTGCTCGAACTGCTCCTTCTTGGGAGCGGCGCCGTGCCATGCGGCCTGGCCCTCCATGAAGGATACGCCCTTGCCCTTCACGCTCTTTGCGATGATTACGGTGGGCCTGCCCTTAGTGGCCTTGGCCTGATTTACGGCGTCAAGGATGGCGTCATAGTCGTGGGCGTCGATGGTGATAACATTCCAGTTAAAGGCCTCGAACTTTTTGTCTATGGGGTTGGAGTTCATAACGTCGGCGATATTGCCGTCTATCTGAAGGCCGTTGTTGTCAACAAAGGCGGTAAGGTTGTCCAGCTTGTAGTGGGCGGCGAACATGGCGGCCTCCCAAACCTGGCCCTCCTCCAACTCGCCGTCGCCGAGAATGGTGTATACACGGTAGTCCTTACCGGCCAGCTTGCCGGCGAGGGCCATGCCGTTGGCGGCGCTTATGCCCTGACCCAACGAGCCGGTGGACATATCTATGCCGGGGATTCCCTTCATATCGGGGTGGCCCTGCATATAGCTGTCGGTTTGGCGCAGAGTGGCAACGTCCTCCGCAGGGAAAAATCCTTTTTCGGCCAAAATGCCGTAGAGAGCCGGCGCACAGTGTCCCTTGGACAGCACAAAGCGGTCACGGTCGGCCATTTTGGGATTTTTGGGGTCAACGTTCATTACCTCGAAGTATAACACGGACAGAATGTCCGCGATGGAAAGGCTGCCGCCGGGGTGACCCGACTGAGCGTTATAAATGCCGGTAAGAGCGTGCTTTCTCGCCTTATAGGCATGAATTGCCGTTTCCTTATTCACAACAATCACTCCTCGTTAAATTTTGCATAAGCCCTGTCAAGTATCTCCTCCAGCCGCTCCTGCCGGCCGTCCAGATACAGGTAGCCCAGCAGGGTCTCAAAACCCGTGGCCAGATGGTAGTCCAGCAGCGAAGCCCACTTGGGATGGGTGTTGACCTTGGCGTTGCGGCCCCATTTGAAAACGTCCGTCTCCTCCGGGTCAAGAACCTCCGCCTCCAGAAAACGGGCCATTTCGGCCTGACTTTCCGCCCGAACATAGCCCACCGCCAGCCGGTGCATATCGGTGACCCTTCGGTTGCCCTGCTCCAATATCCTCGTCCTGATGTACAGGTCGAACAGGGTGTCGCCTATGTAGGCCAGAGCCAGCGGACTGTACCCCCGCGGGTCCGGATTTTTCTCGGAAAACAGCATGGTTCAGCGTCCTTTTCAGGGTATTTGCATTATTACTTATTCTATATTATAACAAATCTTACAGCGAATTACAAGAGTATTTTGAAAAAAATTTTGCCGGACGGCGCGATGGGGATAAAGCGCCATAAGTTGGGGCAATACCGCACAAAATCCGTGCCGATATTGCCCCGATCAACTTATTTTCTCTCTCATGCCGGCCAAAATTCTCTTTTCCAGTCGGGAGACCTGCACCTGGCTTAGCCCCAGAACCTTGGCCACCTCGGATTGGGTCTTGCCGCGGAAGTACCGCAGCACGATTATGACCCTGTCCCGACCCGGCAGCTCGTTTATGACCTGACGGAGAGAAATTCGCGTCAGCAGCTCCTCCTCCCCGTCCTCGCCGGGTATGGTGTCCATCAGTAAGACGGGCTTGCCGTCGCCGTCCGATATGTTTCTGTCGATGGAATCGGGGCGGCGGACGGCTTCAAGGGCTTCTGTTACCTGTGCGGGAGTGACGCCCAGCCTTTCCGCCAGCTCTCCCACGGTCATCTCTCCGGCCCTGTCCATAACGGAAAAGGCCCGATGGGCCAGCTCCTTGAAGCTCCGGCTCACCTTGATGATACCGTCATCCCTCAGGAAGCGCTTCATCTCCCCCACTATCATGGGCACGGCGTAGGTGGAAAACTCTACCCCGTAGCTCAGGTCGAAGCGCTTCACCGCCTTCATCAGCCCTATGGCTCCCAGCTGGAAGAGATCCTCGCTCTCGCCCCTGTCCCGGAAACGGCTGACGGCGCTGAGAATAAGGCCCCTGTTGTCGTTCAGCAGCCGCTCCATAGCGGCGGCGTCTCCGGCCTGGGCCTTGGTGATCAGCTCCTTGACTTCCTCACGCATGGCCCACCTACAAGCGCTTTTTCATGGTTACGGCGGTCCCGCATCCGGGAGCGCTCTCCACTTCAAGGCTGTCCATGAAGCTCTCCATTATGGTGAAGCCCATGCCGCTGCGTTCCTCCTCGGGTCGGGTAGTGAACATGGGCGTTCTGGCCCTTTCTATATCTTCGATGCCGGCCCCGCTGTCACGCACGGTGACGGTCAACTCCCGCCCTTCAAGGTTCAGCTCCAGCTCCACCGCGCCGCTCCTGTCCCGGTAGCCGTGAATTATGGCGTTGGTGACGGCCTCGCTGACGGCGGTCTTTACGTCCTCGGCGTCCTCCACCGAGGGATCAAGGGGCAGGATAAAAAAGGCCGCCATGCCCCGTGCAAGGCTTTCGTTAATGTCCAGCGGCGGGAACTGGGTCTTCAGATAATTGTTCATCTCAGGCACTCCTCCACAGCTCTTCGGTAATCGGGGCAGAGCTTAACCAACCTTGTTACTCCGCCCAGCTCCAGTATTTTTATCAGCTTATGTCCGGCGACGGCCAGGGCCAGTTTTCCTCCCGCGGAGGTGACGTTTTTCCACCGGCCGATTATAAGGCCTATTCCCGCCGAATCCATAAAGGTCACGTCGGTCAGGTCGAGCACCAGATGCGGCTTACGGCTCAGCTCGTACTCAATGTCTATCCTTTCCCTCAGCGCCGAGGCCGAGCGTTGGTCTATCTCTCCTTCGAGCACGGCCACCAACGCCCTGCCGCAGTCGATAAATTCCTTAAGCATAGTATCAGTCCTTTCCAGTATACTATTTATGCAGTTCGCGGACAAGTTATGACAGAAAAAACGGACAAACGAAGCGTTGTCCGGCCATCACACTAATCTCAAATTAAAAACATAAATATGCGAGTTTATTACGGTAACAATGACAGATTAAAAAGGCTTCCCCTCGAGGGGAAGCTGTCGGCGAAGCCGACTGATGAGGTGTAGCCGCCGTAAGGCGGCGTTAGTGTAACCGTAAACGTATAACGGATGCTCCGCATCCTACACCTCATCCACCGCAAGCGGTCCCCCTTCCCCTCAAAGGGGAAGGCTTTATTAGACGCTTTTAATAGGGATTAGTATCAAATATACAAATGATAAATTTTTTCCGCTCACTCCAGCCACTCGGCGATAATATCCCTTGCCACGGGGGCGCATGACGAGCCGCCGCTGCCGCCGCTGTACTCCTGAATGACGGCCACGGCTATCTGCGGGTCATCCTTGGGGGCGAAGCCCACGAACCAGGCGTGATCCTTACCCTCCCGCTCATTCTGGGCGGTTCCGGTCTTACCGCAGACCTCGACGCCGCGGATGCGGGCGTTTGTGCCGGTGCCGCTTTCCACACAGTCCAGCATATATCCGGCCACCTTTTCGGCGGTTTCCTCCGGAATGGCGGTGGCGAGGGCCTCGGGAGCCGTTTCATAAACGGTGACTCCGTTGGGCGAAACGGCGCTCTTGACAAGATACGGCTTCATCATGACTCCGCCGTTGGCGATCGTTCCGGCCACCAGCGCCATATTCAAAGGCGTGGTCATGAGTTTGCCCTGACCTATGCCGACCGAGGCAAGGTCGGTCTTACCCATATTGCCGTCATAGGGCCAGGCGGAAGCGGAGGTGTCTATATCAAAGTCGATCTTCTTCGTTATAAGGAAGCGTTCGGCGGCATTTTTCAGCCGAGGAGCTCCCAGCTCAACGCCCAGCTGGGAAAACAGTACATTACTGGAAAGCTTAAATCCACGGGCCAAGGTGAGCTCACCGTATTCCTTGCCGCCGGCGTTGCGGAAGATGCGGCCGTCAATGCGCACGGAGCCGCCGTCGTCCACGGTATAATCCTCCATACCGCTTTCAATGGCCTCGGCGGCCACGGCTATTTTAAAGGTAGAGCCCGGCGGGTAAAGACCCTTGGTGGCCCGCGGCAGGAAGGGGCTGCTCTCGTCGGTGGAAAGCTCGGACCAGTTTTTGGTCAGCGCATCTTCGTTGGGGTCAAAGGACGGGTTGGAAAACAGGCAGAGAACCTCGCCGGTTTGAGGATTAAGCGCCACCACGGCCCCGCTGCGGCCCTTCATGCTGGCCTTGGCAGTTTCCATAAGACCGTGGTCAAGTGTGGTGACAAGGTCACAGCCCTTTTTCATCTGAGAGCCGTCCATGCCGTACTGAATTATTTCGGCTATGGACTCAGTTTTGAGCAGATAGTCGTTGTAGGCCAGCTCAAGGTTGGTCTTGCCGTAGCTGCGGGTGTTGTAGCCTATGACATGGGCATAGAGTGAGCCGTAGGGATAAACGCGCTTCTGTCCCCCGTCCACCAGCTCGCTGCGGGCCAGCTCGGTGCCGTGCCGGTCGAAAATGGTGCCCCGAAGGACGCTGTCCTCCCGCTCCCAAAGGCGGCGGTTATAGTTGGAGGTTTTGATGTCGTCGGCCCGGAACAGGGAAAACCAGGTGAGGTACACAAAAATGCTGAGGAAAAGCACACACATTATGACCAGAACGGTCACTATTTTCCTATTGTATTTCATCGGTCAGTTCCTCCTTCATGCCGCTGATGGCCTGAAGTATGCCGCAGGCCGCGAAGGTGGTGAGCATACTGCTGCCGCCGTAGCTGACGAAGGGCAGAGTTATTCCCGTTAGGGGAATGAGCTTTATCACCCCGCCGATGATGATGAAGGTCTGAAGCCCCAGAATAAAGCTTATTCCGAAGGCCACGGCCTTGTTGTATGCGTTGGTGCAGGACAGGGCTATCTTAAAGCCCCGGTACACCAGCACGAAGTAGAGCATCAGAATGGCCAGGCCGCCCACGACGCCCATCTCCTCACAGATGGCGGAAAAAATGAAATCGGAGTGAACCTCGGGGATAAAGTACACACTTCCGGCGCCGATGCCGCGGCCCGCCATACCGCCCTCCCCGATAGCGAAGAGGGACTGGGTTATCTGATATCCCTTTCCCGAAGCATCGGCAAAGGGGTCGAGCCAGGTGTCCACACGAACCTTTATATGACTTACCTTCGTTGCTCCGATCACGGCCACGGCCGCCGCCGCAAGGCCGTTAAGGGCCAGATAAAGCCGGCTGGCGCCGTAGACGTAAAGGAAAAAGAAGTAGGTGGCGAAAAACAGCAGCGTAATGCCCCACTCACGCTGGAGCAGGAGGAAGGCCGCGCTGACCACAGTCACCGCCGAAGCCGTCACAAGGCGCAGGAGTCTGGGCTTGATTTTGACTTTTGACTCAAGCTTCTCGGGCATGGGCGCGGTGAATATCACCGCCAGACCCAGGACAAAAAGTATCCTTATGACCTCGCTCGGCTGGACGGACACGCCGCCCACATATATCCAGTTTTTCGCCCCGTGGGAGGTCTTGCCGAATACCTGGGTAGCAATGAACAGCGCAAGACTCAGGCCGAGATACAGAGGCAGCAGCTTCGTAAGCCAGCGGCTCAGGAAGCGGTAGCCGAGCATTATCACAAAATAGCAGGCGGTGCCTAACAGGAACCACTTCAGCTGACGGATGCCGTACTCGGGCTTTATGCGGGTCTGCATGATGCAGCCCACGCTGCCCAGCACCGAAATTATCAGGAAAAGATATGGGTCGCCCAGCTCCGCCACATATACCACCACATAGCTGACTATGCTGACGACGCAAAAAGCTCCGGTGAGTATGACGGCCTCCAGATTTACGCCGCCGTACTGAATGGATATGAGGGCCGCCCCCAGCAGATTGAGGAGGATTATATAAATCAGGGGTTTGATGTTGGAGGTTTCGCTCGTCATGGCTCACCCCTCCGTTTTCGGCATGACAAAGATGAAATTCAGCCTGCCGATAGATATTTTGTCCCCGTCCATGAGCTCGACGGCCTCGTCGGTGAGCTCGTCACCGTTGAGATAGGTGCCGTTGGTGCTGCCGAGATCCTCAATGAAATAGCTGCCGTCGGACTTGTATATCCGGCAGTGGCGAACGCTGAGGTACTTGTCCGGCAGACGCAGGGTGCATTTATTTCCCCGGCCTATGATCTCGTCGTCCTCCAGTTCATAGCTCTCGTCCATATTGAAATCCAGATCACGGCGCAGATTTATGAGCTTAAGATAGGCCTCGGCCAGACTGCCGCTCTTTTTCCGGTTCATGGCCCGAATATCAAGGAATATCATGCGGATTATGGCATAGATGAACAGGTAGATTATTATAACGAAAATATAGGTGAGTATCCGCGAGAGTATGCCGCCCATAGATTCTCCTCCCCGTGTTTTTATTTCAGGTCACACACCGACAACAGCCCATGGCTGCTTTGAGCGGAAAGCACGGCCCGGCGAATGGCTCCGGCCATTACCCTTGCCGCCAAAGTTCCGCACAAGTCCACGCCGCTCTCAATATCGCCAACGCTCAGGCCGTAAACCGTGTCCCCGTCCATAGTGGTATGAACCGGCCTTATGGCCCGGGAAAGACCGTCCTGAGCCATTTGAGCGATTTTTGTCATTTCGGCCTTGGTGAATTTTCCGTTGGTGATAACGGCGCCGATGGTGGTATTGCCCGCCGGTATCTCCGCCATTTCGTACAGAGTCTTTTCGCTGTCACGGAACGTCCTTTTATCCGCGTTCAGCAGACCGGCGACAATGCTCCCGTCCTCGTTCAGCACATCGCCGAAGGCATTGACCGCCGCAACGGCCCCAACCTTGAGCTCCCCAAGCTGGAGGGCGTACAGCCCCAATCCGGACTTCATGGCGAAATCCGGGCCAAGGAGCTTACCCACGGTCGCGCCGGCTCCGGCGCCGTAATTACCGGAGCGGGGAACGTTCAGCTCGGCGTTTTCGCAGGCCTTTTTTGCCATTTCCTTATCCGGGCGCACCTTATGACTGCCTATCCCCAAGTCGAAGATGCAGGACTGGCAGACCAGCGGCACCACCGCCGGGCCAACGCTTAGGCCCACGCCCTTGCTTTCAAGGTACTCCATTACTCCGCCGGCGGCATCGAGGCCGTAGGCGCTGCCTCCGCTGAGAAGGACGGCGTGTATGGCGGAGCAGGTGGCCTGATGGCTTAAGAGCTCAGTTTCCCTGCTGGCGGGGCCGCCGCCGCGGACATCCACACCGGCGGAAGCTCCGCGCTCACATATAATAACGGTGCAGCCGGTGGCGGCTTCGGAGTTCTCGGCCGAGCCGATCTTGACGTTTTCTATCTCATTGATGTTTATCTCACGCATCGGCGGGTCCCTTCCTCTTCATATAAGCCTTGACGGCCTTGCACACCGCCACGGAAATTACCGTGGCCACAAGGGCCTCGGGTATGCCATTGATGAGGACGGTGCTGCGGAGGATAACGCTGAAGGCCTTGCCCGCAACCTGAGAATAAGCGTCGCCAAATACAAGGCCGATGAGGCCCATCACCAGCACGGTGTTGGTTACGGAGCCCATAAAGGCCCCAACGCCCATGGACACAGCCTCATTCTTGCTTATCTTCTTTATCAGCACATAGACGTAATAGGCCACAATACCCACCAGTATGCGGGGCACGAAGGCTATTACCAGCGCCCAAAGGCTGCCCCGCCCCAGACCGGGTACGGGAACGAGGGGCGAAAAGGCAAAGGACGAAACGTTGGGCGCCATAGTCGCCTTTAAAAAGCTGATCAACCCGAATACGCCGCCCAGAGCCGCGCCGAATTTCGGGCCCAGAATTATGGCTCCGACTATGACCGGTATATGGATAGTGGTGGCGTTGATGACTCCCATGGGTATCATTCCCAGCGGCGTCACGCTCAATATGCCTATTATTGCCACAAACATGGCAAAAAGCACCATTGTCCGTACGTTATATTTCTTTTTCATGAGATCAGATCCTTTACCTGTATTTTATCACGGTGAACGAAAACGGCTTAAGGGTGTATTCGGCCCCGTCAAAGGTCTCCGTCACGGGCACGACCTCATATTTCTCCTCCATGGTGTTCTTTTTCTCCATTATCTCTTTGGGGTGACGGCCCTCGGCGGTGAGGTATTCCGCCGTGCCTCCCTGACAGCCGAAGTGGACGGTGCGGGAATGAGGGCTGACGTTCACCAGCTTGACTATCACCTCGTCCCCCCTGACTCCGGCGCTGATATAGAGGTTCTCGCCGTGGGTGCAGGAAAACTCCACCGTATATTCCGGCAGATTGTTGCCGAACATCTTTTGCACATAATATGAGGGCGTGAGCATGAGCTCGTGGTTGTTGAAGAATATCATGTCCGGTGTCCACTGGGTGAAGTGTTCCCTGGCGAACAGCGGCGCATAGCTGGCCAGCCGCACTACGTCGGCGTTGCGCTCGAAGCCGACCATCGTGGCCGCCTCGGCCAGCGCCGCCTCGAGGTTATTGGGCCGTGGCTGAGCCGGGCCCACGTGGCAGGCGTACTCACCGGCAAAAATCTTGGGGCCGTTCCTGTCATAGTCGTCATAGCGGTGGGTGTTGGCGAACATCCAGTGGGAGGGCACATAGTAATGCTCATCAACGGCGTAGGCAAAGCCGGGTTCCTTTTCGTCCAGCCAGTTCCACGCGGCCTCGAAGTCCTTGCCCGCACAGGCCGGTCCAGAGGACGTGATGAGCAGTATCTCCGGATGCTTTTCGGAAATCACCTTTTGGAAGGCCTCGAACCGGCGGAAATATTCCTCGCCCCACTGTTCGTTGCCTATTGCCAGATATTTCAGGCCGAAGGGCGCGGGATGGCCCATTTCCGCCCGCTTTGCGCCCCATTCGGTATCGGCGGAGCCGTTGGCGAACTCAATTAAATCAAGGGCATCCCGGATATATTCGTCCAGCTCGTCAACCGGCACAAGCTCCTCACACTGGAACTGACAGCCCATGCCGCAGTTCAGCACGGGGAGAGGCTGACAGCCGATGTCCTCACAAAGCAGGAAATACTCGTAAAATCCCAGACCGTAGCTCTGGTAATAGTTGGTGGCAGTTACGCCAACGCCCCCCTCCTGCCAGCGGTTCCAGTTGATTTTACGGGTCTCGATGGGGCCGACGGTGTCTTTCCAGCGGTAGCGGTTTGCCAGACCGTTGCCCTCAACGATACAGCCGCCGGGGAAGCGCATAAAGCCGGGCTTTATGTCCTTAAGGGCCTGCGCAAGGTCAGGGCGGAGGCCGTTTTCCCGCCCGTTAAAGGTCTTCTTGGGGAAAAGGGAGCACATATCCAGATCTATCTCCCCGTCCTCGGAGAGGGTTATCCTCGGCTCGGCGTCATACACGGTTTTGCCCGCCTTTATCACGGCCTCGCGCTTTTCCCATTTTTCGGGAACGCCGTCAAACTCGGCGGAGGCGACGACCTCGCCGCCGCTCACAAGGCTGAAAATCACCTTACCGCCATAGCTGCCGCGGGAATAGAAGGAGAATTTATACTCCTCGCCCTCCTCCAGACAGCAGCCCTCATAAGCTCTGTTGGCCAATCCGCCGCCGGCCTTGGCCATGACACGGACGTAGCCGGGATTTACCTCGTTCATGGGGTCGGTTTTCCGCGCCAGAAGCTCACAGCCGCCTATGGCCTTCCAGCCGGTGAGGGGCGACTTATAGGCGTCAACCTTGCTGGGGAAGTAGTCAAAGGAACGGTTCTCCAGCAGCTCGGCGTAAAGTCCGCCGTCGGCCGCGTAGTTTATGTCCTCGAAGAACAAGCCTATCATGTCGGGGTTAACCTTGACCTTAAGCTTATTTTTGTTTACCTTTAGATACATCAGTTTCATCCTTTTCTGCTTTGAATTTTATGGTCTCTCCTGTTTCGGAGTTCACATAGTCAAGATCTTCATACATATCGGTATCGGTGGGCAGTTTCTTATTATGGAGTTTTTTGCTGATGGATTCGGATATCAGCTCATAAATCACCGCAAAGAGCGGCACTCCGCAGAGCAGGCCCAGGAAGCCGAACAGGCCGCCGAACACCAAAATGGCAAACATTACCCAGAAGCTGGACAGGCCGATGGAGCTGCTGAGTATCTTCGGCCCCAGAATATTGCCGTCCACCTGCTGAAGCACGATTATGATTATGATGAAATACAGGCATTTCAGCGGACTGGACAGGAGTATGATAATGGCGCAGGGTATGGCGCCGATAAAGGGGCCGAAGAAGGGAATTATGTTGGTGACGCCGACCACGAAGCTCACCAGCACCGCATAGGGGATTCGGAAAACGGAAAGCAGGATAAAGCAGAGGATGCCGATCACTATGGAGTCGATTATCTTGCCGATGAAGAAGCCGCCGAACTTCTGATGGGCGGAACGGGTCACGCCGATTATGCCGTTGGCGGTGTGGGTCGGAAAGATGCCGTAAATCATCTTTTTGGTCTGAGCGGTGAAAAGCTCCTTGGAGCTCATGACATAAATCGAAACTATCAGTCCGATGGCAAAGTGGAACACGGTGGAAACGGCGCTTATCACCCCGCTGGAAAGGTTGGAAACGAGGGTGCCGGTGTCGGGTATCATGTTCATGATGTTGGTGAGATTGCCCATCAGAGTGGTGAAGTCGCCGTACAGATTTTTGATTTGGGAAATAATGCTCTTGCGTATATCGGGGTTGTCCCGAAGTATATTCATTACCCATCGTATCAGGCGGTTCACCTGAGTGGAGGTGTTGTTGATTATGCCCTCGATGCTGGATGCCAGCTCGGGCACTACCAGCATTACCAACGCGGACAGCAGGGCCAGCGTCAGGCCCCAGGTTATGAGGACGCAGACCATACGTATCACACGGCGGCCATGGGCCGTGGGATTTTTGAATATTTTAAGGGCTAAATTCTCAAAGAGCTTAAGGCAGGGAATGAGCACATAGGCAAAGGCCAGACCGTACAGTATGGGCCGCAGGCAGTCCAGCAGCTTTATTACGCCTACGGTGAGTATGGGTATACGGTTCAGCACCTGATAGGCCAGAATGCTCAGGACCACCACGCCGAAAAGTGTCAGGCCCAGCTTCAGATACTTCTGGTCGTCATCGTTCCACTTAAATTTCAAGTTAATTCCCCCTCATGCGCTCTTCCGTCGGTATATAATTTTACTATTATATATTCTACTATTAATTCAAGGAAAAAGCAAGAGAAAAAATGTAAAAAGTTCGGCGATATACCGAACTTTTTGTGTATATAACCAATAATATGAGGCAACGGTTTTTTGCAGTTTCTATCACACTCTGTACAGAAGGCCGTTCTTCATATCCTGAGCGGCCATGGCCTTGGCCTTGTAATGGAGCTTCTTGCCGGTGACATTGAGTGGTATCTCGCTGATGAACCGGTAATACCGAGGCCGCTTGTAGTTGGCTATCATGGGGCTGTCCTTGCAGAACTGATCCAGCTCCTCACAGGTCAGGCTTTCGTCGGCCTTAACCACATAGGCGGTTACAAGCTCGCCGCGCACCTTATCCGGAGCGGCGGTGACGATGCAGTCCCTGACCTTTGGATGGGAGTTGAGCACCTCCTCCACCTGAGTGGGATAAATGTTCTCACCCGAGGAGATTATCATGTCGTCCTTGCGCCCAACTATGGTGACATAGCTGTTTTCCGTCCAGGTAGCCAGGTCGTTGGTGTAGACAAAACCGGCGTGGAACTTGGCCTCGGACTCGGCCTCGTTGTTGAAATAGGCATAAGGCGACTTGGCGGGGGAACGGATTATGACCTCGCCCACCTCGGAGCCGTCACGCTCGGCCAGCTCGTCAGGCTCGGCCCGGCGGCCGTCAAAGAGCTTTACGACCCGCACCTCGTCGTCCACACAGGCGCCGCCTGCGGTGCCCGCATACTCCGGCAGATCGAAGGGACGGAGGAAGGTGTTCCAGAAGGTTTCGGTGGTGCCGTAGCCGTTGAATATGTTCGGTGTCAGGGTCTTTTGGTAACGGATGCAGGCCGCCCGCTCAAGGGCGCTACCCATGGTCACTATGCCCCGAAGACTGCTGAGGTCACGGCCGGCCTTGTCCTGAGCGTCGGAAAGGGCGTCAAGCACCGTTGGCACGCCTATCACGAAGGTTATGCCGAATTTCTCCACATATTCGAGGCATTTTTCCGCATTGAACCGGCGCATAACATAGAGCGTACCGCCGGCGTAAAGCGTGGGGCAGGGGCCGGCGCAGTGCAGGCCGCCCCGATGGAACCATGGCGTGGTGTTCATGGTGCGGTCGGTGTGGTTCATCGGGAAATGTATCATAACGTCGTGGGCGGAAAGCACCTCGTTGATGCTGGTGAGGGGCACACCCTTCTGCCGTCCGGTGGTGCCGGAGGTGTAAAGGCGTGTGGTTTCGTCATAGATATTGTGCTCGCCGTCGGTCTCCGGTTCGGCGTCGCTTCGTCCGGCCATATATTCCTCGTATGAGGTCGCCCAATCGGGACATTTGCCCTCGCTGTCCAGCATGACGAGCCTTTTCGGCTTATGAACGGACATTTCGACGGCCGTTTTCACCTCATCGGCGTGTTTCGCCTCGAAAATAAAGACCACCGGTCGGGAATCGTCAATGTTCATGGCTATTTCTCCGGCCCCGAGACGGTAATTGGAGGGACAGTTCACCGCCCTGAGCTTTTGGGCCGCCACATAAGTAAAGACAAAGGCGGGCCGGTTGAACAGCTGATACATGACGACGCTGCCCTTTCCCACCCCGTCGGACTGAAGGGCGCGGGCCATTCGGTTCACATCCCGGTTCAGCTGGGCATAGGTCCAGCCCCGTCCCGTTTCGGTGTCGAACATGGCGGGCTTGTCCGCAAAGCGGCGGACGCTCCGCATATATCCCTCTATCCAAGTGTACTCCCGCTCAAAAATACTCTTGAAATCCTCGGTCATAATGTTTTCCCCCATTTTGTTTCCGTTTTGTTAATTTCTATCTAAATATTATACCACTAATGGCGGAAAAAGTCAAGAGAATTTTTAAACCGTCCCCTATTTTCTATTCGTATTGCAGCATATTCTCCACGAACACTCCGTATCCGCAGGTCGGGTCGTTCACCAGCACATGGGTCACCGCCCCTACAAGACGGCCGTTCTGTATTATGGGGCTGCCGCTCATGCCCTGGATTATGCCGCCGGTGCGCTCCAGCAGCTCCGGATCGGTTATCTCAAGCAAAATCCCTTTTGTTACGGTGCCCAGCCGATTGACCCGAAGTATCTTTACCCCATAGTGCCGCCGGCCCTGTCCAACGTCGCAGATTATCTCGGCGTCGCCCACGCCGGTCTCGCCGGACAGTCCAACGGGGTATTCCTCACCCTCCCCCATATCCGCAAGCACATGACCGAAAACGCCGCACTCGGTATTGCTGTCGATAGTGCCGAGGGTCTCCGCGCCGGTGACAAAGGCCCCCGTTATTTCGCCGGGGGCCCCGCGGCGGCCCTTGATCACCGAGGCCACCACGGACTCCTCAACGGTACCCTTACGCACCGGAAAACGGACGCCGGTGTCGCTGTCGCTGATGCCGTGGCCCAGGGCCCCGAAAATTCCGTTTTCACCGTCCACAAAGGTCAGCGTTCCCACTCCGGCGGCGCTGTCGCGCACCCATAGCCCAAGCCGACTGGTTCCGTCCTCACAGACCACCGGCCTGACCCGCCTGATCAGACGGCGATCCTCACGCTGTATCTCAAGCTCCGCCTCGCCTCCGGCAACAGCGGCGGCAAGGTCGTGATAGCTCTCCACCGCCCGTCCGTTAACCGACAGAATTATATCCCCCTTTTCCAGACCGGAGCCGGAATAGAAGTCCGCAAAGCCGATGATCACCAGCCCCCGGCTCATGAGCTTAATTCCCACCAGCCGTCCCATGGCGGTGACGGTTTTGGGACTTACCACCCGCAAGCGGACGTTCCTGTTGGCAAGGCCCCCGAGAATTGACAGCTTTGCCTCGTACTCTCCCTCGTCATAGGCCACCACGGTCTCCGCCGAAGCGCTGACACTGTCGGGCAGCTCCTCCAGCTTCACCCCTTTGGCCAGCTCACGGCTCACAGGACGGCCCGAAAACAGCACCAGCTCCTCGGGCAGCGTCCCCGGCAGGCCCGAGCAGTACAGCAGCACGCACAGTATAAGGGCCGTTGATATTCTTTTTAAGTACCTCAAAAACGCACACCTCCGGGGCTAATTCTCCTATGAATTATCCCCGGAGACCGTCACTTATATTCGTCCAGACTTTTAAAAACATAGCCTTGCGCCCGGGCGGTATCGATCAGCTCGGCCATGGCCCCTGCATTGTCGGAGGAAACGGCGTGCAGCAGTATCACCGCCCCGCCGTGGAGCTGGGGAAGCACGCTGTCAAGAGCGTGTCGGCTGCCCTGCTGGGCGTCGGTCTTCCAATCCACATAGGCAACCGACCAAAAGACGCTGGTATAGCCCATTTTATTTGTAATATCAAGCACTCTCGTACTGTATTCGCCTCTTGGGGGGCGGAGATATTTCATGTGCCGGCCATAGCGCTCATAAAACATCAGATCAAGGTCGTAAAGCTCCTTCTCTATCTCCTCATCGCTCAGGTCGGGCAAAGAAGGGTGATTTACGCTGTGATTGCCCACAATGTGCCCCTCATCCACCATGCGCCGAACCAGCTCCGTTTCGGTTTTGAGGTACGGCCCGGTGACAAAAAAGGCCGCCGGAACCTGTTTTTCCTTTAAAACGTCCAAAATCTGACCGGTATAGCCGTTTTCATAGCCCTCGTCAAAGGTCAGATACAGGCTTTTGTCGTCCTCGCCCATGTAATAACAGCCGAAGGTCTCCATCTCGGAGGTCTGTTCGGCGGTGAACTCCGGCCTCGGATCCATGCGGCGGAAGCCCCAGCCCTTGGTAGTGTTATCCAGCGTCACGGTCTCCGAGGCGGTCTCCTCCGCGGGAGCGCATCCGGCGGAAAAAAGCGCAAGCGCAAGCAGAACGGGTAAAAAACGTCTCATAAAATCACCACATAATAAAAATGAGAATGACTGATGCCATTCTCATTTTACTTAATTCATCGGGATTTTATTACTTTTTCTTCGCGCTTTTAGCGGCGGCGGGCTTTGCTCCCAGACCCTTCCACCAGGCCCAGAAGGAACCGGCGATAAACAGGGAGGAATATGTGCCCACTACGATACCGATAACGATGGGAAGAGCGAACTCACGAATGGAGGTCACACCCATAACATACAGGGCGCCGATAGTGAACAGCGTGGTCAGAGAGGAATTAATGGCTCTGGTATAGCTGTGACGGATGGCGTCGTCGGCGATGTCGTTGGGGGTCGCTTTCTGCATGAGACGGCCGTTCTCACGTATACGGTCGAACACAACGATGGTGGCGTTGATGGAATAACCTACAATGGTGAGCACCGCGGCGATGAAGGGGCTGTTAATAGCCACTCCGAAGAGGGACATGAAGCCCAGCATGATGATAACGTCATGAGCCAGTGCCATAACGGCGCTGGTGCCGCTCTGGAAGTCGAAACGGAACCAGATATACAGAAGCATGAGAGCGATGGCGATGAGCACGGACTTGAGAGCGTCGCCGATGAGACGGCCGCTGACGGTACCGTTTACCTTTTCATTGTTCATCACGTTCTCCTGACCGATGGAGAATTCGTTCTTTACGGCCTCAATGATGGCGTCGCTGGTCTCGTTGGACATTTCGGGAGTCTTGACGATGACCTGTGTGCCGGCTGTGGCCTGAACGGAAATGTCGGAGGTGCCGGCCTTTTCAGCCACGATGGACTCTATCTGATCCTCCATCTCGGAGGTGACGGTCTTGCCAAGCTCGAACTGGTACAGGTTGCCGCCGGTGAAATCAATACCCATGTTGAAGCCCTTGAATATCATCAGCAGGATGCTGGCGATAACCAGGACGGCGGAAATTGAGAAGAATATCTTTCTGTTTTTAGTGGGACTCATCAGGCATCCCTCCTTTTATTTACTCCGTAGAGCCAGTTGCTTCTTACGCCGAAGCCCACAATGAGCTTGAGCAGCCACTTCGTAAGGAAGATGGCGGAGAACATACTTACAAGAATACCGATGCCAAGAGTGATGGCGAAGCTCTTGATGGTGCCGCTGCCGAAAATGTAGAGCACAACGCAGGCGATGATCGTCGTTACGTTAGAGTCGATTACGGCGGTGATGGCGCGCTTGTATCCGCCGTCAACGGCGGCGCCGACGCTCTTGCCCTGACGAAGCTCGTCCTTTATCCTCTCGAAAATTACAACGTTGGCGTCAACGGCCATACCTATGGAGAGGATAACGCCGGCGATACCCGGCAGGGTCAGTGTAATGCGGTAGCCACTGGTCACGCCGTCGCCGATGAAGAAGCCGGCCATGATGAGCAGCGTGATGGAAATATAGGCCACAAGGCTGATGTCAGCCACAAGGCCGGGCAGGCGGTAGAACAGGAGCATGAACAGCATTACAAGGATGATACCGATGAGGGCCGCCCTGAGAGATGTGTCCAGAGCCTGAGAACCCAAGGTGGGGCCCACGCTGCGGAGCTCCGCGTCCTGAAGGGCGAAGGGCAGCGAACCGCTGTTGATGACGCTGGCCAGATTGTTGGCGGACTCGGCGTCAAAGCTGCCGTGAATTATGCAGGTTGTGCTGTCGATGACCTCGTCAACACTGGGAGCGCTGACAATGTCCTCGTCCAAAGCGATAACTATCTGATTTGCTATGGCCCTGCCGTTGTAGGACTGAGCCACGGCGTTGCTGGTGGCCTCCTTAAAGGCCTCCTGTCCCTTGGCGGTGAGCTCAAGGCTTACATAATACTCGGAATTGCCGCCCTGATTGACGGGGCCAAACTCCATGGAGGCGTTCTTGACGTAGTCGCTGCTGCCTTCCATGGCCAGATCATAGCTGGGGCTGCCGTCCTCGGCGGTGTCGGTATACATATAGCGGAACTCCAGCTTGGCCACCTGACCGATGAGGTCAACGGCCTGCTGAGGATCGTCCATATCCGGAATTTCAACGCGGATGCTGGTGGCTCCCTGACGGGAGATAGTGGCCTCGTTCTGGCCCATGGAGTCCAGACGCGCACGGAGCACGGCCTCGGCGCTGTCCATCTGAGCCGGGGTAACCTTGGAAAGCTCCACGTCCTTGGGCTCAAAAACTATGATAGAGCCGCCCACAAGGTCAAGACCCTGCTTGATGCCCTTGTCTCTGTCGAGAACACTGGGGACTCTGAAGTTGCCGATACTGATGTCGCCCACACAGACAGTGGCAAAGGCGGCGATCAATATCATAATCAGTACAAATGAAATGACGCTTTTCGCTTTCATGTACCAATCCCTCCTTAACACTTACTTTAGTTTTACAACAATATCCATTATACAAAAAATTTGTCCATTAGTCAAGAGGAATTTATAAAAAATTTTCAAAAAAGGAATTTTTTATATAATAATCAAATATTTTCAACGGCTTTTACCTCTCCCGGCGGGTCGGTCCGTTCGCCGATGACCTTCCCGAGCCAGACAACGCCAAGCCAATGACCGAGCTTATACCCGCAGCCTTCAAAGCGTCCGATATATTTATAACCCATTTTTTCGTGAAAGGCTATGCTTCCGGCGTTGGTGTCGGTTATACAGGCGTAGAGATTTGTTATCCCCCGGGACTTCAGCAGAGCCTCCAGCTTCAGGCACAGAGCCTTCCCCACTCCTCCGCCAAGACGGCCGCGGCGGACATAGACCGTCGTTTCCACCGACCAGATAAAGGCCGTCCGCGGCCGGAACTCGTGGGCGTAGGCGTATCCTATAATTTCACCGCCCTCTTCCGCGACGATAAAGGGATAAAATGCTGTTATATTTTTGATTTTTGCTTCAAACCATTCCGCCGTCGGGGGTTCCGTGTCAAAGGTAACGTCGGTTTCGGCCACATACGGGGCATATATTTCCGCAAGGGCCGGAGCGTCGGCAAGGGTCACAGGGCGTATCCGCATATCATCACCTCAAAAATCGAGACTGTATTTTCCGTTCACAAGGGGATCATTCCCCTCCGTCAGAGAGAAGGCCACGCCCTTTTTCAGAAAATATTCCGCATTGCAGCGCTTAATTCCCACAATTTTGCTGAAATACTTTTTGGGGGCGCGTATGTCCAGTCTGCCGTTTTCCGCCATGCTTTCCAGCTGATTGCGCACATAACGGCCGATAATCAGCTCCCCCATGGCGGGATGATACGGGCCGGCCACACAGCCGCCCTTTAAATCCTCGCTGTCGCTGAGACCTATGCGCAGGACTTTCACTCCGGCGGCGCGGAACCTTCCGTACAAAACCGCGCCGAGCTCCACGGCCTCTTCAACAGACTGGGGCCTATAGCTCCCCGCCCGATACATGGCGGCAAGGCGGGTGTTTTCCATGACAAGAGTCGGATAAATGCGGGTCTCATCCGCTCCGAGGGCGATAAATTCCTCCGCCGTGGCCAGAGCCTTTTCAGGCGTGTCCTCCGGCAGGCCCGTCATCATCTGGAGGCCAAGGACAAAGCCCCTCTCCTTTATCATGTGCGACGCCCGGCGGACTGCCTCCGAGTTGTGACCCCGTCCCGCCGCCGCAAGCACTCCGTCGTCCATGGACTGGGCGCCAAGCTCAATATTGGTGACCCCGTATTCCGCCAGCAGATCCAGCTCCGCCGGGCCGATGTAATCCGGACGGGTGGAGAGCCTGATGCCGGAAATTCTTCCGGCGTCAAGGTATTTTTTTGCATGAGCAAGATAACTGCGCTGGAGCCCGGGTTCAATTCCGGTGAAGCTGCCGCCGAAAAAAGCTATGGTGTGGGAGCCGGCCTTGCCGCCGGAAAGGTACTCGTTGGCTATCCGCTCCACCTCCCCGGGGTCGGGAGCCTCCGTGACGCCGGTAATGGAGCGCTGGTTGCAGAAAGCGCAGTCGTTGGGACAGCCAACATGAGGCACAAAGACGGGAATGTTCATGACTGCTCCCCGCCGCCGATGAGCTCACGAAGTATGTTTTCGCTGTCAGGGTTCTCTCCCCTGTCATACAGCTCCTCCTCTATACGCTTGATCTTCTCCATAGCCGCCCGGGCCGCCAGCTGCTGGGCCTTCTTTTTGCTGTTGGAAACACCGGTGCCTATATATTTCCCCTCGATTGCCGCCGCCACGGTGAAAACACAGTCATGCACCGGCCCGACCTCGTTTATCACCTCATAGGTCACGTTCCGGTCCTTGCCCTGAATCTTCTCCTGCAGCCGGCTCTTGTAGTCATGGTCTATGAAGTGTCCCTCGGTTATCATATTCTTTATCCTGTCGCCGTAAACCTTCAGCACATAGCCGCGGGTCTGTTCCAGACCGGCGTCCAGATACATGGCGGCCACATGGGCCTCAAACATATCCGCCATAATGGACTTGCGGTGGCGCTCGCCGCAGTTTTCGGCGCCGGTGCCAATCAGGGCAAACTCGTCAATTCCTATCTGGGCGGAAAGCTCGGCCAACGTGTCCTCGCAGACCAGAGCCGCCCTTATACGGGTGGACATACCCTCGGGGAACTTTTTATCCAGGTAAAGCTCTTGGGCGATGATAAAGCCAAGTATAGCATCGCCCAAAAACTCTAACCGTTCATAGCTCTCCACTCCGAACTGGTGGGCGTAGGAGGTGTGGGTCAGGGCCGTCCGGAGCAGCTGATGATCCCGAAAAGTATAGCCCATACGCCGTTCAAGCCGTTCAATGTCAGGATGCCGCACGTTCATACATCTTCTTCCTTTCTCTGTAGTAAAACATAACCATAACACAGGGCCGTCAAAATAAATTGAGAAAATCCGCCCCTTTTTATTAAAAACGGCGGATTTTCAACATGGATTTGTTATTTTACCTTTATTGTTTTTTATACGGCCCAAAGCGCCCGGCTGACGGAAGGGCCCGAAAGGCCCTTCCTCTGCCGTTAAATACCGGTTTAGTGAATGATATAAATCATTCTGAAGGGACTGGCGCTGTTGGTGGTGTCACCGGTTGAGAAGGTAACAACCACGCTGCCGTCGTTGCCATCCTCATAAGCCTGAATGTCCTCGAAGGCATCCTCGCCGTCGATATATTCGGCGCCGCTCCTGCCGTTGTAAACAAACACCTTGGTGCTGCTGCTATAGAGGTGGGCTACCACGCCGGTGCCGCTGTCTACCATTTCAATGTCGTCCTCAACAAGGGTGGGAGTAACGGTGATGCTCTTGATATCGGTCTCGTGACGGAGTACCGTACCGTAGGCCAGACGGAAGGCCGCATTATACGCGTCGCCGTCAACAGGCTCCGTGGAGTTGCTTCTGATAGCGAGAACACGGTTCTCCAAAGCCTCTCTCACGCTGCCCACAGGCTCGTCCTGAATGGGATCGGAAGCGTCAAGCCAAAGCTCGAGGTCTGTCACCCTGCCGTCGGAACCGGTGAGATAGCGGACAATATCGCCCTTGCCAAGGCTGCGGTAGTCTTCTCTCGCGTCGGAATTCATCTGGCTGTAGTTAAGCTTAACCGTGGTGGTGGTGGTTGCTACCGAGCCGCCGCCATTGTAGTTGCCTCTATAGCCGGTTATGGTCTCTTCATCGTCATTGTTCTGGCCGTAATCGGTTATGATGAGGAAGGAGGACTTGGAGTTGAATACCATGGTGTCGTCCATCTTGTAGATGAATACCACATCGGCTCTGTTGGAGCTGGTAGTACCTACATTATATGCCTCCACATAGTAGCTGTTTCCGCTGGTGAACGTGGAAGTGGTACGCTTGCCGTAGAGTTCAAAGTCTGTCCTGTCGTCAGGGATGAAGAATATCTTGGTGGTGCTGCTTATTACAAAGTGAGCCTCATCGCCGTCCTCATCATCGTAAGCGAAGCCGCTGGAACGGTTGTACTGACGGAGGCCGTCATCGGTGGTGCTGTCGTCGATACGGGCAGAAAGAACGAGATCGTTGCCGTCAATATTAGAGTTTGCAACAGTGTCTATGGCGGTTACAAGATTTTTGCTGTTGAGCTTATATCTTATCGGCTGCTGATACTGAAGGTTATCCACATCGTTGCCGGCGGAGGTGTTGAGATAGGATTCATTGGCCTCATTTGCGGAATCCTCAAGAACGTCAAGGATATCCTCATCGTCCGTATCATATCTCTTGCCGTCGATCTGTATTGTGGTGCTGGTGCCGCGCTCATGACGGGTACCGTCGGACTCCATGATATAGAGCTCAAGGTCATAATCGCTCTCGCTGTCGTCCTGGAGCAGGCTCAGAAGATAGCCGTAGGCGTAGGAGCCGTTATCTCCCGTATCCGAAACCGTAACGGCGGCTATCTGGCCGATGTAGTCAAGGTAGAGATTGACACCGGAGGAACCGCGCTGAAGGGCGGTCACATCCTCGTCCTCATTCTTCACAAAGTTCCCGTACTCGTAGTTGTACTCATAGTAGCGTTCTCCCATCAGGAACATAAAGTCGTCGTCACCGCTTACGCTGGATACCCGCTGCCCGTTGACGCTGTTCCTGGTGACCTCTATCTTGAGCACGGTGGGACCGTCGGCATCCTCGGGCGAACGGAGCACGCTCAGTACGTCATAAGCCTTAAGCTCGCTTCTCTTATTATCCTTTTCGGCAATGTTTGTGCTGCCGCGGCGGAAGGTGAAGTAATCGGCGTCGTCGCTGACAGGCATCTCGATCCTGTTGTTATTGTCAACGAAATCATCGTCGTACTTATACTTGAGGGTAATGTAGTCAACGTTGCTTCTTGTGCTGGTACCGTTGACAACATAGGTGTCATAATTGGATATCTTTACGAAGTTGTATCTGCCGTTTTCAGCTATCTCAATTACACCGTTCTTGAAATAGTAGGGGCTGTCGGGATCGTCAAGATCCTCGGCCTCAAAGTCCTCAATAAGCTTGCCGTTGTAGATAACAACGCCCTTGAGAGCAACGGAGCCTGTCCGGAAGGTGTCGGGATTGCTGGCATACTGTATCTTTCCGTTGTCAACGCCCAGATAGAACTTATTGCTGCCGCCGACATAGCCGGAATAGATGTCGGTGGACTCGTAGTCCGTAACGCTGATGTTGGTGATGATATCGTCCATATCGTCGTAGACCATTTTTACTCTCTGGCCAAGAAGGTCATAGATGTCCACGGTCTCCATGCACTTTTTGCCTATGGTGTAAACCTCGTCGCCGACAACTATCTCATTTCTGTTGAGATTTTCCTCGGGATCGTCGATATAGGCCAGATAGGTGGCGGTAACGATGCCGTTGATGATATTGTCGTCGTTCTTGCCGGAGCTTGAGTTGCTGCCGCTGCCATTGCTGCCCTTGCTGCCGCCGGAGCTTGTGCTGACGCTGCTGGGCTGATAGCTGACGGCGCCGGTGTCGGGATCAACGACCATCTCAAGGTCACGTATGCCGCGGGAATTGTTAGCCAGAATGGCCACTATACCGCGGGTAACGGCCTTGGTGGGTTCGTTCTGGGCGGACATGGCGTTTCTGGTAAGTCCCTCGGAATTGGCATGGTGGATATATCCGTAAGACCATGTTGCGTTGGGAGTGGACTGCGCCTCGAGATCACAGGTGGGGCCCCAGCCGTGCATACGCATGAGAACGGCCACTACCTGCTCAAAGGTCACGGGATCGCCGGCGGCGAACTTATTGTCGCCCACGCCGTCCATGTAGCCCATATCCTTGACAACTTTAATATATGGACGGGCCCACTTGAAATTCTCGTCGGCGTCAAGGTCGGTAAAGCCGGTCACCGCGTCGCTTCCAAGACCCATATCCATATTGTTCAAACGGACAATAATTGCCGAAAATTCAGCACGGGTTATGTTCTCGTCAGGGCCGAAGGTACCGTCGGGGCGGCCGTTGATTATGCCTCTGATGGCAAGCTCAGTGACGGCTTTGCCAACTGTGGTACTGGGATCCACATCAGAAAAGTTTGTTACAATTTCTCTCTCGGTACTTTCCGTCATCACGCCGGTAGTATCGCCGTCATCGGCAAAAGCCGCGAAGCAGGTGAATACCATCGTCAGGGCAAGAAGAACGGAAAGCACTGATCTGAATCTCTTCATCCTTATCTCTCCTTATAAAAAATTAAATATGAAAGCCTCATGAAAGCCGTAACGCAAACTATCACAGACTGACACATATATAATTTTATACATTTAATATATTGTTGTCAAGTGGTTTTATCAGTTTGTCACAATTTCTTAACATTTATCTTCCGCCTGAGTATGGACGTTATAGGGAGCGTCCTCTGTCGCACCGACCCTTTTCCGGCGCAGGGCAGTAATTATCAGGCCGATAATTCCGCAGATCACCGTCACGGCGGCCACTATCTGGGACACTCTGATGCCCGGCAGAATATAAAGGCTGTCCGTACGCATACCCTCGATAAAAAACCTTCCTGTCCCGTACCATATAAAATAGGTAAAAAGGGCGCTTCCCGGCGCCTTGCTTTTTTTCACCAGTATGATCAGTATCACCATACCGGCAAGGCTCCACAAGCTTTCGTACAAAAAGGTCGGATGCACAGGCTCACCACCGTTGATGGTCATGCCCCAGGGCAGAGAAGTAACGCCGCCGTGGGCCTCGCCGTTGACAAAGTTGCCCCAGCGGCCCATGCACTGGCCCAGAGCCACGCCGGGCACGCACACATCGGCAAATTCAAGGAAGCTTATTCCCTTTACACGGCAAAAAATCACCGCCACAA
Source organism: uncultured Clostridia bacterium (assembly GCA_947626145.1). Taxonomy (GTDB): domain Bacteria; phylum Bacillota; class Clostridia; order UMGS1883; family UMGS1883; genus JAFLUQ01. Next base: position 115,075 of record CANQRB010000002.1, on the reverse strand, counting down.
CAAAGCCGGCTATTATGCCGCCGTATATGGCGAGGCCCCCGTTCCACACCCGAAATATTTCCATCGGGTCACCGGAATAAGAGCCGCTGTCCCAGGAAAAGACAACATAATACAGTCTCGCGCCGACAATGCCGAACGGCAGGGCCCAGAGCAAAAAGTCCACCAGCTCCTCGGGGTTCCTCCCTCTGCCCTTGTACAGACAGCCGCACAGGAGCAGAGCCAGCAGCACCCCGGCGGCAATGATCACACCGTACCAGTGTATGCCGCCGTCACCGAAATGGACGAGGATCGGATCGAGAGTAAATTTGAGGCCCAGTTTAGGAAAAGCAATAGTTTTCATTATTTCACCAGCCCGAATAATGATAATTTATTATACCGCATTTTTTGTACAATGTCAACGCCTTTATCCGGCTCTTTTACCAAAAAAAATTTGTAAATTTTGTTCTCTTCGCCCTTGACGCGGAAGTATCAAAAGTATATAATTATACTATACAGACTGCAAGAGGTGTGCTTAACTTATGACTAATCATCCTGAACTGCCGCAAAACGTCCTGCCCCACGTAACCTATATCGCCTGCCAGAAGCCCAGGGACAAAAGCTGGGTCCTTGACCGCTGGCTGGACCATTGGGCCATAATCATCGTCCACGAGGGCTCCATAAGCTGTGAGATAGACGGCGCTATAAACATTATCAACAGCGGGGAGGTCTTTCTTGTCGCGCCCGGAGTTTGGCGCAAGGCATGGGTCAACTCGGACAGGTTCATAATATCGGCACTGGATTTTCAGGCGCCCCGCTCGACCTCACTCACCAAAACGGCGATTTTCAAGCCCTCCAGCATGAACGCTTTGATGGACATTCTCCACAAGATGAACTACATATACATATCGCGCCCCATAGGCTTCCAGATGGATCTGGACGGAATGATGGTGCTTTTCCTGTCGCATCTGTTCTACAAGAGCGAGCTTAAGAGCTCGCATCCGGCGGTGGAAAAGATGAAGCGCTATATAATCGAATACTATATGCATCCCATCACCGCAAAGGAGCTGGCGAACCTTGTAAATCTTGATCCCGCCTACTGCGGCAAGCTGTTCAAGGCTGAACAGAACTGCTCGATCCCCCAGTACATCAACAGGGTGCGCATAAAGGTCGCCTGCAATCTTCTGGATCAGAGCGGCTATTCGCTGGACGAGATCGCTTCCATGTGCGGCTTCTGCGACAAATTTCACCTTGGAAAAAATTTCAAGGCGGTCATGGGAATATCGCCGAAGAACTACGCGCGGATGAAGGCCGCGGAGTGAAGTCGGTATAGAAATATAACTCATTTGTCAGCAACATAAAATTCCGAGTGCACCGAAGTGAACCCGGAATTTTTTCTATCTTTTTTGAGAGGTGTTTTTTTGTGACCTCAAAGTATTCCCCCAAAATCCTAACTCCGGACTTCCTCGCATATTTCTCTGGCGGGACAGAGCTCGCACTTGGGTTTCCGAGCGTCACAGAGCTCCCGTCCATGAATTACCAGCCTGTGACAGAAATCCGACTGCTTTTCCCTTGGGATGAGAGTCTCGACATCAAACTCCACCTTGGTCGGGTCGGTTTCCTTAGTCAGGCCCACCCGTTTTAATATCCGCTTGGCGTGGGTGTCGATGACCATTCCGCCCTTGTGGAACACGTCGCCCAAAATCAGATTGGCGGTTTTACGCCCCACTCCGGGCAGGCTCAGCAGATCCTCCATGGTGTCGGGCACCTTGCCGCCGTAGACATCAATCAGCCGCCGGCAGCAGCCTATTATATTTTTCGCCTTATTGTGGTAAAAGCCCGTGGGCTTAATATCCTGCTCCAGCTCGTGCAGGTCCGCGTTGGCGTAGGCGTAAACGTCGGGATATTTCGGAAAAAGCGTCCGGGTGACAATGTTCACTCTGGCATCGGTACACTGAGCCGCCAGCTGGACGGAAATCAGAAGCTGAAGAGGATCCTCACATTCCAGCGAGCACACCGCATCGGGATAGGTTTCCTCCATAATTTTCACAAATTTGTCTGCAAGCTCCTGTCTATTCATTTTCAAGGCCTCGATTCATTACTTATGATATGATTATACGTCAAATTTTCGAGGTTGTCAATAGGTTTTCGGAAACATATTTGAACGCCGTGACAAAATTTTTCAAAAAATTCACTTAAAACACTTGTAAATAACATTAAAACCTATTATAATATTAGTGAAAGATTTTCAATAATTATTGACGGAGGTAACAGGATGTATAATATCGACAAGGTAAAGGCTTTTGACCCGGAGGTCGCCGCGGCCATCGAGGCCGAGGTCAACCGTCAGCGCTCGAAAATCGAGCTCATAGCCAGCGAGAATTTCGTCAGCGAGGCGGTTATGGAAGCCATCGGCACCCCCCTCACCAATAAATATGCCGAGGGTTACCCCGGCAAGCGCTATTACGGCGGCTGCGAATTTGTGGATGTGGTCGAAAATCTGGCCATCGAACGGGCCAAGGAGCTCTTCGGCGCCGAGGCGGCCAACGTCCAGCCCCACAGCGGAGCTCAGGCCAATATGGCGGTGTTCTTCGCCTGTCTTGAGCCCGGCGACACCGTGCTGTCCATGAGCCTTGCCCACGGCGGCCACCTTTCCCACGGCAGCCCCGTGAACATGAGCGGCAAGTATTTCAACATAGTTCCTTACGGCGTAACCGAGGACGCCCAGGTCATCGATTATGACGAGGTTCGCCGTCTCGCGCTGGAGAGCAGGCCAAAGCTCATCCTTGCCGGAGCCTCCGCTTATCCGAGAGAGATAGATTTCGCCAAATTTGCGGAGATAGCCAGGGAGGTCGGCGCTTATTTCCTCGTTGACATGGCCCATATCGCCGGTCTTGTGGCGGCGGGACTGCACCCCAATCCCGTGCCCTACGCCGACTTCGTGACCACCACCACGCACAAGACTCTCCGTGGCCCAAGGGGCGGCCTTATCCTTTGCAAGGAAGAGCATCTCAAGATGATAAACAAGGCCATTTTCCCCGGAATACAGGGCGGCCCCCTTATGCACACCATCGCCGCCAAGGCCGTGTGTCTGAAAGAGGCCCTCTCCCCCGAATTCAGAGAATATCAGCTCCAGATAAAGAAAAACGCCTCCGCTTTGGCCGCGGCGCTGAACGCCAGAGGCTTTGACCTCGTCAGCGGCGGCACCGACAATCACCTGATGCTGGTTGATCTGCGCAATAAAAACATCACCGGCAAGGAGGCCGAAAAGCTCCTTGACGAGGTGGGCATCACCGTTAACAAAAACGCCATTCCCTTCGATCCTCAGAGTCCCTTCATCACCAGCGGCATCCGTGTGGGTACTCCCGCCGTGACAACCAGAGGCATGAAGGAAGGGGATATGGACGAAATCGCCGACCTCATATTCCTGACCCTCACAGATCTGGACAACAGGCGTGCCGAAATAACGGCCCGTGTAGCGGCCCTCTGCGGCAAATATCCGCTCTATCAATAATGTGAGATAAAGATTCGGGAATATTATTTTTCCTGAAGAAATAAACTTGAACAGGCCTCCCGGGCCCATAGGAAAAGTATAAGAAAAAGGAGATGGACGAGATGCTTGAGATCGCGTCTGTGGTTCTGGCCGTAGTCGCCGTACTTTTCGGCGTCTGCCTGACAATTTTCATTAAAAGTTACCAAAAATATACCAACGATGACGACGACTACGAGCCGGAGGAGCGTCCGGAAAAGCGTCGGAAAAAGCAGGGCGAAGGCACCGACAGGGCCGCAAATCCCGACAGGCCGAAGAAAACCGGCGTGACCGAACGTTCGGAACAGCCTGAAAGGCGGGAAAAGCCGGCGGAGCGGCCAAAGGCCGCCAACCTTGAGAAGTCAGAAAAGGCCGTAAAGGTTGAAAAGGTCGAAAAAGCTGCCGAAGCAACGGCCTCCGAAAAGACCGGAAAAATTGACTTAGCAAAGCTGCGTGAAAAACCCAGCAAACCCGCCGGGAACAACGAGGCTGCGGCCGCAAATACCGGGCAGCCCAAGCCGGTCATGAAGGAAACAGCTCCGGCAAAACAGCCCGAACCGACAGTCAGGGATACAGGCTCCGCAGAGCAGCCACGCCCCGCACAGGAGTCTGCCCGTCAGAAGGATATATCCGACACAAGGATCTCCTCTCCCGATGAGATCCGCAAGCTGAGGGACGCCGCCCAAGATCCCGCACCAAAGAATACAAGCCGCTTTCGTCTCAGGACTCCCGAGGAACCGGTGCCCGTCAATGACGCTCCCGAGGAAGATCAGGATGAAGATTCCGGCATCATAAAGTTCAGACCCGCCATCATAGGCGCCTCGGCGCTGGCCGCCGTGCTGATAGTGGCGGTGCTGGTCGTTGTTTTTGTCCGCGGACGGGACAGAAAGGCTGAGCCCCGGCTTCCGGAGACCGTGGCCGTCACCGTACAGGACATCCAGTTGCAGGAGACTCTCAACGGCAAGGTCACCAGCCCCGATGTGATTACCACCATGTTCGCCGCCACCGGAAAGGTCACCGGCCTCAAGGTTAAGGAGGGCGACTATGTCAGCAAGGGCAACACCATATATACCGTGGACAGCTCCAATCTTCAGGCGCGCATAGACCTGCTTGAGGAAAGGATAGCCTCTCTTTCGTCCTCATCGTCCACCTCCACACGTACCGAAACCACCCGCGCCAATATAACCGCTTCCGCCGGCGGCACCGTTACCGCCCTCAGAGTGGATTCCGGCGACACGGTAAGCACCGGCGACATCGTGGCCGAGATAACCGTTCCCGCCACCAATCAGGTCACGGTCGTACTTAAGAACCGCATAAGCGTGGGTCAAAGCGTCAGCGTTTACAGCAACGGCGCCACCACTCAGGGCACCGTCCGTTCGGTCAGCCAGATAAGCGCCGCTCCCGCCGATCCTGAAAACGGTGAAAACGACGAGGACAGCGATACGGAATCCGTTTCCGGCTCCGACACCGGAACCTCATCCGAGAGCTCTGGCAGCGGAAGCAGCTCGGCAAACACCGGCTCAGACGACAAAGACACCGATGCGGACACCCAGTCCGGAACTCAATCCGAGACCCAAACGGGTGCCCAGTCCGGCAGCCAGTCCGAGAACCAGTCGAATACTCAAACGGGTACTCAATCAGGCAATCAGTCCGAGACCCAGCCAAACAATCAGACAGGCGGCTCCGGGCAGGACGACAGCAAAACTCCACAGCCCATGTGGAGCGCCGTTATAAGCTTCTCCTCCACCACAGCGGCCGGCTCTACCGCCACCGTCGCGGTAAACGGCGAACGGGTTTCAGGCAATGTTACCAAGGGCAGGACGTCAATAGTCTCCCTGTCGGCCACCTCCGGCGGAAAAATAAGCTTCCGTGTCGGAGAGGGCGATCGGGTAAACTCCGGCAGCATAATCGCAACCGTCGAAAATCAGCGTCAGGTTGCCGGCACATCCTCCGGCGGCAGCTCCAACAGCTATGAGGCACGGGAGGCCCGGCTCGAGCTGGAGCAGCTGGAAACCGAGCTGGAAAACTACACCGTAAAGGCCACCGTGGACGGATATGTGCAGAAGCTCTTCCTCAAAGAGGGCGACACCGCCGCCGTGGGCATGAACGCGGTGGTAGTCATACCCGCAACCAGCCTCATGCTGGCCGTGGAAATGGACGCCTCGCTGGCGGCCGGACTTGAAGTTCCGCTGGCCGTCACATATAAAATGATAAGGAGCAGCAATTTTGACAGTTCCGTTTGGGAGGAGCTGAACACCACCACCAACCAGATAGCCTCAATAGAAAATCTTGTTCCCTCCGAAAGCAACCCCGACAAATACATCGGCTACATAACACTGGAGGACCCGTCTCTTTACCGTGACGGCATGATGGCCGATGTGAACATCGTATCCTACTATGCTCCCCACGCCGTCACCGTTCCCCAGGAGCTGGTGAAGGACGGCAAGGTCAGCATCCTCCGTGAGGGAGGCCAGGTGACCGAGGTGCCCGTCAGGACCGGAGCCGTAACCAAGGACGGCTATATTGAGATACTCGACGGTCTATCGTCCGGCGACAGGGTAGTTACGGGTCAGGGAGGAGCTCAGTGATGGTTCAGCGCCGTGACAAGCACAACTATTATCTGGACATTGCCGAGTCCGTAATCGAAAGAGGGACCTGCCTCAGACGCAACTACGGCTCAATAATAGTGAACAACGACGAAATAATCTCCACGGGCTATACCGGCGCTCCCAGAGGCCGCAGGAACTGCACCGATCTGGGCTTCTGCCGCCGGGAGCAGCTCCAGATACCGAGAGGGCAGCGCTACGAGCTGTGCCGCAGCGTTCACAGCGAGGCCAACGCCATTATCAGCGCTCCCCGCCGGGATATGATCGGCGCCACCCTGTATCTGGCCGGACGGGACTGCAAAACCGGCGAGCTGGTGCCCGATGCGTCCAGCTGTGCCATGTGCAAGCGTATGATAATAAACGCCGGTATTGCCAAGGTGGTCGTCAGGAACACCCGTGACGAATATACGGTCATCGACGTTCAGCGGGACTGGATAGACAACGACGACAGCCTCGGAGACATGATGGGATATTGAAGCAAAAACCGTGATATAAAACAAAACAGGTTTCTGCCCGGGCTGAAACCTGTTTTTTCATGCCGAAACCGTGCTTGCGATATGACATAAATAAAAAGCTTTTTAAGCTATAGCTGCTTACCATTTTTGTAATATTTCTACCGTTTTTGTCATGACTATTGAAATTTCGACAAGGCAATTATATAATGAAAGCGGCACCGTTTTCGGCGCCGCTTTTAAATGAAATTAAAAGATTGACAATCCATTTTATTTTTTGTACAATAATATTACGGAGGCGAAACTATGAAATTAAAAATAGCCGTATGTGACGACGAGCTCTCTGACCTCAACGCCGAAATAGAAATGATAAATTCGATATTTACAGAAAAACAGACCGACCGTGAATACTGTATTTTTCATGACCCGAACAAGCTTTTAAGTGCGGGCGCGGACTATGATATGGCCTTTCTCGACATTAAAATGGACGGGGTCGACGGGATTGCCCTCTCAAAAAAACTCCTCGAAAAAAACAAAAACTGTTTTGTGTTCTTTATCACCAACTATCAGATCTATCTGGACAAGGCCTTTGACGTGGGGGCATTCCGTTTTCTGCCAAAGCCGCTTGACAGGTCAAGGCTGGAGCGCGGCATAGACAGTGCTTTGGAGAAGATAAAAGACAGAGACAGGCGCATTTCCCTCACCAATCGGAAAAATAAGGTCTCGTTGGATATTGAAACGGCCTCGATCATCTATATCGAAAATATTTCCAGGCACACCCATGTTGTGTCTAAGGACTACGATTTTATTGCGGAAGAACCGTTTAAAACGGTGAAAAGTCTCATAGAGAAGGAGGCCGCGTATTTCGCCCAGTCCCACCAGAGCTTTTACGTGAATATGCGCTACGTGACCGATTATGACCGGCAAAGCGTCACTCTCGCATACGGCGGCAGAAAATATACGGCGGCCATGTCCAGAAGGTGTTACGGCGGCTTTGACAAAAAATTTTTTATGCGGGCAGGTGAGATCAGATGAGCCTCGGCGTCTTGCTGCCAACAATCTTTTCAATCGTGCAGGAATGTTTGATATTCATTTATTTTGCAAATTCTACGCTTACATACAGAAAGTCAAGACTTAAAAGCAATCTTACGGCGGTAATCGGTTATCTGATTCACGCGGTAATATGCGGCTTCGGCAATTCCAGCTTGAATTTGATAAGCGGCTTTATAATGATTTTTACCGTTATTATTCTCGGTTACAAGGAAAAAATATGGTCGGCGGCCCTTAAGACCTTTCTTCTTACGGCTTTTATGATGGCCGGCGAGGCGCTGTTTTTGACGGCTGCGGGGATACATTCCGATACCGCCGGGCTGCCGGACGGTTTTTATTGGATATTCTCCGTTTCGTCAAAGTTTATATACTTTTTGCTTGTCCTCATTTTGAAACGGTTCATGAAGCTGGGGGAATTAAAGGGCGCCCTTAAGGAACAGCTGCTGCTTTTGGTGTTCCCGGCGGCGAGTACGGTTTTTATATTTGTAATGGACGAGATGATCAAGCAGTTTTCATTTTATGACCGGGTCGGCTTCCTCTGCCTGTATTTTTTTGTCATAGCGGCCAACTACGCCAACTGTGTGGTCTTTGATATGATTGCCGAAAAAAACGCAAAAATACGCCAATTTCAGGAAATGGAGCACAAGAACGAGCTGGACTGGCGCAGCTATGAGCTGCTGCGGGAAAAGTACGACGAGCTCAGAATAATGACCCACGACTTTAACAGTTATTACAACAGCATTGAGGGGCTGCTCACCGACAGCGAAAGCTCCGATAAAATATTGAGTCTGATACGCGGCCTGCGGAATAAAAGCAGAGAATTTCTGCTTGCGGAATACACCGATAACAAGACGCTGAACATTATCTTATCGCAGAAAATGGAAACCTGCAGCCGCGAGGGCATCGACCTCCAGATCGACGTGCAAAACGTGGATATATCCTTTATTTCCGACACGGACATAGTCGCCATTTTCGCCAATCTGCTTGACAACGCCATCGAAAGCACGGCACATTCCGAAGGAAAAAAGATATTCCTGAGCCTTTACACCGTAAACAATGCCTACGCCGCCATCAAGCTGGAAAACAGCTGCGACGCCGAGCCCGCCGCGGAGGACGGGCGGCTCCTCACCCGAAAAAAGGATAAGGACGCCCACGGCATAGGGATGTCCAGCATCTGCCACGCTCTGAAAAACTATGACGGCAGCATGAAATGGTTCTATGACGCCAAGGATAAAATGTTCACCGGCATAATATTGATCGGCTTGCCGACCGATCGATAGTGATTTTAATCCGGCGCGGTTCCGCTTGGCCGGCAGCGAAACCGCGCCTAAAATTTTTTTCTAAAATTTTCCAAATCCGTAATGTAATCCCTGTACAAATTCATAAAAATCATGTATAATTTTGTACAAAGGGGTGACGAAATGACGGAAATTGAAGCTTTATCAGCAAATATGAAAAAGTTTCGCCATACTGCCAACGAAACTCAAGAGACATTTGCCGAAAAGTGCGGCGTAAGCCCGGATGAGATCAGTCTGCTCGAACGTAAGCTGACCAATCCCAAGCTGAGCACGGTATGCAGCATAGCCGCATACATGGGCGTTTCTGTCTCGGATTTGCTTTCGTAGGCTAAACCCCGCCAACGCGATGAGATGTACATATATGCCGACCGGATATCCAGCGGAGAAGGACAAATCTTTACTGTCTGCGGCATCAACGTATAGAATCCCGGCCGCATCATGATCTCTGTTCCCGAGTTCCGGATGCAAAAATTTGAGCCGACACATCTCATATATGCTGTTCCTGACGAATTTGAAAAACGATCGGCCAAAAACAAAGGCCCGCCGAAGCGTTCGCGTTCCGGCGGGCTTTTTGTCTTTTACGCTGTTTTGCCGGCGCGTCCGTCCAAAAAAATTTTAAAAAAACTATTGACAAATATATTCGACAGGTGTAAAATATAAATTGAAATTAGACAAATGTAAAATATAGGGTGATTTTTATGACGGAAAACAAAAGACTGCCGGACAGCGAATTTGAAATAATGATGGCCGTGTGGGACGAGGGCGGGCCCGTGACCTCCGAAATGCTGCTGGAAAGGCTGCACAAAAGCTGGAAAAAATCCACGCTGCTGAACTTCCTGTCGCGGCTCTGCGACCGCGGCTTCCTCAGCTGTGAAAAGCGGGGAAAGATAAACGTCTATACCCCTCTTGTGGATCGGGAGGATTACGTTCGGCGGGAAAGCGCAAGCTTTTTGCAAAAGGTACATATGGGCTCCCTGACCGCGCTGGTGGCGTCGCTCTATGACGGGCGGGCCATCACCGACTCTGACCTTGCTGAACTGGAGGACTTTATCAGGGGGGCAAAGGAATGATTTCGACGGTTCTTGAAATTTCCCTTTCGGTGTCGGTGGTTATCCTTTTGGTGCTCATACTCAACAAATTTATTGACAAACGGTATATGGCGAAGGGAAAATACATCCTGTGGCTCATTTTGGCGGTGCGGCTCCTCATTCCCGTGAGCTTTGCACTGCCCGAGGCTCCGGTGACCATCACCGCGCCGGAGCGGACTGTGGTCATAAGTCCTCCCGGCGCCGCTCTGCCCGTCACCGTGATGCCTGAAAGCAAGCGGAGGGAAAGGGCCGCCTCCGACCCGGCGGCCGCCGTCAATTCCGCCGCTTACGCTCCGGTAATGACGCTGGAACGGCTGCTCCTCATTATCTGGGCTGTTGGCGCGGCAGGATTTATGCTGTTTCACATCATAATTTATTGGCGGTTTAAGCTGACTGTTAGGTCACGGCTGCGACCCGAGGGGGACTATAAGGGGGTGCCGGTGTTCCGGTGCGGCGCCATCGAAAGCCCCATGCTCACCGGATTTTTTAAGCCGGAAATACTTCTGCCGGAAATTGAGCTGACCCCCGAGGAGCTGAATGTGGTTTTCGCCCATGAATACACCCACTTCCGCCGCAGGGATCTGTGGTACAAGCTGCTGCTCCTGACAGCCAACGCCGCCCACTGGTTCAATCCCCTTGTGTACCTCATGGTGCGTCAGGCCAACCGTGACCTGGAATACTCCTGCGACGACGCCGTGACAAGAGGTAAGGATATGGAGTTCCGCAGGCTTTACTCCATGACGGTATTAAAAACCATGAAACGAGGTGGGGCAATCCATGAAAAATAAATACATCTCCCCTCCCTTCCTGTCCACGTCCTTCAGCGAGAGCGGCAAAAAGGCGAAAGACCGCTTTGCGAACATACTGGACACGGGGACTAAAAAGTCGGGTGCGGGGATCATCGCTCTTGCGGTCGTGACCGTTTTCGCCGTCGGGGCGCTGGTGGCCTGTAAAAATGAGAGGCCCGCGCCGCTCGAGGAGGAAACCATACTGACCGGCAAGGCGACGGAGCTTTACGCTCTGCGGGGCGGGGACATCGACGAAATAACCTCCGCGCTTGATATCGCCGGCAGGCTTGGCCCCTTTGAAACGGAAATAAACTACGGCGACGGAACGGCGGACAATATGCCCGAGGTAATGCTGTCCTTTGCGGAGCCCTTCGGCGAAAAGGGAGAGTACGACTGCTGCCGCATAATGCTGCAGTACGCCGACCTCATACTGATCCTTGAGCCGGAGCTGAATTCCGTGGCCTGGCGCGACGGGAGCGGCGGCACCGAATGGCATAACCCAAGGAAAGCGGACACCGGTGACGGCACCAACGCCGGTGCCTTTGCGCGGCGGTACGCCGGCGCCATGGCGGAGATCGAAAGTCCTACCGTTCGGGAATATCTCGAAGCCGCTGAGCCGGAGGAGTTTCGGGAGCACGCCCTTGTGTTAAACTACATGGGCGCGGAGAACAGGCCGCTTCTGGACACTTTTCTGGAGGACGTGAAAAATCGCCGCCCGGCCTCCCTTGACGTGGTACAGTACACCGTTGAGGGCGACCCGATTCTTTCAAGGCTGGTCTATGACGGGTACCGCTATTACGGCGGCAAGGACAACAGCCGCGACAGGTTCGGCGACGGCCTGTATCTGGATTACGGCGAGTACGACCATCTCAGAGTTTTTAATGACTACGGAGCGGCGAACTTTTATCTGCTGGACGATACAAGCCTTACCCACGAGGGCATTATGCACTATTTGATGAGCAGCGCAAATTTGGAGCCCATAAAGGTGCGGACACTATTTTACATCGAGGGGGAAAACGAGTATGAAGAAGCAATTTATTGAGCCGCCGTTCCTGTCCACGTCCTTCAGCGAGAGCGGCGAAAAAGCGAAGGAACGTTTTGCAAACATACTTAGCACAAAGACAAAGAAGCTGGGCGCGGGACTTATCGCCCTCGCGGCCGTGACCGCTTTTTCTGCCGGCGCGCTGGTGGCCTGTAAGAGCGAGGAACCGCCGACAAGCACCAACGGTCAGGCGGTCGGGCCGGAGAATAACGTCGGGCCATCTGAATTTGACAGTTTGGACAAGGCAATATCGGCGGCCCTCATTTCCGGCAGCGGCGGCTATGCCGATCCGGAGTTCTGGTCCAGCGGGCACATTATCCTGCGGGACGACGTCAGGGAGCATCCAACAGACGGCAAAAAGAGACACACTGTTTACGCCATTACATCTATCGGCGGCTACTCCTTTATAAACGGAAAATTCGTCAAGGACAGCGGCAGCGGAGCCATACCCATGAAATTTGAGGTGATTGAAAATCCGGAGGGCAGCTTTGTTATGGAGGGCATCAGCGCGCCCGAGGACGGCAGCTATTATCTGCCGTCCATAAAGGAGATGTTCCCTCCTGACCTTTGGGATGAGGCCATTGACGCTCAGGACAGATACGACGAACTGCAAGAGCAGGAATTCAGCCATGTCCGAAATTATGTGGAGAGTATCGGCCATGAGGCGGAGGTCTGCAGCTATTCCGACCTTGATACGATTCTGCCGGACATGAGCGCCGAGGCGTCGAACCGTTTCTCTGAAATGAAAAAGGACGGGGAATATTGGAAGTATCCCGACTTTATCGGCACGCAGGAATATCTGGAGGACGGCGAGCGCTTTGTTTACGAAACGTCCTGGGACGGCAGCGAGGCCGACGGCACTCTCACATGGGCAAAATACAGCGAGGACGGCGCGCTCGTGGAAAAGCACATTTTTGAGGTAAACGGGGCGGAGGTGTTTGAAAGCCGCTCCGAAACCCACAACCCCGACGGAACCGTACACAGCGTCATCTATGACCGCAGCGAGGCTCCGAAAACGGCGGATTAAAAATCCCGTACATCCTTTAACATAAATGAAAAAACAGGTCGATAACATAGCATAAAAAATGATTGAAAAATCCGTTTTTGTGTAGTATAATAATGTAAAAAATACGAAACGGAGGTATAAAGCTATGTTTGACGCTATAAAAATCAAGGATCAGTGCGTGGAGTGGATAAGGAAATTTTTCGAGGAAAACGGGCCGGGCTGCAACGCCATCGTGGGTATATCCGGCGGCAAGGACAGCTCCATAACGGCGGCCCTGTGTGTTGAGGCCCTTGGACGGGACAGGGTTATCGGCGTTCTGATGCCAAAGGGCGAACAGCACGACATAGGCATGGCCTATAAGCTGGTAAATCACCTTGGCATTAAGCATTATGTCGTTAATATAAAGGACGCCGTGGACGCCCTGCTGAACAGTATGCCCGAGGGGCTGGAGATTTCCGAGCAGTCGAGAACCAACCTCCCCGCCCGGATAAGGATGGCCACGCTGTACGCCATAGGCCAGTCCTCCAACGGCAGGGTGGCAAACACCTGCAACCTCTCCGAGGACTGGGTGGGCTATTCCACACGGTACGGCGATGCGGCGGGGGACTTCTCTCCCCTCTCCCACCTGACGGTGACGGAGCTTAAGGAGGTGGGCCGCATCCTCGGCGTGCCGAGCGAGCTTGTTGATAAGGTGCCCATCGACGGCCTTTGCGGAAAGACCGACGAGGAAAACCTTGGCTTCACCTACGCTGAGCTTGACGTGTATATCCGCACCGGAAAGATCGACGACCAGGCCAAGAAGGAGCTCATCGACCGCAAGCATAAGGCCAATCTGTTTAAGCTCCAGCTCATGCCCAGCTTTGACCCGAAAATCGGGGAATAAAAAAATTCTATATTTCGAGAGAAATACGCCGTCGTCTATATTTTGGAACACAGAACCAACACAAAATCGCTCCCCCGAAGGGGAGCGATTTCTGTTGCTTAATCAGCCATTCGCGGAGGGATCGACCGTAACAGCGTCGGTGACGGGCTTGACCCCATCGGCTGTCCAGAGCATGATCTTCACGGTCTTGCCGGTCAGATCCGCACCCTTGACGGTCATTTCGCCGTGAGTGCCTGTAAACTCGACGGTCTGTACGGACTCCATGCCGTTCTCGCCGTAGACAGCAACGATACCTCTGTAGCTGCCGGCGGTCTCGGCATTGAAGGAGATCAAAGCGTCCTCGCCGTCTATCAGAGCGTCAATGTCGGCGTCGATTACGGGAAGCTTTCCGGTGTTGGCGACCACGGTCACAATGGCCACGGCGTCAAGCTCGGTGCCGTCCACGCGGCCGAACACCTTGAAGGTGCCCTCGTTGGCGAATACGCCGGCCTCGGGAAGTATCCACCTGACTGACCGCTGCTCCTCGCCGCCATCGCCGGTGTATACCGTTACGCTTGAGGGAAGCTCAAAGTCACTGTCAAGGTCAACGGTGAGCTCCACGGTGTCGATCTTGTTTACGGCAACCGTGCCGCCGGTGTGGAACCTGAGCACCGCAAAGCTGTACTCGGGCATGGTGTAGACTTCGCCGGAGGCAAGGTCGATCTCGCTGCGCACGGGAGCAACCTTTTCGGGATCGGCAAGGCTGTTCTTGTCAAGGAATTCTCCTGTCATGAGATATTCGGTGGCCTTGCCGGTCAGGTCGGCATTCTTTATTTCAATGGGAAGGCTGACCCTGTTATTGGAATAATTGATAAGCTTTACGATCACATCGCCGGTGGCCTCGTCCTTAATGGCGTTGGCATAGACGGTGTCGGTGTCGTAATTGAAGGTGTTGATGAGCTTGCCGTCAATATAGCCGTAAAGAGTGCCGTTCTTGGCAACTATCTTCAGCTCGTACTCGCGGCCAGTTTCAAGGACAGTGCCCACATAGTCGCCAACCCTGTTATTTCCGCCGTTTACGCGGTTTTCAAAGGAGGAAGCGTTGTTGCCCCAGCCGCCCACGTTCCAGTGGATAAGGTTGTTATTGTCTTTGGCCATAATGGGAACGGTGAAGCCCTCGGCGCCGTCGGTCTTGGTGGCCTTAAGCGTCACGGTGAAATTCCTGGCGGTAACAGGTTCCATATTCGCAAAGAGATAGGTTCCGTTATCGGCTCCGATATTGGTTTGGGCCGCCGAGCCGTCCTCGTTTACCGTCCAGTCGCCGCCCTTGGCAAAGCTGCCTTCGGTGGTATCCTGCCATCCGTCAACCTTTATCTCCTCGCCGGTGTCGTCGTTTACGACCTTCAAATCGCGGAAGCTTGCGGCGGTGAGCCATGTGCCCACGCCCACGATGCCTGCATAGTCGTCGGTTTTGTCATTCAAAACAGTCTTTACATTATAGTCACCGCTGTTGCGGCTGTACATCTGCTGAACGTAATAGTCGGGGGTGCCGTAGCTGTCGGCGTTGTCGAACCAGATCATGTTGGGCGACCACTGATAACCGCCCTCCTTGGCAAAGAGTGGAGCAAAGCTGGCCATCTTGACCACGTCGGAGTTGCGTTCAAAGCCGGTCATGAAGGCGGCCTCGGAGAGGGCGGCCTCCCAGGTGTTGCCGCGAAGCTCCTCCCACCAACGGGAAGCGTACTCACCGGCGAACACGGCGGCGCCATCTCGGTCGTACATATCGTAACGGTTCACGTTGGCGAGGATCCAGTCGGGCTGCTTGTAGTAATGCTCGTCAACGGCATAGGTAAAGTCGGGATTTTCCTTTACTTTCTCGTTCGCCCAGTTCCACGCCTTGGAGAAGGCTCCCACGCCGCCGTTTTCAACGTACTGGTCTCCTGCGTCGTCGGCGGAGGGACCGGAGGTGGAAATGAGCCTCATGTCGGGATCTTCCTCATGAACGGCCTTCTCGATGGCTTCATAACGGGCAAAGAAGTTGTTGCCGTTGTCAGCCCAGCCGTCGGCGTCAACGTTGGTATAGTCGGAAGTGTCTATCTGCTCGTTGCCGACGCCGATATACTTCATGTCAAAGCTCTCGGGATGTCCCATGAGGGCGCGGAGGTTGGCCCAGTTGTTGCCAAAGGTATCGGGATTTGCGGTGTCTACCGCATAGTAATCAATATCCTCCCAGCCATCGGCAGGGGTTCCGTTGGCAAACTCGATAAGGTCAAGGAAGTCGGGAAGGTACGTACTGTAGAAATCCTCCTTGGAAGAAGCTTCCTTCGTCTGATACTGGCAGGCAAGGCCCACGTTCAGCACAGGAACGGGCTCCGCTCCCAGATCCTCGCAGAGGAGGAAGTATTCATAGAAGCCCAGTCCGAAGGTCTGGCAGTAGGCGTAGTTCATTGTGCCCTCGGTCTGCCAGCGGTTCCAGTTGAGGATGCGCTGCTCCTCGGGGCCGACGGTCTGCTTCCACTGGTAACGGTTGGCCAGATTGTAGCCCTCGATTATGCAGCCGCCGGGGAAGCGCAGGAAGCCGGGATGAAGCAGAGCCAGCTTCTCTACCAAATCGGCGCGGAGGCCGTTGTCGCGGCCGTTGAAGGTCTGCTGAGGAATAAGGGAGATCATATCAATGTCAACGGTACCGGGCTTGGAAAGCACTACTCTCACCCGGGCGTCGTCGCAGTCCTCGACGGCGGTGATAACACCGATCTTCTTAGCGAATGTGTCGGTCACGCCGTTAAAGGTAACGTCGCCGATGACTTTGTCGCCGCTGACGATCTGCATCTTTATTTCTCCGTCGTAGCTGCCCCGCACAAAGAGGCTGGCGTTGTACTTGGCACCGGCGGCGGCGTTCATGCCCTTGCTGACGGGAGTGCTGTTGCTGCCGTCTCCGGCGTAGCAGTTGTTTTCAATACCGTCGCCCTCGGCCGCGGCCGTAAGCGTCAGATAGGTCTTGTTGTTGTTATTAAGCGGCTCGTCAGTGTTGTAAGCGGCGGTCGCATCGCCAACGGTTGTCCACGCAAATCCGGGTATCTTGGCGGGGTTCACCTTGTCGCCCTTGGCGTCAAGAGCCTCAAAGGAACGGTTGTTGATCTGCTCGCTGTAGATGCCTCCGTCGGCGGCGGTGTTCAGATCCTCAAAGAAGAGGCCCACGGTGCCGGGAGTTATGCCGGCGCCCTGTTCTCCGGCGTCCACGCTCAGGCTATATATGCTGGTGGGTGCGGGAGAGAATTTTTCATATATCTCATCGGCGGAGAGCACACGGTCGTAAATTTCCACATTGTCTGCCTTCATATTGGCAAACCTGTCATTGCCGTAAAAAGACTTGCCGATATATGCCTTTGTGGCGTTGCCCAGGTCAGAGACCGTCAAATCCATGTTCGCATTTTCGGCGGCGAGCTTGCCGTTTATGTACAGCTTCATGGTACTGTCCGCGGCGGAAACGGTGAAGGTGAGATTTGTCCACTGATTGCCGGGCACCGCGGGGCCGGTAACGCTCTCCTCATTCTGATACGATCCTTTTGTGATTGCCACATAGGACATATCTCCCCGGGCACGGGCGAAAAGATAGCGGGTATCGCTGTTGCCCAGAGCAAAGTTAAAGTAATTATCATTATTCGCGTTGTTGTGAAGCACGTCCATGGAAACCGTCAGCTCGTTTCTGCCGTCCAAAAGTCCCACGGGAAGCTCCATATAGGCGTCGGTGCTGCCGTCAAGGCTGAGCGCCTTGCCCTTTTCGGCATCGTCAACCACAGCGGCGTTGGCGATAAGTTTGCCGTCGTTGCCGTTGCCGGTAGTGTCCTTTGCGGTACCGTCGTTGAAGTCATAGGCGGCAATGGGGCCGCTGCCGGCCTCGCCCGGAGCAGCTGCTTCAGCGTTGTTGTTGTAGTAATTGAGCACTCTGTCGTATTCCTCATCCGTTATCTTCAGAACGCCGCCGTGACGGGCCACGGGGAAGCTGCTGGCCTCGGTCATCTTGGAGAATACGCCTGTGGAAAGATCCTCCGTGACAGCGGCCATATAACCGCCATTCCCGAAACGGTCAAGGAGCAGGCAGTAGCGGCCATCCTTCAAGCGGTAGAGTTCGGGGCCCTCAACGCCGGCAAAATCCGGATTGGTATAAACGTTCGCACCCGCGATCGGCTCGTATTTTCCCAGAAGCTTGTCGGAGCTTTCGATGAAAACCTTGCTTTCGCCCTCGTGCTTTGTCACGCGGTAAAATTTATTGTCAACCTCAGACTGGAGCACGGTGGTGTCGATTACGGTTATATTTTCATTGTAATTGTCCGCGCCGGGTTCAACGATGCCGGTCTGGCCCAGCTTGCCCTCAACGAAGAGCTCGGGCTTTTCGCTGTTCATGGTCACAAAGTCGCGGGTGGTGGCGTAATAAACCGCGTTCAGCTTGTAACGCGGATTGCTCCCGTCGGTCATCTTGGAGGACCAGTAAATGACATAGTTCTGAGTTTCGGGGTCATAGGTTACCTCGGGCGCCCAGGTACATCCCTGCTCGGGCAGGGTGGAGGCCAGCAGCTCCCGCTGATCGCTCCAATTTATAAGGTCGGTGGACTCCCAGACCATTATGTTCTTGCTGCCGTTGTACTGGTAGCCGGTCCAATCGCCGCCGCTGGCGTCAAGGTCGGTGGCGATGAGGTAGAACCTGTCGCCCTCGTTGCTGCGGATTATGTAAGGGTCACGGACGGCACGGTCGCCAAGGGTGGATATCAGCACGGGATAGCGGTTGTTGAGCTCGGTCCAGTTGAGGCCGTCCTTGCTGACGGCAAAGTATATCTGCTGCTCGGCCTTGCCGTTGTTGGTAAAATATACAAAAAGGTAAGCCCCATCCTCGCTGTTGTCCACCTCAAGGGCGGAAACGCTGTTGTCCGGAGCGGCCTTTACGGTCAGGTCAAAAACCTTCTCCACACTCTCGCCGCCGAGGGTGAGAGTCGCGGTAAGGGTAACCTCCGTATCCGCCGCGGGCCGGGTAACGACGCCGGCCGGGGTGGGGAAATATCCTTCGTTTTCAATTTCCTTTGTAGAAACTATGCTTTCGTCAGACGAGGCCCAGGTGATGGCCGCGCCGTTCTCCCCCACTGACGGGAGATTTAAGCTTTCGCGGACGTCGTCCGCATTGTGGATCGTCAGCGCGTCGTAAGCCGCCCTAAGCTCGGGGCTCAAATCGGCCGCGAAGGCGAGTCCGGGAATTACGGTCAGCGCCATGGCAAGAGCCAGCACAAACGCCATGACCTTAATTCCGCCTTGTTTGAATGTCATGTAAAAAACCTCCTTTTTTGGCGACAGTGTAATACCAATTTATATTATACAATATTGACAAAAGCCTGTCAACACCTAATTTGATTTTTGTTCACAATTTTTTCATTTTTCATATTTTTTATTTATCCGGAAAAATAAAATATTGACAAGCTTTTCCCGTTATGTTATAATTATTTAACAGGAATACGTTATACAAGAAAGGAAGTTATTTCAATGCTCAAGATCAGCCTTAAGGGCGACATCAGGGAATTTGAGCCCGGCATTCCGCTCATAGATGCGGCGAAATCCATAAGTGAGGGTCTGGCCCGCAACGCTTGCTGCGCGCTGGTGGACGGAAAAATGACAGACCTGCGAACTCCCCTGACCGCTGACTGCACTGTTGAATTTTGTAATTTTGATACCGACGAGGGCCGCCACGCCTTCCGCCACACGGCCAGCCACATTATGGCTCAGGCGGTGAAGCGGCTCTATCCCAATATTAAGCTGGCCATCGGCCCGGCCATCGACAACGGCTTTTACTACGACTTCGACGCGGACGGGGCCCTCACAATGGAGGATCTGCCAAAAATCGAGGAGGAAATGAAGAAGATCGTCAAGGAGAACCTTCCCCTTGAATACTTCGAGCTTCCCCGGGAAGAGGCCATAAAATTCATGGAAGAAAAGAACGAGCCCTACAAGGTGGAGCTCATCAACGACCTGCCCGAGGACGCCGTCATATCCTTCTATAAGCAGGGTGACTTTACCGACCTGTGCGCAGGCCCTCACCTGATGTCCACCGGCCCGGTCAAGGCCTTTAAGCTCACCGGCACCGCCGGCGCTTACTGGCGGGGCAGCGAGAAGAACAAGATGCTCACCAGAATTTACGCCACGGCCTTCCCCAAGGCAAGCGAGCTGGAGGCCTATCTCGCCGCCGTGGAGGAGGCAAAGAAGCGCGACCACCGCAAGCTGGGTAAGGAGCTGGGTCTCTTCGCCCTGATGGACGAGGGCCCGGGCTTCCCCTTCTTCCTGCCAAAGGGCATGGTGCTGCGCAATACCCTGCTGGACTACTGGCGCCAGGTACACAAGCGCTACGGCTATGTGGAGATAACCACCCCCATAATCCTCAATCAGGAGCTTTGGCACCGCAGCGGCCACTGGGATCACTACAAGGACAATATGTACACCACCGTCATTGACGATGAGGACTACGCCGTAAAGCCCATGAACTGCCCCGGCTGTATGCTGGTATACAAGCTGACTCCCCACTCCTATCGGGAGCTGCCCATGAGAATGGCGGAACTGGGCCTTGTTCACAGGCACGAGCTGTCCGGCGCCCTCCACGGCCTGTTCCGTGTGCGCTGCTTCACTCAGGACGACGCCCACATCTTCATGACCTGGGATCAGATAGAGAGCGAAATTCAGAACGTTGTGCGTCTCTTTGACGAAGTTTACTCCGTGTTCGGCCTCAGCTACAGCATCGAGATCTCCACAATGCCCGAGGATCACATCGGCGAAAAGGAGACCTGGGACATGGCCACTGAGGCCCTTGAAAAGGCCGTCGGCGACATGGGCAAGGAATTTACCATAAACGAGGGCGACGGAGCCTTCTACGGTCCCAAGATAGACTTCCATCTGGCGGATTCGCTGGGCCGTACCTGGCAGTGCGGCACCATTCAGCTGGATATGCAGATGCCCGAGCGCTTCGAGCTGGAATACACCACCCCCGAGGGCACCAAGGCCCGTCCGGTCATGATACACCGGGCCATGTTCGGCAGCATCGAGCGTTTCATCGGCGTTATCACCGAGCACTTTGCCGGAGCCTTCCCCACTTGGCTTAATCCCGTGCAGGTAAAGCTGCTGCCCATAGCCGACCGTCACATGGACTATATGAACAAAATCAAGGACGCTCTCGACGCAAAGGGCATCCGCGTTGAAATCGACGAGCGCAACGAAAAAATCGGCTACAAGATACGGGAGGCCCAGCTTGAAAAGGTGCCCTATATGCTTGTCGCCGGCGACAAGGACATCGAGAACGGCGTTGTCAGCGTCCGCTCCCGCAAGGACGGCGATCTGGGCGCCATGACCCTCGAGGACTTCACCGCGAAGATACTCGAGGAGATCGAGACCAAAGCAAGGTAAAATACACCAAAAGGTGTAAAAATAATAAAGGAGTGTTGCAAAAATGGATAAAGAACTTGTACTCACCAAAATAACCGACGTGGGCGTTGTGGCCGTGGTTCGGGCCGACAGCGGCGAAAAGGCCAAGCGCATCGCCGACGCCTGCATGGAGGGCGGCGTGCCCGCCATCGAGCTGACTTTCACCGTTCCCTTTGCTCACAAGGTAATCGAGGAGCTGGCCAAAGAATACTCCGACGGCTCCATGATTTTGGGCGCCGGAACCGTTATGGATTCCGAGACCGCGAGAATTGCCATTCTCAGCGGCGCTCAGTACGTTGTAAGCCCCTACTTTGACCCCGAGACCGTCCGCCTGTGCAACCGCTACCGCGTGCCCGCCATGCCCGGCGCAATGACAATCAAGGAAGTTGTCGCCGCCATGGAAGCCGGAGCCGACGTGGTAAAGGTATTCCCCGGCGAGGCCTTCGGCCCCAAGATTTTGAAGGCCATAAAGGGCCCGGTTCCCCAGGCCAAGCTCATGCCCACCGGCGGCGTAGACGTGAACAACGTGGCCGAGTGGATAAAGGCCGGAGCCTGCGCCATCGGCGTTGGCGGAGCCCTCACCGGCGGAGCCAAGACCGGCGACTATGGCGCAATCACCGCCACCGCAAAGGAATTTGTCCGCAAGGTAAAGGAAGCCCGGGGCAACTAAATTCCGCATATCACAAAAGCGTCCGCTCATGCGGGCGCTTTTTTATAAAAAATTTGTCCGGATATGTCATTTTAAAACGTTATTAATATTGAAGACATAAGAACGGAGAATGAAGATGCGCATACGTAAGCCTCGCTCGGACCTGAGCGAATCCCAGCGGCGCAAGGCCGAAAAGCTTTATACGGACTACGGCGACTTTGTCTACCGGGTGGCGCTGGGCCTGCTGGAGGACAGATTTCTTGCCGAGGACGCCTGTCAGGAGGCCTTTGTCAGGGTCATCGGCAATATCGACAGAATAGACGAAAGCAGCGTAAACTCCACCAGAAAATATCTGGAGATAGCGGGCCGCAACGCCGCCATAGACATACTGCGCAGCCGGGGACGGCTGGACAGCCACGAGCAGTCCGCCGACGACAGCGAGGCCGACTTTCCCGAGCCGGGCCCCGGGCCGTCGGAAATACTGCTCACCCGTGAGCTGATAGAGTACATAAAACAGGCCGTCAAGGAGCTGAAGCCGATTTATCAGGATGCGTTCCTGCTGAGGTCGGCATACGGCCACAGCCTCGAGGAGACGGCCGGCATACTCGGCATCAGTCCGTCCGCGGCGGAAAAGCGGTATTTTCGGGCAAAGAAACAAATCATGAAAAGATTGGAGGAATACAAAAATGACTGACGCGGAAAACGGCAATATTATGGACATTATTGTCGCGCAGGCCGCAAGGGAGGCCGCCGATGAGCTGGGGGGGGGTACGGAACCTGCGGCGCGGGCCGACGCGCCGGTAATGACGCCGAAGGCCCGGCGCAAAATACTGCGCATGATAGAAAGACGCCCCCTTCCCCTCCACTTAAAAATAATGAGAGCCGCCGCCTGCATTACGCTGATCGCCTTTGTCGGCCTTGGCGGAACCGTCATGAGCGTTGAGGCGCTGAGGGAAAAATTCATCAGCTATGTGTTTGACAAGAACGCGCCTGACACTGAATTTTTCTATCAGTTCGACGAAGAAGACACAGATGAGTACATGAAATTAAATTTCATCCCTCACGGCTTTAAGTGCACAGATTACAGCATAAGCATCGATATGCACACAGAGTATTTTAATTTCGTCAACGGCGATGATTGGTTTGACATTTCCCTGATAGGCAGAAGGGGCACACCGTCCTTGGATACTGAAAACGCCGAGCTTGAGGAAATTGAAATAAACGGATACGATGCCGTGTTTATTTCAAAAACCACTCACAACGCCATCATTTGGCATGACGAAAACAATCTCTTTCATATGGCCGGCAGCATATCAAAGGAAACAATGGTAAAAATCGCCTCAAACGTAAGCATGGAACCCATTTTTAAAAACATGTCCGATTTCTGGAATTTAAAACGTTTTTAATAATAAGGGGGGTATAAAAAGCCCCAAAAAAGAAAGGAGATATTTTAAATGAAAAGCACCAAAAAGGTGATAGCCGCCCTCACGGTCTCGGCCCTCACTCTCGGCTCCGGCGTGGCTTTGGCCAGAGAGTATGACGTCCGTGAGGAGATCGCGCCGAAGATCGAGGAGTTTTGCCGCCGTTACAGCTTTGACGAGGGCAACCTTGAAAAGACCTTCGGGCTGTATGACTGCTCCCTCTACTCCAGCGGCATAGAGGAGCGGGGAGACGGCACATTCTACGAACAGCCGGCCCTTTATTATGACGACGAGGCGGGCCTTTACGGCGACTTTGAGCTTAACGGCCTCAGGCTTGGCCTTACGGTCAACGGAACAGCCAGCGCATGGTCGGGAAAGTGCTTCGCCCACAACGGGCGGACGCTGGTGCCTGTCGACGTGTTCCGAGAGCTGGGGTACAGCGTGAACTGGGACGCGGAAAGCTTTGTGGCCACAGTGACTGACGGCGGGACCGTGCTGGAAATACTGCCTAATCTGGTGGGTATGCGCAAGAACAGGGACGAGGGCTATTACGTTCCCACGGCGCCCTGCGCAAGAATGATTAACGATATGCTCTATGTGCCCGTGCGTATAGTGGCCGAGGAGCTGGGCGCCAAGGTGGACTACATAGCCGAGACCGGGTCCGTCAGCCTTGAGTATCCGGTAAAATAATCGGCGCTCGCGCTTTGCACATATCATTCAACACTGTTCTTTTAAATAAGGTCAAAAGCTTCAACAAATCGGAGCTGTTGACCGGCTTCTGACGAAAAGTTTCAGCAGAAAGGATTTTTTACATGAAAAAATTAATGGCATTTCTCTCACTCGCAGTAATATGTATGATGTTTTCCGTGACGTCTTACGCCGAGACCCTTAAGCTCCCCATAGAGGGGGAATTTTGCGACCAGCCAAATGCAACCCCTGTAAGGGACTGGGCAAAGACCATAAATTTCAGCGATATCACACTTGACGATGACGAAAACGCGCTGATAGTTCGCTTCCAACCTGACAGCGGAAATGAAATGGAGTATTATGTTTCCCTGTATGACTGGACGGAAATGGAGTATGTCACCGAAAATGACATTCCCGGCTGCCCCCAAAAAATGGTGGGGCCCATATCCGCAGGGGAGTTTAGGCTTACCGGTTTGAAGAGCGGAAACACCTACTCCGTATACATATCCACCGCGATAAACTTTGCACAACTCACCGGAGGCGTATACGGCGCGTATCTTGAACCCGCCGCCGAAACGTCCTTCCCGCATCTGACAGCCACGGCCTCTGCCGGCGGCACAAAAGACCTGAGCGCAAATCTGCCCCTCACCGACGACAGTACGGTCAGCCGGGCCGATATGTCCGTGCTTATAAGGAATTTGCTGCCTCCCGAAAGAGAGACCGTGCAGAGCATAAGCTTTAGCGAGTACCCGTTTTCAGATGTGCCGGAGGACGCTCCTTTTAAGGCCGCAGTCGATCAGCTTATCGGGCTTAAGGTCATAAACGGCGTCGGAGGGGGAAAGTTCCTGCCTGACGGCGTTGTCACAAACGCCGTGGCGCTCAAAATGATCGTCTGCTCCCTCGGTTACGGCGAATACGCCGAAAGCCTCGGCGGTTGGCCGGAGGGCTATCTTGCCTGCGGACGTGAGCTTGGTCTTTACGACGGAGATGCTCCGGACTCTATCGCTGTATGGCAGGACATACATCGGATGCTGAGTCGGGCCTACTGTCTCCCCCACCTTTGCATGAGCGAATATTCCGCCGATGGCAAGGCCGTGTACTATCAAAATCCGGACATTACATACGCAAATATACAGTAGGATTCCTAAACCGGGCGGAATAATCGGCGCGCCCGCCTTGCACATATCATTCAACGCTGTTCTTTTAAATCAACCCAACAGCTTCAACAAATCGGAGCTGTTGACCGACCTCTGACTGAAAGTTTTAACAGAAAGGATTTTTTACATGAAAAAATTAATGGCATTTCTCTCACTCGCAGTAATATGTATGATGTTTTCCGTGACGTCTTACGCTGCGGAAGAGGTGACGGTGACAATACCCAATTTTGACATAACCTTAAACGGAGAAAAAATCGACAATGTCAACAGCGAATATCCCCTTATCGTGTATGACGGTATAACGTATATTCCCATGACATACAATCTCACTCAATTTATGGGTCTGAAAACAAAATTTGGCGACAGGACACCCCTGATTGAGGCTCAGAACATGACATTTTTCATCGGCAACAGCGGTACGCGGACGGACACCCTTGTGCCCGACGTCTCCGACAGTCCCAACAACAAGCCGAGCTACACGGCGTTGATAGCGGATTACGATATTGCCGTCAACGAGATAAGAGTGGCCCGTTTCCTCGACAACAATGCCGAGGAATATCCCATACTCAATTTCCGCGACATAACGTATTTCCCTCTCACATGGAAGTTTGCGCACGAAAGCTTCGGCTGGGATTACTCATTCGACAACGACAGCGGTCTTGTTATCGACAGCCGCGACGCTTTCAGACCGGTGTGGAACGAAAACTATATATGGTCGTCCTCCCGTGCCTGGCAGACATATTATATATACAACGACGAGTGTTATGTCGGCTATCACGCCAACACCTTTAACGGACAGACGGATTTTATCTGGGGCAAGCGCGGTCAGGAAGAAAAAAGCATAGACCTTATGGACGAGCTGTACTCCTTGAATATACTCGATCTGGATGCCGAGCGGGGCAGAAGCTTACCCTCCTCAGTCGCGCCGTCACTGGACGGGTCGGTTTTCTCGATACGGTGCGTAGCGTCCGGTGAAGGCGACGGAGATGACTATGTGACTTATGATTTAAAAATAGATATGGAAAAAGGCGAAATTATCAGCGCCGAAAAGGTATCTTTTTAAAGAACGTCCATAATCCGGATTGAAAGACCGGTTATTCTGTTGATAACACAACACAAATAATAAAAAGGCTGACCCTCGGGCCGGCCTTTTTGTTTGTGTTTGGTTATTCTTCTCCGCTGTGACAGATGTCACCGAAGCCGCTTAAATTATCCCTCAATTATAACCGTGCTTGTTTCGCCGTCCCAATCTACATTATAGCCAAGCTCCTCCGAAACGAAGCGGATAGGTATGAGCGTGCGGCCGTCCGTCGCCATGGCCGGCTGGGCCATGAGCTTTTCAATGCCGTCAACGAGGGCCGTGGCGCTGCCGATGGTGAGGACTATTGTCTTGCCCTTTGCGGTGATTGTTACGGTGTTGTTTTCGCCGTCCCACACAAACTCTGCGCCAAGAGGCTCCAACGCGAGCCTGACGGGCAGCATGGTAGTGCCGTCGATGGCCTTTGGCGGCACGTCAAAATCTATTTTACTGCCGTTGACCGTAACATTTATTTCCGGTACGCTGTCCGATACAAGAGGTGTTGTTTCCGGCATTGGGGAGTTGTAATGAATTGTGGTGGTCATATACGACGGATCTATAATGTCGCCAAAGTAACAGGTGATATTAGCCCACTCCTCTTCACTTCCTGTATAGTACACATCAGTGAGATTAGGGCAATACACAATCCCGAAACTCTCAATACTGTTTGGAATTGTAACGCTGGTGAGCTTGAGAGATCTCATTTCGTGAATGCTTTTCACTCCATATGGGACAACATAGCTTGTCCGTGTATTCCCTTGGGGGTATTGAAATAAAAGCCACCTATCATCCAACTCTTCAAATAATACCCCATCCATACTTACAATATTTTTATTATCATTCTTATTATCAGGTTCAATGATTATTTCCTCAAGATTCCAACAATCTTCAAAAGGCCATTCGTTAAGCTCCGTCACACTGGCAGGCAACGTGATACTGGTAATATAGTCGTGCTCAAACGCACAATCTCCGATAGCCGTCACAGGCAGACCCTCAATCTCTGCGGGAACGAAAACTTTGCCATTGTCGCCGTTATAATCCGTAATGCAAATACCGCCGTTTTTAAGTCTACAGTACCCAAGGCCATCTTCGGTATAAGCATCCGTCTTCCATTTCATCTCACCCGCAAAAGCCGCTCCCGGCACAAGAACCATTGCCATGCACACCAGTACGGCGAGACATTTTTTAATCTTGCTCATTTGTGTTTCCTCCTTAATTTTTTTACATAATGATTTGTCAATTATTAGTATACCATAGTATTTTTAATTTGTCAATAGTTTGTATATAATAATTTGTATATAAATAATTGACGGAGGTATACAAATGCTTGGCGATAGAATAAGGCTCCTTCGGACACAAACAGGGAAAAGTCAGGTACAGATGGCGAAAGACATAGGCGTTACCAAACAGTGCATTTCCAACTGGGAAAACAATAATATACTGCCGTCAGTGGATATGCTGATAAAACTGACAAAATATTTTTCGGTAAGCGCCGACTATTTATTGGAACTGAACGACAAAAGATATTTGGACATCACTGGCCTTTCCAACGAACAGATTTTTCATTTGAAACAAATAGTAAATGACATTTTGAATTAGTGTTTTGGCCGCCAGCATGACCAATAAAAAATGCCCCGTCTCCGCGGAGCATTTTCACTTTATTCTTTGGCAGCATCATCCATGCCGTGCTCGTGGGCGTGGGCGCAGTCGTGACAGTCGCCGCCGCACTCGAAGGGAGCGGTCTCGCCCCGGCGGTGGTAGTAGTCCTCAAGGGCGGCCTTGATGGCGTCCTCGGCCAGCACGCTGCAATGTATCTTTGCGGGGGGAAGTCCGTCAAGGGCCTCGATAACGGCCTTGTTGCTGAGCTCGAGGGCCTCCTCAACGGTCTTGCCCTTAACCAGCTCGGTAGCCATGGAGCTGGTGGCGATGGCCGCTCCGCAGCCGAAGGTCTTGAACTTGACGTCCTTGATTATGCCGTCCTCGATCTTCATGTACATCTTCATAATATCGCCGCACTTGGCGTTGCCCACGGTACCCACGGCGTTGGCGTCCTCTATCTCGCCCACGTTGCGGGGATTGGCAAAGTGTTCCATTACCTTTTCACTGTACAAGTCTATCACTCCTTATATATTACTCCACACCCTCAAACAGGGGGGACATACTTCTCAGTCTTTTTACTATCGGGCCCAGCTCCTTCAGGAAGGCGTCCACCTCGTCCATGGTGTTAAGGTCGCTGAGGGTGACGCGCATGGAGCCGTGGGCTATCTCGTGGGGCAGACCTATGGCCAGCAGCACGTGGCTGGGGTCAAGGGAGCCGGAGGTGCAGGCGCTGCCGCTGGAAACCACAAAGCCCTTCATGTCAAGGCTGAGGAGCAGGGACTCGCCCTCGATGTAGCGGAAGCAGATGCTCACATTGTTTGGCAGACGCTTCGTCCGGTGGCCGTTGAGGCGGACGTAAGGAATTTCCGCAAGGATAGTGTCGATGAGCTTATCCCGCATGGCGGTGATTTTGGCGGTCTTTTCCTCCATGTGATCCACGGCCAGCTTCAGCGCCGCCGCCATGCCCACCGCGCCGGGGACGTTTTCGGTGCCGGCCCGTCGGCCCTGTTCCTGAGCTCCGCCGTGGATGAGGTTGTCAAGGCGAAGGCCCTTCTTTATATAAAGGGCGCCGATGCCCTTGGGGCCGTGGAACTTGTGGCCGGACATAGACAGCATATCAATGTTCATGGCCTTTACGTCGATTGGCACGGCGCCCACCGCCTGAACCGCGTCGGTGTGGAACACGATGCCCCGCTCATGACAGAGGGCGCCTATCTCGGCGATGGGGTTGACGGTGCCTATCTCGTTGTTGGCGAACATAACGGTCACAAGGACAGTGTTGTCCTTAATGGCCTTTTCGATGTCCTCCACATGAACCATGCCCTCGCTGTCCACGGGGACATAAGTCACCTCGAAGCCGTTCTTCTCCAGAAACTCGCAGGTGTGGAGGACGGCGTGATGCTCCACCGTAGTTGTTATAATATGATTGCCCCTGGCCTTATTCTTCAGGGCATAACCCTTGATGGCCCAGTTGTCGGACTCGCTGCCACCGGCGGTGAAGTAAATCTCCCTCTCGGTGGCGCCGATAGCCGCCGCCACGGTTTGGCGGGCCTTTGTCAAAGCCTCCCGGGCGTTGATGCCGGGAGTTGTGTATGTCGAGGACGCGTTGCCGTAATTCTCGGTGAAAACCGGGAGCATGGCATCCAGAACCTCCTGTTTTACCTTTGTGGTCGCCGCATTGTCAAAATAAACCACATGGACACCTTCTTTCATCGTTATAGCATAACACAAATACCGGAAAAATGCAATAGGAATTTACAGATTTAATAAAAAATCTGATATTTTTCGCCGTGGAGAGCATAATTTATTCCGTCGCGGAGTATCTCCGCCGCCCTGTCGGCTATAGCATCCACGTCCTTTGGTGTCACGAACATATTCGCCGCGTTGGGCTCCAGAGCCTCGTATATCAGGGCGTAACGGTCGTTATCCTCAAGACCCTGAAGGAGCCTGACGGCCTCGTCCTTTGCCTCGTCCTTCATTTCCCTGATGACCATGCCGATGGCGTCGTCGGCCACCGTGGCCGCGTCCGCAACCATGGGTATACCCACGGCAAGAACCGGTATGCCAAGAGTGGCCCGGGACAGCTCCTTGCGGCTGTTGCCAACTCCGCTGCCGGGGCTTATTCCGGTGTCGGTGAGCTGTATCGTCCGGCCTATGCGGGCTATGCTCCTGGAGGCCAGGGCGTCCACGGCGATTATCAGGGTGGGGCCGATGCGCTGGGCTATGCCGGCCACGCTCTCCCCCGTTTCAATTCCGGTGGTGCCCAGCACACCGGGGGCCACAGAGCTGACCGTCCGGGCGGAGCCGAACTCCTCGGGCATATATTCCTTCAGGTGACGGGTCACAAATATCTGACGGGCGGTGTTTACGCCAATGCTGTCGGGGGTCATATGGTCGTTTCCCAGCCCCACCACCAGCACATGGCCGCAGTCCTTGCCCTCCATCATGAGGCCCAGCTCCCGGGCCAAAGCGTCGGACGCGGCCTTGCGGGCCTCGGCCTCGGACAGATCGCCGGTTTCAATGGTGACATAGACGCCCATGGGCTTTCCCATTTTCTCCGCACCCTCGGGGCTGGTTATCTCCACGGTGGTGACGGTGACGCCATCCTTCTCCTCGGAGCGGCTCTCCACCCCGGCCACGCCTTTGCCCCGCATTTCGCGGGCTTCCACGGCAAGGTCTGTTCTTATCATAAAATATTCCTCCCAAAAATAATCATTTTAAATTATTTTTTCATGCGGAAGAAATTTTATGCTTGCATTTTCCTTTGGGCTGTGCTATAATTGTAGCATACAATTATCATTTTGGCAAGAACGCACTTTTATGTAATATACTATCTATTTTGAAACTATGATGTGAAAGGACTGATTTTATGCCGGGACCCTGCTGCAAATGCGAGGGCTACAACTGCCCCATCGAGGCCACGATCCACCTCATCGGCGGAAAATACAAGGCCATCATACTCTGGCACCTGATAGGCACAACGCTGAGGTTCAGCGAGCTTCAGCGGCTGGTGCCCCAAGCCACGGCAAAAATGCTGACCCAGCAGCTCCGTGAACTGGAGGCGGACAAAATGATAGAGCGGAAGGTCTATCCGGTAGTCCCGCCAAGGACGGAATATTCCCTGTCCGAAAAGGGAAAGAGCCTCTCCCCCATTCTTCTGGAGCTGTGTCATTGGGGAAAGGAGCATCTTGAGGACAGGCCCCCGCAGGAGGCGGCTCAATGATAAAATGGCTGTTTTTTGACCTGGGTTCCACCCTCATCGACGAGACCGACTGTCAGTCGGAGTGGGTGCGGCGTACCGTGGCCGGGACAGATGTGAGCTTTGAGGATTTCGAGAGGGCATATTGCCGCTTTGCCGCCCAAAATCTCGACGGCTTCAATGAGGCCTGCAAGCTGTTCGGCCTTCGGAAGGGCGTATGGCCGGGTGAGCTGGAACGGTTATATCCGGGCGCCGAAGAGCTTTTGGAAAAGCTGTCAGAGCGGTATTCCCTCGGCGTCGTCGCAAATCAGAACGCGGGTCTGCGGGAAAGGCTGGAGAGTTACGGCATAGGCAGGTATTTCAAGGTCATTGTGGGCTCCGGAGACGTGGGGACGGCCAAACCGAATACGGAAATTTTCCGCAAGGCTCTTGAGACAGCGGGCTGCAAGCCCTCGGAGGCCATGATGATAGGCGACCGGCTGGACAACGACATCGCCCCGGCCCAACTGCTAGGCATGGTGACTCTGTGGGTAAAGCAGGGCCACGGCGCACTCGGAAATGTACGCGCGCTCACTTGCCCGCCCGATTTGACGGCGGACGGCATATCGGAGATAGAATCAATATTGAATGATTGTTTTCGATGCGCCGGGAGACGTGTCTCCTCGTCGCGCCCTACGGGGTATTTATCATTTTTATCGTAAGACGGTGCGGATATATTTAATTGATAATTTCGTTCATTATTGCAAAAGTAAATGTTTTATGGCGGACGGCCAATGGCCGTCCCTACGGAAGAAAGGTTACATCACCGTCACACCAACGACAAATAAATTTGCCTCACAATCTATTCCTCATTCCTCATTTCTAATTCCTAATTATCATTTACGGTACAAGGCCGCATTTTTTCGACACAACAAAAGGAACCGCCGAAGCGGTTCCTTTATTGTTTTTCTGGAATGCCTTATCCAACCAGACCGGACTGCTCCATGTTCTCTACAAGGCTCCTCTGAACGCAGAAGTATACGATCAGAAGGGGAACCAGGAAGATGAGCACGGCCGCCTGCTTAACGGCATCGAAGGCGAAAGCCGAGGCAGCGGGCTTGTCGAACCAGGTCTGCACCGCCGTAACGATGGTGTCGGACTGGGAAGCGGCGAACCGCTGGGACAGCTTAACAGCCGCGAAGGGTCCTTCCGGATAGAAGTAACCGGTGTAATAGGTGTCGCCGTAGTTCCACACGAAGGACAGGATAGCAACCGTCATGATGGTGGGAGTGGCGTTGGGCAGGGCAATTCTGAAGTAGGTCTTGTAGAAGCCGCAGCCGTCGATAAGGGCGGCCTCCTCCAGCTCCTTGGGCAGACCCATGAAGAACTGGCGGAACAGGTAGATGAACATGCTCTGCTTGAGACCAAAGCCGAAGAACGACAGCAGATACAAGGTGGCGGGCTTGTTAATCAGGTCGATGGGGCCGCCGGTGAGGGCGGTGAAAATTCCGAAGATGTCAAAATTCTTAAAGCGCAGGTACTGGGAAATCAGCAAAGCCTGATTGGGAACAACGAAGGTAACGATGATCAGGAAGAAGATCAGCGTTCCGCCGGGCACCTTTATTCTGCCCAGAACATAACCGGCCATGGCGCTGATGAACACCTGGATAACGGCTATGCTGGCCGCGTAAAGCAGTGACCAGAGGATGATGGAGAAATTACCGTAAACCAACCGGATGGCGGCCTTGAAGCTCACCAGCGAGAAGGTCTTGGGTACCCATACGATATCGGGGTTGCCCAGATCCTCAACGTCGTTGAGCACCATGGGTAACAGCTTGATGATGGGATAGAGAATGGTGAAGCACATACCCAGAATGAGGGAGATCGCAAAGATGCGGAACACCAAATTCTGGAGGTAACGGGTACGGTGGAGCGGATCGGTAATGGAGTTGTCGTTCCACTTATCCTTGAGCCAGGCGCCGAAGCTCTGGCCCTTGACCTTGGTTTTAGTCTTACTTGCCATAGTCTAATTTCACCACCTTTGTCAGAATTAAAACCATGATTACCAGCGCTACAAGCACGTTCAGCAGGAAGCATACGGAGAGGGCGCTTCCGACGCCGATCTTGTTGCTCTGGAAGGCAAACGCGTAAATCTCTTCAGACATCTTGGAGGCCAGGAACAGGTCAACCAGAGTGTATACGAAGATGAAGAGCGTTGTGTTGCCAACCATGGGGAAGGTTATCTTCCAGAAGGTTTCATATGTCGTGCAGCCCTCGATCTTGGCAACCTCATAAAGTGAGGGGTTGATGGACTGGAGGGCGGCCAGGTACATCAGCGTCTGAACGCCGGCCTTGGAAACAATGCCGAAGATGTCGCTGATAACGCCGACAATGAAGGAAATTACTTCTTTCGGGAGGAAGCCTACCTGAGTGAACAGGTTCATCAGGAAGCTTGACTCCTCCGTGGCCGTCGTGGCCACTGCGGTGATGTCTCCGCCGCCGCCCGATACGGTTATCATGTCAGTTACTATCGTAAGACCGAGAACTATGGGCAGGAAGAAGATTACACGGACTATGCCCCGGCCCTTGTACTTCGCGTTGACGAGCAGCGCGC
Source organism: uncultured Clostridia bacterium (assembly GCA_947626145.1). Lineage (GTDB taxonomy): Bacteria > Bacillota > Clostridia > UMGS1883 > UMGS1883 > JAFLUQ01. The sequence continues at coordinate 81,543 of CANQRB010000002.1, read as the reverse complement.
AGAACAGGCTGAATATTACTATCAGGGGGGTGTTGAGGAGAACGTCGGAGTTCTCGTCGGTAAATACGCGGATGAACTGCTGAGACTGGGTGGAAACCTCGGTATTGAACAGGTCAAAGTAGTTGTTCGTGCCGACAAACTCCATGGCCATACCGCCGGTGTCGCCAACCTCAACCTTGTTAAAGGAATAGATAACGGTGTTTACTATCGGGATCATGAAGAACAAGAGGAAACCTATTATCCACGGCGCCAGGAAAACATAACCGTTTATCTTCTGGGTGGTGGCGAAGGTAAGTGGCTTTCTTGTCTTTTTTGTCTTATCTGCCACATTCGCTTCCTGTTTCATTATTCATCCCCTCCTTCCTTAATGACATAGCTCTGAGCGTCCAGAGTTTCTCCGTTGACCGTTACGCTGAAGGTGTTGTAGTTAGTGATAACCTTAACGCCTGTCTCATAGGTCGTCTCGTAAACCTTGTCGGCAAGAACCTGATGGGACTTAATTCTCGTGGTACCGATCTTGGCGAACTCGTCCTTGATGGTCTGATCCATTTCCTTGATCTCATCGGCAAAGATGCTGTACTCTGTGGCGAAGAGCTCGTTGTAGTTGTTCTCCTTAAGATTGGCCACACCCTTGGCGGTGATGGTATACTTGGGGAACGCGGCAAGCTCCATAGCCTGAAGCAGGAAGTAAGCCTTGTTGGAGGACGCTGTGTTTACGCTGAGTGTGGTATAATCGGTAAGTCCGTTGAGTACCAGCTGACGGAAGGGAACGTTCTCCTTTATAAGACCGTAGTCGCTGCTCTCTCTGGAAATGTCGGCCGCGACAGCCGCATATCCGATGCGATTGGCGTTGGGATTGTAAAGCACAAGCTTACGATCCTGAGAGAGAGTCTGAAGAGCGTTCTGGATAACCTGTTCGCCCTGATAAGGTGAGCAATGCTTGCCGTCACGGAGATCCTCGTAATACAGATTACCCAGATCACCGATGCTCAGGTTCTTATAATCGGCGGCCGCCGCCGAGAACTTCTCAACAATATTGGGGAGATATGCGGGCGCCACGGTGTAGAAGCCGTTGCCGTGCATATTGAACTCGCCGGTGGGGATGTTGTACTCATAGGTTCTGAGAGGCTCGCCGTTGAAGTTTACAAGGGCGTGCTTCGTCTTGAAGGACGAGGATGTCTTGTAAACCTGAGAGGGATTTACATTGAGGTAAAGGGAATCCCAATGATCTCTGAGCAGGGCGTCCAGATCGGACTTGCTGCCGTTGCTGGAGGTGAGCTTGGCGTCGGAATTTACCTTGTTGTAAATACCGCCGTTGAAGGCTCCCTTATAGCTTACGATGGGATTGACAGCCTTAAGATCCTCATAAATCTCCGCAAGTTCATCATAAGTGGTCATTGAAACAGTCTTGTCGTAAGGAACGCCTACGAAACGGGCATCGATAGTAAGGGAGGATATAACGTCCAGGAATACTCTCGGAGCGGTGGTTTCCTCAGCGGACTTTTCCTTAAGATTGTAGGCAGAGATTATGTAATCACGGTAAGACTGGCTCATGGTGTAGTAGTTGGCGTTGTCGGTATAGAGCTTGTAACGGACTCTGCAGTCCATGTCAAAGCTGTCGGTCATAGCGGTGAAACGGGCGTCGTTATCGCTGTAAGGTCCGAATACCTTAACGCTGCTTATCTGCATTACGTCAAAGCTGGGGTATACCTTGTTGTAAGGAGCGTCGGCGGCAACGTCGCCGGTGGCGGCCAGCTTGACATTGATGGAGGCTGTGGTGTCGCCGCTCTCAATGATTCCCATAAAGCCGTTATAAGGCTTAACCGCAGGGCCGGGAGCAACTTCAAGAGCGGGATTTTCGCCCTCGGCAGCCTCGCCCTCAGCAGCCTCGCCCTCGGCGGCGGGCTCCTCAGCGGGAGCTTCCTCCTCGGCAGGTTCTTCGGCAGGCTCCTCGGCGGGTTCCTCCTCCTCGGCAGCTTCTTCGCCCTCAGCGGCTTCCTCACCCTCGGCGGCCTCACCCTCTGCGGGTTCTTCCTCCTCGGCGGGAGCCTCTATGCGGTTGGCGTCGCTGCCCATACCGAATACGGGCATTGTGATATTCTCACGGAACTCGCTCTGATTGTAGAGCGTGTCGTAATAGGTGTTGTTGTAAACGGGGCGGCTGTACTCGGCATAACCGCTGTCGTAGCTGTTGATGTCAAAGAGGGCGCCGCTGCCGTCGGGAACAAAGATAAATCCGTTGTCTGTCTCATCGGACTTGACCAGACCGAAGTTGGGCATAATGTGTATCGCCTTAAGCTGATACTCCTTCTCGCCCTGCTCGTTTTCCTGGCTCTCGTTGACGATCTTGCCGGTGGGAACGTTTACCACCAGATCGCCGCCGTCAAGGGTGAACTCAACGGGAACGATGAACCGGGGATTTTCGGTAACGGTGAAGGTGAAGTCAAACTCCTGGCTGTCGATACGAATTTCGTCAACAGTGTAATTTACCTTCTTGCTCAGGTCGATAAGTATTCTTGTAGCGGATACGGGAGGCGTACCGGCCAGCTTGTTATAGTAGTGGGTCTCGTCGTCGGAGAGAGCGTAAATCTTATCCAGAGCGTTGTTGTAGCTGGCCTGAGTCTCGGCGGTAATGGTGCCGTTGTCAACCAGCTCCTGCACCTTGTCAATGAAGAACTCATTATAGCGCTCAACGCTTACCATCTTGGGCATATATTCCTCAAGGTTGGTGGACTCCTCACTGGCGAAGGTCATGTTGGCACGGAAGCCGTTGGGAATACGCTCGATGCTGTACTTCTTCTCAACTTCCTCGCCGGTAATGGACTCGCCCTCGTCCTGGATACTGTAGCTGTAGCCGTTCCAGACCTTTTCGGCGCCGGCGCCGTCGATATAGGTTATCGAAACGGGACCGCCGGGAGTGGAGCTGGACTCCTGAGTGTCGCTGACAGACTCCCAATATGTACCGGTTGCCGTGTCAACGACTCTTATGTTGAGATTTGAGGGATTGACCATAAGCTGCTTGCCGCCCTCCTCGGCGACCGTTACCCAGCCGTCAGAGGTGGTGTCAACAGTGTTCAGCGGGTTCGCAAGCTCGCTGGAGGTCACACCGGGAAGGGCCGTGGCCTTGGTTCCCAGCTGAGGCAGCCATGATACGAACTCAACCACCAAGAATATTACCAACGCGATGCAAAGTATTTTAAGCACGCTTAAATTCTTTAAAAAGTTTTTCATATCAATCACCACCTCTTCATAAATTCAGCCGCGAAGGTGTAGCCGAAGGATACCGCCTTCTGAATAAGGGTAATGTACAGAATGGCCAGGAAGATGATAATTATCGCCGCAACGAAGGTGGCCACTAACATGGCAACGTTGGTGCCGGCGGTATACTCATGAGCCACGCACAGACCCGCGAATACCAGAAAGGCGAAGAATACGCTGCCCGCGGCGCTGATGGCGGTGAGGATCGTGGCCTCCTCGGCGGTAACAACGTTGCTGAGGATAACGATCACAGCATCCAGCACCAGCTTGGGGAAGAGGGCGTAGGTGAGCACGATAAAGATGTCGCTGAACTTACCGCTTCCCTCAAATATTGCCGTCACGCTCCAGTTGCTTATGCAGAAGAGCAGGAACGGGAATATGCCGAAGATGAATGTCGTCACGCTGTTCATGGCGAACAGTGGATTGTTGTTCATTATAAAGCCCGTATACTGATACTTGATTATGGCCAGCAGACCGTAAAGTATAAGTATTATGGCGCCCAGGGCCAAATTGCCCTTGCCTCTGAAGCGTACCTCATAGAAGCCATCAAATGGATGGAAAATGACGTACGTCAGATATTTGAAATCTTCTAATAACTTTTTCATCATTTTCACCTCATTATAGCTCTTCTAACTTCTTCTGCTTCCGGTTGTAGGCTATCTCTGTCCAGAGTACCCATACAACGAAGGCAAGGAACACGATGGCGAAAATCGGGAAATACTTCTGAATGAGCAGATTCCGATAGCCGCCGAAGGCCGTGGAGTAATAGGTCTTGTCGTTGCCCAGCCTGAAGTTATCCATGGCGGCCTTGTAGTTGTCGCGCATGAGCTCGTTCTTGCCGATGGAAACATAGGCGTGATCGTAGTTGGCGTTCATCGCAACGATCTGCTTGTTCTTGACGGCCGCGCCGTCGAAATCGCCATTGAAGTACATTTCCTCAGACTCAAGCACAAGGGAACCGAAATCGGTAGGCGTGAACACGAAGGCGCTTGCCAGTTTGCTGTCGCCCACGATCAGGGATTGGCCCATCCAGCAGATGGAGGAGGGAGTGTTGAATTTACCCTTTGTGTCGCCCTTGCCGCCGAAAACGGTGAGCAGGTTGCCGTCAAAGTTGTAAAGGAACACTCTGTTCTTGGAGGTGTCCAGTAGGGCATAAACGCCGTAGTCGGAAACCGCCACATCCACGAATGTGCTCTTTGTCGCGCTCTCGTCGGTGGAGGAGGCGCTGGGCAGGTCGCCCAAGATCTCACTGTAGCCGAACTTGCGGAGCACGTTAGAGCCCTTGGCGTTGAAACGGAAGGCCATTTCCTCAGAAGCGGTATCGGTGGTAACCGCATATACGAAGCCGTCGGAGTCGGTCTCAACGTTTGTGAAGGCGGGAGCGTAGATCTTGCTCATCTTTTCCTTCTGCTCGTCGGAAGCTATGGACTTCCAGAAGAAGTCGATCAGGCTTACCTGAGGAGAGTTAACGCCGAAGTAGCGGGAGAAGCTGCCGTCGGTGTTGAGCTCGATGATACCCTCGGTGCTGTTCTTTACGACTACAAAGGGTCTGTCGGCGTTGTCAACAGCTATCTTGGAGGGAATAAACTCGGTGGAACCTACCATGTTTTCAGGCTTATTGATAACCATAGTCATGGGATAGGTGTTTTCACCCGCCTCGTCCTTGGCGTTTATATCCAGAACGAATATGCGGTTGTTGCCGGTGTCGGCAATGTAGAGGCTGCGGTCATTGGCGAAAACTCCCTCGGGAGCGTTGAGGATGGCCTGCTTGTTATTGCTGTCATCAACAACGATTTTGCCCTCTTCGTCGCGGATTATCTTGATCTCCTTCACCAGGTTGTAGTCCCGGTCAAGAACGTGAACCGCGTTGGAAAGGGAGTCCGCGATGTAGATCCTGTCATTGTGAACGTAAACGTCGTCAACGCTCTTGATGGACGCGCCTTCAACGCTGTCACTGTTGATAACGGTGGAAAGCTCAAAGGCGTTCAGGCTCTGATTTGCGCTGCCCCAATAATCGTAAATGTAACTGCTGTCGTCAGTATGCTCGGCATAAGCGGTTGCAAATGTGAAGCATAAGAGAACGAGCGTAACAAGGCTGATTATTCTTTTTGTCATCACTTTGCACCCCCTTAATCTTTCATGCCGGAGCTGGCCATCGTTTCGATAACGTTACTCTGAGAGAATACGAATACCGCGATAGGCACTGCCAGCATAATCAGGTTAACCGCCGAGGATACACCGGTACGCACGATACCTGCGCTGATGATCTGACTGAGCGCGTAGGTTATGGGCTTCAGCTTCTCGGTGTAGATGAAGTTGCCGCCGGTGGCGCCCCACAGGGACTGGAACGAAAGTATGATAGCCGTTATCCATGCGGGTTTTGCCAGCGGCATTACAACCTTCCAGTAAATTCCGAACTCGCTGGAGCCGTCGATCTTGGCGGACTCGAGCAGAGATGTGGGTATGTGTACCATGTTGTTCTTCATCAGGTACAGGCACAGGGTAGAGCCGATGGCCGGAATAACGACCGCCCAATATGTATCAACGAGGTGAATCTTGCTCATGATGATATAGTTGGGGATAGCCGTTACGGTGCCGTTGAACATCAGGGAGTAGGTTATGATGCTGCTCATGGCGCCGCTGCCCGGGAATTTGTACTTGGCCAGAGGATAGGCGGCCATGGAGCCGAATATAACCGTGCCGGCCGTGCCCAGGAAGGTGATGAAGAAGGTGTTGAAGATGTAACGGCTGAAGGGAACCCAGCTGTTACCCACGATCTGGAACAGGTCGCGGAAGTTGTCGAGAGTGGGGTTGGAAACGTAGAACCGGGGCGGGAACAGGAATACCTCGTTCAAAGGCTTGAAGGCGTTGATGATGATCAGCCAGAGAGGCAGGACTGAGAACAGACCGAAGGCTCCCAGGAAGACCGTCAGCGCGATATCCACGCCCAGCGAACGGTTCCGGCGGGTTATCCTGCGATGATCAAGATACTGTTTAAATTTCTTTATAGGATTGATCATGCTTTATTCACCCACCCTTCTCAAAAGCTTCTGTACGATGATGTTAGCGAAAATCATTATAAAGAACATTACCGTGGCTATGGCAGACGCGTAGCCCATTTCGTAACGGGTGCTGCCGTAGTCGTTCAAGTGGGTCAGAATCGTATGACCCGCATAGTCTACTGACGGGAAACCGGCCAGCTCGGTGGATATACTGGCGACGGAAAGCGAGGATGTGATCTGCATTACCGCGCCGAACATCAGCTGGGGCTTCATGGCGGGCAGGGTTATGTACCACAGCTCCTGCCAGCGGTTCTTGATACCGTCGATGGCGCCGGCCTCATACATGGTCTTATCAACGGACTGAAGTCCGGCGATGAAGGACAGGAAGGATACGCCCAGGCTCAGCCACAGCTGAACTATAATCAGAATGGGCATAATGTATTCCGCCGTCTCGAACCACAGTATGGGACTGTCGATGATCCCTATGTTCAGCAGCCAGGCGTTGATGTAGCCGTACATATCGGAGCTGAACAGCAGCTTCCAGATAACGAAGGCGTTACCGGAAATGGAGGGTGCGTAGAACACCAGGGTCAGCAGCGCGCGGGGTATGGGGGGCAGCTCGTTGATGAGCCAGGCAAACACGAAGCACATCAGGTAGCTGATAGGACCTGTAACCAGAGCGAAGAGCATGGTGTTCTTCATGGCTATCAGGAAAATGTCATCGAATACGATAAGGTTGATATAGTTACCGAGCCCTATAAAATCGGGGGTCTGAAGCATATTGAAGTTAGTAAAGCTCAAAACTATGGAAACCAGTACGGGGATGGCGGTGAAGCATATGAAGATGAGCGCGAAGGGGAGTATCATAAGGTATTTTTCCTTGTGAAGCTTCCAGGCGTTTGACCACTTCATTGCCTCAAGCTTTTTCTTTTTTGGCTTTGCAGCCGCTGTTTGTTCTTTACTCATTTACCTCACTCCCTTCCTCATGATATGTTCCGTCCTCGATGTAGGAAAGGTCAAATTCCTTTCTCTTCTTGGTAAGCTCGTCATTGATATCCTTAACGTTAAGGTAGAGAGCCTCACGGGGATTCTGACCGTCGGTAACAACGTTCTTATAAGCCATGTCAACCATACGGGTCGTCATGTAATATCCGGGAACGTCGGGGATACCTACAGTCTTTTCAAACTGCGAAAGCAGGGTGTCGGCCTGAGCCGCGGACCAGGGAAGTCTCTTCAGCACGTTGGGGTTGGCGGTGGCGTAACGGGCGCCGCTGCCCATGATGGCCTCAACGGTGGTCGCAAAGCTGGCCTGAATGTCGTCGGACAGCCACCACTTCATGAAAGTCCAGCCGTCATCCTGACGGTCGCTGCTCTCGAGGATGGTTGTGTGTACGGAGGAAGCAACGGCGGTGTTGTCGATGCTGCCGTCCGCCTTCTGGAAGCCGGGCAGGGGAGCAAAGTTCCACAGGCCCTTGATTTCGGGAGCGAAGATTTCCAAAGTGTTGAATGTGGTGTAGTCGGCTACGCCGATGGGAATCTCACCGGTTCTGAAACGGTTGGAGAAATCGGCGGATACGGGCAGGTCATAAGCGGTAAAGAACTCGCACAGACGCTTGAAGGCGATCATGGCCTCTTCATCTCTCAGACCGGACTCGATACCGTAGTCGGTGGATACGCCGGCAGCCTGAGCGCCGTTGGCATCCTTGACGGGATCGCCGTCTCTGTCGTAATAGGTCTCACCCTCGGCGCCGTGGTAGAGGTCGCCGCCGTTCTGATAAACCATGGTGTTTATCATCAGGCTGGAGGGCATATAGAAGTCATAGTTGTTGATGTGCAGCTCGGAGATCATCTCGCCTACCTCGTCCCAGGTCTTGGGAACGGTGAGGCCCAGCTCGTTGAGGATATCCTCGCGGTAGAACATCATGCTGAAGTTCTCGGTTTCGGGAAGGCCGTAAACTCCGCCGTGATATGTAACGGTCTGGAGAGCGCTGGGATAGAAGCGGTCGGCCTGCTCCTGGAAGTCGGGGAACTGTGTCAGGTCATGAAGGGCTCCTCTGTAAGAGAAGTTCATGATGTCGGCCTGACCCATGTTCAGCGCCACGTCGGGACCGTTGCCCGCCAGAGTAGCGGGAAGGATTACGGACGCGGGAATAAGCTGAAGGTTGACCGCGATGCCGTTGTTGGGAGCGAAATCGCTGTCGATAAGGTTCTTGATGATGTTGGACTGGTCACGGCCGGTTTGGGTCCAAACCTTGAGAGCGCCCTTGTCTTTGGCACTGTCGTCCATCTGAGTCTCGTCAACAAAGAAGGTGGCGAAGAAGCGGATGGCCTCGTGGTAAGCGGCCTTAAGGCCGTTGGGCTCGGCGGGCTTAAGCTTGGCGTTGGGAGCGCTGAGAGTCAGGCTGTCAACCTCAAAGGGCATTTCCGAAATTGTCAGCATCCATGTTGACAGAGCGGAAATATTGCTCTTGAAGTCGCCGATCTCCTTAACAACGCGCTCGGGATCCTCGGCAAAGCGCTCGGCCTGCTGGGCAACCTTCTCCAGGTTGGTGGTGTTGGAGCCCTTTTCGCCGGTTATCTCAACCATCTCGTCAACGATGGCGTTCAGGTTCTTGGCCTGCTGACGCATGGTGGCCTTGAAGCCGTCGATCTTGTCCTCGATCTCGTAGTCGATGTGGGTATCGGGAACGGTACCGGTGATCTTAACTATTCTAAGATAGAAGTTGTTCAGATCCTGTACCGTCTGGCTGATCTTTGTGTAAGCGTTGGCGAAGTCGCCCAGGCATACGTCAAGACCTATTCTGTTCTCGCCCGCGTTCAGATAGAAGAGGGCGGGTTCGCCGTTGTTGGCCACAACGTAGTTCTGGAAGGAACCGGAGAAGTCGAAGCCGACCTTCTTGGCCTCCTCGAAGGGAACCTCACCGTTGATGGTCAGGCGGCGGTAGCTCTTAACGCCGCGGTTGGTAGACTGACGTCCGCGGAAGGAAAGCTGATAATAGCCTGCCTCGGGAACGTTGACAACCCACTCAACACTGTCGCCGGGTGTCTGCCAGCTGGTGCCGCCCAGAGTGTTCAGCAGAACGTTCCAGTGATGATAAGGCACCGTGTTGGAGCTGGAGTAGTCGGAGGACATACCGATAGAGGGCGATGACTTGATGATCTTGGTCACCACGTCGTCGGTACGCTCGGCCTGGCCGGTCAGATTTTCACCGGCGTAGCTGCTGCCGGGGTTCTGGGCCAGATATTCCTCATATGTAGGGGGTTCTTCCGCCTGGCAAAGAGTGATGCCGGCGATCTTGACAGGCTCCTTGGCCTCAACCAGCGTCAGTGTGTGCGGGCCGGCGCTGAAGTAGAACTTGTAGGGCTCAAGAGAGCGGTAATTCTCATCGGAATAGAAGAACTCATATCCATCGGGGTCATAGATCTCGGTGGCGTTGGGCCTGATCTCGTTTCCGTTTCTGTTGGCGATCTCACCGTCGTTGTTGAGCCACTCCCTCTGGAAGGAAATCTGCTTCATACCGTCGAACAGTGTTTCGCCGTCGATCTGTACGCTTCTCTGAGGAGTGGCGTTTGTGCCCTCCACGGAGAAATACTTGAACTTGATGTTGTAGAAACCTGCCTGAGCAACATCGAAGTTCCAGGTGATGTCACCGCGTTCGCCAATCTTGACACCCTGGCTGTCCGCCACGGCGCCGGTCTCCGGATCGGCAACAAAGTTCGCTATGTCAACTTCAACGGGAGCCGTGGGGCCGGCCTTGGATTCATCATAGCGGTTATCGTCAAGATAAGCCTGATAGGATTCATCCACAAACCGTCCGGACACGCCGAAATTGGCCACAGTGTCCTTTGAACCGGGGAGCACGAACGCAAGCAGCACCAGAAGCGCGATTACCGCGATGATAACGCCCCATATTATGAGACGTTTTTTGGTTTTTGCCTCCATGTTTCAAATCCCTCCGTTCATTATTCTACCGTAAGTTCTGTTGCCACTCTTGTAATGTTATGAGCGAAGTCTTCCACATAGATCTCAACGGGGTAGGTTCCGGGAACGGTCACATCCAGGTCGGTGACCACGGCGGAAACTCTCGACTTAAGGTCGATGCCGTTTACATCGGTAGCCGTCTCGACACAGTTATTGCCCCAGTTATAGCTGGAGGTGTCGGTGCCGACGCCGATCTTGGGAAGCTCTTCCTTGAGTTTCAGAGTGGGAGGCTCAGTGCTCTGATCGTCATAAACAAAGGCCTCGAACTTCTGCTCGTTCTTATTGCCGGCATAGTCGGTAGTTGTGATAACTATGCCGTCGGGGTACTGACCGGGGGTGTTGAAGTCAACACCGGAATAATTCACGGTCATCTTACCGTCGAGCCACTCCTCCTGCGGGATGGGTTCGCCGTCCTCGTCAACGGCGTCCTCGTCCACGTGCTTTCTGAGCTGAATCTTGGTGCCGTCCATCTGGATGTCGTAATCGCCGTCAACGTTGTCGTTGGCCTTGATCCGATCCGCCCAGTTGATGTCGGCGGGCTTTGTATCACGCTCAAAAATGAGGGAGTTGCTTTCTTTAGTGCTGGCGGAGGGAGCGATATCATCCACAACCTCGCCCTTTCTCAGAGCCTTGGACATATTGTCCAGCTTTTCGTATACGGTATTCTTATTCGCCTCAACGGCCGTGGCATACTTGGGAGTTCCGCCGAAGCCGTAGATGGATCTTCCGGCTATGTCAGTCCAGGTCCAGAACACGCCGATGGCCTCGGAGTAGTCGTTAACCTTTGTGCGGCCCATAAGCTCAAATATCTTGAGTATATCGTCGCCGGTCTCGGGATGGAGGATATCCACACCGAAGGACAGGGCCTCGGGGCCGGCCTGCTGATTCATGTACTCGTCTATGCTGTCAACGCCGCCGTAAGCCTTGTAGTATTCGCTCTTATAGGTGGCGTAGGCCTCAAGCGCCAGCTCGCTGCGCTCGGCGTCGTGACCCTTCATCAGGCCCACGCTGTCGGCCGCCGGGCTGAGTATGCGGTACTGGGAGGCGTTGTTCATTACTTCCTCATCGGTGGGAGCGGGTACGTTGTCCGGCCGGGGGAAGGGAATGATGCCCATGCTCTCGCCTCTGGAGGCAAGGGCGCTGCCGGCGTTATCCATCTGCCAGCGGGCAACGTTTGTGAAAACGGTCTCGCCGTTGCAGAAGGCGTCGGTCTCGGTAAGCCAGCCGGAGTCGATGGACGTATCGCTTACCGTGGAGCAGGAGATAAGATCGGAGTTGATCATCCTGTCCATATACTCTATGGCGGACTTGGCCTCGGCCGTGTCGAAGCTCATGTTGGCGCCGTCGTAAACGGCCTGGCCGTTGGAAGCTATGGCCATGAGCACCGCGTAGCTGTAGTTGGTGTTGAAGGGAACGATGTCATTGGAAGAATTGACCGGGCCCTTCTTGCCGTTATAGTAAGCCTTTATCTTGGTGAGGTAATCCTCAAACCTGCTCCAGGTCCATTCTCCCCGGAGATACAGGTCGGAGGGATATACCGTCCGTCCGTTTTCCTTAAGGGCGGGAACCGCCTCTATGTAGTCAATGTTGTAGCATATCGGCCAGGTATTCACGAACAGCAGGTCGCGGTTCATGAGGTAATAGCTGCCGAAGGTCTTGCCTATGGGTATCCATGACTTGTCGGCATCGTCCTCACCGAAGAAAACGTTGTCAACATAAGGATCCAAAGGCTGGAGTATGTTCTGGTTCATGATATTGCCCTGAACACCGTTCCAAAGCACGGCCAGATCGCAATACGGGTCACCCGCCAGAACCGTCTGAAGAAGAAGCTGCTGGAGATCGCTGGCGTACTGAGACCAGGATATCTTTACGTTCAGCTTTTCCTCAACTACGGCAAGAGCTTTTTCCGCCGCCCGGAGATAATCCGGATTCATGGTGGACTCGCCGGTGATCTCATCCACCCAGTTGGGGTCGTCCTCCTGCTGGGCGTGGGTACCTATAACGATGTTCGTTACGGCGCCCGTCTTACCCTGACTTGAAGGTTTGCACCCGGCAAGGGACACCGCGGTCAGAGCGACCGCCGATGTTACGGCAAGCAAAGCTTTTAACCTTACGCGCATTTTTTTCCACATCCTTTTTTAGTAATTTTGCACACTGCTTGCATACTACTATTATACACAAAAACTCTAAAAACTTCAAGTGTTTTTTGTAGATTTTTTATAAAAATTTTAAATTTTTTATGTATAAATTAAAAATGGGCTGAAAACGTAACGTTTTTTGCCCATTTTTAACCACAAAATATTTACAAAAGCAGTTTTCGTGAAAATTTTACAAAATTCAACGGCTTCCGTCAGGATATTCTGACATTCTACCTGAGAGCGGCGCCCAGATTGTGTTCAAGGCTCTTGAGCACCTTGTTCCAAATTTTAGTAACATCTTCTTCTTTGAGCGTCTTGTCGCCGCGGAAGGTGGCGCTGTAAGCGACGCTCTTTTTGCCCTCGGGTATCTGGCTGCCCTTATAGATGTCGAAAAGCTCAAGCTCCTCCAGCAGGTTTCCGGCGGCACGGCGGATAACGTTTTCTATGTCGGCGGCCTTAACTCCGTCGTCCACCAGCATGGCCAGGTCACGGGTGACGGCGGGGAATCGGGACAGGGACTTATAAACTACGTCCCTGCCGGCGCACTTCAGCACATAGTCCAAATCAATCTCGGCCAGATAGGTCTCGCCGACGTCATAATTGCCGCAGACATCGGGGTGTACCTCCCCCACCGTACCGACTTTCTTCTTATTAACATATATATCCGCGCTCTTGCCGGGATGATATATGGGGTTGGGGGCGGCGGTGTCAAAGGTCACATTTGTGATGCCCATGGCGTCGAACAGCTCCTCCACGGTGCCCTTCATGTCATAGAAGTCCATATTGCCGTAGCCGCCCAGAGTGATTATCTCCCTTTCCTTCGGCAGACGGGTCAGGGGCAGCTCCTTTGCCTCGTACACGGTGGCCAGCTCGAAGAGCCGGGCGTTTTTGTTCTTATGGTTGAAGTTTCTGGCCAGCACCTCCATCATACCGGTAACTGAGGTAGTGCGCATAATGCTTGTGTCCTCGCCAAGGGGATTGAGGATACGGATATTGTTCCGAAGCTCCGGACCGGCGTTTATCATGTCCAGCGTCCTTGGACTGGTGAAGCTGTAGGTCATTATTTCATAATAGCCCTGTCCCACAAGGACATCCTTCACCTTTGCCCTCAGAGCCTGCGGTTTGGTAAGGCCGCCGCTGGTGGCCTGTCCGTTCATAAGGGTGGAGGGTATCTTATCATAGCCGTAGAGCCGGGCGACCTCCTCGGCCACATCGGCCTCGCCCTCGATGTCCATGCGGTAAGTCGGAGGGGTGACGGTCATTTTTTCAGTGTCAACGGCGATGTCCAGCCGCTTCAGGGCGTCCAGCATGAAGCCGTCGCTGATGTCGGCCCCTATAAAGGCCCTTATCTTTTCGGGACGGTAGGGAATTACAACGGGTGTGTGGTCGCTGTTGTCCACGTCTATCATACCGGACACGACCTCGCCCGCGCCCAGCTCCTCCACAAGCTGGCAGGCCCTGTTGATGGCCTTTACCACCATGTTGGGGTCGAGGCCCTTCTCATAGCGGGAGGAGGACTCTGTGCGGAGACCCAGCTTCCGGGCGGTGACCCGAACGCTGCCCCGGAGGAAGTTGGCGCACTCAAAGAGGACGGCCTTTGTGGTGTCCTTTATCTCGGAATTTTCGCCGCCCATAACACCGGCCACGCAGACGGGCTTTTTGCTGTCGCAGATCATGAGCATGGTGTCGTCAAGGGTGTGGGGCTGGCCGTCCAGAGTGATTATTTCCTCGCCGTTTTTTGCACGGCGGACAATGATTTCGTGACCCTCGAGGAAGTCCAGATCAAAGGCGTGCATGGGCTGGCCGTACTCAAGCATAACGTAGTTGGTTATGTCCACGATATTGCTGATGGGCCGGACTCCGGCGGCCTTCAGCCGCTTCTGCATCCACTCGGGGGACGGACCCATTTTGATATTCTTCACCAGACGGCAGGCGTACCGGGGACAGAGGTCGGGAGCCTCCACGGTGACCTTGGCGACGTCGTTGATATCGCCGCCGGCAAGGGCCTTTACCTCCACGGGAGGGATGGCGAAGGGCACGTCAAAGGTAGCGGCGGTTTCCCTGGCCAGTCCGATAACGCTCAGGCAGTCGGGGCGGTTGGGCGTTATCTCGAACTCCACCACGGTTTCCTTTTCGCCAAGGGCCTCCATTACGTCGGCGCCTATGGGGTATTCCTGTTGGAAAATCAGTATGCCGTTGGGGTCGCTGCCGGGGATTACCCCGTCCTCGAAGCCCAGCTCGGAGTGGGAACAGAGCATACCGTTGCTGACCTCGCCCCGGAGTTTGCCGCTTTTTATAGTAATGCCGCCGGGGAGCGTGGCCCCGTTGGTGGCCACGGGGACAAGCTGTCCTACCTCGATATTCTGTGCGCCGGTGACGATCTGAACGGGTTCGCCGCTGCCGATGTCAACGGTAGTTATCCACATATGGTCGGAATTGGTGTGCCGGGTCTTGGTGAGGATGCGGCCGAAAACCACACCCTCCACCTCGCTGCCCTCGGAGGCCCAGCCCTCCACCTTGCTGCCGGAAAGGGTCATGGCGTCGCAGTACTCCTTGACGCCCACGTTCTCCAGCTTTAAATAGTCGTTAAGCCAGCTAAGGGGTAATTTCATCTATATCATTCCTTTCATTCACTTAAAACTGCCGGAGAAAGCGGAGGTCGTTCTCGAAGAACAGCCGCAGGTCGTCGATACCATATTTGAACATGGCGATGCGCTCAAGGCCCAGTCCAAAGGCAAAGCCGCTGTATACCTCGGGATCGATGCCGCCCACCTTAAGAACCTTGGGGTGTACCATACCGGCGCCCAGTATCTCGATCCAGCCCTCGCCCTTACACATACCGCAGCCCTTGCCGCCGCAGGCGAAGCAGGACACGTCCACCTCGGCCGAGGGCTCGGTGAAGGGGAAGTGGTGGGGACGCAGGCGTATCTTTGCGTCGGGGCCGTAAAGTCCCTTTACCACGGCCTCAAGAGTACCCTTAAGGTCGGCCATGGTAATGCCTTTGTCAATGACGAGGCCCTCTATCTGATGGAATACCGGAGAGTGTGTGGCGTCCACGGCGTCGCTGCGGAACACCCGACCGGGGGCAATCATTCTGATGGGGGGCTTAGTATGCTCCATGACCCTTATCTGCACGGGAGAGGTCTGGGTGCGGAGGATGATATTATCATTAATATAGAAGGTATCCTGCGTATCCCGGGCCGGATGGTCTGAGGGGATGTTCAGAGCCTCAAAGTTGTAGTAATCGGTTTCGATGTCCGGACCCTCTGCCACGGAAAAGCCCATGCCGGTGAAAATGTCCGTTATCTCGTTAAGCACCTGATGGAGGGGGTGGAGCCGTCCGACGGGCTTGCGGCGGCCGGGCACGGTCACGTCAATGACCTCGTTGGCAAGCTTTGCCTCCCGCTTCTTAGCGGCCACGGCGGCCTTCTTTTCCTCGATTTTGCCCTCGATGTAAGTCCGGGCTTCGTTGGCCAGCTGGCCGATAACGGGTCTCTCCTCGGGAGTGAGCGCCCCCATGCCTCTGAGTACGGCGGTAAGCTCACCCTTTTTGCCCAAAAACCTGACCCGTACGGCCTCAAGGGCCTCGCCGGTCTCCACGGCGTCAAGGGCATGAGCCGCCGCCTGACGGATCTTTTCAAGCTGTTCCTTCATAGAAATCTTCCTTTCGGTTTAATATATGATACTAATCCCTAATTAAAATCATCAATTCGGTGCGGTCTTTTTCGCGCCATACAGCGTCATCGGCCTTGACAATACATAGAGTATTGCCTGCGGCCTCTTCCTTGTCTGGCACAAAAAATCCTCACCCCTCGGTTGACGCTTTTAATTGGGATTAGTATGAAAAAATTATTATAAACAAAATAAGAACCCTGACGCAAGCTGCGTCAGGGGCGAATTTCTCGCGGTACCACCCTGATTTATAACTCATTTGGGGAACTGACGCGCCCATACGTCCCCGCCTACCCACGGCCAACAGCCGCTTCAGCGGGGCGGCTCCGCGGTGAACTTCAGCATATTCGGGCGCACGGTGCTCCCAGCCGCCGGCACCGACTCTCTGTCCGCCTTCCCATGCCTACTCTCCGCTTCACTGCCTTTTTCGGATTACTTATGGTATTTTATCACAAGCGCACAAATTTTTCAAGGGGGTTTGAGAATTTTTTTGAAAATATTTCTTTACGCGGGCTGCACGGCCGCAAAAAACAGGAAAAAAATTATTTTGGGTATTGACTTATCGGCAAAAATAGTTTATAATATTTGAAGGCGCATGGCGGGGTGTAGCGCAGTTTGGTAGCGTGCTTGGTTCGGGACCAAGAGGCCACGGGTTCAAGTCCCGTCACTCCGACCACCGGCGTGCCGCCGGGCCCTCATCGCGTTTCGGGATTTCCCCCGGGACGCGATTTTTGTTATTTGACTTACTGATTTTTCACTATCTTAAAGCCGAAGGGCAGCGCCCCGCCGCCGATAATACCGGCCAGCGCTTGGGCCGACTCTTTGTCAAAATTGCCGTGAATGATGCAGGCGTCGGTGTCAATGACCGTATCAACGGCCGGCACCGAGATGACGTCGCCGTCAAGGACAATAGCAATACAGCCAACGATGTTCTCTCCGTTAAAGGAACGGTTCACGACGTTTTGAGTGGCCTCCATAAAGGCTCTGCGGCCTTGGGGAGTAAACTCTATCTGTACATAATATTCGTTTTGGCCACCGGGTACGACCGAGTTATAGCATACGTTCACGCCGCTGATATTTTCCTTATTTCCGGCCATAGCAGTGGCGTATCTCGTATTCCCGTATTCGTCCGGTTCGCTGTACTGATAGCACAGCTCCAGCTCTCCCCTTTTGGTAACCGTCTCCACAATCTCCCCTATGTCGGCAGTCCCGGCCGTCCTTACCCTCAGCCGGTTGTCGGCGGTAACTTCGACGTCACAGTCAATGTCCTCAATGGACAGGCGGCTCTCAAGAATGTCACGGGCGGCAAACAGATCGTCGGCCGCAACGGGTTCCTCGGTGTCTGGCTCAAAGACAAGGGTCAGGCCGCTGTCTCCGGAGGAGGCCGGGAGTTCCGGAGACAGTCCCATACCTCCCAGCAGTTGGGCCAGTGTCAGGATAACAGCGATAATGCCTTTCATTTACGTGTCCCCCTTTTTATTAATGAGGAATATTAATTTAGTAGTTACACTATTCGTCGTTTTTACCGTAAGACGGTGCAGGGAAATTTGATTTATAATTTCGTTCGTTATTTTTACCGTAAACGTTTGATGGCGGACGGCCAACGACCCCCTACGGCGTCAAGGCTACGTTTAGGGTACACATACGCAAACGCCGCAGCTGCCCCGTCAGTATTCCTAATTCCTCATTCCTAATTCCTAATTTTCACTCCGCTCCTCGCTCAAAGCGGCGGCCATGGCGATGGCGCACTCGGTGCGTTTTTTCTGCATCTCGCAGGCTATCTCGTAGGGCTTGTCTATGTCGCCGTTCATGTTGAAGGCGTTGGCCGCGCAGCCGCCGCTGCAATAGAAGCGGTTCCAGCAGGTGGAGCAGGCCTCCTTGGTATAAATATTGCTGTTCATAAAGCGCTTTCTGATATTCTCATCCAGCTTGCCCTCGAACACGGTACCCATCTTGAATTCCGGCTTACCCACAAACTGGTGGCAGGGGTACAGGTCGCCGGAGGGGGTTACCGCCAGATACTCATGGCCGCTGCCGCAGCCGGACAGCCGCTTGTAGGCGCAGGGGCCCTGCTCAAGGTCTATCATAAAATGGAAGAAATTCACGAATTTGCCGCTCTTGCGGGTATTGGTCAGCAGTTCCACCAAACGATCGTACTCGGCAAAAATGGCGGGCAGATCCTCCCGGCGGAGGGAGTAATCCTCGGTTTCGGGGGCCACAACGGGCTCCACGCTTATCTGCTCAAAGCCTAAGTCCATAAGGTGCTTCACATCCTCGGCGAAGTCCAGATTGTCCCTTGTGAAGGTGCCCCGCACGTAGTAGTTGTTCTGATTCCGGCTGTCGGCCAGCTTTTGGAATTTTGGCACCACACGGTCATAGCTGCCGCTGCCGTCCACGCGGACACGGACGGCGTCGTGAACCTCTTTGCGCCCGTCAAGCGAGAGGACAACGTTGCTCATGTTTTCATTAATATATGCCTGCTTGTCCTCGTCCAGCAGAACGCCGTTGGTGGTTATGGTGAAGCGGAAGCTCTTGCCGTGGAGCCGCCCCTGTTCCTTGGCGTACTCGGTTATCTCCTTTACCACGTCAAAATTCATCAGGGGCTCGCCGCCGAAGTAGTCTATCTCGATATTTTTCCGGTTCCCGCTCTGCTCAATCACAAAATCAATGGCCTTCTTCCCCACCTCGGCGCTCATGAGCTCACGCTTACCCATGTACTCGCCGCCGTCGGCGAAGCAGTACTTGCATCGAAGGTTGCAGTCGTGGGCGATGTGGAGACAGAGGGCCTTGACCACCGACTGCTTGTCCCAGTGCCTGGCTATCTCGGCGTAGATGTCCTTTGTGAACAGAAGCTTCCCGTCGATTAAGCTTTGGAGCTCCTCCGCGGCCTCGTCGTACTCCGGCCCCACAAGGCCCAGCTCCGCCGCCTTTTCAGGTTGAAACACGCCTTCTCCGTCATAGCAGTCCAGCAGATTATAAGCCTTTTCGTCAAGGGAATGAATAGCTCCGCTGGCCACATCCAGCACTATGTACTGCCCCAGATTTTTAAATTTATGTATCATTTGCTTCATCCTTTACAACAAAATAAAGGGGCTGTTTTGCGCAGCCCCTTTCATTTAGACCTCAGTCCTTCTTCTGCTCGCACTTCTGATTGGCCACAGTGCAGGAAGTTTTGCAGGCGGACTGGCAGGACGTCTGGCACTCGCCGCAGCCGCCCTTATTAACGGACTTAGCCAGATTTGCTCCGGAAATCGTCTTAACGTGTTTCATAGATTTTTGCCTCCTTATCTCGTTTCTTTGTGTTCAGCTTTATTATACCACGGCCGCCGACTTTTGTCAATAGAAATTTCACTTGCCGTTGAGATTTATTCCGATAATGCCGCCCACTATTCCAGCGACGACCCCATAAATAAGCTTCACGACGGCGTCCGCGTCCAGCTCCAGCCGGCCGAACACCAGATAGCCCACGGCGTAGAGTATCACCATGTACGCCGCCCCGCTTATCCCGCCTATCAGCCAGCCTCCGCTTTTGCCGCCACGGGCGCAGAGGGCTCCGGCCAGCGCGACGGAGAACACCGAGATAATTCTGGCGCCACGGCTTATCCACACCTCGTCAATGTCGGTGTAGCACAGCACAAGGGCAAAGGCCAGCACAAGCACCACCGTCACGGCGAAGGCCGTCACAAGATTGATCAGGCACCGGCCCAGCGCCGGCCGCTTTTTTTCGTTAACCGATTTCAAAATAACCACCCCGATACTATATATGCGTATGGGGCGGCGTAATATTCATATAAATTGCGGGCAGAGAAATGAAAAATGAGGAGTTAGGAATGAGGAATGAGGAATATTGGCAGGGCAGTTACATTGTTTTGTGTGACCGTGCTTGTGCCGTAACATTGATTCCGTAGGGGCGCCCATTGGGCATCCGCCATCAAGCGTTTACGGCGGCAACGATAAACGGATTATCAATCAAACTTTCCTGCACCGTTTTACGGCAAAAACGACAAACAGTGCAGCTGCCAAATTAATATTCCTAATTCCTCACTCCTCATTCCTAATTACCTCACGCTCTCGGGTGGGAGCGGTTATATACTTTTTTCATACGGTCACGGAGCATTTCGCTGTATACCTTGGTGGAAACCGCGTCGCTATACCCCATCATCTGGGAAACCACGGCCGCGTCGGCCCCGTTCTGGAGCAGATGCACGGCAAAGGAGTGGCGCAGAGTCTGCGGAGTGACGCGCTTTTTTATGCCGGCCGCCTCGATATAGCCCTTTATCAGCTTCCAGAAGCCCTGGCGGGTCATGGGCTGGCCGCTGCAATTCACGAAAAGCGTCTTTATCCTCTGGTTTTCCACCATCCCGTCACGAACGTTTTCCAGATAATACCTTACCGCCTCCTCGGCCGCGCCGCCCATAGGTATCACTCGGGAGTGCTCGCCGTTATTGCATACGACCACGCCCTCGGTCAGATCGATGTCCCGAAGCTCCACGGAGATCAGCTCCGAAACCTTCATGCCCGTGGCGTAGAGCAACTCCAGCATGGCCTTGTCCCGGGCTCCCTTGGCCTCGCCCACCTTGGGCTGAGCCATGAGCCGGCTTATCTCGCCCGGAGTGAGAACCACGGGCGCCTTACGCGAGGCGGAGGGCAGGATCAGACTGTCGGCGGGATTTTCCTCCACAAGGCCCCGCTCCGCGAGGAAGCCGTAAAAGCTGCGTATGGAGCTGGCGCTGCGGAGCACGGTGGAATCGGCCTTGCCCTCCAGTTCAAGGCCATGAACGTACTCCTGCACCCTGTCCCTCGTGACGGCGAAGCAGGCTTCGGGTTCTTCAAGCCCCAGTCCGTTAAGGAAGGCTTCCACATCCCGCCGGTATGACATGAGGGTATTTTTGCTTACCCTGTGTTTTTTTGACAAAAAAAGAGTAAAATCGTCGATAAGTTTATTCATGCTGCATCTTCCTTTACCGACAGTAATGATGATAATTAATTTTATATCAATCCGTCGGAAAAGTATATTGCCTTAATGCACTAAAAAAATTTCACAAATTTGTTATAAAAAAACCTTGAATAGTAGAAAAAGTGAAAAAAATCAGGTATTGAACACAAGATGAGAAAAAATCCGCCAAAATTGAGAGGCAGAAATTTGTCAATATTGCGTAATATGTATAGGGAGTCTCCTCGGTGCCAAGGTTCCTGACGGAGGTAAAAATGTACAAAGGCACCGTGGAGAGAATTTGGGGGAATATGTCGGTCAGGTAGCGCCCCGGCCCGCCGGCGGAGAGGACAAACACCCCCGAGCAGCCAAGCAGCACTCCCTTGATAAAAAGAGCCAGAGCGGAAAAGCCCAGTCTGTGCCCCCGGCGGCAGGGCAGCAGGACACAGCACCAGAAGGGCAGGTTCGTCACGGCGCAGACGGCTATATACCGACGGGCCGAGGCTGCGGCCAGCTCCACCTCCGCCGTGCCGCCCAGCCCTATGACGCTGCCCAGGGTCAGTCCCACCATGAAAATTCCCGTGAAAAAAAGCAGTATGTTCCTTTGCTTATCCATAAAAAATCATCCCCTCTCAGCCTATGAAAGGGGACGGTTTTTTATGAAAGACTGATACCAAAGTTTAAGGCAATACCGCGACTGCCACGTCAGTATTCCTAATTCCTAATTCCTAATTTCTCATTCTCATCCGTTTTTCCGTCCAAGCTCGGCGGACTTCTTGGCGCAGGCGGCTACGGCGTCTATCATGGTTGCCCGAAGGCCCTTTTCCTCAAGGCGGTAGATGGCCTCGATGGTGGTGCCGCCGGGGGAGCAGACCATGTCCTTGAGCTTGCCGGGGTGCTCCATGGTGGACAGAGCCAGCTTGGCGGAGCCCAAAATCGTCTGCTCCACAAGCAGATAGGCGATGTCACGGGGTATGCCCTGAAGCACCGCCGCGTCGGCCATGGCCTCGATCATCACGAAAACGTAGGCCGGGCCGCTGCCGTTGGTGGCGGTGGCTGCGTCAAAAAGGCTCTCGTCCAGAACCGAGGTCTTGCCTATGGCGTCAAATATCTTTATAACCCCGTCAAAGTCCCCGTCGCTGACGTTATCGGTGCGGCAGAGGACGGTCATGGCCTCGCCCACAAGGGCGGGCACGTTGGGCATGGTGCGGACTATGCGCACGCTCTCCCCCACTATGCCGGCGATGTGCTCACGGGTGAAGCCCGCCACCACGCTGACCAGCAGCTTACCCTGAATGTGGGGGGCTATTTCCGCCAGCACCTTTTCGGCCACGTTGGGCTTGATGGCCAGCAGAACCACTTCTCCCGCGGCGGCGGCCTCGGTGTTATGGGTGGTGGTGTTCACCCCAAGCTCCCTCAAGGTGGCAAGCTTACGGTCATAGAGGTCGCTGACCGTGATGTCCTCCGGCTTTATGATGCCGGCGTGTACTACTCCGTTTACGATTGCGCCGGCAATATTTCCGGCGCCGATAACTCCAAGCTTCATGTTTTGCCTTTCCTTTCTTTTGTTGCATTTGTTGCTTTATTTTTTATGCCTCGCGGTCAAGAGTCACGCGCACGGCCTTGCCCTCGGTGACATAGATCGCATCGCCGCCCTCCGCAAAAATTTTGCCGTACCAGCTTTCCGGAATGTCGGAGCTGAGATAGGGCTCGCTGCCCTCCCGGAGTATGGCGACGCGGTACTTGTCCTCGGGCAGCTCCCCGCCCAGATAAACATAAAATCCGCCGTCAAAGCTGCCGCAGCTGCCGTAAGCATCGGACGACATTATTTCCCGGGGTTGGCCGGAGCCGTACTCCGTAAAGACCTGAAGCCGGGTAAGGCCGTCGGCGCGGCTGTATAAGGCCAGCTCATCGCCAAGGAGAGCCATATCCAGCTCCGCGTGAGTACCTTCCGCCAAACCGGCTTCAGAGTAGATCAGCTCGCCGGTGTCAAGGCGCGTCAGACCCTCGCCGTAAGTACGGGTGTAGATAAGGTCGCCCTCCGGCCCCTCAAAGGCCCAAAATCCGTTTATTCCCCGAGTTACGAGGGTTATCTCGCCGGTATCCATGTCCACCTTATACAAGTCGGACAAGGCGCCGCTGTCATAGCCATCGGCGGGGGCGCAGCGGAGGTAGAGCCTGTGGCCGAGGACACGGCAGCCGTAGGCGTTGCCCAGCTCCCTAAGGCTGACCTCCTCGCCGCCCCGGCTGTACGAGGCGGTATACCCTATTTTTACAACAATGTCGTCCGCATAATAATAACGGACGCTTGGCCCCGTGGAATTACTCACGGTGTCGGGCCGGTCGTCATTAACAAAGGTGTTTTGGGCCGAATCGTACTTCATATTATGGTAGTCGGTGAACGTGGCCGTGTCAACGTCGGTAAAGGTCATGCGCAGCTCACCGTCCCGGACGCTGAACATGGCGGGATTGGCAGCAGTACCCCATTCGGCCCCCTCATGCCATGGCGGAAGGGGCATGGTGTAGACCGTTTCGGCGGCGGAAAGATTGTCCACGGGGGCACGGCGTATCTCCTGCCCCGCCTGATAGAAGTAATATCCGCCGTACTCGGCCACGTTTGTGCCGTCGAAGCCGGGCAAGTTTAAAATTTCGGTGTGGTAGTTGTCGCTGCTTATGTTCAGGCCGTTTTCGTCAAAGCCGTAGTCCCAGCCGAACATATCGTGGGCATACTCCCATGTCAGCGGGAAGTAAGTCACGCCTCGCAGGGTCATGAGGGGGTATTCCCCGCCGCCGACCTCCTTACCGTTCACATAGGTGACAAAGTGAGCAGGCTCAACACATTCCCCCGTGTAGCGGGACTCCTGACCGACGGGGACTTCCACCGGACGCACGGTCCAACTGTCGGGGTTATTCGTTTCGGAGGCGTAGTCCCGATACATTCCGGCGATATTCTCTTTGTTGATGGTCAAAGTGTAAGCCCGGTCGTCCCAGTCTGTGGTGAGGCCAAGGAAGCGGCAGTCAAAATAGGTCATGGGGAAATAGGTGATGTCCCTGTACACGAACAAGGGATATTCCCTGTTTTGGCTGTCAACCTTCTGGCCGTTCAGCGTCACGTCGAAGGCCGGCAATACGGCGGCCTCGTCCTGAGCCATGGCCGCCGAGGCGGCAAAGACCGTCCCCACGGCCGCGATTGCGGCAAATAGTTTTTTCATAGGTATTCCTCCTAAAATATAGTAACCTTAATGCAGGTTCTATAGTTTAGACGCGGGAAGTTCCGAAAAAGTTCCATGTTTTTAAAAAAATTTTTAAATTTTTTTAATTAGAGCAGTGCTGAGGCTTCCCCCCGAGGGGAAAGCTTTACGTTTGTCATTGTTATATTTACGGTACATACACGACAATCAAAGTATCTGCCCCGAAATATTCCTAATTCCTCATTCCTAATTCCTCATTTTCTTCTTCACTCCCCAAGGTCTACTTTTTTCAGCGCTCCGCCGTTTCCCGAATATCCGTAATAGGTGATTATTCCGTCATAGTACCACAATTCGCTGACCCGATCGGAGGAATAATATGGCTCGTCGCTGACGGTGGTATCCACGGCGGTAAAGAAGGTGTTGATGTCCTCGTTGTCGTTCCTCTCTCTGACATAGACAAGGTTGCCGGATTTTCCGGCCACGGAATTATCCAGCCCCTGATGAATGAGCCTGCCCTCGCCTCTGCCGTAATCGTCAAAGATGAGCAGGTCGGCTCTTATCTCACGGGGCCAGCCGTAGTCCTCACCGGACAGGGCGACCGCCAGCTTTTCATCGCCGCCGGCGCAGAAGAAGGGCTGCTCCGTTTTCATCATGACAGTGGTTTTTCCGGTGTCAAGGCAGTGGCGCAGGAGCTTGCCGTCGTTCCAATAAACCACGGTGTCCCCGTCGGGAGCGTCAAAGATGTAAAACCGTCCCACTCCGTCAAGAACCTTCTCCACTTCGGTTTCGCCCAAACGCACCCGGAAAAGGCTGCTGTCGCCGGCCTGGGTTGCTTCGTCCTCAAACTGCCAGCCGGTGAAGTACAGATAATCCCCCAGTCGGTAAAAGTCACGGGTCAGCTTTATTATACCGTCGTAGCCCACCTGTCCGTAGGCCCCGTCACTGATGTCGCTTATTTTGTATTCCTCACCGTTGTAGGTATAGCTCACCCTGTTGCCGCCGGGGCCGCCCCAGTCGCTCATCGTGACGGAGAGCCCGCCGTCAACGTAAATTCTGTTGACGTTGCCGGCGCTGTTGCCCCAGCTGTCTATCTCCTCCGCCTGACCGTCGGGGCCTATGCGGTAAACATAGGTGCTGCTCATTATCGGCGAGCTGCCCCTGACGGTCTCCATTATCATACCGCCGTCCTCCGGCCAATAGCTGACGCCGGGGCCCATGCCTTTGCCGGGCTCCCAGCCGAAGTCCATTATCAGCTGAGGGGAGTTAAGGTCGTCCACCGGAGTGCGGTAGGCGTTCAAATCGGAGTCCTGATAGTAATAGTATTCCCCGTCGGTGACGGCTATGGTGCCGGGCAGGTTCAATATCTCGCTCCGGTGGGCGCTGTAGGGCTCCGCCTTGCGGTCAAGAGTTACGCGCACGGCCTTGCCCTCGGTGACATAGATCGCGTCGCCGCCCTCCGCAAAAACTTTGCCGTACCAGCTTTCCGGAACGTCGGAGCTGAGATAGGGCTCCCTGCCCTCCCGGAGTATGGCTATGCGGTACTTGTCCTCGGGCAGCTCCTCATCCAGACAAACATAAAATCCGCCGTCAAAGCCGCCGTAGCTGCCGTAAGCATCGGACGACAGTATTTCCCGGGGTTGGCCGGAGCCATACTCAGGAAAGACTTGAAGTCGGGTATGGCCGTCGTCGCGGCTGTATACGGCCAGCTCCTCGCCAAGAAGGGTCAACTCCAATGTCTTATAAGCGTAAGACACCCAATAATCGGCGTTGTATATTATCACCTCGTCGGTGTCAAGGCGCACAAGGCCCTCGCCGTCGGTATAGGTGTAGATAAGGTCGCCCTCCGGCCCCTCAAAGGCCCAAAATCCGTTTATTCCCCGAGTTACGAGGGTTATCTCGCCGGTGTCCATGTCCACCATGTACAAGTCGGACAAGGCGCCGCTGTCATAGCCCTTGGCCGGGCCGCAGCGGAGATAGAGCCTGTGGCCGAGGACACGGCAGCCGTAGGCGTTGCCCAGCTCCTTAAGGCTGACCTCCTCGCCGCCCCGGCTGTACGAGGCGGTATACCCTATCCTGACAACAATGTCGTCCGCATAATAATAACGGGTGTCCGGCCCGGTGGGGTTGCTCACGGTGTCGGGCCTATTGTCCTCCACAAAGGTATTTTGGGCCGGATCGTACTTAAAACTGTAAACGCTGGTGAAGGTAGCCGTGTCAACGTCGGTGAAGGTCATACGCAGCTCGCCGTCCCGGATGCTGAACTGGGCGGGATAGGCGACGTCTCCCCACATGATTTCATCTCCCACATGATAAGGCGGCAAAGGCATGGTATAAACCGTCTCGGCGGCGGAAAGATTGTCCATGGGGGCAAGGCGTATCTCCTGCCCCGCCTGATAGAAGTAATATCCGCCGTACTCGGCCGCGTTTGTGCCGTCGAAGCCGGGCAAGTTTAAAATTTCGGTGTGGTAGTTGTCACTGCTTATGTTCAGGCCGTTTTCGTCAAAGCCGTAGTCCCAACCGAACATATCGTGGGCGTACTCCCATGTCAGGGGGAAGTAGGTCACGCCCCGCAGGGTCATGAGGGGGTATTCCCCGCCGCCGACCTCCTTACCGTTCACATAGGTGACAAAGTGAGCGGGCTCAACACATTCCCCCGTGTAGCGGGACTCCTGACCGACGGGAACCTCCACCGGACGCACGGTCCAACTGTCGGGGTTATTCGTTTCGGAGGCGTAGTCCCGATACATTCCGGCGATATTCTCTTTGTTGATGGTCAGAGTGTAAGCCCGGTCGTCCCAGTCTGTGGTTAGGCCAAGGAAGCGGCAGTCAAAATAGGTCATTGGGAAATAGGTGATGTCCCTGTACACGAACAGAGGGTATTCCCTGTTTTGGCTGTCAACCTTCTGGCCGTTCAGCGTCACGTCGAAGGCCGGCAGTACGGCGGCCTCGTCCTGAGCCATGGCCGCCGAGGCGGCAAAGACCGTCCCCACGGCCAGAATTGCGGCAAATAGTTTTTTCATAGGTATTCCTCCTAAAATATAGTAACATAAATATGTTCTATAGTTTAGACGCGGGAAGTGCCGAAAAAGTTCCGTGTTTTTAAAAAAATTTTTAAAATTTTTTAAATTAGATTAGAACAGTGAAAAGTACAAATGACAAATAATGCCAAGGCTTCCTCTCGAGGGGAAGCTGTCGGCGAAGGCCGACTGATGAGGTGTAGCCGCTGGGCGGCGTCAGTATAACTGTAAACGTATAACGGATGCTACGCATCCTACACCTCATCCGGCCCTGCGGGCCACCTTCCCCTCAAAGGGGAAGGCTTATCTCCTGTCATTGTTACCATAAATTTGCGCAACGGCGCGCCGGGAGACGCGTCTCCTCGTAGCGCCCTACCGGTTATTTGTCATATATACTTATGTACGCCTCACATTATCAACGAAAAATAAAGTCAGTGCACGGAATATTCCTCATTCCTCATTCCTCATTCCTAATTCATCGTCACACACTAAGCTCCGCCGTCATGCCGAGCAGTTCCTTATTGGCGTCAAGTATGGGCTGAACAACGGTGCTGACAAACTCCTCCGTCTGCTGAGGGGCGCGGCCCACATAGTTCTCGGGCTTGAGTATGGCCTTGAGAGCGTCGATGTCCAGATTGAAGCTGCCGTCGGCGGCGATCAGATCGATGAGGTTGTTGGGCCCGCCGTTGACCTTTACGTTTTTGCCGGCCTCCATGGACAGCTCCCTTATCTTCTCGTGGAGCTCCTGACGGTCGCCGCCCTGCTTGACCGCCTGCATCATGATGTTTTCGGTGGCCATGAAGGGCAGTTCGCTCATGATGCGGCTCTCGATGACCTTGGGATAGACCACCATTCCGTCGGTGATATTGATGTAAATTTCCAGTATGGCGTCGGTGGCAAGGAAGGCCTCGGCCACGCTGAGACGCTTGTTGGCGCTGTCGTCCAAAGTGCGCTCGAACCACTGGGTAGAGGCGGTGATTGCCGGATTTAAGGCGTCCACAATGACATAGCGGGCCAGAGAGGAAATGCGCTCACTGCGCATGGGGTTCCGCTTATAGGCCATGGCGCTGGAGCCTATCTGGCTCTTTTCAAAGGGCTCCTCCATCTCCTTCAGGTGCTGGAGCAGGCGGAGGTCGTTGCTGAATTTATAGGCGCTCTGGGCTATTCCGGCGAGGATATTCAGCATTTGGGTGTCCAGCTTGCGGGCATAGGTCTGGCCGGAAACGGGGAACACCGCGTTGTAGCCCATTTTTTCGGCTATCTTCATGTCAAGGGCCTTGACCTTCTCATGGTCGCCCTCGAAAAGCTCAAGAAAGCTGGCCTGAGTGCCGGTGGTGCCCTTGCTGCCCAGAAGCTTGGCCTTGGAAAGCTGGTGATCCAGATCCTCAAGATCCATCACAAGATCCTGTATCCAAAGGGTGGCGCGCTTGCCCACGGTGGTGAGCTGAGCCGGCTGGAAGTGAGTGAAGCCAAGAGTGGGCAGATCCTTATACTTCATGGCAAAGGCGCTGAGCTTGGCGATAACGTTGATAAGCTTTTTGCGGATAAGCTTAAGAGCCTCGGTCATGATTATAATGTCGGTGTTGTCGCCCACGTAACAGCTTGTTGCGCCAAGATGAATAATGCCCTTGGCCTTGGGACACTGGACGCCATATGCGTAAACGTGGCTCATAACGTCGTGGCGAACCTGCTTTTCCCGCTCCTGAGCCACCTCGTAATTGATGTCGTCAGCGTGGGCCTTGAGCTCGTCCACCTGCTCCTGAGTGACGGGCAGGCCCAGCTCCATCTCCGTTTCGGCCAGGGCTATCCACAGCCGCCGCCAGGTGCGGAACTTCATATCGTTGGAAAAGAGGTACTGCATCTCCTTGCTGGCATAGCGGGAGTTGAGGGGCGTCTGATAGGTGTTATTGGACATAGTATGACCTCCTGTTTTTTCACATTATATTATATCAGGTTAATTTTACTACATTATGCCGCATATTGCAATAGGCAAATATGATAAATTTAAGATTTTATACCTACCGTAATATAGATACAGAAAAGTTCCCGAAACCTCAAGATTTTCGGGAACTTTTCTGTTTTGCTAAACTTAATTATACTCGCATCTGAATATCGGCGTTCTGGAAATCACCTTAGCCAGCAGCAGACCGCCGACGCCGCATGAAATGACCTGTCCGGCGGCCACATATACCATGGAAAGCCAGATGGGTATATTCATGCCGTACACTCCGGGCAGGTAACCGCCCACAATAAGGCCGTTAAGCACTATGGGAGGCAGCACCGCCAGGAACCAATTCTTCCGCAGCATTCTTGTGCCGCAGGCCGCCAGCAGAGTGGTCAGTGAACCGAATATTATGTCCACCGGCGAAACTCCCACGCCAAGCAGGTTCCCCAGCAGGCAGCCCACGAACAGGCCGGGCACCGCCGCCGGAGTAAACACCGGCAAAACCGTCAGCAGCTCGCTGACACGGCACTGAATGGCACCGTTCATGCCGAAGCTCAGCGGCTCGAACAGTTTGGTGAGCGCCACGTAAACGGCCGCTATCATCGCGCCCTGAACCATGTACCTTGTTGCCATTTTCTTTTGCATTGTAAAACTCCTCCAAAAATAAAATTGAAATAAAATTGGCGGGGTGTGACCCCGCCCTTCTAAGAGGACATATAATACACCCTCTTAAATCCGTAGTTTTGTTTATAGACAGGATGGTCACGAACTGTCTTTTATTTAATTTTGGTAAAATTGTCTTTAGAAAAACAGATGCTCGATAAGTATTTTTATGCCTATCACGCACAGCACTATTCCGCCGGCAAGCTCCGCCTTGTCCCGGAACAGTCCGCCCACGCGCTTACCCATGAGAGCGCCGCCGAAGCCAAAGGCAAAGGCCACAACGCCTATAACTGAGCAGGAGAGCCACATATCAACGTCCGGCAGGAGGGAAAAGCTCACCCCCACGGCCAGAGCGTCAATGCTGGTGGCTATGGCCTGAAGGGTCAGAACCTTGCAGCTCAGCGCCTCCTTGGCGGACTTTCCGCCCCGGGCCTCCTCCTCGGGAGAAAAACTCTCCCTTATCATGTTGCCGCCGATAATGGCCAGCAGCCCGAAGGCTATCCAGTGGTCGAAGGCCTCGATGTACTCCCGCAGACCGCTGCCAAGCACATAGCCGATCAGGGGCATAACGAACTGAAAAGTCCCGAAATACAGGCCCATTTTAACGGCGTGGCGGGGACGGAGATCCGTCACCACGATACCGTTGGTCACGGAAACGGCGAAGGCGTCCATGGCCAGCGACACCGCCGTGAGAAAAATCATTATCAGGTTCAATATACCACCCGCCTGCTATTTGAGGACGATCTTCAGGAATGACTTCTTACCCTTTTTCGCCACGAGCTTTCCGTCGGCGAAGCTGTCCTTGGTGATAACCGTACCTATGTCGGTGATCTTTTCATCGTTTATGCTCAGGCCGTTCTGCTGGATGAGCCTGCGGCCCTCGCCCTTGGAGGGAATGAACTTCACCGCCGCGAGCAGATCCAGAACCGGCATACCTTCGCCAAGCTCCGCCTCGGCAATTTCGGCCGTGGGCATATTGGCGTCGTCCCCCGCTCCGCTGAACACGGCCTTTGCGGCGGAATCGGCCTTGTCGGCCTCTTCCCTGCCGTGTACCATGGCGGTGAGCTCATAGGCCAGACGGGCCTTTACCTCGTTGAGGGCGCTGCCCTCCAGCTTTTCGTACTCTCTTATCTCGTCCATGGGGATAAAGGTCAAAAGCCGCAGGCACTTGCACACGTCGGCGTCGTCCACGTTCCGCCAGTACTGATAAAACTCGTAGGGAGATGTCTTGGCGGGATCCAGCCACACGGCGCCCTTGGCGGTCTTACCCATCTTCTTGCCCTCGCTGGTGGTCAGGAGGGTGAAGGTCATGCCGTAAACCTGACGGCGGTCCTTGCGGCGGTTCAAATCGATGCCGCCAAGGATATTGCTCCACTGGTCGTCGCCGCCCAGCTGCATCTTGCAGTCGTAGTCGCGGGCCAGCATCAGGAAGTCATAGCTCTGCATGAGCATATAGTTAAACTCCAAAAAGCTGAGCCCCTTTTCCAGCCTCTGCCTGAAGCATTCGGCGGTGAGCATCTGGTTCACGGAGAAGCAGGAACCGATGTCCCGTATAAAATCCACATAGTTCAGCTTCAGCAGCCAGTCGGCGTTATTTACCATTATGGCCTTTCCCTCGGAAAAGTCAATAAGGGTACTCATCTGCTTTTTGAAGCAGTCGCCGTTGTGCCGAATGGTCTCGGAAGTCATCATCTGGCGCATATCGGTGCGGCCGCTGGGGTCGCCGATGTGGGCCGTGCCGCCGCCGATAAGGGCGATGGGCCGATGGCCGTGATCCTGCATATGCTTCATAACCACCATCTGAAGGAAGTGCCCTACGTGGAGGCTGTCAGCCGTGGGATCAAAGCCGATATAGAACGATATCTTCTCCTTTCCCAGCAGCTCGCGTATTTCTTCCTCGTGAGTTGTCTGTGCAATGAGGCCCCGTTCCTTGAGAACGTCAAATACATTTTCCATTTCGGACAATCCTTTCTTTAAGATTTTGCGTTTTGTGACGCTTTCAATATTTTAACACATAACGCCGGATTTGTCAATGGATTTTTTGTATTTTATCGCGTCCCCGCACAAACAGCGTATGCCGTAAATGCTTCCGATTTATTCTCCGCTCATCAAAAGTGCGGTGAGCCGTTTTACATAATCACTGTCCAGACTTTCCGCCGCCGGAGCGTTTATGCTCACGGAGCCGCCGTCAGCCGCGTATTCCAGACCGAAGGCCCGGCACACGGCCTCAAGGGGCAG
Organism: uncultured Clostridia bacterium; assembly: GCA_947626145.1. GTDB lineage: Bacteria > Bacillota > Clostridia > UMGS1883 > UMGS1883 > JAFLUQ01. The sequence continues at coordinate 49,504 of CANQRB010000002.1, read as the reverse complement.
CCGTTCGTTGGCGACGGTGTATCCGATGGAAACGGCCTTTGCCGCCCCGCTCTCATAGGCGGCGGGCGAGGAGAGAGCCGCCGCCAGAGCGTCGGGACTGTCGTAACCGCCGGCGTCCACCACGGTCAGGGTGCTTTGGCAGGGCTCGTACATGACGAGCCTTGTGCCGCGGCTCAGAACAACGGTGCTCATGTCGGGCCGCTTTGTCCTTTTTATGCCAAGGGCGTCCAGCAGCGCTCTGTCAAGAGGCGCGGTCACAGCCTGACCCGTGTCCACGCCCTCCCCGGCGGCGGAGCCGTTGACGCTTATGCTCACCTTATTTATGGGCGGCTCCGCCTCGTCCCAAAGCTTCGCCTCGGAGCCGTCGCAGGGCTTAAGCCCCCCGTCCTCGTAAAGCGAATACACGAGCTGCTCCAGATCGGCGTAGACCGCGCCGTCGTCGGCATAGGCGTCATAGGCCTCCACCCACTCGCCGCCGGAACCCATGATTTTGGTTTTTCTTATTAAGGCGTTGTGAATCTTCAAATATTTTGTGCCCTCGGGGGTGAGGTGAACGTATCTGTAGCCGCCGCCGTCATTGACGCCGCTGTTGGTGTAATGGGGCAGGGCGTCGAAGTTGTTCTCCTCAACAAAGCCTTTTATACGGGCCAGCCCGTCATCTGGCAGCTCCCGGCAGCCGTTTTCCCCGACGATAACGGCCCTGCCGTCCTTTACGGAAATAATGCCGATCACCCGTTCGTTGCCGTTCCACGTGGAGTAGCTTTTTAAAACAAAGGCCTCGTCCCCAAGCTCGCCCCGCTCATACCTTTCCTGCAGGGGAGCCGCATAGATGGCGTATTGCTCCCTGTAGTATTTTACGTCGTCGGCAAAGCGGCTGTCCTCCATAACCAGACTGATTATGGGATAATACGGACTGTTGCCGTCAAGTCCGTTTATCTGCATATAATCTACGCCGTCGGCGGTGAGGTGGGCGTAATATACGTCTATATCTCCGTCGCCCTCACAGTCCTTGAGGTCAGCGAAGCCGCCGCCGTTAATGAAGCCGCACAGTCCCTCGGATGGCCTGCCGTAGCCGTACATACGGTACGAAAAGCTGTCGTCCGGCTCGCCCTCGCAGTCCGTCCATATCCTGTGCAGCCTCGGCAGACCGTCCTCATAATAGAGTAAAATGTCACAGTAACGTCCGCTTACCGGATCATAGAAGAAGAACTGATGCACATCGTTCCCATATTCGCCCCCGTCCATTTTGCTTTTTACCCAGCGCACATGGGCGGGCAGCAGGGCCAAATCCCCGCAGTCCGCCGCAAAGGCCGGCAAAGCGGCCAGCAGCATTGACAGAGCGATAACCGCGCAAAGAAATTTTTTCATTTTCTATTCCTCCCTTTTTCAGACATAATTTGCCTTACATTTATATGGACACAAAAGACGGCGGGACGGTCACAATTTTTTGAAAAAAAACATCGGCGGAGCCGCTGCAGGCTCCGCCGGAAAAACCGTTTTTTTACTTTATCTCGTGTCCGCCGTCGCCCACGTTGTCAACATAGAAGGACGCGGCATAGCCTATCTTTTCCTCATAGGCCTTGCCAACCTTCTCGATGAACTCGTCCACGGCGTCCTCACGGACGATAGATACCGTACAGCCGCCGAAGCCCGCGCCGGTCATGCGGCTGCCGATGGTGCCGTCGATCTTACGGGCCTCCTCAACGAGGGTGTCCAGCTCGATGCCGGTGACCTCGTAAAGATCCCGCAGACTGTCGCCGCTGCCGTTCATCAGGCGGCCAAACTCAATGACGTTGCCGCTGTTAAGGGCCTCGATGCTGAGCAGCACCCGGTTGTCCTCGGATATGACGTGCTCAACACGGTTGCGGATAACATCGTCCTCGATGAGGTGCTTATACTGAATGAACTGCTCCATGGAAATGTCGCCAAGGCAGGTGGCCTCGGGGATAGCCTGCTGAAGGGCGGCAAGACCGGCCTCGCACTGAGCACGGCGCTCGTTGTACTTGCTGTCCGCAAGGGAGCGCTTTTTGTTGGTGTTGGCGATAACTATCTTATAGCCGTCCATCTCAAGGGGAACTATCTCGTAGCTCAAGTCCTTGCAGTTCAGGAAAATAACGTGATTCTTCTGGCCCATGGCGGAGGCGAACTGATCCATGATGCCGCAGTTGACGCCGCAGTAGTTGCACTCGGAGCCCTGACCCACCTGGGCCATCTCTATCATGTTCACGGGCTCGGTTATGCCTTTCTTTTCGTTGGAGAAGGTGGCGAGAGCCAGAGCGGTGGAAACCTCGATGGATGCGGAGGAGCTGAGGCCGCCGCCGTAGGGCAGGTTGCCGTGGAAAAGCATTTCACAGCCCAAAATCTCATAGCCACGCTTTTGAAGCTCCACGGCGCAGCCTATCTGATAATTGCCCCAGTTCAGGTCGCGGTAGGCGTCAAGGTTGTCTATGTCAGCCTCAACATAGTCGGGCAGATCGGTGGCCCGCAGACGGATAACGTTCTCGGGTATGCGGCGGACGGCGATGGTGGTGCCCATGGTGAGGGCGGCGGGGAACACATAGCCCCCGTTGTAGTCGGTGTGCTCGCCTATAAGGTTCACACGGCCGGGGCTCATGAAGATGCGGACGTCGCTCTCATCCCCGCCGTAGCACTTTACAAATTCCTTCTTAAGTTCGGCTATGGTCATTTATTTGTCACTCTCCTTAAATCTCTTGTAAGCCTCTCTCAGCTCGACGCTGGTGGCCTCGGGGGCGGTGGGGTTGCAGTGGGCCCAGGCTCCGGTCTCGCTTGAGGAGTTGAACTTCTGCTTGTCGGCGCTCCGCATGGGAGGATAGAAGGCGATGTGGAAATGATAGTAGTCGCTTGTGTCCTCGTCGGCGTTCACGGGGCCGTTGTACATACACATCATATAGGGGAAGGTGTAGCCGAAAAGGCTGTCCAGCGTACCGGCGGCCTCGCGCACGGCCTTGGCCAGATTGGTCTTTTCGCTGTCGGTGAACTCGCTGATATACTGCTTGTGGCTCTTGGCGGCAATATAAATGCCGTAGGGGTACTCGCTGAAGAAGGGAAGGAATACCACAAAATCCTCATTTTCAAAGATTATGCGGCGTCCGTCCTCAACCTCGTCATGTATCATGTCGCAGATGAGGCAGTGACCGGTCTCATCATGATGCTCCTTGCAGGACCGGAGCTCCAGCTCCAGCTTCTTGGGAACCACGCTGTAGCCGTAGATCTGGCCGTGGGGATGGGGCATGGTAACGCCGACCACGGCGCCCCGGTTCTCAAAGATGAACACATACTTGATGTTCTTGTCGGCGCGGAGAGCCTCGAAGCGCTCCACCCAGAGATCAACCAGCTTGCGCACGTGATCCTCGGGAAGCTCGGGCAGGGTGACGGTGTGCTCGGGAGAGTAGAGAATAACCTCGCACTTGCCGTAGGCGGGCCGAACCTTATAGATATTTGTCTCCACGTCGTCGGGAACGGGAGGGTTCTGCATCAGGGCGGGGAAATCATTGTCGTACTCATAGACGTCGAAGGCCTTAGGCACCTTGTCATTGTCCGGGCCGGGACAGAAGGGGCACCAGTCCTTGGGCATCTGGGGCCGGTTCTGCCGGTGAGACGCGATCATGATCCAATCCTTAGTGAGTGGATGCCAACGTAATTCTGCCATAAATATCACCTCATATATAAATTTAATCTGTTAAAACAAAGCTCTGCGGAGAAAATGGCAAAACTTGTCCCCGCACATTATTTCAATTATATTATACTATTAATTTCCCTGTTAGTCAAGAACTATATTTAAACATTTTATAAATTGAAGGAAATTTTTCATTGACATTTATACGTTATAATAGTAGAATTAAATTATAGGAGGCGAAATCAATGAAAAAAGTCATGTGCTCCCTGCTGGCGGCGGGGCTGCTGTGTACGGCGGCCTCGGCGGCCAACCCCATAACCTCGGGGCCGGGCGAGGTCTATGAACCGAATACCGGCGGGAATATTGCCGTGGACGCCGTGTACTGCGGGGATCCGGCGGTGCTGCTGGACGACGACGGAACAGTCTATCTCTATGCCGGCGAGGACACCGGCGACGGCAGCTACTATTATATGCCCAATTACCTGTGCTACTCCTCCACCGACCTGATAAACTGGAAATACGAGGGAATACCCCTGCGGGCGGCGGACTTCGGCTGGGGCAGCCCCAGCGACGCCTGGGCCGCCCAGGTGGTGAAGCACGGCGGAAAATATTACTTCTATAACAGCAAGAACGCCACCGGCATATCGGTGGCCGTCAGCGACAGCCCCACCGGCCCCTTCACCGACGCACGGGACGGAGTTAAGCTCATCGAGCCCGGCTGGACAAAGGGCAACGTGAGCTGGGACGACATAGACCCCACCGTCTGGGTGGAAAATGACGAAAACGGGATCGAGCACCGCTATCTGTGCTGGGGCAACGGCAACGTCTACATGGCGGAGCTGGAACCCGACATGGTGAACCTCACCGACCGCAGCGGCGACGGCAAAATTGACGGTGACGACATCGACGAGGTGTTTATCGAAAATATTCCCACAGGCTACACTGAGGCCCCGTGGATATATAAGCGGAACGGACTGTATTATCTGTTTTTCGCCAGCGGCTGGCGGGAGGATCTGAGCTATGCTACAAGCGATAGCATATACGGCCCCTACGACTACGGCGGTCTTGTCATGGACGTGGGCGCCAGCAGCAACACCAACCACCCCGCTGTTTTGGACTTCAACGGAGAGACGTACATATTCTACCACACCGGCGCTCAGGAGATGGGCGGCGGGTATCTGCGCTCCGTCTGCGTCGGCCGCCTCATTTTTGACGAAAATGGCGGCGTGGCTCAAATCGAAGAGAGCAGCCTCGGCCTCGACGGTCAGGCGGTGAAGCTCACCATTGACGGACGGCAGCTTTGGCACAGCCACTTTGAAAACTCCCACGCCGACGCGGAGTATCCAATGGCCGGCACGCTGAAGCTTGACGGAGACCCCCGGCACGAAACCGACGGACTGTGGCAGCTTGTCCCCGGGAAAATCCCCGGCGAAGGCCATGTTTCCATTCAGTCCGTGAACAAAATGGGATATTTTGTCACCGACTTCCGGGGCTTCCCCCGCCTGACCCACGACACTGAGGGCACCGTAGAGTCCCGGACGGCGAGAACCTTTATCCAAACTCTGAGCGGCGGAGGCTTCATATTCGAGAGCCTGGCCTCTCCGGGCAAGTATCTTTCACTGGACAGTCACGGGAACATCGTGCTTTCGGACGAGCCCGCCGTGTTCGGCGTTGAAACCGCGAGAGTTCCGGCGAACATAAGCGCCGCCGCCACCGACGGAAAAATCACCGTCACCGCCCAGGGGACGCCCAATATCAGGGCAGTGATAACGGCCCGGGGCCCGGCGGCCCATGTCGGCCTTGCGGCCACCGACGAAAACGGCCGTCTGACCTATACCTTTACCCCTTCCGTCCCCGGCGAGTACACAATCTACTGCCTCGGCAGGACGGTAAAAGTGGGTTTCGGAGGTGAAAGCCAATGAAAAAGCTGATATTTTGTTTAGCGACGGCATTTTTGCTCATTTTGTCAACCGCCGCTTTCGCCGAAAGCTATGACTTCGAGGACGGCGGCGGTCTTGAAACGGTCACCAACAGCCTTGAAAACGGCGGCGAAGCGGCCTTTGACGAGGGCTTTGAAGGACAGGGCCTTAAGCTGGACGGAAGCTATGGCCTTAAGCTGGGCCGGGCGGAGGGCGACTTCACAGTCTCCGCCATGGTGAAGGTCACCTCCGGCGGGGACAACCGGACGTTGTTTTTCAAGAACATGGGCTCCCTCGAAAACGAGAATTGGACAGGCGTCATATTCAACGGCGGCGTGCCCACCTTCTGGGTGCGCGAGGGCTGGAGCAAGCGGCCCACCTCCGCCAAAAACGTCATGAACACCTGGGTCTGGCTGACCTATACCGAGACCGACGGCACGGGGAGACTGTACGTTGACGGAGAACCCGTGTCCGAGGGGGCGGCGTTAAGCGACCCCGGCGACATATATCTCGGCGTGACATATTGGAGCGCCGACGCCCTGTCCGGCGGAGTGGACAACGTTGAACTCCTTGACCGGGCACTCACACAGGAAGAAATAACGGAAATATACAAGACAAAGGTGGTTCCCGTCCGTTTTGAGCGGTACGAATTTCCCTCGGAGCTCATAGTCAGCGACCTTGACCTGAGTGTTGTTCCCGGCGGCGCCGATGTGGAATGGACTTCCGACAACGAGAGCGTACTGAGCAAAGGCGGCGTTCTCAACCGGCCCGCCGTGGATACGGGGGTCACTCTCACCGCCGTATACCGTAATGTCCCCGTGACCGCCCCATACAGGGATATTACGCGGAAATTTACCTTCACGGCCCTTGGCGGCAGCCCCGGCGCCAACGGGGACACCGTCCTCAGCTATCTTCCCACGGAAGCGGAGAGGAACGTCCTCACCGATCTGAGCGGTAACGGCAACCACGGGGTGATCCACGGCGACCTGACCGGCGGCAACTTCGACGGCGGGGACTGGGTCGATCTGCCAAAGGGGATATTCAGCGGCCTTGACAGCTTCACTCTTGTGCTGCGGCTGACCCCATGGAACAGCACCGTAAATCAGGCGGCCTTCTGCATAGGCAATTCCGCGGAGGAATACTTTCTCCTAAACGCCTCCGCTCCACGGACGAACCTGCTCCGAGCGGCAATTACAGACAACGGCGCGGAGGGCGAAAGGGATTTGGCGGCCGCCCCCGGCATAACGGGGCTGCGCTATGCGTCCGTCGTTATAACCGCCGAGGACACCCGTTACAAGATGTATGTTGACGGCATCCTCTCGGCCGATGGCGACTTGGGACTTAAAGTTTCGGACCTTGGCGGCGGGGTAAAGAGCTTCCTCGGCAAAGCCGCCTTTGACGCTCCGAATTTCAGGGGAACGATCAACGAATTTACCGTCTATTCCTACGTCATGGACGGGGACGAGATTTACGAAAAATTCTCAACGGACGCCGACGGCATAAGCCCGGGATATATAACGGCCCTCGTCACAGGCGGCGGCCGTCTCGGCGTGTCGCTCAGCCGTGACTGTATGCTGGCGGTCAGCCTTTACGGCGAAAACGGCGGTCTCATAAGCAGCGAGGTGCGGAAGGTCTCCGGCGACAGTCTCGAAGTCGGCTTTGATATGGGCGGCGCCTCGGGAGCGGAGGTCATAGCTTTCGACCCCGACTCCGGAGAATTTAAACAACAGAGTTCCGTCGCCCTCGACGGCGAAATCAGCGCTGCCGCCTTTGACGGAGGACAGGTCACAGTGACCAATTACGGCGACGCTTCCGCCGTGGCCGCCGTCACACTGTTCACCTATGAGGGCGAAAAAGTGACCGCTATCGATGTGTACGAAATAACGCTGCCCGGACTCTCGGTCGAACAGATTCCGCTTGTTTTGGCTCCTGGCGGACGCCTGACTATAGAAAAGAGGTAAATGAAAATGAAAAAACTGCTCTGTCTCATGCTCTGCCTTTCCCTGCTGCCGCTGGCTTTTTCCGCAGCGGCGGCGGATGAGACAATGACTTTCGACGGCACGGTCTACGTTGCCGCCGGAGAAAATCTTTTCAACAGTCCCAACTTCGGCGGCGAGGCCGGACGGGAGGCCCCGCAGTGGTACGTGGGCGCCAACACCGGCACAAGCTGGGACGGCAAGGCTCCCGACCCCAATACTCTTGAAAACCTCACCCCTCTTGAGGACGTGGTTGTTGGCAGCGAGGGCGAGGCCAACGGCAAAAACGCCTTCTACTACTCCAGCGGCGGAGCACTGTCCGCCACGGGCAGCGACTACTTCCTCTGCGAGTATATCACAAACGCCGATGGCAGCTACTGGAACGGCAATAGGGCTCTGCAAGCCTATGTTCCCATCAAGGGCGGCAAGAGCTATTATTTCTCCTATTATGTGTTCACCAATGCCCGAAATTCTTCACTCAACTCATCAATAAGGTTCGGGGCCATAAATTCCGGGGACTTCTGCTCTAAAGCTGCCGACGGCAAAATCGTCTGGAGCGGCAGCGGCGGCGTAAACGTGGACGAATATGACGGCGACAATGTGCTGCGCAACCTGCCTTGGGAAAAGCACGAGGCGCTTATCACCGCCGACGAGGATGCGGACTACTTTTTCCTCAATATTTACTGGCTTCAGGCCATTGATTTCGTCTGCGTAAACGGCTTCACCCTCATTCCCGTGGAACCCGCAAAGGCCGAAAGCTTTGAGGATGTCAGCGTCAGCGCCTACGCCGGCACCGTTCCCGCTCTTCCTTCATCAATAGGCGTCACATTTGAGGGCGGGGCCTCCGGCAGGGCCAAAGTCGTCTGGGAACCCTTCGAGGCCGTTCGCGACGGCGAGTACATCGTTGATGGCACGGCTTACGTGGGCGCGGACGAGTACCCCGTTACCGCCGCCGTCACCGTTTACAGCGACAGCATTGACCCGGATTACAGTATTTCCCGGGAAATAAGCGGCAGGGACGGCGAGCTCACCGCCCGCTTCGGCGTTTACACCGACAAAGCCGACAAGCTCACCGCCGCTCTGGTACTTTTTGACGCGGAGGGGGAGCTGGCCTCCGTCAATACGAAAACTATGGTTCCCACCGAGGCCGCCAAGGCGGAGATCACCGTTCCCGCCCCGATATATCCGGGCTTCACGGCCAAGCTGCTACTTTGGAGCAGCGCCACCCTTGCCCCTCTTATCGAAGCAGAGGCCCGGCCCATAGACATTGAAGAAGGAGGACAGTTTATGCCCTTAAGCGACGTGACACTGTTGGACGGTATGTTCCTCACCGCCCGAAATCTCAACGAGGACTATCTCATGGCCATTGATCCGGACCGGCTGCTGGCCCCAAGCATGGAAGCCGCCGGATTGACCCCGAAGGCCGAACGCTACGGCGGCTGGGAGTCCCAAGGCTGGGCGGGCTGGCCCGACAACATGGGCATCAGCGGACATTCCCTGGGCCACTGGATGAGCGCCATGAGCTCCGCCTGTGTCGAATCCGCCCGCTACGGCGCCGAGCTTCGGGAAAAACTGGAGTACGCCGTCGGCGAATTGGCCCGCATCCAGACCGAGACCGGCAGCGGCTATATCGGCGGCCTGAGTGTAAGGCCCTTTGAACAGGCCTTTGCCGGCACCATAAACGCCGGGGGCTTTGACCTGAACGGGGCCTGGGTGCCGTGGTACAGCGTACACAAGATATATCAGGGGCTCATAGACGCCTACAGCATCGCCGGAATAGACCGGGCGCTGGACGTCGTGACCAAATTTGCCGACTGGGCCGTGGACGGCATCTCAAATCTCAGCGACGATCAGATGCAGCAAATGCTGAACACCGAGCACGGCGGCATGAACGACGTTTTTGCCCAGCTCTATGACATCACCGGCAGCGAAGCTTATCTCGACGCCGCCGTCCGCTTCACCCACAAGGCCATTGTCGATCCTCTCGCAAAGGGGAAAGACGAGCTGAGCGGCAAGCACGCCAACACCCAAATACCCAAGATAGTGGGCGCGGCGGCCATTTATGACAGCGACGGCAGCCATACCGATTACAGGGCGGCCTCGGAGTTTTTCTGGGACAGAGTGGTAAATCACCGCTCCTTCGTCATCGGCGGCAACAGCGTCAGCGAACACTTTGAGGCCGAGGGCGCCGAAACCCTCCACATCAAGGACGCCGAGACCTGCAACACCTACAACATGATAAAGCTCACCGAGCACCTCTTCCGCTGGGAACATCAGGGCAAATACATGGACTTTGTGGAAAATGCCCTCTACAACGACATTCTTGGCTCTCAGGATCCGGAAACCGGCAACAAGATGTACTTCACCTCCATGCTGCCGGGCCACTTCCGCATTTACGGCACGCCGGACAGCTCATGGTGGTGCTGCACCGGCAGCGGCATGGAAAATCCCGGCCGGTACTCGAAGATGATTTATTATAAAGACCTTGACAGTCTTTATGTCAACCTCTATATCCCATCTCAGGTAGTGTGGAAGGAAACGAGACTTACCCTCCGCATGGAAACGGAGCTGCCCTATTCCGACAAAGTGACTATTACTGTTGCGGGCGGCAGCGGCCACTCAGCCCTCAAATTCCGCGTCCCCGCATGGGCTGACGGCATGACCGTTAACGTCAACGGAGAGGCCGCGGACGCCGAACCCGAGAACGGCTATATCACCGTCGAACGTGATTGGAGCGTGGGCGACACCGTTGAACTGACCCTGCCAATGAGCCTTTCGGTCTATACCGCCCGTGACAGCGAAAACAAGGTGGCCTTCAAATACGGGCCCATCGTGCTGGCGGCGCCTTTGGGCACCGAGCTGGAGGGCTTCGACCTGCTGGCCGAGGATACAAGGGTCAGGGAAACATCCTTACCCTCCAACACCGTGGCCGTGCCCTCGCTCAAGACCGAGAGCGCCGATCCCAACGACTTCATCACCCCGGTTGACCTGTCAAAGCTGGAGTTCAAAATCGACGGACAGTACACCTCCAACGGACAGGCATTGACCCTCGTGCCCTTCTATTCCATACATCACCAGTTCCACAATGTATATTGGTACCTTAACGCCCAGGCCGACCCATACGAAAAGGCACTGAACGACATAACCGTCGATTCGGTAATTCCCGACGGACAGCAGGACGAAATCGGTCACGGCCAGGAGGGTAAAAACTCCCACAATGGCAGCCTCACAAGCGGCATAACCACTTATTTCTGGCGTGACGCCTACGGCAGCGCGGACTCGTATTTCAGCTATGAGCTGAATGTAGACAGCGAGAAGCCCAACTATCTGTATGTGTCCTACTGGGGACCGGACGGCCCCTTTGACGCCGGCGGCAGACACTATACACGAAATTTCGACATTCTTGTTGACGGAGAAATCATAGGCAGTCAGACCATCGACCGCAACACCGTGGACACCCCTTATAACGTGTTCTACGAAATTCCCGAAAATCTGACCCTTGACAAGGACAAAATCACCGTAAAGTTCGCCGTAAAGAGCGACAGCACCTGCGCCGGAGGTGTGCTGAATGTGCGCACCACCTCGGCGGGAGAGGTATCAACTAAATAAAACATGGATCTTGAGCGTGTCAAAAAACAAAAATGCAGCCTTGGTACCGTAAACGATAATTAGGAATTAGGAATGAGGAATTAGGAATATTAATGGAACCTTGATATCATAGGGGGAGCCGCATTGGCCGTCCGCCATCAAATGTTTACGACCGTGATTGTGAACTTTATTATGATAAATGTGTCCGCAAATCGTATAAAAATTATTATAAATTTGTGTAAGCGGACACACAAAGCGCGCCCCTACAGAACGTTCAAGAGCAAATTTAATTGGACATCCGCCGTTTTAACAAAAGCGGCGAATGTCCTTGTTTATTCCTTATTCCTTATTCCTTATTCCTCATTCCTCATTCCTCATTCCTCATTCCTAATTTTTCATTTCCCATCTCCCATTCCTAATTTTTTTACTTTTAACTATTGACTTAACGGAGCAAAACCGCTATAATATAGTAGCAAAATTCTTTTTTCGTATAAGTAAACACTGATTAAATAACGCCTGCGGCTCAGCACGACGCCTGGCGGTCAAATTTCCCCGATACTGCGTCAAAAATGCTCGAAATACATCAAGTATTTCTGCGCTTTTTTCCTTGTCTCGTGAAAATTATGTCTCGCCAATCGCCGCACTGTATTTAATCAGCGTTTACATGAAAGGCGAGATGATAATGGCAAGAACGACAAGAAACAAAACAATGCCCCTGATTGCGGTGCGCAGTCTGGTGGTTTTTCCCTACATGAACCTGAGCTTCGACGTGGCCAGACCCAAGTCCGTAGCCGCCGTTGAGCAGGCCCTTGACGGCGACCGGCTGATACTGCTGGTTTCGCAGAGGGACGAAAATGTGGAAAACGTAGGTGCGGAGGATCTTTACCCCATGGGTACCGTGGCCCGGATAAAGCAAAAAATAGACCTGAGCGACGGCGGCGTCCGCATACATATCGAGGGCTGCTCAAGGGCGCTTTTGGTCGGCTTTTCCGACGACGGAAGCTGCCTGCGGGCGAATATAAGCCAGTGCCGCTCGGTTAACGACATCGACTCCGTAGCTCTGGAGGCCGCCGTTCGGCGGCTTAAGGCCCTTGTGGACGGTTTTCGCATTATGGGCGGCCACGAAAATGCCGCCGTTCCGCCTGACTCCTTTTTTGCACAGGTTTTTCGGCAGGACGTGGACTCCATGCTGGACGCTCTGGCCGGCAACATTCTCATACGCGTGGAGGATAAACAGGAAATTCTTGAGACCCTGAGTCTGGATGCAAGGGCCCGGCGGCTGATAGAGCTCATCAGTACCGAGCTGAAGGTACTGGAAACCGAGGCTATGATCCTCGACCGCGTAAACGAGCAGATGGAGCAGAACAACCGTGACTACTTCCTTCGGGAGCAGGTCAGAGCCATAAAGGAGGAGCTCGGCGAGTACGAGGACTCCGAGGCCGATGAGTACACGGAAAAAATCAATGCCGCCGACCTGCCCGAGCAGGTGAAAAAAGCCGCTCTGGCCGAGGCGCGGCGAATGGACCGTTCCTCCCCCACATCGCCGGAGAACACCATTTCGCGAAATTATCTCGACCTTATCCTCGAGCTGCCTTGGAACAAGTACACCGAGGAAAATAACGACATAGAAAACGCCCGCGCCGTCCTGAACCGGGATCATTACGGGCTGGAAAAGGTGAAGGAGCGCATACTTGAGCAGCTGGCGGTGCAACAACTTACCGGCAGCGTTCAGGGCACCGTGCTCTGCCTTGTGGGCCCTCCCGGCGTGGGTAAGACCTCCGTCGCCCGGTCGCTGGCCGAGGCCACGGGCCGTAAATTTGCGAGAATGAGTCTGGGCGGAGTCCGGGACGAGGCCGAAATAAGGGGCCACAGAAAGACCTACGTGGGCGCCATGCCCGGACGGCTGGTGAACGCCATCAATCAGGCGGGCAGCATGAATCCCCTGATACTGCTGGACGAAATAGACAAGATGTGCAGCGACGGCCACGGCGACCCGGCGGCGGCCCTGCTGGAGGTGCTGGACGGGGAGCAGAATTCTTCCTTCCGTGACAACTATCTTGAGCTGCCCCTTGACCTTTCAAAGGTACTCTTCATCACCACGGCCAACTCCCTCGACCCCGTGCCGCGGCCTCTGCTTGACCGCATGGAGGTAATCGAGCTGTCCAGCTATACCCGGGAGGAAAAGCTGAACATCGCCATGGCTCATTTGTTGCCAAAGCAAATGAAAAAGCACGGCCTGAAAAAAAGCAGCTTCCACATAAAGGAGGACGTGGTAAAGGCCGTGATAAGCGGCTACACCTGCGAGGCCGGCGTCCGCAATCTGGAGCGGGAGCTTGGCACCCTGTGCCGCAAGGCCGCCATGGAGATAGTGAGCGGGCGCCGCTCCGTCACCGTCAGCGTGCCGTCCCTGCACAAGCTGCTGGGGCCGCGGAAATTCCTTGATCCGGTAAAGGAAAAGGAACCGACGGTAGGCGTGGTCACCGGTCTGGCCTGGACCAGCGTCGGCGGCGACACCCTCGAAATCGAGGTAGGCATAATGGACGGCACCGGCAAGCTGGAACTGACCGGCAGCCTCGGTGACGTGATGAAGGAATCCGCCAAAGCGGCGGTGAGTTTCGTCCGCACTATTGCCCGGGATCTGAAGATAGACGGCGATTTTTACAAGACAAAGGATATACACATACACATTCCCGAGGGGGCCACGCCCAAGGACGGCCCCAGCGCCGGAATAACCATGGCAACCGCCGTGGCCAGCGCCCTCACCTGCCGTCCCGTTCGGACGGATCTGGCAATGACGGGGGAAATTTCCCTGCGGGGACGGGTGCTGCCTATCGGCGGCCTCAAGGAAAAATCACTGGCGGCCTACCGGCTTGGGATAAAGAACATCATCATTCCCGAGGAGAACCGCAAAGATCTGGAAGAGCTGCCGGCGGCGATCCGGTCTGAAATAAACTTCATACCGGTCAAGGACTGCCGGGAGGTGCTGCGCACGGCTCTTATGCCTGTGGCGGCCCCGCCGGAGATCGGTCTGACCGCCGCGCCGCCTGTGACCCCCGTTCCGGTGGAAAGGAGGCCCCACCACCATGAATATTCATAACGCCGCGCTGACAATAAGCGCCGTATCCCCCGCTCAGTACCCGAAAACGGCCTTCCCGGAAATAGCCTTTGCCGGCAGGAGCAACGTGGGGAAAAGCTCACTGATAAACAAGCTGCTGAACCGTAAAAGTCTTGCCCGTATCAGCTCAAAGCCCGGCAAGACGGCCACGATCAATTTTTACAACATAGACGACTGCATCCACTTCGTCGACCTGCCGGGCTACGGCTTCGCTCAGGTCAGCAAGGAGGAGAAAAAACGCTGGGCGGCCATGATAGAGACCTACCTCAACAGCCGGGAACAGCTTAAGTGTACGGCCCTGCTGGTGGACGCCCGCCACTCCCCCACCGAGGACGACAAGACGATGCTTGACTGGATAAGAAAAAGACAGGGCTTCGCTCTGGTTTTCGCCACCAAATGCGACAAGGTCGCCAAGACCAAACTCACCGACAACCTTGACGAGGTGTATTATGCCCTGAACCTTGAGGACGACGACATCCTCATCCCCGTAAGCGGCGAGACCGGCATGGGTATTGATGACGCATGGGAGGCCATAAAAGAGCTGTGCGGAGTGGAACAATGAGGAATTATAAAAATTAGGAGTTAGGAATGAGGAATTAGGAATAATAGCGATTAGTGGGCAGTGATTAGTGGGTAGTGTGTAGTGTGTAGTGCGGTTGCCTTGTTTTGTGTGACTGTACCTGTGCCGTAACCTTGACAGGCGTGACCGTACAATAAATGTAACAATGACAAATACCCGGTAGGGCGCGACGACCTCGGCGCGCCGCTGTACAGCCTTACGTTACCAACGACAGACGACACCAAAGCCTTCTCCTTGAGGAGAAGGTGGCACGAAGTGCCGGATGAGGTGTAGCCGCTGTGCGGCGTTATTGTAACCGTGAATTTATAACGGATGCTTCGCATCCTACACCTCATCAGTCGGCCTTCGCCGACAGCTTCCCCTCGAGGGGAAGCCTTTTTATTTGTCGTTGTTTCCCTAAATTTGTACGGCGGCGCGCCGGGGTCGTCGCGCCCTACCGAATATTTTGTCATTGTCACACTTACGGTACATATACGCAAACCAAAGTATCTGCCCAGCAATATTCCTCATTCCTCATTCCTCACTCCTAATTCCTCACTCCTAATTGAAAAAAATTGGGCCGCAAATGCGGCCCATGTTTTTACGTTTAAATCTCGGAATTAATACATTCCGCCGCCCATAGCGGCAGCCTGTGCGGCCGCGGCGTCGGCTTCCTTATTGGGAAGGTCGGCGACAACGCTCTCGGTGGTGAGTATCATGCTGGCGGCGCTGGCGGCGTTCTGAAGGGCGCTGCGGGTGACCTTGGCGGGGTCAACGATACCGGCCTTGATCATGTCCACGAACTCTCCGGTCAAGGCGTTGTAGCCCATGCCGGCGGCGCCGTTCTTTATCTTCTCCACAACTACCGCGCCCTCGACGCCGGCGTTGGCGCAGATCTGCTTAACAGGCTCCTCAATGGCCCGAAGCACTATCTCGGCGCCGGTCTTTTCGTCGCCGGAAAGGGTGCCCACAAGGGACTCAACGGCCTTGGTGGCGGCGATATAGCAGGTGCCGCCGCCGGCCACGATGCCCTCTTCAACCGCGGCACGGGTAGCGGCAAGGGCGTCCTCGATGCGGAGCTTCATTTCCTTCATCTCAACCTCAGTGGCCGCACCGACCTTGATAACGGCTACGCCGCCGGCCAGCTTGGCAAGACGCTCCTGAAGCTTCTCACGGTCAAAGTCACTGGTGGTGTTCTCTATCTCGTTCCTTATCTGGCCAACACGGTCGGCGATAAGCTTGCTGTCGCCCATACCGTCAACGATAATGGTGTTCTCCTTCTGGATCTTGGCCTGACGGCAGCGGCCCAGCTGGTCAACGGTGGTCTCCTTGATGTCAAGGCCCAGCTCGTCGCTGATAACCTGACCGCCGGTGAGAATGGCGATGTCCTGAAGCATGGCCTTGCGGCGGTCGCCGAAGCCGGGAGCCTTGACGGCCACGCAGGTAAAGGTGCCGCGGAGCTTGTTGACGATGAGGGTGGTCAGAGCCTCGCCCTCGATGTCCTCGGCTATGATAAGGAGCTTCTTGCCCATCTGAACTATCTGCTCAAGAAGGGGAAGGATGTCCTGAATATTGCTTATCTTTTTGTCGGTAATAAGGATGTAGGGATCGTCAAGATCGGCCTCCATTTTTTCGGTGTCGGTTACCATATAGGGAGAAAGGTAGCCGCGGTCGAACTGCATACCCTCAACGACCTCGCTGTAGGTTTCGGCGGTCTTGCCCTCCTCGACGGTGATAACGCCGTCCTTGCTGACCTTTTCCATGGCGTCGGCAACAAGCTCGCCTATCTTCTCGTCGCTGGCGGAAACGGAAGCCACGCGGGCGATGTCGTCCCTGCCGTCCACGGCCTTGGCGGCGGCCATAATGCTCTCAACGGCGGCGTCAACGGCCTTGCTGATGCCCTTGCGCAGAACCATGGGGTTTGCGCCGGCGGCTATGTTGCGCAGGCCCTCTCTTACCAGAGCCTGAGCCAGAAGGGTGGCGGTGGTGGTACCGTCGCCGGCCACGTCGTTGGTCTTGGTGGCGACTTCCTTTACAAGCTGGGCGCCCATGTTCTCAAAGGGATCCTCAAGCTCGATTTCCTTGGCGATGGTGACGCCGTCATTGGTGATGAGGGGCGAGCCGAACTTTTTGTCCAGCACAACGTTGCGGCCCTTGGGGCCCAAAGTTACCTTAACGGTGTTGGCGAGCTGATTAACGCCGCTCTCAAGAGCCTTGCGGGCCTCCTCGCCGAATTTTATCTGCTTAGCCATAATAAACTCCTCCTATTCAGTCAATTTTAGCGAGAATATCGCTCTGACGCAGGATGGTGTACTCCTGTCCGTCCAGCTTTACCTCGGTGCCGCTGTATTTGCTGACAATGACCTTGTCGCCCACGGCGACCTCCATTTTGATTTCCTTGCCGTCAACTACGCCGCCGGGCCCTACGGCCATTACCTCGGCGTACTGAGGCTTTTCCTTGGCTGTGCCGGGAAGCACGATGCCGCTCTTGGTGGTCTCTTCACTCTCCACCATTTTGATAACGACTCTGTCGGCCAAAGGCTTGATGTTCATATCTATTACCTCCTATAATTTATTTACGTCTGTGTGTTAGCACTCACTCTCATCGAGTGCTAACAATATATTACTTCCTGCGGAAGCATATGGCAACTCCCGTTTTTTTGATTTATTTTGGGAATATCTCGTCATTTCTCCGTTTTGCTCGTGTTTTCTTGTTGTATTTCATGTTTTATATTTTTATCATTTTATTTTCCCCGGCGACGTACTAATAATATATGGAAGGAGATGTACATTCATGCCAAAAAGAATAGAACTTCGGCCCCTGGCCGATCTGGGCCGGGGACACGCGATAATCGGCGACAGCACCGTCGAGGTCAGGGTCAGTGGAGTCATGGGGGCGCTGAAGGTCTGGCTCATCGGCGAGAACAACCTGCCCATAGGCAACGTGACCGGCGGCAAGCTCATCAAAGAGATTGACACCGCCGGCTATCGGGCGATACTTATCACCCAATCCGGACGGCAGATGTTCTACGGCGAGTGGGAGCCCGCTCCCGAGGGTAAGGAAATCCCCGCCGAACCGGAGCCCGCCGCTGAAAACCCCTATGCGCCCCTGCCCGATCTGAACTGGGAGAAGATAACCGGCAGGGACTTCCCCTCCGGTGACGAACGGGTGCGCTTTGTGCTGAGCAACAACGCCTTTTTCGCCTCCTTTAAAAAATACGGCTACTACCTTTTCGCCAGGGACGGCGAGCGCTACGCCGTCGCCGCAAGGTACGAGCCCGGCGACCCGGCCCCCTTCCCCTGCACCGGGGGAGCGGAACGGGCCGGGGACTATGTTTTCGTCAGGGTTTGAGGGGATTTTGCGGGTGTGGCCGTGACGGTGGCGCGGCAGTGTAACCTGGAGGCACGGGGGCTGTCCAAAAAAATCGTGCAGAACGGACGAAAATCAGCCCGCGCAGGCGGCCCCAAGCCGCCGAGCGGTGATTTTCGTTCGTAGTCATGTGTCAAGGTGGGAAAAGATATTTTTTCTAAAAAATTTGTTTTTCCACATTATTCACAAATTTGGCTTACGATAATAGTACACTTTTAACAAAGAAAGGTTTACTCACTCATATATGTTTGGTACACTGTATTTCCAGACAATTTCAATTCTATCCGGAGCGTAGACCTTGATTTCGTTGATCAATGCCATTAAAAGGGTATTGTCGATATCAAGTTTCTTGCCGCGTTGTTTAATCAACGACAAGGTATTGAGCCGATCTTCATCTATTTCATTTGAAGCAGATTGCTGCAGGGAGTCGAGCGTACTCCTTGCTCTTTCTGCTTCTTTTGTTATTTGATCCCTTCGCAGAACAAATTCGTCACGGCTAATCTTACATTGCACATATTCTTCATATAACTCAAAAACGTCGCTGTCCCTTCTGTCAACGATTTTTTGTAACGATAATATCTCCTCATTATTAAAGCTGTTTGAAGCTACAGATTTGGAAATTTTTTCGAAAGCGTCACAATATAACTGAACTTGCAGCCCGACAGCTTCAAAAACAACGGTTTTCAGAGTTTCATACGATATTTGCATTTTGGCGCATTCAGATTCCGGGACACACCAACGTCTTGCGCAATAGCAATTACCACTCTCAAAATTCCCTGCCACAAGCCTTTTCCCGCAAAATCCGCATTTCAACAATCCTCTGAAAAGACTCTGCCTCTTAGGATTTTTGTTCGTTTTATGAACGCGCATAAGTCTCACGGCGTTGAAATCATCCTCGGAAATTATAGGGTCAAATGCCTCGTTAATGCGTAACCACTCACTTTCGGGAACGGATTTCCTACCGAAACCTGCGGTTCCTGATCGGGCGGTCTTTCGATATACCAGCTTCCCTGTGTAACGTTCATCAGCCAATATTCGGGAAACTTTTTCGCCTTGCCAGACAGTGTCCCCACCGGTAATATGTTGTGAAGAACCGTTTTGTCGCTTAAATCCGCCCGGGGTGGGGATTCCGCTTTTGTTTAGTGTCCGTGCAATTTCCGCCAAAGAATAGTTTTTCAGCCTCATATCAAATATTTTCCGGACTACTGCAGCTTCCGCTTCATTAATTACGAGCTTATGCCTGTCAACGGGACTTTTTTGATAACCGAAAAATGAAAAACCGCCAACAAACATTCCCATTTTAGCTCTCATGAGCTTTGCCTCAGCAACTTTTCTTGAGGTAGACTGAGCGTAATACTCATGCATAATGTTCTTAAACCCTATATCTAACGACCCGGCCGCTGAGTTGTATTTGCTGTCGAAGCCGTCGTTTACCGAGATGAAGCGTATCCCAAGAAAAGGGAATATTTCCTCAAGGTAACTGCCGACCTCAATGTAGTTTCGGCCGAAACGGGAAAAGTCCTTTACCGCGATGCATTGAATACTGCGCTTGCGCGCCATGTCAAGGAGCCTTTGGACGCCGGGACGGTTGAAGTTCGTGCCGCTGTAACCGTCATCGGATATATGTATCGTTTTGCTTCCCGCCAGCTCACTGTGATTTCCGACAAATTCGTCAAGCAGGATTTTTTGATTAACGATGCTATTGCTGGGGTCGTTCCCCTTGAGAGCGTCCTCCGATGAAAGGCGGCTGTAGAGTGCTATAGTATAGTTATTCATTTGCCGCACCGCCCTTTTGGAAGGAAGCAACGCCGTCTATCAAATCCTTAAACTCGTCGGCAAAGTTGAACTCCACTTCTATCCTGTCCCGACTGTAAACTATGACTTTCTTTATTAGGACATCGGACATATCGCCCGACAGTGTACGCCGCCGTTTGAAGCTTTCAAACGCCTTTATACAGTCATTATGCGGGGAGAATGTGACCTCACGCTTTGCTATTATCGCCTCCAGCTCTGAAATTCGCGAGGTTAGCCTCATGATATCTTCGCTGTATCTTTGATTTATCATGAGGTAATCGTCTTTGCTTATGCGTTTCTCGGTATAATCATCGTAAAGGGCTACCTTATGGTTCGACACCCTTATTTTCTCCGATATTAGCTTGCTCCGTTCGCAGTTAAGTCTTTCACTCTCTGTTGTATAGCCAGTCTGCTTTGCTATTTCGGCGGCAATGGCCTTGTAATCGGCGCATAGCCTCATTTGAATTTTCACCGCGTTGAAAATAAGTTCGAACAGTTTTTGTTCCCGCATAAACTTTGAGGGACAAACTTTCCCGTCCGGGTCGTGATGCCGACAATAGTATTCGACCACATCTCCGCTTTCTCGGCGCTTTATATTGCGTGAAAGAGCATATCCACAGTCTCCGCAAAACAACTTACGCTTTAAAATGTTTTTCGGACTATGAGTTTCCCTTTGGCTATCATCATATTTACTTTGAGACAACGCAAATTTGTCCTGCACTACTTTCCACAATTCCGGCGATATAATGGCACTATGAGTGTTTTCGACACATATCCAGCTTTCTCTGTCTTTGGCAGACCAACTTTCTTCAAATTTGCACGTCGCAGTGCGTCCCTGTGCCATGCAGCCGGTATATACAGGATCCTTTAGCATTTTACGGATATACGACGCATTCCAGCACTGGCATGTCGTTCCGCTTCTGTGACGTGCGATGCCGAGCCTTTCCTTGTAAGCCGAGGGCGTTTCTACCCGTTCACGGTTAAAAATGTCGGCTATGGCATTGGCAGACTTTCCATCAGCGTAAAGCTCGAACATGCGGCGCACAACCGGAGCCGTATCACAGTCAACCACAAATTTGTTTTTGTCGCTTGGGTCTTTGAAATATCCATAAGGAGCATATGAGGCCACTGACTCACCACAAAGCATTTTTGCTTTAAATGCGGAATTTACCTTTTGAGATATGTCATGGGCGTACCGTTCATTGATAAGGCTCTTTATCGCCACTGACAGCTTAGCGTTGCTGTCCGCTGCGTCGTTGCTGTCATAGCCGTCATTTATGGCGATGAACCGCACTCCGAAGAAGGGCAGCAGATGCTCGATGTATTTCCCCGTCTCAAGATAATTTCGGCCAAAACGGGAAAGATCCTTGACCACTATACAGTCGATCTCGCCGTCCCTGACCTTGTCCATAAGAGCCTCAAAACCGGGCCGGTCAAAGTTCGTACCGGTGAAGCCGTTGTCCGTCCATATTCCGGACAGCTTAAGATAGGGCTTGTCCTCAAGGTATTTTTTAATGAAGTACACCTGAGTGCTTAGAGTATCCCCGCTGCCGGTTCTTGTGTCCTCAACGGAAAGTCTGGCGTATACGGCCGTTCTGTATGTGGAAATTTCTGCTTGGGTACTGATAAAACCGTTTTCGTTGATTTCAGCGATTTGCCGGCGTCTGCTTTTCCTTGCCATCATATCGCCTCCGTTTCGCCGCCGGCCTCAATAGCGGAAATGTATTTCATAATGTCCGCATATTCGTCACTAAAATTCAGTTTTATCTCTATACGCTTTCCCTCGTAGACGTAGATTTTATCCACTAAAGTTACGAGCAGCTCCCTGTCAAGCCTTTCGAGGTTGGCCAAGTTTTTTACCCGCTCTATCCATTTGTATTGATTATTTGGATCCTCAAGCTTTCGCCGTTCATCCTCATATTTGCATATGGCTGCGTTTTCATCGGCTATCTCACGGGTATAGGTCTCGTTTATGCAACGATAATCCTCTTTTGACACAAGGCCGTCCTTTAGATCGTCATAAAGGCTCCTTTTCTTTGCTTCTATATCAATGATTGCCTGCCGCCGCTGTTCGATAAGGTGAGTGAGTCTCTGCTGACGTTCGTTTTCATGGGGTAACTCGCCAAGGAAAGACAGCAGTTCGTCAAGCTCCACTATCTGATTGATATGCTGGCGCAACACGCCGAGTACGACGCTAATGAGAATATCTTCATTTATGCTGTGGATACTGCAAAGTTTCGCATCTTTCTTATGTGATGAGCAAACGTAGTAGTTATATTGCCTGCTTTTGGACGTCACAGGATGCCGCACCATGTTTTGCTTACAATCGCCGCAAAACAGCAGCCCGCTGAACAGATATACTCCCTCTACATTGGGGGCCGTTCGACTGTCATAGCTCTTAAGCTTTTGGACAAGCTCGAAGTCGTCCCGGGATATGATGGGCTCGTGGGTGTTGTCTACCCTTACCCAGTCCTCCTCCGGGAGCAGCTTCACATTCTTATCCTTATAGTTTACCGAACCTCTTTTACCTTGAACGAGGTTGCCTATGTAAAGCTCGTTGGAAAGTATCCTATTCACAGCCACCGGCGTCCATTTAGCCTTGTCCCCGCACTTGAAGCTTGTGGCATATCTTTCTCCGATCAGCCGCTTATACTCCATTGGGGAGGGAATATCAAGGCTATTTAGTTTTTCCGCAATAGCCGTAAGATTAAGGCCGCGCTTTTTCATGGCGAATATGTCGCGGACGACACCGGCTGCATCCTCGTCAATAATGAGCTTATGCCTGTTTGACGGATCCTTTTTGTAACCATAGGCGGCGAAAGCCCCCACAAACTCGCCAAGTTTACGTTTTGCCGCGAAATTGGATCGGGTCTTCATGGAAATGTCGCCAGCGTAGGTGTCGTTTATGAGATTGCGAATAGGCAACACAAGTTGAGCGGTATCCGTATCGCTGCTAAGACTGTCATAGTTGTCATTGATAGCGATGAACCGCACACCGAAGTATGGAAATATCTGCTGTATATACTTGCCAGCCTCAAGCCAGTTGCGGCCAAAGCGGGAGAGGTCTTTTACGACCACGCAATTAACTTTTTTGGCCTTTATGTCACGCATCATTTCCAAAAAAGAAGGACGCTCAAAATTGACCCCGCTGTAGCCGTCGTCCACACGAATTTGATGGAGACACAGCTCGGGCCTTGATTTCAAGAAGTCCAAGATCAGCTTTTTCTGATTGGATATACTGTCGCTTTCGGGTTTGTCCCCATCCTCTCGGGAGAGGCGGACATATATATCCGTCGAGTATTCAGTTTTCACACAAACAACTCCTTTTCAAAGTTTAATCACTAAACCCTTCAAAAAGGAGTTTCACCATATAGTCCATGTTCATTATATCACAGCCTTCACAGCTTGTCCACCCCTTTTTTATTTTTTTCAAGTCATTTTGTCGGCTCGTGAGTAAAAAATTCTTTTAATCTGTCTTCCAAAGTGTCCTTTGTATCGGAATATGTAAATTTTACCGCGACTCCTTCTACCAGAACACAGTACGGATTTGATACTTGTTTGATATAGCTTTCTACTCGTTTGCCCACCGGCTGGTTGGTATTGATTACGATTTCATTTATGTCTGTCAGAGATGACTTGTCCGCCGTACGGATGTCAACCTCGGACAATGATTTACTTTTTTCATCCACCTTTGAAGCCATTGGCTTCGACCTCCTTAAAAAATTGTTCCTATAACAAACCTCCAATTATATCTTAATAAATCAAATCTTAAAATAAAATGCCTTAACGGACGGCAGTCTGCGCACTGCTCCATAGGAATTCCACCTCTCCGGTGTTGCCGGGGCCGCTCCCAATATGTGTGACGCTTTTAACGCTCAAATTATGGCTAAGCGGAAGTATTATTATATAGGTACGGAATCTTCGCCCGCAGCTCGCAAGGCTGCTTTTCGGAGGTGATGTTCCCGCTCCGCCCGAATTTTCGGGCCTCATCGCGCATTTTCCGTATGGCTTCGCCGTACCAGAATGTATCCGTCATGCACTATGCTGCGCCGGCGTTATCTTCCGGGCTTTCTTTATCAAAGTACGCAGGCCATATAAGCCTATCAAAGAGTGCAAAACACTCTTTGATAGATTATATGGCTTAATATTATAGGCAAAGTTTATACAGCGGTTCGAGAAAACTTTACTATTATTTCTTCAATTATTTTACGGTCTGTGATGTCCACAATTTCCTTTATTCTAATAAGGCATTCTTTTTCAATGTCATTTAAGTAATGATTACGGATTTTGTATTCCGGAAGTATGTAAATGCCGCCATTGCCTCCCGGTCGGGTGTAGATTGGAACATGTCTGCTTAAATGGGCAATATCATTGGTTATAGTAGCAAGTGATACCGCGTACCTTTCTGCCAATGCGCTGCGAGTTGTCTGTTTGCGAACAATTATATAGTTTAGAATACTAAGCCTTCTATCGCTCGTGCACAGCTTATTCTCCACAGCTCATCCTAACCTCCCTTCAAGAAAAAATTATATCACCCGATAATAAAGGGTTCCTTGACTAATAAAAAAATTTTTCATGCAAAAACTCGTCCTTTGTTAAGTTTGGCAAAAAACATTAGCTTTTTTTCATAAATTTTGCCATACATGGTTAATAAACTACAGAAAAAAGCAGCATAATTATAAGTCCTTAATAACTATACTGCTGCAAAAGAAACTATTAAATTATATATACAAAATAAAAGCCCGTTCTACCGGAATGATAGAACGGGTTGTTTTTACCCTACTTCTTGCTCCAGATTGCGAAATGCTTCTGTATCGAAAAATTCAGGGAGACTGATTTCAAGGCCATCACAAAGTGCCTTTATAGTTGCAATCCCGGTATTTTTCGTTGCGCCGTATATTATATTTTTTAATGTTGACGGCGGCATACCGGATATAGTCGCAAGAGCGTTTACAGTTATCATTCTCGCTCTGCACAATTCAAGTATTCTATCTTTAACCGCTTCCTGCGCTTTCATATCTTCACCGCCCGTAAAAAGACTGTAATTAGTATACAACAATTACAAAAATATTTTCGCCCTTATACGGTCTATTTTGACAAAATATCAAAAAATAATAAATTTCTCCTATGGGTATCAGAAAATAAGGCAGTGATAGTATACGGATTAGTAAAGAATGCAAAAAAGAAGCCGCCAATAATAGGCAGCTTCATGATTTAAATGTGTTTTGCTTGAAGTTCAAGTAAATCCTTGTCTCGGCTAACTCCCACAATTCCACCCGTCGGAATTTCATCGTTAAGCTTCAGCGATAGGCGATTGGCAAACTCTGAAACAGACATTTCGTTAGTGTAGGCATAATAATAGCTGTCTCCGTCAAAATAGCACCATGCTAAGTAAACCATATGAAATCACCTGTTTAAAGTTCAACCTTTCCAGCCAATTCGTTAGCGACATAATAGGCAGCTCCATCTTCTGGCTTAATGTAAATATCGATTATTTTTATTTTGCCTTTTACCTTTCCCTTAATATCAGCTTTGACAGCCGCTTTGATTGCGTCGACATCATACTCTTTGCCGGCAAACTGTACCATAACGGTTTCCTTGGGAGCTTTTTCCGTCGGCGTTTTGGCTATCGTTGGCTTGCGAGCGGGTTTTCTTTTTGTGAGTTCATCTTTCGTTTCGGTAGTTATTGCTTCGCTGGATGTAGCGGGCTCAGACGGCGCACCCGCTTTCTTTTTCCTTGGCATAATTATACATCTCCTTTTCCACGATTATAGCATAATTAGACATAAATGTCAGGGACAGGGTATTATTATTTCGGTATTATCGCATAAACTATCCTCTCCAAAACTAAGGCTTAGGCTTGCCGAGTATATGTGTGTATTCATTCTACATGTGCAACTAAGTTGCTCCCGACGAAGACTATTTTTGAAATAAAGCAATATATTCCATATATACTTTATATGTTTTATCATTATAACATATAAAATTAACTGTCAAATCATAGTCTTTGTATTTGTTGAGCCATGATAATACTGACTGAATGGCTATCGGCACAGCTTTCGACAGAGGATATTTATATATGCCTGTTGAAATTGACGGAAATGCAATACTGTGAATACTATGTTCATACGCCAAATCCAAAGATTTTATATAACATGAAGCCAGAAGTTCTCCATCCCTTGGTTTTCCGGAATATTTGGGACCAACGGCATGGATTATGTACTTAGCTTTTAGGTTATAACCCTTGGTTATTTTTGCATTTCCGGTTTTACATCCACCCATTGTCAGCCCTTTAAAAAACAGTCTTATGCCGGCGGCTCTATGAACAGCAAAATCAACGCCACCACCGCCCAAAAGCGTGCCATTGGCGGCGTTAACTATACAATCACCTTCAAATTTCGTTATATCGCCCTTTTTTATATTAATACTGTCACTCATAATGCGCCTCTCCTTTTTTTATAATATGTTTAACAGCCACAAATTCAATTCGGTTATGTCAAAAATACGTCCACTCAATTTTCATTTTTATAAAAACCGGCCCCACTGCAAAATGCGAGGCCGGTTTCATACTATTTACTGATTATACGTTTATGTACCAAGGCCTTTTAAATCCAAACACTATGTGACTCAATCACTTTGCCTCGGTCATAACATTCTTAATTCTGTGGATCATAGCAGCCAACTGGGCCCTTGTTGTAGCGCTGTCCGGGCTAAAATACCCGTTGCCGATGCCATTAATTATACCATGATTAACAAGATTATACACTGCAGACTTTGCATTTTCGTTTATGAAAGTATCGTCGTTAAATACACTGCCTTCGGACTTTGCTTTCTCAACGCCAACGTAATCAAGAAAGTTATTGATGATCAAGCACATATCTTCACGGGTTATCATTTCGCCCGGAACAACATTCACGCCTCTGTACAATCCGACGGATTCAGCCCAATTGACATATGGGGCATACCAATTTTCATCATCACTCTTGTACTGCTCAATGTTGACGCCGGCGCATCTCGCAAGAACTGTCGTGACCATACACTGAGTTACGGTGGCGTCAGGTGCAAATTCAAGATTGTTCATGCCCACCATTATCCCGTTACTATACGCCCAGTTTACATCGTCATAATACCATGCTCCTGCCTCTATATCAATAAAACCGGACGCATCTATTGGAGCAACATCGGGCACCCACTTTGCATAGGCTGTAAAGTTATCCCAAACAGTAGCGTTATCAGCCAACATATTGCTAAAATTTTCGTCAATATACCATCCGTCAAATTTATAGCCCTCTCTTGTTGGAACAGGCAAAGTGGAAAGTTGCGTACCCTCATCAATCAGCATGCTTTTTACGTCAGTGCCCCCGTTGGAATTGAAATTCACTTTAAATTGCCGTTTCCATTTTGCATAAAGAGTAAAGTTGTCCATAGCAATGCCATTGGGGTCATATGGAATTGTCAGCTCCTTGTCCATGTACCATCCGGCAAATACATAGCCTTGCCTTGTTGTCTCTGGAATGCTGGACAGAGTTTTGTTTTTTTCAACTGTTTTATTGGATATGCCTGTTCCTCCGTTTGTAACAAATTTGACCGTAAAATAAGTTTTGCTACTTCCACTACCACCGGTACGGTTTGAAGTTTTCTTTTTCGTAACTTTATAATTTTGTGCAGATTTTTTCATCGTTCCATTATCACTGCCGCTATTTTTTCTAAACTCACCGGCAATAGTATGTTCGCCTTCAGAGGCTTCACGGAAGGTTTTTTCTTTAATTACAACTTTTGTGCTTCCTCTCTCGAGATCATACCCGTCCTCGTCTACTTTTTCGCCATCAAGCCAAAGAGCCACAAATTCATCAAGATCGCCCTCAATCTCAAATACTTGATCCTTATATGAGGACGTTGTCATATCCTCTACCCGGTTAATTATTTCATACCCTTCATCCGTCTCAGCGTCAACATTTTCACTCGTGTTATTTTTAACTTCAAAGGTGAATTCGGCAACAGATGGTTCGAACTGTTCTCTGCTGTAATCCGCTCTGACGGTAAATGTGTATTTTCCCGTTTTTTGGGGTACACCATAAACCTCTCCAGAAGGTCTTAATTCCAATCCCTCCGGAAGTTCTCCGTCTATCAAGGTAAATGTGACCTTATTCCATTCATGCATATTATTTGTAGCAATTAAATATGAATATGGAACATATTTTACGGCATCGTTAATTTTTTCCGTTACAATTTCAGGATTGCCCGCCTTACCCGTTAACTTTATTGTCTGTGGTTCCTGTCCGTCGGCCGATATAGTAAGTGTTCCACTTATATCGCCTTTCTTTTCTCCATCAGGCAGTAGTCTGATTTTAGCTACATTTGGAAGTTCACTGTAGTCGGAATTTGTATTTGTTTCCGTAAAGGCTGCCAACGTGTCGTTTTTTGCTCCACCTACAGTCCAATAATCGTCAAGTTTAACATTCTCCGCGTCTAATTCCACCTTTAGTCCGGTCAGTGGTTCATCTCCTATATTTGCGATAAATATGTCGTGCTTCTCCTCAAAATAATCGTCGAGGAAAATTTCACGTTCGCTCGGTCCGTTAACAAAAAGCTTTGGGCCATGTTCTTTTTTTGCCACAGTTATCCAGTAATTCTTTATATTGTTAGTATCATTCCTCCAAACGGCTTCATACTGAAGCGTACCGTCGGAAAAATCTTTTACCGTTTCCCCTGAAAATTGTTTATCACCCTGATAAATTTCCAGTACATTCTCATCTGCCACCCAGAATTTTGGTATAATTTCTCCAAGTTCGGCATCTGCATCATTTATGAGCAGCGTCTGATATCCGTACCCGTAATAAGTGTCAAGATTATATACCCCGCCATTTTCTACATTGTAGGTATCTAACCCATTATCGCCCTGATTGATTCCTGTCATTCTAAAATAAGGGTCTGCCCTCCCCACAACCGGAGCGGTGTCAAAATCTATGCTTGTGGGATTTATTTCCAAAGCCTTGACAGTAAGTTTATTAACACCTCCATCTGCGTGAAACAGCGTAAAATCAACCCCTTTTCCGCTGTAAACAGCCTTATAACCTATGGACTCATCGCCAAATAAATCTTCCTTTATATCAGGGATTCCTTCTGTTTCTTCTATATATGAATAATGTCCTTCAACCGCTTTCACAATATTCTCTTTCCAAGGCTTGTCAGTCCTGAGTTTATAATATAGTTCATCATCTGCTTTATACCCGTTTTTCATTTCAAACGTATGCAATAATATGTTGCTTTCTATTTCAGGGTTATCATCTGCCTCAGTTTCAGCTTTTAATACATTTGCTGCTTCTACTACAATACCATTTTCTAAACTATATAGGTTGCCATCAAACGAAATACCTCCAGTGGGGTCTTCTTTTCTAAATGAAACATAGCTTAAATTTGTGATACTTTTATTGTTCTCGCCATTTTCGCCTTTATTTAACTTATAATACACTATAAAGAAACCCGTTACATCTCCATTATCAAATAACTTATACCCTTCACCAGTTTTATTCAAAATAAAATCGTTAATTGGATGTTGAAACTTTATATACATATCTCCATATAGCATAAACGGTATTCCATCAGTATCAATTGTATCATAATAAATGTCAATTCCCCAATTGGGGTGCTTCTCGGCTTGCGACGACATTATAAGATATAAACTTTTCCCAATATAATTTTCATCATTTGGTTCAATATAAGTTTGCATTCCAAAAACATTTATTGGATTATCTGATTGAATCATTCCAAATTGTACAATTAAAGATTTCAACCAATCTGAAGGCAAATTAATTTGCGATCCATTAACTGTTATTTTTTTTCTTTCGGAATCATCCTGTACATAAAAATCAAAATGTAACTTTTCTTGTATCTCATCCGTTAGATACACCCTGACTATATACCTTTTGCTTTCAGTGTCCAGTTGCTTTCCGCTTCCAACAATCAATTCCATGGTATATCCCGTAGTGTATTCAAATTCTGACAAATCGACAACCTCATCGCGTCCAATTTCATGGTATTCATCTCGTATAACGTTGCCCTCGTTGTCCTTAAAGTGTGCCCACACTACTCTGGCATCCGCCGGGATTTCTATTTTATTACCATCATTATCAACAAGAAGACTTAGCACAGTAGATAAAGGAACAGCCTTTATTTCATCCTCAGTATAACCGTCTAACACTAATGCCGCTTCTACTTCTTCGAGCGGAAGCAGTGACATAAGCTCGGCATTGTCACATTTTTCCAAACTATCGCTATCCGAAGTTTCATCCTGTCCATCCATTATATTTGTAATAGTCATATCACCGTCCGGCGCAGCTTCGTTGTCTAAATCTGTGAATTCAAAATCAATATCAATTAAATCATGTTCGACAAAAACCTCATCCGCTTCAGCAAATGATGTCAATGGAACAGTAGAAAAAAGCATAAAAACAACAATCAGCATTGAAAATGCTTTAATTTTCATATACAACACCTCACTATATTTTTTATGTGTAAGCGGCCCCACGGCAAAGCGTGGGGCCGTTTTCAGACTATTCGCTAATTAGATGTTTCGGTGCCAACTCCGCCTTCAACATCCTCGGCATTTACCCAGCCATATACCCTACCATCATCCACCGATACAAGGTGATAGGGATGGGAGGTTCCGGGGGCCAAATATGTTATGATGCAAGTACTTGTACCACGACGCGCCGCCGCACGGCGTGCAACTGACGAAACAAATACCTGTCCGCCATTAAACACTACCTGTGTGCCCACAGTATATGCGCTGTTTATAGGCACTACTTTGTAGTTTGTACCTGTGCTTCCCGAATTACCCTTGCCCTTACTATTATTGGTTGTATTACCTGTGTTAGTATTACCTTTGTTAACGGTTCTCTTTCCAGATGTATAGTTCTGAGCCGCCTTTGCCATCGTATTGTTTCTGTCGCCATTTTTACGGAATTCGCCGGCTATAGTGTGTGTACCGGTGCCAGCCTTGCTAAATGTTTGAGCATTAATAGTTATCTTTGTGCTACCCTCTTCAGCGCCATAATCAACACCACGAACGAGCTTTTGACCGTCAAGCCAGAAGTCCATAAACTCTACGAGCGCGCCCTCTATCTCGAACACTTGGTCAGTATAATTCGTCATATCCTCTATGCGGTGCATAATTCCGTAGCCCTCGTCAGTCTGTGCGGCTACATTTTCATCAGTATTTTCATCAATATGTAGCGTAAAATCCGCATAAGAGTTCGAGAAACTCCTATAACTGTAATCGGCCATTACCCGGAAACTAAAATCGCCTGTTTCGGTGGGAACACCGTAGATTTCACCGCTGGGAAGAAGTTCTACGCCCGCAGGCAGTTTGCCGCTGTACAAACTAAACGTAACCTTATTCCAGTCGTGTATATTCGTAGTCGTTATTATAGAGGAATAGGGTACAAACTTTACACCGGCAGGAATGGTCTCGGTATCTATTCTCGGGTTACCTGCCTGACCTTTTAATGTAATAACTCTCGGTTCCTGTCCGTCAGCCGCAACTGTAAGTGTACCATCAATTTTGCCCTCGCCGGTGGGAATTATGCGTATCTTGGCAATATTTTGATGCTCGTTATTATAGCTTCTTTCCTCACTGAAATCCATGGGGGCAAGTGTGTTATTTCCGTCTCCGCCTACTGTCCAATAATCGTCAAGAACAACGTTTGTGGCATTGAGAGAAACATTAATTCCGGTCAATGGCTGATCGCCAATATTAGCAATAAAAATATCGTGTTTGTTGCCGTAAGCGTCATCCAAAAACACCTCACGAGTATCGGGACCATTGACATAGAGCTTTGCTCCTTGGACCTTTTTCACAATATTGAGCCAGTAGTTTTTCTGGTCGCTGCGATTTTCGGCTGAAACTGTATATTTTACTGTGTTTGCAGGAGTGTCAGCTGTTGCCGCACCGGTAAAGTTTTGAGGAGAAAGTGTAACATTGTATGTCTCGTCTCCGGTTTCCTCAAGATTACCGTTTGTATATACATGTACCTTTTCATCCAAATCTACAACGGGGCTTACAGATGTCAGGTCAACATCTTCATCGTCCACAAATAGAGTCTGGAATCCATTTACGCCATACGAATCATGTTCAAATGGGAGCACATATCCATAAAGCTCTTCGTTGTTAACTTTAGCGTCAGATAATCGAAGATCACGCTCGCTTGATGAGAAGTCGGGGGTAGATTCTTCCTCATCTTCTGCCGAAGATGTACTTTCTTCCATTTTTATTATTATCTTATACGTTTTGGTATCCGAAAAAACAGTAAAAACTTGACCCTCTCCCGCAAACGAGGCTCTATATCCATTTTCAAAAATTATGCCATTCTCATCTTCATAAAAGATATCATCTGATAGGAAAAGCTTATCCTTGATATCAGGTTCATTTGTAGCGGCTTCAATGCTGTTAAAATCACCGAGCACAGCTTTTACGACTCTACTTTTGTTGTATGTTCTTTTTGTCCCATCCCTAAAATAAAATGGAACTATATATTCTGCATAAGCACTATAACCTACTGGCAGTTCTATAGTCTCTGTTAAGATTTCAATGCCGTCCTTCACAGTCTCATCGGAATAACGCCCTTCCCAAGGAACTCTTTCCGCCTGACCATCTAATATCACATAAGCGTCGTCCACATTAATGTAATCGTTCCTTGGATAAACTTCTATAGCAACCTTTTCAAGTCCCAAAAGCTCTGTGCCATTTTTTTTATAGGCAACAGTTATACATGGGCATCCATGGCGCGTCCCATCGGCGTCTGTTCTTTGAGCATAAACATTTTTCCAGCCAGCGTCTATGAGAGACATATCCGCAGCACATATCTGAGATGAAATATTTATGGCTGGATTAGCTGCCGCAGCAGCTTCCGCAGCTTCAACGGTATCAAAAATACCGTCATACACAGCCAAGCTGATATCGCTATGCTCAGGCTTTAATGTCATAGAAAGATAATATTCCTGCCTTCGTTCATAGGTGGAAGGAATGCTTATTTCATAGCCCGGCGCATCTGTATATTTATTATCCGCACCTAACACTGTAATATATCTGCTATAGTCTACATCGTAATATATACCTTCACTATCTGGTAATTCATACCCTTCTTGATTGATGGGGACTTCCGTACGCACACCGTTTTCATCCTGTGTGTACAGCGTAAAAGTAAACGGGCAGTAATCTTCATCCACTTCAACGTCTACATCATATCTTATGTTTCCGGAATCAAGCTGGAGCCCGGAACCAACTATAATTTCAAGGTCATACCACCAAGCTCTTGACATATCAATTGATTCATCTATT
Organism: uncultured Clostridia bacterium; assembly: GCA_947626145.1. Classification (GTDB taxonomy): domain Bacteria; phylum Bacillota; class Clostridia; order UMGS1883; family UMGS1883; genus JAFLUQ01. The sequence goes on along the minus strand of CANQRB010000002.1, from coordinate 16,207 downwards.
CCGACCTTTTTCCAAACATCATCTGATGCACTGTAATCGTCATCTTTCGTCTTAAACTGACTCCAGACAGTAGTTACGCCATCTTCGACAACAATCGGCTCATCTGTTCTGTCGTCAATAAGATTGGATAATATTGTCCTCACGGGAATACTTTGCAGCTCAACCGGAAGATATCCGGTCAAATCAAGGCTGACTCTTTTTTCTTCAAGCGGGAGCAGCGAGGCAGGGGCATTTTCACCCGCTGCAAACGCTCCGATTGACATTACCGACATTAACATTGTAAGCACGATCAGTAATGACACAAATTTTTTTGTTCTGTTCATCTGTAAATCTCTCCTTCTGTTATAAATTTTTTAAATTGACCAACATTATTCTGCCGCGTCACCGCCCTTCGCGATGCTGATCAATTCATCTATGGAATAAATGCGGGATTTCCGCAATGTTCCCGGTTTGTAGTCAAATAACAGTTCGTCGCCATATATATCCGTCAAAGACGGCAGATGTGCCAGCGGCTCAAAGCTCGACTTGTCAAGCAAAATGCCGTATCGCTCACCCTCGGTAGATATATACTCGCTGAGAACATATTTATCAAGTTCAGTTACATATGTCAAGTACGCATCTTTTTCTAATTCGGCAATTTTTTTGCCTGTAGACAGCGAATACGCGACAGGAGTTCCGTGCAAGGGCGAAAGTATTACTGCGCCGGCGGCGTAAAAGGTTTCACACCGTTCAAGGGCGGGCACCGCAAAGAGCTTGTCGCCCTTTCCGTTATATACCGAGCAGCTGTCGCCCCGATTAACAGCGAAGTAATACTGTCCTCCGGTCTGACCCGAGCCAACAAAATCGCCGCCGTTAAGGAGCTTGTCGTCAACAATCACGCCGCACCAAGCGCCGAAGTTGCCATTGACAGTACATTTTTCTTCCGCAGCGCCGGTATCTCTGTCAACTAAAAGCAGCGTGCCGTCGGGACGAAGTATGCTTATTCCGTAAGGCGCATAGCTCACTGATTTAAGCCCCGTTTCCTCAAAAACAAGTGCGCCGTTTTCGCCGGAATATATTCTCAACGCATCGGGATATATTACGGCGAGGTTTCCGCTTTCCTTACTGTACTGCTGATCATATACATTTTCGGCGTCGGGTATTTCTGTATCGGCTATGATATTTCCGTCAATATCACACAATCTGAAGTTCTTATAGTTGAACAGTGTAAGCTTTGTCCCGTCTTTGTTTATCCTGAGTTCGTCATGCTCATACGGGACGTAATTAAGGACATCGGCGTCCTTATGGCTTTCGTACCTAAGCAGCTTGAGCTCCGGGGTGTCCCGCCCGGCCAGCACGGCAGAGTCTCCGCCGACTAAGGCAAAGTCACAGCTGTTTTGTCCAAAGCTGTACTCCGACGTCAGCTTCGAGTTTTCGTCAAAAAAGAATATGTCGTTATTTTCGGTCACAATGACGGTGTTTTTCCCGTCCGAGGAAAAGCTTCGTATGGGCATCGTAGTATACGCGACTTCCTTTTGTTCTCCAGTAACGGGGTGAATATTTACAAGCACGCCCTCGTTGGAAAGCAAAATGCCGTTTTCGTCAGCGTATACCCCGAATCGGCTTACAGAGTCAAATCCACCCGTTTGAGTAAACTCAGACATATCTATGACCGCAAATACGGATTCACCGTCTTTAGTGGACGAGAAAGCGAAATACTGCCCGTAAAAGCCGCCCTCAAAATGGAAGTAATCAGACGCGTCATATATCTCGATCGTATTTTCCGGATCCGCCGTGTCATATACGTACAATCCGCCGTTGCTGAAGCTGACCGCCAAATATTGACCGGTGGCGTTAAGGGAAAACAAGCTGTCGTTTGGATCGCCGAAGGTGTCGTTTGACACTACCTTCTGACTTTTCCCTTCAAATGAAACGCTTCCGCGCTCCGTACCATCAATATCATATATATAAGCAAGCTGCTCATCTCGGTTCACCGCCGCGACGGTGCTTCCGTCGGCGGAAACCGCAATCCCGGTCGTCGGCTTGCCAGTCCAAAGCACGGCGTCATTTTTTATATTATAAGCAGTTATACCGTCCGCACCGGCATAGATAACAACATCATTCCCGACAAAAACAGCGTCCGCCAATGCCGATTCAATAAGCGGCAAAGTCTTGATAATTTTCCCTGATGCCGTATCGACAAGCGCCATTTCAAAGGTATACAGAGCCGCGCAGGTTTTCCCGTCAGGCGAAAGAACCGTTTTGAAGGTCTCCGACGGAAGCGTAACGAGTGCGTTTGCTTTAAAGCCCTCCGAAAGATTGTAGACACCCGTCGCGTCGGTCAGCGCCTTTTTTGCCTGAGAACTCCACGGAGGATCGAATATGCCGCTCTTTTGCGGAAGGGCGCGCAGAGCATACTTAATCGCGTTCTCTGTATCGCCTGCTTCCAAAGCATTTTGTGAGTATTCCGCCATAGTCAAATTTCTTTGGGTCTGCTCCATACGTTTTAATCCTGTAAAGGATGAAAACGCTCCCACGGCAAACACAAAAGCAGAAGCAGCCGCCACGGACACCCTCGCCCGTCTTAAGCGTTTAGTCCTTGGATCGTTTTTTCTGAGGTTTCTAAATGCACGAAGCATTTCGTCGGCACTTTGATAACGCAAATCGGGATTTGGATTCATAGCTTTCGTAATTATAGCCACTATCTGCCGACTGAAAGCTTTTTCCGAAAGAGGAATTACTTCCTTTGCATTTTTATTAGGTTTTTCCCCGGAAAGAAAATGATACAGCGTTGCACCAAGACTGTAAATATCGGATCTGGCGTCAGGTACAATAACCTTTTTGCTCGAAGTGGAACTGTCCGTCACCACAACAGTCTCGCCGGCATCCTCTATAACCTCAGTGCTGTCAAGTCCCTCAGTGTCATTGCCGCTGAAGGAAAAATCCAAGCCATAGTGTTCCGGGGAAGAATAGCCGTCGCTTCGGCCAATTACGTTATCTTCGCCGATAGCAAGAGCAATGTTAAAGTCAATAAGGCAAATATCCCCACTTGGCCGCAGCATTATATTCGCGGGCTTTATATCGCTGTGCACAATTCCGTGAGGCGGGTCGCCGTGCGTGGGACTGTGCAGATAGCTGAGAGCCTCCAGCAACTCAATCGCCCAGCCGACAACCTGAGACTGTGGGAAACGTTCTCCGGATTTAAGCGGTTTGTCGAGACTTTCACCATCAATGTAGTCCATGACGGTATATACCGTTTCACCTTCTACGAAGAAGTCGTATACCTGAGGGATATATGTGTGGCTTAAGTTTTTAAGCACGTCGACCTCGCGCCTTAAAGCCTCCGGCTTAGTCGTCAGCCGTCTTTTATCGGCTTTAAGTACAACTCTTTTTCCGAGACGCAAATGATTTGCCAAATAGACAATTCCTCCGCCGCCGGAGCCTATCTGTCCAATTATTTCATAAGTACCTACTATTATTTGAGACACTATTTTTCGCCTTCCTCTCCTGCGGCATTTTACTTTTTTAGTTTGCCATATTCCTGATCAAAGCGTTTTTTCAACAAATGACCTTTAATCCCCAGCATGATAAACGAAACTGCCCCAATCGCCAACGCGGCTATCGCTACCACCGCGCCTCCCTGTACAAGCATCGCGTCTGATATCGCAAGTTCCATGTTAACTCTCCGTTCATATTATATTTAACCAATTATTGAGCGCCGTTAAAATCAGTCCGCCCACTATTGCGTAGGCAAAACGAAAGTAGCTTTTTTCACCGCCGCCAAAATCATATTTTTCTATCCTGCCTGTAAGGAAACAGCTCTTAAGATAGTTCCACAAATACCTAAATCTCGACAGGCCGTTCTTGTTAACCACCAAAAACACTATCCCTATTGCTCCGCCGGCCAAGAAGGTAAACAACAGATTTCTGACTGAATCATGAAACCCCAATATTGCGCCGATAGCACAAAGTGCCTTAACGTCTCCGGCGCCGAGCATTCTCAAAACGTATAGCGGAAAAAGCACCAAGGGAAACGCCATTCCTCCCAGAGATGCGCCTATATTTCCGCTGACAATTCCCAAAATCAATCCAACGGATAACGCCGCGAGGACACATTTGTTTTTTATTTTGTACGTCTTGAAGTCAGACACCGTTATAACTGCGGCAAATATAAATGCCGCCGCAAATTTTAAGACTGTAATCATGGCAATAGCCTCGCCAACAATTCATTTTGCGGAAGTCCTCCCGGCAATATCGGCTGTGTAAGCTCACGGATGATATTGGCAATCTGGTTTCGGAACAATATTGCCACAAGCGCTAACAAGGCTAATATTATTGCCGCCGTTAACAGGCCGCGCCATTTCCTTTTGCACTCATAAGCACACAGTATCACAGAGACATTATCCTTTGCCTTACCCTCGGGAATTCCGTTCCGAAGCTCATTAACCGCAGTTTCATATGGGCCGGATTTTTTTATAGCCTTTAAAACATCTATATTTTTTACGCAATTATAAAACCCATCGCTGCAAAGAAGAAATATATCTTCATTTTTTATTATCCCAGACGCGCTGAAACTTTTTGCCTCGTCGTAAAAGCCTATACACATTGTAAGAACATTTTTTCGTTTGAACTTTTCCGATTCCTTTACAGATATTTTCCCATTGCGTACCATATCGGCCACAAGGGACTGATCCTGTGTCAGTTGGCGCATTTTCCCTCGGCGGATGAGATATATTCGGCTATCTCCAAGGTTTTTTATGTAATAACGGTTGTCGATTGACAAAAGCAGAGAAAGCGTTGAACCCACTTTTGATTCCATTTGATTCCCAAAGTTTAGCGCCATCTGGTTTATATCATGTATCGAATTTTCTAACAAATCGTTAACAGCAAGTCTTTCCTCAGTGATTTTCAATCCGAGAACACTATGTATTCTCTCATGCCATACACGCGAAAAATGCGAAGTCGCCAATCTGCTTACCTGATCCCCGCTCGATAGCCCACCGCAACCGTCGGCAACTATGAACAAACCAACGTCATGACCGTCTATTTTCTCAACCTGAGCAAATATACTATCCTGGTTTTGTTCTCTTATATCGCCTGTATCAGTATGGCAGACCGTTCTTATCTCATACATTTACAGCGCCCCTAACACCTGAATATAAGTTCAGAATTGGCCAAGGTTATCTTATCTCCGTTATGTATGGGATACTCCGTATTGGCGGATATTCTTTGACTGCTTTCGTTGATATATGTTCCGTTGGCGGAGTTATAGTCTTTCACAAAATATTCACCGCCGCGCCTGATAAACTCGGCATGAACCTTACTGATTTTATTATTTGCAAGGGTAAAGTCACACTGACTTTTCATGCGTCCCACCAAAGAGCTGTCTTTGTCAAGTATGAATCTCGTCGAAAGACCGTTTTCAAAATATTCCAGGTACGCTCCCGAGGGCAAATCGTCTATAACAGTGCTGTCGGAGTTATCGTCCTCGACAAGGGGCTTAACTTCCGCCTTTCTATAATCACGGGCAAATTGTGCGCTTGGTTGCGGCGTTTGCGGAGCATATGCGTTCGGTGCGGTTGGGGGAGTATATGGAGCGGGAGTTGGCGGAGCAGCCGCGGGCTTAGACGGAAAATACGGTTGAGGTTTGGCCTTTTCGGTGGCTCGCTCCGTTTTCACGGCTTGAGCCTTTTCACCTTCGCCATTTTTACCGCCCTTTGAATTGACAAACATCTCTCTGTACACTATAAAATCCACTCCGGCAACGGCAATCAATATTCCGGCTATATACTGTATATTAAGCTTGCCCTCAGAGTTACTCAACACTCCGGATAATGCAAGGAACGCGATCGCGCCAACGAAGACAGCCTGCATTACAATGAAGATAATTTTCTTTGGCGAAAGTTCTTTTTTGCCGTTCCCGTTAGGCTTATGTTCCTTTTTATCATGATTGGGAGTATGTTCTATGGGTTTGATGGGCATTGGCCCGGGAATGGGTATGTCGCTATGCAAAGATCCCGGTATGGGTTTGGGAACAGGCGTTGGCTCGGGAACTGGCAGCGGCTCGGGAACGGGCTTGGGATTAGGAATAGGCGCGGGTCCGGGCATGGGTTCCGGCTCAACCGGATTTGAATACTTTTCGCAAAGAGTCCTCAACGATTTTATGGAAACAGCCGGATCGTTGATAGCCTCAAGGACAACTTGGACAAAATTATCATTTGTCACTTCCACCATGCTTTTGAAAATCAAGTCCATAAGGAAACGCTTAAGCGGCTCAATTCCTTTTTCTTCGACCGCTGTCGGCATATAGACAAAACTCGGGTCAAAACTTCCGGGCTGAACAAAAATATATTCGGGGCTAAATACAAATCCGGAACTTGTCAGCTGATATTCACCGGCCTCCTCAACTGCGTTAAGTGCTCCGTTAAGAAGCTGAATAAAGCCCTTTTTGCTTATCTTCTTTTTTGACGTAACTTGAGCTAACGACATTTTAGATGTGACATTGTAAAACAGACATACGTCATCATTTTTTTGCCGTCGGCTCACCTGTAAAAGATTTTTGATGGTGTTATTTGTCAGCATTTGCAGCTCAAAGTTTACTATTCCTTGACCTTGGGCGACTGTCGCCACCAAATAACTGGAATTACCTACGCTTTCGTAGTGATAGCTTACACTCATTTGTATCGTCCTTTCTTAAAATTTTATATGTAAAATAATGTCAGTATAATGCCGAATACAAGACAGGGCGCAAAGGGTATCGCTTGTTTTATGCCCTTTTTTTTGAAAAATACTCCAAACAAGCCATATATAAGTCCGGCTATAAGAGTATATATAACGGCGTTGAAAAATCCGCTTAACGGAAAACACAACGCTGTTGACGCAATGCAAAAAACGTCCCCTTTGCCAATAGCTTCTTTTGATTTAACTGAAACAAGATATAGCGCGCCGCCAATAACAACGGCGGTTAAAATTGGGATCCAAAAACTTACCCCCGGCACAAAAAAGCTGATCATTAAGCCGGTAAAAAGTAATCCATAGATTTTAGGTCGGCTTATTAGGTGTTCAGCAATATCTCCAACTGAAATCAAGCACATCTCAGCAATATAAACCAGCATAAGCAGGCTGTATATTCTAAGTCCAAATTTGTAGGCCAGTAAAAACGCCGATACTATTTCGCAGACGCATATAGCCATGTAAATCAAAATATATCTATAATTGATTGTGCGGTTTTTATTTGCGAGAAACGACACAAGAACAGCCAGCACAATTCCAAACGAAATCATTACAATGTATTTCAGCACTTTATCCTCCTGCAACTAAGGCTTGCAAACCTTACAAGGCGTATAACCATCGTCTTCGGCAACTTCTTTAGTGGTCATTATTCCACCGCACCGTTTTAAGGTGCGGCAATCCTTTTTATGATATTTTTTACCTGTAAGCATACTTCCAAGATATACCCTCTCGCCACTGCCAAATATGAAGTCCTTGAGCTTTTCAACGTCAAGTCCCTCTTTTCGATTTGTTATGGTTCCGTTCCCTCCATAAAGCCAGGCGTGTTCAACGGCGGCTTCTCTCATTGTAATTTCAAACGACGGGATAAAGGGGAGCGCTAAATTATACTTATATTCCGCTGCTATTACTACATCTTCGGCAGAATAGTCTTCATCTTTTTTTAACTCAAGAGAGGCATACCCTGCGCTATTACCGGTCTTTTTATAGGCGTATTCCGATTGAGGAAATTTAGCGATAGATACCGTTATATTATCCTTGTTAAAATTAACATGACTATTATCCAGGCAACCATTAAATATAGCACAAATCAGTTGAGTTCCGCCTGCTTTTTCCAATTCTGTCAAGTCGCGTAGCAGCAGACTGTTTGCCGCAGCTTCCGCATTATCGCCTCCGGAAAGAATGTCCTTTGCTTTTGTAGCTACGCTGACTATTCCAGTTGATGTTTCTTCATCAAGATTAAATAGCGCTCCAACATTTTCACTAACTTCAGAATTCTCAACTCCATCCATTAGCTTCATCTCTTTTTCGTACGATTCGACCTTTTTGCCCTCGCTTTCTTCCCATTCTATCAAATATGACAACGGATAAGTTTGGGTCGCGATTTGTTTTGCAGTTTCAGAAACAGCCGCATTCAAGGCAATTCGCATTATTGCAAACTTAACAATCGTCATAAGCATGAACATAAATGATATAAAAACCGTAAAGGAAATCACCGCCTCCAAAGAGAGCGAACCCTTTAACTTTCTCATGCTTATCCCCCTTTTTTTAATATCCCAATGTTGCACTGTCTTTTATGACATATTTCCCGTTTCTGAAATTTGCCCCTGTAAAGTTGCCAAAAAATATTGGCAGAATAAGAAGATTTACCTCAACATCAACCTCGGCCGTCATTCTGGTATATAGATTATTGATATCTCCGCCGCCAAGGGTTTGCTTCATGTTTGTATTAATGACAGTTTTAAGCCCTTCCTGCTGATTGCTGAATTTCATAAACAGCATGAGTCGCATATGATCGGAGTAAGTGAGCTTAAGGTGTTTAAATGACGGACATAACGCACAGCCTTCATCTGTAAACAACAGCTTGTACATATCTTTGGCGGTTTGAACGGCTCCACGGCTGAGGTCGTAAATTGCCCGCGCCACCAGTTCGCCGGGACCAGTTATGAAATAATTTATAAAGTTTATCGCAAATCTCATCATGGTAAGTGAGGCCACAGAGGCGGCAATGTTACCAATCTGTGTTTCTTTGCCGAAAATAATATACTCAACCTCTCCCCATTTAAAATGGTGATCTCTCACTGTTTGCGATGTAAGGAAGGTGGATTTGTCCATTATGTAATCCACCATATAGGCGTTATCACGCAATTTATCGAGATGGGTGAACGTGTCGAACATATCACCGCAATAGTCGCAGACGGCTTTTATTTTCTTGATTATACCACTTTTCAGCTTGCCCTCGACATCGTCTTCCTTGCCCGCATTATAAGGTAGCATAGTTTTGTTCATTTCCGTTCCGAGATCCCCGAGAGTTTTAACTATATCTATATTCCCGAAGATAGAATTTAGGATGCTGTCTTTTTTTATGTCGCCCTCCTTCAGCTTACCTGCCTCGGGTTCATCAAGAATTTCCAAATACTCTATTTGTGTGTTTATATCCTTCTTTATTGCATCTATTTCGTCGGAAATTCCGTCAACCTTCTTCTGCTGTTGGTCCCTAGCCGTCTTGGCGGCGTCTCTGGTGGCCTTGGCGGCATCCCTTTCGACAACCGCATTATTGTAGGCAGCTTCAAGGCTTGAAGAATTGTTCACAGCCTCATTAGCGGTCGTGATGGCCTTTTCGTTGTTATTGTAATCATCTATTGCCTTAAATGCCGTCGACAGTTCGGGGTGTGCGGATCTTAAATTGCTCCGCACCTCGTTTTCCGCATCCTCTTGTGTCTTGGATGAGTCGTACTCCGAGGATAAAGTCGGATCACGATATATTTTTATTATGGTAGCGGCTTGAGCGTCAGAGTTGTATTTGTCCACTTCGGTATTCATTGCATTAAGAAGCGAAGCTCTATTGTTGAGCAATGTGTTAAGACTTGCGACAGCGTCAGTGTATTTACTTCTTTTGCTAAAAGCATTGGCCACCGTAGTTTTTTTCGAGTCATAGTCATTTTGAGCCGAATTATATTCGCTCTTTTTTGTTTCCAGAACGCCCTTCTCACGTTCAAGCTCGCTTGATTTCGCTCCAAGTCTTTCAAGCAATGCATTGACGTTCTCTTGAATTTGCTTAACGTTACTTTCAAAATCGTTTACATCTTTTCTAAAGCTTCCGCCGTTTTTTACCTTGTCAAGAGCATCCTGCGGTGGATCGCCTTCGGTACCTTTGGGACATTCCTCCTCGCTGACTTCACTGTCAGTTATCGGCGGAAAGTTATCGCCTATCTTTGATACCTTTTCTTTGGATTCTTCTATGAAATTTTCCGTATCCTTTTCCAGTTCATCGACCTTGTTCTTTGAATTTTCGCATTCTCCCAGTAGATCTGAAAAAGCCCCGTCAATTTCCGACTTAATATCGTTAATGGCGCTTGGGTCGTCCTTCAAGCTTTCAAAATGATCCTTTACTGCATCCTTTATTTGATTTGACGCATTTTTTTTGAAACTTTTAAGCCCCTCTGTGACTTGATTTGCACCTTTTTTAAATTCCTTTTTGAAATTGTCAAGATCATCGGCACTGTCGCCGATTTCATCAGAGCAGTTTTTCATATCGGCAAACACGCCGGCAACCTTCTCAACAAGCAACATCGTAGTTGTAACGGGCGCTCTGTATTTGGAATATTCGGCAATCTGACGGCGCAGCTCGGCGTCGTCGGTTATCGGTGTCGAATATGTAATTTTCGAATCATTAATAGTATACTTGAACATATTTATGCCACTGTCTTTGATACGCATATTAGCTTTAAAATACTTGTCAAAGTTTGTTTTTGCAGTCTCTCCGTCAAAGGCATAAAGACCGTAATCGCCCACAAGCTTTGTGTCATAGTATGATATTGAGGAACGAAGAGCTGAATTCATTGAGGTTTTAACCTTGTTTTTTGCTACAATAACGCGCGATGCGTCAATAAACACGCCGCCAAAGATGAAGCTTGACAACAGTATTATGACCATAAACAGCGAAATCGCGCCGTTATATTTTTTCATCCCTTCCACCTCATTTTACGGTTTTTAAAGCATCTTCCATTTTGTTAGCCGCCTCGCCGTCACTGCCAAGGTTGAGCTTTTCCTTTACCCAATCCAACAGTGATGTGGCGATTTCTCCTATATAATCAATATTACGTATGTATTCCGCCGGTTCCGGCACAACGGCCACAGCCTTTGTGGATATCTCAAATGGCTTTCCTCCGCCGAAGAACTGTATTATCCCGGAAAACGGTATTGGCAGTTCCTGTGTTATCTCCACCTGTACCTGCCTTTGAACTACGTAGTTTTTAAATTCAACCTTTATATCACTTTTTTTCGGCGACAAAATCCCCGACTTCAATTTTTCCTTAACCATATCTTCAATTTTTGCTTTTTTATTTTTCACGGTTTTGGTTTCGGCAAACTCGGCTATACGGTAATATATCTCTTCCTTATACTTTCCCTCACCGGTTTCCATATCTATGCCGCTGTTTATCCAGTTTACGGCTCCCTGTTGGGCGGCGTAATTGGCTGCATACACGGTTACTATATTTTGATATAAGAGCATGAACGCGTAAAGCACGGCGCACAGAATGAGCAAAATGGCGCTCATGACTATGACCGCCTCGAGAGTAAAGGAACTCTTATAGCTTTTTTGCGTAGATGCACTCATCGTAAGTCCTCTTTTCTTTTTTAGATGTAGGTAGTAGTTAGGGAGTGTCTTATTAATTGTTTATAGGGCACTCCCCATTTACTACTTACGCAGAATAATATTACTTGAGGCTTTTAGACGTTATATTCAAGTAATGTCATCATCGTTAAAATTAGGCTTCGGTGGGCCGCCATCGCCATCTTCGCCAAACATAGTATCCATAAGATTCTTTGCGAACTCTTTTATCCTATCTTGGAATAACAACGCTAACGCCACAAGAACGCCAATTATAATAACGATCTCAATAACACCCATACCGTCCTCTTCAGTGAAGAAGTTTTTTATACATTTCAGCATATTTTTTACCTCCTTCCTCGTAAATTTGTATACTTACGCCTTCCGGGAATTAAACCTCGGTCAGCGCCAATACCGCTGGTAACGCGACAATAAGAATTATGCCTATCAGCATGATTGCCATGGGGAGGAGAAGCTTGCTTGAAGCCTTTTCTCCCATTCGCCTTGCAGTGGCGCGCCTCATTTCCCAACATTCGTCGGACTGGGCCCTCAATGTAGGCACAATTTCCGCGCCGCCCTTTTTAAGGTTAAGTATTATTACCGAAACAAATTTGATTATTTCCTTTATTTTGCACCGGCGGGCAAACTCCTCGTAGGCTATAGTTTCCGGCTTTCCGGCCCTTATATCGGCAAGCGATATATCAAGTTCGTTATACAACGGGCTTTTTTTGTGGTTTTCCGTTACAATTTTTTCCCAAGCCTTTGAAATGGTCATACCGGCGTTTACAAGGAGTAAAAGCTTATTTATAAACTCCGGAAACTCGACCTTTATCTGTTCTCGGCGGTCATCTATTTTGCCGTCAAGGTCCTTATCGAGAAAAAGCGGCAGAGCTATAGCAACGACAGGGGCGGCAACAAGACATATTATCGCACTGGATTGGTTATTGTTTACGCAATTTATTCCGGCAAAGGCCGTCATCAGCACAAAGCCCACAACTCCGAACATCCACTTTGTGGCGGTATGTATCTGGGAATAGTAGTCAACATATCTCGTTCCATATAACTCTCCGACCTTTGCGCGGACTGAAACGCTGTATTTTGCCAACATTTCTTTCATAGTAGCCGGCAGGTGCTTAGTAATATCTATTTTTTCACTTAGATACATACCTATTGGCATATACTTTTTATATTTAAATTCCTCTTCGTCAAGTGGAGCAAGATATTCGTCATACGTTTTACCGGCCTTTTTCCATATAATCAAAACGACTATAAGACTTATGACGAACACAGCGCCCACGATAATATTCACTATTGCCGCCATACGTCACACCTCGATATCCATAATTTTTTCCGATATAAAGAACGCAATTACAAAAAGTATTATAGCTACTGTCATAGCGATCGCTCCGACAACCGTATTAAAAACCGGAGCCATATAGTCAGGCGATGAAAAGCTCAATACCGCGACCATAAATATAGGTACTACCGTCAAAACGCGGGATTCAAACTTTTTAGCGGTAATAGTCGTTTCGATCTCATTTTTAGTTTCAATCTTATCGCCGATCATGCTTGACGTACTCCTGATAACCTCTATCAAGTTGCCGCCTGTACGCTTACATATTTTAACGATATCAGCAAAGCTCGATATATCGTCAAGATGCGCCCTTTCAGCGAACTGCATTATAGCGTCTTCGACTATTTCATTCATTTCAAGCCGGCGCACAATATAGGCTGTTTCAACCATAATAGGGGTTTGGGGATTGGGATATATTACGCTCATATCGCGGAGAGCGTCCTTAAACGCCATTTCCAATGAACGTCCCGCTGTCATGGATGAAGAAAGAGAGTACAGCAAATCTTTAAACTGCAAGTTTAATTCTCTTTTCCTTTTTGCTATGATTTGACCGCGTCTGATCTTTGGGAACTTAAAGGCAAAAAGAGACAGTAGCAGGGCCAAAATCACATTGTGATAGAATAGCATTCCCACCGCAAAAATAACAACTGCGGCGAAAACGATGTATATGATTTTTTCCTTTTTGCTCATGACATACACGTCATAATCCGTCAACCCGTCCGCTCGTTCGACCATATCGGGCTCTTTTTTCTTAAACAACGCCATCTTAACGCCTCCTATATCCCAGCCTTTATTCCGGCAGCACTGAATTTTTCCGTATGTATCATCGGGTTTTCCGTTCTCTCCAGACCGCCGATTATTTTCTTGTTTTCATCCTCGCCCCTCTCTACGAACTTAAACAGCGGATTAAGCTTAATTTCTCCGTCTTCATAGCCGGTAACCTCACATATTTCCATCGTCCTTCTGGATTTGTCCCTTAGACGGGAAAGCTGTATAATAATATCGACAGCGGACGCAATTTGTTGGCGGATGGCCTCCAACGGAATCTGCGCACCGGTAAGTACCATCGTTTCAAGACGGGAAAGAATATCGTGAGTGGAATTGGCGTGGCCGGTGGAAAGCGAACCGTCGTGGCCGGTGTTCATGGCTTGAAGCATATCAAGGGCCTCGGCGCCTCTGACCTCGCCGACGACTATACGTTCCGGACGCATACGCAAGGACGACTTTATCAAATCGCGTATAGTGATTTCGCCTTTGCCCTCCATATTAGCGTTTCGGGTTTCCATGCGCACCAGATTGTCAACGCCCCTTATTTGAAGCTCAGCGGAGTCCTCGATAGTGATTACACGCTCGTCGTGTGGGATAAAATTTGAAAGCGCATTTAAAAAGGTAGTTTTTCCGCTGCCCGTACCTCCGCTGATGAAAATGTTGTATTTTGCTATCACGAGCCTCTTTAAAAATTCCGCGACCTCCGGAGTTATGGATTTGTACGCAATGAGCTGCTGAACGGTCATGGGATCCTCCGGGAATTTACGGATGGTTACGGTGGGACCGTTAAGGGCGATAGGAGGAAGGACAACGTTGACGCGCGATCCGTCCTTAAGTCTTGCATCTACGATTGGCGTAGATTCGTTTACCGTTCTATTCACCTTGGATACAATGCTTTGAATTACATTCTCCAATTTTTCGTTGCTGCCAAAGCTGATGTTTTTCTTAAACAGTTTTCCGTTTTGTTCTATAAAGATATCGTCGGGGCCGTTTATCATTATCTCTGTGACCGAAGGGTCGTCCACCAAAGGCTGAAGCACGCCGAGGCCGCGCATGGAGTTGAACACGCCGTCCATTATTGCCTTTTTTTCACTGAGACTCAAATACTTTTCGGCAGACTTTTCGGCAATGACCTGTGAAATCATTTCGCGAACGTCGTCGTCTGACAGTTCTCTTGTCATATCAAGCCGATCTGATACTAATTGCCGTATATTCGCGATATAATCATTCATTTTTTCAATCATGATTACTCAATCCTCTTTTATAAAAGCGATACAAGATCGTTTAAAATGGTCGAAAAGTGCTCTGGACTGCTTAAGCCGGAACGAATATCGGACAAAATTGGAGAAACTGACACAAAGGCAGCTATATCATGTTCCGGAACTTGCGGTATATTTACCCCGGGCGTAGCTTTATTAAGTATAACTATAATTTTATTTGCTAAATCGGCAAGTTCCTCATGCATACTTAATTCCCTCGCAAAGGACATCATCTTATTTACCGCTGTTTGCTCAGGAGAAAACGGAGCGACAATTTTATCGCATACTCCTAATTCGGTTATCTTTTCGTTGCTTAATTCTCCGTCAAAATCCGCAAACACATAATCAAATTCTCCCAATTGCTTGAAATCTTGTATAAGGCTCACAATTTCCTCCGATGACAGCTCGTTAATCTCAAGCGAGCTTTCCGCGGGATTGATATAATTGAAACCTAAAACCGGCAAGATTTGTTTGTTAGCAATTATTCTCAATCCCACATTTACGCCCTTGGTCTTTTTGGCCAAATATACGTCCGACATGGTTCCGGTTTGAGCTCCGCTTACAATACCGGCGACGGAATTAATTTTTTCCAAATTGAGGTAAATGACGCGTTTTCCCTTTTTTGCCAATACAACAGCAGAAGCTAAGGCTAACGTCGTTTTTCCACAACCACCGATAGGCGAGTAAAAGCCTATAACCGAAGTGCTTTTTCCGCCGTCGATAACAACATCCGCTCTTCCGGTTTTTTCTGCGTAAATCATTAATATTTGATTTAAAAAGGCTTCTGCCTTTTGATATTTGTTTACCACTTCATAATTGTTGTCATCGAAATATGAACCATCGGACAGAAAGACTTTTGCCGGAATATTACTTTGCAAAACTTTTTCATCTGTCATACCATCGCTTATTGCTATAATATCAATTTTATTCGCCCTGTTTTCAATGTACTTAAGCATGCTTTCTTTAATAGTAAACGATTGAACGTCAAAACCACTGTTATGTTCAATGATATAGTTTACTATACTGTTCAAATAGAGTTCATCCGTGTCCCCAATGACGATATTTATTTTTGCCATGCTGTTTCCCTCCAGTTTAATATTTTAAGTATAATTGTTCATTTTTCTATAATAAAATATAAGTAGACTATAGCTTTAAACATTTAACGAACCAATTGAAAGGTTTTTGTCCTTAAACTTTGTATTTAAGGACTGGCTTTTCTTTTTTGGCGTAACTATGGCGTTATATCCATTTTCTGACGGCTTATTCCGACGGCAAATAGATTTCACCGAGCTTGGACATCTGATTTCTTTTATACTCGTCCAGCGAATGAACATATAGGTCAAGAGTTATTGCCACGCTTGAATGACCGAGTATCTCGCTCAACGTCTTAAAGTCCATGCCGACCTCCAATGCACGGGTGGCAAAGGTGTGCCCCTATGGTATAATAAAGACAAGTGCTGAAAACCGCATAAAATCAAGGGTTTTGGAACTTATCTTGTTATA
>CANQRB010000001.1 GCA_947626145.1 uncultured Clostridia bacterium | reverse complement strand
GACCAGAGCGCGGGCAATAATTACGGCTATGAGGGGACATATTCCCAGGTTGGGGCGCCGATCAGCTACAGCCAGCTCCCGCCGGAGGAAGATTTGCCGTTTTAGAAGAATTTTAGAGGAAATTGTCGCATAAAATGCGAACCCGCAAGCGGTGAGCCTTTAGTGACCCGCTGGATGGGCAAATTATAATTCGGAGGTATTATCATGAAAACATTAAATGTAAGACTTACGCTGACGGAGGAAATGCTGGGAATGTCACCGGCGAGCCAGAGTGTTTACGCGGACTACATAGCCAGCAATGCTCCGGATGCCAAAAACATTCAAGAAGAAATCGAGACCATAGGAGCCGAGGCCGTAACGGAGAAAAGCATGACAATTTTCCCCAAGGACGAGAACGGTAATCCCTTTCTGTGGGATTATCAGATAAAGGGATTTTTTAAAGACACCTGCAGCGCCCTGCAAAAGTGCAAGGGGGCCGAAATAGCCAAAGAATCGCTAAAGATAAAGGCGTTCAAGAAAATAATTGACGGCTGCATCTTCGTCAATCCACGGAAGATAATCATAGCCGTCAACGGGGAAATGAGCAAGTGCGAACGTCCGCTGAGAGCGTCAACGCCTCAAGGAGAGCGAGTTGCTCTTGCTTGCAGTGAAGCGGTTCCTGCCGGCAGCGAGATAGAGTTTACTGTTGAAGTTATGTCGGACGATTACGAGGCAGCCGTAAGGGAATGGCTGAACTATGGCCGGTACCGTGGCCTTGGCCAATGGCGAAACAGCGGCAAAGGCCGGTTTACATGGACTGAAACGGAGTAGTCTGGATATGACAAGAAATGAATCGGATTGGAGAAGCAAAGCTCTGACTGGCAATGATAGGCATAGGATAGGCAGCGCTAAACAGTGACAGGCAAAGGAATAGCTCAGTCAGGCATTGATGCGATTAGCTGAGAGAAGCAAAGGAGTAGATAAGCTCGGTTTGACACGAAAGGCGATGAAATGCTATGGAGAAGCAGGGCACGGCACAGCCAAGCAAAGGATGAGCAAGGCATAGATGGGCATAGGAGAGGCTACGATCTTATCAGCATAGACATACAGAGGAAAAGCGAAGTAAAGCGATGAGCATAAAATTTAGCGGCAGAGCCGCGCCTTTAGTGACCACCAGAGACCGACAAATTATAATCAGGAGGAAGAGTTATGACATTCGACGAGGCCGTAGCTAATCACCGCATGGGACAAAACCGAAGATTACATCAAGGCCGCTGCACTCGCCCGGCAAATCGCCGAACTGCCGGCGCGGGAAAAACGTGAGGGCGAGTAACATTGAAGGTGAACCGGTTACAATTTGTCACCGGTTGAAATTCTATTACATTAAACGCACGGGTGCGTTTGGGCGGAAACAATAAACGCACGCCGTGTGTTTGGCGCGTTGAATTAAATAAATATCATGGGGGGATAAAAATGAGCCTTAACAAGAAAAAAACGAGTTTTAAGAAAAACAGTTTTAATATGTATTACGATTATCTTGATCACTTTGAGCTACTGTCAAAAGAGGAGCTGGGAGAGTTGGTATTGGCGCTTTTAAGATACGGCAGAGACGGTATCGAACCCCAGCTTGAAGGCGCCGCGCGTATGGCATTTTCGTTTGTGGTTTCACAAATGAATCGTGAAGAAGCAAACTATGACGCCGCTTGCGAGAAAAACCGGGAAAACGGTCAGCTCGGAGGAAGACCCAAAAAAGAAACCAAAAACCCAGCGGTTGAAAAAGAAACCGAAAAAACCGACCGGTTTTTTTCAAAACCCAAAAAACCCTATACTGATACTGATACTGAAACTGATACTGATACTGAAACTGATACTGATACTGAAACTGATACTGATACTGATACTGATACTGATACTGATACTGATACAAAAGAATTAATATCTTCCGTTTCGGCTAACGCCTCCACGAAAGATATTAATTCCCCGCGCGCGGAGGCGTCGGAAGAAAAAACGGGGAAAAATTTAGTCAAAGAGACCTATGAGAGCCTGATAGGCAAATACAGCGACTATGCGAAAAAAAGGCTTGACAGTTACGGCCTCGGGGCCGATGTGCTGTGTTACGCCATCGAAGAAGCATATTGGGAAGGCAAACCGAAGCTGAGCTACATAGAGGGCATATTGCGCAATTTGCAGCGCGAGGGAGTGACATCCCTGGACGCCGCCAAAGCCCGGGCACGTCCCGGAAGCGGTAAAACCGCGCCCCAAAAAGGCACCCAGATTGACGAGATAGAGCTGGTGGAGCTGAAAAAGCGCATGGGAACGGCGGGCGGTAAGACATGAACACCA
Source organism: uncultured Clostridia bacterium (assembly GCA_947626145.1). GTDB lineage: Bacteria > Bacillota > Clostridia > UMGS1883 > UMGS1883 > JAFLUQ01. The sequence continues at coordinate 440,536 of CANQRB010000001.1, read as the reverse complement.
TAAGACTGACCGTAAACGCCATACCGCCCAGCAATAACAAATACCTTGGCAACAGCCATAATTTCAACGAATACAGGCGTGAAAAGGAAAAGTGGCGGTGGCTGGTGAGGGCGGCTTTAGCGGATGCGGGGGTTTTAACGGCCTTATGGCCTACACCTCATCAGTCGGCTGCGCCGACAGCTTCCCCTCAAGGGGAAGCCTATGGTAACGGGCAGTCAACCACTGACCGCCGGACACTAAACACTGACCACTATCCACTAAACCGCGCAACGGTGAGCATTACATACCATTTCAGCGACAGACGGCGGCGAGACCCGGACAATTACAGCGGGAAATTTATACTTGATGCCTTAGTTCGCGAGGGCGTTATCAGGGACGACAGTTTCGATTGCGTTATTCTGCGGATTGAACAGGGCGAGCCGGACAGGAAAAGACCGCATGTGGACGTGGAAATCAGGGAGGAACATACATGATAGATTTACGACAGGGCGACTGTTTGGCGTTGCTGAAGGATATTCCCGCCGGCAGCGTGGATATGGTGCTGACCGACCCGCCCTATGGTACAACTAACGCCCCGTGGGATATAGCCGTGGATTATGACGCTTTATGGCCAGAAATAAACCGTGTGACAAAATCCAATGCCGCCATGCTGTTTTTCAGCCAGCTGCCTATGAGCTGCGATCTGATAAACAGCAACCGGAAAAATTTTCGCTATGAATGGATCTGGCACAAAACAATACCCGTAGGATTTTTGAATGCGCATAAAATGCCGATGCGCGCACATGAAAACATTCTGGTTTTTTATAAAAAACTGCCCACGTATAATCCGCAAAAAACGCAATCATGGAAAAAGCCCGGCAAATATAAAAAAACGAACCATCGAACAGAATTATACGGCAAAATACAGCAATGCACGATTTACAATGACGATGGGAAAAGATGCCCGATAGACGTAATAAAATTCTCAAATTGGACTGGATTGCTGTTCGGCAAAAGAACAACAGACCACCGCCATTCCACGCAAAAACCGGTTGCATTGCTGGAATATTTAATAAACACATACACCAACCCCGGCGAGACGGTTCTTGACTGCTTTATGGGCAGCGGGTCAACCGGGGTTGCCTGCATAAATACAGGCCGCAGCTTCATCGGCATGGAGCTGGACGAGCATTACTTCGACGTGGCGAAGGAACGCATAGAAGCGGCAAACAACCAAGTAAAAATCATTGAGCTGAAGGAGGAGGACACATGAGCGAAACATACTTTGCAAGCGACGGGCCAAAGCTGGTATACATATGTTCCCCATACAGGGGCAACGTCAGACGGAACACAACGATTGCACGGCGGATATGCCGCAGCATTATACGGGAGGACAGCGGCTGGACGGTGCCGGTGGCTCCGCACCTGCTGTACACGCAGTTTTTGAATGACGAGGACGAAAAAGAGCGGGAGCTGGGCCTCAGAACCGGGAGGAACCTGCTGACGAAGTGCGATGAGCTGTGGGCCTATATCCCCGCCAACGGCCCTACGGAGGGCATGAAGGGAGAAATAGCCATGGCAGAATGTTTGGGAATACCGGTGATCAGATTTGACCTGGATATAAAACAAAAGTGAGGTGTAAACCTATGACCCGGCGGGAAATCAGCGCGATACAAGACCCCACGGCGCGGGAGATCGTGTATAAACACATCATCGAGGGCAAGACATTCCGCCAGATAGCCGGAGAAATGTATTACAGCCGCAGCTCCGTCCGCCGCAAATTCCGCGCGGCCATGCGCGGCCTCGCCGCCGGTAATCCCGACAGCCCCACGAAAAATAAAAGTTGACCCCCCTTTTGCAAAAGTTGACCCCCCTGAGGTATTGACAATTTTGTTTGTTTTGTTTAAAATAAAATTAAATAATCATGCAAACTTTCACGCTTTTACGCGCGGGAGCCGGAAAGGAGGGGCAACATGGCGTATCCGGCCAAATATAAAACCGCCTCACAAATGCAAACGGTGATAGATCAATATTTTGAGGATTGTAAGGGCGAAATGTTAAAGGACAAAGACGGGAAACCGGTGTTGAACAAGTGGGGCGAGCCTGTAATCGTCAATGCACGGCCTCCCACGGTTACCGGGCTGTGTATCGCGCTGGGCTTCACAAACCGGCACAGCCTGTTGAACTATCAGGGTAAACCGGCCTTCAAAGATACTGTTGACCGTGCCAAATTCCGCATTGAGGAATACAACGAACGCCGTTTGTACGACAAAGACGGCTGCCGGGGCGCAATGTTTAACCTGACAAACAATTTCCGCGGCTGGAGCCAGAACCCCAAGGCCGATGAGACCGAAGAGACACTTAAGAAGCTGGCCGAGCTGTTGACGAAGGTGGACAATGCAGCTCAGTCCTAAGCAAAAAGAGTTCTGGAACCGCGCAAACCACCGGTGGAACATCAAATACGGCGCCACCCGAAGCGGCAAAACCTATCTGGATTATTACATGATCCCCCGCCGGATAATGTCCTGTACCGGCACTGGCCTGATAGTTATCATGGGCGTCACCAAAAACACCGTGGAGCGCAACGTTCTGGAACCCATGCGGAATATGTACGGCGGTCAGCTGGTGGGCAATATCAGCAGCAACAACACTGTTACCCTTTTCGGCAAACACTGCCATGTCCTGGGCGCGGAGAAAGCAAACGCCATCTCCAAGGTACAGGGCGCGGGCATTGAATACTGTTACGGCGACGAGGTCACCAACTGGAGCCCGGAAGTGTTTGAAATGCTGAAGTCGAGGCTTGACAAACCCAACTCGGTCTTTGACGGCACCTGCAACCCCGCGGGGCCCAACCACTGGTTCAAACAGTTCATCGACAGCGACACTGACATATTCGCCCAGCATTACACCATAGACGATAATCCGTTTCTTTCGCCCCAGTTCGTGGAGGCACTGAAAAAGGAATACTATGGCAAAGTCCAGTACAAGCGCTATATTCTGGGAATGTGGGCCCTTGCCGAAGGATTGATTTACACCAATTTCGCCAATGACGTTACCTCCTTCCTTATCCCCGCCGCCGAAGCCATTTCTAAAAAATACGACCGCATTTTCATAGGCGAAGACTTCGGCGGCAACAAATCCCGCCACGCCTTTGTGGCGTCGGGACTGAGTGACAATTTTACGGCGGTCACGGTCTTAAAGGCCCGCTGTGTGGAGGCAAACGGCACTGACGTTGATTATATAACCCGACAGCTGGACAGGTTTTGCAGGGAAATAATTGACAAATACGGCCGCGTGGACGTTGTATTCGCCGACAGCGCCGAACAGGCAATCATAAATCAACAGCGCAAAAACCTGCCATACCGTTTCAAAAACAGCGTTAAAAACCAGATCATTGACCGCATACGCACCACGGATATGATGATGGGCTCCCACCGGCTTAGGTTGGTTGACGGCGAATGCGGCGACCTGATCGACGGCCTGTCGACCGCCGTGTGGGACGACACGAAAAAAGACGATACGCGGCTGGACGACGGCACCACAAACATTGACATACTGGACGCGTTTGAATATTCCTGGGAATATTATATCCGGCGTTTGTCCGGGGAAAGGGCACGAAATGAAAATGCAATCCTTTCAGGAACGAAACTGCAACAACTGTAATAAAATGATTTTCCCCGGCGCGGGCAAGTACGATATGCCCATTATCACCCCGGAAGACATCGATGTTGATGATATGATCAGCTTTAATGATGCCCGGCGGAGCCGCAACGTCAAAGACCCGCAAAATCATGTGGTGCATTTTTATTTATACGACTATCAGTTCAACTGTGTGTGGGACAGGCCCGACCGCTACACGTATTTGCTGAAAAAATACAAGGCGGTATTAACCCCCGGATATTCCATGTACACGGATTTCCCCAAGGCGGTGCAGATATACAACAGCTACCGCCGGCACTGGATGGGCGCCTACTGGCAGTTAAACGGCCTGCACGTGATACCAACGATAGGTTGGTCGGACAAAGACAGCTACAGCTGGTGCTTTGACGGCGAACCGGAAGGCGCGACGGTGGCCGTGTCCAGCGTGGGAACCCAGGCCGACAGCGAATCCAAAAAATATTTTATTGACGGCTATAACGAAATGTTAGCGCGCCTGCAGCCAAAGAAAATTATAATTTACGGTCTCGTTCCCGATGGCTGCCGGGGCAATATTATAAATATTAAACCGTTTCAAAATAAATTCCGAAAGGAGCAGGAACAATGACTAACGGTGGAAGCAGCGGATATAAATTTAATTCATCGCGGGGACTGAAAAGACGCGAATCGTCCAACGCAAACGCGGTAATAGACACGTTAAACGAACAAATATCCAGATTTAACCAAATGGCAGAAAGTGTTGACACAAACGACGAAAAACAACAGGAAAGGCTCCGGCAAATGAAAGCCGCCGCCAAAGACGTCATTGATGAGCTGAATGGAAAATCTGATTATGAAATAGCCGGTTTGACGGGATATTCAAAAATGGCCGACACATATTTCATGAACCAGGTGCGGGCAAAGATGAGTGAGGCAGCTCCCAAAGCCGCCGCATCTTCCGGAGCCCGCAGCGCCACAAATTCCTATGAGGGCAAGTTAAACGCCATCGCGGCAGCCTCCGCGGGCGGGCGTTACACATACGAGGTAAAAACAAGCAACTGGGAAAAAGGCGGCAAATCGCGCACGTATTACAGCATTGTCGAACGCGCACCCGGTTCAAAACACTATGTGACAAAAGATTACGGCTATTATGACAACGTCGCCAACAAGTATGTGCCCGGCAAAAACGATCTGAGCGGCACCCTGTACGACTTCGGCGGCAACAACAAAGTCGAATATGACGACGACAAACGCAAAAAGAAAAAATAATCACCCGGGGAGGTCATGGCCATGTGGCTGATAGACGCAATTAAAAAACTGTTTAACCGTCAGCCGGTGGAAAGTACCGCCGCGCGGGAGGAAGATCAGGCGGCGGCGCGAAAGTACGAGGACACCCACGACGTAAATTTTGTGGCCATATCCGCAAAGAAGCTGGCCAATTTGACGGTAGCGGAGAGCAAAGTCAACGTTGTAGGCACGGCCGAAACCGCTCCGCCCCGGGCTGAGATGATAAACGACTTGATACAGCGGTTCTGGAATAAACAGTCCCTCAGAGCCACGGCCATGGCCTACGGTTACGGCGGAGTGTTCATTATCCCCTATGTTGTCAGCAATGACATTTACATCGACGTTGTACCGCAAAACCGCTGTATCGCCACACGGCGCATCGGCGACCGTATTATTGGCCTGTCGGTGCTGGCCGAACGGCGGCAGACCGCCAATAACATCTACTACCGCATAACGGATTACGAACTTGACGGCAACATTTACCGCATAAAAAACCGTGCCCTGCGTGACGGGCAGGAGGTCACCCTCGCCACTATTGCAGATTGGGCGGGAATGACCGAGGACATCCAGATCGTGGGCGTTGACCGTATGCTGATGGGCTTCCTCCCCTGCCCCAACAACAGGCGGGACCATGACGACGGCGGCATTACCGGCGCGGCCATAACCTACGGCAATGACAGGCTGCTGGCCGACATTCAGCAGTGTCTGAACGATATTCGGGCGGAATACAAAAACAAACAGGTTAAAATATTCGTCGATGAGACCATGCTGGACGACAAAGACGAGCTCAGCGCCACCATATACAAAAAACTTATGGTGGGCGGAAAGCTGGAAAGCGGCAATTTCTTCGAGATTTTCGATCCCGCCATAAGGGACAGCGCGTATTTCAGCCGTTTAAACATGCTGTTTGATTTGTTTGAAAAATCCATCGGCGTCAGCAAGGGCCTGTTGACCGACCCTGTGACTGGTCAGGCCACGGCCACCGAGATAAAGCGGGCGAATTATGACACCTATGCGCTGGTTGAGGCCATGCGCAAAAAGTGGGAGGATGCCGTTAACGATCTGGCCTATGCCATAAACGTGTTCGCCAACCTGACCGGCGGAACGCCCCAGGCGGATTATGAAATTCAGTGGGACTGGGGTTACAGCCTTATCGAAAATTCCGGCGAGACCTGGGCTCAGCTGCTTCAGGCTCAGAGCGCCGGCGTTGTCAGCAAGGCCGAGCTTCGGCAATTCCTTCGCCAGGACGAGAGCCTCGACGAGGCACAGGCCGCCATCGACGAGATCACCGCGCAGGAGCCCACACTCAGCCAGCTCTTGGGCGGCGCAGGCATAGGAGAGCCAGTCAATGCCGGAACGGAATAAGGTTCTCACCGAGGACACCATTAACGCCCTAGGCGACCGCCTGAGCGAGAGGATAGACGAATTCAACACCTACTATTTGCAGATGATAGCCGCCCGCCTTAAGGAGCTGGGCGTCATGTCGGTGACGGATACCCACCGCCTGAACCTTATGCGGCGGTACGGGGCGGACGTGGACAAAATAAACCGCGAGCTGGAACGTATGACCGCGCTGAACGTGGCGGAGATATACGTCATTTACGACTTTCTCGCCCGTGAAAGCGTGGAATACAGCAAGGTTTTCTACGATTACGCGCAAAAGCCGTTTATCCCGTACGAGGAAAACAAGCCCTTGCAACGCTGGGTAAAGGCGCAGGCCGAGGTTGCCGCCCGGGAATATGCCGGCCTGTCCAACACCACTGCGTACATGACCTACGACGCCCGAGGGCGCAAGGTGCCCACCGATTTGACAAACACGTACACAGGCATACTTGACAAAGCCATACAGACGACAACGCTTGGGTATGAGGATTTTTACAGCTCCATGCGCAAAAGCCTTAAAGCGCTGGGCGAAGAGGGCTTACAGCGCGTGGACTACGCTACGGGCTACCACCGGCGGCTGGACAGCGCGGTAAGAATGAATTTGCTTGAGGGCATAAAACAGACCAATATTGAGATACAGCGTCAGGTCGGCGAGGAATTCGGAGCGGACGGGGTGGAGATTTCCGCCCACAGGTTCAGCGCTCCCGACCATGAACCCATACAGGGCCGCCAGTACACCCACGAGGCGTTTGAACAGTTGAACAACAGCCTACAACGCCGTATAGGCACGTTAAACTGTTACCACTTCGTCTTTCAAATCAAGATGGGCGCGCCGCCAAAGTACACCGAAGAGGAGCTTAGGGCGATGGCCGACGAAAACGCGCGGGGCATCGAGTTTGAGGGTAAGCACTACACCATGTATCAGGCCACGCAGATACAACGGCGCATGGAGACCAACATTCGCCGCCAAAAGGACGTGTATATTCTCGCCAAGGGCAGCGGCGATGAGCAGCTACGGCGGGAAACAAGGGCGAAAATCAACGCCTTGAAGGACAAATACACGGAGTTCAGCAAGGCCGCGGGGCTGTCAGTAAAGCCGAAAAAACTGACCGTTTCAGGGTATCATTAAAGTTGACCCCACTTTGACCCCCCCTTTAAATAAAAAAACACTTGACAATTTAAGATATTTGTGCTAACGTAGAAAGAGAGGAAAATATATGTGCATCCGTGACGGTTGGTTGTGGTGCGGCTGCGGGAAGAAAATCGTCCCGGTTTACGGCAACACCACCATGATAAACCCCGACCTATTGTGTAAGCGGTGCGGCGAGCATTTGACGCCGACGATAATTAACGGACGTTTGTATTTTCCCGAGCCTTTGAGCCAAAACAGCGATATAAAACAGAGCCATTGAGCCGTATATGTGAGTATTTCACGTATGCGGCTCTTTTTGTTTATTTTTGTGAGGTGATAAAAAATGCCTTTTAACCTGAATTACAATCAAAAGGCGGCCCGCAAGCTGCTTGTTACCGCCGTAAACGCAGGAACACCCGACGCGCCCGAATGGGAAGTTGTCGGACGCGGCGTGCAGGATAGCAGCATCGAGTTCAACCCGGACATCGAGACCGTCAACGACATACTCGGCAATACCGAAACGGACGTCAAGAGCTTCGAGATGTCCCAAGACCTTGAGCCGATGACGGTGCGGGGCGGCTCCAAGCTGGCGCTGAAGATATACGACATCAACAAGCGCCGCGCGTATACGGAATTCGCGCAGTTTGAGGTGCTGCTTATTTTCGGCTATGTGTCTACGCCCTCCGACGGGTTCACCGCCGAAAAGCATATAAACTGCACCGTTACGCCACAGTCCGAGGGCGGCGACGCACATGTTGACATGCCGATAACGATCACCTTTTCCGGGGACAAAGAGCTTGGCCTCGTGGACAAGCTGACCAACGGCATGACCTTCCGCAAAGAAGAAATGGTGTGGATACCCGCGTTCAGGAACTGCGACGTGCTTGAGGACGGCGACAACGAGCTGCACCCGGCGTTTATCGTCAACGGCAAGCCCCTTGCCGGCATATGGATAGGCAAATATCAGGCCAGCGACGACGGCAAGGGCGTTCCGCAGAGCAAATACGGCCAGACGCCGTGGACAGATATAAATTTTGATGACGCCGCTTCAAAATGCGCGGCAAAGGGCAAAGGCTGGCACCTGATGACCAACGCGGAGTGGGCGGCAATCGCCCTGTGGTGCAAGAAAAACGGCACTCAGCCCAAGGGCAACAACGACTACGGCAAAGACCACACCGAAACGGAATATGTGGCCGAACCCGCTACTTACGGCGATGACGACAGAATTAATTTGGTCAAGACCGGCACCGGGCCGGTGACATGGAGCCACGACGGCACCGAAAACGGCATTTATGACTTAAACGGAAATGTTTGGGAATGGGTCGACGGCCTCCGCCTGGTATGGGGCGAAGCACAGTTTAAACCGAACCCGGGCGACGACTGGAAGGCCCTCGACGCCGCCACAGGCAAATTTGTTACGCCGGAGTGCAAGACCACCGACACGGCGGTCAAGGCCAGCGGCAGCACCGTCAAGCTTGACCGCGTAGGCGGCGTTTACACTTGGGGCACCGGCATATCAACGCCAACCAGCAACTGGGAAAGCACGGCTTTCGGCAGCGTGGCATACGCTACAGGCATAGGCGCGAACGCCAAGAAAACGCTTCAGCTTTGGGGCCTCGGGCCGGACGGGACAGCGGCAGATTATAAGGGCGACCACTTCTGGGCGCAAACAAAGTATAGTGAGCGCCTCCCGTATCGCGGGGGCCACTGGACGTATGGTGCGGACGCCGGCGTTTTCGCCCTGATCCTCAGCAACCCGCGCTCGTACGTCAACGTCGGCCGCGGCTTCCGCCTCGCATATTACGACGCCTGACCCTCCCTCGCCGCGGAGGTTTAACGCGGCATCGGCGCGGCGCTGAGTGGCAGCGCATATACAAATAAAATCTATGCCGGAAAGGAAAATATATATGGAATTTTTAAAACCAATTTTTGCGGACAAATCCCTTACATTCGACGAATTTGTGAACGCCTGCGCGGCGGGCAAAATCAAACTGGCCGACCTTAGCGGCGGCGATTACGTGGCCAAAGGCAAGTTTGACGCCCAGGTCGACAAGCTCAGTGCCGCCAATGAGACGGTCAAAGCTCTCGAGGGGCAGCTTGAACAGCTAAAGGCCGCCGGAGCCAACGCCGACGCGCTGAACGCCAAGGTGGCGGAGCTGCAAAAGATAATCGATGACCGTAAGGCCGCCGACGAGGCCGCAACGCAGGAGGCCGCCGACCTTGAGCGGTTCAACGCCGCCGCCGGCGAGAAAAAATTCATCAACGATTTCACCAAAAAAGGGATATTCAACGAATTCCGCACCGCTATGGCAGACAAGGCAAATGCCGGAAAGGCCGACGCGGACATCTTCAAGGGGCTGACGGAAAACCGTGACGGGTTGTTCGAAAGCCCGCAAAACATCAACATCCCCGGCATGGGCGGCGGGGCGGACGCGGCAAAGACGGAGCCTTTCCACTTCACCTTTACCGGCATCCGGGCAAAGCCCAAAGAATAATACGAAAGGAATGATTATTTATGGCAGAGGCCATGAACTACGCACACGAATATAGCCGGGCGCTGGCGCAGGCGTACCCCTATGTCCTGAACTTCGGCGCGCTGTATAACACCGAAAACGATACCCGCTATCACTGGGTAAACGCAAAGACCATTGAAATCCCCGTTATCTCCACCACCGGACGGGTAGACGCCGACCGGGACACCATCGGCACCTTCACCCGCAATTACAGTAACAAATGGGAAACCAAGACCCTTTCCCATCACCGCAAGTGGAGCACCCTTGTTCACCCCATGGACATCGACGAGACTAACATGGTCACCACGATAACCAACATCACTCAGACCTTTAACGAGGAAAACAAATTCCCCGAAATGGACGCCTATCTTATCTCCACACTGTACGATTTGTGGACAAAGAAATCCAAAGAGGCCGACGAGACTGCTTTGTCCAACGCAAACATCCTGTCCACCTTTGATAAAATGATGGAGGCCATGGACGAGGGCCGTGTTCCCGCTCAGGGCCGTATCCTTTACGTGACACCTGCGGTTAACACCCTGCTCAAATCCGCCGTTACCCGCCACATCAACAATAAGGACAGCAACATCGAGCGCATTATCGGCACTCTTGACACGGTTCAGATCGTTGTCGTGCCCTCCACCCTGATGAAGACAAAATACACCTTCACCACCGGCTGGGAGGCGGACGCCGAGGCCGACCAGATAAACATGTTCCTCGTACACCCGAGCGCGGTAATCACCCCCGAAAAGTACATCTTCTCCCGCCTGGACGAGCCCAGCGCCGGCAGTGAGGGCAAGTACATCTACTACGAGGAAAGCTATGACGGCGTATTCATCCTCGAACAGAGGGTCGACGCCCTGGCCTTCAACATCACCAAGCACGGTGCCTGATAACAAAACGAAAGGAGACGCCCGAGATGGCATATATCACCGCTGAAGAATACATGAGTTACACCGGCGAGACAATGACTCCGGGCGTCTTTGCCCTTGCGGAGGCCCGAGCGCGGAAGATGGTGGACTATTACACCTTTAACCGCATAACTGACCCGGCGGACTACGGCGAGGATTTGAAGTTGCTAATGTGCGAGCTGATTAACGCCGACAAGGAGACCTACACGGGAGCGGAGGCCGCGTCATGGAGCAACGACGGCGTGAGCGTCACCTTTGACGACCGCGCCTTGAGCTTCAGCGACGACGCGGGGAACAAACGCCAGCTGATACGGGAATACCTTCCCCGCCACCTGTTTTATAGGGGCGTGGAGCCAAAGGAGGCGGGCGAATGCGACGGAAAAGAATAGACTATCCGCCCACCTTTGCCAACACTGTGACCCTGTACAACCACTATTATGACCCCGAAACCCACGCTGCGTCATGGCAACGGACGGTGCTTGACAACTGCTGGTTCAGCCGCGAAAGCTCACGGACGCAGGAAGGCGCGAGCATGACCTTTGCCGACGTGTTCAATGTGCGCATACCCAAAAGCGCGGACTATCACCCGCCGCTTGAATGGACGCCCGGCGAGGGCTTCACCTTGCAGCCGGATGACCTGATTTTCAAGGGAAATGTGGATTTTGAAATCGACGAAAACACGGACGGACAACGGGCAAACGACTATTTTAATCAGTGCAAGCCCGAAGCGTTCTACGTGAAGTCGGTGAAAATAAACACCAACGCCGCCGGAGTGCTGGAGCATTACAGGGCAATGGGGTGAGACTATGCCTAACAGGGTCGAAATAACCTCCAAAGTGACGGTAAACCTTGACAGAGTATTTAAGGCCGTGATGGACGACAGCTTTAAAACTCAGATAGTCAACGAATTTTACACTCTTGCTGACCCTTATGTTCCCATGGACACCGGCGATTTGGCCACTACAACAAACATAACGCCCGAATTTGTGGAATATTCCGTCCCATACGCCCACTATCAGTGGGAAGGCAAAAACCTCCGGAGCGGCGGCGAGCTGAATTACAACAAGGAAAAACACGCCAAAGCCACAAGCCACTGGGACAAAGTTTTCATGGACATGGAAGGCGACAAGTTTATAAAATATGTTCGCGATGAGGCCAAAAAGCGGCTGAAAGGCGGTTGACATGAACAGTACATACCACGACAAAGTTTTTGAATACATACAGACATACCCCAAAATCGGGGATTTGGTGACATTCAACGGCGGCAAAGCCGCCCCCGGCAGCGTCCAATTAGAGACCGTGGACGGGGACAGAGTTGTCGCCCGTGACATCTGCGGCGGCGAGACCGTTGAATATTCATTCATGATGATCTGTTATTTCCCTTACAGTGTGGTTCCCTTCAGCAAACAGAACATCGAAAACATTGCCAAAGTGCAGGAATTCATGAACTGGGTTGACGAACAGAACCGCGTCGGCAATCTCCCCGACCTTGAGGGCGTTACCGTGCTGAGTATCGAAAACGCCATGAATATGCCGGACGTGTCGGGCTATGACCCCAACTCCCGACTGGCAAAATATATGTTCGGCGTAAAGATCACTTACGAAACGCTCCCGGAATAAACCGAATAAGACCAAGAGCCTTGAGCCGTATGCGTACAACGCGCACACGGCTCATTTTTAATTTTCAAACGAAAGGAAGTATTTTATATGGCCGCATCGACTTTTAACCTTAAAGACAACCAGAAGGCCGAACGCAAACTGCTTGTCACTTGCGTGAATGTCGGCTCCCACAGCGCCCCCAGCTGGGAACGTGTCGGACACGGCATTGAGGAAAGCAGCATCGAGTTCAACCCCGACATCGAAACCGTTAACGACATCCTTGGCATTACGGAGACCGACGTTAACGACCTTGAAATGACACAGGATTTCGAGCCTTACACCATTCGCGGCGGCTCCAAACTGGCCGAGAAGCTGTACGACATTTACAAACGCAAGGCCTACAGCGAGTTCGCCTTGTTCGAGGTGCTTATCATTCATGGCTATGTTGGCAACGCCGGAAGCTATGAGGCGGAATTGCAGACCGACTGCACCATAACGCCTCAGTCCCTTGGCGGAGACGCCCATGTGGATATGCCTATTCAGATAGGCTTTAGCAAAAAGAGCACCTGGGGCACCGTGAATTCCCTCACAACGTCCATTAAATTCACCGCCAGCGCGTCTATCGGCCCCCAGGCGGACGCTGTTGCCTTAAACGATATGGGCCCTTCTATAAATGACGGGGACGACGGCGACGATATGAACACCGTAAGCCCGTCAAAGCCTCTGCCCGAGCCTGAGACCGAACCCGATACGGACGGCAGCGACATGGGTATAATCTAAAATTTTAAAATACGGAGGTAGTAATTTTATGCGTAATCTGAACATCGGCTCCGGCCGCGAAAGTTTCACAATCGACGGCGACGAAAGCCGCGTTATCAGCTTTGACCCCTCGGATTTCAACATCGTTGCGCGGTGCGACGAGGCTATAAAGAACGTTTCGGAATTCATGAAAGATTTTTCCGATACCGACGCGGACGGCTTTTCCGCGGCGATAAAGGACATAAATGACAAGATATGCGGTCAGGTGGATTACATCTTCGGCGAGGGCGCGGGCAAGGCCGCTTTTGGCGGCGTTTCGCCCATCGCGGCGGATAAGGACGGCGTGACGCTGTTTGAGCGGTTTTTTGACGCCGTAATCCCCATTGTACAGGAGAGAGTGACCGCCAATATGGAGGCGTCCAAGGCCCGCATGGCCAAGTATACCCAGAACGCAAAGTAAATGAATTACCACCTTCCGACAAGTCTGGAAGTAGCCGGGCGTGAGTTAGCTATCCGCAGCGACTTCCGCCCGGTTCTGGACACAGTAATTGCCCTTGATGCCCCGGAATTAAACGAATGGGAAAAGGTCATGGTGACCTTACACAATATCTATGTCGACCCCGGCGAGATAACCGACGTCGGCGAGGCGTTCAAAAAGGCCATGTGGTTTATTGCCGGAGGCAAGACCGACACCCCAGCCGAAGGGGCAAAACCGAAAATATTCGACTGGGAGCAGGATTGGGAGCTTATTGTCGCGGCCCTTTATCCCATTGTTCACGGCGACGTTCGGGCAAAGGATTATTTCCATTGGTGGAGCTTTACCACCGCTTTTATGGAAATAGGCGAAAGCACTTTTTCAACAGTGCTCTCCATTCGCCGAAAAAAGCAAAAAGGCAAAAAACTTGAAAAATATGAGCAGGAGTTCATGAAAAGCAACCCCGGCTTAGTGAAATTAAGACAAAAAGTATATTACAGTCCCGAGGAGCGGGAGCTTCTCGGCATTGACGAGGATTAAAAGGCGGTGAGATCATGGCTCAGGAGTATGACGGCAGTATAAGAATAGGCGTTGACGTGGATTTCAGCAATATGACAAAATCCACCAAGGAAATCGAGCAGCGTCTTGAGGGAGTTAAAGGCGCTCTTCAACGTGCCGAAAAAACTCTTTCTCAAACCTTTGACGGTAAACTGGTCAATAATACCGCTGTCGCCCTCGAGAATACCCGTCAAAAAGTACAGTCGTTGGCAAATGATTACAACGATCTTTTGTTTTCCGACCAGCCGCCCAAAAGCGTCATGCGCATGGAAGATGAGCTGACAAAGCTTGAATCGCAAATCAGGAAAGCCGACGCCGCCTTTGAGGAACTTGCCGCAGAGCAAACCAAACTTGCAAATAAACGCGTAGATTATGGCGGTTTAACAGGTGATGAAGAAGCGCGGTTTAAAGAGATCGATAATCTTATAATCGAAAACGGATATACCGTAGACAAGCTTAACGAAAAAATATCATATCTGCGGGGCAATTTGCAAAATCTGAGAGCAAACCCACAGGCTACAGACGAGGCAAAAAAACTGGCGTTACGTCTTGACGAGGCTACCACAAAGCTTGAAGGGCTGAATAATAAGGCTGCGTTCACCGGCACAAAAATAAGCGCAAGCGCCGACCGAGCGGGGCGGAGCATAAAAAACGCCATGAACCCCGCCACGGTCAAGGAATTTAACAGCGAATTAAAAAAATCAGGGTCGTTCGTCAATTCCCTGGGCTCCCATTTTCAGCAGCTGGGAAAGCGAATAGTAAATACCGTTAAAAATGTTTTGCTTTTCAGCGCCATAACTTCCGGATTGGGGAAAATGCGGGACGAAATGGGGCGATTATTGCAAACAAACGAATATTTTGTTTACAGTTTACAGGAAATAAAAAACAACCTTAAAGCGGCGTTTTATCCGATTTATACCGCTGTTCTTCCCGCATTAAATGCCCTCATGGCGGGCATAGTCAAAGTCACGGGCTTTATTGCGTCTTTTATTAACACTCTTTTCGGCACAACGCCGCAAAAGTCGCTTCAAGCCGCCAATTCGTTATTTAAATATGCCGATGCCCTCGAAGAGTTAAACAAAAAAACTAACAGCGGCAGTAACGCAACAAACAAAAATACCGCCGCGCAAAACAAAAACAACAATGCGGTAAAAGATCAGGCCGACAGCCTGAAAGACGCCCAAAAGGAACTTGAAAATACTGAAAAAACCGTTGAAAAAGTCGAAAAAGGCCTCGCCGGATTTGACACGTTAAACATTCTCAACAATCAGACCACCTCAAGTAATCCGGACATAAAAGACGACTTTGACGATTACGACAAATATATTGATGATTACATAGATGATCTTCAAGAGCAGGCGGACGCGCAAGATGATGTGCTTGACAATTATCTCGACGCCTTAAAAAACGCTCAGTTAAACGCTTCAGACGCATTGTCCGCCGGCGCTTTGGATTTTACCCTATTTGACGGGCTAAAAGAAAAATTAGCCGAAATCGAAAAAGCGTTTCAGAAGGTCAAAAACCTTTTCGTAGAGGGATTTTTTGACGCCTTTGAAAATGTTGATTTTGGCAGCGGTTCAACCGGTCTGGAAGGTATACGAAACGTATTAACAGAAATTGCACAGCACGCCATCAGCGCGGGGCAGTCAATTCGTGAAATATTTACTGACCCCACGTTAGTTGAATCAGCCGAACATTTTGCCGAAAGCGTCATTACCGCTTTGGGACAAATAACCGGCTCTGCCGCCGTTATAGGCTTGTCAGTTGCACAAAATCTTATCGGCGGTATGGATCAGTTTTTAAATCAGCGGAAATCTGAAATTGTATCATCTTTTACGGCAATTAACAATGCCGTTGCCGATACCGCAAGCCAACTGGGTCAATTCTCAATGGCCTTGGCCAATATATTCAGTGAGATTGGCAGCGAAAACGGCCAGCAGCTTACCGCTAATATTCTCAGTATATTTTCGGATGCAGCTCTTGGCGTTGCTGAACTGGGGGCCAAAATAGGCCGGGACTTCATTACGATGCTGACCGAACCTATTATTGAAAACCAGGACTCTTTAAAAACCGCTTTTAGCGGCATAATAGGCACTCTTTCTCAGGTTTCCGGTACTATCGCCGAAACCAGCAAAACCGCATGGAACAGTGTACAAACCCTTTACGATGAGCACGTTTCCCCATTTTTTGCCAAAGTTACCGAGGTTGCAAGCGCAGGAATAGGCGCGTTTGCGGAGGAGTGGAATGCCAAAGGGCAACCGGTTTTAGACGAGATGGCCCAGAAGTTTGATGAAACATCGTCAGAAAAGATTAACCCGGCTATCCAGCATCTTGGAAGCGCGTTTGGCGATTTATTTGACGTTTTTGGCCGAATAGTTGAAGACCTTTCGCCCCTGTTTGAGACATTTATGGGCAGTGTGGCGGATGCGCTTGCTACTGTGGCGGAATCCGTAGGGAAAATTGCAAATAAAATTCTTGGCGTTATAGGCAATATGGTAGATGGCTTTGCCGGAGAAATTGAATCTTTGGCGCAACTGTTGAACATTGCCGTAGATAGCGTGGAGGCCTGGGGAAAAGCGTTTTCCGGCATCGGTGATGCAATAGGTTCAGTAGTTGAAACAATCGAATCATTTATTAATACAATTAAATCATTTTACGAAATAGTTTCTGCCCTTGTCAAAGGGTTTGCACAGATTGAATTTTCTAAAATAACAGACGCTTTTACAGGCGCGTCAAACAGTGTATCATCTGCGGCCCCGGCATCGGCCCCGATAAACGCCGCCATGAACGGTGGAACAATGGAAATTCCCGCCCTTGCTCGCGGCGCGGTAATTCCGCCGAACGCGGAATTTCTCGCCCTGTTGGGCGACCAAAAGCGGGGCACCAACATTGAAGCGCCGCTGGAAACCATTGTCGAGGCCTTCCGACAGGCTCAGGGCGACCAAAATAACAGCGCCGTCAATGTGATGTTCACAGGCGACTTGGCCGGATTGGGGCGTGTGCTTCAGCCCGTCATTTCTCGGGAAAACAAGCGTATTGGCAGCAGCTTCGCGGCGGGAGGTGTTTATTGATGGACTTGGTGAAAATCGACGGCAATGTTTATAATGTCTGTGTTTTAAGCATTGAGGAAACCTTTAATGTGTTGGACAGTGAAAACAGCGGCCGGAGCATAGCGGCCGGTGGCCGTATGATACGGGAAATCATAGGCACTTTTGTGGGGCACAAGGTGACCTTCCGCCGCCGGGGGAGCAATCTTGTAACTTACGACAATTTGTTTGCTAAATTGATGCGGCCGCAGGAATCACATTCCGTAGAAATAGTTCATAATCAAACCACAATAAAATATAACGCCTATGTTTCCACCGGCGTCCGCAAAGTTGAACGCGTGGAGGGCAGCAAAGTTTTGTGGGGCGAGTTGGAAGTGGAATTTGTCCCGATGGAGGCGTATTTAAAACCATGACAATTATAAAAATACGCGATACTGCCCTTAGTCAGGATATTGTTATAAACGAAAATCAATTAAAATCTTATTCCGATTATCAGGAAATATGTTTAACCGGATTGGCACTGCCCGACGCATCTTTGACATTCACAGCTGAGGTTGACCTTTCGGCAAACACCGTCGGTTATGGGGCGAAAATATACATATATAATGCATCATCTTCTGGAACTAATCTGAAATTGAGGTTGATCCGTTATGTCACTTCTGTCGAACGCATCAGTCAAAATATTTATACTGTGACAGGCAGCGGATATTTAAGTAATATGACGGAGAAAATTGTCGGTGATTATTATGAACAAAAAACCGTGCAAGATATATTAATGGATATTACTAATAATGGACAAATTATAGGAACTGACGGAAAATTTAAAATCACGGATGAAGATCTTTCGGCAAAAGAAATTTCCATGTATATCAATGTAGATACAACAAGACGGGACGCGCTTCAAACGTTGTTGTTTTTTGCAAACGCCGCGCTTATTGAAACTGTAAATAGCACCGGCACGGCGATGGACTATATTGTGACGCCCATAACCGCCATTAATACGCAAACGCCAAAGTCGATAACGTCAACAAATATTTTTCAGGGAACGTCCATAGAAGATCCGGAAAACTATGACGCCATTACAATCAATATTGATAATTATGGCGTTGATACTTCAACAAAACTACAGCCATATTATAATAGTAGAGGCGAAATAGCTGGATTTGATCCATACGGCCCTTGTTTGGTAGATCACATTGTTTTGTTGAATACAAAAGACAATGTAAAAAACGCAAAAGTTAAATTGGACGATATGTATGTACGAGAGTTAACATTTGCTAATTTCGGCAGTTATGATATATATGTCGCAAATTCCGACGGCGGTGAAACAAAGGTTGGGGCCAATAAAACCACTGCCGTAACCCGCAAATCGACAAACGAAGTCGAGATGCGCAGCGATTACGCAATGCACGTCAATGTATACGGATTTAAATATTACCACAATAACCAGACAATAACAAAAACACTCCCCAGCGTTACAGACCCCAAAAATGTATTAAATGTAACCGGCGGAGGAAGCATTAATCCGGAATATAGTGAAACTATATTGAATTTATTATATGATTATTTTGTGGAAAATCCCAGAAAAAAATGTAACATGAAATTTGTTTCTACCGGCTTCAACGTCGGCGACCGTGTGACCTTCCCGCTGGAATACGGCGGCACCGGCACCGGAATAATCACATCCATGGAACGGAAATTAGGCAATAAAAATGTGGCCGAGGCAACTATCGCATTTACTGACAATTAGGGAGGCGTAAAACATGAATACTATTATAAACAAAATCAACACCATAGGCGCGGCGGCAATAACACTGCTGTCGGCGGCGCTGGGAAAATACTGGTATCTGTTCGCCGCGTTTCTGGTGCTGGAAGTGGTGGATTACATAACGGGAATTTGGAAAGCCAAAGAAACAAGCACCGAAAATTCCAACAAGGGCGCGAAAGGTATCATGAAAAAGGTGGGATACTGGGTAGTTATCGGCATAGCCTTTTTCGTGGCCTCCACCTTCGCCGATATGGGCGCTCAGGTTGGCATAGATTTGAGCTGGACGGCATTATTCGGATGGTTCACCTTGGCCACGTTCATAATCAACGAAATCCGCAGCGTGTTGGAAAACCTTGTCCTTATCGGCGTCAACGTGCCAGAATGGCTGACAAGAGGGCTTGAGGTGGCCTCCCATGCGCTTGACAATGAAATGAAGGAGGGCGAAAAATGAGTTTTAAACCGGTTTCATATATGCAGACGGACAGCCGCTGGAAGAATTACGAATACAGCACCAGCGGGGAAAATACAAACCTCGGCAAGTCAGGGTGCGGCCCCACGGCGGCGGCGATGGCTGCGGCCGAATGGGCCGACCCTGCGGAAACGCCCCTCGAGGCCGCCAAGTGGAGTTTGGCCAACGGGTACAAGGCCGCCAATCAGGGCACTTATTACGCATTTTTTACCCCGTATTTCAAAAAATTCGGATTAAAATGCGAACAGCTTAACGGCGCAAGCCTGTACCATAAGCCCGGCGCGGCGGAGCATTTGGCCGCTTACAACGCTGTCAAACGGGGAGATTACGTTATCGCCTGTATGGGTAAGGGACGCTGGACAAGCTCAGGCCATTTCGTATTGTGGTACGGAATACGGGGAAATAACGTGCTGATCAATGACCCGGCTTCCAACGCGGCGGCAAGACTGGACGCCGACTGGAATTTCTTCAAAAATGAGGTCAAATATTATTTCATAGTACATAAGCCGACAAACTTAAAGGCAGGCAAAACCGAGGCTTACACCGTTACCGACCCCGACAGCTTTCTCAATGTGCGTTACGGCGCGGGGACGGAGTATGAGTTGTACGGCGTAAGTTTGGCGGGTACGCAAATAGACGTGGAAAAGACCGAGAACGGCTGGGCCCGCATAGTGCAGAGCGGTATCAGGTATTATCTTAACTTGGCCGGGCTGACAAAGGGCATAAGATTTACGGACGTTTCCAACCACTGGGCGGAAAAGCAAATACATGAGCTTGCCGCTTTGGAGATAGTCCACGGCGACGGCAGCGGCAAGTTTGCGCCGGACAGGCCCGCAAGCCGCGCGGAGGTCGCTGAGATGGTCTTAAACGCCGTCAAATACATAAAAGGGGTGTAATCTCTTATATGCCGAACTATTATAACCCTTACGGGGCCGCCTACGGCCCTCAGGCGCAGCCGTATTATACGCCCATGCCGTATAACCCCGCCATGTCGGCGCAGGAACGTATCGCCAATTTGCAGCAGCAAATGACGCCTCCGGCTCAGCCTATGCCGCCCCAGGGCGGGCCGGTGATAAACGCCCGGGCTGTGACAGGCTACGAGGAAGCCAACGCGGCGCAGATACCGCTTGACGGTTCAATGAACATTTTCACTGACTTGGGGCATAAACAAATATACATTAAACAGTTTGACAACAACAACGGCACGGCAAACCTTCATGTTTTCCGGCTGGTGGAAGCTCCCGCTCCGGCGGAAACGCCGCAGCCCGCCCCGGTTGAGTTTGTGCCCCGGGGAGAGTTCGACGAGCTTAAACAGCGGGTAGAGGAATTATTCAATAAGCCCGCCGAAAGCAAAAAAGGAGGCTCGGGCAAATGATGAACCCCATGCAGTTTATACAGCTGATGCGGGGCGGGAACCCCATGCAAATGCTTATGAACATGGTTTCGCAAAATCCCAATTTGAAAAACGTTATGCCGCTGGTGCAAAACCAGAACGGCGGCTTGAAAAGTGAAACAGACCTTAAACAGGTATATGAAAATCTGTGCAAAACACGGGGCGTTGACCCTGTGCAATTTGCACGCCAAAACGGGGTAAATCTCCCGGGATAAGCAGAGCCTTGAGCCGTATGCGTGGAAACGTGTACGGCTCTTTTCTTTTGATTTAAAGCGGCAACGCTTTAAAAATATTTTATAAAGGAGTGTCAGAAATGACAGAAACAAACGGTGTGCTGGACGGCTATCTTATGGGCCAGAACCAGCGCGGCAACTACGGAGATGACTGTTTCGGCGGAAACTACATCTGGGTTATCATCTTCCTGATCTTCGCCCTTATGGGTTGGGGCAACAACGGCTGGGGCAATAACGGCTCCCTTCAGGGCGCTCTTACCCGCGGCGACCTTTGCCAGGACATGAATTTCAACAACCTGGAAAGCGCTGTCAGGGGCATCCAGAGCGGTCTTTGCGACGGCTTCTATGCCATGAACACCACAATGCTTAACGGTTTCAACGGCACACAGCAGGCTATCTACAACGTTGGGGCGCAAAATCAGCAGTGTTGCTGTGAGACCAACAGGAACATTGATTCGGTACGGTATGAAAACGCAAAGAACACTTGCGACATAATCAGCGCCGGAACGGCCAACACTCAAAAGATACTTGACTTCCTGTGCCAGAACAAGATCGACGACCTTCAGGCTCAGGTAAACGCTTACCAGATGCAGCTCAGTCAGGCAACGCAGACAACAAACATTATAAACGCGCTCAGGCCCACGCCTGTACCCGCATATCCCACTGTTAGCCCGTATCAGTCCTTGAACGGCTGGGGCTTTGGTTCCTGCGGCTGTGGCTGCGGCAACAGCGGTATTGTTGCCTAAATTCAAAAATACATAAATTTCCTGCTGTACGCTTGCCCCATCGGGGACTATTGATGTATTTATAACACAATGGGGGGCGGAAACGCTCCCCACAATTTTTCAGGAGGTTTTTATTATGGTTAATGCTGTAAATGTGGCGGCTCAGACCGTCAATGTAAACGCGCCCGTACTGTACGCGTCTACCCGAATTCAGACCGGCGGCCGCGCCTGCTGTGCCGCTGCCACCCACCAGCCCGGCACCGGCGTTGTAAATCTGCGCAAGCCCGGCATTTATGAGGTCACATTTAATGGAAATGTAGCCACCGCCGCCGCCGGGACCGCTGTTGTCAACATACAGACCAACGGTGTAAATATCCCCGGCGCTCAGGCCACTGTTACAACCGCGGTTGATAACATTTATTCTGTAAGTTTGACTACGTTAATTCAGGTTTGCTGTAATGAAACTGTCAGTGTATCTATTTCCAACGGTTCCACAGTAGCCCTCACGGTCGCCAACGCGGATATCACGGTAACAAAATTGTGCTAAGGGGGCGTAATTATGAACAAATATTACGCCAAAGTTCGAGATGAGTTTGAAAGATTGGTCGAAGCTGAGAAACGCAACCCCGAATTGACGAGACAGGCCACGAAAGATATTCACTGCCTGCTTGACATTATGTCAAACATGGAAATCCTGCGCATGGTTGACGGTCTGGACGAAAGCCATTCCAACGATTACAACGAGGCCCGCCACGGCGCCCACTACAAGAGTGAATATCATCATGCGGAACCCCGCCGTGAATGGGAGAAAAGCTATGAGACAGATGATGCCGACATGGCAAAAAGCTGGGCCGCCCATATGAAAAACGCCGACGGCACCACCGGCCCTCACTGGACGGTTGCGCAAACGGCGCCGTTCGCTGAGACTCGCGAAATAACCGTCAAACCCGAAATGTGGAATTTGACCATGAACATGATGTACAGCGATTATTACAACACGGCCAAAAAGCATAACGTAAATAATCCCAACTTTTACGCCGATCTTGCCCACGACTTTTTGACGGACGCCGACGGCGGCGAGGCGGAGGAAAAGCTCAAGGCGTATTACCGCGCTATCGTCAAAGACTGATTTTCCCGCATAAGAAAATACAGACGCCCCGCGGCGCCTGTATTTTTTGTGGCGGTCTGTCTGTCCATCAATCATAATCGGAAACATAATGTATTGTGCCATCGTAACCGCGTTCCGCCCGTACCAGCTTCCGGCCGTTCATGTCAGTGATTACGCAATGATCGGCGCCGTGATTGATCATGTGTTGTTTGCAATCCCGGCTGTTGCTGGTGAACACCTTTTCCACCGTCACCACGTCGCCCCAGACGTGGACGCGGTATTCCTTTTCTTTCGGCATATTCGACACTCCTTTTTTAATTTAATTTTCCTGTTTCGGCCAGATTTTCAAGGAATTTGGCTATCATGTTCACGATGTAATCCTTTGGGCAGGCCCGGCCCTGTTCCCAGTTTTCCAGGGTTCGCTTGGGGATGCCGGTCGCATCCGCCAGCGCCTGTTGGGTCAGGCCGTATTGTTGGCGCAGGGTTTGAATGGTAATGTTTGCGTTACGGTCGTCCCGGCCATAAATGTTTTCGTTGGTGTGACCGCCGTATTCATATAAATCACCGTTGGCGGTCAGGTCGTCCGGGTTATACCCCTCGTCCCGCAGGCGCTGCAATACATATTCCGTATGATCTTCACCCGCGGCGATGCGCAGCGCGTCTTCGTGGGACATTCCCTGGCCGTATTCCAGGCTGGTACCGATTATTGCCGTGTGTTCCCGTTCCTTGGCGGTGATCCACCGGATCATTTCATTAAAATTGTTAAACTGCATCATTTTCTATTCCTCCTTTTCCAGCCCCATTATTTTATACATATATGGGGCAGCTTCGGTGCCGTTCAACCCCACCGGGGCGAAGCCCGGCACAGGCCTGAGAGCATCTTCCGTGATGGGGTACTGTGTACCCATGTTCACATAGAACCGGAAATAATTCCCGTTCAAGTCTTCCAGTACCATGCTATCCGGCATGGAAACGGGATTGTACAATTTTTTAATTTTCATGTTAATTCCTCCGTTTTTTGGTTTTTGTTTATCCCCTGTTCGGTGATTATGTTGTTATTATATCACCTATTTGCGTACTTGTCAATACCTTTTTTGAAATTTTTTTAAAAATTTTTGAAAAATTTTCACGTGAAAATTCACATGAAAAACACGGTAGCCAATGACTGCCTTATGATAGCGTTTGTTTTAATTAAATAGATTCGTGTTGCATTTCGTGTTGCATGGCGGTTAAAATGTTGCATCAAAACATAAAATTCACTTTAAAAATATAAAATCAGTAATCGAATAAAATCCCGTGATTATGCGGAAAACTTGAAGTTTTCCATAACCACGGGATTTTATTTTTGGTGGAGCCGAGGGGAGTTGAACCCCTGTCCGAAAACATCTCCACCCGGGCGTCTCCGAGCGCAGTCAACAGTTTAACGTTCCCTCCGCCGGACGGCTGTTGACGGCCTTCCGGTTTCAGTAGCTTCATTTGTCATGTACGGCGCAAAGCTTAACCGTATCACGTTCACCGCTGAGTGACGCCCTTATCCCGGCCGCGGTACTCCGGGTAAGGACGACGGGCCAGTTTAGGCCGCGTAAGCTAAACTATTATTGTTAGCGTTTAATTTTAGGTTGGGATTTTATCGCGGTTCCCGCCGCGGCTCGCTTCCCAAGCTTCAACATCCCCGTCGAAGCCGTTACGGCCCCATATACAATGTTATTATATCACATTTATTATTACAAATCAAGGACAAAAGGAGAGATTTTTTTGTCCTTGATTTGTTTTTTCTGTCTAATTCCGGAACCCGCTCCAGTCTTCATGGAAGTCCGCCAGCCGCCCCGCGAGAGATAAAATCGGATACACCAGAAGCTTTACCTTGTGCCCGCCGCTGAAATTGTAAACGTCAAGACATTCTCCCGTGCCTATGTCCACAGTCTGCTTTAAAACAAAGCTGAGGCTTTCCAGCTTTTCAAGGACATTACGGGCATTTTCCTCATCCATGCCGCAGCGAACGGCAATGGATGAAACCGTATAGGCAACGGGATTTTCAATCAAATGCTTCATAATCCTGCGGACATAGGGATCCGCAAGCACGGTCAGCAGCTCCGATATGCTCTCATCCTCCAGCATAGGCAGGGATTCCTTCTCACCCGGAAGCCAGACTAAAGCTATGTCCTTATTGGCATATACGGCGCCGGCCTGTCTCGACAAAAAGCCTGTGTTCCGCTGAGGGGTTGATCGGAGACTTTTCAGCGTCATATCCGGGTCGTTATCCTGACACCATGCCCACATGGTATCTATGACCGCCCTGTGAACGGCGGAGGGAGTTTCATTCACGGGGAAAGAGCTTATTCTTTCCGGCCTTTCTATTGAAAACAGCTCGTCCACGGTCACGTCAAAAATCCCGGCGATCACCGGCAGCAGCAGAATGTCCGGCATGGTAACGCCGTTCTCCCATTTTGAGACCGACTGAGCCGACACGCCAAGGTTGGCGGCCAGCTCCTCCTGAGTCATGGATTTTCCCTTACGCAGGGAGGCGATTTTTTCACCGACAGTTTGCATTTTGATTCCTCCTTTTACTTACATTGTACCACAAATTTCGGAGAAATCAATAGAAAATCCGGATAGACGGACGCCTATCCGGATAGGATTTCAACCGAAGAGCCGCCGCAAATCAGTCAAACCTCATGCTGTCCAACTCGCTGTTAAATTCCTTTGTGACTTCGAGTATTACTCTGTTGCCGTCGGCACTGATCTTGTAATCCTTCAAGAGGGGAAATTTCTCGCCCTTGAATTTCAGCACCATCTCTTCGGCCTCCTGTTTAGAGGCGAGTTCAAAGGTTTCCGTGGTTTTGATAAGCTTTGCCATAGTATTATTCCTTTCCAAGCCCAGCAAATAGTCTGTGGTCACTCCAAAATATACAGCAAGCTGAGGGAGCATTGACAGATCCGGAGCATTGACGCCGTTTTCCCAGCGGGAAACCGTTTGGACGGACACTCGCAGCGCTTCCGAGAAGTCCTCCTGCGTAATACCTCTGTTCTGCCTCAACTCTCTTATAGTCTTTCCGATATTCATAGGCAACCTCCTGAGCTTTATGATGATATTATAGCAAAGCCTGCTTCATAAAAACAGCACGCAAAACGAGAAAAGACTTGACACTTATGTTAAGTTACAGCTTCTGACGTTCCCGAAGGGCCCGATCCATCTCCCGCCTGGCGTCACGCTTGGCGGCGTCCTCCCGCTTGTCGTATAGCTTTTTGCCCCGGGCGAGAGCCACGGTCATTTTAACCAGCGAGCCCTTGAGGTACACGTCCAGCGGCACAAGGGTCAGGCCCTTTTGCTTTACCTTGCCGAAAAGCCGCATTATCTCGCCCTTGTGCAGCAGCAGCCGCCGGGTGCGCAGGGGATCCTTGTTGAAGATATTGCCCTGTTCGTAGGGGGAGACGTGCATTCCGTGGATGAACATCTGGCCGCCGTCTATCTCGCAGTAGCTCTCCTTGAGATTTACCTTTCCCTGACGGATGGACTTCACCTCGGTGCCGAAGAGCTCAATGCCGGCCTCGATTTTTTCTTCGATGAAGAACTCGTGATACGCGCTTTTGTTTTGCGCCAGAATTTTTACGTTTTTGCTTTCCGCCATTGGGCGTCGCCTCCTTTATTTCAGGCTTGCGGGCCTTCTGGCCCTTAACGATAAATTCGATTTTTCGGTTTTCCCGGTTTGCGGCCACCAGCGTCACGTCCACCGCCGCGCCCAGACGGAACTCCCGATGGGTGCGCTCGCCCCGCAGACAGAGGGCCTTTTCGTCGTATACATAGTAGTCGTCGGCCAGAGAGGTAACGCTCACCAGCCCCTCCACCGTGTCAGGCAGGGCCACAAAAAAGCCGAAGCTCGTGACCGAAGATATAACTCCGTGGAAGTCCTGACCCACGAATTGCTCCATATATTCGGCCTTTTTCATGTCCAGTACGTCCCGCTCGCAGTGCTCGGCGGCAGCTTCACGGTCGCTGCTCTGCTTGGCGGCCTCGGCATTGGTACGCCGCAGGAGGCGGAGCGCAGCCTCGTCGTCCTCGATGGCAGCTTTGAGGGCCCGGTGACACACAAGGTCCGGATAGCGGCGAATGGGGGAGGTGAAGTGACAGTAATAGTCGGCCCCCAAGCCGTAGTGTCCGAGATTTTCGGTGGAGTAGACCGCCTTTGCCATGCTCCGCAAAATCAGGGCAGAAACAATGGCCTCGCCTTCGGAGCCCTCGGCGGTTTTGAGAATTTCCGCCGTTGGGAGATTGGGATTTATGCCCATTCCGCTCACCAGCTGGCGCACGGTGCGGAGCTTGTTTTCGTCTGGCAGACCGTGAACACGGAAAACGGCGGGGATATTTTTCTCGCAGAGGAACTTTGCCACGGCCATATTCGCCGCCACCATAAATTGCTCGATCAGCTCGGTGGCTTCGTTTGAGCGGCGGAGCTCGATGCCCACGGCCCGGCCCTCGTCGTCCAGAATTGCCTTGGCTTCGGGGATGGCCAGCTCGATATAGCCCCGCTCGGCGGCCCGCTTTTTCAGCTTCAGGCTCAGGGAACGCATATCCCGCAGCATTGGGACGATGTCGCTGTATCGCTCCTCCAGCTCTGACTCGCCCTCGAAGATTTTTTCCACGTTGTTATATGTCATGCGGTGAGAGGAGCGAATGACGGACTTGTGAAATTCGCTCCTTTTGACAACACCGTTTTCGTCCATATCCATCAGCACCGAAAGGGTCAGCCTGTCCTCGCCCTCGTTCAGGGAGCAGATACCGTTGCTGAGCCGGGGCGGCAGCATGGGTACGACCCGATCCACCATATAAACACTGGTACCGCGCTTGAGTGCCTCCTTGTCTAAAGGCGAGCCGGGACGGACATACGCGCTGACGTCGGCGATGTGAACCCCAAGGCGCCAGCCGTTTGCTGTTTTCTCCAGCGATACGGCGTCGTCAAGATCCTTGGAATCGTCGCCGTCGATGGTGATTATCGGCTTGTCCCGCAGGTCAAGCCGTCCGGTGAGCTCCTCGGGAGAAAGCTCCGTGGGGATAGCCTCGGCCTGAGAAAGCGCTTTTTTTGGGAATTCCACCTCAAAATCATAGTCCCTGATTATGGAAAGCACGTCCACGCCGAAGTCCTCCGGGAAGCCGAGCACCTCCTCTATTTCGCCGTGAAGTCCGCCGTCTGCGGGATAGTCAGTGATTTTGACGATCACCTTCTGCCCGTCAAGAGCCTTGCCGTTGTCGGTGACGAAAATTTCCTTCGGCAGCCGTTCATTGTCCGGAGTCACTATTCCCAGTCCGGAGTATAGTCGGAGCCTGCCCACCACCCGATGGGTTCCTCTGCGGAGGACCTTGTACACGGCCCAACGGGAGCGCCCGTCCTTTTCCGCTTTGAGCGGGCGGATGAGAACGAGGTCGCCGTTCATCGCCGAGTGAAATTCCTCTCCCCGGACGTACAGATCCTCGCCGCCGTCCCGTGCAACAAAGCCGAAGCCCTTGGGATTGACCCGCAGCACACCGACTTCAAGCCCGGCGGCTTCTCTTGTGAGGATGCGGCCGGTTTTGCGGCTCTCCACAAGCTCACCCTCATCCAGAAGGGCCGTCAGCTCCTTATGGAAGTGAGGCAGGCTTTTTTCGGGCATGGCCATGGCGGCAGCCAGACCCTCCCGATCCACGGGCTTGTAATCCGGGGCGGACACGAACTTATATATTTTTTCTTTTTTTGTCATATTGTCATCCTTTTCGTCAAATTAAACATAAAAACAGGCACCCCTTCAGGTGCCTGAATACCTTTCTTACTTAAAAATGTTAAGGGAAAGGACAATGGAAAGAACGAAAAACAGAACAGCAAATATGCTTGTGAGCTTTTCCATGAAGCCTTCCATTGTGTGGGCCTTGTTCTTGCCGAAGAAGGTATCCGAGCTGCCGCCCATGATAGCGGAATCTCTGGGATCCTTGCCCTCCTGAAGCAAAACAACGACCGTGAGCACCAACGCGATCACAAGGTAAACAAGTGTGGCGGCCAGAGTCATTTTATCGCACCTCCGTATCAGTATCGTATATCATACTTTGTTATCTTACCACATTTTGTGAATAAATGCAAGAGTTTTTTTCAAATTTTATAAAAATTTTTTCCGGCCAACGGTGAGGAAGGAATTGACAGCGGCGGGAAAACGGTGTATAATATAAAAAAGAGGTGAGGCGGATGTATGTGGGTATAGACGTCGGAGGCACGGCGATAAAAGCCGGTGTCGTCGATGAAAAGGGAAATATAATTTCCCGCGGCAGCGTGGACAGCCGCCCCGGGAGCGGAACGGAAATGGTCAGACTGATGTACGTGGCCATGACCCACGCGTTGGACAGGGGCATGATTTCCCGTGATGATATATCCGCCGTGGGCATAGGCAGCAGCGGACTTTGTGACAACAAACGGGGCACGGTAATTTACAGCCCAAATATTGCGTATGACAATACCGCGGTACGGGAATATTTTATGGAACGTATCGACGCTCGCATAGACGTTGACAATGACGCCAACTGTGCTGCCGTGGGGGAGTACTTCGCCTCCGGCGACAGCTGCGGCGGCTTCGTTTTCGTGACCTTGGGTACCGGCGTCGGCGGAGGGATAATTATTGACAACAGGCTGCTTCGTGGCGTCAACGGCGGAGCGGGCGAGCTCGGACATACCACGCTTTTTCCCGGCGGACGGCGCTGCGGCTGCGGACGTGAGGGCTGCTGGGAGGCCTACGCCAGCGTGACGGGGCTGATAAGGGACGCGGAGGAGCGCGGCGGGTGGTTCGCCTCTCAAGAGAAAATAGACGGACGGACGCCCTTTGAGGGGGCGGCCGCTGGAATCCCCGAGGCCGTGGAGGTCAGGGACAACTGGATAAGAAACGTGGCCCTTGGGGTGAATAACCTTGTGAATATATTCCAGCCGGACAGGCTGGTCATCGGCGGGGCGATCAGCAGGGAAGGGGAGACCCTCGTCGCTCCCATACGCAGGTTTGTCAGCGAAAACGCCTATACAAGCGGCGTCCCCGGCGTGCGGCAGACGGAGATCTCCGCCGCCCGGCTGGGTAACGACGCCGGAATTGTGGGCGCGGCGTTTTTGCACAAAATAAATTAAAAAAGGAGAGAGAAAAATGAAACTGAAGGGCATTGAACATCTCGCGATAATCAGCGAGGACACAAAACGGCTTTCCGACTGGTACAAGCGGGTCTTTGAGCTGGAGTGCGTTTACGACAACGGAAAGGGCACCTATTTTCTGGCCTTCCCCGACAAGAGCATGATCGAGTTTATTCCGGCGACCCACCCGTCTCAGGGCAAGCCCGAGGAAAAGCTGGCCGGCGTGCGCCACGTGGCCTTTGCCACTACGGATTTTGCCGCCACCGTCGAGCAGCTCAAGAGCGAGGGAGTGGAGGTAATTCACGATGCCGCCACCAGCGACAAGGGAATTTCAACCTTTTTCTTCCGTGACATTGACGGAAACGTAATGCACCTCATCGACAGGCCGGTGCCGTTGGTATAGTATAGCGAAATCCCAAAGGCCCCTTGAAGCGTGCCGGATTGTTTCGGCGCGCCGAGGGGCCTTTGTTATTTTTCAATTATTTCTCCGATTGACTTTCCGTCGCGAAAGTCGGTTATTTTTACCGGCAGTATCCTGTCGGTGAGGTCAATATCCGAGGGAACGTACACCCGAATGTAGTTCTTGCTGAAGCCCTCGGCCATTCCGTTTCTGGTCTGTTCAAACAGTACGGTTACGGTTTTTCCGATACAGCTCCGCTCGAACTTTTCCCGCAGTTCCTCGCCCACACGGCCGAGCTGCGCGGCTCTGGCCTCCCTGACTTGATGGGGAACCTGCGGCATACCCGATGCCACGGTGCCGCGCCGCTCGGAATAGGGAAACACATGGATGCGGGCAAAGGCCGCCTCTCGGGCAAAATTCATGGACCGGGCAAATTCCTCCTCTGTTTCTTCCGGAAAGCCGCATATCATGTCCGTTGTGACCGAACAGTCGGGCATGGCCCGGCGTATGCGCCCAAGAGTTTCAAGGTATTGCTCCGGAGTATATTTGCGGTTCATGCGCTTCAGTACCGTGGCGCTGCCGCTCTGGAGTGAAATGTGGAAGTGCCGGCAGAGCTTGGGGCAGGCGGCGGCCCGCCGGATGAAGTCGTCGGTAAAGGCACGTGGGTCAATGCTGCTTATGCGGATGCGCTCGATGCCGCCCACACCGGCCACGCCCTCGATAACGTCGATAAGACCCATTCCGTCCCTGAGTTCCTTTCCGTAGGAGGCCACATGTATGCCGGTCAGCACGACCTCCCGATAGCCCAATCCCGCCAGACGCTCCGCCTCGGCGAGTATGTTTTTCATTTTGCGGGAGCGGACAGGCCCTCTGGCATAGGGGATTATGCAGTAGGAGCAAAAGTTGTCACAGCCGTCCTGCACCTTGATATAGGCTCGGCTCCGCTCACTGCTGCCCTGGGTTTCCAGCTCCTCAAACTCCCGCTCCTTCATTATGTCAACCTCGGTGTCCGGCTTTTCGCCCCGAAGGGCCGCCTCAGTCAGCTCGTAGAGCCTGTGGCGGAGGGCAGTGCCGATGACAAGGTCCACCTCGTCCATGGCCTCCACCTCAGCGCGGGCGGTCTGTGCGTAGCAGCCGGTGGCGATTACCAGAGCCGACGGGTTGAGCCGTTTGGCCCGGCGGAGCATTTGGCGGCTCTTGCGGTCGCCCAGATTTGTGACGGAGCAGGTGTTGACCACATATACGTCGCAGGGCTCGTCAAAGCTGCCTATTTCCGCGCCCTTCTCTCTGAAAATGGCGGAATAGGCGTCGGCCTCATATTGATTTACCTTGCAGCCAAGGGCCGCGAACGCAGCCTTCATAATTACACCCCGTTATGCTAAACGCCGAAGGATAGCGGCCTTCGGCGTTAGTGTTTATTTTATTACGCCCCTGCGTATCAGCTCGTTGACCTTGAGCACCGCCACGCAGGTTTTTGCGTCTACGATGTCCCCGTTCAGAATTTTTTCAACCACGGACTCCAGCGGAACCTGCTCCAGCTCCAGATACTCGTCCTGATCACGCTTTACCTTACCCTTGTATAGGCCGGTGGCCACATACATATGCAGCACCTCGCTGCAAAAGCCGGGCGTGGGCAGCATGCTGCCAAGGTAAGTAAAGCTTTTGGCCTTATAACCGGTTTCTTCCTCCAGCTCACGCTTGCCGCAGTGAAGGGGATCCTCGCCGATGTCCCGCTTGCCGGCGGGAATTTCGTATACGTTTCTGTCAAATGGGCGGCGGTACTGCCACTCCATTATGATTTTATGATCTTCTGTCAGCGCCACGACGGCCACTCCGCCGGGATGCTCCACAAGCTCCCTTGTGACGGTGTTGCCGCCGGGAGTTTCCACGGTGTCAACTCTTAGTTTTATAATTTCACCGATAAACTTATAGTCCGTATTTATAGTCTTTTCGGAAAAATCCACTACAATAGCACCTCACACGCAAATTCAACAAACCGTATAATTATGTTCTCAATTATTATAACAAATAGCGCGGATTTTTTCTATTAAAAATTCTAACAAATTTTATTAATGAATTGTAAATAAAAATGTGCAATTTATTTTCCGGTCGAAATCCCGACCGGTGTTTATTGGGCTTCTCGACTTGATTTTGGCCCTTTGATTTTTATTTGTGTCAATACGAAAGGGACGGCCACAATGACCGCCCCCTCTGTAGACTATGCGTATGTCTGACGGAAAGCCCTCTCCTCAAAGGACTTCCGTCATGCGGGGTCTCCTTCGAACTCCGCCCTCTTGTCACAAATACTCTGAATGGTGCCTTCCGCCTTGCAGCGTTCATACTCCATCTTAAGCACGGTGTCGATGCAGTGCTGGCCCTTCTCGTCCAGGGAGTGGTAATTCTCAACCATAGAAACTACCTTTTCGTCCATGGGCAGAGGCGTGTCGTAATTCACGAGCTTGATGTTCAGCTCCTTGCACATTTGCACAACCGTGGTGTAGGCCGTCCCGCCAACTCCGTTTTTAAGGGCGCTGGCAACGGTGGTCTGAGGTATTCCGAGATGGATAGCAAATCTTCTTACGCTGCGGTACTGCTTTCTCACTTCGTCCACGATCAGGCTGGTTAAATACTCCGCGTTCATTTTTCGCACCTCTCTTTATTAAGTATACTATTTAACCTTCACTCAAATTATATTATAATGAAAAAAAAAAGTCAAGGGATTTTCGTAAAAAAAATCCTTTGACTTGTAAATATTGTATGAATAGTTTATGACTATTCTATGCATTTTTCGACAATTAAATTAAATTCCATAAAATGGGACGCTTTTACCAACACGGCGCCGTTTTTCGGCAGTAATTTCGTTAATTTATCCAATAATTCCTCCTTGGTACGGAAGTAGAGCGCGCGTCCCCCGGCCTTCACGCAGGCGTTGTACATATGCTCTGACAGTTCACCAACGGCGACCAGTAAACCGATTTTTTTCTCCGCTGCGCAGACGCCGACCCTCGCGTGTAGCTCAGGCGCCTCCGGCCCAAGCTCGCCCATGTCGCCCAGGATCGCCACTGTATCGCCCTCTGCCCGGCTGAGCAGCTCCAAACCCGCCATCATGCTTGCCGGAGCGGCGTTATAGCAGTCGTCTATCACGGTCAGGCCGCCTTTTTTTATGAGGTTTACACGTCCGCTGATGGTACCGGCGGCGGCCACGCCGCGGAGTATCTCGTCACGGGTGAGGCCCAGCTCCAAGCCGACGCCCACGGCGGCAAGGACGGCATAGAGAACATGGCGGCCGGGGATGGTTACCTTGAATTTAAGCTCCTCGCCGTTGGCCTCGATAACGCCCTCCGTCCCCTCAAAGCCTTTGTCAGTGAATTTTTTTACATGGGGGTCGTTACCGTCACTGAAGCCGAAAAACTTCAGATTTTTCCTGTCAACTCGCTGCAGGAAGGGGTCGTCGCCGTTTAGAAAGGCCGGCGCGTCGGGCTCCATATACTTGAATATCTCGCATTTCGCCTTGAAAATGCCCTCCTGTGAGCCGAGTATTTCCATATGCGAATAGCCTATGTTGGTTATGACGCACATATCGGGCCGCGCTATCGAGCTGAGCAGCTCCATTTCGCCGAAGGCGCTCATGCCCATTTCTATCACCGCAGCCTCGGTGTCCGGCTCCATGGACAAAAGCGTCAGCGGCAGCCCAAGCTCGTTGTTGAAATTGCCCTTGGTCTTGTGAACCTTGTACTTTACACCGAGCACCGAAGCCACAACCTCTTTGCAGGTGGTCTTTCCCACGCTGCCGGTTATGCCAATGACCTTGACATTAAGGCTCTTGCGGTACCATGCCGCCAGCAGCTGAAGGGCCCGGACGGTGCTTTCCACTATTATCTGCGGACAGTCCGTTTCTGATTTTTCCTCGCATATGCAGCAGACGGCGCCCTTTTCGGCGGCGGCGGCCATATATTTGTGGCCGTCGGTGCGTTCGCCCTTTATGGCGGCAAAAAGACAGCCCTCACCGGCCTGGCGGCTGTCGGTCGTCACCGAAATAACATTTTTGTCGAGGGCCTCCTCCGGCCCACAGTATTTTCCGTTCACGGCCTCAAGGGCCTGTCGTACAGTAAATTTTGTTGCCATATCATTCACCCTTATTAAAAGCTAACGAAATTATCTCCTCGCACAGCTCGCCGTAGCTCATTCCCACGGCGGCCGCCTCCTGAGGTATGAGGCTTACAGGCGTCATTCCGGGCAGGGTATTGGCCTCCAGACAGTAGGGCCGTCCGTCCTCGGTGAGAATGAAGTCCATGCGGGCATAGCCCTCCAACCTCAAACTCTTAAAAGCGGCGAGGGTGGCATCCCTTATGGCGGCCTCCTCGTCGGGAGTTATGGGGGCGGGACACAATTCGACGGTCATGCCCGGCTGGTACTTGTTTTTGTAGTCATACCAGCCCTCCTTGGGTATGATCTCCACGGGGGGCAGGGGTCTGCCGCCCAGAATGCCGCAGGTCAGCTCACGGCCTTTTATGTACTCCTCAACGAGGATTTCCTCCTCGTATTTGAAAGCCTCATCCACGGCGTTCCTGAACTCATCCGCCGTATTGACTATGAACACGCCGATGGAGGAACCGCCGCTGCACGGCTTGACAACCATTGGCAGGCTCAGGCCCTCGGCGTCGCAAATTCCGGCGGCGTCGCAGCCCTTTTTCAGCCGCAGTCCCTTCGGCGTAAGAATTCCGTCGCTTAGGAAGGCCTGCTTGGTCATGCTTTTGTTCATCGCCACCGCGCTGCCAAGGTAACCGCTGCCGGTGTAGCGTATGCCCATGATGTCAAAGGCAGCCTGTATACGGCCGTTTTCGCCGTCGCCGCCGTGAAGGGCCATAAACACCACATCCGCATAGCGGCAGAGCTTTATTATATTTTCACCGAAAAGGCCGGTTCCCCCCTTGCGGCTCTGTTTTACTGCCTCAAGGTCGGGAACGGCCTCGGCTATGGCCGCCACTTCGGCCGGCTCGGTGGCCATGGCGAAGGCCTCCTCCGGTGTGCGATCCAGCTCCATACCCATGAAAAGGTCGGCCATTATGGCGTGGTGGCCGCGTTCTACGAGGGCGTTCTGAACCTTTGCTCCCGTGGTGAGGGAAACGTTACGCTCGGGGCTCAGACCTCCGCAAAGTACAACTATATTCAATTTCAGCACCTCCGAATTGTATCAACACTATGTTACATTATACAGCAAAGGAAGATAAAAGTCAACTTCAAAATTGCCATAATAAAAAATATCCCATTTATCTCAATAAAGCGTTGATTTTTGACGTTTTAAGTGTTATAATCAGCTTGTAAACTTGTAAACAGAGGAGAGAAAATGATGGATGACGAAAAACTGTTTGTGCGGGCGAAGCTTTATGTGAGCGCCATGGCAAAGGGCATCAATCCCACAACGGGAGAATATGTGTCTGAGTGTGACAGCCTTGCGGATCAGAGGATCCAGCGGTGCATGGAATATGTGCTGGAATATATGGAAAGGCCCCGGAGCGCCGGACGGGCCCGTCCATTCAGCATAACTCCCGAGCAGAAGGCGGCGGTGCAGGTGTCGGAAGAGCCCATAGGCATAAACGAAGTTGCCAAAAGGATAAACGCCGTGACCGGAGACGGCGTAAAAGGCATATCCGGCGTGGCGCTGGCCTCCTGGCTGGTCAGTGAAGGTTACCTGTCGTCCGTAAAGGACAGCGAGGGTCACACAAGGAAAAAACTGAACGACCGCTCCTTTGAACTGGATATAATTGAGGTGGACGGCGAATATGACGGCCGGCCTTACCGTCAGCTGCGCTACGGGCCGACAGCTCAGAGGTTTTTGATAGACAACCTTGAGAAAATATACGGGGGCAGGTGAAAAGAGTGAATATATTCGTTGCGTCCGACATTCACGGTTCGGCGTATTGGTGCGAAAAAATGCTTCGGGCCTTTGAGCGCGAGGGAGCGGAGCGGCTGCTGCTTTTGGGCGACATACTGTATCACGGGCCGCGCAACGACCTGCCGGAGGGATATGCGCCCAAGGAAGTGGCCGAAATGCTGAATGGGATAAGGGAGAAAATACTCTGTGTGCGGGGCAACTGCGACACGGAGGTGGATCAGATGGTGCTGAAATTTCCCATTATGGCGGACTGCTGCCTCCTTTTTGACGGCGGCATGACGGTTTTTGCCACCCACGGCCATATTTATAATACGGAAAATATGCCGCCGTTGTGCCGCGGCGACATTCTACTCCACGGCCACACCCATGTTCCGGCGATGGAAAAAGCGGGCGGCGTGCTTTACCTTAATCCCGGCTCGGTTTCTATTCCGAAGGACGGCAGCCGCAACGGCTATATGACGCTTTGTGACAGGACCTTCACATGGAAGGATATGGAAGGGAATGCCGTGCGGACCTGTGAGTATAAGTCCGAAAAGTAGCTGAAATATCGCTGGTTATGCAGCCTTTAAAACACACCCCGAAGAGCAGCCGCTCTTCGGGGTGTGTTTTAAAGATATTCTCTCATGTCCGTGACCATATCCTCTTCTATTTTTATCAGTCGCTTTGCGAAATCCTTGGTCTGTTCGTCGGCGGCGCCGTACTTGTTGAGATAGCGGTACAGGGACTTGACGCCCATGTTGCAGCCGTCCGTCATCAGGTCGGCGATGGTGGAGTCGCTCTCCTTGACCGAGAGCATGACGTTGGTCTTGACCCATGACATACCCTTGGCCATGGGATTGGGCTCCTTTCCCTCGTCGTGGTATTCGTTCAGCAGAGCGTGTATCTCGCTGCCGAGCTGCTGGTGCTCGTCCTTCGCCCGGTTCAGTCTGTCTAGCAGCCGCCGGCTCTCCACCTTGTCTATCACGTCCTCAATGGAGTCCACGCCCATTTTTACTCCGGCGTTGCATTCCCGCAGCAGGTCTATTGTGTCGCTGTGTATTGTTTCAACCATAAAAAATCACCCTTTCCGGGATAGTTTGTGCCCGAAAATCAAAATTATACTTGATTTTTTGTTGTGAGTGTGCTACAATATAAAATAAGTGTAATATAACTTATGAGGAAATAACGCGCAAAATAAGTATAATATTACTTATGATGGAATGGAGGAAAACAATGTTTGTGTCCGAAGCACTGAATATCAACGAAAAAAATCACCTGACAATAGGCGGCTGTGACGCCGTGGAGCTGGCGAAGGAATACGGCACGCCTCTGTACGTGCTGGACGAAACCGCCGTCCGCCGTCATTGCCGGACATATAAGGAGTCGATAGACAAGTTTTACGGCGGCAGGGGACTGGTGTTTTATGCCTCAAAAGCCCTGTGTAACCTTGAGGTTATCCGCATAGTGAACAGCGAGGGCCTTGGGGCCGACGTGGTCAGCGACGGTGAGCTTTATACCGCTCTTAAGGCTGGTATGCCGGCGGAAAAGCTCTGTATGCACGGCAACAACAAGACCTATGACGAGCTGGTCTATGCCGTCGGGAGCGGAGTGGGGCGCATTGTGGTGGATAATAAGACGGAGCTGGATACTATCGACGCCATATGCCGTGAAAAGGGGAAGAAGCAGAAGGTGCTGTTCCGCGTAAAGCCGGGCATCGACGCCCACACCCACAGCTTCATAATGACCGGACAGATAGATTCCAAGTTTGGTTTTGCTCTTGAAACGGGAGAGGCCCACGACATAATACGTCACGCCCTGACGCTTGATAATATCATTGTAGGCGGGGTTCACTGTCATATCGGCTCCCAGATACATGAGCTTGAGCCCTTTAAAAAGGCCGCCGAGGTTCTGGCCGGCCTTATTGCCGATATAAAAAATGAGACAGGCTATGAAATGGCCGAAATGAATTTGGGCGGCGGCTACGGCGTGATGTATACCGAGGAGGACGATCCCATCGAGTTTGACAAATACATCGAGGCCGTCAGCCTTGTGCTTCGCTCCGCCTGTGAGGAAAGGGGAATTTCCCTGCCCTTCGTGATGATGGAGCCCGGCCGCAGCATAGTCGGCACCGCCGGCGTTACCCTTTACACCGTGGGCGGGATAAAGGACATTCCCAATATCCGCCGGTACGTGAGCGTTGACGGCGGAATGTGTGACAATCCCCGTTATATTCTGTATCAGTCCAAGTATAAGGCTCTTTTGGCGAACAAGTCCGGCGACATAGCTACGGAGCCTGTGACCGTGGCCGGTAAATGCTGCGAGAGCGGCGACCTGATCGGCGAGGGAATGCCGCTGCCTCCCGTGGAGCTTGGTGACACTCTTGCCGTCCTGACCACCGGAGCATACAACTATTCCATGGCTTCAAACTACAACCGTATTCCCAGACCTGCCATGGTGATGACCAAGGACGGTACGAGCCGCGTTATAGTAAGGCGCGAATCTTACGAGGACTTGGTGAGGAACGATATATAAATCATATTATTTTTGGAGGTATGAGTATGGGATTTCTTAACTTTGGCATAGGAACGCTCGTAATGTGGCTCCAGCGTTTTATCGTCATGTTTACCGCCATAACCGTCCATGAGTTTGCCCACGGCTTTGTGGCATATAAGCTGGGTGACCCAACGGCTAAAAGGGCCGGACGCCTGACTCTTAATCCTCTGTCTCATCTGGATCTCCTGGGCGCTCTGTGTATGGTGCTGGTGGGTTTCGGCTGGGCCAAGCCCGTACCCATTAACCCCATGTATTTCCGCAACCGTAAACGGGATACCGCCCTTGTGTCTTTGGCGGGCCCCGCGGCGAATGTGGCGCTGGCGTTCCTGTCGACGATAATTTATGTGCCGTTGACCGTGCTGTACTTTAAAACGGGCTACAACGGACTGCTGAGGTTTTTGGTAGGCACCCTTCAGAGCCTTGTTTCGCTGAACATCGGCTTTGCGGTGTTCAATCTTATCCCGTTCCCGCCGCTGGACGGCAGCAAAATACTTGGCATAATCCTGCCCGGAGACACCTATATGCAGCTGCTGCGGTATGAGCGTTTCGGCTTTCCGATATTAATTATCCTGTCTTTGACCGGAATATTGAGCCGGCTTTTGAATTTGCTCATCATGCCCGCTTACGAGCTGTGGTATAAGTTCGCAAATCTGCTTCTCAATGGAATATTGGCCCTTATAGGGGGTATTTGATGGAGGAACTGTCATTTAAGGTGGCTGCCTTTGAGGGACCTCTTGACCTGCTTCTCCACCTTATCTCAAAAAACAAAGTTAATATCTACGACATACCGATAGCCGAGATCACCGACCAGTATCTGGAATACATCGACGCCATGCGGGAGCTTGACATGGAGGTTGGGGGAGAGTTCCTCGTCATGGCCTCTCAGCTGATGCTGATAAAGTCCCGTATGCTGCTGCCGGTTGAGGACGAGGACGCCGAGGACCCGCGGCTCGAGCTGGCCGACCGCCTCGAGGAATATCGCCGTTACAAGGAAATATCGGGCGAGATGGAGCGCCTTTCCCATTGGGCGGATCGCCTTGTGTTTAAGGAGCCGGAGCGTCTGGATTTTCCGAAAATCAAGGTGGAAAATAAGTCCGTTGACGTGGACAGGCTCTATTCCGCATTTATGACGGTGCTTGAGCGCAATCGGGAAAAGGCGGAGCTGGCGCCGAAAAGCTTCCGTGGGGTCATCGGCCGGACTAATTACAGCGTTCGTGAGGCCTCGGTAAAAATTATCGCCCTCATTTCGGAGGGCGAGACCGTTGAGTTCGACGATCTGTTCGAAGGAATGTACGCGCGGGGGCAGCTTGTGGCCGCGTTTTTGGCTGTGCTGGAGCTGATCAAGGAAAATTATCTGACGGTGGAGGAGTCCGGCGGCAGACTGTACTGTATGCGTGGAAACAGGGAGGGTGAGATTGACCTTGGAGAGGAATATTGAGGCGGCGGTGGAGGCCATTTTGTTCTCCGTGGGCGACGCGGTGGAGCTGGAAAAGCTCCGGTATGCCCTTGACATTGACGCCGAAACCCTGACCGGTGCCGTTGAAAACCTGAAGAAAAGCCTTGAGACCCGGGGCGTAAGGCTCATGGAAATAGGGGAGAGCCTTCAGCTCTGTTCCGCACCGGAATATTTTGAATATATTCAGAAGGCGGTACAGCTCCGCAAACAGGCGGGCCTGAGCGCCGCCGCGCTGGAAACTCTTTCTATAATCGCGTATAATCAGCCTGTCACAAAGGGAAAAATAGAGTTTATACGGGGCGTTGACTGCTCCCACAGCGTGTCAAGACTGATGGAGCGCGGCTTTATTGACGAGGTTGGCCGGGCCGAGGCCCCCGGACGCCCCATACTTTACGGCACGACAGAGGAATTTCTGCGGTGCTTCGGTTTGAAAAACCTGGATCAGCTGCCGCCCCTGCCCGAAAAGCAAAAGCCGCCCGAGGCCGGGCCGCCCGCGGTGCCCGACATAATTGCTGACGCCGCCGCGGAGGAAACGGAGATGAGTTAGTTGATAGTTCTTGCCGTGGTCGCCGCCCTGCTGGCAGCGATATTGCTTATGCCCGTAAAAATATTCGCGGTTTACCGCGGCAGCCTGAGAGTCTGGGTAAAGGTGCTTTTCCTGCGCTTTGACATTATTCCGAAAAAGGAGAAGCCAAAGGAAAGACCCGTAAAAAAGGAAAAGCCTGTAAAGACAGAAGAGCCGCCGGAAAGACCGCCAGCTCCTCCGGAACCGCCGAAAAAGGAACCCGCCAAACCTCCGAAGCCGGAGAAGGAGAAACCCGATAAAAAACAGACAGAGAAAAAACGGGAAAAGCCGCCAAAACAAAAAAAGCCCGAAGAACCCGCTCCCGTGGAGGAAGCCGGTGAGACCGCCGGATTTGTGGATAAATTCCTTCATTACTACGACATGGCGTGCGAGCTCATAGGCCCATTCAAGAAGGCTCTGCGGCGGCTTTTAAAGCTGAACCTGCTCAAGGCGGACATCAGAGTGGGCGTACAGGACGCCGCCGACACGGCCGTTTACACCGGTATGCTCTGGGCGGTGGCGGGCAATCTGCTGGGTCTGCTGACACAGTTCGTCACGGTGGAAAGGCCCGAGATAAGTATAGCGCCCGCATATAACGAAACTGTGCTGGAGGCTGGAGGCGAGTGCATAATCCGCACAAATCCGGCAAACATAATAGGAGCGGTTGTCATCGCGGCCCTTGGCTGGCTGAGATACAAGAGGAAATCAAAAAAACAGGAGGAATAAATAATGAGTGAACATCCGTTGAATGACCTTATAGGAACGGCCCTGACAAACATCAAGTCCATGGTGGACGTGAATACCATCATCGGCAACCCCGTGGAGACTGCAAACGGAGCGGTTATCATACCGGTGTCCAGAGTGGGCTTTGGCTTTGCCGCAGGCGGCAGCGACATTCCGTCAAGAGAGCCTGCGGCCAAAAACTTCGGCGGCGGCAGCGGCGCCGGAATTTCGATTTCACCCATCGGCTTTCTCGTGGTGAACGGCGATACCGTCAAGCTCCTGCCGGTTAATTCCGCCAACACCACCGTTGACAAGCTCATCGACAGCGTGCCCGAAATGTTTGACAAGGTCAGCGGTTTTATGAATAAGCGGAAAGGCACGGAATAAACCGGGCGAAGCTGCGTATATAACTATTTTGGAATCTTTGACATTTTATTATAAGAATAACAAAGAAGGAAATCCGCTCATTAAAACGGATTTCCTTCTTTGTTGCATGAATTGCCTATAAAAAATCCTCATCTTTCTTAAATGTGCATTGGTACAACGGCCCTGTTTTTCTGTACATATGTAATTTTTTGTCCACAAAATAAGGATTAACGGCTTGACATTTTTACTTAAAGGTGATACAATATTATAGAGTTTTAGTCACGATATGCCGAACTTTTCAAAAGTGTTACAAAGTTTTCAAAAATGTTACAAAATTCCTGTTGAATTACTTCGGAGGATGTAGTATAATGTCCTCATTGGGTTCGGACGTTTGAACCGGGTTCGGCAATCATCGCGGCTTACAAAATAAACAGCGAAAGGATTGGGATCAATGGCAAGCAAGTATCTGAACACGATGCTCTACCAGCTTAAGGAAGCTTTCGGAAGAAAGATAGGTATGATCGATTACACA
The DNA here is from genome assembly GCA_947626145.1 of uncultured Clostridia bacterium. Lineage (GTDB taxonomy): Bacteria > Bacillota > Clostridia > UMGS1883 > UMGS1883 > JAFLUQ01. The sequence continues at coordinate 397,961 of CANQRB010000001.1, read as the reverse complement.
GGGTACATAACGTCACCCGGCAATCCCGCCGAGATCGACGCCAACGTCAGCGTGATACTTTCAAAATGCGAGGCCGCCGACGGGAATGTGGTTCATTACCTGGGCTATAGCTTTTTGCCTGTGGAAACCAGGGGCAAGCTGGAGTTTGTGAGCTTTGTGGAGGGCGAGGACGCGTCCGCGGCGAAGTTTGCCGAAATACTGACCATTTCCATCGACAATATGCGCCAGTTCTATGACGACAAGTTCGACAAGACGAATTTTGTCAAGAACATAATCATGGACAATATTCTGCCGGGCGACGTGTTTGTCAAGAGCAAGGAGCTCCATCTGGCCTACGAGGCTTCGAGAGTTGTGCTTGTGGTGCGCAAGTTCGATAAGAAGGATCTGGATGTTTTCGATGTTATTTCAGGTATTTTCCCTGAAAACAATCGGGACTTTGTTATAGATCTGGACGGCAGCACCATTGTGCTGGTTAAGGAAATGCGGGACGGCATGGTTTTCAAGGATGTTGAAAAGATGGCCCGCAGCATAGTTGACACTCTTCAGAGCGAAGCCATGGTCAATGTTATTGTGGGCATAGGCACCGTTGCGTCCAACATCCGTGATATTGCGCGCAGCTTCAAGGAGGCCAATATCGCCATTGAGGTCGGCAGAGTTTTCGACAACGACAAGCGCATCGTGAACTACGAGAACCTCGGCATCGGCCGTTTAATCTATCAGCTGCCCACCACCCTGTGCGAGCTGTTCCTTTCCGAGGTGTTCAAGAAGGATTCCATTGATTCCCTTGATCAGGAGACGCTTTTCACCATTCAGAAGTTTTTTGACAACAATCTGAACGTGTCGGAGACCTCCCGTCAGCTCTATGTTCACCGCAATACGCTTGTGTATCGCCTCGACAAGGTACAGAAGATAACCGGCCTCGATCTGCGCATCTTCGATCACGCCATAGTTTTCAAGGTGGCCATGATGGTAAAGAAGTATCTTATGTCCAACCCATCAAAAATGTAAAAATGATCGGGAGGCTTTGATTTGATTGAATTCAGAGACGTTACTGTTATATATGACAACGACATTATAGGACTTGAGAACGTCAGCTTCAAAATAAATGACGGGGATTTTGTGTTCCTTGTAGGCAAGACCGGCGCCGGTAAAAGCAGCGCGGTCAAGCTGATTACCGGCGAGATCAAGCCCTATACCGGCGATGTTATAGTCAACGGGGTTACGGTCAATACCCTGAAGAAAAGAAAGCTGCCCTATCTCCGCCGCAGCGTTGGCGTGGTATTTCAGGATTTCCGCCTTTTGCCAAACAAGACCGTGTATGAAAACGTGGCCTTCGCCATGGAGGTCGTTCGGGCAAAAAAGCGGGAGATCAGACGTAAGGTACCCATGATACTGAGCCTTGTCGGCCTTTCCGACAGGGCTAAAAACTATCCCAACGAGCTTTCCGGCGGCGAGCAGCAGCGCGTCTGCATAGCCCGGGCTTTGGTCAACAGTCCCGCCATAGTTGTGGCCGACGAGCCCACCGGCAACCTTGATATGGAGACTGCCGAGGAAATAATGAGGCTCCTTATGGAAATCAACCGCATGGGGACGACCATTGTAATGGTCACCCATTCCACCAAAATAGTTGACGACGCTCACCGACGGGTAATCCAGCTGGAGAGCGGCGTTGTTGTGCGTGACGAAAAGGAAGGAGGCTATAACTCGGATGTACTCGTTTAAAACCGCAATGAGTTCACTGGGGCGGAACGCGGTCATGACGGCCGCCTCCGTTGTTACCATAGCCTGCTGTTTATTTTTGTTCGGCGTATTTTTGCTCTTTGCTTTTAATATAAATTATATCGGCGAACAGATATCGAGCCAGTGTGAGATACAGGCCTTTATCGAGGACACCGTCAGCTCCGGCGGAGAGGAACGGATACTCAAGGAAATATCGGCCCTGCCGAACGTAAAATATGCCGAGTTTGAGAGTAAGGAACAGGCCTTTGAAAATTACAAAAAGGAGCTTGGCAGCGAATACAGTGAAAACTTCAGCAGCCTTGACGGCTCGGATATACTTCGCTCCAGCGTGAAAATAACGCCGGAGGATCTGACCCGTACCGGCGAGCTTGAGGAGGCCGCCGCAAAGGTTCGCGGCGTGGCAAGGGTCGTGAACCGTGAGGACATAATCCGTCGGGTGGTATCCGTCACCGACGTTATTAAGATCGGCAGCCTGATAGCCATGCTTATCCTTCTCATCACCGCTGTGTTCATTATCCAAAACACAATAAAGCTCAGCGTTCACGCCCGGGAGGACGAAATACACATAATGAAGTTCGTGGGCGCGACCGACGGCTTTATCCGCCGCCCCTTTGTGCTTGAGGGCGTTATAGTAGGTATAATCGGTGCCATGGCGGCGATAATCGTTATCGCCTTCGGCTATAATGCCGCCGTGGGTCAGGCCGCTGAGTTTCTGGACCTTTTTGAGTTGTACAGCTTCAGCCAGCTTGCCATTCCGGTGTGCGGGGGACTTCTGCTCTTTGGTATAATTATGGGCAACGTAGGCAGCAGAACCGCCATACGCCGCCACCTCAAGGTCTGAAAGCCTTTTGAGGTCTTTACCGAAAGGATGATTTGCTATGAGTAAGGAAAAAAAGGCCGGCGGCAGGCCTAAGAAGAAATATGAGAAAAAGCGCATTGTGGCGGGCATCTGCGCCATCGCGGTGGCTGTGGTATTCCTGTTCTCGTGCCTGTATCCGGTCATAAGCCGGGCCTCGGCTGTGGACGACGCCAAGGCCGCCCGTGACAAGGCCAAGCAGGAGCTTGACGATATAAAGAACAAAAAGACAAATCTTGTCAAGGCCTATGCGGACTTCGATAGTCAGCTCACCGCCGTGGAGGACGAGGTTGCCGCCATCACCGCCGATATTAAAAACACAAAGGAAGAAATCGAGCGCAAGGCTATTGAGCTTGAGGAGGCCGAAGCAAATACTGCGGCCTACGAGGAGGAGTTCAAGACCCGTGCGCGTATCATGTACGAAAACGGCAGCACTTCATATCTTGAGGTGCTTTTTGGCGCCGAAAGCTTCAGCGATCTGTTGGAACGCATGGAGGTAGTCGGCAGTATTCTTGACTATGACAGAGAAGTTCTGGACAAATATGTTGAGAGCCAGAAAATAATCAAAAACGCCAAGGAGGAGCAGGAACAGCTGCTCGAGCGTCAGAACAGCCAGCAGCGGAGCCTTGAGCTTAAGCAGGAACAGCTGGAGATAACTCTTGAAAAACAGCAGGTTCTCATCGACGAGCTTTCGGATGATGAGGATCTGGCCGCCAAGGCCTATGCCGCCGCCGAAAAGAAATATGAGGAGGAAGAACGCAAGGCTCAGGAGGAGATTCGCAGAAAGCAGCTTGAGAGCCAGAAGTCGGCTCTTGCCTCCAATTATACCGGCGGCAAGTTCTGCTGGCCGGCCCCCAGCGGCGTAAGGATAACCAGTCCTTTCGGGTACCGCTACCACCCCATAAGCCATACCTACAGCCTGCACAGGGGCATTGATATTTCCACCGCCTACGGCACAAATATCCTCGCGACTGAGGACGGTGTGGTTATAATCGCCCAGTACAACAGCAGCTACGGAAGGTATATCTCCATCAACCACGGCAACGGCTACACCACGCTCTACGCCCATAACAGCCAGCTTTTGGTGTCCCCGGGCCAGACAGTAAAGCGCGGTCAGGTAATAGCCAAGGCCGGCTCCACCGGCAATTCCACCGGACCCCACTGTCATTTTGAGGTCAGCTATAACGGAAATTTGCAAAACCCACTTAATTATTTGAACTAAATCCCAGCGGAGGTGCTTGTTTTTGAGCGGCAAATCCAAAGTGTTTCTTGCGGTGCTTCTCACCTTCAGTTTTACCTGCATACTGTTTGTCCTTATTTTCAGCAGTATGGGTATCAGTGTCTGGGGCGGCCGCTTCAGACGGCTTGAGGCTGTCGGAAGAATGCTCGAGAGCAGATATATAGGTGATTTTGACGTAAAAAAGGCGGAGGATGCGGCAATAGACGCCATGCTCTCCACCATTGACGATCCGTACTCACAGTTCTACGACGAGGAAAGCACCCAATCCATAGAAACCACCATAAACGGCAGCTACAAGGGCGTCGGCATCGAGGTAGGCGCCGCCGAAACCGGTGAGATCATCGTCATTACGGCGTATAACGGCGGCCCGGCTCAGAGGGCCGGAATGAAAAGCGGCGATGTCCTGACCGCTATTGACGGAACGGAGTATAACGCGTCCACAATGGACGCTGCCGTGGCCTATATGAGAGGCACCGGCGGAGACGATGATGAAAAGGAAATGGTCATAACCGTGATGAGGGACGGCCAAACCTTTGATTTGAAAATGAAGCGTGAGGAAATCGACCTTTACAGCATTGAGCAGCGCCGGCTTGACGGCGGCCTGTTGTATTTGCGCTATACCGGTTTTTCGGCCGAATCCGCCGATAAGTTCAGCGAGATTATAGAGGGACTGGACGAGAGCGTCACCGGCATAGTCCTCGACCTGAGGGAAAATCCGGGCGGGGATCTTGACGCGGCGGTGGAGCTCTGCGATTTGTTCCTTGACGACGGGCTGATCATGTACACCGAGGACAAAGAGGGGAACCGCGACGAGGAATACGCCACCGAGGGCTCCTGCGACTTGCCTTTGGCCGTCCTTGTGGACGGAGGCACCGCTTCAGCCAGCGAAATTGTGGCCGGTTGTATGCAGGCCCGGGACAGGGGCATTATAGTGGGCGAAAAGACCTACGGCAAGGGTGTCAGTCAGATCGTCTGTGCACTCAGCCCCGACAAAAGCGACGGCATTTTGAAGTTCACCAGCTATAAAAATTTCCGTCCGGACGGCGTATGGCTCAACGAGGGAGTGACCCCCGATATCGAGGCGGCCAGCGTACCGGCTTTGGACGAATACGGCAATATAGTCTTTGACGAGGGCGAGGATGTTCCCCTTGCCAAGGCCATAGAGGCACTAAAGAGCAATAAGTGATGAGAGGATATTTCGGATGAGAAGTCGGATAAGAGGTTTTATCTTTCTGCTTATAAGTATGATTGTGCTCTCGACCTCAGTCTGCGCCGCCCCCGGGGACGGCGCGGAGGAGGGCGGGGGCTTTTCCGCCGAGTCTCCGTATGTGATATTCATGGACATGAATACCGGCAGGTTCATGTATGAAAAAAACGCCGATGAAAAGGTGTACCCCGCCAGTACCGTCAAGATCATGACCGCCATTCTGGCCCTTGAGAATTGCGATCTCGAGGAAAAGTGCGCCGCCTCCCAAACGGCCCTGGATGCGGTGCCCGACGGAGTTACGGTAATGGACATAATGCCCGGTGAGGAGCTCACTGTCCGCCAGCTGCTTTACGGGGCGATGCTGGCCTCGGCGGCGGATGCGACCAACGTGCTGGCCGAGGCGGTCAGCGGCAGCATAGGCGAGTTTGTTGGCCTGATGAACGATAAGGCGAAGGAGCTCGGTATGGAGAGCACCAACTTCTCCAATACCCACGGCGAGCACGACGACCGCACCTACACCACAGTGAGGGACATGGCCGCTCTTGCCCGCTATGCCATGAACAATCAGGATTTCCGTGAAATAATCAAAACCGAGCAATACACCATCCAGCCTACGGAAAAATATAAGGAGGTTCGCAACCTCATCAACACCAATTACATGGTCAGCCGTGCTCAGCGCACCGACTACTATTACGGTAAGGCCATCGGCATCAAGGCCGGTTATACTGTGGAGGCCAAAAGCTGCCTCGTTGAGGTGGCCAAGGACGGCAGCACGGAACTCCTGGCCCTGACCTTCGGCTCGGACACGGTTGACGGCCGGGCGCAGGGATACAGCGACTGTCTGAATTTTTTTACCGAAACCTTTGAGAATTATAAGTCCGAGGTGGTTGTTTCGGGCGGCACCCTTGTGGGACAGGTTCCCGTTAAAAACGCAAAACGTGCCGGACAGGTTCTCCTCGAGGCGGAAAAAAACCTTTACTACCTTCACCCCCGTGATGAGGAGCCATCGGAGCTCACCTATGAGATCAGGACAGATGAATTTCTTAAAGCCCCGCTGGAAAAGGGACAGGTAGTGGGAGAGTGCGAGTATTTCTACGGCGGTGTTTCCGCCGGGGTGATAAATCTCGTGGCGGATAAGGATTATAAGTTTGACGCCATAGCCTTTGTGGGCAACGGCTTTAAGGCCGTTGTGTCTTCTCCGTTTTTCATTTTGGCGGTTATCGCTCTTATAATCCTGATCGTGTATATATGGTACCAGCGGGCGAAGCGCAAGAGGGAGCGCCAACGCCGGATGCGGGCCAGACGCCGCCGCGAGGCGGAAGCCCGTATGCGTGAGAAGCTGGACGAGTAATATAGTCTTGGGGCCGTAAAAAATGGCGCAGACCGTTCAAGTAAACACTGATTAAATACAGTGCGGCGATTGACGAGACATAATTTTCTCGAGACAAGGAAAAAAGCGCAGAAATACTTGATGTATTTCGAGCATTTTTGACGCAGTATCGGGGAAATTTGGCCGTCAAGCGTCGTGCTGAGCCGCAGGCGTTATTTAATCAGCGTTTACTCTAGGGCAGGAAGTCTTTATTTAAGGTAAATTTATGTATTGATAAATCCAACAATAAAAACTGTGAATAATGTGGAAAAACCGCCGTTTTTGAAAACGACGGTTTTTCTTATGCGTGTTTTTATGTCATGCCGTATTTAATATCGTATAATTACGAAAATATGTTCTTGCATGAGGCGGCAGGATATGTTATAATAAATAGCAGTGCCGCAAGACCACGGCGGATTTTATTTTTTTGCCTTAAAATTAGAGGATAGGGCTTGAAAAAATCTTTTATTTGCGTTATAATAGTTATCGTTAATGTGAACGGAGGGAAAATTATGACCGTGATGGAAAGATATGAGGAACTGAAGGGCCTTGTTACGGAAAGAAAGGCGGAGTTTGCCGAGCTTATGAGCTTTGTCGAGAACGAGACCGCATACCTCACAGCCCCCGCCAGCACCCGCTTTCATCTGAGCAGGGAGGGCGGACTTTTGGAGCACAGCGTCAACGTCTGCGAAAATATGCTCCGGCTCAGGGCCGCTCTGGCTCCCGAAATAAGTGAGGAGAGCTGCGTTATAACCGCCCTGCTCCACGACCTTGGCAAGGCCGGTATGCCCGGACGGCCTATGTATGTACCCAACCAGCCCACCGCAAAACAGAAGCAGTATGGCTACGGCCCGACCGTGCCTTATCACACCACGGACAAGCTGACCTATCTCAGCGTTCCGGTGCGCAGCCTTTATCTCATCGCATCCCGATTCCCCCTCACCGAGGAGGAGGCTCAGGCCATAGTCTATCACGACGGCCAGTATGTGGACGACAACCGCTCCGTGGCCACTAAGGAGTGTCCCCTTCTGTTCCTTTTGCAGTACGCCGACAGCTGGAGCTGCTTTGTCACGGAGAGGAAATAACCATGATAATACGAGAATTGCGGCCCGCCGATCTTGCCGCCGCCGTTGAGATCTGGAATCAGGTGGTGGAGGAGGGCGTGGCCTTCCCCCAGCTGGAAATGCTGGATACAAACAGCGGGGCGGAGTTCTTTGGCAGTCAGTCCTTCACCGGCATTGCCGAGGAGGACGGGGAAATAGTCGGCCTTTACATACTCCACCCCAACAACGTGGGCCGCTGCGGCCACATCTGTAACGCCAGCTATGCCGTCCGCAGGGACAGGCGGGGCGGCGGCATCGGCGAAAAGCTGGTGCGCCACTGTCTTGAGAAAGCGGCGGAGCTGGGCTTCAAAATAATGCAGTTCAACGCCGTCGTGGCCTCCAACGTTAGGGCGCTGGCTTTGTACGAGCGGCTTGGCTTTGTGCGGCTTGGGACTATACCCGGCGGCTTCATGCTGAAGGACGGAACTTATGAGGATATTATACCCCATTATTATATATTAGGAAAGGATGATAAAAATGAAAACTGACACCATTTGCGTGCAGACCGGTTTTGAACCCAAAAACGGCGAGGCCCGGGTCCTGCCCATTTATCAGAGCACAACCTACAAATATGCCTCCACTCAGGAAGTTGGCGACCTCTTCGACCTTAAGAGCGACGGATTTTTCTACACCCGACTGGCCAATCCCACCTGCGAGGCTCCGGAAAAGAAGCTGGCTGCCCTGGAGGGCGGCGTGGGCTGCATGATGACGGCCTCGGGCCAGAGCGCCTCTCTCATCGCAATACTCAACATCGCAGGCGCCGGCGACCACATTCTCTGTGCCGCCACGGTTTACGGCGGAACGTTTAATCTTTTCAACGTCACCCTCCGGAAGGTTGGCATAGACTTTACCTTTGTTGACCCCAACGCCCCCATCGAGGAGTTACGCAAAGAGATTCGCCCCAACACCAAGGCCGTGTTCGGCGAAAGCGTGGCCAATCCCGCTCTTGTGGTGCTGGACATTGAGAAGTTTGCGGCGCTGGCCCACGAAAACGGGATTCCCCTCATCGTGGACAACACTTTCCCCACGCCCATAAACTGCCGTCCCATTGAATGGGGGGCGGACATCGTCGTCCACTCCACCAGCAAGTACCTTGACGGCCACGCCGTGGCCCTGGGCGGAGCCATTGTGGACAGCGGCAAATTTGACTGGGCCGCCAGCGGAAAGTTCCCTGAGTTCACCACCCCCGACGAAAGCTATCACGGCATAGTTTACACCGAGCACTTCGGCCCGGCGGCCTTCATCGCCAAGGCCAGAGTTCAGATGATGCGTGATCTGGGCCCGGCCCCCGCCCCCATGAACGGCTTTTTGCTGAACATGGGTATGGAGACCCTGCACCTGCGGATGGAGCGCCACTGCGCCAACGCCCTTGCCGTGGCCAAATATCTGGAGGCCAACGAAAACGTGGAGTGGGTGGAGTTCCCCGGCCTCGAAAGCAGCAAATACCACGAGCTGGCAAAGAAATATATGCCTAAGGGCAGCTGCGGCGTGATTTCCTTCGCCGTAAAGGGCGGCAGGGATAAGGCCGTGAAGTTCATGGACAGCCTTAAGCTGGCGGCCATCGTGGTCCATGTGGCCGACCTGCGCACCAGCGTGCTGCATCCGGCCTCGTCCACTCACCGCCAGCTCAGCGAGGAGCAGCTTGCGGAGTGCGGCGTGCATCCCGGTCAGATACGCATGAGCGTTGGTATCGAGGACGTGGAGGATATAATCGCCGATTTGGAACAGGCCTTTCAGAAAATTAAATAAACAGGAGCTAAAGACATAATGTTTGAACCCAAAAATATCAGAAATATAGCCATAATCGCCCATGTTGACCACGGCAAGACCACCCTTGTGGACGCCATGCTCAAGCAGAGCGGCGTTTTCCGCGACAACGAGCAGGTTGAGGAGAGAGTCATGGACTCCAACGACCTTGAGCGTGAAAGAGGTATTACCATACTCGCCAAAAATACCAGCCTTGTATACAACGGGGTCAAGATCAATATCATTGACACCCCTGGCCACGCCGACTTCGGCGGCGAGGTGGAGCGGGGACTGAAAATGGCCGACGGAGTGCTGCTTTTGGTGGACGCCTTCGAGGGCTGTATGCCCCAGACCCGCTTTGTACTGAAAAAGGCCCTGGCCCTTAACCTCAAGCCCATAATGGTCATAAATAAGGTTGACCGCCCCAACGCCCGCCCCTACGAGGTTACCGATGAGCTTCTGGAGCTCTTCATCGACCTTGGGGCCACGGACGAGCAGCTGGACGCCCCCATTGTCTACGTCAGCGGCCGCGACGGCTGGGCCAGTCTTTCGCCGGACAAGCACCCGAACGATTTAAAGATACTCTTTTACCTTATAGTGGAAAATATTCCCGCCCCTGCCGACACCCGTGACGGCGAGTTCCGGATGCTGGTGTCCAACATCGACTACGACAGCTTTACGGGCCGCATCGCCGTGGGCCGCATCGACCGGGGCGCGGTGAAGAACAATATGCCCATCACTGTATGTCGGGACAACATGACCCCCTATAACGCCCGTGTCAGCAAGCTTTACTGCTTTACAAACCTTAACCGGGAGGCCATTGACGAGGCTCAGGCCGGCGAGATAGTGGCCATCAGTGGCGTGGAAAAGATAAATATCGGCGACACCATATGTTCCCCCGCTCAGGTGGAGCCCCTGCCCTTTACTCCCGTGGACGAGCCTGTGCTGTCCATGACCTTCAGCGTCAATGACAGCCCCTTCGCCGGTCGGGACGGCAATTACGTCACCAGCCGCCACCTCCGTGACCGGCTCATGCGTGAGCTGGAGAGCAACATCGCCCTGCGGGTAGAGGAAACTGACAGCCCCGATAGCTTCATTGTCTCGGGCCGTGGCGAGCTGCATCTCAGCGTGCTTATCGAAAATATGCGCCGTCAGGGCTATGAGTTTTCCGTCAGCAAGCCCCGCACCATAAATAAGGAAATAGACGGCGTGCTCTGTGAGCCCATGGAGCTTTTGACCGTGGACGTGCCCGACGAATTTACCGGCGTTGTAATGGAGGGCATAGGCAGCCGCAAAGGTACTCTTGTTAACATGGCCCCCGGAGCGGTGGGCTATACAAAGCTTGAGTTCCGCATTCCCGCCCGTGGACTCATCGGTTATCGTGGCGAACTGCTGACCGCCACAAAGGGTACCGGCGTCATAAATCACGTGTTCGACAGCTACGAGCCCTTTATCGAGGGGGACTTCAACCTCCGCAGCCGCGGCAGCCTTATCGCCCATGAGGACGGCGAAAGCGTGGCCTACGGTCTGAACAACTCTCAGGAGCGGGGCACCCTCTTTATCGGCCCCGGCGAAAAGGTTTACGAGGGCATGGTGGTAGGCGAGTGCAGCCGCCTCGAGGACATTGTGGTCAACGTCTGCAAGCGCAAACAGGCCACCAATATGCGGGCCGCAGGCAGCGACGACAATATCCGCCTGACTCCGCCCCGAAATATGAGCCTTGAGGAATGTCTTGAGTTTATCGGCGACGACGAGCTTCTGGAGGTAACGCCGCACTATCTGCGTCTGCGTAAGAAGATACTCAACACCGATCTGCGGGCCAAGGACGCCCACAGGAGAAAGCAATAATTGTCATAAAGGGCGCCAATACGGCGCCCTTTAGCATACTTGCTGACATTAATGCTATAATAAGTAGTATAAAAGGAGGAACATTATGGCCAAAACAAAAAAATTCCCGGGTTTAAAAAAGGCCGCGCTCGACATCGGGGCGGACATTGTTGGTTCGCTGCTGCTGGCGGTGGGGATATTCTGCTTTTCGGAGCAGGTGAATATAGCCCCCGGCGGGGTCAGCGGCGTGGCTATTATGCTTAAATACCTTTTTGGGCTGCCGGTTGGACTGATGACAATGATAATAAACATCCCTTTGATTTTGCTGGCCTTCGGCTTCATGGGATGGCGCTTTGCCGTCCGCACACTGAGAACGCTGGCGTTCAACACCGTGATCCTTGACCTGCTGGTGACCCCGTTCTTTCCGCAGTATACCGGCGACCGGATGCTGGGGGCAATTTTTGCGGGAGTTTTCATGGGCGCGGGCCTTGGGGTGATATTTTTTGCCGGATCCACCACCGCCGGAACGGATATAATATCGTTTCTCATTGAGAGAAAATCCCCAAATATCCGTATCGGAACGGCCCTTTTGCTCATAGACGGAGCGGTGCTGGCGTCCTCCGCGCCGGTGTTCGGCGATGTGGAATCAGTGCTCTTCGGCGCGGTCGCGCTTTTTTGCCAGACAAAGCTGGTGGACAGCATAGTTTACGGCGCCGACAAGGGGCATACGGTTCTGGTGATCTCCTCAAAAAGCGATCTGATAGCCCGCCGTGTTATTGAGGAAATGGACAGGAGCGCCACATTCCTTAAGGGCGAGGGCGCCTTCTCCGGCGAGGACACGAGAGTTCTTATGTGTGTTATACAGCCCCGTGAGTACAGAAAGCTCAGGGACATTGTGTCCGAGGAGGATGCGGCCGCCTTTATGGTGGTGTCGGACGCGTCCCGCGTAATGGGCGAGGGATTTAAGCCGTTTTGATAATTTCCAAAAATTTCATATTTGGGTATTGAAAAAAATTGTGGATTAGTGTATACTTATTAAGATGAAAGGGGGCCTCAAAATGGAGGTTATCGCGGCGACCCACAACAAAAACAAAGTTCGGGAGTTCCGTGAGATTTTGGAGCCGCTGGGCTACAGTGTTCTCAGCGCCGAGGAAGCGGGCTGCTTTGACGAGCCTGAGGAAACGGGCGCCACCTTTGGAGAAAATTCTCTGATCAAGGCCAGAGCGGTTTACGCCGCCTGTCATAAGGCGGCGATAGCCGACGACAGCGGCCTTGTGATCGACGCCCTGAACGGCGAGCCGGGAGTGTACAGCGCGCGCTACGGCGGCCTTGAGAAAAACGAGGACAGAGTAGCTCTTGTGCTAAAGAAAATGGAGAGCGTGCCCGACGAAAATCGGACGGGCCGGTTTGTGTGCGCCATTACCTTTGTGTCCGCCGACGGAGCCGAAGTAACCGCCGAAGGGGCCGTGGAGGGCTTTATTACCCGTGACGTCCGGGGGGACAACGGATTTGGCTATGACCCCATATTTTACTCTCCCGAGCTGGGCAAGACCTTCGCTCAGGCGGGCGCCGACGAGAAAAACGCCGTCAGCCATCGGGGAAGAGCTTTGCGTTCGCTGAGCGAGAAGCTGAAAACGGAGTATGACAAATAAAAAAGGGCGGCCGCAGCCGCCCGGGAAACAGGAAGGTTAGTTGCAGCCACAGCCGCAGTCGTTGCCGCAGTTGTTATTGCAGCCACAGTTGTTGCCGCATCCGCAGCCGATGTTGCCGCAGCCGCCGAGCAGGATTATAATGATGATTACCCAGATCCACTGGCAGCCGTTGTTGTTGCATCCGAACATAAGAATTTTGCTCCTTTTTGATTGATTTTGTTTTGTGTTGACGGCTTTTGCCGTTCACAGTATATATTATGAATTTTGTCGAAAAGTGTTCCATTGTTTGAGTTTAAATCTCCATTGCCGGGAAATAATAAGCTTGAAGATCGTTAGGCAATACCGCACAGAGATTGTGCCCATATTGCGCCGCAGATTTTTTGACGGAATTACGAAAACGACGCCGGAATACTGTCGTATTTCAAGGAGTTTTCGTAAGAAACGTCGGAAAAGATGCAAGCAAGATGGGTACAAAGCTCCAAAGCGGTCTTTGTGCGGTATTGCCTTAAGATTGAATTTTTTATGAAAGGATCTGAAGATTTTGAAGCGATTTTTATTTATCCTTGCGGCAATGGTGATAGCCCTTTCCGCCTGCGGTGAAAATTCTGACAGCAAAAGCGGCCGTGTGGACACCAACCAGTCGGCTGTCGGCGGTACAACTAACCCCGGCGGAGATGTGACCAGCGGCGGCACTTACGGAAGCGGCTCAAACGGAACAGGCTCTGCCGCTGACAGCGACCGCAGGGACGATACTGACGGACGGATCGGCCCCAACGGCAGCATTGACGGCGACGGTGTGATAAACGACGCCGAAAACGCCGTGGACGACGCGGTCAGGGGTGTGGGCGACGGAGCCAAGGATATTATCGACGGAGCTGAAAATGCCGTGGACGATGTGACCGGCGGCAACAACGCCAACAATAACAGATAAATACCGTGGGGCGGGGCCCCACCTACATAATTTTTTCAGTACGGGAGGTACATCAATGAAAAAAATTCAGTTGAAAAAGGGCATCGACCTTTATCTCAACAGAGACGGAAAGTTTAAGACCTATATGGCCAGCGTGATATTTTACCGGCCGCTGACCAGGGAGGGGGCCTCCTACGGCTCTCTCCTGACAGGTATGCTGAAAATGGGAAACCGGCTTTGCCGCACCAATCGGGAGTTCAATATCGAGTTGGACAAACTCTACGGTGCGTGGATAGGCTGCTCGTCGGGCAAGAGGGGAGAGGAGCAGAACATACGCGTCGCCGCCGAGGCGGTCTGCGACGAGTTCCTGCCAACTCCGGTTTTTGACAGAACGCTGGAGCTTTTGTTCACCACGGCCTTTGAGGGCGGCGTGGACGGAAAGTTTGACCCCGACAAGATGAAGCAGCAGAAGATCAATCTCATCGACCGCATCCGCAGCCAGATAAACGATAAACGCTATTATGCGTCCATGCGGCTGGAGGAGATAATGTTCCAAGGCGAGGGCTGCGGAGTCAACAGTATCGGCTATGAGGAGGATGTGGAAAAAATAACCCCCGAGAGCCTTTACGACTATTACCGCGACGTCATAAACACGTCGGGCATAAGCATTATTTTCACCGGCAACTTTGACGAAGCCGCCGCAGAAAAGGCCGCCCGTCAGGCCGTGGAGTCTCTGCCCGAGCGTGAGGCCGCTCATACTCTGGCGAAAATTAAGACAGATGTGGGCGAGGTGAAGCGGGTCACCGACCATCTGGACGTGACTCAGGGCAAGCTGGCCATAGGTATGCGCACCGGCATAGCCCCCACCGACGAGATGGCCTGGGCTCAGCGGGTGTTCAGCGTTATTTACGGCGGCGGCCCAAGCAGCAAGCTGTTCAACAATGTCCGCGAACGCCTCAGCCTTTGCTATTACGCCTCGTCATGGCCAAACGACCTGCTGGGTGTGCTTAACATATCCAGCGGCATAGAGTTCCAAAACTTTGACGCCGCGTACAACGAGATAATGGCCCAGCTCCAAGCCATGCGTGACGGCGATTTTACCGATGAGGACGTGGACATCGCCAAAAAGGAGATATGCAACGGTTACCGCTCGAGACTGGACAGTCTGGAGGCCACGGAGGGCTTCCACACCGGACAGATACTGCTGGGGCGTGACATGACCGTTCAGCAGGCCATCGAAAAAATCGAAAGCGTTACAAGAGATGAGATAATCGACGTGGCAGGGCGGGTCAAGCTTGACACGGTTTACTTCCTTGCAGGAAAGGAGGAAGCGTAAATGAAATTTACAAAAAAATATGACAGCCTTCTTAAGGACTGTATTTATGAGGGCGAACATAAAAGCGGCCTGAAGGTCATTGTCCTTCAGAAAAATACCGCCAAGAAATACGCCACCTTCAGCACCTGCTACGGTTCAATAAACACCGAGTTCGTGGTGCCCGGCGAGAGCGAGGTCACCAAGGTTATTGACGGCGTGGCTCACTTCCTTGAACACAAGGTCTTTGAGCAGCCCGACGGCACAAACGCCTTTTCCCTGTTCAAGGGAGCCGACGTCAACGCTTTTACCAGCTTTGGCGTGACGAATTATCTGTTCAGCTGTACCGATTATTTCTATGAAAACTTCCGCCAGCTTCTGAGCTATGTCCAAACCCCGTACTTTACGGAGGAAAACGTGGAGAAGGAGAAGGGCATCATCGCTCAGGAGGTCAGGATGTACGACGACGACCCGGGGCAGGTGTGCTTCTATAACTGCCTGAGAGGACTTTACAAAAATCATCCTGTCCGCACCGAGATAGCCGGCAGCGTCGAGGAGGTTATGAAGACCACTCCCGAGCTGCTGTACAAGTGCTACAACACCTTCTATCACCCCTCCAACATGGCGGTTATATGCGTGGGCGACATCGACCCGCAAAAGATAGGCGACGCCGTGGACGAGCTGATAACCAAAGACAAGCCCGCGGGAGAGATACGCCAGGTGTTCCCCTCCGAGCCGGACGAAATCGTGTCTCCCGAGACCGAGGCGCGGTTTGAGATATCAATGCCGAGATTTTCTCTTGGCTTCAAGGATATCGAAACCGGCGGAGATATGCTCCGGCGTGATATAGTAACCTCCGCCCTGCTGAAGGTGCTGGTGGGCGGAAGCTCGCCCCTTTTTGAGCGTCTGTATGACGAGGGCCTCATTAACGGAAGCTTCGGCGGCTATTATGAGTACGAAAAGAGCTTTGCTTTTGCGGAGATAGGCGGCGAAAGCAAGGATCCCAAGGCCGTGGCTCAGGCTGTCCACGATGAGATAGCCCGCGTAAAGCGGGAGGGCATCGACCCCGAAGCCTGGAGTCAGGCCATGAACGTCCTTTACGGCCGTTATATCAGGCTCATGGGCGGCGATGTGGAGGACATCGGCAACGAGTATATGTTCTCTTTCCACCGCGGCGTTGATCTCAGCACATATCCCGACGTTTGGAAAACCGTCACCATCGAGGACGGAATGGAGCGCCTTAACTCTCTGTTCGTGCCCGAACGGTCAAGCCTCAGCATTGTTTATCCGAAAAATTAAATATTGTGTTAAAAAATACGGCGCAAGGGCGCCGTATTTTTCCATTAAAGCCTTGACAAACATAGAAAATTGAATTATAATTATTATGTATATGTATGAGTACCGAAGGAGAAATTACTATGTTTAAAATATCAGGCACCGGGCACGCCCTGCCCGAAAGAGTTGTGACCAACGACGAGCTGTCCACCTTTTTGGACACCAGCGACGAGTGGATAAGCAAACGCACCGGCATAAAGAGCCGCCATGTAATTACCGACGAAAGCCTCTCCCAGCTGGCGGCGAGGGCCTCTATTAACGCCCTTGAAATGGCCGGGGTAAAGGCCGATGAACTTGACCTCATCATAGCTACGTCCTGTACGCCGGAAAAGGTAGTTCCCGGCATTGGCTGCATGGTTCAGGAACTCATAGGAGCCTCATGCCCGGCCTTTGATATTTCCAGCGCCTGCTCCGGCTTCATGATGGCCCTTGACGCAGCCACGGCCTATTTCAAAAGTGGCCGTGTAAAGAAGATGCTGGTGGTAAGCGCCGAAAATATGACCCGCTTTGTGGACTGGACCGACCGCAGCACCTGTGTGCTCTTCGGCGACGGAGCCGGAGCGGTTGTGCTGAGCGAGGGGGACAATCTCCTTTCCATAAAAATGCACACTCACGGCACCCACGGAACGGTGGGGATAGAGGGCCCCAAGGGCAACAGCCCGTTTGAGACGGTTGAACGGCCCGAGCGCAATTCCTGCACCTTTATGAACGGTCAGGAAACATATAAGTACGCCGTCGGCGCAATGAGCAACGACATTGAGGAGGCGGCGGCCCTGGCCGGAATTGAGCCGGGCGACATCGACCATATCGTGCCTCATCAGGCCAATCTCCGCATCATAATGGCAACCCAGTCCAAGCTGGGCATCCCGATGGAGAGGTTCTGCACCGGCATTGAGTACCTGGGCAATACCAGCAGCGCCAGCGAGCCCATAGTCCTCGACGTCGAGAACCGCAAGGGACGGTTCAAGGAAGGGGATATTGTGGCCTTTGCCGCATTCGGCGCCGGCCTTACGGACGGCGGAGCGATTTACAGATGGTAATAAGGGTAATTCCCATATTATAATATATTTTTTAGGAGGAAGCAAAAATGGTATTTGATAAGGTAAAGGAAATTCTCGGTGAATATGTGGACAGCGAGATAACCATGGATACCGCCTTTGACGATCTGGGTATCGATTCTCTCGATATGCTGGATATGGTAATGAAGGTTGAGGAGGAGCTTGGCGTCGAGATCGAGCTTAATCCCTCCATTAATACCGTCGGCGCTCTTGTTGAGCTTATCGAGAGCAAATAAGACAATACTTTTGTTTTTCGCGGCAGCCGGGCGGGAGCTCCGTCCGGCCCTGCCGCGGGAACCATGCGCGCGTAAAACCGCGGTCTTACGGGCTCATGGTTTTGCGAAAAGGACAAGGTAAAGGAGAAATAAATATGATAAAGACACCACTCTGTGAGCTATTGGGAATAGAATACCCCATATTTCAGGGCGGCATGGCGTGGATCGCCGACGCCGATCTGGCCGCGGCCGTGTCCAACGGAGGCGGCCTGGGTATAATTTCCGCCATGAATGCCGGGGGTGACTGGCTCAGAGATCAGATAAGAAAGGCCAAATCCATGACGGATAAGCCTTTCGGTGTGAATATAATGCTTATGAGTCCCCATGTGGACGAGGTGGCCCAAGTTGTGGCGGAGGAAAAGGTGGCCGTTGTGACCACCGGCGCCGGAAATCCGACCCGCTTTATGGAAAAGTGGATTGAGGCCGGAATCAAGGTCATTCCCGTGGTGGCCTCCGTGGCTCTTGCCAAAATGGCTCAGCGGGCCGGAGCGTCGGCCGTAATTGCCGAGGGCGGTGAGAGCGGCGGTCATGTGGGCGATCTGACGACCATGGTGCTGGTGCCTCAGATAGTTGACGCCGTGGATCTGCCCGTGCTGGCCGCCGGCGGTATCGGCGACGGCAGGGGAGTGGCGGCGGCCTTTATGCTGGGCGCGGTAGGCGTGCAGCTTGGCACGCGCTTCCTTGTGGCCAACGAGTGTAATGTACATGAAAATTATAAGAAAAAGGTGCTCAAGGCCGGCGACGTGGACACTATCATGACCGGAAAGCGGCTGGGACATCCTGTCCGTCAGATCAAAAACCAGTTCTCACGGAATTATTTCAAGGCCGAATACAGCTCCATCAGCGACGAGGAGCTGGAAAAGATGGGCGTGGGCTCTCTGTATAAGGCCGCGATAGAGGGCAACGAAAAAGAGGGCAGCTTCCTTGCGGGCCAGATAAGCGCCATCGTAAATAAGGAACAGCCCGCCGCCGAAATCATAACCGAGATCTTTGCGGAAGCGGAGGAAGTTCTCAAGGGGGCCGGAAAATGGGTAAAATAGCCTTTGTGTTCTCCGGCCAGGGCTCCCAGTATACCGGCATGGGTAGGGAGCTGACGGAGATAAGCCCGGCCGCCAAGGCGGTTTTTGCCGAGGCTGATACCCTGCGGCCCGGCACTTCGGCCATGTGCTTCACCGGCACAAAGGAGGAGCTCTCCCTGACGGTGAACACTCAACCCTGTATGTACTGTGTTGATTTGGCCGCCGCCGAGGCTCTTCGCGAAGCGAATATAGTCCCCGACTGTGTGGCGGGCTTTTCTCTGGGCGAAATTCCGGCCATAGCCTTTGCCGGTATGCTTTCTCCCGGCGAGGGCTTCCGTCTGGTTTGTCTCAGGGGACGGTACATGAACGACGCCGCCGGGGAAAAGGGCGGCGGAATGGCCGCCTGCGTCAAGCTCCCCAACGAAACCGTTGAGGCATTGGCGGCAAAGTATAATGAAATTTACCCCGTCAATTATAATTGCCCCGGTCAGCTTGTGGTGGCCGGCGACAAAGAGGAGCTTGCGGCATTTTCCGCCGATATAAAGGCGGAGGGCGGCAGAGCCATACCTCTTGCGGTGAGCGGCGCCTTTCATTCGCCGTTTATGGCCGGAGCCGCCGAAAGGCTGTATTCCGACATGGGACAGTTCATGTTTGGCGATCCTGTGGTGCCGGTGTACTCAAATTACACCGCCAGGCCCTATGACGCCCCTCCGGCGGAGCTGCTGAGGGAGCAGATACAGAACCCCGTCCGCTGGCAGTCCATCGTTGAAAACATGATCGCCGACGGAGTGGACACCTTTATCGAGGTGGGCCCCGGCAAGACCCTTTCCGGGCTTATTGCCAAAATCAATCCCTCCGTCAGGGTACTGAACGTGGAAAATAAGGATACTCTCGAGGCGGCCATCGCCTCTGTAAAAGGAGAATGAATATGCTTTTGGAAGGTAAAAACGCCATCGTCACCGGCGGCTCTCAGGGAATAGGCCGGGCCATCGCTCTTAAGCTGGCCGAAAACGGTGCAAACGTGGCCATACTCTATGTGGGCGACCGTGAGCGGGGCGCTCAGACGGTTAAGGATATTCAGGCGCTGGGCGTAAAGGCCATGGAGGTCTACTGCAACGTGGCGGATTTTGAGGAGTCCGCCGCCGCCGTGGAGGCTGTAAAAGCCGAGTTCGGGCGGATAGATATTCTTGTCAACAACGCCGGTATTACCCGGGATAATCTGATACTCAAGATGAGCGAGGCGGAGTTCGATTCCGTTATCAGCGTCAATCTGAAGGGCGCTTTCAACATGATCAAACACACATACCCCATATTTATGCGCCAGAAATACGGACGGGTAGTTTCCATCAGCAGCGTTGTCGGCCTTGCCGGCAACAAGGGACAGGCCAATTACAGCGCCAGCAAGGCCGGCATAATAGGCCTTACCAAGTCCGCCGCAAAGGAGCTTGCCTCCCGCGGCGTAACATATAACGCCATAGCCCCCGGTTTTATCGAGACCGATATGACGGCGGTTCTTCCGGACGAGGCAAAAAAGGCCATGTGCGATCAGATACCCATGAAGCGCACGGGCAAGCCCGACGACGTGGCCAATGTGGCGCTGTTCCTTGTCAGCGATATGGCGTCTTATGTGACCGGCGAGGTAGTGCGCTGCGACGGCGGTATGCAGATGTAGGTTAATAAGCAAAAACTCAGAAAAGGATGAACAGTATGCGTGTTGCAATCACAGGCTTGGGCGCGGTTACCCCGGTGGGGAACAGCGTTCCGGAAATGTGGGAAAATATTAAGGCCGGCAAGTGCGGCATCGGCTATATAACCAAGTTCGACACCGCCGAGTACAAGGTCAAGGTGGCCGCCGAGCTCAAGGATTTTGACCCCGGCGCTGTTATGGATAAGAGCGAAATACGCAAAAGCGACCGCTTTACCCAGTACGCCATGGTGGCCGCCGCCGAGGCCATGAACGACTGCGGCCTTGTCAGCGGCGAAAACATTGAAGCCGGACGCTTCGGCGTATATTTCGGCAGCGGGATAGGCGGCATGGAGACCTTTATCAATGACGTTATCAAGTGTCACGAGGGCGGCCCCCGCAGGGTTTCTCCCTTTATGGTGCCCGCCATGATAATCAATATGGCCGCCGGAACCATAGCTATTAAGTATAAGTGTAAAGGCCCCGCAATCCCCGTTGTGACCGCCTGCGCCACCAGCACCAACGCTATAGGCGAGGCTTATCGGGCGATAAAGCACGGCTATGCCGACGCCATTATCGCCGGTGGAAGCGAGGCGGGCATACTGCCCGTGAGCGTGGCCGGATTTGCAAATATGAAGGCTCTGTCCGAAAGCGACGACCCCATGCGGGCCTCGCTGCCCTTTAACGCCAAACGGGCGGGCTTTGTAATGGGCGAGGGAGCCGCCGTTATGATACTTGAGGAAATGGAGCACGCCAAGGCCAGAGGGGCCCATATTTACGGCGAGCTCTGCGGCTATGGCTCCACCTGTGACGCCCACCACATAACCGCGCCCGACCCGGAGGCCGAGGGCGGCAGCGCCGCCATAAAAATGGCTCTGGACGAGTCCGGTGTGGACAGCGACGACATCTATATCAACGCCCACGGCACAGGCACAAGCCTTAACGATGCCAGTGAGACGGTGGCCATCAAAAAGGCTCTCGGCACGGAGCGGGCCTACAAGGTCAGTGTTTCCTCTACCAAGTCCATGACCGGCCATATGCTTGGCGCGGCGGGAGCTGTGGAGGCGGTTATATCTACCCTTGCCCTTCGGGACGGCATAGTCCCGCCGACCATAAATCTTGACGAGCAGGATCCCGCCTGTGACCTGAACTGCACGCCCAACGTTGCCGTGGAACGGAAGCTTGACCTCTGTCTGTCCACTTCTCTGGGCTTCGGGGGACATAACGCCTGTGTGGCCATAAAAAGGGCCGAATAGAGGAGGATAAATATGGCATACGCGATAGACGCATTGTTTGACAGCCGTGAAAAGCTTAAGGCCATCGCTCAAATGATGGATGAGACCGGCCTTACGAGGATAAAATTCAAAAATGACGACGAGGATAGCGTGATTGAGCTGGAACGCGGTTGCGCGCCTATGATAAACAATAACATAAATAACAGCTCTCCGGCCGCCGAACCTGCCGCTCAGCCCGCTGCCCCGACCGCCGCGCCGGCGGCCGCTGCTGAAAAGGTTGACGGAACTCCCGTCAAGGCCCCCATGGTTGGCGTGTTCTATGCCGCTCCCGCTCCCGAGGAGAAGCCCTATGTTCAGGTCGGCGACAAAGTGAAAAAGGGCGATACCCTCTGCATAATCGAGGCCATGAAGCTTATGAACGAAATTTCCGCCGATCAGGATGGGGAGATCGCTCAGATCTGTGTTGAGGACGGAGAACTGGTTGAATATGGCCAGACGTTATTCATGCTGAAATAAGGTGAAATTATGAATAAAGAAGAAATCAAAAATATAATTCCCCACCGGGACAATATGCTTTTGGTGGACGAGGCCGAGGTTCGTGACGGCGTGGCCTACGGAAAGTATCATATCACCGGCGAGGAGTTTTTCCTCAAGGGACATTTCCCCGGCAATCCCGTTGTGCCCGGCGTCATTCTGTGCGAGATGATGGCTCAGGCCAGCTGTGTGCTGCTAGCGGGGGAAACTTCCGGCAAGACGCCGTACTTCACGGGTCTTAACAATGTCAAGTTCCGCAAGACCGTACTTCCCGGCGACACCTTTGAGACTGAGTGCCGCATAACCAAGGTGAAGGCCCCCTTCTATTTTGCCGAAGGCAAGGGCTATGTCAACGGCAAGCTCTGCACCAGCGGCGAGTTCAGCTTTGCCGTAATGTGAACCGGGAGTGAAACAGATGTTTTCTAAAATTTTAATTGCCAACCGGGGCGAGATAGCGGTTCGTATAATACGTGCCTGCCGCGAGATGGGGATCGAGAGTCTGGCGGTATATTCCACCGCCGACGCTGACGCTCTCCACGTTTCTCTGGCCGACGACGCCGTCTGTATCGGTCCGCCGCAGCCAAGGGACAGTTATCTGAATATGCAGGCAATAATCACCGTCGCCAAGGCCAAGGGAGCTCAGGCCATACATCCGGGCTACGGCTTTTTGTCCGAGAACGCCGACTTTGCTGACCTATGCGCCCAAAACGGCATAACCTTTATCGGCCCGAGTGGCGACGTTATCCGCCGCATGGGGGACAAGGAGACCGCCAAGGCCACCATGAAGGCCGCCGGCGTACCCACGACTCCCGGCTGTGGAATTGTCCCCGACGTTGAAACGGCAAAAAAGGAAGCCGAAAAAATCGGCTATCCTTTGATGATAAAGGCCACCGCCGGCGGGGGAGGCAAGGGCATCCGCATAGTGAACACTCCCGAAGAGTTGGAAAAGGCCTTTCTGACCGCCTCGGCCGAGGCCGAAAACGCCTTTGGCAATGGGGCCTGCTACCTTGAAAAGTTCCTTTCCCCCGTTAAGCACATCGAGGTTCAGCTGCTCTGCGACAGTAAGGGAAATATCGTTTGTCTGGGTGAGCGGGAGTGCTCCGTTCAGCGCAATAACCAAAAGCTTCTGGAGGAATCGCCCTCCAGCGCCGTGACTCCCGAGCTGAGGGAGAAGCTCTACGCAGCCGCCGTCAAGGCCGCCCGTGCCGCCGATTATACAAACGCCGGTACCGTGGAGTTCCTATTGGATAAGGATAACAACTTTTATTTCATGGAGATGAATACCCGGTTACAGGTGGAGCATCCGGTTACGGAAATGGTCACCAATATAGATTTGGTTAAGTGGCAGATAAGGATCGCCGCCGGAGTTCCTCTTAATTTTGAGCAAAAAAACGTGTTTATTCACGGCCACAGCATTGAATGCCGTATAAATGCCGTAAGCGGCACCAACGAGCTTAACCTGCTCCACATTCCCGGAGGTTTTCGCGTCCGCTTTGACACCGCCCTTTACCGTGGCTGCACGATACCGCCCTATTATGATTCGATGATCGGCAAGCTCATTGTTCAGGCCAAGACCCGTGACGAGGCCATCCGCCGTATGCAGTCGGCTCTCGGCGAGCTGATAATGGTGGGCGTGAACAACAACGTTGAAACGGAGCTGGCGATAATAGGCGATAAAGACTTTAAGAGCGGCAACTATTACACTGATTTTATGAAAACCCATTTTCAGGGCTGAAGGTGATATAAATGATCCCAAGGAATTTATTTAAAAGGGCAAATAACGAGCTGGAGGGCCGTCAGGTGGCGGAGGAGTTTGTCGAACCCACCCAGACCTGTCCGGACTGCGGCGTTGAGACGGCGGTCACCGAGCTCAAGGATAACCTTGAAGTCTGTCCGAAGTGCGGGCACCACTTCCGCATGAATTCCCGCCAGCGTGTTGAGCTCATAGCCGACAAGGACAGCTTTGTCGAGATTTGTCCCGGAATGGAGAGCGTCAACCTTCTGGATTTCCCCGACTATGACGAAAAGCTCCGCTCCAGCAAGGCAAAGAGCGGCGAGAGCGAGGGCGTTATTGTGGGCGAGGCGGCCATCGGCGGCCATGCCTGCGTCATGTTTGTCATGGAGCCCGAATTTATGATCGGTTCCATGGGTACCGTGGTGGGCGAAAAAATTACCCGTGGCTTTGAGCTTGCGTTGGAAAAGGGGCTGCCGGTGGTCGGCTTCACCGTTTCGGGCGGAGCGAGAATGCAGGAGGGCATACTCAGCCTCATGCAGATGGCCAAAACCAGCGGAGCGGTAAAGCGTCACAGTGACGCCGGACTCCTTTACATTGTTGTGCTCACCGACCCCACCACCGGCGGCGTCACCGCCTCCTTCGCCATGGAGGGAGACATAATCCTTGCTGAGCCTGGGGCCCTTGTGGGCTTCGCCGGGCCGAGAGTCATTGAGCAGACTATCCGCAAAAAGCTGCCAAAGGGCTTCCAAACGGCGGAATTTTTGCTGGATCACGGTTTTGTGGATGCGATCTCGCCCCGAAGCGGACAGCGGGATATGCTCATAAATCTGCTGGCTCTGCACAGCGGGGCGCAGGCTCCGAAAAATGAGGAGGTCTGACAATGGACGCTTATGAAAAGGTTTTGGCGGCCCGCGCCAAGGGTCGGCCCACGGCCATGGAATATATTAATGGGATTTTCACTGATTTTCAGGAGCTGCACGGCGACCGGCGCTACGGCGACGATGGGGCGATTGTGGGCGGCATCGGCCGTCTGTGCGGGATTCCGGTGACGGTTATCGCACAGGAAAAAGGAAGCTCCACCAAGGACAAAATCGCCCGGAATTTCGGCTCTCCCAACCCCGAGGGCTACCGTAAGGCTCTGCGCCTTATGAAACAGGCGGAAAAATTTCACCGCCCTGTGATATGCCTTGTGGATACCTCCGGAGCTTATCCCGGCATGGGTGCCGAAGAGCGGGGACAGGGACTGGCTATTGCCGAAAACCTCATGGAAATGATGACCCTCCGTACCTCGGTGATTTCCGTCCTCATCGGCGAGGGCGGCAGCGGCGGAGCTTTGGCCCTTGCCGTCAGCGACGAGGTCTGGATGATGGAAAATTCCATTTACAGCGTCATTTCTCCCGAGGGCTGCGCCTCTATTTTGTGGCGCGACGCAAAAAAGGTCAGGGAGGCCAGTCAGTGCCTTCGGCTTACCGCTGAGGATCTCCTTGAGATGGGCGTTATCGAGCGGATAATTCCCGAAAGCGACAAGGATTTCGGTACGGCGTATATGCTGCTCCAGACATGGCTCAAAAAAGCCATTGATGACCGTAAGGACGTCCCTGTTGATGAACTGCTGGAAAAAAGATATAGGCGTTTTCGTAAATTCGGAAGTAATGAATAATTATAAAAACAGGACTGTAAAAGAACTCACTATGTAGTCCGGAGGCACGTGGGCTGTCAAAAAAAATCGTGCAGAACGGACGAAAATCAGCCCGCGCAGGCGGCCCCTGCCGCCGAGCAGGCCCTCCCGCCGACGTACAAAGGTACGTCAAGGGTGATTTTCGTTCGTAGTTCAAGGGCATAAGATAAAAAGAAAAACCGTCGTTTCAAAAAACGGCGGTTTTTCCACATCAATTCATGAGTTTGATTTTATTGCTGGGGTTATCAGGACACAAACTTGGCTTAAATTAAACTTTTCAGCCCTTGAACGGTCTGCGCCATTTTTTTTGTTTTTTATCCGTGCTTTTTCCATGTGTTGGGCGCCAACAGCAGCAGCATCGGGAAGATTTCGAGCCGTCCGGCCAGCATATCAAATATAAACACCAGCTTCGACAGCACCGAAAAGTCGGCAAAATTGCCCGTGGGGCCCACCATATTCAGGCCGGGGCCGATGTTGTTCAGCGTTGCGGCGACCGCCGTAAAGGATGTTGTCAGGTCAAAATTATCCAACAGCACGATTATGAAGGACGCGGCAAAAACCATTATAAAGGAGCAGAGGTAAACGTTTACCACACGCACAACGTCGTGCTCGATAGGCTTGCCGTCCATTTTAAGCACCTTCACGCTGCGGGGGTGAGCAAGCTGACGGGCTTCCTTGGCCACGGTCTTGAAGTAAATTATGAAGCGCGAGACCTTCATGCCGCCGCCGGTGCTGCCTGCGCAGGCTCCGGTGAACATCAGCATTATCATCAACGCTCTTGACAGGCTGGGCCAGAGGTTGAAGTCCGCCGAGGCAAAGCCCGTGCTGGTCATGATCGACGAGGTCTGGAACAGCACCTCCCGCAGACCGCCAAAGGAGCCGTTAAGGATAAGGTTAAGGGTTATGATGGCGCTGGCGATGATGTATATAATGAAGTAGCAGCGCACATCGTCCATGGCAAAGGCGTTTTTGAATTTGCGGCTGATGAGGAAAAAGTAAAAGTTGAAGTTCACTCCGAACAGGAGCATGAAAATCGCCGTGACTATCTGGGCGAAGGCGGAATATGACGCAAAGCTGTCGTTCAGCACGCCAAAGCCGCCGGTGCCCGCCGTTCCGAAGGAAAGGCAGAAAGCGTCGAAAACCGGAACCCTGCCTATGAGGAGAAGCACCAGATGAGTCAGGGTAAGAGCCGTGTAAATAGCGTAGAGCAGTATGGCCGTCTTTTGTATTTTCGGCACCAGCTTGCCCACCGAGGGGCCGGTACTTTCGGCCCGCATCAGGTAGATGTTCTGTCCGCCGGCCATAGGCAGTATGGCCAGAATGAACACCAGTATACCCATGCCGCCTATCCAATGGGAAAAGCTGCGCCAGAAGAGTATGCAGTGCGGCAGGGACTCCACGTCCCGCAGTATGCTTGATCCGGTGGTCGTGAAGCCGGACACTATCTCGAACAGGGCGTCAACGACGTTGGGGATGGCGCCGCTGGCCACAAAGGGAATGGCGCCGATAACGCTCATGACTATCCAGCTCAGCGCCACGACCACGAAGCCCTCACGGGCGTAAAACGAGGTGTTCTTTGGCTTTTTGCGGAAGAAAATCGCCGAAACCGCCCCGAAGAACAGGGCGCACACAAGGAAGATCAAACTCGCCTTTTCGTTGTATATAAGACCCACAACCCACGGCAGTAGCATGGCCGCCGCCACGATGGAGATAACGCGCCCCAGAATATATCCTATAATTCCGTAATTCATTGTCTATACCTCTAATCAGGCAAAAATATCGCTAAGGTCGTCCAAACCGGTGACGGTCGTCACAACGATAACCGTGTCGCCGTTCTTTATGCAGTCGCGGCCCCGGGGAGTGGTTATTTTCTTGCCCCGAATTATGGAGCATATGAGAATATTCGGCTTCAAATTCAGCTCCATAAGTGGCACGTTGAGGTAGTGGCCCTTGGCGTTGTTGGAAACCTTAAATTCCAGAGCCTCGACACGGTCGTCCATCATGCGGTACAGGGTCTCAACGTTGCTGCCCATGGAATTCTGCATGGAGCGGACATAGCTGCTGATGAACTGGGAGGTTATACGCTTGGGACAGATAACCGCGCCGATAGGCAGTTCGCGGACGACTTCTTCAAAGTCAATTTTGCTGATTTTGGTTATGCACTTGGCCGAAGATATTTTATGGGCGTAGAGAGAAAGGAGAATGTTTTCCTCGTCTATGCTGGTCAGAGACACAAGCGCGTCGGTGTTGGTCAGGCCCTCCTCCTTCAAAAGCTCCTGATCCGAAGCGTCGCCCTGAATGATTATCGCCTCGGGGAGCAGCAGACTGAGCTCCTCGCAGCGGGCGCGGTTGAGTTCCAGAATTTTTACGTTTATGCCGGACTGGATCAGCATCCGCGCAAGATAATACGAAATATTTCCGCCGCCGGCGATCATGACGTCCTTTATGGGTTTGGCCTTGATGCCGATTTTGTTCAGTACGGGGCGCAGCTCGTTTATGGGAAGAATGACCGATATTTTGTCTCCGGCCTTCAGCTTGGTTTCGCCGTTGGGAATAATAATGTCGTCGCCGCTTTCCACGATGCACACCAAAAGCTCGACCTTGATTTTCTTCTCCACCTCGTTGAGCTTAAGTCCGTCCAATACCGAACCCTCGGGTATTTCAAGCCGCAGCAGATTTACCCTGCCCTTGGCGAAGTTGTCCACGTCCAGAGCCGAGGGCACCTGAATGAGCCGGTAAATGTTGCCGGCGGCCGCGATTTCGGGATTTATGGCCATTGAGAGGCCCAGCTCTTCTTTTATGAACTCGATCTCGTTGTAGTGCTCCGGGTCACGAACCCGGGCTATTGTGTGACAGTCGCCGGCCTTTTTGGCTATAAGGCAGCTGAGCAGGCTCGTTTCGTCGGTGTCGGTCACGGCGATGAGCAGGTCGGCGTCCTTGACACCGGCGTCCAGCTGAGTGTGATAGCTTGTGCCGTTGCCCACTATGCCCTGAATGTCCAGCGCGGCCACAGCCGACTCCACGTGTTTGGAGTCCGTGTCGATGAGAGTTATTTCGTGATCTTCACTGCTGAGCTGAGCGGCCAGCGTCATGCCGACCTTGCCGCCGCCAACGATAATGATATTCATCAAATCACCTCTGAAAGGTATTCTACCACATTATTATATAAAAATCAAGACATAATGTGTTTTTTTACCGCTTTTTGACGTCGCCTCTATTGGAAACGACTTTGTAGCCGGCGCTTGTTATCCTGTTTTCCAGACAGCTGCGGCACTCGGCGGCTTCCTCGCCGGTGCAGATTTTGTTGTCATACAGCTCGTACAGCTTACGCACTCTGACCGGAGAAAGATTTGGCATGACGACGTTGGCTCCTGCCTTCAGCCCCATTTCCCGTCCCAGCGGGTGTATCGTGCCGAGGGCCGTGGTGGAGGGAATGAGGGCATAGGGGAACATGAGCCGCAGTATGGCCACCATCCTCACCGTTTGTTCCAGAGTCCCGCCGGGGAAGTCCCGGAAGGGCGTGTCCCTGTGGGGGATGAAGGGGCCGATGCCTATCATGTCCGGCTCGAGAGTTTGCAGAAATCTCAAGTCCTCTACCAGATTTTCAGCCGTCTGCCAGGGAGAGCCCACCATGAAGCCGCTGCCCACCTGGTACCCCAGCTCCTTGAGGGTGAAAAGGCAGTCCTTACGGTGCTTAAGGCTCATTCCTTCGGGGTGCAGCCTTGCGTAATGCTCCTCGTTGGCGGTCTCGTGGCGCAGCAGATAGCGATCCGCGCCGGCGGCACGGTAAGCGGCGTAGCTTTCACGCTCCTTTTCACCGAGGGAAAGAGTCACGGCGCAGTCGGGGTATTTTTCCTTTATTTCGCTGACGATGGAACAGATAACATCGTCACTGTAATACGGATCCTCGCCGCCTTGAAGCACAAAGGTGCGGAAGCCAAGGGCATAACCGTTTTCGCAGCAGCTCATTATGTCCTCGCGGCTCAGGCGGTAACGGTCAACGTGGCTGTTGCTCCGGCGAATGCCGCAGTACAGGCAGTCGTTTTTGCAGACGTTGCATATTTCTATCAGGCCGCGGAGGTACACGTCGGTGCCGTAATTCTCCCGCCGCACCCGGTCGGCCTCGGCTATCAGCTCGCTGTCGTATTTGTCGGCGCTTATTATTTCCGCCAGCTCCTGGTCGGTCATGATATTTATATCCATTGTTATCATCTCCACGGTTGATTATAGCACAAGCGGCGCACAAATGCAAGGGTGAGAAAATTTTTTTGTTATTGGTTGGCTTTTTTCCGTTTTGTTTCGTCTAATAAGTGTAAGGCCTTACGGTAACAGAACATAAGAGAGGAGGAATCAGCGTGAGCGACGATGAATTTCAGTCGGGCTTTGCCCTGATGGAAAAATCGCTGTACCTTGTGGCCATGGGCTGGCTGCATAACAGCGAGGACGCCCGGGACGTCGTACAGGAAGCGGCGGAGACCGCTTACCGCAGTCGGGACAAGCTGAGGGACAAACAGTATTTCAAGACCTGGATGACCCGCATACTTATCAATAAGTGCAAGGACTTCCTGCGCGGTCGGCGGTATACCGACGAATTGACCGACGATATTGGAGTGTTTGACGATATTCCTCACGAGGAGATCTGCCTCATGGACGCCATATGCCGCCTTGACCCCAAGGAGGCAAGATTTATAACACTGCGGTTTTATGCCGATCTGACATTTGAGGAGGCGGCCCGCGCGCTGAAAATGCCGGTTTCCACCGTGAAATACGGGACGCGGAGGGCCCTCGTAAAGCTAAAGGCAATGATGGAGGTTTGAACGATGGAAGATTTTGAAAACAGGCTCCGTCTCCACGCTGAAAAGGTCAGGGCCGGCATGAGACCCCTTGACATTGACCCGACAGCGGGAGAAAGGAAAGAAGAAAATATGCCGAAAAAAAGAATAGGACTTGTGATTGCCGCCGTTATCGTGGTTGTAGCCGGCTTCACTGCCATGGCCGCGACCTTTAACTGGGACACGAAGCTGCTGGAGTATCTTAATATTACTCCGGAACAGGCGGAAAAGCTAAGTGACAGTACGGATTACCCCGATCTCAGTGTCAGCGACGCGGGAGTTACCGTCACCGTCCGCCAGACACTGGCCGACAGCCACGGCCTCTATGTGCTGTACGACGCAACAGCGCCGGAGGGATTTGAATTCAGCGACGATATTGAGTTCGCGGGCAGCTTGTTAGAGGTACCCGATACTACTCTGGGAACCGCCGGTTCATGCAGCTGGAACAATCAAATGCTCAGTCATTCCGGCAACAGCAGCACATGGCTGCTGACCTACGACAACACCGCCGGGATAACCGGCGGAGAGCTCAGGCTGACTTTGGATGTGCTTGGCTGTAAGAAGCCCCGGAAGCCCGTTGAAGTTCCGGACGAGGAATACGAGTCAAAGGACGGAACCGTAAAATATGCGGTGGTCTATAATGATGAGCCCGCGGACAAGGACAGAGTGCTTACCGAAAGAGAAAAAGCCCTTCAGGAGAAGCTTGACAATGACGAGCCACTGACTCAGGCGGAGAGACTGTTACGTTCGAAGCTGGGCGACTATGTATGTCTTTTTGACGGACATTGGGAGCTGACTTGGGACTTTGAGTATAACAACTGCGCCATAGTGCTGGAGCCCGACCTTGCCGTCCACGATGAAAAGGGCCGCGAGTATACTGTTAAGAAGCTGGAGCTTTCGCCCATGAGCATCTGCCTTGAAGTGGAGCAGAATTTCGAGCATGAATTGGAGAGAGTGCCGGTGCCCTCGGGCAACACGGACGAAAACGGCAAAGTCGTTACCGTCGAAATGGGGCCCCAGCCACCGATGCCGGTCATCAATATGAAGGACGGCACAAAGGCCGCGTTGGAAGGTGAGTGTCCCAACGTTTCATACGGCGGGTACTTTGACGGGCGCGTCGGCGGCATAAATTATCTCAATATAGGCTTTGAGGACGGAATTATCGACCTCGAAAACGTGGAGAGCGTC
The DNA here is from genome assembly GCA_947626145.1 of uncultured Clostridia bacterium. Taxonomy (GTDB): domain Bacteria; phylum Bacillota; class Clostridia; order UMGS1883; family UMGS1883; genus JAFLUQ01. Next base: position 366,426 of record CANQRB010000001.1, on the reverse strand, counting down.
ACCTATGGAGACCAGACGATAAAAATAAAATAAGTTCTCGAAAAATGGGGCGCCGTCCGGCGCCCCATCCTTACATAAAAAGTAAAACCTATTAATAATTTTCGGCGTGTACCTCAAAAAAGCTCCGGGGATGGGCGCAAACGGGACAAACCTCGGGGGCCTTGGTGCCAACGCAGATGTGGCCGCAGTTGCGGCATTCCCACACTTTGACCTCGCTCTTTTCAAATACCTGCGCGGTTTCGATGTTGTTGAGCAGGGCACGGTAACGTTCCTCATGGCTCTTTTCGATAGCGGCCACCATACGGAATTTTGCGGCCAGATCGTGGAAGCCCTCGGCGTCGGCGGTGTCGGCAAAGCCGGCGTACATATCCGTCCACTCGTAATTTTCTCCTTCGGCGGCGGCCTTTAAATTCTCAGGGGTGGAGCCTATTCCCTGAAGCTCCTTGAACCACATTTTCGCGTGCTCCTTCTCATTGTCGGCTGTCTTGAGGAAGAGGGCGGACATCTGCTCGTAGCCTTCCTTTTTGGCCACGGAGGCGAAATAGGTGTACTTGTTTCTGGCCTGGGACTCGCCGGCGAAGGCGGCCTCAAGGTTCTTTTCGGTTTGAGTTCCGGCGTACTTGTTTGACATGGTAAATTCCCCTTTCATTTTGTTTTTGCTTTTGCTTTTTCCTGACATTTGGGACAAAGACCCTCGAAGATCGTGCGGTGACGCTGCACCTCAAAGCCTGTTGCCTCGGCGGCCTGCCTGTCGCTGTCCTCCCGGTAAGGGATGGGAGCGTCTACCACCGCCCCGCAGCCGGTGCAGAACATATGATAATGCCTGTCGAGCCGAAGGTCGTAGCGGTCGGCGGCGGGAACCTTTACGTGGTTGATTTCGCCTTCGCCGGCCAGAATATTCAAATTGCGGTATACAGTGCCGCGGCTTATTTTTTCGTCCCGTTCCCGAACATCCATATAGATCTCGTCGGCGCTGGGGTGGTCGCTGCGGCTCAGTACGGCGTCAAGCACCAGTTGTCTTTGGCGGGTATTGCGTTTGTTGCTCATCTCTATCCCTCATGTCGCTATTAGGACTTGATACTATTATATAACATAAGGCCGGCGGTGTCAACAGATTTTTGAAATTTTGTCTTGCATTTGGCGCGGCACTGTGATAATATTAAATCAAAGAGGTGAGCGTCATGACCGCTGAAACGATTTTTTTCTTTGACGGAAAGCTCCTTGCAATGGAACTGTACGAAAGATTTGAACGGCGTGTGACGGCGGAGATACCCGATGTGAACATCATGGTACAGAAAACACAGATAACCTTTTCCAACCACAGGGTCTTTGCCTGTGTGTCTATGCTGCCTGTGCAGAAAAAGGAGCGGCGTCCCGAGGAATATATAGTCGTCACCTTCGGCACGGGCGAGCGGATATTTTCACCCCGCATAGACGCCTCGACCGAGCCCTATCCCAACCGCTGGACACACCATGTCATGATAACGGGGCCGGAGGAGATAGACGGTGAATTGATGAATTGGGTAAAAATCGCCGCTGATTTTTCGGCAAGCAAGAGGTAATGAAGATGAAAAAGAAACTAATTATGGCCGGAATAATTGTTATATTGATTATTGCGGGCTTTACGGTATTTTTTGCATTTCAGGCTACGCCGGGCTATGTGCTCAACACCGTTCGGGCGGAAGAGCTGGAAAATGCGGACGGAACAATAACCGTGCCGGAGAAATACACCGTTATTGATGCCGAAGCCTTTGCCGGTAAGGCGGACTTCCGTAAGGTTGTGATTGAGGGCGAAACAAGGATAATGGAGAGCGCCTTTTACGGCTGTCCAAATCTGAACGAGGTGGTTATCGAGGACGCCTGTGATATTGACAGCAAGGCCTTTGCCGCCTGTCCGTCTTTGAAATCCGTCACGGTTAAGTCTGCCGACGGGCTTTGCGCCGACGACGCCTTTGAGGGGCATGGCGGGGTGACGGTTTACTGTCAAGAGGGCAGTCAGGTTCTCGAGGTCGCCAAGCGTGGAGACATGAATTTTAAAATAATTGAGTAAAATTATTGCCCTCCGGTAAAAATAGAGCCGGAGGGCGATAATATGAAACAGCCGTCAGATGTGGAATTTGAGGAGTTTAACGCGGCCTCCGCTACGGAATGTACCGGCCTGATGGCCCGTGCTCCGGAGAACGAGTACGAAAAGAAATCATATTTTGACATTATGACCTTTTCACCCTCGGACTTCAAGACGGAGGAAAATTCCCACAAGCACCGCTTCGTGCGGTAAAGAATAAGCGCCCGGGATCCCGGGCGCTTTTTATTTAACTACTGATCAGTATCAGTCAAAATCAAGATTTATGCTGCCGCCGCTGTTTGTGGGCTTGGGCAGGAAGGGTATGAGCTTGGAGGCAAATTTGTCCATAGGCATGGTCTGGAGATATACCTTGCCGGGGCCGGTGAGGGTGGTAAGGAACAGTCCCTCGCCGCCGAAAAGTACATTTTTAAAGCCCTTTACCATCTGTACATCGTACTGAACCCGAGCATCAAAGGCCGCCACGTTGCCGGTGGAAACAACTACCTTTTGCCCCGGGGCCAGATATAGCTCTTTCACGCTGCCGTCGATTTCGAGAAAGGCCATTCCCTGACCCTTCAGGCGCTGGAACATGAAGCCCTCGCCGCCGAATAGGCCTTTTTTGATGCCCTTCATGAACACCGCCTCCGGCTCGACGGTCGTCTGACTGCACAGGAAGGCCTGCTTCTGACATATGTATTCTTTGTCGCTCCCTATCTCGAGGGGAAGTATGCAGCCGGGGAAGGCTGAGGAAAAGGTGGCTTCCTGACCGTCGGCATCGGCGGTGAAGGTTGCGACGAAAAAGCTTTCGCCGGTGAACATCCGGCCCATGGCCTTGAGAAAGCCGCCCCGCATATTGGTCTCCATCACAACGTGCTCGGACATCCACGACATACTGCCGCTTTCAACTATCACGCCTTCGCCCTTGTCCAGGCCGATCGTTACGGCAGGAAGGTTTTCGCCGAAAATTTTGTAATTCATATTAATCCCTCCGTTAATTGGTTTATACGATAATTATATAATTTTGCCGCGGCTTTGTCAAGGTATTTTCAAGTAATATATACGTCCTTTTGCGCAATTAATTCATTGACAAACATTGTGTTCTGTGGTAAAATAAATAAAAGAGCCGTTGAAAAGGTGGTAGTGATATGGAGAGAAAGGTCGATTTTTTGTCCCGAAACTGGAAATTTTTGCAAGGAGAGGCACCCTTGGGCCACTACGCCGGTTTGGATGACAGCGATTGGCACACCGTGACCGTGCCTCACGATTGGGCGGTTAAAAATCCTTTTTTAAAGAGCAACAGCAGCGGTACGGGCTATGTGTGCGGAGGCGTCGGCTGGTACAGGCGGAGGTTTGATCTGGAAAACCTCCGCGGAAAAAAGGTTTACATAACTTTTGAGGGAATTTATAATAATTCTCAGGTTTGGGTAAACTCCAACTATCTTGGCAAGCGTCCCTTCGGCTACGCGACCTTCACCCATGACATAACGGAATTTGTCCGCGAGGGAGAGAATGTGGTCAGCGTCAAGGTCAGCCACCGTGATTTGGCCGACAGCCGCTGGTATACGGGCAGCGGCATCGTGCGGCCGGTATATCTGACGGTCACCGACGAGGCGGCGGTTGTCCCCGGCGGCATAAGAATAACCACACCCGAGGTGAACGCCGAAAGGGCCGTTGTGGCCGTTGAGGCGGAAACCATCGTGGACGGCCTTGAGGTAAGGAATACGGTTATTGCTCCCGACGGCGGCATCGCCGCCGAAGGAGGGGACAGGCTCACCGTTGAGAAGCCTGAGCTGTGGAGTCCCGACAGCCCAAGCCTTTATATCCTGAAAACACGGGTCTATCGGGACGGAGAGCTGACCGATGAGGTCGATACGAAATTTGGCATAAGGTATTTCAGCTTTGACGCTGACAAGGGATTTTTCCTCAACGGCGTTAATACAAAGTTTAAGGGCGTGTGCCTCCATCATGACGCCGGCTGCCTTGGGGCGGCCGTGCCAAAATCCGTGTGGAGGAACAGGCTTGAAACGCTGAAGGACTGCGGCTGCAACGCCGTGCGCACCAGCCATAATCCGCCCGATCCGGCGCTGCTGGATCTTTGTGACGAGATGGGCTTCCTTGTGATGGACGAGGCCTTCGACGAGTGGGAGGGGCCGAAAAACAAGTGGTGGCAGGGACACAACGTCTATCCGCCCAAGCTTTACGGCTACTTTGAGGACTTCCACGAGTGGGGTGAGAAGGATATTAAGATGATGGTTCGCCGCGACCGAAACCACCCCTCGATCGTGATGTGGAGCATCGGCAACGAGGTGGACTATCCAAACGACCCCTATGTTCATCCCCTGTTTAATGAGGTCATGGGCAACAACGACGCCGATAAGCCCGCTCAGGAGCGAGTGTATGACAGGAACCGCCCTGATGCGTCAAGACTTGCGAAAATTGCGCAAAAGCTTGTAAAATGGGTCAAGGAGGAGGACGTTACCCGACCGGTTACGGCGGCGCTGGCTTTCCCCGAATTGTCCAACCAGACCGGCTATGCCGACGCTCTGGATATTGTCGGCTACAACTATAAAGAGCACCTTTACGGTCAGGATCACGGACGTTTCCCCGGACGGGTTATATTCGGCAGCGAGAACAGTCATTTTATGGGAGCATGGAAGGCCGTGGAGGAAAACGACTATATTTGCGGCCAGTTCCTCTGGACGGGCATAGACTACATGGGCGAGGCCCACGGTTGGCCTGTGAGGGCCAGCGGAGCGGGACTTCTTGATATGGCGGGCTTTAAAAAGCTGCGCTATTATCAGCGCAAGGCCATGTGGAAGGACGAGCCCTGCGCGGTGCTTGCCTGCCGGCCCTACGAGCCGGAGGAGGAAGGCCTTGATCGCCGGCGCAGACGGTGGCGGCCCTTTGATATGCTTTGGTCCTATCCCGACGGCATGGAAATTGAGGTGCTTGTTTCCACAAATCAAACCGGCGAAGCCGAGCTGTTCCTTAACGGTGAAACGATGGGAAAAGCCGAGATTGACCCTCATATGGGCGGAGCAATGTTCCGGCTCAAATTTGCCTCCGGCGAGCTTAAAGCCCGCTGCGGCGAGGCGGAGACCGCGCTTGTAACGCCCGGCCCGGCCGAGAATATCAGGCTTGAAACAAAGACCTATGCCGACGACGACGTGGCGAGGCTTGAGCTGACCCTTGTGGATAAGGACGGCAATCCCGCGGCGGAAGACAAGATGGTAACGGCCAAGGTGGAAGGCCTCGAGCTGTTGGGTATGGAAAACGGCGATATTGCCGACTGTACAAGCTACACTTCTCTGTCGCGAATGACCCATCACGGGAGGATCGCGGCCTATGTTAGGGGTAAGGGAGATATAGTCCTTTCGGCGTTGTTTGACGGCAAAGCGGTTGGCGTTAGCCTGCGGCGTTCATGACGCGGGGAATATTTTGTAAAATTTATAAGGAACAAAAGAGGAATCCGGAAAGATTTGTGGAATATATAAGATAATAAGGGTATTTTTGTAAGGATAAATAAAAACTTGAAAGGATGAATTTTGTTATGCTGCCTAAGTATAAAAGAGTGCTTATTAAGGTGAGCGGCGAGGCGCTGGCCGGTGAAAAAGGCTTCGGCCTCGACGAAAAGACCCTTGACAGCATTGCCAAAACCATAAAGGTCTGCTCCGACATGGGGGTTGAGATCGCCGTGGTTGTAGGCGGAGGTAACTTCTGGCGCGGACGCACCGGCGAGAACATGGAACGTACCCGCGCCGATCACATGGGGATGCTGGCTACGGTGATAAATGCTCTCGCTCTCTGCGACGCCTTTGAGCGCAACGGAATACCGACCCGTGTACAGACCGCCATCGAAATGCGTCAGATAGCCGAGCCGTATATCCGCGGCCGTGCTGTGAGCCATCTCGAAAAGGGAAGGGTAGTAATTTTCGGCTGCGGAACCGGCAATCCCTTCTTCTCAACCGATACCACCGCCGCCCTCCGTGCGGCCGAGATCGACGCCGAGATCATACTTTTGGCGAAGAAGGTGGACGGAGTTTATGACAGCGATCCCGCAAAAAATCCCAACGCAGAAAAAATCGACAGCATAAGCTACATTGACGTGCTGAACCGTGGCCTTGGCGTTATGGACACCACCGCCACCTCACTGTGCATGGACAATAAAATGCCTATTCGGGTCTTCGGTCTGGCTCAGCCCGACAACATCCGTCGGGTGATTATGGGCGAGGACATCGGTACTCTCGTATATTAAAAATTAAATTAAAAAGGAAAGGAAGATAAAAAAATGGCAAAATATCCCGAAATAACCGAAAAAATGGATAAGGTGCTCAATCACCTGCTGGGCGAGTTTGGAGTCATCAGGGTAGGCAGGGCCAACCCCACGGTTCTGGACAGAATATCGGTGGACTATTACGGCACGGCTACGCCTATTCAGCAGCTGGCCACTATCGCCACTCCCGACCCCAGAACGCTGACCATCCAGCCATGGGACAGCTCTATGCTCAAGGCCATTGAAAAGGCAATTCTTGCCTCCGAGCTGGGCATCAATCCCCAAAACGATGGCAGAGTCATTCGCCTTGCTTTCCCCCAGCTCACGGAGGATCGCCGTAAGGAGCTGACCAAGGTGGCGTCCAAGAAGGCCGAGGAAGCCAAGGTGGCCGTCCGTGGCATCCGGCGCGATGCCATTGAGGATTTCAAGGCTCAGAAAAAGAAGAGTGAAATAACCGAGGACGACCTTAAGAATATCGAGAAGGACATCCAGGATCTGACCGACGGCAAAATTAAAGAGATCGAGAAAATGCTGGAGAAAAAGAATAAAGAGATAACCGAGATCTGAGGCGGAAGGAGTCGGCTATGAGTTTTTTTGATATTTTCAGGACAAAAAGGCTTAAGGCTGAAGTGGACTTTGAAAACCTGCCCAAGCACGTGGGTATAATCATGGACGGCAACGGCCGCTGGGCGAAACGCCGCGGCCTGCCGCGGAAGAGCGGCCACGGCATGGGTGCCAAAACTTTTGAGATAATATCGGAATTTGCGGGAGACATCGGGCTCCACTCCGTGACCTTTTACGCCTTTTCCACCGAAAACTGGAAGCGTGATAAGGAAGAGGTGGAGGCCCTGATGGTCCTGCTGGAGGACTATCTGGATAACGGACTTACGAAGCTGGCCGGGCGCAACGCCCGCATCCGCTTCATCGGTGACAGAAGCGCTTTTTCCGAAAGTTTTCAGCAAAAGCAGAAGCACATGGAGGAGGCCACTGAACAGAATAGCGGCCTCCTGCTTAATATTGCCCTGAATTACGGGAGCCGTGACGAGATAACCCGCATGACCCGTCACGTGGCGGAGCTGGCCGCGAAAGGCGAGCTAAAGCCCGAGGACATAACCGAGGAGTCCATCTCCGATATGCTTGACACGGCAGGACTGCCGGACGTGGATCTGATGATCAGGCCCAGCGGTGAACGCCGCCTGAGCAACTTCCTTATGTGGCAGAGCGCCTATGCGGAGCTGTGGTTCGACGATGTGCTCTGGCCGGATTTTACAAAGGACGATCTGCTGCGGGCCATAATTGACTACCAGAACCGGGATCGCCGGTTCGGTGGGAGAAACAAATGATACGGTTGAATTCATGAGGAGTGAGAAGTTGAGAGTGCGGAACATATAATTATGTCTGTGGGATTTCACCTTCATTTAATTAGTTCCCGACTCTCGACCTATTGTTCCTCCGGTTGTGCCGGATTTCAGTCCGGCGCAAATAAAAGGAGGATATGGTGATATGTTAAAAGAGCGTCTTATCAGCGCGATGATAGGCGTGGTGCTGTTTTTCCTGGTGATATTCAGCAACTCCCTCATCATTACGGCGGCTGTGCTGCTCATAGTGGAAATTGCGCTTTGGGAAATGTACCACGCCGTTGGACTGGGCGACAAATATGTTTTGATGATATTCGGCGCCTTTGTACCGGTGGTTTTCCTCTTTGACTTCCCCGGCGAGATACCGAAGATGTCATATCTTGTTATCTGCCTGTACCTGATGGTGCTTTTTGCCGTGCTGGTTATCCGCCATGCGCACTATACCTTCGGCGATATGTCCAAGTTCTTTACCATAACCTTAATGGTGAGCCTGTTTTTCGCTCACATTGTCTGGATAAGGAAGGAACCGGTTTTCGGTATATGGAACACGATCGCCGTTTTTGTGGGCGCCTGGCTTACGGACACCTGCGCGTATTTTGCCGGACGGGCATTTGGCAGACATAAGCTCGCTCCGGTTATCAGCCCGAAAAAGACGGTCGAAGGCAGTATCGGCGGTATAATCGGAGCGGCGGTTTTCATGGTGATTTACGGCGCCATTGTGGGCCGCTTTACCTCCGTTTTGCCAGATTATAAAAATCTCGTGGTACTCGGCCTTATCTGCGGCCTTGTGTCCCAACTTGGCGACCTTAGTATGTCGGCAATAAAACGTGAGTATAATATAAAGGATTACGGCAATATAATGCCCGGCCACGGTGGAGTTATGGATCGCTTTGACAGCGTGCTCTTTGTGGCGCCGATAGTGTACCATGTGCTTAAGGTTCTGCCTGTCTTTTATGTTACCATAGCTTAAACGGAGAAAACAACATGAAAAAAATTGCAGTTTTAGGCTCCACAGGCTCCATAGGAACCCAGACCCTCGATGTGGTGGATAAGGAGGGCGACCTTCGGGTGACGGCTCTGACGGCCCATTCCAATGTTGAGCTGATAGAAAAACAGATAAGAAAATACCGCCCCGACATAGCCGCCATGGATTTACCTGATAAGGCGGCGGAGCTTCGGCTTCGGGTGGCGGACACGGATACAAAGGTTCTCAGCGGGCCGGAGGGAGTGACCGAGTGCGCCGCCTGTGCCGACGCGGAAATGGTCGTCACCGCCATCGTGGGCATCGCAGGGCTTGACGCCACCCTTGCCGCAATTAACGCCGGCAAGGACATCGCTCTCGCCAACAAGGAGACGCTTGTCACCGCCGGAGACATCGTTATGCCCCTTGCCGGGGAAAGGGGTGTTAACATACTCCCCGTGGACAGCGAGCACAGCGCCATTTTCCAGTCCATAGCTGACCAGAAAAAGTTCCTGAAACGGATAATAATAACCGCCTCCGGCGGTCCCTTTTTCGGAATGAAGCGTGAAGAGCTGGCGAAAAAGACGCGCTTCGACGCCCTTAAGCACCCCAACTGGACAATGGGCGCAAAGATCACAATTGACAGCGCCACTCTGGTAAACAAGGGACTTGAGATAATCGAGGCCAAGCATTTGTTTGGGCTGGATGTGGATCATATCACACCGGTGGTTCACCGTGAAAGTATAATCCATTCCATGGTTGAATTTACCGACGGAAGTGTTATAGGCCAGCTCGGTGTGCCTGATATGAGGCTGCCTATTGCCTTTGCCCTCACCTGGCCTCTGAGAAAGGTGCCTGTGACAGAACCCTTGGATCTTGTCAAGATAGGCAAACTGACCTTTTACGATATTGACGGGGAAGCCTTCCCCGCTGTGGAAATGGCAAAAAAAGCCGCCAGAACAGGCGGAACCATGCCGGCCGTGCTCAACGGCGCCAATGAGGAGGCAGTGGCGGCCTTCCTCCGTGACGGCTGCGGCTTTTTGGAAATTACGGAGCTGATACAACGTGCCATGGAGCGGCACAGGCCCGTGGAAAATCCCTCAGTCGCGGACATTAAGGCGGCGGACGCGGAGGCCCGTGAGCTTGTGCGCGAGGCATTAAATTAAAGTGGGAAGTGTAAATTTGTTATTTTCTATCCTTATCACCGTTGTGGCTCTTGGCATCATGGTCTGCCTTCACGAGCTGGGTCACATGATAGTAGCCAAATGCTTTGGCGTGCTCGTGAATGAGTTCTCCATAGGCATGGGGCCGAAGCTGTTCTCGTTTAAGCCCGGTGAAACCACTTATTCCCTGCGTTTGCTGCCGCTGGGCGGCTATGTCCAGATGGACGGTGAAAACGAGGACGCCGAGGAAACGCAAACCGCCGATACGGGCCGCACATTTCGCGGCCTGAAGCCGTGGAAGAGGTTCGTTGTCCTCGCCGCCGGAGCGACCATAAACATAATACTCGGTTTGTTGATGTTTGCGGTCATAAATAAGTGTACCTATGTCCAGCTTCCCGTTGTCACCGAAATTACGGAGGGATATGAGGAAAGCTCGGTTTTCCTGACAGGGGACGAGATACTGAAAATCGGCGGCACAAGGATTCACACTTTTCAGGATCTGACCATGGAGCTTGCCGAACCGGATGTGCAGACGGCGGATAAATTGGACGTCACTGTCCGCAGAGACGGAAAGAAGCTTGTTCTCAGCGCCCCTCTTTACCCTACGGAAAGCGGAAAAAAGCTGATGCTTGTATTCGGCGATATAGTGCGTTCGCCGGGAATATTTACCTCTCTGAGATATGCGTGCTATGATACGGTCTATGTGGTAAAGGCCGTTGTCAGGGCGGTGGGTGACCTGATTGTCGGACGTCAGTCGATGGACTCCTTAAGCGGACCGGTGGAGATAGTGAGCGTGGTTGACGATATGGCCAGTACCGGCTCGCCATACACCTGGCTCAATTTGCTTTCTCTTTTTGCATTGATAACCGTTAATCTGGGTGTATTCAACCTTTTGCCCATCCCGGGTCTTGACGGGGGACAGATACTGTTCCTTTTGATCGAAAAGATCAGCGGAAAAGAAATAAAGCCAAAGCTAATCGGTATGATAAACGCGATATTCTTCGCGCTGCTGGCGCTGCTGGCTGTCTATGTGACCTTCAGCGATATTATGGGATTAGTGAAATAATATAAGGAGAGTGAACTCATGAGCAGAAAACAGGCCAGAGAGGACAGCTTTAAGATGGTTTTCGAGGCAGTTATAATGAAAACTCCCGCCGATGAGCTGCTGGAAATGTTCTACGATACCGTTGAGGACGGCGACGTCTGGGAGCTGAAAAAAGTCAGCAACCATGACCGGATATACATTGAGTCGGTCATAAGGGGTATCGAGGAGCATCGTGAGGAGATTAACGAGAAAATCTCTCCCTTCTTGAAAAATTGGACTATTGAGCGTATTGCGAGGGTAAGCCTTGCGGTGATGCAGCTGGCGGCCTATGAGATACTTTATGTTGACGACGTGCCGCCGGGAGTGGCCGTCAATGAAGCCGTTGACCTTGCTAAAAAATATGGGGCGGACGACGCGCCCGCCTTTGTGAACGGCGTTATGCACTCGTTTATAAAAGAGTATTCAAAAAAATAATCAGCCTTTGTTCCTGACCTTTTATGGAGATAAAAATGAACGATAACAGACGGATAGCCACGGTGACCCAGCTCAATAACTACATAAAGGCTTTGCTTGATCAGACGCCGGTGCTCCGGAACGTCTGGATAAAGGGCGAGATAAGCAACCTGAAGTTTCACTCCTCGGGTCATATTTACCTGACCTTGAAGGACGAGGGTTCGGTGCTTCGCGCAGTTATGTTTCGCTCGGCGGCGGCCGGCCTGTCCTTTCGGCCCGAAAACGGCATGAAGGTGCTGGCGGGGGGCAGAGTCTCGGTCTACGAGCGGGACGGCGGCTACCAGCTTTATATTGAAAATCTGGAGGCCGACGGCCTCGGCAGTCTGTACGTACAGTTTGAAATGCTTAAGAAAAAGCTGGAAGCCGAGGGACTGTTCGACTCCCGGCGTAAAAAGCCCGTCCCTCAGTATCCCAAAACCGTGGGTATATGCACCAGTCCCACCGGCGCGGCGGTCAGGGATATTATAAATGTTCTGCGCCGCCGGTATCCTTTGGCAAAGGCGGTTTTGTATCCCTGTCTTGTGCAGGGTGAGGGAGCCAGCGCCAGCGTGGTGGAGGCAATTCAATATTTTAATACGACAAGATCCGCCGACGTGCTCATTGTGGGCCGCGGCGGCGGCAGTATAGAGGATTTGTGGGCCTTCAATGAGGAGGCCACGGCAAGGGCGGTCGCCGCTTCTGAAATACCTATTATTTCCGCCGTCGGACACGAAACGGATTTCACTATATGTGACTTTGTCGCCGACCTGCGGGCGCCGACTCCTTCGGCGGCGGCAGAGTTGGCCGTGCCGGAGCTTGCGGCCATTGACCGTCAGCTTGGAGAATACCGCAGCCGCCTTGATTTGCGGCTCAAGGAGAAGTTGAACGCGGCCAAACGCACTCTTGAGCTTCTCAGCCAACGCTCGGGAATTACCGGACTTCACCGGCGTTTGGGAGAAATGCAGATGAACGTTGACCGCTTGCAGGACAGAATGACCATGAGCTATAAAAATATGCTTGAAAGGAACAAGCGTCAGCTGGGTATTGAAGCGGGCAGATTAAACGCCCTTAGCCCCCTCAGCGTTCTTGAGCGCGGCTACAGCGTCGCCATGGCCGGCAACAGGGCCGTCCGCCGTTTGGGGGACGTGACTACCGGAGATGAAATATGGACGACGGTGGCGGACGGACGGATAAAATCAATAGTCACCGACAAGGAGGAAAACGCAAATGGAAATGAAATTTGAGGACGCCCTGAAGGAACTGGAAACAACGGTTAAAAAGCTGGAGAGCGGCGAAACCACTCTTGAAGAGGCCATGGAGCTTTTTGAAAAGGGAGTGGTTCTTACGAAGGAGTGCCGCAAGCTGCTGGAAGGGGCCGAGCTTAAAGTCACAAAGCTTCTTGCCGACGGCACCGAGGAAGAATTTGAGGCTAAGGAATGATAAAAATGACCTTCAATGAAAAATATTCCGAATATACGGATAAAATAAATACCGCCCTGGAAAAAGCCGTTAAGATAAGCGACGAGATAACCTACCGCGCCATGGCTTACAGCCTGCTGGCCGGAGGAAAGCGCATCAGGCCGGTTATGGTGATGGCCTGCTGTGAGGCTTTGGACGGGGATATGGAGCTTGCGCTGAAGTACGCTTGCGCCATTGAAATGATACATACCTATTCGCTGATACATGACGATCTGCCTTGTATGGACAATGACAGTCTCCGCCGTGGACGGCCCACGAATCACACTGTTTACGGTGAGGCCCAAGCCCTCCTTGCCGGGGACGGCCTGCTTAATCTGGCGGCTGAGTATATCAGCGGTGCGGAGCCCCACAACGCGGAAAAGGACATATCGGCCGTTTCTCATCTTTTTGCCGGCAGCGGCGCCCTTGGTATGATCGGCGGTCAGGCGGACGATATTTTTGCCGAGACCCACGAGGCAACAAAGGAGCTTGTGGAAAAGATACACCACCGCAAGACCGGCGCACTTATACGGGCCGCCGGAGAACTGGGAGCGATTGCCGCCGGCGCCGACGCCGGTTATTTTCGGGATTATACGGTACACCTTGGCCTCGCCTTCCAGATAAGAGACGATATTCTTGACGTCGAGAGCAGCGCCGAGGAATTGGGAAAGAGCAACAGCGACGCCGACAACAACAAGGCCACCTTTGTTTCCGTCTACGGTCTTGAGGAAGCAAAGCGCCGCCTTGAGGAGGAGACCGCCATGGCCCTTGACGCCATAAATCCCCTTGGAGAAAAGGGACAGTTTCTGCGTGACCTGGCGGACTATTTACTTAAGCGCAGCAAATAGAGGTGACACGATGTTCAGTAAATTAGACCTGATAGTTGACAGATATGAGGAGCTGGGCCGCCAGATCAGCGATCCGTCCGTCATAGCGGATCAGGACAGCTGGCGTAAGCTTATGAAGGAACACAGCGATCTGACCCCCATTGTCGAAAAATACGGCGAATACAAAGCCGCCAACAAAGCCATCGAGGATGCGAAGGAAATGCTGGCCGAAAAGCCGGACAAGGATTTTGAGGAGCTGCTCCGTGCGGAAATCGATGAGGCGAGGGAAAAGCTGCCCGGCATCGAGGAGGAGTTGAAAATACTGCTCATTCCGAAGGATCCCAATGATGAAAAGTCGGTTATAATGGAAATACGCAGCGGCACGGGCGGGGAAGAGGCCGCCCTGTTCGCGGGGGAGCTCTTCCGTATGTACTCCATGTACGCCGACGGCCGCCGGTGGAAAATAGAGATACTTAACTCCAATCCTACCGATTTGGGCGGATATAAAGAAATAACCTTTTCTGTTGAGGGAGCGGGAGCCTATAGCCGTCTGAAATATGAAAGCGGCGTTCATCGGGTTCAGCGCGTGCCTGAGACCGAGTCCAGCGGCCGGATCCAGACCAGCGCCGCTACGGTTGCGGTATTGCCCGAGATGGAGGAGGTCGAGGTCGAAATAAATCCCAACGACCTGAAAATAGACGTCTATCGGGCGGGCGGGCCGGGGGGTCAGTGCGTAAATACCACCGATTCCGCCGTTCGCATAACTCATCTGCCAACCGGCCTCGTCGTCACCTGTCAGGACGAAAAGAGCCAGTTCAAAAACAAGGACAAGGCCATGAAGGTTCTCCGTAGCCGCCTCTACGAAATGATGGAGAGTCAGCGGAACGAGGAGATAAGCCGGGAGAGAAAAAGTCAGGTTGGCAGCGGTGACCGCAGCGAGCGCATCCGCACCTATAACTTCCCGCAGGGACGGGTCAGCGACCATCGGATCAATCTGACACTTTACAAGATAGAAGCCATAATGAACGGCGATCTGGATGAAATTATTGACGCCCTCAACACCTATTTCCAGAGTGAAAAGCTGCGGGGCGGAATGGAGGAATAAATTATGGATGCACACAGAGAATCAATACCGCTGACTAAAATCATCGAGGACTTTCATCTGGAAAAGGTCTACGTTCCCGACAATCTGGACAGCATCATGATCACCTGTCCCGATGTTCACCGCCCCGGAATACAGTTGGGCGCGGGGTATTATGACTATTTTGACAATGACAGGATCCAGATATTGGGTAAAGCGGAGCAGTTTTATATGATGGAGAAAACACCGGAGGAAAGGTTTGCGGCATATGACAGGCTCATGGCCACAGGTATCCCCGGCGCCGTTGTGACCCGTTCAATGGACGTATATCCCGAACTGCTTGAAACCGCCAAAATACACAGGGTACCCCTGCTGAGAACCGATGAAACCACGTCGTATTTTTCCACAGCGATAATAGGCAGCCTTAACGTGTATCTTGCCCCCACCATAACGCGTCACGGCGTGCTTGTGGAGGTTTACGGCGAGGGCGTGCTGCTTCTGGGCGACAGCGGCGTGGGCAAGAGCGAGACCGCCATTGAGCTCATCAAGAGGGGACACCGCCTTGTGGCCGACGACGCCGTGGAGATAAAGCGCACCTCCGCCAAAACCGTTATCGGAACCTCTCCCGAGATAATACGCCACTTTATGGAGCTGCGCGGCATAGGCATCGTGGACGTAAAACGAATTTTCGGCGTGGGCGCCGTAAAGGATACCGAAAAAATCGACCTTGTTATCAACCTTGAGCCTTGGCAGCAGGGCAAAAACTACGAGCGCCTTGGCCTTGACCGGGAGAGCACAAACCTTCTGGGAATTGTACTGCCCAGCCTGACAATACCTGTGCGGCCCGGCCGTAACCTGGCGGTGATCATCGAGATAGCCGCCATGAACAACCGTCAGCAGAAGATGGGTTATAATGCCGCCGCCGAGCTCAGCGATCGGCTCACAAAACAGATGGCTTCTCAGAACATTACGGGAGGAGATTTGTTTTGATAATCGCCGTTGACACCCACACCCATACCGATGTGAGCCATCATGCCTACTCGTCTCTGGAGGAAAATCTGGCCTCCGCGCGCAGGAAGGGAATGGAGGGCCTGGCCATAACCAATCACGGCCCCGCTCTGGCGAACGATGGGGCAGTGCTCTGGCATTTCTCTTCGCTGAAGAATTTTCCCCTCTATGTTAAGGGGCTTCGTCTCATAAAAGGAGCCGAGGTAAATATAATGAATCCCGAAGGGGACATTGACTTGGACAATTATTCCCTTGCCCCGCTGGAGCTGGTGGTGGCGTCAATGCACACGCCGTGCTTTGACCCTCATTTAGGTTCGGAGGCTGTGACGCGGGGATATATAAACGCTCTTGACCGGCACAAAAAAATAAATGTTGTCGGTCACATGGGCGACGGCCGCTATAAGTGCGACTACCGCGCCGTGCTGGAAAAGGTTAAGGCCACGGGCCGCATTGTGGAGATAAACCACCACTCCTTTGACGTGCGCAAGGGCAGCGGCGAGAACTGCCGCGAAATCGCCCTTATTTGCAAGGAAATGGAAATTCCCGTAGTGCTAAGCACGGACGCTCATTTCAGCGAGGATGTGGGCGAAGTGGAAAATTCCGTCCGTATGCTCAGGGAAATTGATTTCCCTGAGGAGCTTATATTGAATACCGGCCTGAAAAAGTTGGCCGATTATCTTGGTTTGGAGATCTGACAATGAATTTTTTTTCTGAAATAGAGAAAATTATCCCTCCCGAGCGAATTATCGTTGGCGAAAGCATGGATAAATATACGACCTTCAGGATAGGAGGTCGGGCGGATGTAATTGTCGAGCCCGCAAATTCCGGAGAAATATGTGCCCTTGTGGAGCTTTTCAATTCCGTTGGGACGCCTTATCTGGTTATGGGCAACGGGAGCAATATCCTTGTCTCCGACAGCGGTCTTGACCTGCCCGTGATCCGAATAGGCAAAAGCATGAGCGAAATAAGCCTTTTTGAGACGACCGTAACCGCTCAGGCCGGAGCGGCACTCTCCGCTGTGGCCAATTTTGCCATGGAAAACTCCCTTGCCGGTTTAGAGTTTGCCGCCGGCATACCCGGTACTGTGGGCGGAGGAGTCATAATGAATGCCGGGGCCTATGACGGCGAACTGAAAAATGTGGTTGAGGCGGTGTCCTTTGTGGGGCCGGACGGGAAGGAATACGTGGTCAGCGGTGACGAGATGGAGTTCGGCTACCGCACCAGCGCTCTTCAGGACAGCGGCTGCATAGTGACAGCCGTGTCTCTCGTTCTTCGGCCTGGTAAGCGGACCGAAATAGCCGAAAAAATGAAGGAGCTTAACAGCCGACGCCGTGAGAAGCAGCCCCTCGAATACCCAAGCGCCGGCAGCACCTTCAAGCGTCCGGCGGGACATTATGCCGGCACCCTCATTCAGGAGGCCGGACTTAAGGGCTACACCGTTGGCGGAGCCGCCGTAAGCGAAAAGCACGCCGGCTTTGTGATAAACAAGGGCGGGGCCACCGGCGCCGACGTTCTGGCGGTAATGGATCATGTAATTAAAACTGTATACGATAAATCAGGCGTTATATTGGAGCCGGAGGTTAAGGTCTGGGGCAAAAACCAATAAAGACGCCGTTATATAACGGAATGGAGGGATCGGAGTGAGGTTTGTAATAATCACCGGCATGAGCGGAGCGGGCAAGACCCAGGTCATGCACTTTATGGAGGACATAGGCTATTACTGCATAGACAATATGCCTCCTATTTTTATCAGCACCTTCGCCCGTGCCTGTTACAACGAGAAAAATTTGCAGAATGTGGCAATCGTTACCGACATCCGAAGCGGGGATATGTTCGACGATATTGAAAAGGAGCTGGATGCCCTGAGGGCCGAGGAATTTCCCTTTGAGGTGCTGTTCCTTGAGGCAAGCGAAGCCACGATAATAAAACGCTATAAGGAGACCCGCCGCAGCCATCCCATGAGCGCCGACGGAAGGATCGCCGACGGCATAGAGAAGGAAAGGGAGAAGCTCCGCGGCCTGCGTCAGCTTGCCAATCACATCATAGACACAAGCAATCTCCTTACCCGCCAGCTGAAAAAGATTGTCACCGATCTTTACGGCGATGAGGAGAAGGATTATTTCATGGTGGAGTGTCGTTCTTTCGGCTTTAAGTTCGGTATCCCGTCCGACGCCGACCTTGTGTTTGACGTGCGATTTCTGCCAAATCCGTTTTATATTGAAAACCTTAAGCAGCATAACGGCCTTGAAGCGCCGGTGCGGGACTATGTTATGGACTTCCCACAGTCGCTTAAGTTCCTTGATATGCTGTATGAAATGGTGTCAACTCTGATACCGCACTACATGGACGAGGGAAAGACCCAGCTTGTTATTTGTATCGGCTGCACCGGCGGCCATCACCGCAGCGTCGCGATTACCGAGGCGCTTGCGAAGCTTTTGTCCCAGAACGGCACAAAGGTCACTATTACTCACCGTGATATAGAAAGGTAAAAGCCATGTCCTTTTCATCGGATATAAAAAAAGAGCTGTGTACCGTAAACGAAAAAAATCTCTGCTGCCGCCGGAGCGAGTTGGCGGCAATTCTCCTTTTCGGCGGGGATTTCGGCGGCTCCGATGTAACTGTCAGGGCCGAGCGCACGGATGTTTTCAAGCGTATATGCGGCTTGCTCAAGCGTGTGTTGGGAATTACCGAGCTTCAAAAGGAGCCGGAGATCCGTCTGCCGGCTGATAAGCTGGACGAGCTTGGAATTTACTCGGAGGGCGCGGGCGTGTCAATAGATGAGGAAGTTTTTGACAGGGATTGCTGCAAGCGGGCCTTTTTCCGCGGCGCCTTCCTTATGGCGGGAACAGCCGTTGACCCGCACAAAAATTATCGGCTGGAGCTTTTCGCTTATAATGAAACGGTGGCGGCCCTCGCCTCGGAAATGCTGGAAGGCTTCGGTCTCACTCCCGGCAGCATTCGCCGCAAGAACTATTTTGTGATATACCTTGAGAATTATGAGGCGGTAAGCGACGCTCTGATAATAATGGGCGCACAGAGGTCTATGCTTGGGCTGTCCTACATTCAGATCGAGAAGGACATCAGCAACGAAAACAACCGCCGCAACAATTTTTTGATCGCAAATATGGACAAGGCTATTACGGCGTCAGCCAACCAATGCGCGGCCATTGACAAGCTGGCCGGAACCGGTATGCTGGAGACCCTTGACGAGGAATTGAAGTCCGTGGCCTACGCCCGCGCCGAGCATCCCGAGATGAACCTGACCGAGCTGGCTGCGTTAACGGGTATAAGCAAAAGCACTTTGAGCAGAAGATTGAATAAGCTAATGGAGCTTGGGAATGCCAAGAGTGACGGGAAGGTGTAGATTATGCACAGTGTAAAATGTAATCTTGACATTGACAGCATCCGTGAGGTGCGGGGCTTAACACAGTATGAGGGGCACATTTGCTTTGATATTGACGGGGATTACTTTTTCCCGGACAAACGCGGTACGGCCAATCCATTTTATGTGCTGGGCTGGCTGCTGCGTGAGCTGCGACTTTCTTATACCGCAAATAAAAAGGAGCGGCATATATATTTTAACGCTGCCGCCGGACAGTATATATTTTTAAAAACAAACGGAAACGCTTTGACGTTGAAATTTTCGTTGCTGAAAAGGCCGGAGACATTTATTGTATCGGCAATCGGAATAGAACCGGGTTCCACCGTTGAACGGGAATATGATTGCGAGTTTGCGCCGTTTTTTCTGGATGTTTACGACAATGCCCAACGGCTGTACGATAAATTCAAGGATACTGTTCCTCGCGGCGGATGCGTTGACGATTTGGGTATTGAGCTTAGAAGGGCGGAAAAGTTTGCCCGCCGGCTTACAAAACGGGAGGTTGAAAAATGAACGGCAATTTAAAAAGATTGCTTGACGGTCTTGCATTGGCGGGAGCGATGATCCTTGTCTTGGGGTTATACTTCTGGCTGATACGGGCCGGGCTGCCCTATCAGGATCCCACGCCCAAAATGAGCTTTGAATGGAAGGTGAATTACCGCGTGGGCGAGGTGTTGACGCTCCTTGGCGCGGTGTCGTTTGCCGCCGGTTTTACAGGAAAACGGATTTTAAAGAAATCGAAACATAAGGACTAATTCCACGAAAGGGGTGAAGCACCATGTTCACTCATCTCCACGTCCACAGCGAATACAGTCTCCTCGACGGAATGTGCCGTGTCAAAGAGCTGCCCAAGCGGGCAAAGGAGCTTGGCATGACCTCTGTGGCCCTAACCGACCACGGAGTAATGTACGGCGCCGTGGACTTTTACAAGGCCTGCAAGGCCGAGGGCGTCAAGCCCATTATCGGCTGCGAGATATACACGGCCAGGGATATGTACAATAAGCGGGGCCGTGAGGACAACGGCACAAATCATCTTGTGCTTCTGTGCAAAAACGAGGAGGGCTACAACAACCTTATCCAGATCGTTTCCGCCGGTTGGATAGACGGCTTTTACTATAAGCCCCGTGTGGACAGGCATATCCTTGAGAAGTACCGCGGCGGGCTTATCGCCCTTTCGGCCTGCTTGGCGGGGGAGATACCCAGAGCCCTTCTCAACGGCGATGAAAAGACCGCCCGTGAAGTGGTGGAATATTACAAGGAGCTCTTTGACGAATTTTACATTGAACTTCAGGATCACGGCCTTGACGATCAGAAGCGCCTCAATCCCATGCTTATAAAGCTGGCAAAAGATACCGATACCCCTATGGTAGTCACCAATGACTCCCATTATCTTACCAAGGACGACGCAAAAAATCAGGACGTGCTCCTTTGCATACAGACCGGTAAGCTCATCACCGACACCGACCGGATGCGCTTCGGTACCGAGGAGTTTTACCTCAAGAGCGAGGAGGAGATGCGTGCCCTTTTCCCAAATCTTCCCGAGGCCTTTGACAATACGGCGAAAATTGCCGAAAAATGCAGCTTTGAGTTCAAATTCGGCGAAAGGCATCTGCCCCACTACGATGTGCCGGCCGGTTATAATGCCGAGGAGTATTTGCGCAAGCTCTGCAACGACGGCCTTATCGAGCGTTACGGCGACAAAGCCGAGAACCATAGAGAAAGACTGGAATACGAGTTAAGCGTCATAACCTCCATGGGCTTTGTGGATTACTACCTCATTGTGTGGGACTTTATCAATTACGCCCGAAAAAACGGTATTCCCGTTGGCCCCGGCCGTGGCAGCGGCTGCGGCAGCATCGCCGCTTACTGTCTCCACATCACAAATGTGGAGCCCACACAGTACAATCTTGTATTCGAGCGCTTTCTGAACCCCGAGCGTGTCAGTATGCCGGATTTTGACGTGGACTTCTGTCCCCGCCGCCGCGGCGAGGTCATAGATTACGTTATAAAAAAATACAAGCCGGAGAATGTCTGCCAGATAGGCACCTTCGGCACCATGAAGGCCAGGGGCGCCATCCGCGACTGCGGCCGGGTGCTTGGCGTACCCTATGGCGACGTTGACCCCATCGCCAAGATGGTGCCCATGGAGCTGGGCATGACTCTGACTAAAGCTCTTGAGGAAAATCCAAAATTAAAGTCGGCTTATGACACCAACGCCACGGTAAAACAGATAGTCGATACGGCTCTGGCCATCGAAGGTCTGCCAAGGAACATCGGTACTCACGCCGCCGGAGTGGTCATAGCCAGCCAGCCGGTTTCTACTTATCTGCCTCTGCAGCGCAGCGACAATATAATTTCCACTCAGTATACAAAGGATACCGTCGAGGAGCTTGGTATGCTGAAAATGGACTTTCTGGGCTTAAGGAACCTTACCATTATTGACGACTGCATAAAGATACTCGCCGCCCAGGGCGTTAATATCGATATTGACAAAATTGATTACAGTATTCCGGAGGTATACAGGATGATCGCCGAGGGCGATACCGACGGAGTTTTCCAGCTGGAAAGCGGAGGTATGCGCCGCTTCATGCGCCAGCTCTGTCCCGAAAATCTGGAGGACATAATTGCCGGCATCGCCCTTTACCGTCCCGGCCCCATGGACTTCATACCCACATATGTGGCGGCAAAAAGCGACCGGAGCAAGGTGCGCTACAAGCACCCAAGCCTTGTGTCTATCCTCGAACCGACCTACGGCTGCATAGTTTATCAGGAGCAGGTAATGCAAATAGTCCAGAAGCTGGCGGGCTTTTCCATGGGCAGGGCCGACGAGGTACGCCGCGCAATGAGCAAGAAAAAAGCAAAGGATATGGAAAAAGCCCGCAAGAGCTTCATCTACGGCGAACTGAACGACGACGGCAGCGTCCGCTATCCCGGCTGCATACGCAACGGAATTGACGAAAAGACCGCCGCCAGCATCTACGACGATATGGACGCTTTTGCAAAATACGCCTTTAACAAGAGCCACGCCGCCGCCTATGCCGTGCTTGGTTACCAGACCGCATATCTTAAGTGCCTGTATCCCGAGGCCTTTATGGCGGCCCTCATCAGCAGTGTAATGGGCGAAAATGAAAAGGTGGCCGCCTATGTCAACAATTGTATACAAAAGGGAATAAAGATTCTGCCCCCCGACATTAACATGAGTGACAGCGATTTCACCGTTGAAAACGGAGCTATACGGTTTGGCCTTACAACCATAAAAAACGTGGGGGAGAATTTCGTCCGCCACTGTGTCGAGGAGCGCGCCAACCATGGCAGTTTCAAAAGCCTGCGGGATTTTGCGGAGCGCATGATCGGTACGGACATGAACAAAAGGGGAGTGGAGGGCCTCATCAAGAGCGGCGCCTTTGATTCCCTGCCG
This sequence comes from uncultured Clostridia bacterium, assembly GCA_947626145.1. Lineage (GTDB taxonomy): Bacteria > Bacillota > Clostridia > UMGS1883 > UMGS1883 > JAFLUQ01. The sequence goes on along the minus strand of CANQRB010000001.1, from coordinate 343,898 downwards.
GGCACACGCTGGCAGAAGCTGGCCATATATGAGCAGGTGATTTCCTCCGCTTCAAGGAGCGCGAAGGATAACATTGTGGGACAGCTCTCGTTCTTCACAGAAGAAGAGGACGACAAAGCGGATGTTTTCCCCAATGTTCCCGACAGGGGCCACAGAGCTCTGCTGGATATGGAGAAGGAAGCCACCGGCATTTATATTTCCGGTCATCCTCTGGACGAGTACCGAAATCAGATTAACAGTCTCGGCCTGCCGAGTATAGCCACGGTAACCGCCGCCGAACAGGAGGAGCACGAGATCGAGGACGGAGACTATGTGACCGTGGTGGGGATAATTTCGTCCCTTAAAGAAAAGCTGACCCGCAGCAATACTATGATGGCTTATATCCAGCTTGAGGATTTTACCGGCGACATTGAAGTTATCGTTTTTCCAAAGCTATATTCTCAACTGAGTGAAACGTTGAGTGAAAACAATATAATAACGGTCACCGGCCGTGTGGATATAAAGGAGGACGAGCGTCCCAAGCTTATAATGGAAACCGCCGCCCCGTTTAACGGTACTGCTCAAAAGGCGGCGGCGGAAGTAACCGGCTCTGCCCCGGCAGAAGCGGGCCACTGTCTTGAACTGAAGCTCGAGGCAGGAGAGCTGGCCGCGCTTGACAAGGTGCGCCGGGCCGTGGCGGACAGGCCGGGAACGACGCCCGTCGTAATTTCTGTCGCTCAAAGACGTATTCCGGTAATTTCAAAATACAGATGCGACGGAAGCGATACCTTGATTTGCACAATTAACGGTATATTTGGCCGAGAATGTGCAGCTGTTAAGTAGCAATATGAATAAAACGTGAATTTTTTGGAAAAAAACAGTTGATTTTTTCAGACAAATGGTGTATAGTAGTATAGTAAGGCTGTTAGGAAGTATCGCAAGTCCAAAAGAGCAAAAAAGAAAGGTCTGTGTTTTTGATGTGGACAGTCATTTATATTGCCAAGAATAATGAGCTGGCGCAAAGGCTCAGATCGACTTTGCTCGAGCACGGCATTTTGGTCATGCTGCGGGCCATTAATAAGGAGGCCTCGACCGGCTGTGAAATCCTTGTGCCCGCCGCCGAGGTTGACGAGGCGCTCAGTATCCTTATTGACGAGGTATAATATTTTATAAAAACGTAATTTTACAGGGCTTCCCAACACAGCGGGAAGCCCTGTATTTACAGTTCCTCATTTTCCGTATTTGTCCCAATCCTGAAACAGCCATCTTCCGGCCTCCAAAGCGTCGCCGGATATTATTATCATATCCATGTTGTCAAAGCGGGCTATATCCGTAATAGGGAAGGGGACGCACTCGTCCTTGCTCTTTTTGCCGACATCGGACAACTCAAAGGTGTTGCCGCAGGCCTGACAAACCAGCACTCCGTCCTCGTACTCATAGTATCCGTTCCCTTTGTCGTAGCAGGTCTGACAGGCGTCGAAAGCCGTTCGTACATTGCCGAGGTCGTCCTTGACCGTGATAACGCCCATGTCGGTGCCGTCATACATCACCGGAAAGAAATTGATCTCGGACGTCAGGTCGGCAAAAGGGATGTCGAGATTTTCGCCTTTTGCCACCTGGATAAACCGGGGCCGTTTTGCCATTTGCCTTTGAATGACGGTATATATCCCGCCGCCAATAACGCCAACGGTAAGCAGAATTGCGACGGATATAATGGCTATGTGACCTTTGGACAGGGATTTTTTATTTTTCACGATAATTCCTCCCGAATTAAGCCTACATATATTTTATAACTTTTTAATCTAATTGTCAACAGGTTTTACACAAAAAAGGGCTGCCCTAAATGGGACAGCCCTGATGTTATACGGTTTAAACCGCCTTATTTGGCAAGCTCAACAAGGTGAGCGTACTTCTCCTTGGCGGTCTCCTCGGCCTTGGCGAAGAGGGCCTTGGCTCTTTCAGGATTGCTGCGGGCAAGGGAGTTGTAACGAACCTCGTTCATAATGAACTGTTCATAGCTCTCCTTGGGCTCCTTGGAGTCAAGCTGGAAGGGATTCTTGCCCTCGGCGGCCAGTCTGGGATCGTAACGGAACAGGTGCCAGTAACCGGCCTCGACCGCACGCTTCTCCTCGGTCTGGGCAATGCTCATGCCGCCCTTGATACCGTGGTTGATGCAGGGAGCGTAGGCGATGATGATGGAGGGGCCGTTGTAGCTGCCGGCCTCAACAAAGGCCTTCATGCACTGATTGTTGTCGGCGCCCTGAGCGACCTGAGCAACATATACATAGCCGTAGCTCATAGCGATGGCGGCAAGATCCTTCTTCTTGACGGACTTGCCGGCGGCCGCAAACTTGGCGATAGCGCCGGTGGGGGTAGCCTTGGAGGACTGACCGCCGGTGTTGGAGTAAACCTCGGTATCGAATACCAGAACGTTTACATCCTCGCCGCTGGCCAGAACGTGATCCAGACCGCCGAAACCGATATCATAAGCCCAGCCGTCGCCGCCGAAGATCCAAACGGACTTCTTGCTGAGATAATCCTTATCCTTGAGAATTTCCTGAGCCTCGGGGGTGTTCATCTTGGAAAGTACCTCGATGAGCTCGGCAGTGGCAACCTTGTTGGCATTGCCGTCCTCCTTGGTCTCAACGAACTTGTCGATAACAGTCTTGGCGGCGTCATCGGCGTTCTCCTTAACGGCCTCGACCTTGGCGATAAGATCCTCGCGCAGGGTGTTCTGGCCAAGGAACATACCGTAACCGAACTCGGCATTGTCCTCGAACAGGGAGTTGGCCCAGGCGGGACCCTCGCCGGCGGCATTGGTGGTGTAAGGAGTAGACGGGCTGCTGCCGCCCCAGATAGAGGAGCAGCCGGTGGCGTTGGCGATATACATCCGGTCGCCGTAGAGCTGAGTAACCAGCTTGGCGTAAGGAGTCTCGCCGCAGCCTGCGCAGGCGCCGGAGAACTCAAGCAAGGGCTGCTTGAACTGGCTGCCCTTAACGGTAGTCTCCTTAAACTTCTCATGAACCTCGGGCTTATCGGCCACAGTCATGGCGAAGTCAAAGACTGCCTGCTTATCCTCCTGAGTCTCAAGAGGCTTCATGGAAAGGGCCTTGTTGCCCTTCTTGCCGGGACATACGTTTACGCAGGAGCCGCAGCCTGTGCAGTCCAGAACGGATACGGCCATACCGAAGTAGTAGCCGTTCATACCGGTCATGTTGATGTACTTGATGTCCTGAGGAGCGTTGTTCATCTCTTCCTCGGTAAGTACAACGGGACGGATGCAGGCGTGGGGACATACGAAGGAGCAGAAGTTACACTGGATGCAGTTTTCGCTGTTCCATTCGGGAACGTCAACGGCTACGCCGCGCTTCTCAAAGGCGGCGCTGCCCAGCGGAACCTCGCCGTCGGCATACTTTGTGAAGGCGGAAACGGGCAGCTTCATGCCGGCAAAGGCATTTATGGGCCCAAGAATGTTGTTAACATAATCTACAAGCTTGCCGTCGCCCTCGAACTTAACGGACAGATCCTCGTCCTTGGCGTCCTTCCAGCTGGCGGGCACGTCAACCTTGACTACCTGCTGAGCGCCGGCGTCGATGGCGTCGTGGTTCATCTTAACGATGGCCTCGCCCTTCTTGCTGTAAGAAGCGGTGGCGGCGTCCTTCATGTACTGGATGGCGTCGGCTTCGGGGATAATGTTGGCCAGCTTGAAAAATGCGGACTGGAGAATGGTGTTGATTCTGTTGCCAAGACCGATCTCCTTACCGATCTTCACACCGTCAATGGTGTAGAACTGAATGTTGTTCTCGGCGATGTATCTCTTAACCTGGCCGGGAAGGTGAACCTCCATCTCCTCGGGAGTCCAGGAGCAGTTAAGCAGGAATACGCCGCCGGGCTTAACGTCGGAAACCATGTCGTACTTCCGGATGTAGGAAGCCTTGTGGCAGGCGACGAAGTCAGCCTTGTTGATGAGGTAGGTGCTGGTGATCTTGGCGTTGCCGAAGCGGAGGTGAGAAACGGTGAGGCCGCCGGACTTCTTGGAATCGTAGTCGAAGTAGGCCTGAACGTTCATATCCGTGTGGTCGCCGATGATCTTAACGGAGTTTTTGTTTGCGCCAACGGTACCGTCCGCGCCAAGACCCCAGAACTTACAGCTTGTGATGCCCTTGGGAGTGGTGTCGGGATTTTCAACAACGGGCAGGGACAGATTTGTAACGTCGTCCTCTATGCCGATGGTGAATACCTTCTTATCGGTGTTGCGGAATACGGCGATGATGTGGGCAGGAGTGGTATCCTTGGAGCCCAGACCGTAACGTCCGCCGTAAATGTCAGCATCCTGGAACTGAGTGCCGCGAACAGCCGCGCAAACGTCGAGGAACAGGGGCTCGCCGGTGCTGCCGCTTTCCTTCGTTCTGTCGAGAACGGAGATCTTCTTAACGGTGGCGGGGATGGCGGCCACGAAAGCCTCCTTGGAGAAGGGACGGTACAGACGAACCTGAACCAGACCTACCTTCTCGCCGGCGGCGGTCAGATAGTCGATAGTCTCCTTGATGGTGTCGCAGGCGCTGCCCATGGCAACGATGATCTGCTCGGCATCGGGGGCGCCGTAGTAGTTGAACAGCTTGTAATCGGTGCCGATCATGGCGTTGACCTTATCCATGTACTCCTGGCAGATAGCGGGAACGGCTTCGTAATACTTGTTGGAAGCCTCCTTGGCCTGGAAGAACACGTCGGGGTTCTGAGCAGTACCGCGCTGAGCGGGATGCTCGGGATTGAGGGAACGGCGGCGGAAAGCGTCGATAGCGTCGAAGTCAGCCAGCTGAGCCAGCTCCTCATTGGACCATACCTCTACCTTCTGATACTCGTGAGAGGTACGGAAGCCATCGAAGAAGTGCAGGAAGGGCACTCTGGACTTGATGGTGGTAAGATGAGCGATCGCGCCGAGATCCATGGCCTCCTGAGGATTGGTGGAGCAGAGCATGGCGTAACCGGTCTGACGGCAGGCGTAAACGTCCTGATGATCGCCAAAGATGGACAGGGCGTGAGAAGCCAGCGCACGGGCCGAAACGTTGATAACGTTGGGCAGAAGCTCACCCGCGATCTTGTACATATTGGGGATCATGAGCAGAAGGCCCTGGGACGCGGTATAGGTGGTGGTAAGAGCGCCCGCTGTGAGGGAGCCGTGAACAGCGCCGGCGGCGCCGCCCTCGGACTGCATCTCGGCGATCTTCACCTTGCGGCCGAAGAGGTTCAGCTTGCCCTGGGTGGCCCATTCATCCGTTACCTCCGCCATGGTGGAGGAGGGGGTGATGGGGTAGATGGCGGCAACGTCAGTGAACGCATAAGACGCCCACGCGGCGGCGTTGTTGCCATCCATGGTTTTCTTTTTTCTAGCCATTTTAAACAGCCTCCTTATGTTAATAATATTAACTAAACGAGTTAAGTAATTTAACCACAATATATTGTATAACTTTTTTGCGAATTAGTCAAGACTTTTGTTTAATTTTTATAGATTATCTTTAAAAAAACTCAATATACATTAAACAAAAGTCGCGGCGGACATTATAAATGAGAAATGGGCAAAGGCCTGACTTTGTCCGCATTTTGCAGGGAGCACTGTAATGCCGTAAAACAAATTATCCGCGACATATATAGGCCGTGGGCGGAGCAAAATTTTTTCATAAAACCCTTGCATTTTAAGTCAATGTGTGTTATAATATTTGCATATGAAATATTGTTGCCGAGGTGTAGCGCAGCTGGTAGCGTACCTGCTTTGGGAGCAGGGGGCCGCGAGTTCGAGTCTCGCCACTTCGACCATGTCGCGGCAGGCGAAATGACGCTTGCCGTGATTTTTTATGTAATGAATAAACCGCCGATTTCGGCGGTTTATCTGTTATCTCATTCCGTCTTTCAGGCTCTTAACAAATTCTCCTACCGGAGCGACGCTGTCCTTGCCGTACTTTTCGACTATCTTCACAATTCCGCTGCCAACGATGGCCCCGTCGCAGTAGGAGCTCATCTTGCGGGCCTGTTCGGGGTTTGATATGCCGAAGCCCACGCAATAGGGAATTTTCACGCTCTTTTTTATTTCAGAGAAAAACTCGTCAAAATTTGTCTTGAACTCCGTTCTTGTGCCTGTGACGCCCACGGAGGACACACAGTAGAGGAAGCCTTCCGCCGAGGATGCGATTTCGGCTATGCGCTGGTGTGAGGTTGGGGCCACGAGACTGATGAGCCGCACGTCCGCCGCTTTGGCGTAGCCGTCTACCTCGTCCTTTTCCTCAAAGGGCAGGTCGGGGATAATAACTCCGTCAATGCCGTTCTCTACACAGAGGTCAAAAAATCGCTTTGTGCCGAAACGGTAAATTGTGTTGATGTACATCATAAGGAGCAGAGGCATATCCGTTTCCTGACGAAGCTCCTTAACAAGGCCGAATATCTTCACCAGCGTGACCCCGCCCCGAAGCGCGCGGAGACTTGCCTTTTGGATAGTTGGGCCCTCAGCTATCGGGTCGGAGAAGGGAACGCCCAGCTCGATGAGATCGGCGCCGTTCTTTTCCATTTCCAGAACCAGCTTTTTTGTGGTTTCAAGATCAGGGTCGCCGGCAGTAACAAAGGTTATGAGGGCCTTTTCTCCGTTTAAGTCACGGAATTTTTTGTCTATTCTATTCACTTAAATCAACTCCTCTGTATCTGGCTACCTGGAAAACGTCCTTGTCGCCGCGGCCCGACAGGCATATAACGATGGACTGATCTCTGCTCATGGTTGGGGCCATCTTCATGGCCGCCGCAACGGCATGGGCGGACTCGATGGCGGGAATAACGCCTTCCTTCTTGGACAGGTATTCAAAGGCCTGAACCGCCTCCTCGTCGGTTATGTCCACGTATTCGGCTCTGCCGATAGAGGCGAGATAGGCGTGCTCGGGGCCAATGCCCGGGTAGTCAAGCCCGGCGGAAATGGAGTAGACCTCGTCGATCTGCCCTTCCTCGTTCTGAAGGAAGATCGATTTCATACCGTGGAAGATGCCCATGCTGCCCCTTGCCATGGTCGCCGCATGGCGGGGAGTATCAACGCCGTCTCCGGCGGCTTCCGCGCCTATGAGACGGACGCCGGGCTCCCTGATGAAATCATAGAATGCACCCATGGCGTTGCTGCCGCCGCCTACACAGGCGACAACAGCATCCGGGAGCTTGCCTTCGACCTCCATCATTTGTGCTCTGGTCTCCTCGCCGATGCACTTCTGGAAGTTGCGCACCATTTCGGGGTAGGGGTGGGGCCCCATTACGGAACCTATGAGGTAATAGGTGTTTTCGATATTGGTAGTCCAATCCCGCATGGCCTCGTTGATAGCGTCCTTAAGGGTCGCCGTGCCGCTGTCCACGCCGGTGACAGTGGCGCCAAGGAGATTCATGCGGTAAACATTCAGGGCCTGACGCTCCATGTCCGTGCGGCCCATATAAACGTTACATTCCATACCGAACAGAGCGGCAGCAGTGGCGGTTGCCACGCCGTGCTGACCTGCGCCGGTCTCGGCGATGATGCGTGTCTTGCCCATCTTCTTTGCCAGCAGGATCTGGCCCAGAACATTGTTTATCTTGTGAGCGCCGGTATGATTAAGATCCTCGCGCTTGAGGTAAATTTTCGCTCCGCCAAGATCCTCCGTCATCCTGCTTGCATAATAAAGCATGGATGGGCGGTTGGCGTAGTCCCGGTACAACCGCTGAAGCTCCGCGTTAAACTCCGGATCGTCCTTATATTTATTGTAAGCCTCGTTCAGCTCGTTGACGGCGTTCATGACCGTTTCCGGCACATACTGACCGCCGAAGTCGCCGAAGCGTCCGATTTTGCTCATTACAATCGTCCTTTCAGTTTGTTCATTATTCCCATGAGTTTTTCTCTGTTCTTAAGTCCGTCCTCCTCAAAGCCGCTGGAAATGTCAATGCCCCAGGGCGATATGGCGGAAAGAATTTCGTCGATATTTTCGGCGTTAATCCCACCGGCAAGGAAGAAAGGCTTCACCGGCCCGGCGTCGGAAATGGCGGCCATATTTGCCCTTTTGCCAGTGCCGCCGTATTCTCCCGCGACGAAACTGTCATAAAGCAGCATATCCACCGGCAGAGCCTCGGCGCGGCGAATATCCAGCGGCAGCCGCACACGTACTCCTTTCCAGATTTCACCGGGGAAGAGCTCTCTCAGACGGTAAATGCCCTCTATACCCTCGTCGCCGTGGAGCTGGATTATGTCAATACCTGATATTTCGGCGATTTCAGCCATCTTTTCGGCGGTTTCATTGACAAAAACGCCCACTTTTTTTATGCCGGAATCAAGACCGCGGCAAAGCTCCCGCACCGTTCCGGGGCTGACATAACGCCTTGTTGGGGCGAAAATAAATCCGACATAGTCCGGCCGTACCTCGTTTATCATTTCGACGTCTTCCGGCCTGCGCAGACCGCAAAGCTTCAGTTTCATTTCAGCCTCTCCTTTATTTGACCGAGCAGCGCCGGATCCCGCATAAGCCCCTCGCCGATCAGGACGGCGTTTGCGCCGGCGTTTTTTGCCTCCAGCACATCGTCGGCGCTGAACATTCCGCTCTCCGAAACTATGACCGAGCCCTCCGGAACCAGTTTTGCCAGCCGTCGTGTGGTGTCGAGGCTTACCTCAAAGCTGGAAAGATTACGGTTATTGATGCCGAAAATCTTTGCTCCGGAGTGGATGCAGGTTTCCAGCTCCTTTTCGTTGTGGCTCTCGCACAGGGCTTCCATACCCATTTCCTCGGCCAGCACACGTAGCTCCCGCATTTCCAGGGGGGAGAGCAGGGCGGCGATAAGGAGCACGGCGTCGGCGCCGAGGGCACGGGCCTCATAGACCTGATAAGGATCCACAATAAAATCTTTTCTCAAAATAGGAATGTCAATGGCCTGACGTATCTCGGAAAGGTATTTCGACGAGCCCATAAAATAATGCTCCTCGGTGAGAACGCTGACAGCCGCCGCTCCGGATCTCTGATAATTCAGGGCGGTCTCCACCGGTTTGAAATCAGGGGAGATGAGTCCCTTTGAAGGGCTGGCCTTTTTTACCTCGGAAATTATGTTGATGCCGGGCCGGGTTATCGCCGCTTTAAAGTCTTTTGCGGACTCCGTACGGCTTTCGGCCAGAAGCCTGATCTCGGTCTCCGGTACCACCGCCCGCTCACGGGCCAGCTGTTCCCGGCGGTATTTCATTATATCGTCAAGTATCATTTTGACCTCCCTTACGCGTTGCTTACTTCTACCATCTTTTCAAGCACCTTAAGCGCGCTGCCGCTGTCAATGGAGTTTTTAGCCATTTCAACGCCTTCCGTTATGGAAGCCGCCTTGCCTGTAATGTACAGTGCGCAGGCTGAATTGAGGAGTACGATGTCCCGCTTGGCTCCGGTAATTTTACCGGAGAGCACGCCTTTTGTGATCTCGGCGTTTTCCTCGGCGGTGCCGCCAACGATCTCGCTCAAATCGAAGGTTCCGAGACCGAACTGGGAGGGATTTATCTTATAGGTCACAATGTTGCCGTCGGGCAGGAGCTCCGCCACCTGTGTGTCGCCGGTGACGGTTATCTCGTCAAGGCCGTCGCAGCCGTGAACTACCATGGCCCGCTTGAGTCCAAGATTCTTGAACACGCGGCACAGTGACTCCACCATATTTCCGTCATAGCAGCCGGCCACAATATAATCGGCAAAGGCTGGATTGGTGAGAGGGCCGAGGATATTGAACACGGTGCGTATACCGGTCTCACGCCGGGCAGGGCCGGCAAAGCGCATTGAACCGTGGTAGTTTTGCGCAAAGAGGAAAGCCACGCCGCAGCGGCGAAGAATTTCGGCTGCCTTCTCCGGGGTGGAGGTTATCTTAACGCCCAAGGCCTCGAGCACGTCAGCCGCGCCGCTCTTGCTGGATACGCTGCGGTTGCCGTGCTTGGCTACCCTTTGTCCGCAGCCGCCGATAACAAAGGCCGATGTGGTGGAAATGTTGAAGGTGTTGGCCTTATCGCCGCCGGTACCGACTATGTCCACGCTGTCCTTGGCGTTTTCCAAGGCGGTGGCGTTGGCCCGCATGGCCTTTGCGCAGCCTGTGATTTCGTCAATGGTTTCGCCCTTCATGCGGAGAGCGGTGGCGAAGGACGCTATCTGTGCGTCTGTGGCCTGACCGGTCATGATAATGTTCATGGCCTCAAAAGCCTCGTGCTCACTGAGGTTCTGGCCGTCTACGACACGGCCTATATACTGTTTTAATTCGGTCTTTTCAGTTTCCATTTTTGGTGCAGCTCCTTCATTTATTTTTATACCTGCTATTCGCAGGAAATTTGCGGTGATTATCCCGCCCACAGGTGTTAGTACGCTTTCGGGGTGGAATTGTATGCCAAAGGTGGGATGCTCTTTGTGGCGGAGGGCCATTATTTGTCCCTGATCGTCCTCGGCTATGATTTGGAGACAGTCGGGAAGCGAATCCCGCTCTACAATAAGGGAGTGGTAGCGGCCCACCTCGATGACGCCGGTCAAACCCTCGAACACGGGGCATTGAGTGTCGATGTGTACCTTTGTGGCCTTGCCGTGCAGCGGCTCGTTTGCCAATCCGACAACTCCGCCGAAGGCCTGACCTATCGACTGTTCGCCTAAGCATATTCCGAAGATCGGAATTTTTCCGCTGAAGTGTCTTATTGCCTCGACGCAGATGCCCGCGTCGTCGGGGGTTCCGGGCCCGGGGGAGACAATGAGCGCCTGAGGGGCAAGCTCTTCAATATCTTCTATTGTCACGGCGTCGTTCCTGACGACCTTTATGTCGGGGTACATTTCCCCGATCTGCTGATACAGATTATAAGTGAAGCTGTCATAATTGTCCAGCATTAAAATCATGACTGACCCTCCTTTAAATTTCGTTGGCCATTTCTATGGCCTTGACCACGGCGTAGGCCTTGTTTCTGGACTCCTGATACTCGTTTTCGGGTACGCTGTCGGCCACGACGCCGCCGCCGGCCTGGACGTAGGCCTTTCCGTTCCTGAACAGCACGGTTCTTATGGCTATGCAGGTATCGATATTGCCGTCAAAGGCCAGATAGCCGACCGTACCGCCGTAAAGCGCCCGCTTGGTGGTTTCAAGCTCATCGATTATTTCCATGGCGCGGATCTTCGGCGCTCCGCTGAGCGTACCGGCGGGGAGGACGCTCATAAGGGCGTCAACCGCCGTTTTTCCGTCCTGAAGCTGTCCGTATACATCGCTTACGATGTGCATGATTCTTGAATAGCGCTCGATGTGCATAAGGTTTTCCACCCGAACGGTGCCGAATTTGCTGACCTTGCCTATATCGTTCCGGCCCAGATCCACAAGCATGGTGTGTTCGGCTCTTTCCTTGGGGTCGCTTATGAGCTTCTTCTCATTTGCGAGGTCTGATTCCGGAGTGCTGCCACGGCGGATTGTGCCGGCAATCGGCTTGGTCATGCATATACCGTTGGTGACGCTGAGCAGCTTTTCCGGCGAGGCCCCGGCAATTTTGTAGTCGGGATGCTTAAAGTAGTAAAGATAGGGGCTGGGGTTTGTGGAACGGAGCATCCGGTACACGTCGTAGGGGTCGGCTACTGACTCAACCTCTATCCGCTGGGAGGGAACAATCTGGAAGATGTCGCCCTTCCGGATATATTCCTTGGATTTTTCCACGTTGCTCAGGTACTGTTCGTGGCTGATGTTGCTGGTCTTTTTTACGGGCCGTATCTCCCGGCAGGGGCGGCGGGGCGGAACGTATTCCTCGATGGCCCGCATGATCTTTTCCGCCTTGGCCTCCGCAAGGGAATATTTGCTTTCAATGTCCCCGCGGGTAATGTTGAATATACAAAGCACCTTGTTGCTCAGGTGGTCATAGGCCACCAGCTCCTCATAGAGGAAAAGGTTGATGTCCGGTATATTGAGGTCGTCAACAGGGGCGTTGTTAAGCCGGGGCTCGATATATCTTATGGTGTCATATCCGAAGTAACCCACAAAGCCGCCGGTGAGGCCGGGGCCGCTTTCTATGGCTGGACTGTTGTACTTGCTCATCAGGTCGTTCAAAAAACCGGGCAGGTCATAAACCTCAAAGGTTTTTGTTTCGCCGTTTTCGGTATAGGTGCCCTTGTGATCCTTTATGGCAAGCTCGGCCCTCGGGTTGATGCCGATGAAGGAATAGCGCTGCCAATGCTGATCGCTGCCGGCGCTTTCAAGAATGAAGGCGTGGTCGGCGCCCTGACTCAGGGCCTGAAATATCCTGACCGGAGTTACGCTGTCGCACAGACGTTCATAGATCACCGGCACGTGAGTTACCTTTGAGTGTGTTTCGAGAAGCTCTCTGACTTCTCCAAGACTTGGATTTAACATGGTAATTCCTCCTCAAACAAAATGAAAAAGTCCCACTGACGTTGAAGTCAATGGGACGAAATAACTATTCCGTGGTGCCACCCAAATTCAAGGGAATAACCCTCCTCATAGAAGTACAAGCATACTTCCGTTCCTTAACGCGGAACAACGGCGTAGATACTTACCGGTTTCGGTGTTCTCCTTGCTCCTCGCAAATCCATTCACAATAAAACACTGTACCGGCTCTCAGCGCCCCGGCTCTCTGTGACAGTTGGAATTAAAGCTACTTACTTTTGGTCAAAGGATTTAATATTTAATTAAAGCTATTATAGCACTATGAATTATATTTGTCAAGAGTTTTTTTTAAAATTTTTTTAGGTAATTTGCTTTGAATGAATTATCTCCTGTTTTTCTTTTTCCCTTTTCCGCCGGCGAAAAGTATTACTGCGGCAATGGCGGCAATTACGACGACAGCAAGAATGATATAGATCCAGACAGGGAGACTTGTGCCCTTTACCTTGCTCCATGCGGCGAGAACCTTGTCGTTCTGGTCGCCGAAGTCCTCCATTATGCCGCAGCGGTATGTGGTCTCAAGGTCGGGGTACTGCGTCATGAGCTGGCGACGCTCCTCGTTGGTGCGGATAATGGCCTTGCCGTCGGTGAGTCTGTCCTCGGACAGTGTGCCGTCGAAGAAGTAGCTCAGGTCGTAGGCGATCTCGCCGTCCTCCTCGTCGTACCAGTCACGGACAAGGTCAAATATCTCGTCTCCGGCGATAACGCTGGTGTAACCGATGAAATCCTGATTCATGGCGGCTATTTCGGGCCGGCACATGAAATCGACGAAATCCTGGGCCAGCTCCACATTGGCGCCCTTGGGCATTACCCAGCCATCAAACCATACTGTGCTGCCCTCGTCGGGAACCACAAACTCCAGATACTTGCCGTCCTCTTCCTCCGCCAGATCAAGAGCGTAAACGGCGTCGCCGCTCCAGCATACGTTGGCGGCGATTTTACCGCTGACAATGTCGGTCTTGCCGCTGTCCACCTCGAAGCCGTAAAGGTTGTCTTTCATTTCCTTCAGAGCTGCCTCAACCTTGGCGATAGACTCGTCGTCTGTACGGTTGGCTATTTCATGGGTGCGGCGCTGCAGCTCGGCACCGTCTATCTCGCCGTTTTTGTAGGCCTGACGGTTGGCCTTCAGCTCATCGCCGTAAACCTCAAGCAGACCGATAACATAGGCGTCACGGCTGGTATCCTTGCAGGTGGCCATCTTCTTATAGTCGGTGTTCCACAGGAAGTCCCATGTGTTTACGTCCTCGAGCTTTACGGCCTCGGGGTCGTACATTATACCAACGCTGCCCCACATATATCCCACGGCGTAATCCGTCCAGCCGTAGTGAGCGAACATATTTGAAATGTAGGGCGACACATTGGCCGTATAGTTGGGCATTTTAGAAATATCGTACTTTTCAAGGGAGATATTTGCCTCGCCGGCATCGCCCTTTTGAGTTTCAATGAGCATTTTCTGTATAATATAGTCGGACGGGCACACGAGGTCATACTGAGTCTTGCCGGTGCGGAGAGTGTTGAGCATGGTCTCGTTTGTCTCGAACATATCATACTGGACACGAACCTTCTGTCCTGTGCGTGCCTCGTAATCCTGTTCCCAGAGCTCCATTACAGACTGATCTACCTTGCGTCCGTCCTCGTCGGTGCCGTCGTTGATGTAGTCCTGCCAGTTATAGACACGGAGAACAAGCTCCTCGGGCTCGTCGGCGAAGGCCGGGCAGAATGCGGAAAAGATCAGTGTGAGTGCCATAATGGCGGTGAGAATTTTTTTCATGGTGATTTGATGTCCTTTCTTTTTTTATTTATTTTATAATTTTTTATTTAACGTGCTTTGGATTTTTTGGTCTTGGTCTTGCTCCTTTTATTGGCTATGAGGAGCACCAACAGGGCCAATAGTGTTATCACTGTAGTCAACGCCCGCAGGGAAGGGGGGAGAGTGCCCTTTTTGCTGGTGACGCCGTATACATAGGTGCTGAGGGTCTGATACGCCGTGTCACGGGTAAAGGCGGTTATGATGTAATCGTCCAGACTCAGGGTCACGGACAGGATAAAGCCGCTGATTACGCCGGGCACCACCTCGGGCATTATCACCCGCATAAGGGCCTTGTTAGGTGTGGCTCCTAAATCAAGAGCCGCCTCATAGATGTTGGGATCCATCTGCATCAGCTTGGGTCGGACGCTGAGCACAACAAATGGGATAGTCAGCACTACGTGACCGACAAGCAGCGTCAGAAAGTTGAACTTTATGCCGCAGAACACAAACAGAATGGTGAGGGAGAGGGCGGTGACTATCTCCGCGTTCATAATGGGTATCTGGCCTATGCCCTCCATTATGGCTTTGCTGCGTCTGCCGCTGTAAAATATGCCTATGGCGCCCAGCGTTCCCAAAATTGTTGAAACCGCCGCCGATGAAAAGGCAACGACAAAGGTGTTTACGGCCGCCGTCACTATCTCGGTGTTGCGGAACAGCGACGCGTATAGCCGCAGACTGAAGCCGTCCCAGCTGCCCACCAGCTTGGTGTCGGTGAAGCTGAAAACTATGAGCAGCAAAATAGGGGCGTACATGATGAATAGAACGATATAGACGTAAAATTTCCGGATAAAATCGGTAAGCTTGGAGGTTTTCATTACCACAGTCCTCCTCTCGCGTCGTCCTCGGTTTTGATATTTCGGGTGGCGATACTGCCGATGACTATCATTACAAGCATTATGAGAGCCACAAGGCTGCCCATGTGCCAAAGTCCCTGATCAAAATAAAGCTGTATGCTGTTACCTATGAGCGAAATTTTCCTCTCGCCCATAACGTCGGAAATTACGTAGCTGCTCATTGTGGGCATGAACACCATCGTTGCCGCCGATACTATGCCCGGCATTGTCATGGGCAGGATTATTTTCAGAAAGGTCTGGGGCGGCGTGGCGCCAAGGTCGTAGCTTGCCTCGATCTGACTTTGATCCATCTTTATCATGGTAGTATAGAGCGGTAAAATGGTGAAGGGCAGATAGTTGTAGACCATGCCTATCATGGTGGTGACATATGGGTGGTCGCCGCCGTTGAGCCCGAGCCAGAAAAGCAGGTCGCGTGTGGCCGCGGTGCGCAGCACAAAGTTTATCCACATGGGCATCACGAAGAGCAGCACTGTCGCCATTGTAAATCCGAGATTTTTCTTGGCCAGAAAATAGGCCACAGGATAACCGACCAGCAGGCAGAGAACCGTATTGCCAAAGCCTATGAGCAGACTGATTATAAGAGTGTTAATGTTGTTTGTGTCACGGAAAAAGGCCAGAAGGTTTTCAACGGAGGGGACGCCGTTCTGATCGGTGAACGCGTAAGCTATGATGAGCAACAGCGGAACCACGACGAAAAGAACCATGAATATCATGTAGGGGACGGAAAGATATTTCCGCTGAAAATGGAGGCTATTTTTTCGCATATTTCTTGGCCTCCCCCTTGAGCGCCAGACTGATGAGCTCGGGCTTTACCCTTATGCCCACCTGATCTCCGGCGTCATAAGTGTATACCGTGTCGAGAATAAAATCCTCGTCCTGCTGTGTACGGACGGTCACCATATAGTGGTCGCCCTTGTATATATTCTCCACGATATTGCCCCAGGCGGTGCTTTCGTCGATATTGTCCATTATTTCAATATCACCCAGGCCGATGGTAACCTTCACGTCCGCGTCGGTGAAGTCATAGACCGTGCCGTCCGGGCCGATAACATAGCCGTCGCCGTCAAGTGTCGAGCCGGGCACAAGCTTTGTCACATCACAGGGGAATGCGAAGTCGGAAATTACTACATTGTTGTTTTTGTCTATGTATGCGTCGTCATAGATGTTGGCGGTAAATTCCTTTTTCATGATGTGGATGCCGTCAGGCTCTATTATGATGCCAGCGTCACAGTTGACCTCCATATTGCGGGTGTCCTGAATGATTACCTCGGTGTGGCCAACCATGAGAGTATACTCGTAGTGTATGCCCTTGAATATTTTGTCGATGAGCTTGCCGTCCAGCATACCTTGTCCGGGGGGCACAAGCTTAACGTCCTCGGGGCGGACGACCACGTCAACTTTTTCGTTTTTGTCAAATTCGTCCAACGCGTCGAACACATGACCCAGAAAGCGCACCTTGAGCCGGTCTATCATTGTTCCGCTGTAGATGTTGCTTTCGCCGATGAAGTCCGCCACAAAGGCGTTGGCCGGCTCATTGTAAATTCCCTCCGGCGTGCCTATCTGCTGAATCATTCCGTCTTTCATAACCACAATGGTGTCGGAGAGCGTCAGGGCCTCCTCCTGATCGTGGGTCACATAAATGAAGGTTATACCCAGCTTTTTGTGCATTTCCTTCAGTTCCAGCTGCATATCCTTCCGCATTTTCAGATCCAGTGCGCCAAGAGGCTCGTCCAGCAGAAGTATCTCCGGTTCGTTGACGATGGCCCGGGCGATGGCTATTCTCTGCTGCTGTCCGCCGCTGAGCGTGGCGATGTCCCTGTCCTCGTATTCTTCCAGATCCACGATTTTCAGGGCCGCCCTCACCTTTTCACTTATTTCCTTTGTGGTGAGCTTCCTCATCCGTCCGCCGTCGTCAATTTTTTTCAGCTTGAGGCCGAAAGCTATGTTGTCATACACATCCAGATGCGGGAAAAGCGCGTACCTTTGAAACACCGTGTTGACGGGCCGCTGATAAGGCGGGAGAGAGGTAATGTCTTTGCCGTTCAGCAGTATCTCGCCGGCGGTGGGCATTTCAAAGCCCGCTATCATGCGCAGAGTGGTGGTCTTTCCGCAGCCGGAAGGCCCCAGAAAGGTAATAAACTCACCCTTTTTCACGTAAAGATTAAAATCTTCCACCGCATAGGTCTGGCCATAGTGTTTTGAAACGTTTTTCAGCTCGATAATGATGTTTTTGTTGTCCTTCACAACCGCGTCACCCCTTTAAATTTTGCAGGGCATACCTGCCCAGAACGATTTTTTGCGGTAAAATACAAGGGCAATACCACACAAAGACCGCTTGTGAGCTTTGCACCCATCTTGCTTGCATCTTTTCCGACGTTTCTTACGAAAACTCCTTGAAATACGACAGTATTCCTGCGTCGTTTTCGTAATTCCGTCAAAAAATCTGCGGCGCAATACGGGCACAATCTCTGTGCGGTATTGCCCAAGAAAAAACCGCAAAATGAAATAAATAAAACGGTACTATGGTGGACTATGCACGTAAATCCGCCACTCGTACCGTTTTTTATCAAGTGATATTTTACACGATTTTTATATATTTGTCAATAGGTTTTGTCAAAATTTTTTAATTAATTGAATCGAAGTATTCCAGGGCCTTTTCCATCTGTACGTCAATCACCTTTGACAGGTCGTCATAGCCCCGGTCATTGAGGTATAACGCGGTGTAGAAGTCAACCTTGCCCGTGACCTCGAGACGGCTGTTCTCCTGGAATACCCGTACCGCGGCCTCGGTTTGGCTGTCATAGTATCCGTCAACGGCGCTGTCCGGCAGCAGGCCGATAGCGTTGAGCCGCTGTTCTATACCTTTTTTTGAAGCCGGCAGGTTGAGCTTGTCCAGTGTTATTTCCGCAAAGGTACTTTCGTCCACGGGAATGACGATATTGCTGACCTCTATGTCCGGCGTAAGTCCCACGGTGTGTATGCGCTCGTCGTCGGGAGAGAAAAATTCACCGATGGTAAACTTAAGGCCGCTTCCGGTGGGCGTGCGGAACATAGCCTGCATACAGCCCTTGCCGTAGGTCTTTTCACCGAGGAGCTTTGCCCTGCCTCGGCTCTGGAGGGCCATTGCCAGGAATTCGCTGGCCGACGCCGTCATTTTGTTGGTAAGCACGAGCAGGTCAAACCGGGGAGCGTTGAGGTTTTCGGAGTAAATGTTTTGATTGTTGGCCTCATTCTTGTATTTAAGTTTGCCGATAACACCGGCGGAAATGAGCTTCTGCGCCACCGCTATGGCGGCGTTTATCTCTCCGCCGCCGTTGTTGCGCAGGTCGATAATCACCTTTTGAATATCCTTTGACGCTATTTCCTCGAGATAGCCGTCAAATTCGTCGGCAAGCGACTCCGTAAAGGAGTCCACGTCGATGACGGCGACTCCGTTGTCAAGAACCGTCATGTTTGAATGACTCTCTTTCACAAGCTGACGAACCGCTCTGACGGAAATAAAATCGTCTTCGCCCCGAAGGACGGTTATGTCAACGGCAGTGCCCTCTTGACCCACCAAAAGCTCACGGGTTTCGGCCGGGGGCATATTGGAAGTGTCTGTTCCGTCCACGGACACAATTCTGTCGCCCACCTGAAGACCGGCAATCTCAGCGGCGCTGCCGGAATATATGGTGTCTATAACGGTGCCGCCGTTCTGAACCGTGAGTATAGCGCCAATACCGAAAAATTCGGAATTGTAATATTCGGCCTGCTTGTCAAAGGACTCAGGGCTGTAATATTCGCCATATTCGTCGTTTAACGAAATCACCATGGCCTTGAGCGCGTTGTCAAGGTCGAACACTCCGCCGTTTTCGATGGTGGCACAAATCACGTTATATAAAATATTCTGATCGGTGGCGCCGTAATAGTAGTTGTCCGCAAGAGTATGGGCGTATTCCCGAATTATGCTTTCCTGACGGAAAACGGAGATCTCCGGTTTTTCCTCGGTGACGGCCGCTTCATCCTCCGCGAAGGCCGGCACTGTCAGCATGGTAAACGTCAGCAGCAGTGAGATAAGCTTTTTTGGAACAAATTTCTTTTTCATGATATTTCCTTTCCTGTACCGTAAAGACGGTACAACGCGTTATTGAGCAGGATATATCTGGCCTCGGCCAAAGGTTCGAGGTCGGGGCCGGGATCCAGCCTGTCGTAAAAATCCATGGCCGCCGCCGCAAGCTCTCCGCAGTTTTCATCGGCTATAGCCCAGAGCAGCCGTACCTCATACGGCGAAGTAAGCAGGCTGAGATTTTGGCGGCCCGTTGGCCTGTGTCCTCTAAGCTCCAGTATTCTGCGAAGGCGGTGATAGGGATAGATAAGCTCAAACTCCGGCGAACCGAGCTCCGGAAGCGGAACATACGGGAGCTCCCGCACGGGCTCAAGCAGACCGAGCAGGAAATCTGGCCTGAGATAAAAATTGAGAAAGCCCTTGCCGCCGGGCTCGACTCTTTCTCCGTCCGAAAGACTGATATTTTCTGCAAGCTCGGCGGCAATTTCCGACGGACGACGCTTCAGCGTTCCGCCAAGAGCCAAGGCGGCGGATGAGGCAAAGTCGCCGTTCCTTCCGTCTCTGGGACGGCTCACGCTGAACGCGGGACAAAGGCCGTAAAGCTTAAAGGCCGTCTCCCGGCACAATGTCCTTATCCGTTCACGTTCCGCTTCTATCCGGCAATTCATGAGCGTACCTTAATGCTGAGGCGATTGCGGCTGCGGGCCGTGCTGTTGATGGTCAGGTTGTAGTCCAGATCCAAAAGCCCGCCGTTTTCGCTCATGTCGATTTTCACATCGTTGGCGGTCACGCTCACTGTAAGATTGCCGAAGGGGGTTTCATAGCAGCTCATGTGGCACTGGCCCTTTTCAAAGACCATTCGGGTATTGGCCTCGCCGCTGCGGAGCATGGTAACGACTCCGTCAGGAGCCACCTTCAAGGTGGTGCGGCACTGTTCGCGGCCAAGAAGCTCGCCCTCGGGATAGTTTATATAAAATTTCCCGGATTTTTTATAGAGCTGTCCCTCGGTGGAATAGCTCATGGAATCGGTCTCGCCGTCAGAGGTCACATTTCCCTTTATTTCGACATAGACTTGTTTCATAACGATCTCCATTTCATAACGTTGAAAAAGCAGCGGACGGGCCAATTTTTTGAAAAACGCTTATCGTCTGATAAAAAATAGGCTTGATCCGGCGCGGCTTTTCATGTTAAAATTTCATTCTGTGGACGTTCAGCTCGATTTCCTGACCGAGGAAAAGTCCGCCCAGCTGGACGAAGCTTTCCACATCGTCGGAAACGTAGAACTCCCGATGGCCCTCCGTTTGGCGGTCCGTCAGCAGACCCTCACGGTCGAGCAGCTTTTTTGCATATCGGGCGGCCTCGCTGCCGGAGGAGATAAGCTCCACTCCTTCGCCCATTATATCACTTATTACGCCCTCAAGCAAGGGGTAATGTGTGCATCCCAAGATAAGTGTGTCCACTCCTTCATTTTTCAGGCCGGACAGGTAATCTCTGGCGACTATCCTGGCCACCTCCGTGTCCGCGTAGCCGTTTTCCACGACGGGCACGAACATGGGGCAGGCGGCGCTGTAAACCTGTGCCGCTGGATTGAGTGAATTGATTATCTGGGCGTATTTGTCGCTTTTTATGGTGCCGGCAGTGCCGATAACACCTATTTTTCCGTTGCGTGTACGTTTCAGGGCGGCGTGACAGGCGGGCTCAAGCACGCCTATTATCTTCACCCCGACATCCTTTATGTATGGCAGAGCCACACTGCTGGCAGTGCCGCAGGCGGCTATTATCAGCTTAATATTGTGTTCAAGCAGGAAATTTATGTCATCCTGCGTATAACGTATTATGGTTTCACGGCTGCGGTTGCCGTAGGGCACCCGTCCCGTGTCTCCGAAATAGACTATATCCTCATCGGGCATAACGCTTATCAGTTGTTTTACGGCGGTCAGTCCACCCAGACCGCTGTCGAAAACCCCAATAGGGCGATTGTCCATGAATATACCTCCAATGATAACGGGAGAAAGAAGAAAATATAAGAACCGAGGCCCCATAAAAAGGGCCGCCGCATATTTGATCCTGATTTCTGACTCCCTGTTTTTAATTTAATACAAGTAATTTATCCCATTTCTTTTCACTGTGATTGCGGAAAATCACAGCGAGGGAATTGTCGCCGTACACCTCCAGAAAGGCGCTTCGGATGGCGTTGCCGCGGCCGACCTCAAGGCTGGAAATGTTGACCTGAGTCAGCGTATGACCGTCGACGCCGCAAATCTGCCGCCCCCAGTCCTTACCGGCCCAAACCCTGTCTCCCACGTGGGCGTGGCCGTAAATATGGAGCTTAACGTTATCCCCAAGCGGAAGAAATTCCCCCATATACTCCGTGGCGCGGTTGCCGCCCGGGTAGGAGTAATGACCGGCGGTAATGACCGTCGGTTTTTTGTCACGTTCCTCCGCCAGACGGCGGAAATCCTCGTATGTATAGGGATAGCCCTCTCCGTAGGGCCGCCCGTGACAAAAGTGCCAGCGGGCGTCGGGCGCGGCGCAGTCGGCGTAAAAAAGGACGTCAAAGCTCCCAAGTTTATCCCAGAAGTAAAAATCCGTTATGTTTTCGGTGGTTTTCCAGCCGTCTTTTTTGTGACCGAGTACCATGTCCCGGAATGGGATAACAGCCTCTCCCGACGCGATAAGATAGTCCATGTCGTGGTTGCCGGGAGTGTAGCAGACAGGCAGACCCAGCCGGAGAAAGACTTCCTCCTGCATCTTAGTCATGTCAAGCAGCTTGTTAAGGTCTGAGCCTTCCACGCTGTCGCCCAGGTACCAGACCTTTTCGCATTTCAGTCCAAGGCCGGCGAAATCCTCAGCCGCCGTATACATACAACGGCGGCTCCGGTCAGGGTCGTGCTGCTGGAGGTCACTAACCAGCCAGACCCGATGAAGGGTCCGGCCGGCCGAGGATTCCAGATACTTTTCTATCATTTTACCAGGCTTTCTCCGGTCATTTCGGCGGGCTGTTCCAGTCCCATAAGCTTGAGCATTGTGGGAGTTATGTCGGCCAGACGGCCGCCCTCGCGGAGAGGCCCGCAGTCGGCGCCCACAACTATGAAGGGTACGGGGTTGGTGGTATGCGCGGTAAAGGGCGCCTTTGTCACCGGATCGATGAGCTGGTCGGCGTTGCCGTGGTCGGCGGTTATGCAGACCACGCCGCCCTTTTTAAGCACGGCTTCGGTCACCTGACCAACGCAGTCGTCCACCGCCTCAACGGCCTTAATAGCGGCCGGAATTATACCGGTATGGCCAACCATGTCGCAGTTGGCAAAGTTTAGTATGATAACGTCGTACTTGTCGTCCTCAATTTCCTTTATAACGGCGTCCTTTACCTCATAGGCACTCATCTCGGGCTTGAGGTCAAAGGTTGGTACGTCGGGGGAGGGAATGAGTATGCGGCCCTCGCCGGGGAATTGCTTTTCCTCGCCTCCGTTGAAGAAGAAGGTTACATGGGCGTACTTTTGAGTTTCGGCGATGCGCAGCTGAGTGAGGCCCAGCTTGCTCACATATTCGCCGAAGGTCATGGAAAGGGACTCCGGAGGATAGGCCACAGTAACGTTGGGCATGGTGGCGTCATACTGAGCCATGCACACGTAATTTAACGGGAAGAATCCCTTTGGACGGTCAAAGCCGGTGAAATCGGGGTCAACAAAGGAGCGGGTTATCTGACGCGCCCGGTCGGGACGGAAGTTGAAGCTGATAACGCTGTCCCCCTCGGAAATTACGCCCTCCGCGTCAACCACCGTGGGCAGCACAAACTCATCGGTAACACCCTTGTCATAAGAATTTTTTATGGCCTGTACCGGGTCTGTCTCCTGAACGCCCTCTCCAAGCACAAGGGCGCGATAGGCTTTTTCCACCCGATCCCAGGCGTTGTCACGGTCCATGGCGTAGTACCGGCCGGAAATTGTGGCCACCTTGCCGAGACCGATCTCGTTCATCTTTTTCACGAGCTGAGCCATGTAGTCCGCGCCCGAAGTGGGGGGAGTGTCACGGCCGTCCAGGAAGGCATGGACATACGCCTTTTTTACGCCCAGCTTTTTGGCCATTTCGATAAGGCCGTAGAGGTGCTCCTGATGGCTGTGTACTCCGCCGTCGGAGAGCAGACCGAAAAGGTGAAGGGCCTTGCCGCTCCTGGCGGCCTCCATGGCGGCCTTCAAGGGGCCGTTATTCATTATTGTGCCGTCCTGAATGTCCTTGGAAATTTTTACCAGCATTTGGTAAACTATGCGGCCGGCGCCTATATTGGTGTGGCCGACCTCGCTGTTGCCCATCTGTCCGTCGGGCAGGCCCACGTCAAGACCGCTGGCGGAAATAATGGTGTTGGGGCAGGTGGCCATATATTTGTCAAGATTGGGCTTGTTGGCGGCCATGACGCAGTTGCCCTCGGAATTGGGGTTAATGCCGTAGCCGTCCATTATAAGTAAAGCAATGGGTTTTTTGCTCATGTCGTTTCCTCCTAAAAGAGAGCTTGTATCATAAGCGAGGAGCGGGAAGCGCCTGCGGCACGTCAGCCGAATCACTCCCTTGCTTCCGACTCCTCACTACTAAGGGGAGAGCCATCAGGCTCCCCCGCTAAGTTGTCATTATTTTGCCGCCTCGACTATTTTGGCGAAGTCTGCGGATTTCAAGGAAGCGCCGCCGATAAGGCCGCCGTCGATGTTGGGCTTGGTCAGCAGCTCCGCCGCGTTGCCGGCGTTCATGCTGCCGCCGTACTGGATGGTAACGGCTTTGGCGGTGGACTCGTCATAAAGTCCGGCCAGCACTCCGCGGATAGCGCCGCAGACCTCCTCGGCCTGTTCGGCGGTGGCTGTCTTGCCGGTGCCTATGGCCCAGATGGGCTCGTAGGCGATTACAACCTTGGCGGCGTCGTCGGCGGAAATTCCGGCAAAGGCCTTTTTGATCTGAATGGTGATAAGATCCATGGTTATGCCGGCCTCCCGCTGCTCGAGGCTCTCGCCCACGCAGAGGATGGGGATAAGGCCTTTTTCAAGGGCTTTCCTGACCTTGAGGTTCACTGTTTCGTCTGTTTCGGCAAAGTACTGACGCCGCTCGCTGTGACCGATAATGACGTATTTTACGCCAAGATCAAGCAACATATCGGCGCTTACCTCGCCGGTATAGGCGCCCTTGTCCTCAAAGTGAAGGTTCTCGGCGCCGATGGAAACATGGGTGCCCTGAGCTCCCTTTACGGCCTCGGCCAGATTGGTGAATGGCGTGCAGCACACCACCTCGCACTGAGCTCCGGCAGTCGCGGCGGCGACTTCCTTCACATAGGCGCAGGTCTCGGAGGGAAGCTTGTTCATTTTCCAGTTTCCCGCAATTATATATTTACCCATAACTGTTATTCTCCTTGCTGATGTATAAGTCATGCCGCTATTCTGCCCCGGACAGTTCCGCCCGGGGCAGAAAACGGTGGGACGGGCGGTCTGGCCCGATCCGGATTATTTGTCGTTGAGAGCAGCGATGCCCGGCAGATCCTTACCTTCAAGGTATTCGAGGGAAGCGCCGCCGCCGGTGGAAATGTGAGTCATCTTGTCGCCAAGGCCCGCCTGATTTACGGCCGCAACGCTGTCGCCGCCGCCGATAACGGTAGTGGCGTCCTCAAGGGTGGCCAGTACCTGAGCGATGGCGTTTGTGCCCTTGGCGAAGTTGGGCATCTCAAACACGCCCATGGGGCCGTTCCAAACAACAGTCTTAGCGGTCTTGAGGATATCGGAGAAGAGCTCCACGGTCTTGGGGCCGATGTCCAGACCCTGCCAGCCGGCCTCAATGCCGCCCTCGGGCACGATCTTGGTCTCGGTGTCGTTGTCAAACTCCTTGCCGATAACGGTGTCAACGGGCAGAACCAGCTTGTCGCCGGCCTTGGCCATCATTTCCTTGGCGTAGTCGATGAAGTCGGGTTCCAGCAGGGAATCGCCAACCTCGTATCCCTTTGCCTTCATGAAGGTGTAGGCCATGCCGCCGCCTATGAGCAGCTTGTCGACCTTGTCAAGAAGGTTTTCGATAACGGAGATCTTGCTGGAAACCTTGCTGCCGCCAAGTACGGCCACGAGGGGACGGACGGGAGCGTTCACGGCGTTGCCGAGGTACTGGATCTCTTTCTGGATGAGGTAACCGGCCACGCAGTCCTTTACATACTGAGTAACGCCCACGTTGGAGCAGTGGGCCCGATGAGCGGTGCCGAAAGCGTCGTCAACGAATACGTCGGCCAGAGAAGCGAATTCCTTGCTGAGAGCCTCGCCGTTCTTGGTTTCTTCGGCGCGGTAACGGGTGTTCTCAAGGAGAACAACGTCGCCGTCCTTCATTTCGGCAACGGCCTTTTGAGCGTTTTCGCCTACAATATTGTCGTCAGCGGCAAAAACTACATCCTTGCCGAGAAGCTCGGAAAGACGTGCGGCCACGGGAGCAAGCGAGAACTCGGGAGAGGGTCCCTTGGGCTTGCCCAGGTGAGAGCAAAGGATGACCTTTGCGCCGTTGTTTATAAGGTACTGAATGGTGGGCAGAGCGGCGACAATTCTGGTATCGTCGGTGATGGCGCCCTCCTTCAGCGGAACGTTGAAGTCACAGCGCACAAGGACTCTTTTTCCCTGAACGGCCACATCTTCAATGGTTTTTTTGTTTGTCATGCTCATTTGAATCACCTCATAAATATTTTTTGAGTTTCCTCTTATCCTATTATATCACCTTTTTATAAAAATGCAAGAAAAAGTTGTAAGATATGGAAAATTATTTTATCAGTCATTTTTATCTTTCGTCCAGCGGCACGTAGGGCGTTTTTCGGAGAATGGCTTTGTACGCCGGACGGATTATACGGTCGGAGACGGTTATCTCCTCGATCCTGTGAGCGCACCAGCCCACAATTCGGCTCATGGCGAAAATGGGAGTGTAGACCTCGGGCGGGATGTTAAGCATCTTGTACACGAAGCCGCTGTAAAAGTCCACGTTTGGTGCCATTACCTTGTCGCTCTGCTTTATCTCCGCAAAGAGCTTGGGCGTGTTCTTGGCTATCATGTCGTAGAGGTAGAACTCGTCCTCCATGCCCTTTTGCTTGGCAAGGGTAAGGGCGTTTTCTCTCAGCAGCACGGCTCTGGGGTCGCTCTTGGTATAGACCGCGTGGCCGATACCGTAGACAAGGCCGCTGCGGTCGTAGGTTTCCTTATTCAAAATTTTAACAATATGCTCGCGTATTTGTTTTTCATCGGTAATATCGGTGATGTTGGCCTTGAAGTCCTCTATCATTCCCATTACGCGGGCGTTGGCTCCGCCGTGCTTGGGGCCCTTCAGGCTGCCTATGGCTGCGGCGATGGCGCTGTATGTGTCGGTGCCGGTGGAAGAAACGACGTGAGTTGTGAAGGCGCTGTTGTTGCCGCCGCCGTGCTCCGCATGGAGTATCAGGGCAAGGTCAAGCACCTCTGCCTCTAAAGGAGTGAACTCGTTGTCGGTTCGCATCAGATGCAAAAAGTTTTGAGCTGTGGAATACTCCGGCACGCAGGTGTGGAGGATAAGGCTCTTGCCGTCGTGGTAGTGGGACTTTGCCTGATAGGCGTGGGCTATAATCTCCGGAAAACGTGCAATCAGCTCGAAGGACTGGCGCAGCACGTTTTCGAGAGAATTATTGTCCGGATCCTCATCATAAGAGTAAAGGGCCAGCACGCTTCGGGCCAGCTTGTTCATGATGTCGCGGCTGGGGGCCTTGAGTATCATGTCCTCGGTGAAGCTGGGCGGAAGCTCCCGAATGGAGCCAAGATAAGCCTGAAATTTGTTGAGGACATCTTTTGAAGGCAGGGAACCGAAGAGCAGGAGGTAGGCCACCTCCTCAAAGCCGAAACGCTTTTCCTTGCGGCAGGCGCGAACTATGTCCTCCACGTCTATGCCTCGGTAGCGAAGTGTACCGTAAATCGGCAGTTTTTCGCCCTCGTCCAGCACGTAGCCGTGGACCTCGCCCACCTTTGTCAGACCCACCAGCACACCGCTGCCGTCGGCGTTGCGGAGACCCCGCTTTACATTATATGTGTGGTAGAGTTCCGGCTCCATGGTGTACACCGACCGGGACAGATCCACCAGCTCATGGAAAAACTCTCTGTTTTCTTCCATAGTATCACTTCCCATATCTTTTAATTTTATCAAGCTTTCTCCGATTATTTACAGTCTCGGCTTTTTTGCAAGGAATATTCGGCCATCGCGGCGCGCCTCCTTACAATGATATTGGCTAATTATAACACAAATCCGCGGGTTTTTCAAGTAAAAAATGTTCTAAAAGTTTTTATTGGACATATTAATAACAAAAAGGGGACGTTTTCATGAAGCAATGGCTGAAGTACATAGCGTTTTTCGTTGCATTTTCCGGCGGGATACCAATTATAACCGTATATTTTGAACGTGTTTTTGAACAAATTACCGTAGTTTTGGGCTGCCTGACGGCTTAAAGCAAAAATTTTTGTATAAAATTCACAAAAAAAGCTAAAGATTAGGTTGAGGTGATGTACTGTGAATAAAAAGTTAGTGAAAATACTGAACAGGATTTTAATGGTATTCGGTATTGTGATGATTTTTTCGGCCAGCTTTTTCATGGGCCACAGGGCGGCGCTGAAGGATAACGAGCGCCAGCTTTCGTCGGCCATCGACCAGGCCAAGCGGGCGGCGGAGGTGCTGCCGCTTTTGGCCTCGACCGAGCCGAAGGAACTGGCGGTTTCAAAGGAGGAAGAGGAGGAGCCGCTGGTACGTGTAGCCGCGCCGGACGAGGAAGTGGAGCCCGAAGTGGAGGAGCCGCCCTGTCCCATTCTTTCGCCAACGAACGGAACGGTCAGCAATTCCTATACCCTCCAATCCGTGTATTCCGAAACTACACGTGACTGGCGGGCCCACACCGGAATTGACATTGAGGCGCCTTTGGCCACGGCTGTGATTGCCACGGCGGAAGGCACCGTCTCTGCCGTGTACAACGACAGTCTTTGGGGCAACGTCATTGAGATCACTCACAAGGGCGGTCTGCGCTCGGTATATAAGGGGGTCTCCACCTTGGATATGGTGAGCGTCGGTCAGGCGGTTCAAGGTGGAGACATAATCAGCGGCGTGGGGACAAGTCCCATTGAGAGCAAGGCCATGTCCCACCTCCACTTTGAGACATGGCAGGACGACGTCTGCGTAAATCCTGACTGTTATGTGTTTTAAGGAATTCTACTCTTGACATATCCGGCGATTTGGGATATAATAAAGAAAAACATTATTGGGAGAAATCGCCATGTATGACGTGATAATAATAGGCGGCGGCCCGGCGGGACTTACCGCCGGCCTTTACTGCGGACGAGCGGGACTGTCAACGCTGGTGCTGGAGGGAGGGGCCTTCGGCGGACAAATGACTCTGAGCAGCGAGATCGAAAATTATCCCGCCTTTCCGGAAGGGATCGGCGGCGAAGAGTTGAGCGCTCTCATGCGGACTCAGGCGGAAAGGTTCGGGGCCGAGCTCAGGCGGGAAAAGGCGAAAGCTATCGACCTTGCCGCCAAAACAGTGTTAACCAGAAAAGGCGAGTATACCGCAAAAAACATTATCCTTGCCATGGGCGCATCTCCCCGGCCGCTGGGCGTTCCGGGTGAGAGCGAGTACAGGGGAGCGGGAGTCAGCTACTGCGCCGTGTGCGACGGTGGATTTTTCAAAAATAAGACTGTGGCCGTGATCGGCGGCGGGGATACCGCCGTCCACGACTGCGAATATCTGAGCCGAATATGCGAAAAAGTGTATCTTATCCATCGCAGGGACAGGCTCAGGGGCGGAGAAGGCGCCATGAAGCGCGTTGAGCTGCCAAACGTCCGGCCCTTGTGGAACACCAAAGTCGCCGAGTTTACAGGCGAAAGCGGCGTACTTACAGGCTTGAGGCTTGAGAGCGGGGAGACCCTGCCCGTTTCGGCGGTCTTTGTGGCGGTCGGAACCGTTCCGAATACCGCCGTTTTAGAAGGGCAGCTTGAGCTGGAAAACGGATATGTGCCCACGAACGAACGCATGGAGACGGCAATCCCCGGAGTATACGCGGTGGGCGACCTTCGGGTGAAGGATCTGCGGCAGATCGTCACCGCCGCCGCAGACGGTGCGGTGGCGGCTTCGGCGATAACGGGGGTGTGAGCATGATTATAAAAAACGGTCATGTACTGACCATGACAGGCGAGGAATACGAAAACGGCTTTGTTGCCTTTGAGGACGGGAAAATAACAGCCCTCGGCCTGATGGCGGTCTGCCCGGAGGGTGAGGCATTTGACGCTGAGGGCGGGTACATAATCCCCGGGTTGGTTGACGCCCATTCTCACCTTGGTATGTGGGAGGACAGCCTCGGCGCAGAGGGAGCCGACGGGAATGAGGAAACCGATCCCATAACGCCACAGTTGCGGGCCATCGACGGCATTAATCCCATGGACAGGGCTTTCGGCGAGGCGGCAATGGCGGGCGTCACTACCGTTGTCACCGGCCCCGGCAGCGCCAACCCCATAGGCGGCGCCTTTGCCGCTGTCAAGACCTTCGGCCGCCGCATTGACGATATGGTCGTAAAGGAAACCGCCGCCATGAAATTCGCCTTTGGTGAAAATCCCAAGGCGGTGTACGGCGAAAAAAAGCAATTTCCCATGACCCGCATGGGTACCGCCGCCGCTATTCGCGAAAGCCTGATAAAGGCTCAAAAATATGCGGAAATGGAGGAGCCGGACTTTGACTTCAAAAGCGAGTGCCTGCTGCCCTGCCTGAACGGCGGCCTGATCGTAAAGGCCCACGCTCACCGGGCGGACGACATTTTCACCGCGCTGCGGATAGCCAAGGAATTTGGTCTGAAAATGACCGTTGAGCACTGTACTGAGGGCCATCTCATCGCCGACCTGCTTAAAGCGGAAAACGTCGGCGTCTGCGTGGGGCCCAG
This sequence comes from uncultured Clostridia bacterium, assembly GCA_947626145.1. Lineage (GTDB taxonomy): Bacteria > Bacillota > Clostridia > UMGS1883 > UMGS1883 > JAFLUQ01. The sequence goes on along the minus strand of CANQRB010000001.1, from coordinate 313,853 downwards.
CCTTGGCGACCGGAGCAAGCCGGAACTTAAGGAGCTTACATACGAGACCGCAAAAATCCTTGACGGGGCCGGCCTCACTGTGGCGATAATCACCGACCATCCGGAAATACCGGAAAAGCACCTGCCTCTGTGCGCCTCGCTTGCGGTGAAAGCAGGCATGGACAGAATGGCAGCTTTAAGAGCCATAACGATAAATCCGGCTCTGCTGTGCGGAATTTCGGACAGGGTAGGCAGTCTCGAACCCGGCAAGGACGCGGACATCGCCGTGTTTGACAGATTTCCCCTGGATTTTGAAGCAAAGACCACAGCCGTCTTTATAAACGGCATAAGAATAACAAAGGAGTAAAAGACATGGACAATAAAAAACTTGCGGAGCTGCTGTTCCCCAACGTGGACAAAACCCCCGAATACTATGAGACCCTTTATCCGCCGCGGAACCTGCCCGAGGGCGCGAGAGTCACCCGTCTGGGCCCGTCACCCACAGGCTTTATCCACCTTGGCAACCTGTTCGGAGCCATAACCGACGAGCGTATGGCGCACCAGAGCGGCGGCGTTTTCTTCCTGCGCATCGAGGACACCGACAACAAGCGTGAGGTCGAGGGTGCCGTGGACGTTGTCATAGACACTCTCAGTTATTTTGGCGTGGAGTTCGACGAGGGCGCGGGCAAAGACGGCGAGACCGGGGACTACGGCCCCTATTGGCAGCGCAAGAGGGCGGACATCTATCACTGCTTCGCCAAAAAGCTGGTGGAGGACGGATGGGCCTATCCCTGTTTCTGCACCGAGGAAGATCTCGCAGATATGCGCCAACGGCAGGAGGCCGAAAAGGCAAATCCCGGTTACTACGGAAAATGGGCCGTACACCGGAATTGGAGCCTTGAACAGATAGAGGCCGCCCTTGCCGAGGGCAGGCCCTACGTTCTCCGCTTCTGGGCTCCCGAGCCGGAGGGGAAGTATTTCAAAATAAAGGACGCCATCAGGGGCGAGCTCTCAATGCCGGTCAACGATATGGATTTTGTGCTGCTCAAGAGCGACGGAATACCCACCTATCACTTCGCCCATGTGGTTGACGACCATCTTATGCGCACCACTCACGTTGTACGCGGTGAGGAGTGGCTTGGCACCCTGCCCTTCCATGTGGCCCTGTTCGCGGCTTTCGGCTGGAAGGCTCCCGTCTACTGCCATACCGCCCAGCTTATGAAGATAGACAACGGCATCAAGCGCAAGCTCAGCAAGCGCAAGGATCCCGAGCTTTCCCTCGACTATTATAAGAGCGAGGGCTATCTCCCCGGCGCGGTCTGGGAATACCTTATGACCGTCCTCAACTCCAACTTTGAGGACTGGCGGCTGGCCCATCCCACGGCGCCCATCGACGAGTTCAAGTTCAGTCCCAACAAAATGAGCGTCAGCGGTTCGCTCTTTGACATAGACAAGCTCAATGACGTGAGCAAAAACTACCTTGCAACTCTTGACAGCGAAACGGTTTATAAGTACATTACCGACTGGGCCAAAACCGGCGATCCGGAGTATTATGAGCTTTTGACCCGTGACAAGGATTTTTCCATTGGCATGATCTCCATTGGCCGTGGCGACAAAAAGCCCCGCAAGGACATCAGCCACTGGAAGCAGTCAAAGGAATTTTACAGCTTTTTCTTCGACGAGCTGTTTAAAATGGAGGATCCCTTCCCCGAGAACGTGCCCGAGGAGGACAGAAAGGCCATATTGACAAAATACGTTGAGACCTACGACCACTCCGACGACCAGAGCCAATGGTTCGACAAGGTGCGGACGATAGCCGAGGAGCTGGGCTACGCTCCGCAGCCAAAGCTGTATAAGAAAAATCCCGAGCTTTACAAGGGCCATGTCGGAGACGTCAGCTCCGTTATACGGGTCGCGGTCACCGGCCGGCAGAACTCTCCCGACCTGTGGTGCGTCCAGCAGGTGCTTGGAAAAGAACGCAGCCTTGATCGGGTGCGCAGACATTTATAATAGGTATAATAAGACAGACCGGAAGTCCCAAACAGGCTTCCGGTCTTAAATATTCACTTTACCGTGTATCGTCCGCCGAATTTGCGCTCGATAACGCCCTTTAATTCAAGCATTACCAGCATTGGCGCAAGCGCGGCCTCGTCAAGACCGGTGAAGAGTGAAATTTCGTTGGGGGAGGTCTTGTTGGATTGGATGGCGTTGATCACTTTTTCCTCTTCGGCGCTTAAGCCGGTGGGTTTTTTGCGTTCCGGTTCTTTTTCCGTGGGAATGGCGGCCTTTTTTGCCGCAGAGCGAGTTTTTTTCTTCTCAGGTTTAGCCGCGAAGTTTTCTCCGTTAAAGGAGAGCGAGAGCTTGATTTCCGACGCCACGCTCATCCCGTCGGTGGCCATCAACGCGCCGGAACGGATGAGACCGTTGGTTCCCGCGCTGCCGGGGGAGGTTATGTTGCCGGGAACGGCGTACAGCGGCCGCCGCAGGTCAAGACAGTGGTCGGCCGTTATGAGCGCTCCGCTCCTGCGGCCCGCCTCCGTCACCACACAGCCGTCACAAAGAGCGGCTATTATCCTGTTGCGTCGGGGAAAGAGTATTGGCAGGGGAAGCGTGCCGAAGGGAAACTCACTGACTATGGCGCCGCCGGCGTCTATGATTTGGGAGAAAAGCTCCTCGTTTTCCGGCGGGTAGACGATATCAACTCCGCAACCCAGCACGATGATCGCTTTTCCTCCGAATTTGACCGCGGTCTGCGCGGCCGCACTGTCAATGCCCTTGGCGCCGCCGGTTATGATGCCGAAGCCCGCCTCGCAGAAGTCGCGGCAGAGGTCGGCGGTCACGGTCATGCCGTAAAGCGACGCTTCACGGGAGCCAACCACGGCGATATGTGGACATCCTTCGATAATGCCGGGGTCTCCCAGGACATACAGGACGGCTGGCGGGTTCTTCAGCTGCTTCAGCTTTTGCGGATATGCTGCGTCCGGATAGATAAGCACCGTCACTCCGTCCACCGGCGGGTTGTCCAGCGAAGCGAACAGTGTCTTAGCCTCCTCGGTGCAAAGACGGGGATCACTGTCGCTCACTGTTTCGTATTCCGCGCACAGGCGTTCCAATTCGCTTCGGCTCCCGCCGCAGGCCGCCGACAGCGCTGTCCATTTTTTCACCTTGTCCATAGTCATCCCTCCGTAATTATTTTATCATTATGTACGCAATTTGTCCAGTACAAAAGGAAAATTGTATATAATTTTTAAACAAATTCCTCTTTTGATTTAAAAATTTTTTTAAAATGTTGACTTTACCGGCATTGAATGGTATAATTATATATTAGATAGTTATGTGCATAAAACGACAGGAAGGTGGAGCCAATGATAAAAAGTATGACCGGCTACGGAAGCGGGATCGCTCTGGCGGCCGGCAAAGCCTTTACCCTTGAGGTCAGGTGCGTCAATCACCGGTACAGCGACTTCAATATAAAGTGCCCCCGCGTCTATGCCTTCGCCGAAGATGAAATAAAAAAGCTGGCCGGTCAGACCATCGCCCGTGGCAAGGCGGACATATATATGACCGTGGAGAACCGTGAGGCCTCGGGCGGGGTAGTACGGGTTGACGTTGAGCTGGCCAAGGGCTATTACGAGGGTATGCAGCTGCTGGCGAAGGAGCTTGGCCTTGAGTACGAGCTCAATGCCCGTGACTTCCTCAGAGTGCCCGACGTGTTCCGTGTGGAAAAAGCAGAGGATGACGACGACGCCATTCTTGCCGCCATTAAGGAGGCTCTTTCCGCCGCTCTTGACAGCTTCGACGCCATGCGGGCCGCCGAGGGCGAACGCCTTTTTGCCGACATGAACGGCAGGCTGGACGTTGTGGCCGAGCTTACCGCTAAAATCGAGGAACGGGCACCGTCTATTGTTAAAGAATACAGGCTTCGCCTTGAAAGCCGGGTGAGGCAGATACTTGAGGAGGTACCCTACGATGAGAGCAGACTGCTCTCCGAGGTGGCCATATTCTCCGACAGAATCGACGTGAACGAGGAAATAGTGCGGCTCAAGAGCCACATTTCCCAAATGCGCAAAATGCTCAAGAGCACCGAGCCCGTTGGCAGAAAGCTGGATTTCCTCATTCAGGAGATGAACCGTGAAATAAACACCGTCGGCAGTAAAAGCAACGACCTTGAAACGGCAAAGCTCGTCATTGACATAAAGGCGGAGATAGAGAAGCTCCGGGAACAGTGCCAAAACGTAGAATAGGAGTTGGGTATGCGGCTTATTAATATAGGGTACGGAAACATGATCTCCGACCTGAGACTGGTTTCGGTGGTATCGCCGGACAGCGCTCCGGTCAAGCGCCTCATTCAGGAGACAAGGGAAAAGGGAATGCTCATCGACGCCACCTATGGGCGAAAGACCCGCAGCGTGTTGATCATGGACAGCTGCCATGTTATTCTCTCGGCTATCCAGCCCGAAACGATAGCCTCGCGCCATGAGGCGAAAATGACAGTAGTAGAGGAGGACGACGAAAATGAAGGGTAATCTCTTTGTGGTTTCCGGCCCCAGCGGAGCCGGTAAGGGCACCATATGCAAGGCCTATGTTGAGAAGCACCCCGAGGTCTATCTTTCCATATCGGCCACCACACGCAAGCCAAGAGCTGAGGATGCCGACGGTGTGACATATTTCTTTATCGATGAGGATCAGTTCCGTGCCGGTATAGCTAAGGACGCGTTCCTCGAGCACGCCGTCTATTGTGACAACTATTACGGCACTCCAAAGGAGCCGGTCATGAAACAGCTTGAGGCCGGCAGAGATGTGATTCTGGAAATAGAGAGCGACGGCGCCATGCAGGTACGTTCACATTTTCCGGAGGGAGTGTTCATATTTGTGTGTCCTCCCAGTATTGAAGAATTAAATCGCAGGCTCGAGGGCCGGGGCTCCGAAACGCCGGAAGAAATACAGGCCCGGCTTGAAAAGGCAAAATCTGAGTTCCCGAGGGCAAAAAAGTATAACTATATGCTTATGAACGACGATGTTGACGCCGCCGTTCAGAGGCTGGAGGCAATAATTGCCGCCGAAAAGTGCTATATGCCCCGAAATATTGAATTTATTAACAAGGAGTTTTTGAAATGATATATCCCGAAATCGCATCTTTGATGAAAGAATTTGATTCCCGCTATTCTCTGGTGGTGGCCACCAGCAAGCGGGCCCGCCAGCTGGCGAAGGACGGCGACTGTGACAAGGCCGTGACTATCGCCATTAAGGAAATATCCGAGGGTTATGTGCATCCGATTCTTCCCGGTGTCGCCAAGGAACAGCTGGAGGACGAGCATCTGACCGTGGACTGAACCGGCGGTGACAGCTATGCTGAAGGGTAAAAATATCGTGGTCTGCGTGACCGGCGGCATCGCCGCCTTTAAGGCCGTCAGCGTGGTCAGCTCGCTGGTTAAGCTGGGGGCTGAGGTGGACGTTATCATGACGGAACACGCAGCTGAGTTTGTTACGCCGCTGACCTTCCGCTCCATAACCAAAACTCCGGTCGTGACCGATATGTTCGAGGAGCCGAAGGCGATGGAGATAGCTCATATCGCCCTGGCGGAGAAGGCTGATCTTTTCCTTGTCTGTCCCGCGACGGCCAATATTATCGGTAAAATCGCCTGCGGTATTGCCGACGATATGGTTTCCACTACGGTCATGGCCACAAGAGCGCCGGTTCTTATATGTCCGGCGATGAACACCAATATGTATGAAAATCCGATTGTGCAGGGGAATATTGAACGGCTGAAGAGCTATGGCTACAAGTTTGTCGAGCCCGACAGCGGCCGTCTTGCCTGCGGCACAGAGGGAAAGGGACGACTGCCCGAGCCGGACGAGATAGTTCGCCGTGTGCTTATGGAGATCGCCCGTGAAAAGGATCTTAGCGGGTTTAAGGTGCTTGTCACGGCCGGCCCTACCCGTGAGGCCATCGATCCGGTTCGTTATATCTCCAATGGCTCGACCGGAAAGATGGGCTATGCCGTGGCCGAAGCCGCTGCGCTTCGCGGCGCCCAGGTGACGCTGGTCAGCGGGCCGGTGAGTATCAGACCTCCCATGGGCGTTGAAGTGGTTGACATAATTTCCGCCGAGGATATGTACAGGGCGGTCATGGAGAGGGAGTCAGAGTACGACATTATAGTTATGGCCGCCGCCGTGGGGGATTTCCGTCCGGAAAGCCGTGCCGCGGATAAGATCAAAAAGGCCGCCGGGCCGCCGGAGATAAAGCTAACGCAAAATCCGGACATCCTCGCGGAGCTTGGACGGAAAAAAAGCAGACGGGCGCTGGTGGGCTTCTGTATGGAGACCCGAGACCTTATCGAGAGCGCCGGAGAGAAGCTGAAAAAGAAAAATGCGGATATAATCGCCGCCAACAATCTTAACACACCGGGAGCGGGCTTTGGCACAGACACCAACGTGGTCACGCTGCTGTTCCGCGACGGAAGGGACAAAATGGAGCTGAGCGGCTCCAAGGCCGAAATTGCCGACATTATTCTCACCGAGGCGGCAAAACTGTTATCGAAATAACGTAAAGGGGGGAGAGGATTGGCGCATATAGCTCAGGTTTATATCAACAGCCCCAGTCCCTCTCTGGATCGGGAATTCCATTACAGCGTGCCGGAAAAGTATGCGGGCAGAGTCGTGCCGGGTATGCGGGTCAAGGTTCCCTTCGGGAACGGCGACCGACAGATGGAGGCCTATGTCACCGGCCTTTTGGAGGATACCGATTACCCTCATTTAAAAGATATTGTCAGGCCTATTGACGAGGAGCCCGTGCTCACCGCCGAGGCTATCGAGCTTTGCCGTTATATAAGCAAATACTGCTTTTGTACCTTTGTTTCGGCGGTACATCTCTTTCTCCCTCCGGGGCTGGAAATGAAATTCCTCGAGAGCGTGTACCTCACCGACGCGGCAGACACCGAGGAGGGCAAAAAATTTATTGCCAAAAGCGAAAAACGCCGCAGGCTTGTGGAAATACTACGCAGCGGCGGCGGCAGCGCCGAAGTGGAGCAGCTCAAGGGGGAGATGGGCAAGGGTGCGGGAACAATTATTTCCGCCCTGATAAAAAACGGCATTGTTGAAAAAACTATAAAGGAAAAGCAAAAGGCCAATGAAAAGTTCATTCGGGTCTACTATTACATCGGCGCCGACGACCCATACGAGCTCAGCCGGCGGATGAGTGTACGCGCACCGTCCCAGGCGGCAGTGATTGATCTGTTAGCCGACGGCGGCGAGTATACGGCCGCCGACATCGAGGCCGCTGCCGGAGTCAACCGAAGTACGGTCGAGCTTCTGACGGACAAGGGCTATCTCGGCACAAAAAATATCGAATGTATCCGCAACCCCTTTGAAAATAAGGAGTTCGTTGGGGAAAAGCCCCTACCTCTGACCGAGCAGCAGCGGAAGGCTCTGGAAACCATTCTCAGCGATCCGTCTCCGGTTTTCGTCCTCCACGGCGTCACCGGCAGCGGAAAAACCGAGGTATATATGCAGGCCGCCGCGTCATGTATGGAGCGGGGACAGCAGGTGCTTATTCTGGTGCCGGAGATCGCCCTCACGTCCCAGATCACCGATCGATTCTACCGTCGGTTCGGGGACAAGGTGGCGGTGGTTCACAGCGCCCTGTCCATGGGCGAACGGCTGGACAGCTGGCGGCGTATAAAGCGGGGGGACGCAAGTATTGTCGTGGGCGCGCGCAGCGCCGTGTTTGCCCCCTGCGAAAATCTTGGGCTTATAATAATTGACGAGGAGCACGAAAGCTCCTATAAATCGGAGTCAAACCCCCGATATAACGCAAAAAATATAGCCATAATGCGGGGACGGATCAATGGCTGCAAGGTTGTGCTCGCCTCGGCGACGCCCTCGGTTGAAACATATTACATGGCCAAATCCGGAGCCTGTGAGCTCGTCGAGATGACGGAGCGATACAACGAAAATCCCCTGCCTGAGGTGAGCATAGTCGATATGCGCAGGGAGCTTGTCGAGGGCAACAAAACCGTACTTAGCCGCCGGTTGGCGGTGGAGCTCAGCGAAAATCTGAAAAACGGCCAGCAAAGCATACTGCTGCTGAACCGCAGGGGCTACTCCACGTTTATTTCCTGCCGCAGCTGCGGCCATGTGTTCACCTGCCCGAACTGCAGCGTTTCCATGACGTATCACAGGGACGGGGAATCCCTGGTCTGCCATATGTGCGGTTGTACCGAGCCGGTGCCCGCCGTATGTCCGGAATGCGGCAGCGACAGGGTACGTGATTTTGGCAAAGGAACCCAAAAGGCCGAGGCCCAGATACACGATATTTTCCCAAACGCCACTCTCTTGCGGATGGATGTAGACACAACGAGCGGCAAACGCGGCCACGAAAAAATCATTGAAAGCTTCGAAAAGGATGACGTGGACATCCTCCTCGGCACTCAGATGGTGGCCAAGGGTCTGGATTTTTCGGGAGTGACTCTGGCCGGGGTGCTGGCGGCGGACGCGGCTCTTAACAACGACGATTTCCGTTCCGGCGAAAGGGCGTTCAATCTGATAACCCAGGTATGCGGACGGGCGGGCCGCGGCGACGTTCCGGGCCGGGCCGTCGTTCAGACCTACGACCCCGATAACAGCGTTATTCGGGCCGCCGCACGTCAGGACTACAAGGCTTTTTATAAAGAAGAAATAGAGTACCGCAGGATATTCCGTTATCCCCCCTTCTGTAAAATAATACTGTTTATTTTCAGCTCCGCCGATCCGGAAAAGGCGAGGGCCGGAGCGTCCGAGGCGGGAGAGGAGCTGCGCGAAGCCATTGAATCGGAGAGCTTCGGCGATGTTACGGTCTACGGCCCGTCCGAGGCTCCGATAAGTAAAATTCAAGGCCGACACCGCTGGCGCCTGTGGCTCAAATGCTCCCGCGCGGACGAGCTTGTGCCCGTCATAAACAGGATAGTAAAAAAAATTCAGGCAAAATCCGGTGCGGAGCTTTCCGTCGCCGTGGATATAAATCCCAACAGTATGAACTGAACAAACGCGCAATAATATTAGTGAAAGGAATGAAGGCTTTGGCATACAGAAAGATCAGAGAAATAGGCGACCCCTGTCTTAAGAAAAAATGCCGTCCCGTGGAGGAGTTCGACGAGCGTCTCCATGTGCTGCTCGACGATATGAGGGAGACCCTTATCAGATATAACGGCGTGGGATTGGCGGCTCCGCAGGTTGGCATACTGAAGCGGGCCATAGTCATAAACATGGGCGACGACAGGATACTCGAGCTGGTAAATCCCGTAATAGTCAGCACTGAGGGCAGATACGTGGACTCCGAGGGCTGCCTCAGCGTACCCGGCAAGGCCGGCGAGGTGGAGCGCCCCATGAAGACTACGGTCATAGCCTACGACAGAAAGGGTCAGCGCTTCGAGTACACCGGCGAAGAACTGTACTCCCGCTGTCTCTGCCATGAGATCGACCATCTGGACGGCATACTTTATGTTGAAAAGGTGATCCGTTTCGTGGAAGTTGACGAATAACAGAGTCGGGTGATCAAATGAGAATACTCTTTATGGGAACGCCGGAATTTGCCCGGAAAAGCCTTGAGGCTCTGGTGGAGGACGGCACCAATGAAATTGTGGGCGTGATTTCGCAGCCGGATAAGCCCAAGGGGCGGAAAATGGAACTTGCCATGCCGGAGGTCAAGGCCTACGCTCTTGAAAAGGGGCTCCCCGTGTATCAGCCGGAGACCTTGAAGGACGACGCCATACTGCCGCTCCTTCGGGAGCTTGATCCGGAGCTTATCGTGGTCGTGGCCTATGGAAAGATACTGCCGGAATATATTTTGAATTATCCGAAATACCGCTGTATCAACATTCATGCGTCCCTGCTGCCCCGTTTCCGTGGGGCCGCGCCCATCCAGCGGGCGGTTATGGCAGGGGATCGGATCAGCGGCGTCACGTCGATGTATCTGGAAAAAGGGCTTGACACCGGAGATATGATATTAAAGGCTCAGGTGCCGGTGCCCGAGGATATGACGGCATCCATGCTGCACGATGTACTGGCCGAGGTTGGCGGCAAAGTGCTGATAGAGACTGTGGAACGCTTCAGACGCGGCGACCTCTCCGCCGAAAAGCAGGATGAGAGCCTTGCCTGTTACGCCCATATGCTGACCAAGGCCGAGGGTGAGATTGACTGGAAGCTGACGGCCGAGGAGGTTTACAACCGTGTCCGTGGCCTGAATTCCTGGCCGATGGCTTTCAGCTACCTTGACGGCAGGCGCTTTGTTATCGACATGGTGCGGCTGTCGGAGGGCGGCGGGGACGCCGGCGAGGTTATAGCCGTTGACGACGGCGGCCTTACGGTGGCCTGCGGTCAGGGAGCCGTAAGAATAGAGAACGTCAAATTTGAAGGAAAGGGAAAAATGACCGTAAAGGACTATCTCCGCGGCCATAAAATAGAAAAAGGCATTATTTTAGGGAGGTAAGGCTTTATGTATTTGCTGCTTGTGCTGGCAGCGTCGTTCTTTTCGATATGGGCCAGCGCCAAGGTAAACAGTACCTACAAACGGTACTCGAGCGTCATGACCCGCCGCGGTCTTACGGCGGCTCAGGCGGCAAGGATGATACTCGACCAGAACGGTCTGAGGAATGTGAGGATAGAGGCCATCGCGGGCAATCTTACCGATCACTTCGATCCCAGAGACAACGTTATCCGTCTGTCGGATTCGGTGCGCAGCTCCTCTTCCGTGGCCGCTGTGGGCGTGGCAGCCCATGAGGCTGGCCACGCGGTTCAGTACGCCACCGGTTATGTGCCCATAAAGGTAAGGAACGCTATTGTTCCCGTGGCAAACATCGGCTGCCGCTTCGGCCCGTATCTTATAATCATCGGTTTTATGATGTACTATATGTCATATCTGAGCCAGCTGCTCATGGACGTGGGAATAATCTTCTTCGCCGCCAGTGTGGCCTTCCAGATAATTACCCTTCCCGTCGAGCTGAACGCTTCGGGCCGGGCCATAAAGATACTTGGAGAAAGCGGTTATCTTGATGAAGGGGAGATACCGATGGTAAAATCGGTACTGGGCAGCGCGGCTATGACCTATGTGGCCGCCGCGGCGGTTTCGGTGGCCAACCTGTTAAGATTTATGGCCATGGCAAGCAGCCGCAGGAGGAACGACTGATGGCTCTTTCGGCTCCGAGGGAAACGGCGCTTAAAGTCCTCCATGATGTGGACGCGAACGGAGCATACCTAAATCTTTCGCTTGAAAAGGCCCTTGCCGAGGCAAAAATGGATCAGAGGGACAGCGCTTTATGCACGGGCATCGTCATGGGCGTCGTGAAAAACCGGCTCTATATCGATCACATTATCGGCTGTTTGTCCTCGGTGAAGCTGAAAAAGCTGTCCGTCTGGATACTGAATATACTTCGCATGGGCGTTTACTGCCTTAAATTCACCGACAAGATACCCCCGAGCGCCACTGTCAACGAGTGCGTCAAGCTAAGCCGCCGCTACGGACACGACAGGGCCGCCGGATATGTGAACGCCGTGCTGCGAAAGGCGGCCGAAAGCGGCGATTTTCTTGAAAACCTCCGTGGAGACGAGCTGCTGTCCGTAAAATATTCAATGCCTCTTTGGCTGGTGGAAAAATGGAAGCGGGAGCAGCCGAATCACGAAAAGCTTATCGCGGCCATGAATGAGGAGCCCCAAACCTGTTGCCGCCTGAACTGCGGTGAGCTTCCGCCGGAATTTGTCCGTAATGAGATCACGCCGTACGCCGCAATTTACACCGGCAAAGGCGGAGTCACCCATTCGGAAGCGTATAAGCAGGGTCTTGTGACCGTGCAGGATCCGGCGTCGCAGCTGGCGGTGCTGGCCTTGGATATAAAACCGGGCATGAGAGTGCTTGACCTCTGCGCCGCTCCCGGCGGAAAGTCGGTCTTTGCCGCATATCTGGGCGGCGAGGTGACCGCCTGTGATCTGTACGAGCATAAAATCACGCTTATAAACTCTGCCGCCGAAAGACTTGGGGTAAAGCTCACCGCCCTTGTAAACGACGCCTGTGTGTATAATCCCGATTTTGAAGGGAGCTTTGATCGGGTGCTGGCCGACGTTCCCTGTTCCGGCCTCGGTATACTGCGCCGGAAGCCGGACATAAAATGGGCCAAGACCGAGGGGGACAGCGGCGACTTAGCCGAGATACAGCAGACCATACTTGACAACGCCGCAAAATATCTCGTCACCGACGGACGGCTGGTCTATTCAACCTGTACGATAAGCAGGGCGGAAAACGAGGGCATAAGCAAATGGTTCTTAAAAAAGCATCCGGATTTTGTGCCCGCGCCCTTGAATGTGGGGCCGGAGCCGGGAACCGCCCGGATACAGCTCCGGCCGGATATACACGGCACGGACGGCTTCTTCATGGCGGCATTTGTAAAGGAAAGAGGCTGAAGCCTGATGGAACCGAAGATAAACTTGGGCGACCTCACTCTTGAGGAGCTGACCGCTTACGTTAAATCCCGCGGCGAAAGCGCATTTCGCGGCAGACAGATTTTCGAATGGATCGCCAGAGGGGCCGACAGTCTTGACGACTGCACTAACCTGAGTAAGACTCTGCGGGAAAAGCTGGCGGCCGAGGCGGATATCTACCTGCCGAAGGTACGGCGCAAGCTGGTCTCAAAGCTGGACGGCACCGTAAAGTATCTGTTTGAGCTCAGGGACGGCAACACCGTGGAAACGGTGGTCATGAGCTATTATCACGGCTATTCCGTCTGTATTTCGTCCCAGGTTGGCTGCCGTATGGGCTGCACCTTTTGCGCGTCCACGCTGAACGGGCTGGCGCGAAATCTGGCCCCTCATGAGATGGCCGGGCAGATCATCGCCGCCCAAAAGGATATGGGCACAGAGATAAGCAGCGTTGTGGTCATGGGTATAGGAGAGCCCTTTGACAATTACGACAATCTCATAAAATTTCTGAAAAACATAAATAATCCCGCCGGTCTCGGCCTGGGCTGGAGGCACATTACGGTTTCCACCTGCGGACTGGCGGATAAGATAAGGCGTTTTGCCGAAGAGGGAATGCCAATAAATCTGGCACTTTCCCTCCATGCGCCGGAGGACGGCCTTCGGCGTGAAATGATGCCCGTGGCGCGAGCCTATACCATAGAGGAGACTTTGGCAGCCTGTGACCGCTATTTTGAAAAAACCGGTCGCCGCGTCACATTTGAGTATGCGCTTTCGGAAAAAAACGGAGGGCTTGAGTGGGCGGAAAAGCTTGTGCGGCTCCTTAAAGGCAGGAACTGCCACGTCAACCTAATTCCCGTAAATCCGGTAAAGGAGCGCGATTATGTCCGGAGCGACCGAAGGAGCGTCGCCGCCTTTATGGACTATTTAAACAGAAACGGAGTAAACTCCACGCTTCGCCGGGAGCTGGGCGCCGATATAAACGCCTCCTGCGGCCAGCTGCGGAACAGCGAAATGTAAACACAGACAGGGAGGGAAAAGCATGGAACACTACGAACTGACGGACATAGGCAGGTTAAGGGAGCAAAATCAGGACTGCTATGCGGTCTCCGACAAGGGGAAGTATCCCATTTTCGTCCTCTGCGACGGAATGGGCGGCCACCGGGCCGGAGAAATAGCCAGCGCCGAGGCTGCGGCCGATATTGTAAAAACTCTGGAGGAGCTCATCGGCGAGGATGACGGAAGCCTTTTCGTCAAGATAGCCTCCGCCGTGAACCACGCAAACAATAAAGTGTACGATATGTCCCTCAGGGAGCCGATGTACAGCGGTATGGGCACGACCTGCGACGTTTGTATCGTATCTCCCGACGGCGTGCATATCGGCCACATCGGCGACAGCAGGGTATATGTTTTTACCGAGAAGGGACTGTATCAGGTCACCAAGGATCACTCCCTTGCCGAGGAGATGATCGACAGCGGCAAGCTCACAAGAGAGGAATCCTACACTTATGAACGTCGCAACTATATAACCCGTGCCCTCGGCACCGAGGGCGCAGTGCAGGCCGACACATATCTGATGGCGTTCCGGCCCGGGGATATTATGCTTATGTGCAGCGACGGCCTGACAAATATGGTGGCCGAAATCGACATAGCCTATATTCTCAGCGAAAAGACCACAAATCTTGAGGAAAAGGCCAAAAGACTGGTGGACATGGCTAATGACAACGGAGGTCAGGACAATATTACGGTTATTCTTATTAAAAGGTAGGTGATGACAGTGATCGGGAAGGTACTTGGAAACAGATATGAAATTTTGGAGAAGGTCGGCAGCGGCGGCATGGCCAACGTGTACAAGGCGCGGGACAGGATGCTCAACCGTTTTGTGGCCGTAAAGGTGCTGCACAGCGAATTCAAGGAGGATGAGGAGTTCATCCGCAGATTTAATATCGAATCCCAGGCTGCCGCCAGTCTGTCTCATCAAAATATTGTACAGATATATGACGTGGGCGATGAGGACGGAATACAGTATATTGTCATGGAATTTCTGAACGGAAAGACCTTAAAGGAATATATCAGGGACAAAAACGGCCCCCTCTACTGGAAGGAAGCCGCCGATTATTCCATGCAGATATGCCGTGCCCTTGAACACGCCCATCAAAAACACATCATACACCGTGACATAAAGCCCCAGAACATCGTTGTCACTCCCGAGGGAATTCTCAAGGTGACGGATTTCGGCATCGCCAGGGCGGCTAACAACAATACTACAAAGATGAACAGCACCGCCATAGGAAGCGCCCACTATCTCTCTCCCGAGCAGGCACGGGGCGGATATACCGACCAGCGCAGCGACATTTATTCCCTTGGCGTGGTTATGTATGAGCTCTTTACCGGCCAGCTTCCCTTTGACGGCGAAACTCCCGTAGCCGTGGCCATGAAGCATATTCAGGAGGAGCCCGTCCCTCCGCGGAAGCTGAACTCGGCCATTCCACGGGGAATTGAGCAGATTATCTTAAAGGCCATGAGCAAGGAGATCCGTCTCAGATATTCCAGCGCCGAGGAGGTGCTCAACGACCTTAAGATGCTGTATATAAATCCCGACCTCGAGCTTGTTGCCGACGATGAAGGCGGCGAAACAAAGATAATTGACGTTCAGGAGCTCAGGCGAAGGAGCACCGATACGGATGTCACCAAACGTTCTCCGGAGGAAAGGCCGAATAAGCGAAAGAAGAAAAAAAGAAAGAGCAACGCGCCCATAATAGCGGCGATAATTACAACAGCTCTGCTTATAATCATCGCTCTGGCGGTATTTGTATACGCCGGTACACGAAAAACGGCCGAAGAACCGATAGTGCCCGATCTGCGCGGTATTACTCTGACAGAGGCCGAAAGCAGGCTTGCCGCGTCCGGCGAGGGATTTACCGTTTCCATTGAGGCATACGAAAACAACGAGGCGCCCAAGGACACTATTATTTCGCAAAATCCCGATGCGGATACCCAGGTCAAATCTTCCGGAGTTATCAATGTCATTGTCAGCAACGGCCCCGGCTCGGTTTCGATTGTCAGCTATATCAACGAAACCTTTGCCAAGGTTGAAAAGGAGCTGACAGAAAAAGGCATTGTTGTCGAAAAGGTGGAGGAGAGCAGCGATATCTACCCCTCGGGTATAATTGTCGCACAGGAACCGGCCTCCGGCACTATGGTCAATGTGGGCGAAACGGTCGTTCTTCATGTTTCCACGGGCAGCAAAAATTCCACGGTGCCCAACCTCCTCGGCATGAGCGAGGCGAATGCCCGAGCCCTCATCGAGCGAAGCGGCTTTGAGGTGGGCGAGGTGGTACGCGGTCACAGCGACGAGGTCAGCGGACGGGTCTATGACCAGAGCTACACCGCCTATACCAAGATCCCCAGAGGAAGCAAGATCGACTTTTTCGTCAGCACCGGACCCGATACGGGTTCTTCCAACGACGAAAATGAGGAAAACAGCGGCTTGCATGAGCCGCCGCAGGAGGATGTTCCGGAAACTCAGCAGCCTCAGCAGCAGAGCCCGGGGGTTTCCGTTGACAATCCGGAAAGCATACCGGAAATGAAAACAAAGTATCTTTCGCTTATCCTGCCCACCGACAGGACGAAGGTGACCATAAAGCTGGTGTGCGACGGCAAGGTCATTTACGAAAAGGAACACAACACCGCCTCCGGCACGGCGGACATCAGTCTTAAGAGCCGTGGAACCATAAAGGTGGACATTTACTATGACGATGAATTTATCGTGACAAGAGAGGTTTCGTTCGATTGACAAATACTGAAGGAACCATTATAAAGGGTGTTGGCGGCAACTATTATATAAGCGCCGGTGACAACCTCGTTGAGTGCAGCGCCAGAGGCAGGCTCCGGCGGGAGCTGGCGCCTATGGTGGGCGACCGTGTGAGTATCAGCATCGGCCGAGACGGTACCGGCAGTATTGAAAAGATCCTGCCCCGCCGGAACTTCCTCATCCGCCCCAGCGTCGCCAATATAGACACTCTGGTGGTGGTATGCGCGGCGGCCTCGCCGGCGCCTGATTTCGGCCTGCTTGACAAGCTGCTGGCTATCGCGGCCGGCAAGAATATTGAGGGTGTCGTCTGCGTAAACAAAACCGACCTGGTCAGCGACACCGACGCGGAGGCAATAGTCGGAGTGTACCGAAGGGCCGGATATATGGCGTTGACCGCCTGTGCCAGAACCGGAGAGGGTCTTGATGAGATATGCGGCCTGATAAAGGATAAGACCGTGGCCTTTGCCGGTCTCAGCGGCGTGGGTAAATCCAGCCTGCTGAGCCTTGTGACCGGCCGAAGTCTGGAAGTCGGCGATGTGAGCCGAATAGAAAGGGGCCGCCACACTACACGCCATGTGGAGCTGATTCCCGCTCACGGCGGCTATGTGCTGGACACTCCCGGCTTTTCACGGCTGGAGGTGGAAGGCATAAAGGCTCAGGAGCTGAGGCTGCTGTTCCCCGAAATGGAAAAATTGGAGGGACAGTGCCGCTTCCGGGGCTGTACCCACACCGCCGAGCCGGACTGTGCGGTCATTGCCGCCGTAAAGAGCGGAGAGATAGCCGGGAGCCGCTATGACAGCTATAAAGAGATGTATGAGGTACTTAAGGGAATAAAGGAATGGGAGGAGAACAAATGAGCATCAAGCTTTCACCGTCGATTCTGGCTTCGGACTACGGCGCCCTCAGAGAGAGCGTCAGGCTTGTGGAGGACGCGGGGGCGGACTACCTGCACATTGACGTTATGGACGGGAGCTTTGTCCCCAACATAACCGTCGGCCCTCCGGTCATTTCCTGTCTGCGCAAGACATCGAAGCTGGTGTTCGACTGCCATCTGATGATAAACGATCCGGACAGACACATCGACGCCTTTGCCAGGGCCGGAGCTGATATCATAACCGTTCACGCCGAAGCGGCGCCCCATCTTCAGCGCACCTTGAGCTACATACGCTCCCTTGGCCTTAAGGCCGGCGTGGCCCTCAATCCCGCCACGGACATAAGCTGTCTGAATTATGTTCTTGACGACGTGGATATGGTACTGATCATGACCGTTAATCCCGGCTTCGGAGGTCAAAGGTTTATTCCCGCCATGACAAAAAAGGTCACGGACACAAGAGCCCTTGTCGGCGACAAGATAGATATTCAGGTGGACGGCGGCATAACTCTCGCTAATCTTAAGGAGATAACCGACGCCGGGGCCAACGTTATCGTGGCCGGAAGCGCCGTTTTCCGTGCCGACGACCCGGCGGAGGCCGTGCGCCGCTTCAAGGGGCTGATATAAATGCGGGCGGTAATAATCAGCGCCGGGACTGTTTCGGATTATGAGTACACCAAGAGCCTTGTCAGGGAGGACGACTTTATTGTCTGCGCCGACGGCGGACTTGTCCACTGTATGAATATGGGTATAAAACCGGATCTTGCTGTCGGTGATTTCGACTCCTTTTCTGGTGAGCTGCCTTTTGGTATGGAAGTGATAAGACTGCAGCCGGAAAAGGATTACAGCGACACACACGTCGCTGTGGCCGAGGCCGTGAAGCGCGGCTTTGACGAGCTGCTGATGCTGGGGTGTACCGGCACGCGGCTCGATCACACAATTTCCAACATCGGAATGCTGGAATACCTGCGCCGCGCAGGAAAAAAGGCCGCCATTGCCGACGGCCACAACTATATTTTTGCTTTGGAAAAACACCATATTATCCACGGACGTCCGGGAATGAGCATCTCGTTTATCCCCCTCGAGCCCGTGACCGGAGTGACGCTTAAGGGCTTCAAATATCCGCTGAATAAGGCCAATATAGATATTTACCGCTCGATATGGCTCAGCAATGTGCTTGTGTCTGACGAGGGGGAGGTCAGCTTTGACAGCGGCGCCATAGCGGCGGACATTTACAGGGATTAAAACACGCCCGCATATCCCAACGCTATGCCAAGTACACCGGAAATCACAATAACAATTATAGGGTGCAGCTTTTTGAACACCAGCAGCAGCGAAAACCCGAAGATACCGCCGGAGGCGAGAAAAGCCGCCAAGCCGTTCCACGGCAGAAAAACCGTCTGCCCCACGCTTATCACAGCCGAGGCGATAAGTCCGACGACCGCCGGACGCAGCCCGCTCATACAGCCGCTCACCGTGCGGCTGTTTTTGAATTTATCAAAGAATTTTGCGACAATAAGGATTATTATAAACGAGGGCAGAACCACTCCGGCCGTGGCGCAAACCGCTCCGACAATGCCGCCCGTTTCGGCGCCCACATATGTGGCAATATTCACGGCAAAGGGGCCGGGGGTGCTTTCGCTCACGGCCACAAAGTTGACCAGCTCGGCCCCGCTCATCCAGTTGTGGGCGGCGACCTCCGCCTGAATAAGTGGCAGCATGGCATAGCCGCCGCCGAAGGTGAAGGCTCCGATCTTGAAGAAGGTCCATAATAAGGTGAGATAAATCATGCGCCGCCCCTCCTTTCGGAAATCAGGGTGACGGCCAGGCCGGCGGCTGCACAGAGTGCTATGACAAGGAGCACATTAATCCCAAGGAAAGCCACGGCTATAAGGGCCAGCGCCATAACGGCGTATGACAGGCCCGACTTTGGACACTGTCTGTACATTGACACAAGGGCTTTTACGATCAGGGCCAGTACTCCCGCCCTTATACCGCTGAAGGCCCAGCGCACCGCCTGAATGTCCTGAAACTGCCGAAGCACAAAGGCGATAAGGCTGATTATCACAAAGGAGGGCAGCACCACGCCCAGCGTGGCCAGAAAGGCTCCGGCGAGGCCGCAGACCCTCCGGCCCACAAAGGTGGCGGCGTTGATGGCGATAGGGCCGGGAGTGGACTCGGCTATGGCGAATATGTCAAGAATATCCTCATCGGTTATCCAGCCGCGCCTTTCGGCAATTTCGCGCTGGATAAGAGGTATCATGGCGTAGCCGCCGCCGAAGGTGAAGGCTCCGATTTTCATGAAGGTGAAAAAGAGCCTTGAAAGAGTTTTGAATTGCATATATTCCTCCGTAAATATGTATGGGGCCACGGCCCCAAGATCTGTTGTTTAATAATTTGCCGCCTTAAGCTCAAAATAAGACTGGGGATGAGAGCAGACAGGGCAGACGCCCGGCGCCGCCTTGCCTACGCAGACGTGGCCGCAGTTGCGGCAGATCCATACGGCGTCCCCGTCCTTGGAGAAAACTATCTTGTCCTTGACGTTTTCCATAAGCTTGAGATACCTTTCCTCATGGGCTCGCTCAATTTCGCCGACCTTTTCAAAAAGAAAGGCGATATGCTCGAAGCCCTCTTCTTTAGCCGTCTGCGCAAAGTCCTCATACATTTCCGCCCATTCAAAGTGCTCGTCCGCCGCCGCGTCCCGAAGGTTTTCCGCAGTTCCGGCAAAATTTCCTCCGTGAATGAGCTTAAACCATATTTCCGCATGAGCCTTTTCATTTTCCGCGGTTTCTTCAAATATGTCCGCAATTTGTTCATAACCGTCCTCCCGGGCTTTTGTGGCATAGAAGCAATACTTGTTCCGCGCCTGAGACTCTCCGGCATAGGCGGACATAAGATTTGCCTCGGTCCTCGACCCCTTAAGATCCATTTTAAAAACCCCTTTTCGTTTTTTCTAAGGTAGTTTTTCCGGGGCAGGACGGATTTATGTATTTATCTTAGCACATACGCCGGATTTTTTCAACCGCCTTTCATAAAAATTTACACTGAAAATTTTTTTGGGATTTTTGTGCCGCAGCTGGCAGTTTTTTTTATTTACCCCTTGACAAGCGGGGTAAAATGTGCTAATATAGGAAACGCATTAGAGGTGCCGAAAGGTAAAGCTTTTATTTTTACCGGGGCTGAGAGAGGCATCGCCTCAACTCTCGAACCTGATCAGAGTAATTTCTGCGTAGGAAAATGTGCGTAATAATGACATTTTTTCGCCGTGGAAATTATTCCCCGGCGATTTCTTCTGTAATTTTTTTCAGAAAGGTGACAGTATCATGAACAGTGAAAAACAACCGGAGGCCAGCATAGCCATCCAGTGCCTGCCCAAGGTGGAGGGCGAGGAAGTTATCCGTGTGGTGGACAAGGTGATCGAATACCTGAAATCCACCGGCCTCAACGTATTTGTAGGCCCCTTTGAGACCACCGTTGAGGGAGACTACGACCGGCTTATGGACATCGTGAAGGAGTGCCAGCTTATTTGCATCCGCGAGGGCGCGCCGTCGGTTTCCAGCTATGTCAAGATCGCCTACAATCCCGGCGCGGGGGTGTGGTCCATTGATAAGAAAACAACGAAGCATCATCAATAAGCTCTATCCGCTGGCCTTCATCGCCATTATCGTGGCGGTTTGGGAGCTTGTCTGCCGCCTTAAGCTGGTGGCGGAATTCATGCTGCCCTCGCCGGAAAAGGTGGTAAAGGCCCTTGTGACCGAGTTTCCGACACTTATTATGCACAGCCGCACCACTTTGCTGGAGGCGGCGGCGGGACTCGGCATAAGTCTGGCGGCGGCGCTGGTGTTCGCCGTACTCATGGACAAGTTCGATTTCCTGTACAAGGCCGGCTATCCCATCGCCGTCCTGACACAGACCGTGCCGACCGTGGCCATAGCCCCCCTGCTGGTGCTCTGGTTCGGTTACGGAATGGCACCGAAAATCGTGCTTATATTCGTGGCCTGCTTTTTCCCCATGCTCATCGCCCTTTTGGGAGGATTTCAGGCGGCGGATCCCGGCGTGCTCCGGCTGTACAGATCCATGAATGCCGGTTATCTGCGCATACTTAAGGATGTAAAGCTGCCCTACGCCCTCGACAGTTTCTTCTCCGGCCTGAGGATTTCCGTGTCCTATTCGGTAGTGGGCGCCGTTATCTCCGAATGGCTGGGCGGCAACGGCGGTCTGGGCGTATATATGACCCGGGTGCGCAAGGCCTTCGCTTTCGACAAAATGTTTGCCGTAATAATCGTCACCAGCGTCGTGAGCCTGATACTTATAAAGCTGGTGGACATAATACAAATCGCGATAATGCCTTGGAAAAAATATGAAAAAAAGTAAAGGAGTAATCACAATGAAATTCAGAAAGCTCATCTGCCTGCTGTCGGCGGGCACGCTGCTGCTCATGGGCGGCTGCAACAAGACAAATGTGACCGGAACCGAAAATGATAACGAGGTTCAGGACTCCGCGCCTGAACTGCAAAAGGTGACTCTCGTCCTTGACTGGACGCCCAACACAAACCACACGGGCTTTTACGTTGCCGATGCCTTGGGATATTACGACGAGGCCGGCATCGACCTTGAGATAATCCAGCCTCCGGAGGACGGAGCCGAGGCTCTTGTCGCCAGCGGAAAGGCCCAGTTCGGCATCGGCTTCCAGGATACGATAGCTGCGTCCTACGCTTCCGACACGCCCATGCCGGTGACTTCTATCGCGGCGATAATCAACCACAACACCAGCGGCATAATTTCCCGCAAGGACAAGGGCATCGACAGCTTTGCCAAGCTGGAGGGCCACACCTATGCCACTTGGGACAGCCCCGTTGAGCAGAACGTTATCAAGGCCGCCATGGCCGCCGACGGAGGCGACTTCAGCAAGGTTGAGCTGGTTTCCACCACTGTTACGGACGTTATGACCGCCCTTTCCACCGACCTCATTGACAGCGTGTGGGTATACGAAGGCTGGGACGTAGCCAAGGCCAAGGTGGAGGGCTTTGAGTACAACTACCTTGACTTCGCCAAGAGTGATCCCGTACTGGACTATTATTCTCCCACCATTATCACCGGCGATGCCCTTATCGAAAGCGATCCCGAGCTGATCCGCAGCTTCCTCGCCGCCACAAAGAAGGGCTATGAATACTGCGTTGCCAACCCCGAAGAGGCCGGAAACATTCTCTGCGAGGCCGTGCCCGAGCTTGACCCCGCTCTTATCCAGGAGAGCATGAAGTTCCTCGCTACGGCTTATATCGGCGACGGCGCAAGCTGGGGATATATCGACGACGCCCGCTGGTCGGGATTTTATAACTGGCTCTACGACAACGGCCTCATCGAAAAAGAGCTTGGCTCCTTCGGCTATACAAACGAGTTCCTGCCTCAATGAGCGTTTTGACGGCTGAAAATCTGTCCAAGTCATACGGGGACAGGAAAATAATATCCGACATTTCGGTCCATATCGAAAAGGGCGAGATGGTGAGTCTGCTTGGGGTCAGCGGCGGCGGAAAAACCACGCTGTTCAATCTGCTCTCCGGCCTTGAAGCTCCGGACGGCGGCAAAGTTCTCCTCAACGGAGAGGACGTGACCGGCAAAAGCGGCCTTGTGGGTTATATGCAGCAGAGCGATCTGCTGCTGCCCTTCAAGACCATCGCTGACAACGTTATCATTCCTCTGCTTCTCCGGGGTGAAAAGAAAAAAGCCGCCCTCGAAAAGGCGCGGCCCCTGTTTGCGGAGTTTGGGCTGGAGGGGATGGAGGGCTACTATCCGGCCCAGCTCTCCGGCGGTATGCGTCAGCGGGCGGCTCTGATGCGCAGCTTCTTCTACTCGTCCGAGCTGCTGCTCATGGACGAGCCCTTCAGCGCGCTGGACGCCATTACCCGCAGCTCAATGCAGGGCTGGTTCAGGAACATAGTCCGTGAACACGGCCTGTCCACATTTTTCATCACCCACGACGTGAACGAGGCCCTGCTCCTGTCAGACAGGATTTACATTTTGGGCGGCAGGCCCGGAACCATAACCAACGAGCTTAAGAACTCCATACCACAGGTGGAAAATCCCGAGCTCACGGAGGAGTTCCTTCGGAATAAAATTAAAATCACTGAATTGATAAACAATGAGTAAAACATAATGGTCCGCCGGTTTGGCGGGCCATTATTAAACTATTGACATAAACTTACGGCTGTGGTATAATTCCTTTAGTAAACGCTGAATAAATAACGCCTGCGGCTCAGCACGACGCTTGGCGGCCAAATTTCCCCGATACTGCGTCAAAATGCTCGAAATACATCAAGTATTTCTGCGCTTTTTCCCTTGTCTCGAGAAAATTATGTCTCGCCAATCGCCGCACTGTATTTAATCAGTGTTTACTTTACGGGAGGTGTGGTGATGAAAAACCGTGCGCTTATCGCGATGAGCGGGGGAGTGGACAGCTCCGTCGCGGCGTATATGATGAAGGAGCGTGGCTTCGACTGCGTTGGAGCCACAATGAAGCTGTTCTCAAACGGCGATGTTGACATATCAAACGAACACGCCTGCTGCTCACTCGAGGACGTGGAGGACGCCCGCAGCGTGGCCTTCGGCCTTGGTATGCCTCACTATGTGTTTAACTTTTCCGACCGGTTCAGGGAAACGGTTATTGACGGGTTTATAAGCGCCTATGAAAGAGGGGAAACCCCAAATCCCTGCATCGACTGCAATCGCTTTCTCAAATTTGACAAGCTTTTCCAGAGAGCGAGGGAGCTGGACTGCGATTATGTGGCGACCGGTCATTATGCCAGAATTGAAGAGGAGAACGGCAGATTCCTTCTTAAAAAGGCTCTCGACCCCGCCAAGGATCAAAGCTATGTGCTCTACTCCCTGACTGAGGAACAGTTAAGGCATATAATTTTCCCGTTGGGCGGCCTTACCAAGTCCCGGGTTCGGGAAATTGCGGAAAAGCAGGGCTTTGTGAACGCAAAAAAGCATGACAGTCAGGACATATGTTTTGTACAGAACGGTAAATACGGCGATTTTATCCGCGCGCACAGTAAAAAGAACCTTCCCGAAGGAGATTTTGTGGACAAAAACGGCAAGGTTCTGGGCCGCCACAAGGGAATTTTTAATTACACCATAGGCCAGCGGCGGGGACTGGGGCTGGCCCTTCCCGCATCGATGTATGTTTGTGAGATAGACGCGGAAAACAACCGTGTGATTTTGGGCTTTGATGAGGACTTATATTCCGCTTCGCTTGACGCCGGAGAGCTGAACCTCATTTCCGTTGACAGTATAGCTGAGCCCATGAGGGTCAAGGCCAAGACCCGCTATTCCCACCGGGAGGATTGGGCGACGGTAATTCAAACCGGCGAAAGGGAGATCCATGTGGAATTTGACCGGCCTCAGCGGGCCATAACCAAGGGGCAGGCCGTGGTGCTTTACGACGGCGACACGGTGGTCGGCGGCGGAGTGATCAAGTAGTAACAAAAAGGAGCGGGTGGCCGCTCCTTTTTTGACTATATATTGTTTATTCAATAGTAAACACGGTGCCGCTGCGGCGCTGTGTGACGCTGCCGTCCTTCTCAACGTTGAGGTAGAGACCGCTGTTTACGTTCTTTATCTTTGTGCCGCCGACAGTCTCCTCAAGAACAAAGAGCTGGTTGGCACTGCCGTAATAGTCGTAGGTAATAAGCGCCGCGCCTTCATCGGTGCTGCTGTCAAGGATGTCAAGGGACAGGCCGGTCTCGGTGTTAATTATCTTAACCGTGCCCTTTTCCTCGGCGGGGCTTATTTTCCAGGTGGAACCGTCGGGAACCGCCGTGACCTGCTCAACGGATTCTCCGGAGGTGAGAGCGTTTGAACCCGTCCTGATCTTGGCCGTCATGACGTCGCTGTCTCCTATCTCGACAAATTTCCAGCCGTAGGCTTCTATTGTCTGGCCGACGTTATTGTTGAATGGAGCGGCGTAAAGCTGGTAACGGGGCGCCATGAGCCGGAACAGACCGTCATTTTCATATACGGCGAATTTTTCGTCAATCGCCCAGGTGCCGCCGTACTGCGCAAGGGTCTTTCCGCTGAGGGCGCTGTCGTCGAGCTGGATCGGCTTGCCGCTGTTATTGCTGATTATCTTTATCATATTGCCGTACTTTTCTATGCTGAAAATCTGGCCGGGCTTCCATGTGAACTGTTCAAGAGTAAGAGGAACGTCGTTGTCCGTCGAATTGTCCCTTACGGTGAAGGCTCTGTCAGTCACGGGATCGACTATCTTGTAGAGCTTCTTTTCGTCAAGACCGGAGTTGTCACTGTCGCTGCCGGCGGCCCGGGCCTGAGCGGTGAGCTCGTCTATGAATTTTTCATACTCGGCGTAGTTTGCAAAATATTCCTTGTCGGCACGGTAGAGCAGTCCCTTGAATATCTTCAGACGGTTGGGATAAACCTTTTCCAGCTCGTCGAAGGTGTCCTTGCCGAGGTTGGTCCAGTAGGTGCGGCTGAACTCGGCAAGATCCTCGGTCTCGTTGCTGGAACCGTAGGAGGAAATTGGCGTGGCGTCAAGCCGCTCGGCCAAGGACCAAACGTCGGGATCCTGAAGCATATTCTGCTCCAGCACGTGGCCCAGCTCGTGGGAAAGGGTCTGAGAAATCTGCTGGCGGGTGGGCTCCCAGGTCAGGCGGATCCATATCTCGTTGCCGCCGCCGTTATAACTGTTGGCCGTGTCTCCGCTCTTCCAGTAAAGCTTGTGTACGTGCTGACGCAGGGCGTAGGGGAATACACCTATGGCCTCAATGGCCTTGGTGACCATGGGGGCGTCCTTGTCGGCCTCGTTGCTGATGAACTGGAACTTATGCACCTGTCCCTCAACGTCGCCGTCCATTTCAACATCATATACCCAGCAGGTGGTGCGGCTGCCGCGCCAGATGTCATAATCCGGCACCTGTTCGGCTTTGACAATGGTATATTTTGCGGGCGTTTCGTTAACCACGTCCCCGACCACCTGACCGGAGGCGGTGTAAGTCAGTGCGGTTATGAGCAGCTCCTTCTGCGCCTCGGCTGAAAGCGTCAAATAATCGTTGTTGGCAAGAAGGGTCTCGGCGCTGTTCCTGACGCTGCGGCTCATATCCATTTTACTGAAAAAGTAATTGTCGAAAGCGCGCTTTTGTTCATCGGCGAGGAGGGCGTATCCGGGAGTTTCGGCCACCCTGCGCATAATGGATTCCTCGATAGGAAGCAGCACCCATTGAGCCTCGCTGGCGGTCTTGTCCGAAATCTGCACCAGCTTGCCGTCCTGATCAGCAAGATAGGTGTCTGCATGACTGGGCTTGATGGTGTAGGCCTCGCCCGACTTTTCAAAGGTCATTTTCTGCTGGGCGTTGCCGTTGTAGCTGTACTGAATTAGCTGGACGCCGTCGTCCTTCAGCGCGTCCGGCACGTCAAGGCTGCGGCCGCTGTTTTTGTTCACGGCGCAGTACATATCGCCGCCGATGGGGGAGACACGCCACACCATGGAGTCGTAAAAATTGTCAATGTCTGCGGGAACGTCTACGGTCACGATTTTGTCAAGGTTTTCGGTGCCGCTGTTCTCGACCGCGATTGCCCGAAGTGTGGCGGCGTTGACGATGACGCTGTATGCGCTGTCAAAGGGGTCGATGGCCGTTTGGGCCTGGATTTGCACTGCGGGGACGCTGTCCGCGGCATAAATAACGGCCGGGGACGCGCTCATGAGCATTGCCGCCGCGACGGCGGCGGATAGGATTTTTTTCATAGTAATCTCTCCTTGTCTTGTGAATTATTGACTTAATACCATTATAACACCATATATTGGGCTTGTCAATTCATACTTGCAAAAAATATGGGAAAAATGTAGAGGAATTTTAATATTTGTATTGACTTTTTTGTGGATTTGTTATATAATATTTTGTGAAATTATTAACAGGAGGTAAAGAATATGAAAACAAAACGTTTCTTAGCCTTGTTGACGGCTTTGGTAATGGTCATGGCAATAGTGCCGGGCCTTGCTTTTGCCGCCGATGGGGACATCATTGAAGTCGTGGCAACGAAGTCGATGACCGCCAATATTCTTGATAAAAAGATAAATGGCGACACCATCAACATAACTGGTCGTGATGCTAATTCACTGTATGTGTATCACGCAAACTGGAACCAGCGTAATGCCTATGTGGGCTTCGACCTTAAGGATAGGTTTACGGCTGACCAATTGTCAGGAAAAACAGCCTTGCAAAGTGCAACTCTAAGTGTTAATTGCTTAGATGCTGCTACTATAGGACAACCGACGGTATCTCTCGTCGCCATTGATAATACAATATGGAGCGATGATAAATATCCGGAAGTTTCTGAACTTGGACTACCGGCGTACAATGCTACTGGTGAAAGTTTGACAGAGGTTCCTGAGGGAATGACTGTTATAGATGAACAGGACATCACCAAAACCGGTGTTTATGAGTTTGATGTAACCGATTATGTACGAAATAATCTTGACACGATTTCTAAGAACGGTGCATCTTTTGCTCTCATAAGTATAACAAAACAATTGTATATTGTTAACAATGAGAAAAATCTTGAGGCTCTTAAGGTTCTTTTTGAGGGCAAAAATGGAACGACAAAGCCGAAACTCACACTTAAGTTTGGCGAAGTCGGCGAAGTTGTTGTTTCGCTTAAGTCCGGTAATACGGAATTGCTTAAAACAACGGTAAACAATCTTGTTATAGGCGACAAATATACTCCCACGGAAGAACTCGCTCCCGCTGTTGTAATTAGTAATGGTAAAATCTATACCCGCAAGGGAAATTTGACTGAAACAACCGTTGCTAAAAATACAAATGTAAGCATTGAGTATGATGAAGGTGTGACTATTACAGCTGAGGCATTTGAGGGCGGCATGGCTCCTATGCTTCCCACTGTATTTAAGGAAATCAAAGAAGGCAAGATAATTGACTCTACGGTTAAGTGGGTCAATACAGACGGCAAATATAGCATGGAGGGCGTTACCGGAGTTACAGTTGATGTTACGCTTTGGAAATCCGAGTATACTCCCGAAATCTTCTATTGCTCCGGTACTTCTAATGGCGCTAATTTTGGCTGGAAGACTGACCTTAAATATAATTACAGCGCCGGTCACGCCATATTCGAGGCTATTATCAGCACAAAGAAAGGCACTGCCGAGGATGCGAAAGACCCCAGCAACCGCCTCCTGTCCTACGGTAACAGTTCTACCGGCAGCTTTGACGGCACCGGCCCCATCATGCGCTATCTGAACAATAAGTCCGTCTTTGAGTACCACGACGGCGGCTGGAAGGACAGCACAGTTACCTGCGAGGCAGAGAAGACCTACATAATTCATACGGAAGTTAATCTTGACGACAAGACCTACCGTATGTATGCCGAGGAGCAGGATACAGGCGTTATCAATGAGATAACCAACGGCCCCGCCAAGTTCAGAAATCAGGAGCTTGCCAACATTGACCGTGTATTCTTCCACGGCGACGACCTTGCTCAGGGTGTACAGGGCGACCCCAACGGCTGCCCGACAGTGGTTATCCTCAACCACCTCGAGGCCTGGCAGGACGGTTATACCGAAATAACCGTTACATATAAGGCCGGTGAAACGGAAGTTTCTCCCACAAAGACAACCAAGGCCGCAACCGACTCGGCGTATGTTGAAAACGGCGTTGAAAAGCTGGTTAAGAAGGACGGCAAGCTTTACATTCTTAAGGATGTAAATGCGGTACCTGCTATCGAAAATGTAGATGCCGATCATAATGTGCTTAACGTTGAGTATACAAACGTTGAGGCGGAAACTCCCGAAATCGAAGATGCCAATACCGTTGTGGGTCAGGCTCCCGTGCTTCCCGCGACAGTTAATGTGCCTTTCTCCGACGGTCAGTACCTGCCGTATTCTGTCAAGTGGAATGATGTTGATGTTTCCGCTGCCGGTACAAAGACTGCAAGCGGTACCATTGAGGAGCTTGATCTTAATGTAACCTGCACGGTTAATATTAAGTCTATTGTTCCTGACGACGGCAGTGAGCTGGGCAAGGTTTCCATCGCTACCAACAACGGCGGCTGGAACTGGTACGTTGAACCCAGCGGTACTCACATCCAGCCCGGCGACGATCTGGCCAGCCGCTACGAAGGCAAGACCAAGGACATCGACGGCAATACAATTACATATACAAGCAACAACGGCTATGTATTCCAGCATGACAAGACCTATATGGGCTGGGTCGAGGATTGCGGCGACATCGTTGTAGCCGAGTATGATCACGACACCGACGAGTATAAGAGAGTCGTTATCCATGAAAAGCTGGAGAGCGATGACCATAACAACCCCGCTGTCGTAGTTCTTCCCGACGGCCGTATCATGGCTGTTTACACGATGCACACCAACGAGCCCTATATGTACTTCCGTGTTACCAAGGAGCCCGAGGACATCACCAAGGGCTGGTGGCCCGAGCAGTACTACTACTGCAAGACCGATAACAACATGGAGGCCAACAGCCACGATTACAATGCCACCTATCCGACGATCTTCCTCGTTCATGACGATCCTGATGCCAATGGCGATGTAATCTACGCCGGTTGGAGAGGCGTGCACTGGAAGCCCACCATGGCCAAGTTCCCCATGCCCGATGAGTATGGCCGCTTCGGTACCAAAACCGACGGTGAGATAGTTCCCGTTATGGGCCAGACTCAGGTTGCCAACACCTCGTATTCCAGCTTTGACGACGGCGGCCGCAACGACGGTCAGCGCCGTCCGTACACCAAGTATGACTATGACTGTGAGCGCAACAAGATTTATATCACCTACACCGCCAACCATCCCGACAACGACAAGAGAAATCATATATATTATATGACTCTTGACATTGCCACTCAGATGCTTTTGACTGCCAGCGGCAACGAGCTTCAGCCTTTGCCCAAGGAAAATAAGGAAGAGTACAAGGAACAGGGTGCGCTCGACGCGGACGGCAATCACACCAACGGACAGTGGGGCGTAATGACTGTTCCCCTGCACGATGTATACCCCGATCTGGTAGTATTTGACGCCAGTCAGTTGACCGGGGCTTCCTTCACGGACTTCAACGGAATAAACAACGAGCGGCGCGGCTGGACTTGGGACATCGCTCACAATGAAAAGGGTGAGCCCTGCATCGTATATGCCGACATCACCGCCACTCCTCCGGGAGAAAACGGCGAGCTTCCAACATGGTATCAGCCTGAGGTGAATGGCAACACCCGCAGCCACCATTACTACTGGTATGCCCGTTGGGACAGCGAGGCCAATGAATGGGTCAACACCTTCCTGACCTACGGCGGCAAGTGGTTCCACCAGAACGCCACTCAGGAGCGCTGCTACAGCGGCGGTCTGACCTTCGACCACAACGCAAAGGACGCCAATGTTATCTATCTGTCCATCCCCACCGAAGGCGAGTACGGCAACGTATTTGAGATTTATCGCTGGGAGAGTGATGACCACGGCGCCACCTGGACAAAGCGTCAGGCGCTTACCAAGGATTCTCCCGTGCCCAACGCCAGACCCAACGCAATCTACAATTATAAGATGAATGACGACGGCACCAACGCCGGTCCCAGACTGCTCTGGATAAGCGGCGAATACCGTTACTGGATGAACTATGAGTACAAGACCGGCGTTAAGACCGACTTCCCGGATATGGTAACTCAGGATGATCCCGAAATGTTTGCCGACGCGGCCCTTGAAGTGAACGGTGAAGAGATCGACAAGCTGCCCACCGGAGAAACGACTTTCAACGGTAAGTTTGTGGTTTCCAACACATCCATAGGCGATGGCCAGGCCAAGTTTGCCCTCGCTCATTACGACAGTACAGGCAAGCTCATTAAGTTTGAGACAGAGGATCGGGAGATTCCCGCCCGCAGCGTTCCTCAGACCAGCCTTTCCGGTGCTGATAAGGACAGCAATAGAGGAAATGGCCTCTCCGCTATGGGCGATCCTCAGGTAGAAGTTAATATCCCCTATACCGCCAATATAAAGGCCGGTGACAAGATCAAGCTCTTTGCTTGGAATATGGGCATTGAGCATCCCATGTCTCCCATTATAGCCATACCCGTTGAGATTTCCACCGACGGCAGCAAGTATCTCTACGCCGAGGACTTCACCTTTGAGGCCGAAGATAAGCTTATGCTGGATAAGGAAAGCTTTAACGAATGGACCGGTAAGATCTATGACAGCAACGGCGTCGCCAAGGATATGAACGACAGCGACTATGCCGCTGTTGCCAAGACAGCTTTCGGCAACTCCGGTATACATCTGTACCGCGTTGACGGTGACGCCAGCGGACAGGGCGTAATGGCTTCTCACAGCCTGCCCACCACCGACGGCAAGGACTTCACTCTTGAGTTTGATATGCGTTATATTAACGAGTGGTCCTGGAACGACGTTCAGAATGTTGGCTTCACCCTGTCTCACGGTGTTCCCGAAAAGATAGGCGATACCGATCATCCCAGCGCCATCCAGTTCCGTCAGACAACGGCTTGGGGTGACGAGAACGGCCGTAATAATACGCTTCAGAACCGCGCATCCGTGGCCTTTGACAGCGGCAATTTAAGCGAGATAGGCAAATACACCACCCTTTACAGAGTGGACAACGATCCAGATCCTGACAGATATACCGATGTGCCTTATCACAATAAGGGCGGCAGCAACAACGGCGGCGGCGCCGGTCGTTATGACACAAGAGAAGTGGTAACCAAGAACACCCTCGGTGAGGTTTACATCCATGACTATGTAGACTCTCTCATGGTTGGCGCCCTCTACCATGTAACGGTGGACGTACATCCTTCCGTACAGCTTGCAAATATCACCGTATTTGACGGCTACCGTGCGGTTGAGTGTGTTGTTCCCTTCAATACCGGCACGGGCGTAGACTGGGAAGCCAATCCCATCGATACCATCAGCTTCTCTATCGGTCAGGAGAAGTGGGGCGAGCTCTATGTTGACAACATTAAGATGTATCTCAGCGAGGAGGGTTCCGCTCTTAAGACCGTTGAAATTCTTCCCGTAAGCGGTACAGCAATGACTATCGGCAGCACATGGAATATGCTTCCCATAGGTGACGCTTATGTGTTCTTCAACCCTGAGGACGGTAAAGTAATGGAAGTTGCCAGCCAGTCCACAGTTGTCGGCGGCACAGTCGGCACATGGGACT
Organism: uncultured Clostridia bacterium; assembly: GCA_947626145.1. Classification (GTDB taxonomy): domain Bacteria; phylum Bacillota; class Clostridia; order UMGS1883; family UMGS1883; genus JAFLUQ01. The sequence goes on along the minus strand of CANQRB010000001.1, from coordinate 281,551 downwards.
ACAACGGCGGCGACAACCAGAAGTTCTACCTTGAGGAAACTGAAGGCGGCTATTATCTGAAGGGTAAGCAGAGCAACCTCTACATAGGCGTGGACGATACCGGTGCAACAACTCTTAAGGACAAGGCGGATGCTACCGTATTCACGGTCACCGAAACCGGCGAACCCGCTTCCGCTGCCGTGCTTGAGATTGTTGAAATGATCGAGGACGGCACCTATGAGGCTACCATCTCCGCTGTTTTTGACGAGGAATAATCTTCCGAAATAGGGACAAATTAACCAAGGCTTAACATGGGGCGAACGATGAGCCGTTCGCCCCGATTTTTTCCAAGGACGTGTTATAATTTGAATATTTGTGTATTCGGCGCTTCATCGCCGACCATAGATGACAGCTATATCGAAGCCGTAGAGAAAATGGGTGAATTTATGGCCGAACGCGGCCACGGTCTGGTTTTCGGCGCCGGAGCCAACGGTCTGATGGGGGCCGCCGCCCGGGGAGTCAAGCGTGGCGGCGGAAATGTTGTCGGGGTTATTCCCAAATTTTTTAAGAACAATGACATCGAGGCGATCTACGGCGGCTGCGACGAGCTGATTTTCACCGAAACCATGCGCGAGCGTAAGGCGATAATGGAGGAAAGAGCCGACAGTTTTATCGTTACCCCCGGCGGCATAGGCACTTATGAGGAGCTCTATGAAATCCTCACCCTTAAGCAGCTGGGACAGCTGGATAAAACTATCGTGATTTTAAATATTAACGGCTTCTATAACGATATGCTGGCCGCCCTTGAAGGGGCCATAGGGAAGAGCTTTGTCACCGAAAAATGCCGGACGCTGTTCACATGCGTTGACGATTGGCGGCTTGCCGTCCTTTCGGCGGAGGAAAAATGCGATACGGTTTCGGTAAGCGAAATGAAAAAGGGATAGGTGTTTGATAATGGCTGACATTAAATTTGAAATCAAACAGGAGCTGGGGCGCATCTCGGAGGAGAACGCCAGGGGCTGGCGCAAAGAGCTGAACATTGTCAGCTGGAACGGCGCCGCGCCCAAATTCGATATACGCGACTGGGCGCCGGGCCATGAGAAGATGGGTAAGGGCGTCACTCTGACCTATGACGAGCTTATGGTTCTCAAGGCAATTCTCGATAAAATCGAATAAAAAATGAAGAAATGGCTTTTCATTGAGCCATTTTTTCATTTTTTCCGGAAAAAATCGAGAATTTTGTTGCACAATTTGAAAAAATGTGGTATGATAAAAAGAGAAGTTTTGGGAGGAATGGTTAGTGAACGATATAGTAAATATACTTGGCGCAAATATACATAGAATTACCATGGACGAGGCGGAGGAGCAGGCCATGGCCCTGATGGAAACTGACGAGTGCAGCGTGCTTTATACGCCCAACTCGGAGATAATCCTCTATGCGTCCAATGATCCGGTGTTCATGGCCAAGCTGAACAGTGCCGACCTGACCATCGCTGACGGTATAGGGGTGGTATACGCCGCAAAAATGCTGCATAAGCCTCTTAAGGAGAGGGTGGCCGGCTTTGACCTCGTATGCCGTCTGTTCAAGGATATGGCCGCCAAGGGCAAGTCCGTTTATCTTTTCGGCAGCAAGCCCGGAGTGGCGGAGGAAGCCGCAAAAACCATTACCGAGAACAATCCCGGCATAGTGATTGCCGGAACCTCCGACGGATATTTTAAGGACGACGGCCCGATAATTGAAAAAATCAACTCCACCCATCCGGATCTGCTCATGGTTTGTCTGGGCTTTCCCAAGCAGGAGGAATGGATATACAACAATCGCAGCCGTCTTAATGCAAAACTCGTGATAGGGGCCGGCGGCAGCCTTGATGTGCTTGCAGGTACGGTGCTGCGGGCGCCGAAGTTTTTCTGCGATCACGGCCTTGAGTGGTTTTACCGGCTGATAAAACAGCCGTGGCGCTTTGTGCGGATGATGGCGCTGCCAAAGTTTGCGATCAAGGTGTTCTTTAAGGGTAAGAGATATAAGAGGGAATAGCTATGGCAAAGCTGATTGTAATAGAGGGAACCGACGCCAGCGGTAAGGAAACTCAGACCGCCCGGCTGTGCAAATATCTTGAGGATAAAGGGGAGAAGGTGTTCCGCCTGACCTTTCCGGACTACGACAGCTCCTCTTCCGCCCTTGTGAAGATGTACCTTGGCGGCGAATTTGGCACCGAGCCTGACGCTGTCAGTCCTTATGCGGCCGCTCTGTTTTATGCGGTGGATCGTTACGCCTCCTTTAAGACAAAATGGGGGGCCTTGATGGATGAAGAAATGTACATTGTCGCTGACAGGTATGTCAGCTCCAATATTATTTATCAGGCGGCAAAGCTCGAGGGAACGGAACGCGAAATCTTCATAAACTGGCTCAACGACCTGGAATACGGCCGATTGGGCCTGCCGAGGCCGGATAAGGTGCTGTTCCTGAACATGGAGCCGGAGGCCGCCAAAAAGCTCATGGAGGGCCGGAAAAATAAGATAACCGGCGAGGATGAAAAGGATATACATGAAAAGGATAGCGCATACTTACGCCGTGTTTATGACAACGCCTGCTCCGCTGCCAGAACCATGGGGTGGACGGAAATAAAATGCTCGGAAAACGGGACGCCCAGAACCATTGAAAGTATAAGCGAGGATATAGTGAGCAGCTTATAGAAAGGAATTTTATGCTTACATTCAGGGATATAAAAGTGGAAGATAAGACCTTGTTTGACAGGTATAAGGCTGAAACCGACGCCTCGGAGGGGTCGTTTGCCACCCTGTATATCTGGGACGACTACCACAGAGCCAAGGTGGCCGACGATGGGGAATTTTTCTATTATCAGTTCAATGTGAAGAACCGTATTCCCTCGTACTATTTTCCTCTCGGCCACAGCGACATAAACATCGCGCTGGACCGGCTCAAGGAATATTGCCACGAAAACGGGCACATAATGGCCTTCAGGCTGGTCAATGAGGCGCAGCTGGCACAGCTTCGCGCATACAAGGGAGCGGAGCTGCTTGTGAATGAGGAGCGGGACTGCGAGGACTATGTCTACACTTCCGAACAGCTCATCTCATTGGCGGGGAAAAAGCTCCATGCAAAACGAAATCACATAAACTACTTTGTGGAAAATTATAATTATACTTATGAGGACGTAAGCCCGGAAACAGCGGTGAATGAGTGCGCGCCGCTGATGTATGAACTGGTTTCAGAAAAGAACCACAATCAAAATCCGTTTGAGCTTTCCGCCATGAAGAGGTATTTTGACAACTATTCGGCCTTGGGGGAACGCGGAGCGGTGATAAGGGTCGACGGCAAGATTGTCGCGATGAGTTTCGGTGAAGAACTGAATAAAAATACGGCGCTTATACAGCTCGAACAGGCGAGGGACGAATACCGCGGGGCTTATCAGATGATAAACCGGCTTTTTTGTGAAAACGCCTGGAGTGAGTATAAATATATAAACAGGGAAGAGGATATGGGCATTGACGGGCTGCGTCAGGCCAAGGAAAGCTATCAGCCCGCTTATTTGGTGAAAAAATACACGGTAATTGAAGCTTGAAGAAAGGATGATTAAAATGGTATACTTGTTTCTTGCAGACGGTTTTGAGATAGTTGAGGCAATGGCTCCGCTGGATATGCTGCGCCGGGCCGGAGCCCATGTGCAGACGGTTGGCCTGTTCGGCAAAAAGGTACGTTGCTCCAAAAATGTGGAGGTCACCGCCGATATAGGAATGGACGAGGTCAATATGGATGACTGTGAGATGATAATCCTTCCCGGCGGACTTCCCGGCGCCGAGCACCTCAGGGACAGCGAGGAAATAGGGGAGATCATTGACACAGCAGAAAGAAACGGCTGTTTTATTGCCGCAATCTGCGCCGCTCCCATGGTGATCGGCCGCCGCGGCGTGCTTCGCGGCAAGCGTGCCACCTGTTTCCCCGGCTATGAGGATGAACTCCTTGGGGCGGAATGTACCGGCGAGGGCGTTGTGAGGGACGGAAGAGTTATCACTGCCAAGGGCGCCGGCCGCTCGATTGAGTTTGGACTCGCTCTTGTGGACGCTCTTTACGGCAAAGCTATCGCGGACGTAATAAAAAGTAAGATACAATGCTGACCTCGGAACTGAGAAAAAAGCTCATTGAGATAAGAAATAAGTTTACGATTGATGTAAAGCAATATAACTTTACATCGGGCCGAGTATGTGAAAATGCCGTTTCACTGACGAAAAAGCTTGGCGTCCAATCGGTGATGCTGTATCTGCCCGTAAATGGTGAGGCCGATGTAAGGGGAGTGATGTCGCTGCCCCTGAGCTTTTGTGTGCCCGTGACTTGCGGCGTGGAAATCCGCCCGGCGATTTTTACCGCCGACACGCCTTTGACAAGCGGGAGATTTGGCGTTAAGGTACCAGCCGAGCCAATTTATGTTGATAAGCACAGTATCGATCTTGTAATCGTTCCGGCAGTAGCCGTGGACAGAAATAAAAATCGCGTTGGATACGGAAAAGGCTGCTATGACCGCTTTCTGGCGGATATGGATTGCGTCAAAGCGGCGGCCGTATTTGATTTCCAGGTCGTTGACAATCTTGAACCCATGCCTCATGACGTTAAAATGGACTATATAGTTACGGAAAGCGGTTATTTTTGATGGACAATGAAAAGGATTACCTTAATTCCCTGCTGCCGCGCCGCAGCCCCTTCCTCGAGGAGCTCAGGCGGCGGTCAGGCCGATCCGAAAGCTACGCTCCCATTGTGGCCCCAGACACCGAACAGCTCATCGTCACTCTTCTTGCGCTGAAAAAACCTCGGCGTGTACTTGAGGTTGGCACGGCCGTTGGTTACAGCAGCATTCTGATGGCGGATAACCTGCCGCCTGACAGTGAGATTATCACAGTTGAACGATACAAAAAACACGCTGAAATTGCGGTGGACAACATTTTCAAGGTCGGGTACGAGAGCCGTATCAGGGTCATAGAGGGCGAGGCTGCCGAGGTGCTGTCCTGGCTGGACGGCGGCTTTGACTTCATTTTTCTCGATGCCGCCAAGGCTCAATATATCGAATTTCTGCCCGAGCTTCTCAGGCTGTTGAATTGCGGCGGCATATTGCTTTCCGACAATGTGCTTTTTCATGGTATGACCGGTGACGACGCCAACGTTGTACGCCGAAAAATAACCATCGTCAAGCGCCTCCGGATGTATCTTGAGGCAATAACCAACCATCCGCTGCTGACCACCTCCCTGATACCCATAGGCGACGGAGTGGCCCTTTCGGTGAAAAAATAAGGATAGGAGAATTTCCTTGAAGAAAATTGAACTGCTCGCCCCGGCGGGCAATCTGTATAAACTGAAAATTGCCCTCAAATACGGGGCCGACGCCGTTTATATAGGCGGAGAGGCCTTTTCCCTGCGCTCCGCGGCGGATAACTTTACTCACGATGAGATGGCCGAGGGTATTGAATTTGCTCACAAAATGGGGAAGAAGGTCTATGTCACCGCGAACATAATCCCCCACAACGCTGATATTGGGCCAATGGAGGATTACTTTAAGGAAATATACGGCCTTGGCGCCGACGCGGTGCTCGTCTCCGACCTTGGCGCCTTTTTCCTCTGCAAAAAGGCCGCTCCCGGTTTGGAGATACACATCAGCACCCAGGCCAACAATACGAATTACGAAACCGTCAGAGCTTGGAACGAGATGGGGGCTTCCCGAGTGGTGCTGGCACGTGAAATGACAATCGGCGAAGTAAAGGAAATCGCCGACAAAAATCCCGACTGCGAGCTGGAAGCCTTTGTGCACGGCGCCATGTGCGTTTCCTATTCCGGCCGCTGTCTCCTCAGCAACTATATGACCTGTCGTGACAGCAATCAGGGGGCCTGTTCTCATCCCTGCCGCTGGAACTATTCTCTTGTGGAGGAAAAAAGGCCCGGAGAGTATTACCCTGTTTATGAAAACGACCGGGGCACTTTCATTTTCAACTCCAAGGATCTTTGTATGATAAATCATATCCCCGAGCTTATAGAAAGCGGGATTACATCTTTGAAGATCGAGGGGCGGGTCAAGAGCGAGTATTACGTCGCTACAATCGTGCAGGCTTACCGCAGCGCTATCGACGCCTACTTGTCCTCGCCAAAGGACTATGTGTATGACGAAAGGCTGTATGGCGAAATATGCAAAGTCAGCCACCGTGAATATTATACGGGCTTTTTCTTCGGCATACCGCCGGAGGGCGCCCAGATTTACGGCAGCAGCTCATATATCAGAGAATATGACATTGTCGGCATCGTGGAGGAATATGACGAAAAAACGGGAATTGCCCGGGTTTCCCAGCGCAATCGGTTTTTCGTCGGGGACGAGGTGGAGGTCATTCAACCGATGCGGCCTTACTTCACTCAAATTGTCGAGGAAATGGCCGATGAAAACGGAGCACCTTTGGATGCCGCCAGACACGCCGCCATGACGCTTTATATTAAGATGGCCCGGCCAGTGACCGTGGACGCCATGATAAGGAAAAGGAGGGGATAAAATGAGAGAAATCAGACTGAGATCAAGGCCGTCAAAAAAGCGCCGCATTATTCTTGTTGTCGCCGTGATTGCCGTTATAACTGCGGTATTGGGATCGGCGGGAGTATATGTGGCGGCGGAGGCGGGCTCGGACAAAATACTCCGCAACGTCTATGTTGACGGGATTCGTTTGGGCGGGCTGTCTGTTGCCGAGGCGGAAAATGTCCTTGACAAGGCTTTTGCCGGACGCAAGGTGACCGTGGTGCTGGATGAGGACAACAAGAAATCCTTTACCCTCGAGGAGCTTGGCCTCATGTACAAGACCAACGCCATTGTCAGCGAGGCCTTTTCCCTTGGCAAGAGCAAAAATTTTGCAAAAAATGTTTTGAATATCTGCACATCGTTTTTTGTCCCAACTAAATTATCATCTTCGCAGTCGCTTGTGGCTGTGGATCCCGGCAGCGAGCTGACCGAATTCGTCAGCGGTTACGCCGTTCCGCCTACGGACTCAAAATTCGAGCTGGACGGCGATCGGGTTATTGTCACAAACGGAATGAACGGCCGCGAGGTCGATGTGGACAAGCTTCTGTCCATGATAGAAAACGCGAAATCCTTTGATGACATAAAGACTGTACAGGCTCCGATCAATGTGGTTCCTTTTACTTTGCCCGACGTGGATGAGATATACAGGAGCGTGGCGTCGGAACCGAACGCGCCCTACGGCCGCGACTCTGACGGCGATGTTACCGCTACCGTAAAGGTCTTTGACCTTGAGCGCGCAAGAGACATTCAAAGCAATAACTCCTCCGAAGGGGCCGGCTACGAATTTGTGATAGATTCCGAAAGCGTTGAAACGTTGGACGACGATTTCCTTTACCCCGACGTTCTCGGAGAAAAGACAACACAGTTCGATACCAGCTATACCACGCGTGTACATAACATTAAAATTGCCGCTGACAACCTCGACGGCACCGAGCTGCTGCCCGGCGAGACCTTTTCCTTCAATGACAACAACGGTGAAATAACGAAGGAAAAGGGCTATCAGGTGGCAAAGGGTTACGCCAACGGCACTGTGGTGGACTCGGTGGGAGCCGGCGTGTGTCAGGTTTCCAGCACCTTGTATAACGCGGTGCTGTATTCCGACCTTGAGATCGTCAAGCGTTCCAACCATTCGCTGCCCGTGGCATATCTGCCTTTGGGACAGGATGCGGCAATAAGCTATCCGACACAGGATTTCAAGTTCAAAAACAGCTATGACACTCCCATAAGGATATCTGCCGAGGTGAAGGGCGGCGACCTGACCGTCCGTATTTGCGGCCAGAAAAGCGGAGCCTTCACCGATGTGAAAATCGTCAACAACACCGTTTCCGTAATCGAACCCAAGGTTCGTGAAATCGTTGATAAAAGCCTTGACCCGGGGGAAAGGGTGACGGCAAAAAGCGGCTCCAGAGGCTACGTTGTGGAGAGCTACAGGGTTGTCTATAAGGACGGCGTGGAGATAAGACGTGACTCTTTGGGTAAAAGTACATACAAGGCTCAGGACAGGGAGGTTCGTGTGGGACCTTCAGCGGCACCGGAAAATGAGAAAAACGAGGAAGGAGGCGCCGACAATGAATAGGATAGCGAGCTTCTCCGTCAACCACGATCTGTTGGAGCCGGGCATATATATTTCCCGGGTGGACGGAGATATTACCACCTTTGATTTGAGGACGAGAAAGCCCAACAGCGGCGTTTATATGGACAACGTTACCATGCACACGGTAGAACACCTGTTCGCCACGTATATCCGAAACTCGGAAATCGGGGACAGCGTTATTTACTTTGGGCCTATGGGCTGCCGTACAGGCTTTTATCTGCTGACAAGGAATGTTCCTGAGGAAACGGTGCTGAAAAACGTGTTTGACGTCCTCGAAAAAATCGTCAGCCACGAGGGCGAGGTTTTCGGCGCCAGACGGGAGGAATGCGGCAACTACCGTGAGCTTCAGCTGGAAAGCGCCAAGGCCGAATGTGCCAAATATTTGGAAACACTGAAAAATTACGGAACCATTGACTTTCGTTACAAGGGAGGAACAAACGCGTGATAGGTATAATCGGAGCCATGGACATAGAGATAAACGGACTTCGCGAGAGAATGACCGGCGCGGAAGTCCGCACCGTAAGCGGAATAGAGTTTACGGAGGGAGAGCTCTGCGGCGCGCGGGTCGTGACGGCCGTCTGCGGCATAGGCAAGGTCAACGCCGCCATGTGCGCCCAAACGATGATAATGGTTTACGGGCCGGATAAGATAATAAATACCGGCGTGGCCGGGGCACTGAGTCCGGAGCTGAATGTGGGGGACATCGTAATTTCCGACGCCGTTGTCGAGCACGACATGGACACTACCGCGATCGGTGACGAGCCCGGGCTGGTGCTGATAAACAACCGGCCTACAGTCAGGATTCCCGCCGACGCCGCGCTGACGGAAACGCTCGGTGCGGCCGCCGAGGCCTGTGAAATAAAGCATCTCATCGGCACTGTCGCCTCCGGAGACCAATTTGTGTCAACATCCGAAACCAAGACCGCCATTGCGCAAAAATTCGGCGCCATGGCCTGTGAGATGGAAGGGGCAGCGATAGGCCACGTATGCTGTGCTAACGGAGTGCCGTTCGCGGTCGTGCGGGCCATTTCCGACAGCCTCACCGACGGCTCCGCCATGGAATACGGGGAGTTCAAGTATCTTGCGGCGGATATGTCAAACAAGCTGGTGCTTCGGTATCTCGTGGCAGTTGAACGGTAATCGAAAAAGCATTAAAAAAGCACGTCCGGAAACGTGCTTTTTTGTTCGGTTTTTGTGTATAATTTTATATTCCTCTGGCGGTTCCTTTAACATCTTCACAGTTTTTGCAATACGCTGCTGAAGAATTGCCAAACTCATAATAGCTCAACGGCTCTCCACAGCGCGGGCACTTTACTTCTTCTTTCGGATAATCCAATTTTCTGTTGATTGCTTCTATCTCGGCCTCATTCATAGCCATAAATAATCCTCCTTTTTTGCCTATTCCAATGAGCCTCCGGCTTACCTCTTAAAGCGGCTTTTGTTTTGACGGGAACGAAATGTTTTATATTCCTCTGACGGTTCCTTTAACATCTTCACAGTTTTTGCAATATACCACTAAAGAATTGCCAACTTCATAACAGCTCAGCGGCTCTCCACAGCGCGGACACTTTACTTCTTCTTTTGGATGATTCAATTTTCTGCTAATTGCTTTTCGCTCATCTTCATTCATAGCCATAAGTGATCCTCCTCCTGCAAACCGATGCCGCGGCAAACCCTGTCATTGCTGGCTACATTTCTGCCACAAGGTCGCGCATATTATACAGACCGGGGCCTTTACCGGCCATAAACTTTGCCGCCTTGATCGCCCCGACGGCAAAAATTTCCTTGCTTGTCGCCCGGTGAGTTATCTCAACGATTTCATCCTGACCGGCAAAAATTACGCTGTGCTCGCCCACGATAGTGCCGCCTCTCACGGCGTGGATGCCGATTTCCCGTTTGCTCCGCTTTTTGCGCACATCGTGACGGTCATAGATATATTCATTGTCAGCCTTGCTTACCTCGTTTATGGCGTCGGCAATAGCCAGAGCTGTGCCGCTCGGAGCGTCTATTTTCTGATTGTGGTGCTTTTCGATTATTTCTATGTCAAAGCTGTCCTCCAAAAGCTGAGTGGCACGCTGGGCCAGCTGTATGAGCAGGTTGATGCCAAGACTCATATTGGCCGAAAAGAAGACAGGCGCTTCCTTGGCGGCCTGGGCCAGCTCCGCCTTTTGTGCGTCCGAAAAGCCCGTGGTGGCCACCACGGCCGGTATCCGCTTGGACTTGGCAAACTCAAGAGTGCCGGTAAGGGCAGAGGGATGTGAAAAATCAATTATTGCGTCGCCTTTTATTTCGGAGTTGAACTCGGTATAAACCGGAAAATCGTTCTTTTTTTCGCCGCTTATGTCCACTCCGCACACTATGCGGGCTTCGGGGTCGTTTTCCGCCAGACGACAGATAACCTGCCCCATTTTACCGTTGCAGCCCACAAGAATTATATTAGTCATGGCGTCCTCCTATGTTATGTAAATCTTTTACTTTATCAGACCGTAAGCCCGCATTTCCTTTTCAAGTCTTTCACGGTTGGCGGGGCTCATCTCCGAGAGAGGAAGCCGAAGCATACCGGCGTCGTAGCCCATAAGCCGCATCGCGGTCTTGACAGGGATGGGGTTGACCTCGCAGAACAGAGCGTTGATAAGGGCCAGAGCCTCCAACTGTATCCTGGCGGCGGCCTTATAATCGCCCTCCAGGCACTTGGCTATCATTTCATGGCTCTGTCTGGGGGCCACATTGGCCAGCACCGAGATCGTACCTATGCCGCCCAGGGAGCAGATAGCCACATTCATGTCGTCATTGCCGCTGTATACGTCAATCCTGTCGCCACAGAGGGCTATCATTTCAGCCGTAACTGCGATATTGCCGCCGGCTTCCTTGATGGCCGCAATATTGGGGTGATCCGCCAGCTTGGACAGTGTGGCGGGAGCAATGGCGCATCCGGTGCGGGAAGGCACATTATAGAGCACTATGGGAATGTTAACGTTGTCGGCCATGAGGGTGAAATGGCGGATAAGTCCGTCCTGAGTGGCCTTGTTGTAATAGGGGGTCACGTGGAGCAGGGCGTCGGCGCCCAAAGCCTCGGCAGATTTGCTGAGGGCAAGTCCGTGACGGCTGTCGTTGCTGCCTGTGCCCGCGATTACGGGAATACGGCCGTCAACCCTTTTGACCACTCTCTCAATGGTGCTGAGATGCTCTTTATCGTCCATGGTCGAGGCCTCGCCGGTGGTGCCGCAGGCGATTATGGCGTCAGTCCCGTTTTCGATCTGAAAATCTACAAGGCGGTCCAGCTCCTCAAAATTCACGCCCGTATTGGTAAAGGGTGTGATGATGGCACAGCCTGAACCGGTAAAAACTGTTCTTTTAGCTGACATTGTACAACCTTCCTTTTTATCATATTTATCAGAAATCCTGTGATATAATATGCAGCGCCTGTTTCCGCTGTTATTCTATAATACATTATAACATTTATTGTGCGCAGTGTCAAACTTTTTTTCTATAAAATCGCAGAAATTTTTAGAGGGATTTTGTCTGTTTTGTCGAAATAAATTTGTATAAGATTATATCTGTTTGTAAAAGGAGCAAAATCGCAATGAAAAAGATACTTTTTGTGCTGTGTCTCGTTTTCGGCATTATGTTTGCCGTGGAGGCCGGCGCCGACAGCTCTATGGTGAGCGTTGGAATGGAAAGCGGAGCCTCATACGCCCGGTTTTCGGGCGAGAACGGCCTTGACATCTATGACGCGGTATACGGCAATCTGCTTTATCACGCCGCTCCCGGCGAGAATGTGGACATTTATTCTTACGACGGCGGCTTTACCTCCGAGGGCAAGTTCGACGCCCCGATAAGTATGCTTTCCGTCATATCCGTTGAGCTGGCGCCCATATCGTGGAATTCCGAGCCGTACCGGGGATATTTCAGGCTGGACAGGGATGGCGGAACCTTCACCGTGGTAAACTTTATACATATGGACAACTATCTTTACAGCGTTCTTGGCGAAGAAATGGGGGATTACTTTCCCCTTGAAGCCCTCAAGGCCCAGGCCATCTGCGCCAAAAACTTCGCCCTTTGCGCTCACGGCCGGCACAGCGGATACGATGTCTGTGCCACCACTCACTGTCAGGTGTACGGCGGGGTGAACAGTGAAAGCCCCAATATAAAAGCCGCGGTTGACGCCGTGAGCGGACAGGCCGCCCACTATGCCGGCGATTTGGTACAGCTGTATTTCTTCGCCACCAGCGGCGGCGCCACCGAGGATGTTTCCAATGTCTGGGGCTCGGTATCTCCCTATCTGGTTTCGGTTCCCGACCCTTACGAGCCGGCCGACAGGGCCAGCCGCTACACCTGGTCCACCGTCCTCACTTCCTGGGAAATTCAGTCGAAGCTGGCGGACAAAGGTATATATATCGGTGAAATAACAAATGTTACCGTTGACGAGGTCACACCGGCCGGACGGGCCCTTACACTGACGATAACCGGCACAGAGGGTTCCCATACGGTTCGTCGGGAGTCCTGCCGCACCATACTTGGTCTCAGCAGCCAGTGGTTCACCGTCAATCCTTACTATGACGAGGCGGGGACGCTGTGCTTTGCCATCGACGGACGGGGCTATGGCCACGGCGTGGGCATGAGCCAGTGGGGAGCCTACGGTATGGCAATGCAGGGCTTCAGCTATGTGGATATTTTAGTGCATTATTTCCCCGGCATATCCATATACTGATCAAAGGAATGATATAATGGACGAAAGCTATAAAACCATCAAACAGGCGGCCTCGGCCGAAATGATCGAAAAAAAGAGCCGCTTTATCGGCTATTGCCGTCCGGTAAAAACGGAAGAGGAGGCTCTTGCCTTTATTGAGAGCATCCGCGCGCGGCACAGAGAGGCAAGCCATAATGTCTACGCCTATATTCTGCGGGAAAACAATATAATGCGCTACAGCGACGATGGGGAGCCCGGCGGCACGGCCGGTCTGCCTACCCTTGAGGTACTTCGGAAGGAGGGCCTTACAGACGTGGCCGTGGTCGTGACCCGTTATTTCGGCGGAGTCCTGCTGGGAGCCGGAGGACTTGTCAGGGCCTACGGAAAGAGCGCACGGCTTGGAGTGGACGCCGCCGTTCGGGTGGAAAAGCTGCTCTGCCGAGTTTATTCGGTCAAGACCGACTATTCCATGTACGGCCGGCTTCAGTACGCCGTTATTGAAGGAAACTATATTCTCAGGGACACGATCTTTACCGACGGGGTGGAGCTTCGGGTCTGTGTAAGGCTTGACAGCTGCGGCGCCTTTGAGAAAATGATAGTGGAGGAAAGCAGCGGGCGCACTTCGGCCGTGGCCGTCGGAGAGGAATATGTTGAGGTTGAATTGTAATTTTTTTAGAAGAAAACTCTTGACTTTACGTTCATAATATGATATTATATATTTTATAGAATTATATTGTCAGCTCATTATTTGAGGAGGCGCTTTGAACCGTGAAGAAGGATTTCTTCGAAAGAGTTGGATTTGCGATTACCGCCGGCATGATGATTTTCACCACGGCCTGCGGAGAAGATGGGACATCATATGTCGGCGAGACACAGGTGCCCTACTATCAGAGCGATATGGCCGGGATAAAACTCAGCCAGGAGGATTACGACGCCCAGACGATAGATGTAAAATCTGCCAGTAATCTCAGGGAATTGGGCGGTTACACGGTAAAGGACGGCCGAAAGGTCAAGGAGAACGTTCTTTTTCGCGCCGGAGTGCTTGACTGGCTTAATGAAAAAGACATCAAAAAGCTTTCCGAGGTCTACAACGTTAAATATATTGCAGATATGCGGACGGAAGAGGAGGTAAAGAGCAGTCCCGATAAAGTCATACCGGGCTCGGTCAATATCTGGGTGCCCATATACGGCGGCGGTATGTATGATCAGGCAACACTGGATCTTATTAATAAGATCACTGTGGACGGTGACTCGCTGAAAACTGATCTGGCCTTTGCGAAAAATAAAATAACAACAAAGAAATTTGAATGTATGCCGCTGTCCGAAAAAGCCCGTCAGGGATTTAAACAATTCTTTGATATTCTTTTGAAAACAAACGACGGCGAGGCGGTCATTTGGCACTGCTCAAAGGGTAAGGACCGCACCGGTATGGCGTCCGCGTTGCTCCTGTATGCCCTTGGCGCCGACGACGCCACAGTCATGAAGGATTTCATGCTGACCAATATTTATTATAAGGACGACGTTGCCGAGGCATTTAAGATAGCCCGTGAAAACGGACTGAACGACGATGAGGCCGAGGAGTTTATGGCGGAGACCGAGGGAGTCAGGGACGAGCATTTGAAGACCGCCATTGACAGTATAACTGCCAATTACGGCTCCGTTCACGATTATCTTATCAAAGGTCTTGGCCTGACTGAAAATGATCTTGTTGCTTTACAGAATAAATACCTTGAATAAAACAGTAAATCGGAGCCCATCGGGCTCCGATTTACTGTACTTTATTTTATAACGCTCATTTTGACTTCTGCCTTAAATAAGTCGCCGTCAACCGAAATAATCAGCTTTCCGCCGCACAGCTCGGTATAGCTGCGGGCGATGGCGAGTCCGAGTCCGCTGCCCTCGGTGGTACGGGCCTGATCGCCCCTGACAAAGCGCTCGGTTATCTCGGCGGGATCAAAGTTCATGGGCTCGGCGCTGATATTCTTTATTGCGGCGACGGCTTTGCCGTCCTCCAAGCTCAGACTGACATAGACGCGGGTCCCCGCCATGGAGTATTTAAGTGCGTTGACCAGCAGATTTTCAAAGACTCTCGACAGCTTTTTCCCGTCGCCGCTGACCCTGACCTCGCCCTCCGGTATGTCGGTCACAAAGGTAAGACCACTCTTTTCAATCTCGCTGTTCAGCTCCGCCAGCGACTGGCGGAGGAGCAGCGCCATATCAAGGATCTCGGTATTGACGGTATCGCTGCCGCTTTCCGCCTTGGAGATGTCAAAGAGATCCTGTGTCAGCTTTTTCAGCCGGTCACTCTTCTGCTTTACGATTTTTGCGTAGTCGTTGGCCTCCTTGGGAGTCAGTTCCATACCGGTCAACAGGTCGGCATAACTGATTATGGAGGTGAGAGGGGTCTTAAGGTCATGAGAGACATTTGTTATCAGCTCCGTTTTCATGCGCTGGGCGCTGACCTCCCGCTCCACGCTCTCCTTCACGGCTTCACCGATGGAGTTAAGATTGTCGGCGGTCTTGGACAGCAGGGGAGAGGTGCAGCCCTCGATTTTATATCCTGTGTCGCCCGCCCGTATCTTGCGGATGCCCTCCTGTATTTTGTCCGCCTGACGCAGCCACAGGAAAAGCACATACTCGCCAATTCCCCAAAGAACGACTGAGGAAAACAGCATCCTCATGCTCAGGAGCAGAGCCGTCAAAAGGAAGTATGCGGCGAAGAGAACCATTACAACCACGCTGATCCTTTGCCCCAGCAAAAAGCTCAGAAATTCCGCAATCGCGCCGAAAATGCGGCGAAGCAGTTTTACGGCGAATTTGAACGCCTTTACGAAAAACTTCCACAGCAGCTTTACTATCTTAATACTCAGAAGCTGGGAGACGAAGCTGCGGTTTTTCATATTGCGGACTATGGACTGAAGTGCGGTTACAAATATTGCCGCGGCCGCCACCATACCGACGGTACACAGGGGATAAGTCAGATAGGCCATGCGGCGCCAGTTCTCAATAAACAGCTCAATGACCACAAAGACCATCATAAGCGAGCCGCCTATGCCAACGGCCGCCGTCAGCTCCACAGGGAAGCGGTCGATGAGCAGAGTGTGGATCTCCCCGTCCCCGTTCCTGCGGCCGCAGACCCAGAGCAGGTAGACGATGAGCGCAATCGCCAGAATCACTAAGCCGATTAAGATGTACAGATGTTCCATAACGGATTCGCGCGAGTGTACCCAGTCGTAGTACAGCTCGTCATACGCCTGGGCAGTCATGCCGGCGTAAATTGTCCAATCTCCAGGCCAGCTGATATATATCTCGTGATATTCGTCGGTAATGACGTCCTCGCCCTGTCCCGACTGCCAGGTGTACTCGCCGTCATCACGAACCACGTGCCGGATGGCGTTCTCGTCCACGTATGTCCGGAATGTGTCTTTCTGTTCATCAACTGGGACATTGTCGGTATTTTCCGCCGTGTTTCCATCCGTCACGTAGGTGTTGGTTATTTCGTCAGTACCGGAGGGTATGATAATGTCGGCTGGGTAAACATCAATGACCTGCCCGGCCGGCGCCGTGATAATTTCGGGAGTTTCCGGTGTCTCTCCATTTCCGGTGTCAATAATCTCAGCAATCTTTGGGGATAATTTCTCTGTTTTGAACCAATAGGGCAGGGAGAGGTAACTTTCGGTTTCGGGAGTGATGCCGTCGGCGTAGCTCTCGCCTGCGGCGGAGGCGATGTGGAACAGATAGCCTCCCGCCTCCAGCTCATTCGCCGCCTCTTGGGGAGTGGCGGCGGTGAGGGCGTCCATCATTTTCATTTTGGACATAAAAAAGCCGTAGCTTTGCTCGAAATTCGGGTCGAACTGATAACCGCGATCCATTTGTTCGGCCATATCAAAGGCCGTCACGGCTGCCACAGCCGTACAGGCCAGTATAAGAATAAAGGCTATGGCCTTTGTTATTCCGCTTCGCATGATAGTTTTCATTGTCTGTGCCTCCTCAATTCACCTTGTAGCCTATTCCCCATACCACCTTGACATAGTGGGGTTCTTTGGGGTTTATCTCGATTTTCTCCCGTATGTGGCGGATGTGTACGGCGATGGCGTTGTCGCTGACGGCGTACTCCTCGTTCCACACCGAGCGGTAGATCTCGTCGGCGGAAAAGACCTTGCCCCGGTTCCTGCACAAAAGCTCAAGAATTTTGTACTCCATGGGCGTCAGCTTAACCTCCGCCCCGTCCACGGTGACGCTCTTGGCCTCGGTGTCTATTGTAAGGCCGTCGATGACGATCTTGTTTTTTTCCTCCACGGCACTGCCCAGCTGAGTGTACCGGCGGAGCTGTGACTTCACCCTTGCCACCAGCTCGGCGGGGTTGAAGGGCTTGGTCACATAGTCGTCGGCTCCGGCGGTCAGGCCAAGTATCTTGTCGGCGTCCTCGCTTTTGGCGCTGAGGAGAATGACAGGGATATTTTTTGTTTTCCGCAGGCTCATCAGAGTTTCTATCCCGTCCATATGCGGCATCATGATGTCCAGCACTATCAGGTGTACGTTTTGCTGAATTGCGGCGTCAAGGGCTCCGAGTCCGTCATAGGCCTTTAAAACATTGTAACCCTCGGCCATGAGATAGATGGAGATGCTGTCCACTATTTCCCGGTCGTCGTCCACAACAAGTATTGTCTGCATTTTGCTCACTCCTTTCTCGTCTGTGGTTGTATTGTATCATACGAAGCTTAAGATTTTGTTCGGGTTTTCCTTAAGATTTTATTAAGATTATGGGCCGCGCAAGTGACGGCCCATGAATATATCAGAAAAATTCCACGCTTCCGTCGGAAAGGCGGTACATGGCGCCCATGACCTTCAGCCCGTGCTCCTCCTCGTGTTTGATTTCCAAACTGTCCTCTATTGTCCTTATGCTGTGCAGCACGTTCAGACGGCAGGCGGTAAATTCGTCCTTTTCGTCCCCGATGGCTTTTCTTATCTCATCGGTGATAAATTTGATAAAGTCCGAAGGGGCGTGGTTTATGGCGGCGTCCACCGCTCCGCAGTGGTCATGGCCCATGACAAGCACAAGACGGCAGCCCAGATGCTCGGCGGCATACTCAATGCTGCCAAGCTGGTGATTGTCGATGACGTTGCCCGCCACTCTTATCACAAACAGCTCGCCTATGCCGGCGCTGAAAATGCTCTCGGGAATGACCCTCGAATCCGAGCAGGTGATTATGATGGCATAGGGGTTTTGCCCCTCGTCGCAGGTCTTTTTGCGCAAAGTCGGGGAAATATCGCCGCCGCTTTTTTCGGCGGCCAGATATTTGGCGTTGCCGACCTTCAGCCGCTCCAGCGCCTCGGCTGCCGTACAGTTGATATTCATATTTTTTCCTCCTTTTTGATTTTTCTTTCTTAATTCTACCATATTATGTACAAAGTGTCAACATCTATTTCCCTGTAAAAAAGTATATTTTTTATTGACAGCGGAAAAAAACGGTGGTATAATGAATAAGAAATTCAAATTGTTTTTGAAGGAACGGAGTGGTTCGCTTATGAGCAGGATAAAAGCCTTTACGGCGGTTGTCATATTTACATTGCTGACGGCCCTGTGGGCCGGAGCCGCGGATGCCGCCGCGAAATATCCGATAGGGGAGTGGCGGTACATCGACAGGCTTAGTAAGCCCATGGAAAACACGGACTGGACGGAGGTCTCTTATGACGACTCCGGCTGGGTGACCGGCAAGGGTTCCTTTGGCGGAAAGGACGGCGAGCTCAAAGCCCTGTCCGGCGGCTCTGTTCCCAATGTTCTCCTGCATGACGGCGTTCCGGTATATTATTTCAGATACAGCTTTGAGCTGGACGAGCTGCCAAAGGCTGACTTCTTAAAGTCAAAGGTGACCTATGACGACGCCGTGACCCTGTATGTCAACGGCACACCGATATACAGCGCAAATATTCCCTCCGACGGCTACGAGGACGGCTATGGAGCCGACGAAGCTCTTGGCGACCCGGACGACAGTGACTTTTTGATAAACACCGATCTGCTCAGGATTGGCAAAAATGTTCTCTCCGCCGAGCTGCATCAGGCCACAAGGTCCAGCTCCGACATATTTTTTCATGTAAACGACCTTGAGGAGGACGACGTCAGCCTTGCGGATATACGCAACAGCACCGTCTGTCTCGGCGTGGGCGAGGATGCGGACACGGTTCTCGTGACATGGATAGGCTCCGGCGACAGCGGCAAGGTGGAGGAGGCCAGAATTGAAAAGGGCCTCTCAGCGCCGGACAGGGGAGTTTTCAAGGCAAAAAAGGTTTATGTAAATTCTTATGGCCTGAGCGTGTTCCGTGCCGAGCTGAAGGGACTGACGCCTGACAGAACATACTGCTACCGTGTGACCGACACGGAATCCTCCGACGAGTTTACATTCACCCTGCCGGCGGAGGACGGCCCGTTTTCGTTTATTGCCAACGGCGACCCACAGATAGCCGGTGAATACGACGAAGAACCGATAGAGATTTATAACAGACTGATAGAAGCGGCATCGGAGGGCAAAGCTCCGGCGTTTATTCTCACCCTTGGCGACCAGTCCGACGCCGCCGTCGACTCCGATTTGTTCATGCGTTATATCAGCAACGAATGGTCAAACAAGGTTCCCATAGCGGCCATTGTGGGCAATCACGAGGACGACTCTGAAACCTTCAGCCACTTTTTCTATATGCCGAATATGGACGAGAATACCGTCAGTACCTCCGGCGATATGAGCGGCGATTATTGGTTCGGCAAAAGCAACACTCTTTTTATCTGCCTCAATTCCAACAACCACGACATTGATGCCCATGGAGAATTTATGAAAAAAGCAAAGGCCGCCTATATCGAGCAATACGGCGAACCGAAATGGATCGTGGCGGCTTTCCATCACTCTATCTATTCTCTGGGCGATCACGCCAACGAGGAGAGCATAATCAAAAGGCGGGAAGGATATCCGCCCTTGTTCAAAGAAATAGGCGTTGACGCGGTCTTTATGGGTCATGACCATACATATACGAGGTCAAAGCCTATGGACGGAATCGTATATTTCACCCTCAGCTCGTCAACGGGCACAAAATTTTATGACATTTCCGATATTCAGGTCGATTATGCCGCTGTCACCTCACAGGAGCACAAACCTTGCATCACAAGAGTAGACGTGTCCGACGCCACTCTTACCGTGACGACGTATCAGATGCAGGACGACGGAAAAATAGAGGTTCTCGACAAATACGAGTTCAGGAAAGATTTCACTCTTACTATGCGCATTAACGACCCCGAAATGACCGTGAACGGCAAAACCCGCCCGATCGACGAAAGCGGCACCGCTCCTATTGCCATGAATAACCGAA
The DNA here is from genome assembly GCA_947626145.1 of uncultured Clostridia bacterium. Lineage (GTDB taxonomy): Bacteria > Bacillota > Clostridia > UMGS1883 > UMGS1883 > JAFLUQ01. The sequence goes on along the minus strand of CANQRB010000001.1, from coordinate 261,369 downwards.
CTCTCGTTCCTGTTCGCGCAATAATTGAGGCTATGGGTGGTACCGCAGACTGGGACGGAGATACCCAGACCGTCACTCTCAGCTGCGGCGACGATGTTGTAAAGCTTCAGATCAACAGTCTCACCGCATGGCACAACGGTAAAACGGAGGAGATGGACGTCACCCCGACCATAATCAACGAGCGCACACTGCTGCCCATTAGATATATTGCCGAAAGCTTTGACTTCAATGTGGACTGGGACGGCGGCACCCAGACCGTTACGATAACAGATTGAAACGGGGTATAAGTGTATATGAAGGACTATCTCAAAATAATAGATTCTGTCATTGAAAAGGGAAGGTTTAAGGATACCTGGGAATCGTTGCAGCAATACCGTGTGCCGCAGTGGTACGAAAAGGCTAAGTTCGGCATTTTTATCCACTGGGGCGTATACAGCGTGCCGGCCTTCGGCAGCGAGTGGTACTCTCGGAATATGTATATACAGGGCAGTCCGGAGTTTGAACACCATATAAAGACCTATGGGCCGCATAAGGATTTTGGGTACAAGGATTTTATCCCCATGTTTAAGGCGGAAAATTTTGACCCCGCTCAATGGGCGGAGCTGTTCAGGGCCGCCGGAGCCCAGTATGTGGTTCCTGTGGCCGAGCACCACGACGGCTTCCAGATGTACGACAGTGAGCTGTCCGACTGGTGCGCCGCCAAAATGGGGCCGAAGCGAGACGTCCTTGGCGAACTGTCCGCCAGGTGCCGCGAGCTTGGCCTTGTAAACGGGGCTTCCAGCCACAGGGTGGAGCATTGGTTCTTTATGGGGCATGGAAAGGAGTTTGACTCTGACATCAGGGAACCCCTTAAGCGCGGAGATTTTTATTGGCCGTCCATGCCCGAGCCGAACCATCACGATTTGTTCTCCGAGCCCGCGCCAAGCGATGAGTACCTGTGTGACTGGCTCTGCCGCTGCTGTGAGCTGGTGGACAAATACCGGCCCAGGATAGTGTACTTTGACTGGTGGATACAGCACAGCGCCGTTAAACCGTATTTGAAGAAGTTTGCCGCATATTACTACAACCGCGCCGATGAATGGGGCGAGGAGGTAGTTATCAACTATAAGCATGACGCCTTCGAGTTCGGCACGGCCGTGGTTGACATTGAGCGGGGACAGTTCGCCGACGCCAAGCCATACGTGTGGCAGACGGACACTGCCGTTGCCACAAACTCATGGTGTTATACCGAGCATAACTGGTACAAAACCTCGACGCAGATAATTCGGGATCTTGTCGATATTGTCAGCAAAAACGGCCGCTTGCTCCTGAATATAGGGCCAAGGGCCGACGGAACCATTCCCGATGAGGATAAAAAAATACTGCTGGAAATAGGGGAGTGGCTCAAGGTCAACGGCGATGCCATTTACGGAGCAAAGCTTTGGCGAAAATCAGCCGAAGGCCCGACGGAGATCACCGAGGGCCAGTTTGCCGACGCTGCGCCAAAGCCCTACACCGGCGAGGACATACGTTTCACTGTCAACGGCGGCAATATATACGCCATTTGCCTCAATATGCAGGGCAAAAGCAGTGTTACGGTCAAGTCCCTTGCCGTGGCCGACGCCTCCAGCAAGCCCAATTTCAACGGCATAATCAAGTCCGTTTCCGTGCTTGGCCACGGTACTCCCGTCTGGAGCCGTGACGAGGAAGGACTGAAGATAACCACCGACGAGATCAGCGATGATAAGCCGGTCGTTTTCAAAATCGAGGTTGATTGAGTGTGCAAGTATACTTTCTTATTCATGAAAATCCGCTCTTTAATTTGAGCGGATTTTCTGATTAATTTACTTCCGTGTCTCACTTACGATATTATAGTAAACATTTGACGTGAGTTTGTACACGACCGTGTAAAACAGGACGAACAGCAGGACGCTTATTCCCGTTGTGGCGGCGAAAAATCCGATGTTGTCCATGTCAAACAGCAACAGCAGCTTGCGGATTATGGGAAAGGCAAAGACTATGTGCAGGGCGGCCATCGCCAATGGCAGGAAGAATACCGTCAGCAGCTGGGAGTTAATGCTGCGGCGTATTTCCCGTTTTGTCATGCCAACCTTCCGCATTATCTCAAAACGGCTCTGATCCTCATAGCCCTCGGAAATTTGCTTGTAGTAAATTATCAGCACGGCGGCGATGAGGAAAACAAGGCTCATGATGATTCCGATATAAAACAGCGAACCGAAAATGCTGAAATAATCCCGACGCTCATTCTCATGGCTTTCAAGGGTGCATGAGGTAAAGCCCAAACTTTCCTTTATCCCGCTTTCCCTCAAAAAGTCGGAAAGTCCGTTTATAAATTCTTCCTGATCGTCCGGCCCAATGTCAAAATTATAGACGAGACTCCGGCGCAGCAGAGGATCGCCGTTGAAGTTGGCAAGTCCCGCAAGACCCCTCGCTGCCGCTTCGAGGTCGGGCACGACAAAGTTCAGGCTCGTAAGCATATTCATAGAGGTCTCGCCGTTTTCAATGAATTTTCGGAGCCTCTTTTTTATGCGGAAGGTCGCTCCACCGGAAACCGACAGAGTGTCGGCCTTAAAGCTGTTCCGGTTTACGTAGAGCAGAGCCTCGCCGGGGGCGAGAGTCTCGTTTTCGCCCATAACGGCGTTGTAGTCCGACAGCGGTATAAAATAAATCATTCTTGCGTCGGCCGCCGAAGCGAGCTTTGTTATGTCCGGCTCTATCACATTTCCGTTCAAACCGCCGCTGATTGTCAGGCTGCGGAAATGATAGGCGTTTTCGGGAGCGCCGACGTTGCTTTTTACATAACCGTCAACGGCGGCGATGATATTTTCGGTATTTTCGTCCGACAGCGCATCCATACTGTCCGCCCTCAGGAGCAGGTTCACATCTCGGGGATAGCGGCTGGCAATAACGCTCTCACAGCCAAAGTACAGGCAGGAGGTCGAGGCTATGGTGACCAGCACCATGGTGGCAAGAATACATATCGAGGCCAGCCCCGCGCCGTTGCGCTTCATTCGGTAAGCCATTGATGACACGGACACAAAGTGGTTGGGTTTATAATAGTAGCCCTTGTTTTTCTGCAAAAGCCGGCAAAAGGCCACCGAGCCCGCTATCATCACCATATAAGTGCCGATTATCACCATCACTACCGCCGCGAAAAACACCAGCAGCGCCTCCACGGGATCCTTTATCGTCACGGCCAGCCAGTATGCCGCCGCCAGAAGAAGCACGCCCATTATACCCACGAGCCAGTTGGCCTTAGGCGGCTTTTCTCCGGCGCTCTCGCTGCGTAAAAGTGATATGGCACTGGAGAACCGCACCTGCAATACGGAGTTCAGCAGAAGGAGCAGGAAAATTACGCCGAACACCTCCAACGTTCTTTTTATAGCCAAAGTCGAAACGGAAAGCCTGTAGTTCGCCTCCTCGCCCATGATTCTGACCATGCCCAGCTCCGCCATCTTTGAAAAGGCTATCCCGCCGATCAGGCCAAGAACTATGGAAATGACCGCGACAATAACGGTCTCCCAAAACAGGATACGGGCTATATTGCCTTTGCCCATGCCCAATATGCTGTAAAGCCCAAATTCCTTTTTTCTCCGCTTCATGAGGAAGGAATTGGTGTAAAACAGGAATATTCCGGAAAATACCATTATGACCCAGCTGCCAAGGGCAAAAATCTGCTGCATTGTTTCCGCGCCGAAGGTGGAGGAGAGAATGTCGCCCGAAGCCAGGTACATAATGATATAGAACATCATGACCATTCCGGCGCACGTGAGTATAAAGGGCAGAAAGGTTCGCCGGTTTTTACGTATGCCGTCGGCGGCCAATCGCGGATAAAACCCGATTTTCATTTTACATTCCCTCCCGTCGCAAGGAGAGTGAGTGTGTCACTGATCTTCTGATACATTTCCTCGTCCGTACTTGCGCCTTTGTATATCTGATGAAACACCTCGCCGTCCTTAATGAACAGAACCCGCCCCGAAGAGCTGGCGGCCTTCACGGAGTGAGTGACCATAAGTATAGTCTGGCCCGAGGAGTTAACCTCGGTAAAGAGCCGAAGCAGCTCGTCCGATGATCTGGAATCCAGCGCGCCGGTGGGCTCGTCGGCCAATATCAGCTTTGGCTCCGTTATCATGGCGCGGGCGACGGCGGCGCGCTGCTTTTGCCCGCCGGAGATTTCATAGGGATATTTCTTTAATATTTTTTCAATCCCCAGTCTGGTGGCGATAGGGGACAGTCGGCCGTGCATTTCCTTATAGCTCTTTCCCGCCAGAACCAGCGGCAGGTATATATTGTCCTCAACGGTAAATGTGTCCAGCAGATTGAACTCCTGGAACACAAAGCCAAGATTGTTCCGGCGAAATTCGGCGACGGCCGACTCCTTGACGTCCCGCAGATTTTTACCGTCCAAAATCACCGTGCCGCCGGTTGGCCTGTCCAGCGCCGCGAGAATGTTCAGCAGTGTTGTTTTGCCCGAGCCTGATTCGCCCATGATGGCCACGTATTCACCCTGTTCAACGGTGAAATTCACGTTTCTCAGGGCTTCGACCTTATCTCCTCCGAGGCGGGTGGAATAGACCTTCCTCAGCCCGCTGACCTCTAAAATACTCATAGCAGTACCTCCTTAAAGTTTCTGCCTGTATTTTATCACAAACGGGAAATGTGCCGCCATAGATTTGGCTTACATTTCCCGTCCCTCATCTTACATTTTTGTCACTCGGCCCTCAAATTGTAATGCTTCAGATTTAATCTGACAACGGTTCCTTTGTTGAACTCCGAGCTTATGCTTATCCCTATTCCAAGCTTGTCACAGATACGCTTGCAGAGATAGAGTCCTATTCCGCTGGCCCGCCTGTCGCTGCGGCCGTTGCAGCCGGTGTAGCCCTTTTCAAATACTCTCGGCAGGTCGGCGGGGTCAATGCCTATGCCGCTGTCCTCTATACAAAGCGTCCCGGGCCCTTCGGAATATATTTTTATTCCGCCCTCCCGCGTGTATTTTAGGGCGTTGGACAACAGCTGTTCTATCACAAAGGACAGCCACTTGTCGTCGGTAACGGCGGTCAGTCCCGCAGGCGTATAGTTCAGTTTCAGTCCGCGTTCAATAAATTCGGCGGAGAACTTTGCCGCGGCCTGTTTGACGATTTTGTCCACGTCCTGTTCTTTGAACACAAAATCGCTGAAATCGGAATCCAGACGCACAAAGGCCAGCACCATATCCACATACTGCTCTATCTGGAACAGGTCGGAGGTCAGCTTCCGCGAAAGTGCGGTGTCCTCTTTTTCCAGAGTGAGACGCATGGAGGTTATGGGCGTCTTTATTTGGTGGGCCCAGAGTGTGTAATATTCCGTCATATTCCGGTAGCGGGCTGAAAATTCCGCCTCCGACTCAATCGTTTCCCGCTGAAGGCCGTGGATTATTTCCTGATAATCCGCACTCTCCACCGATTCCGGATCAGGCAGGGCGGAGATCATGGCGGCCGTAAGTCCCTGTATTTCGATTAGATTTTCGTGCCTTTTCCTGACCCGTAAAAAATCATACAAAATGAATCCCGCGCCAATCAGCGCGCATAACAGTGTCGGATAGACGACAGCTCTCACCGGCAGGCGGCAGAGGAAAAAGCAGAAGCAGAAAACGCCGCAGAACAGGAGAAAAATAAAAATGTCTCCCCGCCGCCGGCGCAGGTATGTAAAGAAAAGCTCCATTAAAATTCACTCCACTATATAACCTATTCCAACTCTTGTGCCGATAAAGTTTTCCAGACCGGCGGCGTCCAGCTTTTTGCGGAGACGGTTTATATTGACGGTCAGGGTGTTCTCGTCTACAAACTCGTGAGTTTTCCAAAGCTTCTCCATAAGCCGTTCACGGCTGACAGTTTTGCCTTTGTTTTCCATTAGGCAAAGCAGAATGCGGTATTCGTTTTTTGACAGGGGGATAGTCTCTCCGTTATAGCTCAGCGTGTTGTCACCTGTGTTGAGTAAGGCTCCTCGGTGCTCAAGCGCGGTTACGGAGGAGGCAAAGTCGTAGCTCCTCCTGAGCAGAGCCTGGATTTTTGCGGTCAGAACCTCCATACTGAAGGGCTTGGCGATGAAATCATCGGCGCCCATGTTGACGGCCATAACGATATTCATATTGTCCGCTGCCGATGAAATAAAAATAATGGGCACATTTGATGTCTTGCGTATTTCGGCACACCAATAGTAGCCGTTAAAAAACGGAAGTCCTATGTCCATCAAAACGATGTGGGGCTTGTAAGCCGCAAATTCGCCGAGCACATTCCTAAAATTTTCCGCCGTCCTGACGTCCATTCCCCAAAGCTCCGCTTGTTCCGCTATTTCTCCCGCAATTCTTTTGTCGTCCTCAACAATGAACAGCTTGTACATTTTATCACCGTCCCTGTCTGCATTATATAGCACGGTCGCTTATAAATCAAGGATTTTTTTGCCGGTCTGTTTTTACTCGGTGAGATCCCTGCCTAACTGCCAAAAGCACATATCTATGAGCTTCATTGGCGGATAGTCGGTTCCTAATCCTTCAAATTCTTCTTTGTGTTTTCTATAATAACAGGCAATTTTTTTGATATTTTTCGTGTTGTAAGCTTTTGTAAAATTATATTCTTTTAACGCGTCACATTTTAATGCTTCACAGAAATAGCTGTCGAATGCGGGTACACAGCCAAGAGTTCCCAAAAGAATTTTTGTCACAAGTGTGTCCGTCGGCGCTTTGTTGTTGTTAAATTTCTTATAACAATCACTGATTTTTTCGCTTACATCATTTAAGAGATCAACGTTTCCATTATCCCGAAGTTTTTCCGCCGAAATATCCAATAGATCCTTATATTTACTTTTGGTTACGATCTCCACGGCCTTGTAATGTATTTTGTAGTCATAATCCAAAAGAAAGCCGCTGGCGCGGTACATTCCCCAGCTTGCAAGATAAAACGCCAGATTAAGCGCGAGGAGGTCTTTTTCATTGTCGCTTATTTGTTCTTTGCGCTCGATGTATTTCTTGAAGATCTCATGGCAATGGCGCCAGGAATGAAAGCGGCTGTTTTCTGTGTCCTTCTCCATATATTCCTTGACATATTTTACAGGGTTAAGTACAAGGTCTGCCATTTGTTATCGCTCCTTTTTCTCTATGATACAGATTTTATTATATCAACAAAGTCGTTTTTTGTCAAGTGATGGACGAATATTTATGCGGTCTTATCAGCGAAATAATCATCTTTTAAACTGCCGTAGCAACGGTTTTGACAATGCCGTTGCCATACAAAAAACTGTATATCTGTCTCTTGAAAAAAGGGGTAAATTATGCTACAATAAGGCCATAGAAATTAACAGGGAGGAATGTTTATGTTATTTGCTTTAATGACATCTGTATTTGGTTTTCTGACCGTACCCGGCATGATACAAAGCTGCAACGGCGGCGGAAACTCGCTGCTTTATATTGCGGCGTGGGGTTATGTTATATGCTTTACGCTTTCGCGCATATTCGGGAAAAAGAAAAAGGAGGGCTGATTTATGAGAATAAGGACTACTCAATATCCGGATCTTTTCGGCGAAGGAAAGGAAAAGGAGCTCGTCGATGAAAAGAGCGGAAAAAAGTACCGCATCCGGACTACGATTTGGCCTGACCTTTTGGGTGAGGGAAAGGAACGGGAGATAGTGGAGGTGGACGACAGTCCGCTCACTCCGGAGGATGAGCATAACACAAGCCTGTACATGGGCTACGGCGGGGCCTTCTTAATGGGACTTGTTATACTTTTTCTCTCAGAGTCGCACCTGTTCGAGTGGCCATGGTGGCTGGCGGTAGGACTGACGGCGTTTATCCTGATAAGGACTATTCTTAAGGACGTGGGCAAGTTTATAGTTATGGTGTTATATATCGGCATTCTGGTTGGATTTTTAGGTTCAGTCGTTGCGCTTATAATATATTGCACCACATAAAAATACGGGGAGACGGCGTTACAGGCTTGAAATATTTTTGATGCTTCATATAGCCTCGTTGTTACGTTTGTAGTTTTGTCGGCAAGATTTTAATAAAAAATGGCGGGCCATAGTTGTATTTTTTAGTCGTTTATGATAATATATAAAAAACAGTAAATGCTCGAACGACAGTGTGTGATACTTATTCCCGACGGAAAATGTCGGTCGGCATTTAAGATTGGAGGATACAAATGTGGCTTACAGCGAGCTTATAAAAAACTTTGCAAACGTCAGGGACTACATAAACGAATTTTATAATTTCGGATTCAAGAGCCGTCGTGAGTTTGGCTCCAAAAGTTCCAGAAGCTATGACAATGAACGCCGGCGCATTGAAAGCTGGCTGGGGGAATATATGAATTTTTTCATGGACGGTGACGGAAAGAAAATTTTTCTTTCCGTTGACAGCCGCCAGATCGCTCACAATCCGTTATACAAGGCGTTCAAGGCCAAAACATTTACCGACAGGGATATAATGCTCCACTTTTATATCCTTGACATCCTTGCGGATGGGGAGGAGCTTTCTTCCGGCGAAATCATGGACAGGATAACCTCGGAATATTTGTCCGTATTTGACAACGCAAGGGAGTTGGATGAGTCCACAATACGGAAAAAGTTGAATGAATATGTGTCTCTTGGTCTGCTTTGGACCAAAAAGGACGGGAGAAAAAAGCTCTACACATTGAGCGTGGACGAGGTGAATTTGTCCAGCTGTAAAGAGGCCGCCGCGTTTTTCAGTGAAGCTGACCCAATGGGAGTGATAGGCTCATACATTTTGGACAAGCTTGACATGGTTCCGGATGTGTTCAGATTTAAGCATCACTATATAATGACCGCTGTGGAGAGCGAGGTGCTTTACGAACTGTTGGAAGTTATAAACGCCGGCGCAAAATGTGAAATAGAAATGTTTTCATCAAGACAGAACAGGCTGAAAAAGTATAGTGTAATGCCGATGAAAATTTACGTCAGCACACATAACGGCAGGCGTTATCTTATGGCCTGGCGCTTCAAATTCAAAGAGATTGCTTTTTACAGGCTTGACAAGATAAAAAGCGTTAAATGTCAGGAAACAGTTGACACGGCCGGAAAATACCGAACTTACGCCGCGGAACAGGAAAAGTTCCTCTGGGGAGTATCTGTCAGCGATCCGCACCACACCGGGATCCTTGAAATGACGCTCAGAATCGAAGAAGGTTCGGAGTACATTGTTGACCGGCTTATGAGAGAAAAGCGCGGCGGCAAAGTTGAACGACTGGACAGCAGAAATTGGAAGTTTACGGCCGAAGTTTATGATCCGACCGAAATGGTGCCATGGATCCGCACCTTCATTGGAAGAATTGTGAGCGTGAAATGCTCCGACAAAAATATTGAGGAAACAATTAAGGCCGATTTGAAAGCTATGTATAAGATATATGGGATCGGTGGTGAAGAAGATGATATTCAGTGAGGTTTACGGCAGCTATTTTAACGCCGCTGCAAAAATACTTGAAAGGGCTGTGGACGGCCAACTTACGGAAAGTGACATAGTTCGTATTGTGAACGACAGCGCCTTTGGGGAGAGCGTGCTAAGTCTCCCGTCCAAGATTAAAGGCACAGAATGGGGTCTCGTTACTGCTGATTTGAAAACGCCACTTAAGCATAAGCCGTACAAGCCGTTGACCCTATTGGAAAAACGGTGGCTGAAGACTCTTACGTCTGACCCGAAATTCAAACTTTTCGGAGTGGAGGTCAAAGGACTTGATGACGTGGAGCCGCTGTACGACAGGGGCAGCTTTGTTTATTTTGACCGCTATTGTGACGGTGATCCGTATGAGAGTGAGGACTATATTAAAAATTTCCGTGTCGTGCTTGAAGCTCTTAGAAACGGGAAAAAGCTGCGTATAGAATTTTTTGGTCACAAAGGGAGGAAACATAATAAGGTGGTCAGTCCCCTGCGGCTGGAGTATTCTCCGCAGGACGACAAATTCCGACTGTTGACCGTTTCAAGCGGACGGTCATGGATAATAAATATGGCGCGGGTACAGATCTGTTCCGTTATGGACGAGTCGGCGGATACAAACGAGCTTCCGCTCCGGAACACGGCTGAGGTCATACTTGAACTGAAGGACGAGCGCAACGCTCTTGAGCGGGCCATGCTGCATTTTTCGTACCTTGAGAAGAAAACAGAACCGTTGGACAACGGGAGATACAAGGTGACGCTTCGTTACGACCGTGACGATGAGACCGAGCTGCTCATCCGTATAATCGCCTTTGGCCCTATGGTGAAGGTCCTTCAACCGGAGAGCTTCGTCAGATTGGTGAAGGAAAGGCTGACAATGCAGAAAATGTTGAATTTTTGAGAGTTCGCAACTTTTTTTCCGTGAAAAATCAAAAAAATCCCTGTATAATTAAAATAAAGAAAGGCGCGGACAGCAAGAACGGAAACCGGAGCCGACCGACCCGGTCTGGAAAATGCGCCTTGACAAAGATGCCCACAGCAATCAACTTCACATCATGGTTAAGGCCCGGGTTGGTCTCCGGCCGAGCGGGTTCAACTCCCGCACCGCGAAAGCGGATGTGTTAAAGGCATCTTGTTAAGATTAAAGATACCTGCAGCAGAAATAGACTCCGATTAGCCCAAATGGTGGGCATCCGGAATCATATCCGGAATTTCGCGGGTTCAACTCCCGTATCGTCTAAAACGGTATCTTGTTAATGTAAAGGCGCTGACAGCAATGCAATCGTGTACGGGTAGTTTAGCGCCTTGTAAGATTTTTATTGTAAGGGAGGTTATCTTATGTTGAATTATCTAAAAAAGGAGGCCAATATGACCCGTACTGAAAACGGGGCCGCCACCTACAGGAGCACCAACTCCGACTGTCTTGACTTGTTTTCCACCATAGGCGGACTTCGGGCGGCGAGTGAGGACGAAATTCTAACCCGCTTCAAAAGGGCTTATGCCGAGGACCCTGACCTGGCTATGAAGATACTGTTCTTCGCCAGAGATGTTCGGGGCGGAATGGGTGAGAGGCGTGTGTTCAGGATCGTTCTCAATTACCTTTCCAAAAGTGAAAAGACCACGGTAATACGCAATCTCTGCAACATTCCGGAATACGGACGTTATGATGACATTTTGACCTTGCTTGACACAGACTGTCGCGGTGAGGTCATTGAGTTCATCAAAACGCGGCTCAGGCTGGATATTGCCGCCATGGAGGCCGGAGCTGAGGTATCGCTTCTGGCGAAATGGCTTCCTTCCGTGAACACATCAAACAGGGGAGCTGTGCGTTATGCGAACATCATCGCTGCCGGTTTGGGCATGAGCGCCGCCCAGTACCGCAGGACTCTATCCCGTCTTAGATCCTACATAAGGATAATCGAAAATAACCTTCGGGAAAGGGACTATACCTTTGACTATTCAAAGCAGCCGTCCAGAGCCATGTTCAAATACAGAAAGGCTTTCTGGAAAAATGACGAGGAGCGTTACAGCGCTTTCCTGGAAAGTGTTCGCCATGGTCGTATCAAGCTTAACACCGGCACTCTCATGCCATACGATATTATCAATCCCGCCATTGGAAATGATATGAGCAAGGATGAAAGAAAAAGTCTTGACATCACGTGGAACGCCCTTGATAATTTCACAAACGGCGAAAACGCTATTGTTGTGGCCGACGGTTCTGGGTCCATGTACTGGAATACCAATAAGTCCGTCCGTCCATTTGCGATTGCAATATCTCTCGCCATTTACTTTGCGGAAAGGAATAAGGGGGCTTTTGCCAACCACTTCATAACCTTCTCCGAAAGTCCCCGGTTGGTGGAGATAAAGGGTAACGACATTTACGAGAAGGTCAGATACTGCGAGAGCTTCAACGAGGTGGCCGACACCAATATTGAGGCCGTGTTCCGGCTCATACTCGACACGGCGGTAAAGTACGGTGTGCCCCAGTCTGAGCTTCCGTCCAAAATATACATAGTGTCGGACATGGAGTTCAATGTTTGCGCGGGTAACGCTGATGTGACAAATTTCGAGAACGCAAAGAGGCTCTTTGAAAGTAAGGGTTACACTCTTCCCGACGTCGTGTTTTGGAACGTTTCAAGCAGGACTATGCAGGTGCCTGTTACCGTGAACGAACAGGGCGTTGCACTGGTTTCCGGCTGTTCTCCAAGACTGTTTTCAATGGTAATGAGCGGAATCCTTTCGCCTTATGCCTATATGATGTCTGTCCTCAGCCGGGAACGGTACAGCAGAATAGGCGCGTGACCGGTTTAGCAATATGCCTGACAATCTCGTAAAGTATTATCCGGGACAAAATGTTGTCCCGGATAGTTTTATATAAATGAATTTGCCAGTTTCAAGAAAATAATTCTTGACAAACATGATCTACTATGTTATAATGACACTGTACCAAGAGGTACATCCTATATAGAGTGCGTGAGAGACAAGCTCGTTGACCGCACAGCAACCTGCCGGATGGCAAGGTGCTAATGCTTGGCCGATAGGATAAAATACGCTTTCAAGATCCTGTCGGTAACGATGGGATCTTTTATGTACTCTAAAAAATTTTTAGAGAGGTGTTTTTTATGGAAAACAGGACAATCAAAAATCTGGCGGAAATGGATGGAAGGGTATACTTATACTTTTCATCAAAGGAGACTAAAAGGCGTTTTATGCGGCAGGCGGCAAATGAGGGCGTGACTTTTCAGGACGGCGTGTGCGTTATGGCGAGGCCGAACGATGAAATTATGGCGCTGAATCACGACATGACGGTGAGCTTTATCGGATTTGCCGGCAACATGGCCTTCCGGCATCCCGAGGCTGTCGTTGGCGATGAAAGGCTCATTCGTGTGGATTTTCAGAAATATATGGACGGAGAGGAGGAGTATATTTTATAACAATTTATCGGAAATGTTGGGTTTATAGCGCATTAATGCGCTATGTAAAAACCAGAGCGGTTGTTGGCCGCTCCGGTTGCTTTCTATGTTAAATCATTAATAGTGGCTTATTACAATCCTTAAAATTCGTGATATGCCGCAGCGCTTCACCGAAATCTCCAATTCAAAAAGATGTCTTAAAACCAATATTTATACGAAAAATCGAGTTTTTGATATTCGTTAAACGAGCTTTTAATCCAGCTTGCCGTCGAGGGCGTCCTCTATCATGCCGTCCCATGAATCCTGAACGCCTCCGTGCCAGCGTATATTCCCTGTAAGCTTATTTACCAGGTATGCCGGCACATAATCGATATAGGACCAGGCCTCATCGCTGTAATTCGAAGTGTCACCGATTTTCCAGTTGAAGCCTATCATCCAATACATATCGCTTTCGTCCAGAATTTCATAATTGTTGTCGTCTATCACACCATAAGGAGAATCATTGGCGGCATGGACATCGGGGAGGATGGGCCCGATGGCGTCCTCGAGCTCAATAAAAGCCTTAGGGCTTAGTGGAAGATCGTCATTGTCCGTCGCATTCTCATCTGACGACTGTTCCCCTTCAACTAACTCTTTCATGGGTATCCCATCTCCTTCGAAGGACTGTTCATCCTCAACTAACTCTTCCGTGGGCATCGCATCTCCCTCAGAGGATTGTTCGTCGCTTGGAACGGAGGATAAAACTTTCGGATCAGAATCATCAGGGACAGGATGAATACTACCGTCATTGATATGGAGGCCGAAGACAACTATCAGGGAGGCAGCAATCATACCGACAGCAAGAATCGTCGCCGCGATCATGACGTATTTCATGGAGCCCGCTTGCTTTGCCTTTTGCTCAGGTTGCCGCTCGACAAGAGAGGAGCCGCAGTTGGGACAGAACTTACCGCTGGAGTCGGTTCCGCAATTGGGACATTTCATAATTATTTCTCCTTTTTCAGTTATTACCTGTCTATTATCTTAATTGTAATATATAAATGGCGGCCTTGTCAAGAGATTTTTTACGTAACGCAAAAGAATATCTGTGATGTCAATAGATATGAACCAATTTCCTCAAAAAAAGAAAATATGCTGTACCGTTCGTACTTCTTCCAAAATGCTTTTGATATCAGCATTTCTTCCGCTTCTGTATGCTGTCTTGGGTGACTGTGCGGCCTATGTGACCATTCCAGCAATGAACGGTTGGTTAAGTGTGGTAACTCAATTATACCATACCTTTGGTTGAATTTCTCATTTTTTGGTTCATATCATTTTACTACATACATATTAAGCGTGCGGATTTTATGCCTTATCTTGACAAGCGGACAATAATATGCTATACTTAAATAAAGATAAACGTTCTTACAAAATCCTGCTGACGGTGGTGCTTCGAATGATAAAAAAGCTAAGTCATATTTTGCCGTTGATTCTGGCCGCGGCTGTATTAACCGTGCCGACGGCTCACGGAAGCTACTACGGAGCGGATGAAGTTTATCTCTCCCACAACGGCCTTGAAATGATCAGCTTCATCGGCGGGGCGGACGGTTTTTCGTATTACGAAACCGTTGACGGTCATGTCAATTTGATGAACGACACAGAGGGCTATAATGTCACGCTCCCCATGGGAGCGGTTGTGGACACCGGGCTTTCCCCTCTCCGGACCACCGTGTCTTACGGCAGCGTAAAGCTCCATATTTACACTCAGGACTGTCTGACCGTAACGCCTGACGAATACATAAATTACTCCAACACCTTTCTTTCCACCGACTGTGACATCGGCATCTGGGATCAGGGAGTCATGACGGTAGACGGACACGACGCCGTTTATGCCGTATGGTCCCGCCGACCCCTGTCCGAGGTGCCCGACGATCTCCCGAATTACGCCTGCTACGACATAAAGTATGACGGATCCGACGAACTTTGCCGGGTGATAACTCTGATGTTCAAATTTGCGGAGGGAGTGAATCTCGAGGAGGAGATCACGCCGATTGTGGAGAGTTTCTACGCCGTTGACGCGTTTGTTCTGCCGGAAAGCATCAGAGTTGGCGAAGGCGCCGGGCCGGCTTTGAACAGCGTGGCAAGCGAGGCATACAACAGGATTTTTGCGCCTGACGCCGACCTTACCTGGGGCGCTTATTTGAGCATGGTAAGCGAAATACCTGAGGTTGAAGAACAGGTGGACTATAAATTTGACATATATTTGCTTTATTCAGGTTTTAATGTCAACAGGTACGGCGAACCCATGATATTGGGAGAACGGCTTTACGATCTGCTTGACCGCGTATGCCCGCCGGGCAAAATTCCCGAGCTGACCCTCCAGACCTATATGAAGGGGAAAGAGGGGCTGATGATATACGATGTGCTCAATGGCGAATACGAGAAGTTTCTCCGCGCCTACGCCGACGACGTTGCCCGCTTCGGCAGGCCGGTGCTGATGCGCCCCGGCAACGAGATGAACGGCGACTGGTGCCCTTACAGCGCCTTCGTCACCTGTCGGGATCCGGATATTTATATTGAATTCTACCGTTATATATTCAACATATTTGCCGAGCAGGGGGCCGACAACGCCATATGGGTCTTCAATCCCAACAATCGTTCGTTCCCGGACTTCAAGTGGAACCACGAGCTTATGTATTATCCCGGCGACCCGTATGTGAACGTTGTTGGCATGACGGCCTACAACACGGGTACATATTACGATTTTGAGAGCTGGAACACCTTTGACGAGCTGTATGATGAGCTGTACACCACTTATGTACGCCGGTACGCCAAACCCCTGATGATAACGGAGTTTGCCTGCAGCGGCATAGGCGGCGACAAGCCGGCCTGGATAAACGATATGTTTGCCAGCCTTCCGAATTATCCGATGATAAAGGCGGCGGTATGGTGGAGCGGCTATGACCTCGACAAGACGGATCCGGATAGGCTTGTCATTTCGAGGCCGTACATGATGAATGAAAACGAGGACACCATAGCGGCGTTCCGGGAAGGACTTGCGGCCTATAAATAATGGTTTATAAAGCTGCGTCTTAAATATGAAACAGTGGTGCGTAAAAAGGCACCACTGTTTTTATAAGAAAGTATTTTATGTATCAGTTCTTTACTATGTCCACCTGTTCCCACTTGTCGCCGGTGCGCACCCAGGCGGTCAGGGAGCCGGTTTCCTCGTCGTCCTCAACGCTGTAAGCCTCGTCGTAAACGAAGGTCGTGGCGTCGATGCCGCCCTTGTCGATGAAGCCCCACTTCCCGTTTTTCTTTACGGCCGCATAGCCGTATTCAAAGCTCTCAGCGTCCTCAAAGGGTCCGTAGAGCTTTTCGTTGCCGAGATTGATAAAGTACCACTCGCCATCCTTAAGGGCGGGGATTACCCCAAAGCAGCAGTATTTCATGGAGTCGTACTGTGGCTCAACGACATAACTGCCGTTCACGTCAATGATGCCGTACTTGCCGTTTTCCGACACGGCGGCGAAGCCCTCGGAATAGGCCTCGGCGTTGTCATATTTTATATCGCTGTCCCATATCATGTTCGAGGTGTCGGGATTATTTATGTCAACCAGCACATAGCCCCATTGTTTGCCGTCGAGGGTGGCCGGGGCGATAAACTTCCCGTCCTCCACCTCGTAACCGGCACGGGCGTCGACAAGGGTGGCCGGTGTGAGTTCCACTTCGGCGCCGTCGTCGTTTATGAAGGCGTAGCAATATTTTTCACCCTCGGCCTTGGGATAGGGAAGGCCGGATCTTTTGTCCTCGTCGGCGTGAGTAACAAAGTAGGTGGTGCGGTATATCAGGCCGCTTTTGCTTTCCGCAGCGGCTTTATTCGCCAAAAAGTCCTTCTCTGCCCGGCTTTGGCATGAGCACAGCGCCAAAACGGCGGCCGCGGTCAGGGACAGTATTTTTATTCTTTTTTTCGTCATAGATCTTACCTCCACAAATCTGCATTACAATACATTTTACACTAAAATGAATCGTGTGTCAAGTGTATTTCGTCAAAAAAACGGCATCGTAATCTGACGGTGCCGTTTTTGACCGGGTTGCTTATCAGACGAATTTTACCGCGGTGCCGTAGGCCATGACCTCCGCCGCGCCCTGCATTACGGCCGAGGACGAAAAACGGACGTTGATCACGGCGTCCGCGCCAAGACCTTCCGCCTCGGCGACCATCCGCTCAGTGGCCTGATCCCGGGCCTTGTTCATCATATCTGTGTAGGCTTTGAGTTCTCCGCCGACAATGGTCCTGAAGCTTTGGGTTATATCCCTGCCGATGTTCTTCGACTGGATGGTGCTTCCCTTTACAAGGCCAAGTGTCTCCAAGGTTTTTCCGCTGATGAAGTCTGTGTTTACGAGCAGCATAATTGTCCCTCCTTATTTATACTGAAATTATATCACTGCGTATACAAAAAGTCAATAAAAGAATCCGGAAATGCTGAATTTTGTGCGTGAACTGAGGCTTGTTCTAAATCGCCTGCCCGTCCCATATAATATATCGAAAGTGAGGCGGATAAAATGGAACAGCTTCTCCGTTACCTGCCGGCCGAGGTGGGGCGCAGAGCCATGCCCTACATGGATATTGCCCGGGAAATAAGGCTCATGTCCACCGGAGTGTCGGCGGTGGTGACCGACAGGGATATAATAGATTTGGACGCGCCGGTCACGGCGTCCCAGCTCCGCGGCATATTGAACTTCATTTGCCGGGGAGCGGCTTATTCCAGCCAGAATACTCTGCGTGAGGGCTTTGTAACCATCGAGGGCGGCCACCGTGTGGGGGTCTGCGGCCATCTGTCGGCAGTGGGGGAGGGGGCTATGCTTGAACCCTCGGCCCTATGCTTTCGTATAGCGAGGCAGGTGGTCGGCGCGGCCGGGAAAATAGAAAGGTATCTGGACAGAAATCTGCTCATCATTTCCCCGCCCGGCTGCGGAAAAACCACGATTTTGCGGGACGCCGCGCGGATACTGGGGAACAGGTCGCCGGTGTGCATAGTTGACGAGCGCAGCGAAATCGCCGCCGTGACTCACGGTGTTCCACAGCTTGATGTGGGGAAATTCACCTGCGTGCTTGACGGGGTGAAAAAATCAAAGGGAATGCTCATGGCTCTGCGCTCCATGTCGCCCAGAGTTATTGTGGCCGACGAGCTGGGAGCGGAGGAAGATACCGAGGCCGTGTATGCTCTTGTCAACGCCGGAGTAAGGCTGATAACCACCGTCCACGGCTTCGGCCCGGAGGACGCCGCCCGCAGGGGCAGACTGGGGGAGCTGATAGAGGGCGGGATTTTCAATACCGTCATAACCCTTTGCGGGACGGGAGAAATAAAGGATGTCACCGTTTATTCTTAAGCTGGCCGGAACCGTGATGGTCATGGCCGCCGCCCTGACCCTTGGTCTGGCCGGAAGAAAAAGGCTTGCGGATCGGGTGGAGGAGCTGGAGCGGCTCCGGTGGGAGCTGGGACGGCTGAGAGCGAGAATGGCCTCCTGCGGTATGAGCCTTGAGGACTGCTTTGACCAGAGCCTGCTTTTCGCCCCGGCGGCTGAGGGGCTGCGTGTGGGTGAGCCTCCGGAGCGTGCTCTGCTGCGCTGCGGCATTGATACCGACGGCCTGACGCTGTTTGCCGCCGGACTGGGGGCCGAAACTCTGGACGGCCAGCTCAGGAACGTTGATCTGTTCGACGGGAGCGTGGCGGAGGCCGTCTCCGTCGCCCGTGATGAGCTTGCAAAAAAAGGCCGGTTGTATCTTGGATTGGGCGTTCTCGGCGGAGCGGCGGTGTGCGTGATGCTGTTTTAAGGGGGGTTAAAATGGACATTGATCTCATATTCCGCATCGCGGGAGTGGGTATAATAGTCGCGGTCATAAATCAGCTTCTTTCCCGTTCGGGGAGGGAGGAGCAGGCCATGATGGTGACCATAGCCGGGCTGGTGGTGGTGCTGCTCCTGTTGGTGGACAAGATTGCCGAGCTGTTCACCACGGTGAGGGCGGTGTTTGGCCTGTGAGCGTGGCCGCGATCTGCGCCGTGGGAGTATGCGGGGCGATAACGGCCCTTTTCCTGCGGGAGCTGAGACCCGAGCTGTCGCGGTTGGTCGCCCTCGGCACGGGGATAGTAATAATGCTGGCGGTTCTGCCCATGGCGGGGGAGTTTGTGGACGGCATACGAAATTTCGGTCTGCTCAACTCATATTCTGCGGGCTTTTTGGGGCCGCTGCTGAAAATAACCGGCATAGCGTACATTGCGCAGTTCGCCGCCGAGCTCTGTCGTGACGCCGGGGAGACGGCTTTGGCTGGGCGGGTGGAGTTCGCCGGAAAAACCGCCATAGCCCTTATGAGCTTCCCTATAATTAAGGAGGTGTTCGTCAGCCTGACGAAGCTCATCGATTAATACCGAATGAAAGGTAGTGCGTGGGATGGAAACCGATTTTGCCTTACCCTCTCTTTCCGAAGAAAGCGGCTCATGGCTGGCCCGGCTCATGCCGGAATTTTCCGTCGACGGGGCTGTGAAGGCCATGCTTGACGGCAGCTTTCGGCTGGATCCCGGCTCCGTCATTGGACGGCTGGCGGATATGTTCCTGGGCGAGCTTCGGCTGAGCCTGCGTGTACTGGCGATGCTGCTGGCAATGGGGATCTTCCTCGCCGTGCTGAAAAACCTCCAGTCCTCCTTTGGCCGGGACGGAGTGGCGCGGACGGCAGAGCTGGCGGCGGCGGCCTACCTGACGGCCATAGCGTTGGAAACCTTTACATCCGCGGCGGAATATGCCCGGGGAGCCGTGGCGGACCTAAATCTTATAATGGACTCCGTGGCCCCTGTGACACTGTCCCTGATGTTCAGCGGCGGTATGGCGGCCAGCGGCGCGGCGATGCATCCGGTGATTTATTTAATGTGCGGCATTATGTCAAAGGCGGTGGGCGGCCTTGTTATCCCGCTGTCGCTGGTTTCGCTGGCCCTGTACATATTGGACAGCGCGGCATCAGGAATAAGTGTGGCCGGGCTGGCCGATCTTTGCCAAAGGGTAAACCGCGGCTTTCTCAGCTTTGTTATGGTGATTTTTACCGGAGTGCTTTCGGTGACGAAGTTCGCGGCGGCCTCCTTTGACTCGGTGGCGGCCCGTGGACTGAAATTTGCGGTATCCTCGGCGGTGCCGCTGGTGGGCGGTTCCATAGCCGAGGCCATGGATACCGTGGCCGGAGGCAGTATACTTCTAAAAAACACCGTGGGTGCGGCGGGAGTGGCGGTAATAATAGGCGTGGCGCTGCTGCCGGTGGTAAAGATCGGGGCGCTGTCGCTGGTGTATCGGGCGGGAGGGGCCCTGATGGGGCCTTTGGGAGGCGGACGTCTTTCCGGAGCGGTGTACAGCATGGCCGGTTGTCTTGAAACCATGCTCGCCGCCGTGGCCTGTACCGGTCTGATGATGGTAATAAGCGTAGTGGCGATGATAAGCTGATTACGCCGGAAAAGGTGTTGCGTTATATGGACTTTGCGTTGTATATTCGTACTGTGGGCGCGGCGGTGGTTCTTTCCGCTCTGATGGATATTCTCGCTCCAGAGGGAAGTTTTAAAAAATACTGCCGTCTGGCGTGGGGCTTCGTGGTGGTGGCGGCGATGCTTGGCCCGCTCACATCAGGATTTTCCTATGAAAATGTGGAGATACCCGATACCGCGGCGGCGCAGGCTCAGGCGCGGGCGAGAGTGCTGACCGAGCATAAGAAAAACCTTGAGGCCATAACCGAGGAACGGTTCCCCGGATGCCGGGCATATATCGAGGTGGACGGCGAAGGCAGGGTCACCGCTTTGACAGTCAACGGCCCGGCGGATGCGAACGAGGTCATGGAATACGCCGGGGAACTGAATTTGGACATGGACAGGGTGAAAATTAATGAGGATAAGTGAGCTGTTCAAGGGTGATAAAAAGCCCAAGACCGGAATATATATATTACTGGCCGTGGGGATAGGGCTGCTGCTGCTGGGCTCTCTGCCGGGGAAAGATGATCCCAAGCCCCAGCCCGTGGCAGGGAGCGGGGAAGAGGATTATCTTTCCGGCCTTGAGACCCGGCTGGAGGAGACCCTTTCCTCGATAGAGGGAGCGGGCCTGGTCAGCGTTACGCTTGTGCCTCGGGACCGCGGCTCACTGGATGTGGGGAAGGACAGCAGCGGAGACGGCTCCAAAACCGTAATAGTCAGCGGTCAGGGCGGCGGTCAGGCTCTGGTGCTGGCGGAAAAGTACCCCGCCGTGCAGGGGGCGATAGTGGTGGCTCAGGGAGCGGGCAGCGACAGGGTAAGGGCCGATCTGGCCGAGGCGGTCAGCACCGCCCTCGGTATAGGGGCGCACAGGGTGAAGGTGTATAAAATGAGGGGTTAGGAATGGGAATGGCTCCCGCTGTTTCCGCGTGTCCGCGGCGGAATTTGCGAATAAATATTCAGCGGACGGAAAGGTAAGATCACATTGATGATGGTATTAAAACGCAAGCAGCTTGTTGTGGCGGTACTGGCGGTGCTGGTGGGTGTAGCCGGCTACATCAACATCAGCCGGGAAAAAACAGTTTCCACTGAGGCGGAGGACGTACAGACCGGAGCGGATTATCTGGGTCAGGCACAGCTGGTGGACAGTGAAAGTGTCACTGACTATTTCGCTCAGGCCCGCATCGACCGCGAGGCAGGACGGGGCAAGTCCATAGAGACCTTTAACGCCCTTATTTCAAATGAGGACGCCGACCCCGAGACCCGCGAGACCGCCCAGCAGGGAGTACTGGCCCTTGCTCAGAACACCGAGACCGAGACCGCCGTGGAAAATCTGATTAGGGCAAAGGGCTTTGAGGATGCCGTCTGCTATATCAACAACGGCAGCGCGAACGTGGTGGTCAAGGCCGAGTCCATAGACAGCAGCGATGTTGCCGTAATTTCGGAAATAGTGACCGAACAGAGCGGAATACCCAGCGAAAAGATAAAAATTGTGGAATTGAATTAATAATACTTGCATTTGCGGAAAAACTGTGATAGAATAGTAAATGTAAAAATTTATACAAACGCAAATGGAGGTTTTCAGTCATGGCAGACGGATTTATTTCCAATGAAAACGGTAATATAAAAATTTCCGAGGAGGTAGTGGTGCGCATCAGCGCCATTTCCGCCCGTGAGGTAGAGGGAGTGGCCGCTTTGGGCACCCCCTCGGCTTCGTTTTCCGAGTTCTGGGGCAAAAAGAGCCAGACCAAGGGCGTCAAGGCCGAGCTCACCGACGGCTCCGCCGAGGTGGACATCCATATCAGCGTCCGTCTGGGCCATAAAATTTGCGATGTGGCTCGGAAGGTACAGGAGTCCGTGCGTTTTGCCCTCGAGTCCTATGTGGGCCTCAGCGGCGTGACGGTCAATGTGTTTGTGGACTCCATCTGCGCCGAAAAGGCGGACGCGGATAAGCTTGTGGTGGAGGACGTTGAAGAAGCGCCGGAGGAACAGTCCGCGAAGGAGTAAGCCCGTTCGCGGCTAAGAAAATAATTTTACAATAAAACCATAAAAACAGCAAAGGAGAAAAAAATCATGACCAACATTCCCAAAATCAAGGTTGGCATCGTGGCCGTCAGCCGCGACTGCTTCCCCGAATCCCTGTCGGTCAACCGCCGCAAGGCCCTTGTTCAGGCTTATGCCGCCAAGTACGACGCCGCCGACATCTACGAGTGCCCCGTCTGCATCGTTGAGAGCGAGATACACATGAAGCAGGCTCTGGCCGACATCAAGGCCGCCGGCTGCAACGCCCTCTGCGTGTACCTGGGCAACTTCGGCCCCGAAATTTCCGAGTCTATGCTGGCTCAGGAGTTCGACGGCCCCAAGATGTTCGTAGCTGCCGCCGAGGAAAACGTGGGATGCCTGTCCGACGACCGGGGCGACGCCTACTGCGGTATGCTCAACGCCAGCTATAATCTGAAGCTTCGGGGCGTCACCGCCTACATTCCCGAATATCCCGTTGGCGACGCCGACGACTGCGCCGACATGATACACGACTTCCTGCCCATAGCCCGGGCCGTGGCCGGTCTTAAGAGCCTTAAGCTCATTTCCTTCGGCCCCCGGCCCCTCAACTTCCTGGCCTGCAACGCTCCCATCTACCAGCTTTACAAGCTGGGCGTCGAGATCGAGGAGAACTCCGAGCTTGACCTCTTCGAGGCCTTCAATAAGCACGAGGGCGACAAGCGCATCCCCGAGGTAATGGCCGATATGGAGAAGGAGCTTGGCGCCGGCAACCTCAAGCCCGAGGTACTGCCCAAGCTGGCTCAGTATGAGCTGACCCTTCTGGACTGGATAGAGGAGCATAAGGGCTCCAAGGAGTACGTGGCCATCGCAGGCAAGTGCTGGCCCGCCTTCCAGACCCAGTTCGGATTTGTGCCCTGCTATGTGAACAGCCGTCTCACCGGACGGGGGATCCCCGTTTCCTGCGAGGTGGACATCTACGGCGCGCTCAGTGAGTACATAGGCGCCTGCGTCAGCGAGGACGCTGTAACCCTTCTCGACATCAACAACTCCGTGCCCGCCGATATGTTCAAGGCCGACATCGAGGGCAAGTTCCCCTATACTCACAAGGATACCTTTATGGGCTTCCACTGCGGCAACACCTGCTCCAGCAAGCTGGCCGCCTGCTCTATGAAGTATCAGAAGATAATGGCCCGCAGCCTGCCCATCGAGGTTACCAACGGCACCCTTGAGGGCGACATCGCTCCCGGCGACATCACTTTCTTCCGTCTCCAGTCCACGGCTGACGCCAAGCTCAGGGGCTACATTGTCAACGGTGAGATACTGCCCGTGGCCACCCGCTCCTTCGGCGGTATTGGCGTGTTCGCCATTCCCGAAATGGGACGGTTCTACCGCCATGTGCTCATCGAGAAAAACTTCCCCCACCACGGCGCGGTAGCCTTCGGACACCACGGCAAGGCCCTCTACGAGGTATTCAAGTACATAGGCGTGCCCGTGGAGGAGATAGGCTTCAACCAGCCTGCCGGAATGCTTTACAAAACGGAAAACCCTTTTAAGTAAGGAGATAAAATCACCATGCTTGAACAACTGAAAGAAGCGGTGCTCCGGGCAAATCTGGAGCTGCCGAAGAAAAATCTTGTTACCTACACCTGGGGCAACGTCAGCGGCATCGACCGTGAAAAGGGCCTTGTTGTCATAAAGCCCAGCGGCGTCCCCTACGACGAGCTTAAGGCCGGGGACATGGTAGTGCTGGATATGGATGGCAACATCGTTGAAGGCAATCTCCGCCCCTCCAGCGATACCCCAACCCACATCGCCCTGTACAAGGAATATCCGGCTCTCGGCGGCGTTGTACACACCCACTCCCGCTACGCCACCATCTGGGCTCAGGCCGGACTCAGCATCCCGCCCCTTGGAACCACCCACGCCGACTATTTCTACGGCCCCATTCCCTGCACCCGTCCCCTCACCAAGGAGGAGATAGAGGGCGAGTATGAGCTCAACACCGGCAAAGTCATAATCGAGACCTTCAACAATGCCGGTATCAATCCCGTCTATGTGCCCGGTGTTGTGGTACAGAGCCACGGCCCCTTTGCCTGGGGCAAAAACCCCGACGAGGCGGTACACAACGCCGTCGTCATGGAGGAGGTAGGCATGATGGCCCTCAACACCAAGCTGCTTAACCCCGCCATCCCTGACGTGGACGCCTATCTGCTGGACAAGCACTTCATGCGCAAGCACGGCCCCGGCGCCTACTACGGCCAGAGTAAGTGAGGCGCGGCCATGGTTTACACGTATAAGACGAGAGGGACCTGTTCCCGCAATATAGTGGTGGACATCGACGAAAACAGCCACATTATCAAAAGCGTCATGTTCCAGGGGGGCTGCAACGGCAACACCCAGGGCGTGGCAAAGCTGGCCCAGGGCCGTAAGGCCGAGGATGTTATTGATACCCTGAGGGGCATCGACTGCAACGGACGGGGCACCTCCTGTCCCGATCAGCTGGCCAACGCTTTGACCGAGGCACTGGTGCTTTAACAAAAATTTAACCAAAACAGAGGAGAGCGTAAACGGTTTTGCCGTCGTTTGCGCTCTCCGTTTTTGTTTTATAATATATTTACCGTATTTGTTCTACCGTGGCTTGAGGCAAAGCGGTTTCCCCTTCGGAGTTCTCAGTTTCGGAGACATCAGCCTCGGTGTATTCCGCCCTGACCTTTGCCTGTATCCGTTCCAGAACGGCGTAGGCACGGGGCATATTGGGGCCTACCGACAGTATAGGCCGGTATACCCAGGTTTCGCCCTCAAAACTCTTTTCCCTTAGTTCGTCCATGCTCAGATTGATGGCCTGCCTGTCGGAGTCGTATGTGTAATTGTAGATATCATCATAGCTGATGGTCTCAATGTCGGCGGTGAGAGCCTCGCGAACCTCTTTTATCTCGGCGGGGGTCAGGTTGTAATCCACACCGTCCACGTTGTAGCCGTAAGGAATATGGACGTCTAAAGTGACTGTCTTCCACTCGTGGTCCATCTCATAGAGGCTCTGCCGGTATTCACGGCTGTCAAGCAGCTCCTTGACATATTTATCTCTGTCATCTGCGGACAAATGGTATACGCGGACAAGAGTTCGGCCGTTTTTCAGCCTGTATTCAAGATATATTCTGCAGCTGTAAATATCCTCGGGACGGTCCCTGACGATAGCTCTGTGAGCCGTGATTATTTTTTCAATTAACGCCGGGTCTGACGAGGCCAGTCCGTCGGAGTAGCTGTAATCCGCGGAAAAGCTCACGGATTTCACGTCGGTCGGGTCGGGTATGCGGTTCTCGAAGCCGGTGATGTCCGCCTCGTAAACGAGGGCTATTGCTCCGACTATGCAGAGGAAGCCGACAGCCTGCTTAATAAAGCCCTTTATGCGGTAGGTCTTTTGCAGTACCATCATGGCTCCGGCGGCCGCCACAAGGCCGATGATAATCGTGCCCAGGTAGGTAAAATGGTTCCATACAACGTAGCTTATGATTGTGCCGAAGCAGAGAGCCGCGCCCTGTATGAACAGCACCTTAGCCCACTTGACTGTGACCACCTCGCCGGCGTTCTCCATCTTCCGGCGGCGGTAGGCGATGTAGGCCGGAATGAGCAGTACGGCCGCTGCTGCCAGCTGTATCCAGAAGGAGACGGTGAGTCCGTCGTCGTAGGACATACCGTACAGCGTTTCGGACATAACGGGTGTGCCGTAGTAACCGCCGAAGAGACGCTCATCCTTCATGTAGGCGATAAAGCCCTCGCCCACCATGGGCAGAAATATGATAATGGGCGTGAACACCTTGCCCGCCACGGAGCTGCCGCTGAACATCACGGTAAAGCAGGACGCGGCAAAGATGACCAGTCCCACGCTGAGGGCGGGGAAGAGGATATAGCCCACAGTCAGCCTGTCGTCGACGTACTCATAGCCGTGACCGTTTACCAATGGGATGAGAAGCAGCGAGAACAGTATGGGTAAAATTTCACTTGTCAGCCCATACAGCACGTTGGCCCCGAAAATGGCCGTCTTGGTGGAGGGCAGACTGTGATAGAGGTTGACCGCCCGGGAGGAGTTCATGTAGCCGAACACGCTCCAAGCGTTGACAGCGCCGAAGGCTATGGCAAAGATCACCGGCAGACTGTAGGGAAAATAGTAGTGTCCGTAATAATTATCCGTTATCACCGGCAGCATCAGGGTGAGGAATATGAGGGCGATATTCAGCCCGAAAACCCACCAGTAGCGCCTGAGATTTGATTTTAAAACCGTTTTGAACATTGCTCTCCCTCCTTTTATATCATAATGTCTTTCACGTTGTAGCCGTCGGTGTCCATCTCGTAGATGAACACCTCCTCCAGCGTCAGGGGCAGTATCTCGCATATCAGCGGGGAATAGGCCGCCGCCATGCCGAGAATTTCCTCCTGTTCGCCCCGGACGATGAGGATGTTCACACTGCCGAAGGTCTCGGCGTGCATAACGTCCAGAGCGGAGCGCAGCTCCTCGGGGAAGCCCTCTTTAAATGCTATTTGCAGCTTGTGAATGTTGCCCTTTACGTCGTCCAGAGATTTTTCAAGGATTATCTTTCCGGCGGACATAATGCCCACGTGGTCGCACACGTCCTCCAGCTCCCGCAGGTTGTGGGAGCTTATCAGCACGGTCATGCCCCGCTCGGACACGTCCTGCATTATCAGGCTCCACACGCTGCGGCGCATTACCGGATCAAGGCCGTCCAGAGGCTCGTCGAGTATCAGCACCTTGGGCCGGGCGCTGAGTGTCAGCCAAAAGGCCACCTGCTTTTTCATGCCCTTGGAGAGCTTTACCGGCCTGCGTTTGATGTCGATGCCGAACACCTCTCTCAGCTTCTCAAACCGGGCCCAGTCCCAGTTGGTGTAGACTCCGGCGTAGAGGTTGGCCATGTCCTTTATGGTATAGCTGTTGAAGAAATAGGGGTCGTCACTGATGTAAAGGCTCTCGTTCTTTATCTTAGGATTTTCGCAGGGGCTTTCGCCGTCGATGGCTATTTCCCCTCCGTCCGCCCGGTATATGCCGGCCAGAATTTTCATAATGGTGGTCTTGCCGGCGCCGTTGGGGCCCACAAGGCCGTAGACGCTGCCCGGCTCAACGCTGAGATTAAGTCCGTCCAGTGCCGTAAAGCCGTCAAAATTTTTCGTCACGTTTCTGACCTTGATCATTTTGTTACCTCCTCACTGTATATCGCTTCAAGCTCGCCGAGAATGTTCTCCTTCGTTTCGCCCGTGTACCTGAGCTCCCGCAGCAGCTCCCGCAGCTTGCGCCTCAGTTCCTCCAGCCTCGGCAGGTTGGCCGCCTTGACCGGGGCCACAAAGCTGCCCTTGGCCGGAACCGACAGGATATAGCCCTGATTTTCCAGTTCCCGGTAGGCCCGCTGTATGGTGTTGGGATTGATGGCCAGCGTGGCCGCCAGCTCCCGCACCGAGGGAATTTTGTCGCCCTCCTTCATAGCGCCGGTCAGCACCAGCTCCTTAAATCTTTCGGTTATCTGCTGGTACAGGGGGCGGCGGTCGCCATAATTCAGACTGAACATTCAACTGCCTCCTTCCGTTTTTGATGTGTTAACTGTATTAGAACGTTTAATACAGTTGTAGTATAGCACAACAATTCTTTTCTGTCAATAGTTTTTTACAAATTTTTTTAATAAAAAACTCTTGACAACATGAAAAAAATGTAGTAATATATATATGCGATGTTCGGTAAGTTAAGCTCTTACCGTTACATAAAAAAGCAACCAGCCGGGGGCGGTTGCTTTTTTATGTTGTTATGTATCAGCTTTTCGGCTCGTTCAGTATGATGGACAGAAACTCGTTATAGTAGGTCTGGGGCGAGCGCTTAAATTCGCGGCAGATATTCTGGGCCAGCTTTTCATCGAAGAGCGGTATGGAAAGAGAAAAAATTTCGTATTTTCCTTCGTTGATTCTTAATTTTACCGTATACTCCATGTCGCCGCCCTGTTCATAGTCGGCGGTGACGGCCAGGTCGTTCTCAAACTCCCTGATTTTTATCCGTACAGTCTGGTACAGCTTTTCACATACGGAAACGGGCAGACGGTCGGCGAAGCTCTCCTGTGCGGTCTCTCCCATGCGCGTCAGGCTGAAGCGCCGGCCGCTACTGTCATCGTAATAGGTTATAAGACGGTTCTCGGTGAGCTCATATATGGCCTGCTCCACGTCGAAATAGTTGGCGTACTCGTTGGTGAGTATTACGTCAAGGAGAATGTTTTCGGGTATAGCGTCCCTGAAATACTGTATTGTCCTTATGACCAACAGCTTTACGTCGGTCAGCCCGCTGAAAAAGTACCCCATGGCCCTGCCTCCTGTCTGATGCTTTGCAGGACTATTATATCACAAAGAAATCCTTTTTTCAATAGTTTTTAAGTCAAAAAACATTCCTTATTTTTGACCGGATAGGTACTGTCCCAGCTCCTGACCGAAAATTTTCGCCGCGGCGAGGGCCTCGTCAAGAGTGTTGCCGTCGCTGCCAACCTCCAAAATCAGGCTGCCGGTGGAAAGCTGCTGGTTGAAGCGGCTGGAACGGAGATTTACGGGCCGCATAAGGCCGGGATGGGCGGCCTCGATACGCCGCTGGAGATTGAGGGCAAAGGCCAGATTTTGCCGCCAGAGTGGGTGCTCGGCTCCTCCGGTGTCCGTGCCAACCACAAACATAAGCTGCGAGGCTCCGTCCGGCCCATTGGTTTTTACCCGCCCACCGTCGCTGTCCTCGATGCTGTCCCTGTGAACGTCGAGAATGACCTTTATTTTCGAGTTTTCGGCTATGTGCTTCTTTGCCACTTCCAGAGATTTGCTGTAGCTCTTGTTGAAGTCAGGCTCGTCGCACAGGGTGGTGTCGTGTATAACGGTAACTCCAGCAGCTTCGAGCTCCTTTTGTATCTCGTCGCCTATCCGCACCACGTTGAAGTTTTTGTCTGTGGTTCGCACGTCGCTTGACGGCTCGTAGGCATAATTTTCGGACGGAGTGTAGGACTCGCAGCCGTGGGTGTGCAGAATCAGCACCTCCGCCCCGGCGGTTTCCGGCGGCAGGGACAGCAGCTCGTCGATATTTACCTCGGCCTTGGCGAGGTTGGAGATCAGCAGCTCCGGCTCGGGACTGACGGTGGCAGCGATCTTCTGCGCAACGGGAGGAGTTACGGCGGCCGGAGCGGGACTTTCCGGAATGTCCGCATCCGGCGGCGGATCGGACTTGGCCGAGGCCTCGCTGACGTTCACCGTCATATAGAGCATACCCTTCATGACGCCCTCCGGCACCGGCAGAGCTCCGGTCACCGAGGCACGGGCCGCCGCAAGGCAGCAGACGGCGGCCACTGTTTTAAAAAATAAATGTTTGCCGGTTCTTTTATTCATAATTATGACCTTTTAAAAAAATTTTTTTGAAGATAATTCCTCTTTGTGAAATATATATATTGATTTTTTTTAAATAATATGATATAATTCCTTAAAATAAAAAAACAGGAGGTTATACTAAATGTTGGTTTCCGCAAAAGAAATGCTTGAAAAGGCCCGTGACGGCCATTATGCCGT
This sequence comes from uncultured Clostridia bacterium, assembly GCA_947626145.1. Classification (GTDB taxonomy): domain Bacteria; phylum Bacillota; class Clostridia; order UMGS1883; family UMGS1883; genus JAFLUQ01. Next base: position 231,481 of record CANQRB010000001.1, on the reverse strand, counting down.
GGGTCAGTTCAATATCAACAATCTTGAATGGACAAAGTCTATCCTGCTCACCGCCGAGGAGCTCAGATCGCCCGTCATTTTGGGCGTAAGCGAGGGCGCCGGCAAGTACATGACCGGCTATAAGACCGTTGTCGGCATGGTCAACGGTATGCTTGAGGAGCTGAAGATAACCGTTCCCGTGGCCCTTCACCTTGACCACGGCAGCTACGAGGGCGCCCTTAAGTGCATCGAGGCCGGTTTCTCCTCCGTTATGTTCGACGGTTCTCACTATCCCATTGAGGAGAATGTCGCCAAGACCACCGAGCTTGTCAAGATCTGCGCACAGAAGGGTCTTTCCCTTGAGGCCGAGGTTGGCAGCATAGGCGGCGAAGAGGACGGCGTTATCGGCGGCGGCGAGGTAGCTGATCCCGACGAATGCAAGAAGATTGCCGATCTGGGCGTTACCATGCTGGCGGCCGGAATAGGCAATATTCACGGCAAATACCCCGCCAACTGGCCCGGACTCCGCTTTGACGCTCTTGAGGCCATCAAGGCCAAGACCGGCAATATGCCCCTGGTTCTCCACGGCGGCACCGGTATTCCCGAGGATATGATAAAGAAGGCTATCGATCTGGGAGTGGCCAAGATAAACGTAAACACCGAGTGTCAGCTGGCCTTTGCCGCCGCCACCCGTGAGTATATCGAGGCAGGTAAGGATCAGCAGGGCAAGGGCTTCGACCCCAGAAAGCTGCTGGCTCCCGGCGCCGAGGCCATCAAGGCCACCGTTAAGGAGAAGATGGAGCTCTTCGGCAGCGTAGGCAAAGCGTAAACCGATTATTCAAACGTTGATAAAAGAGGGGGCAGGAATGTCCCCTCTTGCAAGTGAATATTTTTTTAATTTAAGGTGGGTGTGCTATGGAATACCGTTATAAACAGCTTTCCCATGAAACCGAACAGCGCATACTTGAGGATCGGGCGTCGGGGAAGGTTAATCCCTGGAGCTTCCGTGACGGGGACGCCCTGCGCCGGGATATGAGCCGTGACAAGAACAGTCTGCTCAGACCGGCCTTTATCCGTGATATTGAAAAAATACTCCACCTTCCGATTTATAACCGGTACAACGATAAAACTCAGGTCTTTTCCTTTTATCTGAACGACGACATCACCCGCCGGGGCCTCCATGTCCAGCTTGTTTCCAGAATTGCACGGAACATAGGCCGATTGCTGGGCCTTAACCTTGACCTGATCGAGGCTATGGCTCTTGGTCATGACCTTGGCCACACCCCCTTCGGCCACGCCGGCGAGCGCTATCTCAGCGAGCTGCTTGAGCAGGGTACGGGCCGTTACTTCAATCACAACGTCCACAGCACACGGGTGCTGGACGTGCTCTACCGCCGGAACGTGAGCCTTCAGACCCTTGACGGCATTCTCTGCCACAATGGGGAGTTTGAGCTGAAGGAATACCGCCCCCGTCCTCTGAACGGCTTTGAGGAGTACGACGCCAATGTGGAAAGCTGCTATGTTCAGGGCGATAAAGCCATCAAGACACTGGTGCCCTCCACCCTCGAGGGCTGTGTGGTGAGGGTCAGCGACATGATAGCCTATGTGGGACGGGACCGTCAGGACGCGGTTACCGCCAAAATAATAGGAGAGGATCAGCAATTTTCCGCCCGCCTAATAGGAACTCAAAACGCCCAGATGATAAACAATCTTATTGTGGACATAGTTGAAAACAGCTACGGCAGGGATCATATCCGGCTGGGGGCCGAGGCCTTTGAGGATCTGCGCACCGCCAAGCGTGAAAACTACGAGGTAATTTACAACAATAAAAACGTGAACAAAATGTACGAGGGTAGCATACGCCCCATGTTCGGCGAGCTTTATGCGCGGCTGCTGTCCGATGTGCGCGGCGGGGACGAAAATACTGTGGTGTACCGTCATCATATCCGTCAGATAGAAGAAAACGTAAAGTATTATCAGAATTTTGACTACCGGAGCGAGGAGCCAAACCAGATAGTGGCGGACTTTATCGCCAGCATGACAGACGACTACTTTGTGGCGCTGCACAGGGAGCTTTTCCCCAAGAGCAAGTACCATATTGAATATAGATCCTACTTTAATTAGGAGTGATTTTTTGAAAACCGCGTTTAAAATTCTCCGAGAGGCCAGAAAATACTGGTGGCTTCTGATAATCACCATGTTCGCCATCATCGGCAACAGTGTTTTGGGCCTGTACCTGCCGCAGGTGGTGCGCCGGCTTATCGGCCTCATTACCGACAACGATCCTCAGATAGTGGACAAGGCCATCCATATGGCCGCCGCCTTTTTGGTTGTGTCGCTGCTCCAGTGGCTGACCCAGTTCCTGCGAACCTTTGCCTCTCACAAGGCGGCGTGGAGCTTCGTCCATGATCTGCGGCTGAAGCTGTACGACCATCTCCAGCACCTTTCCATGCGCTTTTTCCACGACAAACAGACAGGCCAGCTCATGAGCCGCATCATCGCCGATACCGAAAAAATGGAGCTTTTCATCGCCCATGCCAGCGCCGACGCTCTGGCCGGTGTTGTAATGTTCGTGGGTGTGATGATAATGCTGTTCCGTATGAATGTCACCCTTGCCGCCATCAGCGTGGCGGTGATCCCGCTGGTGGGAGTGGGCGTCTGGGTCTACGCCGTAAAGGTGCGGCCGCTGTTCAAGCAGCGGCACCAGTATCTGGCGGAGCTGTCCGGCGTACTTCAGGACAACATTTCCGGCATAAAGGAAATTCAGATATTTAACCGTCAGGACAGGGAACTGGGGCATTTTGCCGACGTGAGCCGCCAGTTTACCAAGTACAACATCATGGCCCTTACCCGCAGCGCCGTCATACACCCTTCCATAGCCTTTCTAAATCAGGTGGGCACCGTGCTTGTTATAGCCGTGGGTGGCTACCTTGCCACGAGGGGAGTGGACGCCGGAGAAATCGTGGCCTTTATCCTGTACCTCAGCTCCCTTTACGCGCCCATAAATAACCTTGCCCGGCTGAACGAGGATTTGCAGGACTCCCTTGCCGCCGGTGAGAGGATTTTTGAGCTGCTGGACGAAAAGGCCGACGTGCCCGAGGCGGAGCGCCCAGTCGAGATACAGAAGGCCAAGGGCGACATTCGCTTTGAGAATGTGGACTTCGAGTATATAGACGGCTCGCCGGTGCTGCGCGACTTTAACCTCGACATAAAAAGCGGCGAGACCGTGGCTCTTGTGGGGCCTACCGGAGTGGGTAAGACCACCGTTGCCAGCCTTGTGGCCCGGTTCTACGACCCGTCTGCGGGCAGGATAACCCTTGACGGGGTGGATCTGCGGGACATAAGCCTCAGTTCCCTCCACGACAATATTTCAATGGTGCTTCAGGACGTGTTCCTGTTCCACGGCACCGCCCGGGAAAATATAGCCTATGGTGCCGACAATCCCACAAGCGACGAGATAGAGGCCGCGGCAAAGGTGGCCAACGCCCACGATTTCATCATGGAGATGGAGAACGGCTATGACACCATAGTGGGCGAACGCGGCGTCAAGCTGAGCGGCGGCCAGAAGCAGCGCATAGCTATTGCCCGTGCCATCCTCCGCAACAAGCCCATCCTCATTTTGGACGAGGCCACCGCCGCCGTTGACAATTCCACCGAGCGGCTCATACATCAGGCCATAGATAAGGTTATTCAGAACCGGACGACAATCATCATTGCTCACCGGCTGTCCACCATACGGAACGCCGATAAGATCGCCGTGATCGACAAGGGCGCCATCTGTGAAACGGGCACCCATAAGGAGCTTATCGCCAGGGGCGGAATGTATAAGCGGCTGTATTTCGCAAACGAAACGGAATAAAAATAACTGTTGACAAACCGTAAATAAAATTATATAATAATAGAATAAACCGGTAATCTATAATTGGAGTTGACAATAGATGCAAAAATTAGGAGTAAACGAAATTCGAGAAAAGTTCCTGAGCTTTTTCGAGTCGAAGGGCTGCCTTCGGCTGGACAGCTTTTCCCTTGTGCCAAAAAACGACGCCAGCCTGCTGCTGATAAACTCCGGCATGGCGCCCATGAAGGCCTGGTTCACCGGAGCGGAGACCCCTCCACGCCGTAGAGTCACCACCTGCCAGAAGTGCATCCGAACCCCCGACATCGAGCGTGTGGGCCACACCGCCCGCCACGGCACCTTCTTTGAAATGCTGGGCAATTTTTCCTTCGGCGACTACTTTAAGCGCGAGGCCACTGCCTGGGCCTGGGAGTTTTTCACAAAGGTCATGGAGATACCCGAGGAAAAGCTCTGGGTGTCCATTTATGAAAACGACGACGAGGCCGGAGACATCTGGGTCAACGAGGTGGGCGTAAAGCCCGAGCGCATCGTCCGCCTGGGTAAGGAGGACAACTTCTGGGAGCACGGCACCGGCCCCTGCGGCCCCTGCTCCGAGATATATTATGACCGTGGCGAGGAGTTCGGCTGCGGTCAGCCAACCTGCGGCGTGGGCTGCGACTGCGACCGTTACATGGAGGTCTGGAACCTTGTGTTCACTCAGTTCGACAAGGACGAGCAGGGCAACTACAACCCCCTGCCCAAGCCCAATATCGACACCGGTATGGGCCTTGAGCGTCTGGCCGTTGTTATGCAGGGCGTCAACAACCTCTTTGAGGTGGACACCGTCCAGGACGTTATGAGGCACATCTCCCGCATCGCAGGCGTAAATTATAAGGAAAACGAAAAGACCGACGTTTCCCTCCGCGTTATTACCGACCACATCCGCAGCACCGTAATGATGGTCAGCGACGGCGTTATCCCCTCTAACGAGGGCCGGGGCTATGTGCTCCGCCGTTTGCTCCGCCGGGCGGCCCGCCACGGAAAGCTTTTGGGTATTGATCGCCGCTTCCTCAGCGAGGTGGCCGACACCGTTATCGACTGTTCAAAATCCGCTTATCCCGAGCTGGGCGAAAAGCGGGAGTATATCAAGCGCATCATCGAAAAAGAGGAGGAGCGCTTCGACGCCACTATCGAGGGCGGACTTGTGGTGCTCAATCAGTATATTGAGGAGGCCCGGTCCGCCGGAGCGAGTGAGCTCACCGGCGCTATGGCCTTCAAGCTCCATGACACCTATGGCTTCCCTTTGGATCTGACGATAGAAATGGCTCAGGAAAAGGGCCTCGGCGTTGATGTCGAGGGCTTTGATAAGGCCATGGCCGAGCAGAAGGCCACCGCCAAGGCCGCCCGCAAGGACGGTTCGAGCTGGGACGGCGACGAGAATTATGAGTTTGAGGACGTCTCCGCCACCGAGTTTGTGGGCTATACCGGCCTTGAGGCTCAGTCTAAAATTGTGGGTATAGTTTCCGAGGGCGAAGTCAGCGCCGAGATAAGCGAGGGCGAAAAGGGTATCATTGTCACCGAAAAGACCCCCTTCTATGCCGAAATGGGCGGACAGGTCGGGGATATAGGCGTGCTGTTCAACGACGGCGCGGCCGCCGAGGTGGTAAACACCACAAAGACCGGCGACGGTCTGTATCTCCATGAGGTTGCCGTAAAGCGGGGCACTCTCAGTCTTGGCGACAGCGTGACACTTCAAGTGGATGCCAAAAACAGGGCCGCGATCTGCCGCAACCACACCGCCACCCACCTGCTGGACAAGGCTTTGCGGGACGTTCTGGGCACTCATGTGGCCCAGGCGGGCTCCCTTGTGACCGCCGACAAGCTTCGCTTTGACTTCTCACACTTTGAAGCCATGACCGACGAGCAGATAAAGACCGTTGAGCGGATAGTCAACGAGAAGATACTTGACGCCATCGACGTGAACGTTCGGGAACTGCCCATAGACGAGGCCAAGAAGCTTGGCGCCATCGCCCTCTTCGGCGAAAAGTACGGCGACATTGTTCGGGTGGTTTCCGTCGGCGACTACAGCGTGGAGTTCTGCGGCGGCACGCACCTCAAAAACACCGCTCAGGCGGGACTGTTCAAGATCCTTTCCGAGGGCGGCGTGGCAGCCGGCGTGCGCCGTATCGAGGCCATTACCGGCGGCGGAGTGCTGAAGTATATCGAGAGTCGTGATGCCCTTGTGGGCACTCTCTGCTCAACTCTTAAAACTTCCGAGACCGAATTGCCACACAAGGCTGAAGGTCTTATGGATGACATCCGTATGGCAAGGAAGGCCGCCGAGGCCGTGGCCGCTCAAATGGCCAACGCCAAGGCCAACAACCTTATGGCCAGCGCCCGTGAGATAGGCGGAGTTTCCCTCTTTGTCACCCAGAACGACGGGGCCACAGTGGACGAGCTGAAGAAGATGGGCGACGCCGTGAAGGATCACAACCCCTGCTGCGCCATAGTTCTCGCCACCAACAACGGCGGCAAGATAACCTTTGTGGCTATGGCCACCAAGGAGGCTGTGGCCAAGGGCGTACACGCGGGCAAAATAATCAAGGAAATAACCGCTGTCGCCGGAGGCAGCGGCGGCGGCAAGCCCGACATGGCCCAGGGCGGCGGCAGGGACGCCGACAAGATAGACAACGCTCTTGCCATAGTCGATGAGATTGTCGCCAAACAGATCGGAGCGTAAAGATATGAAAATTCTCGTTTTAGTAGATTCTCACCATCAGGGGAACACAATGAAAATAGCCGAGGCCATGGCCGAAGCTGCTCCTCTTACGGTAGTGAGGGCCGAAGAGGCGGCTGGGCTGGATTTTGCCGATTACGACATTATCGGTTTCGGCGGCGGCATATATTTCGGAAAGCACGGGGCCTCGGTCACCGAGGCCGCCGGACTGATCCATGACCGCCCGGTATTTGTGTTTTCAACCAGCGGTACCGGCACTGAGAAGAACAACGAGTCCCTTGTGTCCGTACTGAAAAACAACGGGGCGGAGGTGCTGGGTTCGTTCGCCTGCAAGGGCCTGGATAAGTTCTTTATCTTCAAGCTGGCCGGCGGCATCAATAAAGGCCGCCCGAATGAGGGTGATCTGGAAAACGGGAAAAAATTTATACTTGAAGTAATAGAAAAATATAATAAGAAGGAGAGAAAGTAATGGACTGCCTGTTCTGCAAGATAATTGCCGGGGAAATACCCTCGGCCAAGGTCTACGAAAACGACAAGGTCTACGCTTTTCGGGACATAAACCCCGAGGCACCCGTCCATGTGCTCATCGTGCCGAAGGAGCATATCGCCTCGGCCAACGAGCTCACGGCGGAAAACGCCGGTATTATTGCCGACATCTTCCTTGCGGCGAAGGAGATCGCCGCCCGGGAGGGCATAGCCGAGGGCGGCTACCGCATCGTCAATAACTGCGGCGTTGACGGCGGCCAGACCGTGGGACATCTGCACTTCCACATGCTGGGAGGACGGAGCCTTGCCTGGCCTCCGGGCTGACATAAAACCGCATAATATGGGCGTTTTAAAAGTTTTTTAAAAAATTTACAAATATGGCTTGACATATTTTTTATTTGTGGTATAATTAAGGTGTCACTATATGCGGTAACTATTTCTTTAGGAGCTGCGAGGGGAGGGTTAGAGATGTCCGAGGTAAGAGTTAAGGAAAACGAGTCTTTAGATAGCGCCCTTAGAAGATTTAAACGCTCTTGCGCCAAGGCTGGGGTTATTTCCGAGGTTCGCAAAAGAGAACACTACGAAAAGCCCAGTGTAAGACGTAAAAAGAAGTCCGAAGCGGCCAGAAAAAGAAAGTTTAAATAAGACGGCTAACCCACATACGTGACGTATGTGGGTTATCTTGTCTATAATTGTAAACGCTGATTAAATAGCGCATTTGGCTCAGCGCCGCGCTTGACGGCCAAATTTCCTTTACACTGCGTCAAAAATGCTCGAAATACAGCAAGTATTTCTGCGCTTTTTTCCTTGTTTAAAGAAAATTATGTCTCGCCAATCGCAGCACTGCATTTAATCAGTGTTTACAACGGGGGGAGGTGTACGTCGTGAAGATCCGCAGGATGCGCCCCGGCGAGGGGAAGAAGCTGGCTGAGCTGCTCTACAGCTCTGTCCATCGGCTGTGCGCCGGAGCCTACACTCCCGAGGAGCTGGAGGCATGGGCTCCCAAAAAAATGGATACGGCCAAGCTTACATATTCCCTTATGCGCAACGTTACCTGGGTAATGGAGGAGGGCGGCCGTCTTGTGGGCTTTGTCTGTATCGAGCGGGACGGTTATGTCAACCGGCTTTTTACTCATCCGGACTATATCGGCCGGAGAGTGGCGACCGCGCTGATGGACACGGCTGCCGCTTGGGCAAAAAAGCGCGGGATCAACCGCATATTCCTGGCCTCGAGCCGGGTGGGCTACGGCTTTTACATAAAGTACGGATTCAGGGTCTGCGGCATCGAGCGGGTCGAGCGGCGCGGCGTCACGTTTGAGAACAAAATAATGGAAAAATTTATATAGGGAGATGAGGGAATGGTCAGGCTCGGCAACGACTGGGACGAAATAATAGGCGGCGAATTTCAGAAGGACTACTACCTTCAGCTTAGGGAATTTCTGAAATCAGAATACTCAAAGTATGAGGTATATCCGAATATGTATGATATGTTTTCCGCCCTAAAGGTCACGGCTTACAGCGACACAAAGGTAGTAATAATAGGTCAGGATCCCTATCATGAGCCGGGACAGGCCCACGGTATGGCCTTCTCCGTCAAGCCGGGAACGCCCATACCGCCGTCCCTGCTGAACATGTACAAGGAGCTTCGTGACAGTCTTGGCTGTTACATTCCCAACAACGGCTTCCTCATGCCATGGGCCCGTCAGGGCGTACTGCTCCTCAATGCGGTGCTCACCGTCCGTCGGGGCGAGGCAGACTCCCACAAGGGCAAGGGCTGGGAAATCTTCACTGACAGCGTCATAAGCGCCCTGAACCGTCGGGAAGAGCCCGTGGTGTTCCTGCTCTGGGGCAACAACGCCCGCAAAAAGAAGGAGCTTATCGATCCGGAGCGCCACTTTATATTCGAAGCGGCCCATCCAAGTCCCCTTTCCGCAAGCCGCGGCTTCTTCGGCTGCAACCATTTTGCCAGGGCCAACGACGCCCTTATAAGCGCCCTTCGGCCGCCCATAGACTGGCAGATACCGAATATTTAACCGGCCTCTGCTGATTTTGACGAATAAAAAATTTGTTTCCGTAAACACTAATCTAAAATCAGCAAAGGAGAGTGTTTATGGATTACATCAAGGCGTTTCTGGTGGGCGGGCTTATATGCGCCGTCGGGCAGGTCATAATCGACCGGACAAAGCTTACTCCGGCGCGGCTGCTGACGGGCTATGTGGTCGGAGGAGTGTTCCTGTCTCTCATAGGGGTGTACAAGCCTCTTGAAAAATTTGCCGGCGCGGGAGCCACGGTGCCGCTTCTGGGCTTCGGTCACGCCCTCTATCAGGGAGTTATAAAGGCCGTGGAAAAGGACGGCTTCCTTGGCGTTGTCACCGGCGGACTTTCGGCCACGGCGGCGGGCATCGCGGCGGTGATACTGTTCGCCCTGATTGCGGCCATTGTCGCCAGACCTAAGATAAAATAAAAAGTACGTTGACGCTCTGAGCTTTCCCCCCTCGAGGGGGAAGGCTTTTTTGCGTTTTATAACGGACGGCAGCGGGGCAAATATACGTTTATTCCAAAATCTTCCGCCCTTCTCATTTGCTGATTTATGCTGCGCATATTTTTTTGTGATTTTTTTAACGAAAATCTAATGTTAGTGTAGACAAACCGTGAAAAATCTGATATAATGTCTGTGTGTGATTACTGTGTGCTCACAACATTTGTCATGCTGAATAACGGACGGGCATCTCCGTCCAATTCAATCAATATAAGGAGGTAAAGAATATGAGCGTGAAATCATCGGTACCGTTCAACGGTACGGCCGAGCAGGAAGCAAAGCTCAAGGAAGTCATCGCAAAGTACAAGGACACCCGGGGCGCGCTCATTCCTGTTCTGCATGAGGCTCAGGACATCTACGGCTATCTGCCCCTGGAGGTGCAGGTAATGATCGCCGAGGGACTTGGCGTCACACTGGCGGAGGTTTACGGCGTTGTGACCTTCTATACCCAGTTTTCCCTTAATCCCAAGGGCAAATACGCCATCGCCGTATGTCTCGGAACCGCCTGCTACGTCAAGGGCAGCGGCAACATCATCAACAAGATACAGGAGTCCCTCAACCTTGAGGTCGGCGGCTGCACCCCTGACGGAAAGTATTCCCTCAATGCCACCCGCTGCATAGGCGCCTGCGGCCTTGCTCCCGTACTGACAGTCAATGACGAGGTTTACGGCCGACTCACCGTGGACGATGTACCCGGCATACTCGCCAAGTACTCCGACTGAGGAAGCGGGTAAAAACCTATGCAGGAGATCAGTCTGAACATACTTGACATCGTGCAGAACTCCGTTAGAGCCGGCGCGGATACCATTTGGGTCGAGCTCTTTGAGGATCTGCCCAAGGATGTGCTGTCCTTCTCGGTGGAGGACAACGGCTGCGGCATGGATGAAGAAATGGTGGCCCGGGTCATGGATCCCTTTGTCACCACCCGCACCACCCGCAAGGTCGGTATGGGGATCTCGCTTCTGCGCAGCGCCGCTCAGGCCACGGGAGGAGACGTGGAGCTCCGTTCCCAGGTGGGGAAGGGAACCTTTATCAAAGCGGTTTTTTCCCACAGCCACATTGACCGCCAGCCCCTTGGCAATATGGCGGACACAATGACCTCCCTGATCTCAATGAACAGTCACATTGACTTTTACTACAAACACACTTATAACGGAGCCGTGTTCGAGTTCAACACAAAGGAAATGAAGGAAATCCTCGGCGAGGTGCCGCTGAGCGACCCCACGGTCGCCGCCTGGCTGAGAGAGTTTATCGGCGAGGGTATCGCAAATATTTATGGAGGTGTAGAAGAATCATGAAAAGTTTAGTTGAGCTTCAGGCTTTAAAGCAGAAGGCTATCGAAAACGTCAATCTCAGAAAGGACAGAGAGGACGGCGTAAGAGTAGTTGTCGGCATGGCAACCTGCGGCATCGCCGCCGGCGCCCGTCCCGTCATGACATCCTTCCTTGAGGAAATCAGCAAGAGGAACCTCAACAACGTGGCCGTTGAGCAGACCGGCTGCATCGGTCTCTGCCGTCTTGAGCCCATCGTTGAGATCTATACGCCCGGTCAGGATAAGGTTACATACGTAAAGATGACCCCTGACAAGGTGGCAAGAGTAGTCGCCGACCACATCGTCAACGGCCAGCCAGTGGCCGAGTACACGATTGGCGCGGCAGGAATGTAAGGAAGGGGTGTACTGAATGGAGCTGGTTAGATCCCACGTTCTTATCTGCGGCGGTACCGGTTGTACCTCCTCCGGCAGCGAGGTTCTCCATGAGGAGTTTGACGATATGCTGGTCAAGTACGGCCTGGATAAGGAAGTCAAGGTTATTAAGACAGGCTGCTTCGGTCTGTGCGCCCTTGGCCCCGTAGTTGTCGTATATCCCGAAGGCGCGTTTTACAGCCGCGTCAAGAAGGAGGACGTTGAGGAGATCGTTCAGGAGCATCTTCTCAAGGGCCGTATCGTAAAGCGCCTCGTATATGACGAGACCGTTGAACAGAACGACATCAAGTCCCTTAACGACGTTAATTTCTATAAAAAGCAGCAACGTGTGGCGCTGCGCAACTGCGGCGTTATCAACCCCGAGAACATCGAGGAGTACATCGCCGTTGACGGTTATCAGGCCCTCGGCAAGGTTCTCACCGAAATGACCCCCGAGGAGGTAATCGACACAGTAAAGAAGTCCGGCCTTCGCGGACGCGGCGGCGGCGGCTTCCCCACCGGCACAAAGTGGGATTTTGCCCGCAAGAGCGTGAACGAGCAGAAGTATGTCTGCTGTAACGCCGACGAGGGCGACCCCGGCGCTTTCATGGACAGAAGCGTGCTTGAGGGCGATCCCCACAGCGTCCTTGAGGCCATGGCCATCGCCGGCTATGCTATCGGCGCAAATCAGGGCTATATCTACATCCGCGCCGAGTACCCCATCGCGGTAAAGAGACTTCAGATAGCCATCGATCAGGCCAAGGAATACGGCCTGCTGGGCAAGAATATTTTCGACACGGGCTTTGACTTTGACATTGAGCTGCGTCTCGGCGCCGGCGCCTTCGTCTGCGGTGAGGAGACCGCCCTTATGACCTCTATCGAGGGCCACAGAGGCGAGCCCCGTCCCCGTCCTCCCTTCCCGGCCGTAAAGGGTCTTTGGGAAAAGCCCACCATCCTTAACAACGTTGAGACCTACGCCAACATCCCCGTTATCTTCAACAAGGGCGCCGACTGGTTTGCTTCCATCGGCACCGAGAAGAGCAAGGGCACCAAGGTGTTCGCTTTGGGCGGCAAGATCAACAATACCGGTCTTGTTGAGATACCCATGGGCACCACCCTCCGCGAGATCGTTGAAGAGATCGGCGGCGGCGTACCCAACGGCAAGAAGTTCAAGGCGGCTCAGACCGGCGGACCTTCCGGCGGCTGCATCCCCGCTTCTCTTATTGACACGCCTATCGATTACGATTCCCTTATCTCCATTGGCTCCATGATGGGCAGCGGCGGTCTTATCGTTATGGATGAGGACAACTGTATGGTTGATATCGCCAAGTTCTTCCTGGAGTTCACCGTTGACGAGTCCTGCGGTAAGTGCACTCCCTGCCGTATAGGCACGAAGCGCCTTCTTGAGATTTTGGATAAGATAACCAAGGGTCAGGGTACCCTTGAGGACATTGACCGTTTGGAGGCTCTCTGCTATCATATCAAGAACGCCTCCCTCTGCGGTCTGGGCCAGACCGCTCCCAACCCCGTGCTCTCCACTCTCCGCTACTTCCGTGATGAGTATGAGGCTCACGTTGTTGAAAAGCGCTGCCCCGCCGGCGTATGTAAGGCCCTTCTCAGCTATGTTATCGATCCCGAGAAGTGCAAGGGCTGCTCCGCCTGCTCCAGAAAGTGCCCTGTTGGCGCCATTTCCGGCGAGATCAAAAAGCCTTTCGTCATCGACACCACCAAGTGCGTAAAGTGCGGCGTCTGCATGGAGACCTGTAAGTTCGGCGCCGTAGTAAAGAAGTAAGGAAGGAGCTTGTTGAAATGGATATGGTTAATTTAAAAATAAACGGTCAGCCCGTCAGCGTGCCTGCCGGTTCCACCGTTTTGGAGGCGGCCCGCGCCGCCGGGATAGAGATCCCCACCCTTTGCTATCTTAAGGACGTAAGCCAGACAGGCTCCTGCCGTATGTGCCTTGTTGAGATCAAGGGCGGCCGCGCTCTTCAAGCGGCCTGCGTATATCCTGTGGCCGAGGGTATCGAGGTACAGACCAATACCCCCACCGTCCGCGAGGCCCGCAAGGCCGTGCTCGAGCTCATGCTCAGCAACCACGACCGCAAGTGCCTCACCTGCCCACGCAACCGGAACTGTGAGCTTCAGGCTCTTTCCGATGAGCTGGGTGTTTCCGACATTCCCTACGAGGGCGAGAGAAACGAGTACAATATCGACGAAATTTCTCCCTCTATCGTTCGCGACAATAACAAGTGTGTGCTCTGCCGCCGCTGCGTGAACGTCTGCAAGAAAGTGCAGACCGTCGGCGTTATCGACACTATGGAGCGCGGCTTCAAGACCAAGGTCGGCTGCGCCTTTGAGGCCAGCCTCGGCGACGTTGACTGTGTAAACTGCGGTCAGTGTATCGCCGTCTGCCCCGTCGGCGCCCTTCGTGAGAAGGACTCCATTCAGGACGTATGGAAGGCTCTTGCCTCCGACAAGCACGTTGTGGTTCAGACCGCTCCCGCGGTTCGTGCCGCCATCGGCGAGGAATTCGGCCTTCCCATGGGCGAGTGCACCACCGGCAAAATGGTTGCCGCTCTGCGCCGCCTGGGCTTTGACAAGGTGTTCGACACCGACTTCGGCGCCGATCTGACCATTATGGAAGAGGGCACCGAGCTCATTCACCGTATGCAGAACGGCGGCGTGCTGCCCATGATCACCTCATGCAGCCCCGGCTGGGTAAAATTCTGCGAGCACAATTTCCCCGACTTTATCCCCAACCTCAGCTCCTGCAAGTCGCCTCACGAGATGTTTGGTGCCGTTATCAAGAGCTACTATGCGGAAAAGGCCGGTATTGATCCCAAGAACATCTACACCGTTTCCGTAATGCCCTGCACCGCCAAGAAGTTCGAGGCTCAGCGCGATGAGCTGGCGGCCACCGGCACTCCCGACGTTGACGCCGTTCTCACCACCCGTGAGCTGGCTCAGATGATAAAGCAGAGCGGTATTCAGTTTGCCAAGCTGCCCGATGAGGTCTTTGACTCTCCCTTCGGCGACGAGGCCACCGGCGCCGGCGTTATCTTCGGCGCTACCGGCGGCGTTATGGAGGCTGCCCTCCGTACCGTGGCTGACGTCCTCACCGGTCAGTCTATCGAGCACGTTGACTACGAGGCCGTCCGCGGTCTTGAGGGCGTGAAGATCGCCTCCGTTCAGGTTGGCGACAAGACTATCCGTGCCGCCGTTGCTCACGGTCTGGGCAACGCCCGCAAGCTTCTCAACAGCGTTCGCTCCGGCGAGACTCAGGTTGATTTCATTGAGATCATGGCCTGCCCCGGTGGCTGCGTAACCGGCGGCGGTCAGCCCATCGTTTCCTCCAGAGTGAAGATGGACGTGAACGTTTCCGCCGAGCGCGCCAAGGCTATTTACGCCGAGGATAAGGGCCTCAAGCTCCGCAAGAGCCACGAGAATCCCTATATCCAGAAGCTTTATGATGAGTATCTGGGTAAGCCCGGCGACCACAAGGCTCACGAGCTGCTCCACACTCACTATGTGGCCCGTCCCAAATATTAATTGAATATCATTTGATAAAAGTCTCCTCCCGTATTACAATGGTACTGGAGGGGATTTTTATGTTCGTTCGAATGTAAAGTTGTCCCTTCGTTCATGGTCTGTGTTTTCATCGTTTGCCTGCGATTAAATTTGCAAGCAGTTTCTCAGCGTTAAATACTGTCCTGAATTTTTTACAAAAAATTCATATGGATTTTGGCTTTTTTCGTGCAAAAAACTTGACAACACAGGGCCAAAAATAGTATAATATAAAAATAGTATGAAATTATTGAGAGGGGTGGAGCCGGGTGGCTTCGTCGCGGATATACGCGCCTCGGGGCACACAGGACGGCCTGCCCGGGGAAATCAGAATGAAACGGTTTGTGGAGTCGGTTTTCATGGAGCACTGCCGGTGCTACGGTTACAACGAGGCCCACACTCCGGTCTTTGAATACAGCGAGCTCTTTGAGCGGGGCGTAGGCCCTGTTACGGATATAGTTGAAAAGGAAATGTACACCTTCACCGACAAGCACGGCGACCGCTTGGCCCTGCGGCCCGAAGGCACCGCCGGTCTGGCGAGGATAATCATTGAGCATGACATGGCCAAGGAGCTGCCGTTGAAGCTGAGCTACAAAATAACCTGCTACCGTCAGGAAAATCCCGAGGAAGGACGGCTGCGGGAGTTCCACCAGATCGGGGCGGAATGCTATGGAAGCACCAAGCCGCAGGCGGACAGCGAGATCATCACTCTTGCCTATACGGCCCTGCGCTCCATGGGGATAAACAAGCTTTCGCTTAATATCAACTCCCTTGGCTGTCACGACTGCCGGACGGGTTATATAAACGCTTTGGTGCGCTATTTGCTGCCCCATGCCAACAGCGGGGCGCTGTGCCCCACCTGTGTCAGCCGTCTGGGCCGCAGTCCCTTGCGGGTGATGGACTGTAAAAATCCGTCCTGCCGTGAAGTTGCCAAGAAGGCTCCCAAGCTTGCCGACTTCCTTTGCGACGACTGCCGCGCCCATTATCAGGGAGTGAAGGCCAGCTTGGACGCGGTTGGCATAGCGTACAACGAAAAAAATCACCTCATACGCGGCCTTGATTACTATAACCGCACCGTCTTTGAGCTAAAGGCAGGCGACGGCGGAGCCAACGGCACCGTGTGCGGCGGAGGAAGGTACGACGGCCTCTGCGCCCGCCTTGGCGGTCCGGAAATACCCGCCGTGGGCTTTGCCATAGGGGAGGAGAGGGCGATAATTGCCATGCGTGAAAGCGGCATGGGTGAAATTCCGCCTATGAAGCCGCTGGTCTATGTGGCTTCGGCAGTGCCGTCAAGGGCCAGCCGCGGCGCGGCAAGGCTCCGTGGACTTGGCATTTATGCGGAGCGCGACCTGATGGGGATAGAACTCGACGCTCAGCTTGCCGCCGCCGGTGAATGTGGGGCACGCTGGCTGGTAATAACCGAGGACAACGAAATTACGCTGAAAAATCTTGAAACGGGTGAAGAGAAAGCTCTGGCTGTCGGAGCCTGGGACGATGTGGCCCGTATCATAAGCGATAAATAGTTAGGAGGACATAAGAATGGAAACAATTAAAGGAATGAAAAGAACGCATATGTGCGGTCAGCTCAGGAGCGAGCACGCCGGACAGACGGTGCGGCTTTCGGGCTGGGTGTCAAGGGCCAGGAACATGGGCGGTCTGATCTTCGTGGACATCCGTGACCGCAGCGGCATAAGTCAGCTGGTATTTTCTCCGGAGGATAAGGAACTTTTTGATAAGGCCGGTGAGCTGAAGAGCGAATACGTCATCGCTGTCGAGGGTCTTGTCCGTCCCCGGGAGAGCGTCAATAAAAATATTCCCACCGGCGAGGTGGAGGTTGCGGCCACTGCGCTGCGCATCCTCTCAAAGAGCGATGTTCCGCCCTTCGTCATTCAGGACGACGTGAAGGCCGGCGAGGAGCTGCGTCTTAAGTACCGTTACCTTGACCTGCGCCGCCCCGAGATGCAGCGCACACTTAAGACCCGTCACCGCATTACTCAAATAGCCCGTAAATACTATGATGAAAATGGCTTCCTTGAGGTGGAGACTCCCATCCTCTGTAAGTCGACCCCCGAGGGCGCAAGGGATTACCTTGTACCCAGCCGTATCTATCCCGGCCACTTTTTTGCCCTGCCCCAGTCGCCGCAGCTTTACAAACAGCTGTTGATGCTTGCGGGCATGGACAGATATTTCCAGATAGCCAAATGCTTCCGTGACGAGGATCTGCGGGCTGACCGCCAGCCGGAGTTCACTCAGCTCGACCTTGAAATGTCCTTTGTGGACGAGGACGACGTCATGACCGTCAACGAGGGCTTTATAAAGACGGTATTTAAGGAGATCCTCGACGTGGACGTTCAGATACCGCTGCCACGGCTGCCGTACAAAGAGGCCATGGATCGCTTCGGCAGCGACAAGCCTGATACCCGCTTCGGCATGGAGCTGGTCGATCTGACCGACAGCTTTAAGGGCTGCCAGTTCACCGCTTTCGCCTCCGTTGCCGAACAGAAGGGGTGCAGTGTCCGAGCTATAAACGCCAAGGGCCTGTCGGACAAGCTGACAAGGAAAACTCTTGATTCCCTCGTTGAGTTCGTAAAGACCTACCGTGCCAAGGGCCTGGCCTGGCTCATCGTGGGTCAGGACGAGATCAAGGGCTCGATCGTTAAATTCTTCACTCAGGATGAGCTCCGCGCCATAGCCGACAAGATGGGAGCTTCGGCGGGGGATACCATTCTCATCGTGGCCGATAAGGACAGCGTGGTTTATGCCTCTCTGGGCGCGCTCCGCTGTGAACTGGCCCAGCGTTACGGCCTGATAGATAAGACAAAATTCAATCTCCTTTGGGTTACCGACTTCCCGCTGCTTGAGTACAGCGAGGAGGAAGGACGCTTCGTTGCCATGCACCACCCCTTCACCTGTCCGAAGGATGAGGACATAGAGCTGCTGGACACCGACCCTGGCGCCGTCAGGGCCAAAGCCTACGACATAGTGCTCAACGGCGTCGAGCTGGGCGGCGGCAGCATACGTATTCACAACAGCGAGCTCCAGTCACGGATGTTTGAAGCTCTTGGCTTCACTCCCGAGCAGGCTATGGAGCGCTTCGGCTTCCTGATAAACGCCTTCCGCTACGGCACGCCTCCTCACGGCGGCATGGCCTACGGCCTTGACCGCATGGTGATGCTGATGACCGGCAAGGAGTCCATACGCGACGTGATGGCTTTCCCCAAGGTAAAGGACAGCGGCGAGCTCATGGTTGAGTCCCCCGGAACGGTGGACAAAAAGCAGCTTGACGAGCTGGGGATAGCCATAACCGCCGAGGAAGCGGAACAATAAAATTTACCCCGCACTGGAGGGAATAAAAAATGATTGAAGTAAATCACCTGACTAAGCGTTTCGGCGGCAAGGTGGCCGTGGACGACCTGACCTTTACCGTGGAGAACGGCGAGATACTGGGCTTTCTTGGCCCCAACGGGGCAGGGAAGAGCACGACCATGAACATTATAACCGGCTGCCTCAGCGCCACTGACGGCTCTGTCAGCGTCAACGGCTATGACGTGCTGGACGAGCCCTACAAGGCCAAGCGCAGCGTTGGCTATCTGCCGGAGCAGCCGCCTTTGTACATGGATATGACCGTGGACGAGTATCTGGGCTTTGTATACGAGCTTAAGAGGGTAAAACTGAATAAAAAGGCTCATCTTGACGACATAAAGAACGCCGCCGCCATAACCGACGTCAGCAAGCGGCGGATAAAGAACCTGAGCAAGGGCTACCGCCAGAGAGTCGGGCTTGCCCAGGCCCTAATCGGCAATCCCGCGGTGCTGGTGCTGGACGAGCCCACAGTTGGCCTCGACCCCGCTCAGATAATAGAGATACGCAACGTCATAAAGGAGCTGGCCAAGCGCCACACCATAATCCTCAGCAGCCACATTTTGCCGGAGGTCAGCGCCGTCTGCAACCGTGTACTGATTATCAATAAGGGAAAAATCGTGGCGGAGGACACACCGGAGAACCTTTCCCGCAAGGTTGAAGGCGAGAATACCGTAACCGCCGTTATTGACGGTGACGTTGAGACTGTTTCCGCCGCCATACGCTCTGTGGAAGGCGTCACGGGAGTAGAACTGGTGAACGCCCGTCCCGACGGCAGTGAGTACCTGATCAAGGCCGCGGGCGATGTGCGTCGTGAGGTCTCACTGGCGGTGGCAAATGCCGGCGGTACCATAATTGAAATGAAAACCAACGAGCTCAGTCTCGAGGACATATTTATCAAACTCACAGGAAACGCAGAGGAGGTGAAGCCTGATGAAAGCGATATTCAAGCGTGAGCTGATGGCTTATTTCACCTCGCCTGTCGGTTATGTGTTTATCGGGGTTTTCGCCTTTATCTCCGGCTTTTACTTCAATGATTATGTGCTTGTGGGCGGCAGCGGGGACATTTCCATCCCCATGTACAGCAGCCTGCTCATACTTGTGCTTCTTGTGCCGGTGCTGACCATGCGCCTTATCGCCGAGGAAAGGGCGAACAAAACTGACCAGCTTCTGCTTTCCGCTCCGGTCAGCGTGTGGGGCGTGGTGCTTGGCAAGCTGATGGCGGCCATGTGTGTTTTTGCCGGCGCTATGGCGACGTCATTTCCATATGTGGTGATAATCGCAATCCATGGCAGTCCCGTTTGGGGCAAGATTTTGGCCTCGTATCTGGGCTTCCTGCTGCTTGGACTGTGCTTTGTGTCTATCGGCATTTTCTTCTCCTCCGTGACCGAAAGCCAGATAATTGCCCTTGTAATAACCCTTGGCGTGCTTCTGGCCTCGTTCCTTGCCAGCATACTTCCGTCTACGGGTATCGATATGCTTAATCAGGTTATCAGGCTTGTGGCCGTGACCGAACGCTTCGTGGATTTCCGCAACGGAATTCTGATGGCGGAGAACATAATCTATTATCTGAGTATTTCGGCATTGTTCGTGTTCCTGACAGTCCGGAACATCGAAAAGCGCCGCTGGAGCTGAGGGAGGGGCGTGCAGTATGAAAAAAATAAATAAACGCCGCCTTAAGTACGGCGCAAACAATACGGTTCTGATAATCGGCGCGATAGTGATCTTCGTACTGGTAAACCTGCTGGCGTCGGCCCTGTCCGAAAAATTCCCCGTCACCCGTATTGACCTGACGGAGAACGGTCTATACGAGATAGGCAAGGCCACGAAAAACGTGCTGGCCGAGCTGGACGAGGGGGACAACGACGTCACCGTCTATTATATGCGGGGCAGCAGCGAGAAGGACAGCTATGTAAACGAGGTAGTCCTCAAATACGTGGCGGCTTCCAAAAATTTGAAGTATGAGGACGTTTTCTATATCAAGGATCCCGGCTTTGTGAACAAGTTTACTGATATTGAAAATGTAAGCGAGCACAGCCTGATTATTGAAAACGCCGCCAACGGACGGCACCGTATGCTGAGCTATGTTGATATGTTTGAAATATCCAGCGACCTTTCCACCGGCCAGCGCTACCCCAGCGCCGCCATACTGGAGAGCAAGCTCACCAACGCTCTGGCCTACTGCATCAGCGAGGAGGAGACAGTTGTCTGCTTCACCACCGACCACGGCGAACCCAATCCCGCCGAAATGTCAAATATTCTGGCGGGGGAGAACATCACGCCCACCCAGTTCAGTCTTAAGATGGCCGACGTGCCTCCGGAGTGCAAAATGCTCTACATCATCTCGCCGGTGGATGACTTCCTGCCCGAAGAGATAGACCGGCTGGACAAATATCTTGATCAGGGCGGCAGCGTCCAGATCGCCATTGAGCCTTACTTTGAGCTGCCCCGGCTTCAGGCTTATCTGGCCGAGTGGGGCGTGACCGTGGAGGACAACGTTATTGCTGAGGGCAGTCCAAATTACAGCACCATGGATCAGAACACCGGTCTTGACATAATTTTCCCACAGGTTGTTGAAAGCGGCCTCACCAAGGACATTGTGAGCAAGAACGTTCCCGTGTACGCGACACTTTGCCGCAGCCTTACCTTTGAGCAGGACAATTTGGGCGCCATAACCAATAAGACCGTATTCTATACCACCAAGCAGGGTATGGCTTATGAGCTCATCAGGGACGCAAACGGCGAAAACAGTGGCATGAGCGACGGCGTGCAGGGAGTTTACGATCTTGCTCTCTATCTGGAAAAGACCGTGGGCGAGGACTACGATAAGACCGCCAGACTGCTGGTGGCCGGCAGCTCGTCATTCTGGGGCGTTACTCAGTATGCCGAGGTGGCCAACCTGACAGGACTTCTCAGCGAAAGCAGTCTCGGCAACAACAGCTTCTTTGTTGACAGCGCCTATGAGATGATAGGCCTCAACAGCACAAAGCTCACTATCGAGGGCAAGAGCCTGAGCGCCACCCGCCTTATCATGACCGAGGCCCAGCAGAAATTATACCGTATTATTTTCTGCTTTGCTCTGCCCATACTGATAGTTCTTGCGGGCGTGATAATCTGGCTCCGCAGAAGACATTTGTAAGAGGTACGCCATGAGCAGGAACGTTAAATTCATAGTAAATATCATAATCGTTGTGCTTGTTATCGGCCTTCTTGTGGGCGGAATATATTTCCTGACAAAACACAAGGACGGCGACTCGCTGGGCGAAATGTATACCGACGACGAGGTCATTAAAGTGTTTTCATACGCCGGTGACGAGCTCATCGGCGCGGATGTGACCAACAAGTACGGCAGCTACAGTCTGGTCAGGGGAGATAACGGCTGGGCTATGGAGGGTTTCGACGGCGTTACGCTGAAGGCGACCGCCGTTGACACTCTCGTGAGCACATTTCAGAATATAACCAGCGAGGGACGTGCGGCCGAAAGTCCCGAAAATTTGGCTGATTTTGGCCTCGATGCCCCCAATGCCGTTCTGACACTGACAACGACCTCCGGCAGCCGTACCTTTTACATCGGCAATAAGACTCCTGACGGCAGCGGATGCTATTTCAATACCGACGCCTCGAGCGACGTGTACATCATGAAGAGCTACATGGTGGACGTTATAAATCTCGTGGCTAAGGATTATGCCGACATTGCGGCCGGATTGACGGCAGAGGACATTACCGGTGTTGCAATCGACGGCCCGAACGGTTCCCTGGCCGTGGAGATGGATCCCGCCGGGCCCAAGGATCAGTATTCTCTGTTGAGCTACTGGAATATAGTTTCTCCCGTCCGGCGCAGCGCCTCCAACAACGATCTGACTGAAAGGCTTATTACGCCTTTGACCCAGACGGAGAGCCATGTTTCGGGCATACTGCCTATTAATGAGGAAAATATGGCCTCTGTCGGCCTGAACGCTCCGGAATACACTATAACGGTTAAAACCAGGAGTGGGGTCACAGAGTATAAGGTTTCCGCCTCGGACGGGACTTACCGTTGGATCCGCCGCAGCGATGTTGACTATCTCATGCGCACCGGAGCCGACACATGGAGCATTCTTGCCCTCACCGCCGACGACTTGGAGGAGAAGCTCCTGGCCATGGTTGACATCAGTCTTATCAGCGAGATACACATTGAGCATAAGGGCGAAACGATGAATTTTGATATTGTGGACGGCGGCGGCGAAAACGCGGCCTTCTTCAAGGACGGGGTGGAGCTGGATGCCGATACCTTCCGGGACTTTTACAGCCATATCGTGGCTATCAACGTCAGCGGAAGCCTTGAACAGCCTCCGGACTATTCACAGTCTCCGACGCCTGTGGGTTCGATAGAGTATGTGCTCACCAACGGAGAGAGCCTTAAGCTTACGTTCACAGGCTACGACGAGCGGAACTATTGGGTTTCGGTCAACGGTCAGGAAGATTACACCGTTGCCATTAAAAATGTGGACAAAATTTTTGACGATATAAACAGCTACTTTAAATAACAGGATGTGACATTTATGGCCGCGAGGATAAAAACCGTGTATGAAAACTCCATAGCGGCTGAGCTGGGCCTTGAACCGGGGGACGTGCTGCTGGCCGTCAACGGCGAAGAGGTTCACGATGTGCTGGATTACCGCTACCTCATGAATGACGAGGTTATCGTGCTGAAAATTCAGACGGTACAGGGGGAAATAGTGGAGCTGGACTTTGAAAAGGACGCCTATGACGATTTGGGCGTGGAATTTGACAGCGGACTCATGGATAAGGCTCAGCGCTGTGCCAACGCCTGTGTGTTCTGCTTCATAGACCAGCTCCCCCCGGGTATGCGCGACAGCCTGTACTTCAAGGACGACGACACCAGAATGTCGTTCTTTCAGGGGAATTACGTGACCCTCACCAACCTTAAGGAAGCGGATATTGACCGGCTTATACGGCTGCGGGTCAGTCCGATAAATATTTCGGTTCACACCATGAATCCGGAGCTTCGTGTGAAAATGCTGAAAAATCCCCGGGCGCGGATGCTGCCGGAGATAATGGAGCGTTTCGCTCAAAACGGCATAATGATGAACTGCCAGATCGTTCTCTGTCCCGAGTACAACGATGGGGAAGAGCTGGAGTTCACTCTGAACGGACTGTACGGACTGAGAGAAAACATTATCAGCGTATCCGTTGTGCCCGTGGGTCTTACAGCTCACAGAAAAGGGCTGGCGCCAATGACGCCGGTCAGCGTGGAAAAGGCCTGTGAAACGGTTGGAATTGTGGAAAAATGGCAGCAAAGGGCCCGCGGGGAGATAGGGCGGGGCTTTGTCTACGCCGCCGACGAGCTGTATTTAAAGGCCGGGCTGGATATTCCCGACGGCGAGAGCTACGACGGCTACCCTCAGATAGAAAACGGCGTCGGCCTTATCGCCTCCCTCAAGGAGGAATTTGCCACCGCCCTGAAGCTTGGGCCGGATTTCTTGCCCGACCGTAAAGCGACGGTAATCACAGGCGCCGCCGCCGGGCCGCTTATGAAGGCCTTTGCTACCATGGTAACGGAAAAATACCCCAATGTGACCGTTGATGTGGCGGTGATAATCAATCGCTTTTTCGGTGAAAGCATAACCGTGGCCGGGCTGTTGTGCGGTTGTGACATTATGGATCAGCTGCGGGGCCGCGACCTCGGCGACGTTGCCGTCATCTCACGGGATATGCTTCGCGAGGGGACGGATGTGCTGCTGGACGATGTGACCGTGCCCCAGCTGGAGGAAGCGCTGAGGGTGAAAATAGAACCGGCTGACAATGACGGCTTTGACTTGTTGGAAAAGCTGCTGGGAGTTGATTTGGGATGAATATTGAAACGATAGTTGTCGGTGACCTTGACACCAACTGCTATCTGCTGTCCGAGGGGGAGACCGCCGTGCTGGTCGATCCCGGCGATGAGGCGGATAAGATACTGGAAAAAATTCACGGCCGTGACCTGGCCGCGATTCTGCTCACTCACGGCCATTATGACCACACCGGAGCGGTGAACCGTATCAAGAACGTCACGGGCGCAAAGGTCTATATGCACAGGAGCGACTTTAACATGGTCGGTAGCCGCAACAGCCTTTGCTTCCTTACAAATTCGCCCGCGCCTGAGGCCTTTGAGGTGGACGGCTTTGTGGAGGACGGGGACGTTCTCAATTTCGGGCCCCTTGAATTTAAAGTCATGCACACTCCCGGTCACAGCGCCGGAGGTGTGGTTTATGCGGTTGACAATAACTTGTTTGACGGCGACCTGATTTTCAAGTGCAGCATAGGCCGTTACGATTTCGGCAGTATAATGGAGGAGATGATTTCCGTCCGTCGGGTGCTGGAGAGTTTTCCCGACGAGGCGGTGATATACCCCGGCCATGGGCCGAAAACTACCGTCGGATATGAAAAAAAGTACAATCCTTATATACAGCGTGAAAAATGAACTGCCGCGTGACGCATGGGATCGAATGGAGAATAGATATGACAATCACCACAAAAGGGCATGAGCTTTCCACGGCCGTTGAGCAGATAGCTCAGCTCTTTTTTGATGTACATTCGGATTTAGAGGTCGAAAGCGTTGTCGAAAACGGCCTTGCCTCCGCAAGAGTCACCAAGGACGGACTGACAGGCATGGGAAGCTGGCCGGTCCCTGAGAACTTTGACAAAAAGGCTCTATCAAATTCCGTAAAAAAGTCGGCGCTTCTGGCCTGCAAAGAAATTTCCGATATGCCGACTCCCTGGGGCATATCTACCGGCATTCGCCCGGCCAAGCTGGCCCGTCTGCTCCTTGAAGAGGGCAAAACTCCCGCTGAGACGGCGGCTGAGCTGGAAAACGAGTATTGGATAGAGCCTGACCGGGCCCGGCTCTGTATAGAGGTGGCTCAAAAGGAGCAGAAAATCATCGGCATGGCCGGTGAAAAGGCCGTCAGCCTCTATGTCGGCATACCCTTCTGTCCGACACGCTGTGCTTACTGTTCCTTTATTTCTCAGGCCCTGACTCATAACAACAAATTTCTGCTGCCATACGTTGACGCCTGCGAAAGAGAGATACGCCGCAGCGGCGAGATCGCGGCGGAGCTGGGGCTAAAGCCTGTTTCCGCATATTTCGGCGGCGGAACGCCCACGGCCATACCGGCGGAGCTTCTGGAAAGGCTCATAAAGACGCTGAAAAGCTCCTTTGATATGTCCGAGCTCAAAGAGCTCACCGTTGAGGCCGGACGTCCCGACACTCTTACTCCGGAAATGATGTCCATGTTGAGAAAAAACGGCATCCGCCGCATAAGTATAAATCCTCAGTCCATGCACCAGAGGACTTTGGACGCCATAGGCCGTCGCCACAGTCCCGAGGACGTGGAGCAGGCCTTTGCGCTGGCCCGACGGGAGGGCATGGAGGTAATCAACGCGGATCTCATTCTGGGATTGCCGGGGGAGGACGTGAAAATGCTGGCAGAGACGCTGGACAGGATAACCGCCCTTGGGCCGGACACCGTCACCGTCCACACCATGTATCTGAAACGGGCGGCCCGGCTTCGCGACGATTTTGAAAAGTTGCGCTTCGCCCGTAACGTCAACGAAATGATGGAGCTTTGCCGTCGCCGCATGAAGGAATACGGAGCCGAACCCTATTATATGTATAAGCAGAAAAACACTCTCGGCAATCTGGAAAACGTCAGCTTCGCACGGCCCGGAGCCGAATGTCTCTACAACGTGTATATCATGGAGGAGGTTCACTCTATTTTCGCCATTGGCGGCGGGGCATCGACGAAGCTTGTGCGCGGCGACCGTATCGAACGGATTTTCAACCCAAAAGAGGCCGGAGATTATGTCAACCGTATTGATGAGATTTTAAAGAAAAAGGATTATATCCTTGAGTTTCTCGGAACATCGCCGGAGGTTTTGTAACCGACTGCAAGAGATTGTGGGTCGGACCGGGGCAAGGCCCGTTTATTCTGCTTTGACTAATACTAAAAAGTGCGTTTGTGACAAAATTTTGTCACAAACGCACTTTTTATCATTGTTTTGTAGGCCGGAAATGCAGATGTATCATGCTGTTGTACTTTTCCGCATCCCGCAGTACATGGCAGACGCCTTCCGGCACTCCCGATTCGGGCAGACTGATGTGGGTCTCCTCGCAAATGTCCGTCAGGACATCATAGAGGGCGTCAAGATTGCGGCCGAAATAATCAGGAAAGGCCAATTCATTACTCAAAAAGTCGTACAGGCTGTCCGGTGTAGCCGAATTTTCCCGGCTCAGATAGACGGTTTTCATAGCGTTACTCCTTTTAATACAGCTGCTCAAAGGTGTTATAATGGTCTTCGGTGTAATATATGTCTCCGTCGTCGGAGTAGACTATGCGCTTGGCGTTGCGGCGGCCGCCGTCATAGTCTATGTCGCACTCCTCATAGTCATTTTCCGGCAGGAGCTTTTCATAATTGCCGTAGTGGCTGCCGCCGATGGACTTACCCGGGGCAACGTCCCAAAGGTTGCCCTTCCTGCTGTCCCAGCCCAAATCTCTGGCTTCTTCCTTTGTTATGTAGTTTTGCGGGAGCTTGCCGTATTCGTGAAGATACAGCGCCACATCCTCTTTTGAAGTATAGGAGCCGTCCTCGTCGAGGGATAATTCCTGTTCAGGGTCTATTTCTTCTCCTGACGGTAGATCTCCCGATTCATTCTGCTCCGCCTGTAACGGCGTGTCGTCAGCGATTACGGCTACCTCCGCCGGACTCGACCCGATTGTATTCTCCGTCCGGTCGTTGGTGTTAAAACCGAAAATGTACAGACCGGCGGCCAGCAGTATTACGACCAGCGCTGACAGACCGGCCTTAAGAAGCTTTTTCATATTCACTTTTCTTTCCTCCTTTATTCCGTTTATGGCAACACATTATCACATAAAAACCTTTTTGTCAATATTTTTTAGATTTTTTCAAAAATTTATTGTAAAAAAATTTTGGTTATGGTATAATTAAATATAAAAGGATAGTAAAATGGGGGGAAGTGTATTATGGACAGAAACAGACGGCCTCCCCAGCGGCAGAAGAGGACGCCATCTCAAGGCGGACCGATAAGGCGCAGGGGCTCGGGCTTTGGTATGTCCGGCCCACTCGGACGCAGAAGATCGCAGGATATGCCCGGACAGGGAAGCAATATTGACAGTCCCAATATTGAACAAAACGAAAGGGATTTTAACGGGGGCAGCCGCGGCATGGGCGGAGCGCTCATGGGCGGACTGATAGGCTCTCTCCTCGGCGGCCTTATGGGCGGCGGAAGCAACAACGACGGAATGAACGGAATGGGCCGCAGGCCGGCGGGCTGCGGGTGCGGCTGTCTGATACTGATAATTCTCGTGGTGGGTGCCGTGGTGCTCTTTTCGATGTTCGGCGGCATGGGCAATTTGCTTGACGGACTTATGGGCATGGGCGGCTACGGCACAGATCAGAGCGCTCAGACAATTAACAATCAGCACGGCAGCTTATCCGACCTGCTGGGCGGCTATCTGGACACATCGGCACCCACTTACGGACAAAACAGCAATTATCAGCAGCTCAACGTCACCGACGCACCGAAGCGGACGCAAATTCTGGGCAACGGCAGGGACACGGTGACAGTAATGCTCTATATGTGAGGCACAGACCTTGAGGCCAAGGGAGGCGCGGCAACCGCCGACCTTCAGGAGATGCTCCGGGCTCGGCTGAGCGACAGGGTGAACCTGATAATAGAAACCGGCGGCGCCGCAAAATGGCAGAACAACGTCGTCAGCGCCAGCACCAATCAGATATACAAGGTTACCGACGGAGGTCTCCAGTGTCTGGTTCCGAAACTTGGATCGAAGCCAATGACTGACCCGAACACTCTTTCCGAATTTATTCGCTACTGCAAGCAGAACTACCCCGCCGACCGGTACGAGCTTATCCTCTGGGATCACGGCGGCGGCTCCACCGGCGGCTACGGCTATGATATGAATTACCCGAACAGCGGCTCAATGACCCTTGACAAGATTGAGAGAGCGCTGGACGACGGCAGCTGCACCTTTGATTTTATAGGCTTTGACGCCTGCCTGATGGCAACTCTTGAAACGGGCCTCACCCTTGAGGAATACGCCGATTACATGATAGCCTCGGAGGAGAACGAGCCCGGCTCTGGCTGGTATTACACGGATTGGCTCAACGCTGTGTCGGAAAACACCTCTCTAAGTACGCCGGAAATCGGCAAGATAATTGCCGACACCTTTGTTGACAAAACGCCTCAGGGCCAGACTACTCTTTCAGTGATTGATCTGGCTCAGATAAAGGAAGCCTCCGAGGGCCGGCTTGCGGACTTCGCGAAGAGCGTTTCAAAGCTTATAAAGGACGGAGATTACGCCACGGTTTCCAATGCCCGCAGCGGCGTCAGGGAATTTGCACAGTCGGTACACATCGATCAGGTGGATCTTATTGATCTTGCGAACCGTATGGGTACCATGGAGGGCGAAGATCTGGCAAAGGCCCTCAAAACAGGCGTGGTTTATAACCGTACCGGAAGAGGAATGAACAATTCTCAGGGTATTTCCATCTACTTTCCATACGCAAATCCTTCAAAGGTGGGCGGAATGATTTCCACCTACGATAAAATTGATATGGATGAGGAATACAGCGAGTGCATCCGTACCTTTGCCAGCCTTCAGCTGGGCGGACAGATGGCCGCCGGCGGTCAGTCCGGATCACTCACCGACCTTTTGGGTCAGCTCATGGGTTCGGGAGCGCAGATCCAGCAGCCCGGCGGCAGCGGCGCCATTGGCAGCCTCCTCAGTTCGCTTTTGGGCGGCGGCGATTTGAGTATGCTTTCCGGCTTTACCTCCGGCATGGACACCGGCTGGATAGACGGAAAGATGATAACTGACAGCGCGGACTATTACGCTAAAAATATGTTGGACGAGGAAGCCCTTATATTCACCGAAAACCGTGACGGTGACCGTGTGCTCAGCCTTGAAGAGGATCAGTGGGAGCTTGTGCAGAACGTGGAGCTGAGCGTGTTTATGGACGACGGCGATGGCTATATAGACCTTGGCATGGACAACTCGGCGTCCTTTGACGACGACGGCAATCTAATCGCCGAATACGACGGAACATGGCTGTCTATCGACGGACAGGCCGTAAGTTACTATATGATTTCCGCCGAATCCCACGGCGACGGAGAGTATACCATCAGGGGCCGCGTGCCCGCCATGCTCAACGGTGAGCTGGTGAATTTAATTCTTGAATTTACCGACGATAACCCCTACGGAAGCGTTCTTGGGGCCCAGCCCGATTACGGCGGCAGCGCCGACACCGTGGCAAAGGGACTTATTGAGCTTCAGGACGGAGACAGGATAGATTTCCTGTGTGATTACTACACCTATGACGGCGAGTATATTGACAGCTATTATCTTGGCGAACAGTACACCGTATACGGCGAGCCCGAGATCGGCTCCGTTACCGTTGACGCAGGCTGCAAGGCTCTGTTCCGTCTGACCGATATATACAACAACGTCTACTGGACACCCACTATATAAAGGAGGAAAAAAGAATGTATACAAGAGAAGGAAAGCTTTGGATAGCCACCGGCGAGGAGCCCAGAGAGCCCATTATGCTCAGGCCCGAAATGGTCAACCGCCACGGCCTTATTGCCGGAGCAACCGGTACAGGTAAGACAATAAGCCTTAAGGTTATGGCCGAGACCCTGAGCATGGTCGGTTCGCCGGTGTTCATGGTGGACATCAAGGGCGACGTCTGCGGTATCGCCAAAATGGGCGAGGAAAATAAGCATGTCACGGAGCAGCTGGAAAAATGTAATGTGACTGAGGGCTTTGAATATAAGGATTTCCCGGTCATGTTCTGGGACGTGTACGGCGAAAAGGGCATACCGGTCAGGACGACCGTGTCACACATGGGCCCTACCCTGCTGGCCCGGCTGATGGATCTAAATCCCACTCAGGAGGGCGTGCTTGAAATCGCCTTCCGCGTGGCCGATGACAAAAACCTTCTGCTTATCGATATGAAAGATCTGCGGGCCATGCTGAACTACGTGTCCGAGAACGCAAAGGAAATTCAGGCCGAATACGGAAACGTGTCCTCCCAGAGCGTCGGCGCTATAACACGGGCCATGCTGTCCCTTGAAAACGACGGCGGCGACATCTTCTTCGGCGAACCGGAGCTTGACATTAAGGACTGGATAAGGACCACATCCGACAGCCGCGGGATAATCAATGTCCTCGACTGTGTAAAGCTGGCCAATCACCCGCTTATGTATTCCACCTTCCTGCTGTGGCTGCTCACTGATCTTTATGAGACGCTCCCCGAGGTTGGCGATCTGGACAAGCCCAGAATGACATTCTTTTTCGACGAGGCTCATCTTTTATTTAAGGACGCGCCCAAGGCTCTGCTGGATAAAATCGAGCAGGTTATACGGCTGATACGCTCCAAGGGCGTTGGAATTTACTTCATCACTCAAAGTCCGGCGGATATTCCCGAGTCCATACTTGCCCAGCTGGGTAACCGCATCCAGCACGCACTGAGGGCCTTCACCCCCTCCGAGCAGAAGGCCGTAAAGGTAGCCGCTCAGACGTTCCGTGCCAATCCGGCCTTTGACACCGAGGAGGCGATTTCAGTTCTTGGCACCGGCGAGGCGCTTGTGTCCTTCCTTGATGAAGACGGCGCGCCCTCCGTTGTGCAGCGGGCCTTTATCCTGCCGCCCCAGAGCTTTATGGGCCCCTGCGGCGACGACCTGCGTCAAAAGCTGGTGAACAGCTCCGAGCTGTGCCTGAAGTATAAGGACGCCGTTGACAACCGTTCGGCTTATGAAGAACTTGCGGAAGCCCGAGAGGAGCGGGAGGCGGAGGAAGCCGCCGCCGAGGCAGAAAAGGAGCGCATCAAGGCCGAAAAAGAGGCCGAGAAGGAGCGCATCGCCCGTGAAAAGGAAGAGGCCCGTGAACGCAGGGAGGCCGAGCGCGAGGAGGACCGTGCCAGACGGGAAAAGGAGCGCGAGGAGGCCAAGCTTGAAAAAGAGCGCAAAAAGAAATTTGCCATTGTGAACAAGGTCGCCAACAGCGCCCTTTCGCAGGTAGGCCGTGAGGTCAGCCGCAAGATATTGAGAGGAATTTTCGGAAACCTGAAGTGGTGACCGCGGTCTGATACACGCGAAGCTTAAGTTATAGGCGCGGAATGACTTTTATTTTCAGACTTAGTGATAAAAGGTGAGAATTAGCCATGAATAAAATGAACTTTAAAAGGTGGCAGATTAAAAAGCTCCTGCTGTGGTTCATTGCGGTAGTATTTCTGGGCGGCGGATATATTTGCTACGCCACCCACAGTCTGTACAACGACAAGACCGGAGAGGAGATGTACTGGCAAAGGGCCCTTAATGACACCGAAGCCAACAATCCCGTCTTTCTCGCCAGATCAAAGAACGCGACATGGGTCAACACCGGCACTTATCTCGAAAGCATTCGTGAAATTAATATGCGAAGCAGCTATTTCCGCGTTATAGCCAGCGTGGCGGCTTACGTTTCTGCCAGCATTTTGGATAAGGCCATTATTCTCGGCCTTGTGCTGTTGGTGCTGCGGTTCATGCCTCAATCAGTGGCGGACTATCTTTCCATTGATAAGAATGTGCCGGTTGCCGTGATAGAGGATGACGGAAAAGAAGATAATCAAAAGACGGTGAATGAAAAATGAGAAGATATATTTACAGATTGCTGCATAACAGCGACTCTCATCGGCGCGACGGTCTGTTTTACGACTGGTTCATAATGATCGTGGCTGTAATAAGCGTCGTTCCCATGATGTTCAGGGACAATTCCGCTCCGATATTCCGGGCCTTGGAGTCGGTTGCGGTATATATACTGTTTTTTGACTATATACTTCGCTGGATGACGTATGACATGAACATGAAGAACAACTCGATTTGGGCTTTCTTCATCTATCCCTTCACGCCGCTGGCGTTGATGGATATAGCGGGCCTGCTGCCAACCCTTGGGCTTCTTCCCTCGAGCTTCATGATTTTGAGGGTATTGCGTCTTGTTAAGCTTTTGCAGTATTCAAAGAGCTTCCGCATGGTGGTCAACGTTTTCCGCAAACAGGGGCGAACTCTGGCGTCGGTACTCTTGATAGCCGTAGCCTATATCTTTATTTCGGCCCTTGTCATGTTTATTTATGAGCCTGCCGATAATTTCCCCACGTTTTTCGACGCCCTATATTGGGCGACCACCGCGCTTACGACGGTGGGCTACGGCGATATATATCCCACATCGGATATAGGTCAGATCATAAGTATGGTTTCCTCGTTCTTCGGCATCGCCATTATAGCCATGCCGGCGGGCGTCGTGACGGCCGGCTTCATGGACGAGCTTGCCTCTGAGGAAAAAGAGAAGGAAAGAGAGGCTGAAGGAAATGAATGACAGCAAGAAGAAAATGATAATAAAATACGCAGTCGTCATGCTCATCGGTCTCGGCCTGAATATTGGCCTTTATTGGATCGCTCACATACTTAAGCTGCCTATGTGGCTTGACACCGTGGGTACAGCGGTCGCCGCGGTAACGCTTGAGCCCGCGGCGGGACTTATTATCGGATATGCCACCAACCTTTTTGAGTCAAGCGCGGTCTATATGAGCGACACCATAATTTACTACGCCATAACGGCGTCGTGTGCCTTGATTTTCGGAATTATGCTGAGAAAAGACGGAAAAATATCATGGAAGCGGCTTCCGCTGGCGGCCTTGAGCTATGTGACGGTGTCGGCCGTTTTGTCAGCCGTAATATCTATCTGGCGCAACAGTCTTCCAAGCAGCGGATGGGAGCTTATGGTCTACGGAAAAATGATTTCGGCCGGCGTGCCAAACTTCTTTGCTTACGCCGTTTCGGCCGGAGCGCTGAAGCTGGTTGACACAGCGGTGATGTGTATAGTCATTCCCGTTGTTTATATGCTTTTGCCGGAAAGTATGAAAAATGTGACTCATATAAGCGCCACGACTTGGGGCTCTCCGTTTAAAAACACGAAAATTCGCTCGTAAGAGCGAATTTTCTACGTTAATACAGCATTAGATTTTGCCCGTTCACTTGGGTGCCTTCCACGGCCTGTTTTGAATTTACCTTATTTTTTTGTAAATTCTTTGGTTTTGGGATAGACAAAATTTCAATTCCGTGTTATAATACCAAATTGGGTTGTAATGTGAAATATCGCAGCTCGGTATAGTTAATGTTGTCACAAATATGGAGGTATTGTAATGTCGTTTAGGGGCTGGAGCAAAAAAACGATTTGTTTTATATTGAGCGTTGTTATCGTGTTCGGTACTATGGTTACAGGCTGCGGAGCTGAGGAGGCTCAAAATGAGCCCGAAGTACAGGCCGCGGCGGCGACGGTTTTGTTTGAGGATAATTTTGACGGAGACGATCTCGATTACAGCAAGTGGCAGCGTTGCCCTGAGATGCCCCGCTCCGACGGCATAGATTACTGGAGCAATTCAATGTCGTATCTCGACGGAAACGGATGCTTGATCCTGGGCGCAAAATGGGACGAGGAAAAAAACAGCGTTCTGTCCGGAGCGGTATATTCGACCGGCAGCAGCTTTAACGGATACGGATACTACGAAGCGTCAATCCGTTTTCCTACCGCACGCGGAATTTGGGGCGCCTTTTGGATGATGGTGGGCGATGTCCTTGCGGAGGACAACAGCAGCGAGGACGGCATAGAGCTTGATATCATAGAAAGCATCGGCGGGGACGGCGGCTACTGCAATCACGCCGTTCATTGGGACGGCTACGGATCAAATACAAAAAAAGATGATCGAACTCATTCCAATTTGGACATTTACGACGGCAAGTTCCACACCTTCGGCCTTTGGCGTACCATGACCGATTATATCTTTTATGTGGACGGAAAGGAAACATGGCGCTCGCAGGGCGGCGGCATCTGTCCGCTGGACGGGACTATAATCCTGTCGATGGAGGCCTCTTACTGGGCCGGAGGAGGAACGGAAGAGGCGATAGCGGAGCTGCCCGCACAGATGGAAGTGGATTATGTGCGCGTATGGGACACTAATCCGCACAACAATGCTGATGTCAGGGCCGAGAGAGCTGTTGACATCAGGCTTCAGATCGACAATCCGGTTATGACGGTGAACGGAGTGGATAAACCCGTGGACTCCCAGGGCACAACGCCTGTCATTGTGGACGGCAGGACCTTTCTGCCGGTACGTGCCGTAGTTGAGGAAATAGGCGGAACGGTTCTTTGGGACGGCGACACCCGGACCGTGACCCTGAGCCGTGGAGAGGACACGGTTAAGCTTCAAATAGGAAGCACAACGGCCTATCTCAATGATAAGGCTCAGGCGCTTGACGCCGCTCCAGTCATTATTGGCGGAAAAACCATGCTGCCCATTCGCTTTGTAGCGGAAAGCTTCAATCTTGATGTATCGTGGGACAATGAAGCTCAGGCGGTAACGATTAGAAATTCCGCGGCCCGACCCGAAAACTACACGGCAAAGACTCAGGCGATAAACATCAAGTCCGCCGACAACGTCCGTCAGCTCGGCGGCTATCCCTGCGCGGAAGGACGGAGGGTCAAAGAAAATGTGCTTTTTCGCGGGGCCATGCTCTCATGGCTCAGCACGAGGGACACAAAAACTCTTGCTGAACAGTACGGGCTTAAGTATATAATAGATCTCCGCTCTGAAAAAGAGTCGTCGGACGATCCCGATGTGGAAATACCCGGCGCACAGTATTTCTCCGTTCCGATATATGGCGGAAATATATTTACTATGGATACGTCTATTAAGCTCGGAGAAATAGAACCCGAGGACGGGGACAATATGAAAAGGGCGCTGGCTTATGCCCGCAACGGTATTATAACCGAACGTTACGAACGGATGCTGCTTGTTGACCACGTTCAGTCCGCTTATGCAAAATTTTTTGACATCCTTCTCTCCGCGGAAGAAGGCGATACGATAATATTCCACGGCGAATACGGCAAGGACAGGACGGGGATAGCGGCCGCGCTGCTGCTCTTTGCCCTCGGAGCGGATGAAAAAATGGTGATGCGGGATTATCTCCTTACAAACGAGTCCAATGTGAAGGATATCGGGGAAATTAAGGCCATTGCCGAGGCAAACGGCCTTAACGCCGAGGAGACTGCCGAGCTTATAGCGGCCACAAAGGGAGTGGAAGAAAAATATCTTGTGCTCGCCATGGAAAGCGTTAAGAAAGAATACGGTTCCATAGACAACTATTTAAGGGATTGTCTGGGCCTGACCGATGAGAAGAGGAAGGCACTTCAGGATAAATTTTTGGAAAAATAACGCCCTGACCCACGGCGCAGGTGGTAAAAAGTATCCATATCTAAAAGCATCAATTCAAGGCGGTATTTTTTGCGCCGCCTGGTTGATGCTTTTAATTTGGGATCGGAATAACAAAAAAACTGTTACCCAAGATATATTTGTATTGACATACAGAAGGGGATATTGTATAATTACAACATACCATAGATAAGTTTAAAGGAGGAAAAATATGAACATCAAAAAAGTGCTGTCATTAGCTATTGCGCTGACCATGACCCTGACAGTGATCCCGGCCTTCGGACTGCCGGCCGCCGCGGCGGAGGATGGGCTTATCGCACACTACACGCTTAACGGCAACGCAAATGACTCAGCTGGGACAAATAACGGAACTGTCAACGGAACCGGCCTCGTATTTGACCCCAACGGATTTGCTGCTTTCCCCGGTGGGATATCAAAAAATGGCACATACAGCGGAACTGCATATATCAGTTTGCCCAATGAGCTGGTTAAACAGCTTACGGGTGACTATACCGTTTCCATGTGGGTAAAGCAGGATTCCAAGTACAATATGGACGGCAAGGCTGTCGCGTTTTGGGATATCGCTAACGGTACCACAAACAGAATGCTGCTCCAGATGACAGGCAAGCTTATGACTGTTCAGTACAGGCCTGACAGAAACCGCATTTATTATGAGTATAATAATTTAGACGCCACAAAGGATAAGTGGGCCCTTGTCACAGCGACATTTGACCTTACGAATCAAAAGAAGGCCACCGTTTACATAAACGGTGAGCCGCTTACCAACGGAACCCGTGGTAAGGATAGCGCAACAGATCAGGAATTTGACACAAGCACAGCTCCGTCTACTCTTACAGGGGCAACAATTCTCCTCGGACATAATGTGTGGAATAACGGCGATAACCCCGAGCTTCAAGGCGGCATGGCCGATGTGCGTATTTATAACAAGGCTCTGACTGCCGAAGAGGTAAAGGCACTGCTCAGCGCTAAAAAGACCTTGACGGTAAGCTATATGGCCGGTGAGGTGGAGCTTCAGAAGCAGATCGTTGAATATTTCTCCGATGAAGCGTCCTTCACCGTGCCGGAGACCGTTATTTATGACGGTATTCCCTATAATCTGGTAGGTGAAACCAATAGAACCGCAAAGGGAGATACCGCTGAAGTAGAGTATGAAAAGACTAAGGCCAAAGCCACGGATATAAAGCCTGTTGACGGTGTAACATATATCGAAGGTAACGAGGCGCCCCTTCCTCAAAAGGTGACTCTTGGGACTGACCAGGACGGCGTTACCCTTGATGTTGATGTGACATGGGACAAGACGCTTCTTGAAACCGCCAATTACGGTGAACCTGTAACAATTACCGGCACACTTGACAGCGAATATGCTTCTTTAGGAACTCCGGAAGTGAGCGTTACAAAGCTCCAGTGTGACGATGATGCCTTGGCGAATGAAACTATAACGGCAACAAAAGGACAGGCGGGAAATGGCGCGTCTGCTAAAATGTTCAATCCCGTAAAGGGCAAGGTTGTATTTGAGTTTGACGCAAGGTTCAATGCTCTTGGCAACAGCACTATCACTATTGCCCAGAAGGGAAGCAAGACATTAAATGGCAATGATAATTATCCGATTTTTGGCGGCACAGGCGACGCGGTATCGATTCAGGTCAACAGCGAGGGCTTGAATGTACGAACATGGGACGGCTCTAATGGAACAACTGTGATTGAAAAAACTGTAACCGCAGGCAATACCTATCATTTCCTTATTTCAACCGACACTGCCGCGCAGACCTATGATGTAGAAATAAGGGACGAGACAGGTAAGGTACTTCAAAATAAACAAGGAATAACTTATAGAAGTCAACTTGAAGATTATCAGCTTGACACGCTTGTTGTTTTGGACAACGGCTCTACGGAAAATGCTATAGATGTCTCTAATTTCCGCATTTCGTGGACAGAGGGCTATACCGAGTACACCGTTAAGGCTCAGTGTGACGGCAAGGATATCGAGGGCTTCAAGAGCTATAAAAAGAAGTTCCTTAACAAAGCTGCCGCTGAAAAGGCCGATGTCCCCGCGATAAACAATTATGCAGTAAGCGGCGCGCCCGTGGTGGACGATGCTGCAAAGACTGTCACCTTCAGCTACATAAGCGTTAAAACCGCCGATGTATTCGGTTACATGTTCTTGTCCAACAAACTCGGTGTCGAGGACAGCGACGGCTATGCCTGCGGACCTCTTGGATGGGGAGCCAATGGCAGAAATACTGTATTCATGACATTTGATGCGCCCACTGTTGAGAGCGGCAAGGTGCTTGCAAGCGCCGCGCTCAATGTGTATTATCCTCGTGTAAACAGCACGGCCAGTAGCGAAGTATACAAAGTAAATGTATACAGAATCGATCCCGCAAAGGTTGTAGACGGACAGTTGGTTGCTGACGAATACACCTTAGATAATTGGAAGGAAAAGCTCGGCGCGGTAAGGATAGGCGGAGCAACCGGTATCCATCCCTCCGCGAATAAGTTTAACAGCTATACCGTCGACCTCCATGAGTGTACAGGTGATAAAATAGTACTTGCAATAGATTTTGAGGAGCATGACATTGCTGTGGCCGGTGCTTCTTACGCCAACAGCGCA
The DNA here is from genome assembly GCA_947626145.1 of uncultured Clostridia bacterium. GTDB lineage: Bacteria > Bacillota > Clostridia > UMGS1883 > UMGS1883 > JAFLUQ01. Next base: position 193,340 of record CANQRB010000001.1, on the reverse strand, counting down.
TACAAGCCCTACATTGTTGACGAGAAGGTAGTTACTCCTCCCGAGGTGCCCGCTCTTAAAGCCGCTCTTGGCTGGAATGAGGGCGCGTTCACTATCGACTATATCGCAAGTGACGTAACTGCCGTTGAAAACGCCGCTTACGGTGCGACTGTTGTTTCCTCTGACGGCAAAACCTTCAGCGGAACCTTTACGCCCGGTGAGAACAGCGGTATCGGACTTACCACTCCCAACACCAATCTCACTTATGTTGCCACTCCCACGGTTGAATTTGAGGGCGCGGTATTCAAGGGTGAGCCCACCGAAAAGGAGGCCATCTACAGCCTTGTTATGACCGCTCTTGAGAAAGCTATCGCCGACGCGACCATCGAAGGTCAGATAAACGCCGAGCAGCTCGCCGCTGTCAATTCCATTCTCGCCAACGGCGGTATCTTCGTTGACGAAAATGGCAACCTCACCGACGAGGCTAAAAAGGTAATGACAAAGACCGACAAGACAATTACCCTTAATAAGGACGCTTTCGATCTCGGTCTGAGGTTCACCAAGGACGCCATGACCTACGCTGTTAAGGGCGAGGATGGCAATATCACCACTCCCGCCGACGCCATTGCGGTGACCGAAGATACTATCACGATAAATGACGCCGCCAGTGCTGAGGCCGTTATGCTGGCCCTCGAGGCAGTGAACCTTGAGTTCGTACCCACCGAGATGGCCGACGCAGACGCCGAAGACGCGGACGCCGCTCAGGATTTCATTCCCGAGCTGTAAAAAAGGAGGATGTTCAAAATGAAAAAGTTCAACGCCCCGGAAGTAAAGGCTGTTCAGTTGGCCGCTGTGGAGGCCGTTATGTCCTCCAATTTAGTGCAGACCAACACTAAAATAGTTTACTCCATCAAGGACACAGACCGCAGCGACGCCGACAAGCAGAAATACTGGGCCGGCAAGTAATAAATTTTCTATCAAAAAATCATCCGGTAGCTCCCGGATGATTTTTTGACTGTGTTTATTTCTTTTCCTTTGCGGTGACCTCGTCGATGTCTATGCGCCACACGGCGGTGCGGTGGAGGCTGCGCTCTAAGGCGTTGTCAAAATCCGCCATGTTCGTGGCATCCAGCTTTTCGCACAGCAAACGCAAACCGTGGATTTTTTCATTCGTGTCTGTTACCTCTGTAGCACGGCCCCGTACTATGGCCGAACGGTACAAAGTGGTGAACTTGTCCGGCACCGGCTTTACGCCGCCGGTAAAGGAAATGCACACCTCCGGATTTTCCCGCAGACTGCCGGTCTTTTTCCCGTCCATTGCGCAGTGGAAATAGAGCTTTTCCCCGTCCCGTACCAAATTGAGAGCCACGGCGTAAGGCTTGCCCTCGCTGTCGATAAGGGCCATGACCCCGTATTCACAGCGGTCGATCAGCTCCAGCCCGAACTCGCGGGTCTGTTCACGGTCCTTCCTTCTCATATTATTCCCTCCCAAACAGTTTATTTGCTATCGAAACCGTCACCAGCGCGTCCTTGGCGTAATAGTCGGCCCCTATTTCCATGGCGTAGCCCTCGGTGAGCACAGCTCCGCCCACAACTATTTTGCAGTCAAATCCGGCGTCACGGACGGCCTTTATGGTTCTTTCCATGCTGACTACGGTTGTGGTCATCAGAGCGCTGAGGCCCAGAAGGGGAGCGCCGGTTTCCCGCAGGGTGCTGAGGATCAGCTCTATATCCACGTCCCGGCCCAAGTCGATTACATTGTAGCCGTAATTTTGGAGCAGGAGTTTTACTATGTTTTTGCCAATGTCGTGAATGTCGCCCTTGACCGTGGCCAGCACGATCGTTCCGGCGTCGGCGCCGCGGTTTTCCGCCGCTTCACGGACGGCGTCAAAGGCCCGTTTTGCGCTGTCGGCCCCGCTCATCAGCTGAGGCAGAAACAGTTTGCCTTTTTCAAAGCCTTCGCCCACGGCGTTCAGGGCGGGAATTATATGGCCGTTTATCAGCTCGAGCGCCGGGAGTTTTTTAAGCATTTCCTTCGCCGCCTCATAGGAGCGTTCCTTCTGGCCGGTGGCGATGAGCTGCCGAAGGCTGAGCTCCGACGTTTGCTGTGCGGCTGACTGTTCGGCGGCGGCGCAGGCGGCAATATAGGCCTCGCAGCCGGGATCCTCGCCCCGCAGCATTTTTAGCGCGGCGGGATCGTCACTGCTCCGGGGGGACATTGGGTTGTATATGGCACAGTCCAGCCCGGCCTTCACCGCCATGTCCAGAAAAGCGGCGTTTACCGCCGGACGGCATGGCAGGCCGAATGAAATGTTAGAGACTCCCAGCACCATAGCCACGCCGAGACGCGACTTTATCATCTTCAGCGCGGCGAGGGTTTTTTCCGCCGCCATATCGTCGGTGGCCACCGTCATTGTCAGCGCGTCGATTATTATATCGTGGGTGCCGATGCCGTACTCCGCCGCACGCTTAACTATCCTTTCGGCAATAGCGAAGCGCCCCTCGGCTGTGTCGGGTATGCCGGCCTCGTCAAGGGTAAGCCCCACCACCATGCCGCCGTATTTCTTCACCAGCGGGAAAACCGCGTCCATTACCTCTTTTTTGCCGTTAACTGAGTTGACGATGGGCTTGCCGTTATACACCCGCATGGCCGCTTCCAGGGCGGCGGGGGAGGAGCTGTCGATCTGCAGCGGGAGATCGGTGACGGCCTGGAGCCGCGGTACGATTTCTCTCATCATGGCGGTTTCGTCGATGTCGGGCGAACCGACATTCACGTCGAGGGCTTGGGCTCCGGCCGCCGCCTGAGCCGCCGCATCGCCCAATATATAGTCAAAATCCCGATTTTTCAGGGCCTCGCGGAATTTTTTCTTGCCGGTTGGATTGATGCGTTCGCCGATGATTACCGGCGCATCGCCTACGGTGAGGGCGTGGGAATAGGAGGCGCAGACGCGAAGATTTTTCCTTGATGGCGGCGCGAACGGAATGTTTTCGGTGCTTTTTACAATTTCCTTTATGTGAGCGGGTGTTGTTCCGCAGCAGCCGCCGATGAACTGTACTCCAAGTTTTGCCAGCTTTGCGGCCCAGATGCCGAACTCCTCCGGCCCGACGTCATAGACCGTCTCTCCGTTTACCACCTGAGGCAGGCCGGCGTTGGCCTGAATAAGCAGGGGAGTGGAGCTCACCGCCGTCAGCCTTTCTGTCAGAGGCAGTATAAGGGCCGGGCCAAGGCCGCAGTTTATGCCCAACGCGTCCGCTCCAAGGCCCTCAAATATTGCGGCCATGCACTCAGGGTCGGCTCCCGTCAGGGATTTGCCCTTTTCGTCAAAAGTCATTGTGGCAAAGACCGGAAGAGTGCAGGCGTCCTTTGCCGCAAGGATTGCGGCTTTGGCCTCAAGGGTGTCGCTCATGGTTTCAATAACGATTAAATCGGCTCCCGCCTCGGCCCCCAGTCTTGCCACCTCATGAAAGGCGGCGTATGCGTCCTCGAAGTCCAGCTCGCCCACTGGCTTCAGCAGGGCGCCGGTGGGGCCTATGTCCAGGGCCACGAGCCCACCGGCGCTGCGGGCGTTTTCCACGGCTGAACGGATTATTTCTTTAAGAGAATATTTGCTCTTCAGTTTTATGGGATTGGCCCCGAAGGTGTTGGTGGTCATTATCTCTGCTCCGGCCTCACGGTAGGCCCGGTGGATCGAGCGAATCATTTCCGGGTCGGTGACGTTCAGCTCCTCGGGAACGGCTCCCGGTTCCATACCGTTTTTCTGGAGCATGGTGCCGAAGCCTCCGTCAAATATGTATCTTCTGTTTTCGAATATAGTCATGGCTGCCTCCGTTCCGCCGCGACGGCGCTTTTATCGGTTTTTATAATTATACCTTTTTTGTCCGGGAATGTCAATATATATTATCACAAAATTAAACCGCCCGGAGCCTTCGCTCCGGGTGGAAAAGTTTATAAAATCATTTTATAGAATTATGCAGATAAGCCCGCCGGAGCCCTCGTTGATGATTTTTTCAAGAGTTTCCTGAAGCTTGGCTCTGGCCTCGGACGGCATTTTGCTGAGCTTGGTGTTTAGTCCCTCGTTAACCAGCTCGTGCAGGGATTTGCCGAAGATGTTACTGCCCCAGATCTTTATTGGATCGCTCTCGAACTCGGACATGAGGTAGTTTATAAGATCCTCGCTCTGCTTTTCGCTGCCTACTATGGGGTTTATCTCCGTCTCTATCTGTGCCTTTATAAGGTGGATGCTGGGGGCGCTGGCCTTGAGCCGCACACCGAACCGACCGCCCTGCTTCATGATTTCCGGCTCCTTGAGAGTCAGTTCCTCAATAGAGGGGAAAACTATGCCGTAGCCCGTCTGCTCAACCTCATGGAGGGCGTATTCGAGTTTGCTGTACTTCTTTTTGACCTTGGCCATTTCGGTGATGAAGGCAATAAGGGCCTCGTCGTCCTTGAGCTCGATGCCCGTTGTTTCGCTTATCACACGGTAGAACAGTCCGTCGTTGGCCGTTATGCTTATCAGACCGCTGCCAAGGTCGGGGCTGATGCGCTCGACCGAGGCTGTTTTTATGTACTCGTTGGCGCACAGAAGCTTTACTGCTTCTTTTATCTGGCTCAGCTTGTACAGTGGCAGAAGAGTCTCCCTTACGGCGGTGAAAACAGACTTCTTCAGATAGTGATCCATGGGCAGGGCGTCTATCCAGCCGGGCAGGTCGACGCTCAGCTCGTTGAGGGGGAACTCATAAAGCACGGCACGGATTATTTCCTCAATGTCCCCGCCGCTCAGGTCAAGGCAGGATACGGCCACCACGGGAGTGGAGTATTTTTCCTCAAGCTCCTGCCGCAGCTTCTGAGTCTGAGGCGCGGCCGGCCGTGCGGAGTTGAGGACAATAATGAAGGGCTTGTCGATATCCTTCAGCTCCTTTATGACACGCTCCTCGGCGGGGACATAGTCAGGCCTGGGAATGTCGCATATGCTGCCGTCCGTCGTCATTACAATGCCGATGGTGCTGTGGTCGCAAATCACCTTTCTGGTGCCTATCTCCGCCGCCTTGTCGAACTCGATGTCCTCCTCGAACCATGGAGTGCTCACCATGCGGGGGCCGTCCTCGTCGGTATGGCCCTTGGCGGAATCCACGATATAGCCCACACAGTCGATGAGCCGAACCCGGAAATCCGTCTTTTCGTCTATGGCGATGCTGACCGCCTCGTTGGGGATAAATTTGGGCTCCGTGGTCATGATGGTGCGGCCCGCCGCGCTCTGGGGCAGCTCATCCTGAGTGCGGGCGCGCCGGTGCTGGTCGTCAATGTTGGGGATGACTATGGTGTCCATGAATTTTTTGATAAAGGTGGATTTGCCCGTTCTCACCGGGCCCACCACGCCGATGTAGATGTCGCCGCCGGTGCGCTCGGCGATGTCGGCGTAAATACTGTTTGCAGAAGCCATGAGGCTTCACCCTCCTTCGCGAATATGATAAACAAAGCTCAATGGTTTTCTCTTCAGTCCGCTTCTGTCTAAGTATATTAAGCCTGTTCTTAAATTATGCAAGAAATTTCCTCGCGGGTATTGACAAAACAGGCTTTTTTTATTATAATAGAAACAGGCTGGGTATGCTCGAGTGGCGGAACAGGTAGACGCAGGGGACTTAAAATCCCCCGGCCCATAAAGCCGTACCGGTTCGATCCCGGTCCCGAGCACCATACTGCTTCAAAATATGGGAACCTTTACGGTTCCCATATTTTGAAGATAAGGCAGCGTAAAGGAGGCGTCTTTATGCTTGAAGGCGTGTACTCATTGACCGTTTCAGGCACCGGCAACAACAACTTTATACCCATGAGGGCGGGGGAGGAGGCCGACTTCCTGAGCTGGTACCTGCCTCGGCGGCGTGGGCCGATGAAGGTGATGATACGGTATTTCAACAAAATATACTCCACCGGCTGCTCCGTCAGGGAAAAGCCCGGCGGAAAATTTACCGTGCTTTCCGCTTCTGTGGGTTATGGCGCCATGGTGAGCCGCAATCCGGAGGTCGAAATACCGCTGACCTTTGGCGGTGATCCGTCGGTGACGGTTACCGACGGATATAGCTCGGACTGGATCTATGTAAACATACCCGATAACGCATGGCTGTCCGTGAGGCTCCGCGTGAGGGCGGAGGAGGAGCTTGAGCTGCCATCCACTGACGAAAGCGCCTCCTCGGGTTACAAAAACGGTCTGCGTACACTTAACGTGCTGCGGCCCAACTTTATCGGCTGTGACGCCGGATTTGACCGGACGCTGGTGTTTTTCGGCGACAGCATAACGCAGGGTACCCGCACGGCCACGGATAAATATGAGGCCTGGGCTCACCGTACCGCCCTTGCTCTGCCTCTTTCCGTAAATGTCATAAATCTGGGCATGGGCTGGTCGAGAGCCTACGACGCCGCGGCAAACGGACTGTTCCTCAATTTGGCGAAAAGCGGAGATAAGGTAATAATATGCTTCGGCGTCAACGACATAAAGAGCGGCGGACGCACCGGAGAGAACATAATTGAAAGTCTCAGGACAACGGCTCGGCTCCTTCGTGGGAATAAACCGGCGGTTGACATAATACAATGCACCATACCGCCCTTCAATATGGATCCCTGGCAGGAGGAACAGCGGCAGAAGGTGAACCGCGCCGTGCTGGCCGGAGAAATATCACCGAAGGTATTTGATATAGCCTCTATCCTGGAGGCTGAGACGCCGGGCCGTGTGCGGCCCGAGTATATGAGTGATCCCGGGGACGCCCATCCCAACGGCCTTGCCGGCGAAGCGGTGGCAAAGGTTCTCGGCGGACTGCTGTTGAAAGGCGAATTGTGATGAGTAAAAGGACAGCTTTAAAAACCGTACTTTGGGTATTTGTGCTTGCTTCGGCCGTGATGATCTTCATGTTTTCCGCTCAGGATGCCACGGCCTCCAATGACACCAGCGGCTCATTTATACGCTTTGTTTTCGGTCTGTTTCCGGGTTTCAGACGCATGAGCTTGGCCGCTCAGGACGGGCTGGTTGAATCGGTGATGTTTATTGTGCGGAAATGCGCTCATTTCTGCATTTACGCCTTTTTGGGCTTTTGGCTGATGCACCTTGTCCGCCAGTACCGTAAGGAACGCGCCCTGCTAATGACCGTGGTCTTTTCAATGGCCTATGCCGTTACCGATGAGATCCATCAATACTTTGTTCCCGGGCGGACCTGTCAGCTTCGCGACGTGTGCATCGACACCCTCGGTGCCCTGACCGGAGCCCTTGTGGCACTGCTTTTCGCCGTGATTTGGCAAAAACTGCGGAAACTGCATGGCGGGGTAGTGTAAAGTTTGTGCAAAATTAGACTATGATTTTTTTCCAATATAGTGTATAATATAGTGTATAATATAAAAGACGGTAGTTTGATAATTTTTTAACAATCTTTGATGGGAGATGTCCGGAATGTATAACGTCACTGTGGTGGGTCTGGGTCTGATCGGAGGCTCCATGGCCAAGGCCGCCAAGGGCTTCCGCGACTGCCGGGTCTATGGCATAGACGCCGACGCTTCGGTGACGGCAAAGGCCGCCGAGGACGGCGTCATAGTCAGCACGGCGGCGAGCGAAAGAGAGATTATAGCCAAAAGCGACCTCATTATTGTTGCCCTGTATGCTCAGGCTACCGTGGATTTTATTCTGGATAATCAAAAGTATATGAAAAGCGGCGCCGTCATTGCTGATGTCTGCGGCGTAAAGAGCCCCGTGGTCTATCCTGTGGAAGCGGAGCTGCGCGGCGACCTGTACTTTGTGGGCTGCCATCCGATGGCGGGCCGGGAGCTGAGCGGCTATGCCAATTCTCTCGGGGATATGTTTAAGCGCTGCAACTTCATAATCGCCGCTACTCCGAAAACCAAGCGTCCCGGGGTGGAGACCATGGAGGAGTTTGCCCGCCACATCGGCGCGGCGAACATTATCAACACCACTCCCGAGGATCACGATGAAATGATAGCTTACACTTCCCAGCTCATGCATGTGGTGGCCGTGGCCCTGTGTGACAATGAGCATATCGAAAAGAGCGCCATGTACAGCGCCGGAAGCCTGAGAGACTGCACGAGGGTCGCCATACTTAACGAGGAGCTGTGGAGCGAGCTGTTCACTCTGAACAGAAAGTCCCTCACAAAGCTTATAGATGAAATGTGCGCCAGTCTTCAGCGTATACGGGAGGCCGTGGACGGCGAGGACAAGGAGCGTCTTAAAAAAATAATGCGCGGCGCCACCGCGGCGAAGCGCAGATTCTTGAACAATTAGGAGGTATCGGCCAATGACTGATTACATGAAAATATATGAGCGCTGGCTTGCGCAGGAAAATCTTGATCCTGACCTTAGACGGGAGCTGGAAAGCATAAAGGGTGACGACACCGCCATCCGTGCCAGATTTGAAAGGCAGCTCTCCTTCGGAACTGCCGGTCTGAGAGATCAGCTGGGCGCGGGCTGCGGCAGAATGAACATATACACCGTGCGGCAGGCCACACAGGGCCTTGCCCGGTGGATAATGAGCGTCGGGGGACAGGACAGGGGCGTTGCCATCGCCTATGACAGCCGCCATTTCAGTCCGGAGTTCGCTCTTGAGAGCGCGCGGGTACTCTGCGCCAACGGCATTAAAACATACCTCTTTGACGCTCTGCGTCCCACTCCTGAGCTGAGCTTTGCGGTGCGGCACCTTGGCTGCGTTTCCGGAATAGTAATCACCGCCAGCCATAACTCCAAGGAGTACAACGGTTACAAGGTCTACGGTGAGGACGGAGGACAGCTTCCTCCCGACGCCGCCGATGTTGTGGCCGACGAGATAAAGGCGATTGATATTTTTGACGGCGTTAAGCTGATGGACGCCGGAGAGGCCGAAAAACAGGGCTTGCTCACTTACATAGGCGAGGACATCGACGCTCCGTATCTTGACAAGGTTTATGAACAGTCCATCGACAAGGGAGTCATCTCCCGCATGGCAGATAAGTTCAGCGTGGTTTATACACCCATCCATGGCAGCGGCAACAAGCTTGTCCGCCGCATACTGGATCGCTGCGGTATGAAAAACGTCATTGTCGTCAAGGAGCAGGAGCAGCCTGACGGGGATTTCCCCACGGTTCAGGCGCCCAACCCCGAAAACCGCGAGGTCTTTACCCGCGCCATAGAGCTGGCAAAGGAGCATAATTCCGACCTCATTATAGGAACCGACCCCGATTCCGACCGGGTGGGCATAGTCGTTCGGGACAACGAGGGCAATTATATCACCCTCACCGGCAACCAGACCGGCGTTCTCCTCAGCGAGTATATCCTTTATATGCGCCGTCAGATGGGCTCCATGCCGGAAAATCCCGTGCTTATCAAGACTGTTGTCACCACCGATATGCTCCGCCCCGTGGCCGAGGCCTATGGCGTCGAGCTCATGGAGGTGCTCACCGGCTTTAAGTTCATCGGCGAGAAGATAAAGGAGTTTGAGGAGAGCGGCGACAAAAACTATGTGTTCGGCTTTGAGGAGAGCTACGGCTACCTCAGCGGCACCTATGTCCGGGACAAGGACGCCGTTGTGGCTTCCATGCTCATAACGGAGATGGCCGCCCACTTTATTGAAAAAGGCATGACCCTTTACGAGGCGCTTCAGGCCCTCTATGTCAAGTACGGCACTTATTGTGAGGGTGTGCGCAACTTCTATTATATGGGCATTGACGGCCCGGCACGCATCGCCGGTATGATAGAGCGGCTCAGGACACAGGCGCCCGACAGCTTTGCCGGTGTCAGCGTCAGTGCGGTTAGGGATTACAGTACCGGCATAATCAAGTACGCCGACGGTACGGAGGCTCCCACCAATCAGCTTCTGAACAACATGGTTTATTACGAGCTTGGCGACAGCGAGCGCGGCGGCTGGGTGGCCGTCCGTCCCAGCGGAACCGAGCCCAAGATAAAGTTCTACTTTGGATACAGAGACCCCGACAGCGCGGCGGCAAAGGCCAAGCTTGAGGAGATAATCGACGCCGTTGTGAAAATGGCCGGCGCGGAATAAGAAACGTAAAATCTGAAGCCTAAATAACAGTCAAAAGTCCGGCATACGCCGGACTTTTGGTTCGTCTCTGTATTATCAGACCGGAGTTACTGACCCGTCCACCTGTTTTCTTCCTCGGTGGGGTAGTCCTCGTCGTCTCGGGGCAGGGCGTCGTTGTCGTCGCTTTCCTCGGGAATGAAAAATTCTCTGGCAAACTCGGCGTCCGTCATTTCCGTAAATCCGTGCCGGCTGACCACCGGCCTCTTTTTATCCTCCACAGCGTTCACCTCTCTTTAATTTAATCCGTAGCCGTAGTTGTTATTTGTTTGGTGCTTATGTAAGTAGTGTGGCCAAAAATGAACAAAATAAAAATAAATAAATTTTTTCAAAAAAACACTTGACAAATCCTTCATATAGTGGTATCTTATTGTTAGCACTCAGAGATGGTGAGTGCTAACAATAAGAGCGAGGCTCTGAGTAGACCCGGATCTGACCGGAGTTTACCCCGAAAAGAGGTGGAACCATGGAGCTGAGCCAGCGTAAGCGCATGATACTTCAGGCGATAGTTGAGGATTACATCGCCACGGCGGAGCCTGTGGGCTCCAGAAATATCGCCAAAAATCACGATTTGGGGCTTTCGGCCGCCACAATCCGCAACGAAATGGCGGATCTTGAGGAAATGGGCTATCTTGAAAAGCCTCACACCTCCGCCGGCCGCATTCCTTCGGAGCTGGGCTACAGATTTTATGTGGACTCCCTTATGCAGCGCTACAGCCTGACAGTGGATGAGATTTCCGGCCTGCAAAGGACAATGGATCGAAAGTATGACCAGCTTGAGGGAGTAATTTCCGAAATATCGGACGTTATCTCTAAGGTCACAAAGTATCCGGCCGTGGTGGCCTTCCCAAAGGAGAAAAAGGGACGGGTACGCAGCGTCCGCCTAATTCTTATCGAGGAACGCATGGCCCTTGTGGTCGTCGTGACCGACGCCGGTGTGGTCAAGAACAGGCGCATCCGTTTCAGCTCGGACATCGACTATTCCGCCATCGACGCAGTCAGCAGCTTTATTTCCAAAAATCTGGCCGGTCTTTCCGCCGCGGACATAACCCCCGCCCGTGTGATGCTCATGTACGAGGCCATGGGCGAGTACGGCGAGCTGCTTAAAATCGTTGTTTCCTTCGTCTTGGAATGTCTGAAGGAGGATTACGCCAGAGTATACATCGGCGGCGCCTCGAATATATTGAATAATCCGGAGTTCTCGGACATAGACAAGGCCAGGGAGTTTTTCTCCTTCATGGACAGTCGGGAAAACGTGGGCAAAATGCTTTCCCTTATGGGTGACGACAGCGACAACATAAGCATTAAGATAGGCAGCGAAAGCGGCGTTGAGAGCATGAAGGATACCAGCATCGTGGTGGCGAATTATCACGTGGGCGACAAGCTGCGGGGCAAAATCGGCATAATCGGCCCCACGAGAATGGACTATGCCAGAGTGGTGTCCTCACTGGAAATGATAAATGACAGGTTGGTCGAAATATTGGGCCGCATGATGGGACAGGAATAATGAGAGGAATGATAGCATGAGCAAAAAAAAGACAAAAGAAACGGAAAATCAGACCGAGGAGCGGCAGGAAACTCCGCAGACTCAGGAGGAGCCTCAGACCGAACAGCCTCAGGCCGCACAGGAACAGCCTGAGGCAGAAAAGCCGGAAACGGCGGAGAATGAGGCTGAGGAAAAGTATAAAAGCCTCAACGAAAAATACCTCCGCACACTGGCCGAATACGACAATTACCGCAAGCGCAGCATAAGGGAGAAGGAGAGCATTTATCCCGAGGCAAGGGCCGGTGTGGCGGTGAAATTCCTGCCGGTAATGGACAATCTTGAACGGGCCCTGAGCATAGAAACGGAAAAAACTCCATTCTATGACGGCGTTGTCCTTGTGAAGAAGCAGTTGGACGAGGTTTTCGCCAAGCTGGGCGTCGAGCCTATCGACGCAGGCGAGGGAACGGCTTTCGATCCCGAGCTTCACGAGGCTGTCATGCACGTTGAGGACGAGAGCCTTGGCGAAAACGTCATAGCTCAGGAGCTGCAAAAGGGCTACAGAATGGGTGACAGGATAATAAGGCACAGCATGGTTAAGGTTGCAAATTAAATTTATTATATAAGCGAAATAAAGAAAGGAAGATAAACTATGAGCAAAATAATCGGTATCGATCTCGGCACTACCAATTCCTGCGTGGCGGTAATGGAGGGCGGCGAGCCTGTAGTAATCGCCAACAGTGAGGGCAGCAGAACCACACCTTCTGTGGTTGCGTTCAAAAAGGACGGCGAGCGCCTTGTGGGCCAGGTGGCCAAGCGTCAGGCTGTGACCAACCCCGACAGAACCATAATTTCCATCAAGCGTGAGATGGGCTCCAACTACAAGGTTACCATCGACGACAAGTCCTACACTCCCCAGGTTATCAGCTCCATGATACTTCAAAAGCTTAAGGCCGACGCCGAAAGCTATCTGGGCGAGCCTGTGACTCAGGCGGTAATCACCGTTCCCGCTTACTTCAACGACTCCCAGCGTCAGGCCACCAAGGACGCCGGCAAGATAGCCGGCCTTGAGGTTCTGCGCATAATCAACGAGCCCACCGCCGCGGCCTTTGCCTACGGCATGGACAAGGAAAGCGACCAGAAGGTCATGGTTTACGATTTGGGCGGCGGCACCTTTGACGTGTCCATTCTGGACATCGGCGACGGAGTGTTCGAGGTGCTTGCCACCAACGGCGACACCCGTTTGGGCGGCGACGATTTCGACAACAAGATAATCAACTATCTCATTTCCGAGTTCAAAAAGGAAACCGGCATCGACCTTTCCGGCGACAGAACCGCTATGCAGCGTCTTAAGGAGGCTGCGGAGAAGGCCAAGATTGAGCTCAGCGGTGTTACCACCAGCAACATCAATCTGCCCTTCATCACCGCCGACAGCACCGGCCCCAAGCACATGGACATCACTCTTACGAGAGCCAAGTTCAACGAGCTCACCGCCGATCTGGTTGAGCGTACAATGGGCCCCACCCGTAACGCTCTCAAAGATGCCGGACTCTCCGCCTCCGACATAGACAAGGTGCTGATGGTGGGCGGCTCCAGCCGTATTCCCGCCGTAAATGACGCCGTCAAGTCCCTTATCGGAAAGGAGCCCCACAAGGGCATCAACCCTGACGAGTGCGTGGCCATCGGCGCGGCCATTCAGGCGGGCGTTCTGGCCGGCGACGTGAAGGATATTGTACTTCTTGACGTAACTCCTCTTTCTCTTGGTATCGAGACCATGGGCGGCGTATGCACCCGTCTTATCGAGCGCAACACCACCATTCCCACCAAGAAGAGCCAGATATTCTCCACTGCGGCCGACGGACAGACCAGCGTTGACATTCACGTGCTTCAGGGCGAGCGCCAGATGGCCAAGGACAACAAGACCCTGGGCAACTTCATGCTCACCGGCATAGCTCCCGCCCCCAGAGGAGTACCTCAGATCGAGGTCACCTTTGACATTGACGCCAACGGCATAGTCAATGTTTCCGCCAAGGATCTTGGCACCGGTCAGGAGCAGAAGATAACCATAACCTCCTCCACCAACCTCAGCGACGACGACATCGACAAGGCCGTTAAGGAGGCCGAGCAGTACGCCGAGGAGGACAAGAAGCGCAAGGAGGAGATCGAGACCCGCAACAACGCCGACCAGATGGTATACCAGTGCGAAAAGGCCATGAGCGACCTTGGCGACAAGCTGGACGCCTCTGACAAGAGCGCGGTTGAGGCCGAGATAAGCAAGGTAAAGGAGGCCCTCAAGGGCAGCGATGTGAACGCCATCAAGGCCGCTTCCGAGGAGCTTCAGAAGAAGTTCTACGACCTGAGCGCCAAGATATACAGTCAGGCCAATCCCCAGCAGGGTCAGCCCGGAGCCGGCCCACAGCAGGGCGGCCCTCAGGGCGGCAACGGCAACGTTTATGACGCCGATTTCACCGAGAGCGACGACAATAACAATCAGTAATTCAATAGGGATATAAGGGGCATTTCATGCCCCTTATACCGCAATATCAGGAGAGATAGCAGTGGCAGAAAAAAGAGATTATTATGAGGTTCTGGGAGTGCAGAAGGGCGCTTCCGACGATGAAATAAAAAAGGCCTACCGCAAGCTGGCCAAGCAGTACCACCCCGACTTGAACAAGGACAATCCCGACGCGGCCGAAAAGTTTAAGGAGATAGGGGAGGCCTACGGCGTCCTCAGCGACAGCGAGAAGCGTGCCCGTTATGACCAGTTCGGCCACGCCGGCGTTGACCCCAACTACGGGGCCGGAGGAGGCGGAGGCTATGGCGGCTTCGGCGACTTCGATATGGGCGACTTGGGCGACATATTCGGCAGCTTCTTTGGCGGCGGCTTCGGCGGCGGCCAGCGGCGCAACGGCCCCCGCAAGGGTCAGGATATCCAGCAGTACATCACCCTTTCCTTTGAGGAGGCGGCCTTTGGCTGTACCAAAAAGATCACCGTCAACAAGTCCGAAAACTGCGACGCCTGCGGCGGCACCGGAGCCAAGGCCGGCACCAGTCCCGAGACCTGTCCAACCTGCCACGGCAGCGGTCAGGTCCGTCAGGTTCAGCAGACACCCCTCGGCCAGTTCCAGACCACCAGCACCTGCCGCACCTGCGGCGGCAGCGGCAAGGTGATCAAGGAACCCTGCCAGAAGTGTAACGGCAGCGGCCGCGTCAGGGTTCAGAAGAGCATCGACATAAAAGTTCCCGCCGGCATAGACGACGGCCAGACCATTTCCGCCCGTGGGCAGGGTGAGGCCGGCAGCCGCGGCGGCCCCAACGGCGATCTGTTCGTGACGGTCAACATAAAGCCCCACAAGATATTCCGCCGTGACGGGAATAACGTTCACCTTGAGGTGCCTATCACCTTTGTTCAGGCGGCGCTGGGCTGTGAGCTTGAAATTCCCACCCTCGACGGGCCGGTGAAGTATAAGATACCCGAGGGCACCCAGAACGGCGATCAGTTCCGTTTCCGGGGCAAGGGCATCGCCTCCGTCCGCACGGGCGTCCGGGGCGACCAGTACGTCAAGGTCAATGTTGAGGTGCCCAAAAACCTCACCTCCCGCCAGCGGGAGATTTTGGCCCAGTTCGCCGAGGAGAGCAACGAGAAGAACTACAACAAGGGCCGGAAGTTCAAGGACATAATCAAGGATTACTTCAATAAATAGTAAATGATTGAAAAGCGGGCCCTTCGGGGTTCGCTTTTTATAAATAATATGAATTAATTATTGACAAAAAAACCGTTGTGTGTTAAAATAAAAATATGGTACAGAGCATTATATTTTGCTTACTAATTTTAAGGAGTGATATACAATGAAGAAAAAAATCCTGTCTCTCGCCGTGATCGCGGCCATGGTCGTGACGGTCTTTTCCGGCTGTACGGCTGACGATGTGGCCTTGTTCAAGGCCCTCCAGAACGAGCCCGAGACCAGCGTGACCAAAGAGACCGCCACCTTTGACGTGTCCCTCATCGAGCCTCTTAAGGTCACCGACAACTACACCGGCGACGATTCGACTTATGACACCGGCATCAAGCTCGCCAACTACCTGATGAACCTTTACGGCGGCCTTCTTTCCATTGTCAGCACCGAGACCACCACCACAAAGTCCGGCGACGTGCAGGAGGTCAAGACCGTAAGCACCATGCCCGACCTCGTCGCCACATCTACCTCATGGGTAAAGACCAACGAGGACGGCACGGCCCAAACTACAGCGGCTCTTCCATCGTACCTTAAGCCTTTCCTGCCTCCGAGCGTTTCCGGCAAGGAGTACATCACGATAGACACCGGCAGTCTTTACGGCCAGCTCTTTGCGGCTCAGATGATGAGCCTTGATCCCAGCGGAGACCTGGGCGTTATCGGCGGCGCTGACGGCCCCACCTCTGTTTTCGTCACCGGCGAAATGCCCGACCCCGGCGAAGCGGCCAACCCCCTCGAAAGCATTCAGGCGACGTCCAATATGCTGAACACTCTTCTTAAAAATGATGCCGTCGTTGACCAGCTCGCCTCGATTTTGGATGTCAGCATCGTTACCGAGGCTCGGCGTGTGCCCGACGGTACAGCCTACACCGTAAAGCTGGACAGCGCCAATGTACAAAAGCTCATCCGCGGCGTTATCGGAACTCTTGAAAAGCCCGAGCTTGCCGCCGTTATGGCCCTGTTCACCGGTATGCCGTTGGACTCCGTGGACGGGAATGAGGCCTTGGAGCTTCCTGACGAGGTGGACGAGACCGTTAACCAGATTTGTGCCTTTATCGCCGACTCCGGCATACTCGAAAACGGCTATCAGGCCGTTGTCACCGTAAATTCCGACGGATATGTCGCCGCCGTTGACGAAAGCTTCGAGCTTATGCTTGACGCCGCCAGAATCTGGGACGCCGCCGTCAACGTTATTGCCCACGGTCAGAACGTCACCCCTGAGGATATAGCCGCCGTCAAGGCCTCCATGACCCTCAGCGGGAAGTTTAAGATCGCGGTTAAAACCGCCTCTCAGGTCACCGATATAAACCGTCCCGTAAGCGTGAAATATCCCGAGCTCACCAAGGCCAACAATATTGACTATATGAACGAGCTTGCGGACTATTCTATGTATAGCATTCAGAAGAATAACTGGGACAGCAGTTGGGACAATTTTGGCGAAATATGGGCCTATGCCGAGGCACATCAGCCCGGCGATCCCCTGATCTTACGCAATACTGATACCGGAGCCGAGGTCGTTACGGTGCCCATCACTACCGCCGATGTGTATCCCGACGAGGACGACGGTTTCTCATCCCTGTATTTCAAAATTACCGATGTGGCAAAGATAATCCCCGGCATCAGCTATAGCTGGAATGACGAGCTCATGGGCGTGGAGCTTAAGTACACCGAAAGGGACGGCAGCGAGGTTTACGAGCTTTATCCTTCCTCTGCCGGTGAGGAGATGTACCTCAACGCCGTTTACGGCGAGGATGGCAACAGCTATAACACCGACACCGTATACAGCAAGTACACCTATGTTGACACCTACGGCATGTTCTATGATAATAAATTTTATGTTGAATATGGCTTTTTCAACCACAGCATGAAATATAGGAGCCGTTTCGAGGACGGCAGATATTGCTACACTCCGGAGGCAAAGGCGCAGTTCACCTCTGACATGGATATGAGCGATAATCTGTTTGCCGCCTTTGCGGATTTGTTCGGCGTATGATAAACGGTAAAACAACAGCGGGGGCCTTCGGGCCCCTGCTTTGGGATAGAGGAGCAGTCAAATGAGCAATATTATTGATTTTATTAAAATTCAGGGCGGAAAAACAATGGACGAGCTGCCCTTCACCCCGGTGGACGCGGCGGTGCTGTGCCAGCTCAGTTATCTTAAGTTCGAGTTTACGCCCGAGGCAAGGACACTCATTGAGACAATGACCGCCCCGGACAGGAACAGGCTCTTTGAGGATGACCGCTTCGGCCACGCCCAGCGGGATGTGTATTTTGAGGCGGTGTTCAGCCGCCGCTATCAGAATATGGTCATAGAAAATGTACAGTCCGTGCTGTCGGAGGATGAGGAGATCTCCTACTGTGCCCTCACCTTCCGTCCCGAGGGAGGGGCCCCGGCGGTGGTGTTCCGAGGCACCGACGAGCATATTGTCGGCTGGAAGGAAGACTTTAAGCTGGCTGTGGAAATGCCCATTCCGTCTCAAACTCTTGCAGTGGAATATATAAAGGACATGGCCGAGCCCTTCTATGTCTGCGGCCACAGCAAGGGCGGCAATCTGGCCGTTTACAGCGCCATATTCTGCCCCGACGTGGTTCGGAAAAACATAAAGATGGTTTACAATCTGGACGGGCCGGGCTTTATGGAGGATATTACCGAGCGGCCGGAATTCAAAGAGTTAAATCTCACCAAGCTTGTGCCGGAGCGCTCCTTTGTGGGGATGCTCCTTAAGGACTCCACCACTCGTCTGATCGTGGACAGCCGTGGCCCCGGCATACTCCAGCATATGCTGTTCAACTGGGATGTTGATGAATTTGGCGACTTCAAGCTGAAGGGTGAAAACCCTTCGACGGTAATGGGAATAAGATTTACCGAAAGGGCCTCCGCCCTGTCCGAAGCCCAGCTCAGCGCCTTTGTGGAGGGCCTGTTCGGCATAATGGAGAAGGCCAAGGTAGACGATCTTGTGGAGTTCAAAAACAACTGGGTCAAGGACAGCCGCAGGATATTGGAGGCCTTAACGGAGCTGGATCCCGACACACGGAAGCTGCTGGCGGACACTGTCGCCGAGCTGCTGATATAATGCCTTTGTTGCTGTACGTTATGCGTGCTCATTTGTTGAGTATTTCTATCGTGTAAATTTGCACGATTTGTATACCATATAAATAAGGAGGTTTGTTTTTATGTCTGCCATAACATTAAACATCATTAAAATGGTTGATATGCTTCCGGAAAGTGAGCAGCGTTTCGCAGAGGAGTTTATCAAGCGCCTTGTCCTTGCATGGGATCCGGATTTCACAAGGGCAACTCCGGAAGAAGCGGCTCAGATCGATGCCGCCGAAAAAAGCGGATATATATTGGACGAGAATATAGACTGGGATAATCTGTCGAAGTACGCCGAATAATGCCTTTCTCAGCGTTGTAAGTAACAAAAATGGAGCCTTGGTGCTGTCGCACCGAGACTCCATACTAACTAATTTCCTATATATTTATTAATCAGTTTTATTCGTTATAAAGCTGGCTTAATATATCCGCCATGCCAGAGTTGGTCAGCACCAGCGCATAATTTTCAAGTAAAACGTCGTCCACATCGTGTTCTACGCAAAAATCCGCTAAATCTGTGACCGTGAGTCTGGGATCAATGAGATATACGGTCTCATAGTTCTCCAGAAAGAGCAGCGACATGGCATTGGCGTATGAGTCCTTGACAATCAGCAGGGTCTTGCCGTTGTGATTGGCGCCCGTCATTTTTATCAAAGGCTTGTCGCCGCCGAGAAAGGTCAGATATTTGTTGTCGTGGCCTTCCGGATCCATAAGGGGGAAAAACTCATATTCGGTGTTCATTTCGGCGTCGGCGTAGCCGTGGCAGCTTTCCACATCCGGAGGATAGTGAACCTCGACATAATCAGGGTTCCTTGCAAGGGAGTCGTCCCTCACGGCGTTGTACATTGTGCCGAGAAAGTCGCCCGGGACGGTGTATTTACCCTTGGAGCTCATTGGCTCAAGTCCTGCCGAACCGCAAAAGGCGCCGTAACCGGCGAACGCTCCGTCAGTGGTCCAATGGTGATCCGTGCGGAAGTAAACATAGCCGCCGTCAATGATAGAGTTCCTGACAGGCGTTACGGCGTCGATCGCTGTAATGTCCTCCGACAACAGTCCGTTAAGCTTGTCTATGGCCTCGCTTTCCGAGTGAACGCCGCGGCTGTATTTGGCGGGAGCGTAAAATTCATAGGACGTGGGCACTATCATGGAAAATACCCTTGTATCGGGAGATTTACTGTTTATGCTCCGTTGAAGGCCGTTCAATGCAGCGGCATATTTTTCCAGATAAATATCATCATATCTGAAAATTTCCATAGCTCTGCCGTTATAGATCATTATATCGTTGGCGACCGCCGCAAATTCGGCGGAGCTGCTGCCGGAGCCGCCGGGAATGATGGTGACTCCGCTGCCGCGGTAGGTTACGAGACCGTTCAGGCAGTCGCTGAGATCGATGAAGAAATCCCGAAACGGGAAGTGGTCATTGAGGTAGGAGTTCACGCCACGGCTGTAGCCGCCCTTGGCAAGAGTGTAGGCAGTGGGTATGGGAGCCTTGGACAGAGTTCGGTTTTCCTCGGCGGATATTTTGTCCTTTGGCAAGGCGAAAAGCATGATGGCGCCGGTGACAATGAAAATAATGAAGGTCAGAGGCGTTATATTAGACGCGGAAAATTTTTTTGACTTTTTTTTCATTGGTGCGACCTCTTAAAATCTGAAATATAGGAAGGGGCTGTAGGTGCCGGAAACTATCATGGCGGTGCAGGCCAGCAGCATCACAATGACAAAAGCTGTTTCGAGAATGACCCTTGACCAACCGGGAATTACCGAAATCACCTTATCCTTAAGGCGAACCGGCAGGGGAGTAGAACCCACGGCGCATATTACAAGGGTGGGAATCACCGACAGGAGCTGAGGGCCGGCCAGCAGGTCGGAGCCCGTTCCGCCGCCAAACATTATTTTGAACATTTGAAGGGCCTGCCCCATATCCTCAAAGTAGAAGAGTACCCAGCCCAGCGTGACAAGCACAAAGGTAACAGGAATGGAGATAGGGGCCGGAACCTTTATTTTTTTCGTCAGGTATTTTTCCGCCGTCAGCAACAGGAAGAAATACAGGCCCCAGAGAATGAAGTTCCATCCCGCACCATGCCACAGACCGGTTGCCGCCCACACCACCAGCATATTTAAAAGCTGGTGACGGCGGTTGCCGCCCATGGGAATATAAATGTAGTCCCGGAAAAAGCTGCTCATGGATATGTGCCATCTGCGCCAGAATTCCTTTATCGAAGCGGATATATAGGGGTGGTCAAAGTTTTCGTTGTACTTAAAGCCCAGCATTTTTCCCAAACCTATGGCCATATCGCTGTAACCGGAAAAATCGAAATATATCTGGAAGGTGTAGCACAGCATCACGCCCCAGGCACCTAAAGTGCTCAGCTCGGAAAGGGGATTGGCCAGCACGCTGGCTATTACGCCGCCCACCGTGTCGGCTAAAATGACCTTTTTGCCAAGGCCGGTGACGAAGCGCAACACACCGTTGGTGAAATCCTCGCCTGTGACCTGTCTGTCGTTAATTTCACGCTCCACGTCCACATACCGGACAATGGGGCCGGCGATTAGCTGCGGAAAGAGGGAAACGTAAAGCATCAGGTAGAAGGGGTTCCGCTGTGCCTTGGCCATGCCTCGGTATACGTCAACCAGATAAGAGATTATCTGGAAGGTGTAGAAGGATATGCCGATCGGCATGACGGGCCCGTTGAATTTCACTCCCACAATTCCCACGAGGAAGCCGCTGTATTTAAAGAAGATCAGGGGAGCGAGGGTGAGCACCACCGACAGCGCCAGAACCTTTTTTGTCCGGTGCCTGTTTATGCAGAGGCCGAGCCACCAGCTCAGAAGAGAGGTGCCTATCATTAGCAGCACGTAAACAGGCTCACCCCAGGCGTAAAAAAGCAGTGACATCACAAGCAGCACCGCGTTCTTGGCAACGGTGTACTTTCTGAAAACAATGTTCAATATCAGACATACTGGAAGGAATATGTATAAAAACGTTAATTCGGAAAATAACATATCTATCTCCGTTCCTCGCTTTGCACATTTTAATTACCCAATAACTTTTTATATTATACTCCTTTATTCGCCGCAGGTCAAGGGTATTTCAGAAAAAAAGTCCGGCCTGGCCGAACTTTTTATAGAATATTGACTATGGGTCACGTAAGCTTTTGGCGGATAATCCCGCAGGGAGTGCTCTGTTCGCATTGGCCCAGGGGGTTGTCTTTGAGAATTTTTTTGTAAAGGGCCTTATCAATTTTTTCCGAGCTTCCCAGTATCTCTCCGCCGAGGTCGTTGATGTCCACTATCAGCACAAGGGCGCCGTTCAGTGCGGCGGAAATTTGCCTTGCCGCCTTATTCGGCTTTGCCGGACCCAGCACCACATACCGGTTGTAGGGCGGGATCGTGTAATGGCAGGGGCCGTCAATGGAGGCGGCCTTCCGTCCCGCGACGACATAGAACCAGCCCCGCCTACCGAACAGCCGCCCCACACAGTGGCAGGCCGCGGCAAAGAGTATCCGCGCCGTTCCGCACTCCCGCAGAGCCATTTCCATGGTTTCGGGCATGGCGAGGCCGATGCCGCCGGGGTTTTTGTACACCTTTGACGACAGCCATACCGCCAGTTTGCGGGGGTTTATGTCCGTCACGGGTATGGCCCGGCCCTGGGTGCAGGCTATCATTTTTTCCGAAAAGAACACCGTATCCCCGGGCCGGAGGTGGGGGAGCACATACCTCCGGGCGATCTCCGCCGGATCGTCGCCCTTAACGGCTACCGGCGTCCTTACGGCGTAGCGGCCGTAGGTCACACCGTTGGCGTCGATATACTCCTCCTTGCCCTCGTTCACTATTAACTTTTCTTCGGTCATTTATGTCTCTTATTTGAAGCTTTCGGCCATTTCTATTATCTGCTCCTTGCTGAGGTTGCCGCCGGTGTGCAGTCCTACCGAAACGTCGCCGGCCTCCCAGTCAATGGTCGTACCGTTGGACAAAGCCGCAACATGGCCGTTGACCCTTGTTTCCTCAACGGTGCCGTCATAGCCGGCGGCAAAAGCCGTTTCGTCGTCTATATAGCGCTCGAACACCGTCAGTTCCTTCCCCTCGGCGTTGGCATATACGAGGGTAAGGTATTTGCCGCTGTCGGAGAAGTAAGCCGCTCCGTTAAGGGAGTAGCCCTCGGGCAGCTTTTCGGGCAGCAAAGGCTTGAATATCATGTTCTTTGCCGCTTTTTCCGCCGCGTCCTCGCCCCTGTCTACCGTGTAGCCGTTTTCCTCAAGGTGGGTCAGGGTGTCGTTGACCGTGTTTGTGGACAGACTTACGTCAACGTGGTCATAATCATCAGGGAAAAGCTCCTTGATCTTCTCGTTGAGATAGGCCTGGACGTCGGTTATAACCTCGCCGTTGGCGTCGTAGTATGTGGCGGCGGGGTCGTAGTCCTCGTCATGGGGGATGGGGCTGCCGTCCGCGTCAAAAAGGATATTGTATTCCGCCGGCATATTTTTATCTGAAAACTCAACGGAATAAAATTCGTTGTGGCCGGTGGAAACCTTTGACACTATCTTGAACCAGAGCTCCTTGGCAAGCCCTTTGGCAAAGGCGGTCTGCGAAAGGGCCGCCACCACCGCGACGCAGGCGGCGAGGGCCGCGATCCTGCCCCAACGGGGCTTTTTGTTTTTATTGACGATTTTTTTCATTGCGTTTAACTCCTTTTCACTGAGGGGCTTCTCCTCGTACACGGAGAAGTCCACCTTAACGTCGTTCAGATAATCGTATTCGTTTTTCACACTTGTTCACGCTCCTTATATAAGTTACGCAATTTTTTGCGGCCCAGCGAAAGCCGGTTGTAAAGTCTGTCCGGCCTGTCGCCGGTTCTTTCGGCTATGTCCACCACGCTCTCGCCGTTTATATAGTGGTCGTAGAACAGCCGCCGGTCCTCGGGATTTAGTCCTTCCAGCAGCTCCTCCGCCAGTCGGCGCACGTCCTCCGGCTCTTCCGCGGGAATATCCTCGGTCAGCTCACAGAGGCAGCCGTCGCGGTAATGGCGGCGCAGATAGTCCAGGCATTTGTATTTGCAGACCGCTCCTATCCAGTTTTTCAGAGTGTTTTTGCCGCTGTCCCAGCGCCCGATGTTTCGCCATACGGCAAAAAGGCAGTCGTTGACGCATTCCTCGGCGTAGGGAGTGGCACGCAGATGGTAGTTTGCGATAGCCTTTATCAGGCCTCCGTAACGCTCCACCAGCAGGCCGAAAGCCTTTTGGTCGCCCTTAGCCACCAGAGCCGCTAATTCCTGATCGGTATACAAGTGCATCACCTTGCTTTGAAAACGTTTTCAGTGATAAGTTCGAATGAAAATTGTAAAACCTATAATCGTTATAAAAATTTTTTTCGGACAGGCGATTTCTTATGCAAAAACAGGCGGCTTTTTGCCGTCTGTTTTTGTCTTAGTGTAAATCAAAGCCGGTTATATAACTCGATATACTTATCCGCACTGGCGTTCCAGGAGAAATCCTTCTCCATGGCCCGCCTCTGCATATCTGTCCAGGCGTCGTGATTGAGGGCAAAGGTGAGATAGGCGTTCTCTATGCGGTTAAGCATCTCGTGGGCGTTGTAGTTGGCGAAGCTGTAGCCGGTGCCCGTGTTCTCGTACTGGTTGTAGGGCTCCACGGTATCCTTCAGGCCGCCGGTTTCCCGAACGATGGGTAATGTGCCGTAGCGCATGGAGATCATCTGGCTCAGGCCGCAGGGCTCGAACAGCGATGGCATCAGAAAGGCGTCGCAGCCCGCGTATATCTTGTGGGACAGTGCGTTGTCGAATTTTATCTGGGCGGAAACACGGCCGCTGTACTTCCATTCGAAGAAGCGGAGCACGTTCTCGTAACGCTGTTCGCCGGTGCCAAGGATAACGATCTGTATATTGGGATTGGCAAGTATGCTGTCCATCACGCACTCCACCAGATCCATACCCTTCTGGCCGGTAAGGCGGGTCACCATACCTATCAGCAGCTTTTCATTATTCTGTTCAAAGCCCAGATCCTTCTGAAGGGCGAGCTTGTTCACAGCCTTTTCGTCCAGACGGGCAAGGTCATAGTTGTGATAGATGAACTTGTCGGTGGCGGGGTTCCAGTCGTCGTAGCTTATGCCGTTGACTATGCCGCAGAGACTGCCCGAGCGGGCGTTGAGCAGACCGTTGAGCCGTTCGCCGAAATAGTCGCTCTTTATCTCCTGAGCATAGGTGGGACTGACGGTGGTGATGTAGTCGGCGTACACCAGTCCGCCCTTGAGGAAGCTGGCGTCACGGTAAAATTCCAGCTTATCCGGAGTGAAGTAGTCGGCGCTGAGCTCGCACACGTCAGCGATGGTCTTTTTGTCGTATATGCCCTGGAACTTAAGATTGTGAATGGTCATGATGCTCTTCATGGCGTTATAGCGGCCGTCGTAGCTGTAATGGGCGCGGAGCAGCACCGGCACCATACCGGTCTGCCAGTCGTTGCAGTGGAGCACGTCGGGGAAGAAATCAACGACCTGAAGCATGGCCAGCACAGCCTTGTCAAAGAAAGCAAAACGCTCAATGTCCTCGTGAATGGGGCCGTAAATTGTCGGGCTGCCGAAGTAAAACTCGTTGTCGATGAAGTAATACTTCACCCCGTCGTGATCCAGTTCAAAGATGCCGCAGTACTGGCTTCGCCAGTTCATTTTTATATAGATGTGGTTGATGTAACGCATCTGATCCTTGTACTGCTGAGGGATGGCGCCGTATTTGGGCAGTATCACCCGGGCGTCGCAGCCCTTCTGGTTCAGCACCTTGGGCAGAGCCCCCACAACATCGCCCAGACCGCCGGTCTTGACAAAGGGAACGCACTCGCTGGTGACAAATAAAATTTTTTTCATGATATAAGCTCCTGTTATATAATAAGCTGTTAGATCATTGTCCGCTTCGGCAGAATGATCGGATAGTTGGGCTGTCCGATAAGACGCTTAAGGGGACGGAGGGTGCATTCCTTATCGATTACCACGCTCTCGAGGTCGCAGTTCTGGTCGATGATGGTGTTCTGCATTACGATGCTGTTGCGCACGACTGAGCCCTTGCCCACGTTAACGCCGCGGAAGATGATGGAATTTTCCACTGTGCCGTCAATGCGGCAGCCGTCGGCGATGAGGGAGTCGGACACGCTGGCGCTCTCGCCGTAACGGGTGGGCACCTGGTCCTTTACCTTGGTGTATATGGGGTTGGGGCCGGAGAATATTTCCTTGCGGATGGCGTCGTCCAGCATGAGCATACTGTTCTCATAGTAGCTCTTGATGTTGTCCACCCGGCCAACAAAGCCCTTGTGCTCATAGGCGTATATCTTAAGGCTGGAAAGGTTTGTCAGCAGCACGTCTTTGATGAAGTCGTGGCTGCCCTTGGCGTAAGCTTCCTCTATCATGTCGATGAGGAGGGTGCGCTCAAGAATGTACATATCCATGCTGCTGTAGGGAGTCTTGGGATTGCGGGGGTTGTGCTCTATGCCTATTACCCGATTCTCGGCGTCCAGCTCATAAACGGTTGTGCGCTTGAGCTGTTCGGGATTTTCGGAAAGATTGGTGTAGATAACGGTCACATCGGCCTCATTCTGGCGATGGAACTCCATGGCCCCGTCAAAGGTCATGTTGCACACCAGGTTGCCGCCGGCGATAAGTACGTGCTTCTGGGGACTGCGGCGCAGGTGAGTGAGCACTCCGTAAAGCAGGTCAACGCTGCCGCCGGTAATGCCGGAGTTGTTGCTGCTCCTGCGGATGTAAGGGGGCAGGAAGAAAAGTCCGTAGGTCTTTCTGTTCAGATCCCATGGAGTGCCGCTGCCCACGTGATCCATAAGGGAGGAGTAGTTGAACATAGTGGTGAGGCCCACGTTAATTATGCCGGAGTTCACCATGTTTGAAAGTATAAAGTCTATAAGTCTGTAACGTCCGCCGAAGGGCAGGGCCGCCACTGAACGCACGTCGGTGAGCTCATTAAGACGGATCTCCTGATTTTCCGCGAGGATTATTCCCATTGTGTTGTTCATTTCGATCGACTCCTTTCCCTTATATGGATTCCTTGATCATTGCCTCGGGGCCGAACTTGTGGCCCTCCGAAATGATCAGTCCGCCGCCGATAAGGCTTATTCCCGCGGAGCAGTATTTGTTCTTGTGGGGATCGTCCGTAATGGACTTGTCGCCTATGGTGCAGCTGTTGGAAATGACGGTGTCGTTGCCGATAATGGCCTTGTTTATCACGCAGTTGTCGCCTATCACGACACCTGGGAAGAGAATGGAGTCCTCAACCACGGCGCCGCGGCCAACGGTTACGCCCTCGAAGAGGATGGAGTGGCGGATGTCGCCGTATATCTCACATCCCTCGGTGATAGCGGAATCGGTGACTTTGGAGCCCTTAGCCATGTAGTGCGGGGGCTTTACGGGGTTGCGGGAGAATATCTTCCAATCCTTGTCGTCTATTTCAAAGGCGGGAGGATTGGCGATTATGTCCATGTTTGCCTCCCACAGGCTCTGGACTGTTCCCACATCCTTCCAGTAGCCCTCGAAGCCGTAAGCATAGAGGGCCTCGTCGTTGCCGAGCATATTGGGGATAATGTTCTTGCCGAAGTCGTTGCTGCTGTTGGGGTTGCCCTCGTCCATGGACAGATAACGCTTGAGCACCGGCCAGCTGAACACGTAAACGCCCATGGAAGCCAGATTGCTCTTGGGCTCGGCGGGCTTTTCGGCAAACTCTACTATCTTGCCGTTCTCATCTGCGGTCATGATGCCGAAGCGGCTGGCCTCCTCCCAGGGAACCTCTATTACGGCGATGGTGGCGTCGGCGCCCTTCTCCTCGTGGAAGCTTATCATCTTGCTGTAATTCATCTTGTAGATGTGGTCGCCGGATAGTATGAGCACGTACTTGGGATTGAACTTGTCAATAAATTCCATATTCTGGTAAATGGCATTGGCCGTGCCCTTGTACCATTCGCCGCTTTCCGCCTTCTGGTAAGGGGGCAATACATAGACGCCGCCGCTGTTGCGGTTCAGGTCCCAGGGGTTGCCGCTGCCTATATAGGTGTTCAGCTCAAGAGGCTGATACTGGGTGAGCACGCCCACAGTGTCGATGCCCGAGTGAACGCAGTTGCTCAGGGCGAAATCGATGATGCGATACTTGCCGCCGAAGGGGACGGCGGGCTTGGCTACCGTAGTGGTGAGAACGCCAAGACGGCTTCCCTGGCCACCGGCAAGTATCATTGCCACACAATCTGTTGACATCATATATGATCATCCTTTCTTTATATTGTTCTGGATTTTTTCGGCTTTATTTTTTGACTGGATGCTCCTGCGCTTCAGATATACCGCGCTCATTGGCGGCAGGTCAACGTCGATGGAGTAATCCATTCCGTCGATGGGCTTCTTGTAGGAGCGAACGGTGCCGACGCTTCTGCCGTCGCCGCCGAACTCCTCGGCGTTCGAGGAGAACACCTCGACATAGTCTCCGCGCTGAGGCACGCCCACACGGTATTTGTCATAGGCCACCGGAGTGAAGTTGCAGATGACGATGAGCTCGTCCCCTTTCTTCCTGCCCCGGCGTATGAAGGAGATAACGCTGCGGTCGGCGTCGTTGGCGTTTATCCACTGGAAGCCGTCCCAGCTGTTTTCTATCTCATACAGCGCCTTGTGCTCAAGATAAAAATGGTTGAGCCGCTTGATGAACTCGTGATATTTTGCGTGAAGGGGCAGCTCCAAGAGGTGCCATTCCAGCCCCTCGTAGAATCTCCATTCGATCACCTGCGCCAGCTCGCTGCCCATGAAGTCCAGCTTTTTGCCGGGGTGGGCCATCTTGTACATCATCAGCGTGCGCAGGGAATCGAACTTCTGTCCCTCGAGGCCGGACATCTTGCCGATTATGCTGGCCTTGCCGTGGACGACCTCGTCATGGCTGAAGGGGAGAATATAATTCTCGCTGAAGGCGTACATCATGGAGAAGGTCAAAATGGAGTGGTTGCCCTTGCGGAAAAACGGATCCATGCTCATATAGCGGAGCATATCGTTCATCCAGCCCATATTCCACTTGTAGTTGAAGCCCAGTCCGCCCTCGTGAGCCGGCTTGGTCACAAGGGGCCAGGCGGTGGACTCCTCCGCAATCATAAGGGTGTTGGGATATTGCATGAATATGGCCTTGTTCAGAGTTTTGAGGAACTCTATGGCCTCGAGGTTCTCATTTTTGCCGTATTTGTTCCTGACCCACTCGGTACGGGAGTAGTCAAGGTACAGCATACTGCTTACCGCGTCTACCCTCAGGCCGTCCACATGAAACTTGTCCAGCCAGAACATGGCACTGGAAATGAGGAAGGATACCACTTGGGTCTTGCCGAAGTCAAAGACCAGGGTGCCCCATTCCTTATGTTCGCCCAGGCGGGGATCGGCGTACTCGTATACTGGACTGCCGTCAAAGAGCCGCAGTCCGTGGGCGTCCCTCGGGAAATGGGCGGGAACCCAGTCAAGAATGACGGCTATGCCCTCCTGATGCAGTCTGTCAACAAAATACATGAAGTCCTTGGGCTCGCCGTAGCGCGCAGTCACCGCAAAGTAGCCGGTGACCTGATAGCCCCAGCTGCCGTCGAAGGGGTACTCCGATATGGGCATGAGCTCGACATGAGTGTAACCCATATCCTTGAGATAGGGCGCCAGCTCGTCCGCCAGCTCGCGAAAATTGTAGAAGCTGCCGTCCTCGTGCTGCTTCCAGCTGCCGGCGTGCATCTCGTATATTAGCATTGGCCTGTCGTAGGGCTGCGTAACGAGGCGGTTTTCCAGCCATTTTCCGTCGTTCCATCCGTAACCGTCCAGCTCGTAGGTGATGCTGGCAGTCTCGGGTCTGAGCTGACAGCGGAAGCCCACCGGATCCGCCTTGTAAAGCAGCTCTCCGCTTTTGGAGCGGATGCAGTACTTGTAGTTAACCCCGTCGGGCACATCCTTGATGAACACGTGCCAGATACCGGTGTCTTCCTGCGGAAACATGGGGGCAGCCTCCACGTCCCAGCCGTTGAAGTCGCCCACCACGCTGACGGCCTCGGCATTGGGAGCCCAGACAGCAAAGCTGTAGCCCGGTATACCGAACAGGTCGGTCTTGTGGGCGCCGAGAAATTCGTAGCAACGGTAATTTTTGCCCTGGTTGTACAAATAGAGCGTAAAATCATCAAGATATGGGTTTTGGGGCTTGTTTTTCTTTTCGGTTTCCATGGGATCAAAAGCTCCTTCTCAGATGCTGAGGCAATACCGCACAAAGACCGCAAGTGAGCTTTGTACCCGTCTTGCTTGCATCTTTTCCGGCGTATCTTACGAAAACTCCTTGAAATACGACAGTATTCCTTCGTCGTTTTCGTAATTCCGTCAAAAAATCTGCGGCGCAATACGGGCACAATCTTCGTGCGGTATTGCCTTACATATTTAACACATTTATCTAATTATATTTTAACAAATTTTTTCCAAATAGTCAAATGTTTTTATTAAAATTTTACTAAAAATTTGAAAAATTTTTCAGAACGGTGCCACACGGGGACAGAACACCTTTCTACAACAAATACCATCGGGTTTTCCGATGGTATTTGTTGAAATATTATTTCCTTACCCAGACGGTCATTTCCCTTGTGTCCTCACGGTTGCCCCAGAAGGCATAGGGGATAGCAGTTATCTCGGTCTCGTCCTCATCGGAGGTGAGTGGGCGATAAAGGGCGCTTTCGGACCAGACAGGCCTGCGGTAGGCCCTGCCCTTTATGTTGACGGCCCCCTCGAAGAGCGTGCTGTCGCCGTAGGCGGAGAAGTCCTTCGGCTCTCCAAGGCGAAGGGCGCTGAGACAGTCACCGTTGTCGGCGGATTCCAGACAGTAGACCACCGGGCCGCGCATGATGGCGGCCATGCCGTTGTCCTCCCGCGCAAGGGGATTGGCCTCCATAAGCTCAACAGGCATGGGCAGGGTCAGGCAGAGAGTGTCGTCGTCCTTCCATTCACGGCTTATGTACGCGTAGCCCTTTTTCAGCACGGGCCGGGCGCTGAGACCGTTGACCTTAAGCTCGAAGCTCCGTGCCCAGGACGGGATGCGCACTGCAAAGGTGTAGTCTCCGGCGCTGAGACGGAAGGAGATCTTTCCGTCCCATGGATAGTTGCCGCTCTGCTCCACCCTTACGCGGCCAAAGGGCATATCGATTTCCGCCTCTCCGCCGATAAACAGGTGAGCGTACACTGTGTCAGCGGAGGAGGAATACACATAGCCGCCGAGTGAGGTTATCATTCTGGCCAGATTGGGCGGACAGCAGGCGCAGCCAAACCAGCCGGGACGCTTGCTGCGGATATGGCGGCAGGGACCGGCCTTTTGGGTGGCCTCCTCCCACATTTCAAGAGGATTGGTGTAGAAAAAGTGACGACCGTCCAGAGACATTCCGCATATTGTGCCGTTGTAGAGCAGACGCTCCATGATGTCGGAATATTTGCCGTCCACGTCCATGCGCAGCATCTGACGGGCGAAGAATACCATGGCTATGGCAGCGCAGGTCTCGTTGTATACCGTGTCGTTGGGAAGATGGTAATTGAAGCTGTATGCCTCTCCGTATACCTGCGCGCCCACGCCGCCGGTTATGTACATCTGCTTTTGAGTTATGTTGTCCCAAAGGGTCTCGACAGCCTTCTTCAGGCCCTCGTCGCCGGTTTCGGCCGCTAAGGCGGCCACGCCGGTGTAAAGGTATCCGGCACGGACGCTGTGGCCCGTGGCCTCGGTCTGCTCCCTTATGGGTCTGTGGGACTGGTTGTAGTGCTTGTCCACGTGTTCCTGACGGCCGTTCCAGTGGTTCACATAACCGCGGGCCTTAAGCTCCTCCTCAAAGAAGTTGGGCTCCGTGCCCCGGGCGTCGATCATGTATTTGCAAAGGTTGAGATAACGCTCCTCGCCGGTGACGTCATATAGCCGCATAAGCGCCAGCTCCAGCTCCGGATGGCCGGGATAGCCGTGGAGCTTGCCCTCCTCCGGGCCGATCTTGGTGTCTATCAGGTCGATAAAGCGGCGGACTATGTTCAGCAGCTTATCCTTGCCGGTGGCCTCGTAATAAGCCACGCCCGCCTCGGTCATGTGGCCGGCGCAATATAGCTCGTGACAGTCCAGCAGGTTGGTAAATTTTTTGTCCGGCTGGGTTATCTGGAAATATGTCATGAGATAGCCGTCCTCGTCCTGGGCCTTTTCCATCAGGTCGATTACCCCGTCGGCGGTGGCCTCAAGCTCCTTGTCCGGCGCCACGGTCAGCCGGTATGCCACGGCCTCCAGCCACTTGTACACGTCGCTGTCCTGAAAGACATAACCGCTGAACTCACCCTCCTCAAGGCCGGCGGCGATGCGGAAGTTGGCGATGGCATGGCTGGGCTCCGTGTCGGGAACCAGATCGTTTATGGCCTGCCACTGATAGGGGATTATTCTGTCCTTGGCAAGATCGGTGTAACGGCTCCAGAAGCCGTCGGTAATTTTTACGTTTTTGAGCGGGACGAACTCGTTGGTGGCAAATTTCATACTTTTACTCCTTGTCGAAAAAAATCTGCACATAGTATATCACATAAATCGCTTCTCCGCAAGGGGTAAACATAAAAAAATGTGTCCCGTCATAGTCTGTATTGAGGTGAGCCTATGCGGCGTTTTGTATTTTTTTCACTTGCGGCAATGATAATTGTTTTTTCGGTAATCGTCGACGGTGCGGCCCCGGAAAAAAAGGTGGCCTACATCACGATTGACGACGGCCCGACCCTAAACACCCCGCACATAATTGAAACTCTGCGGAATCACAATGCCGGTGCGGCCTTTTTTGTGCTTAAGGACAGGATAGAGACATATCCGGACTACATAAAGATGATGGAAAGCGCAGGCTTTACCGTGGGCCTTCACGGTGTGAGCCATAACGGCGACATATACGCCACACCAACAAGCCCACTGACGGAAATGAACGAGACCAACGAGGCCCTTTATAAGCTGGTGGGACACCGCAGCCGGGTGGTGCGTACGCCTTACGGCAGCAAGCCGAACCTCACCGACCGGCAGCGGCAGCTGCTGGAAACGGCGGGCTATAAAATTTTTGACTGGAACGTTGACCCCAGAGACTCCATCGGGGCGGTGGTGGACAGAAGCGCCGTGCTGAGAAATTTGCAATCCGGCCTTGAGGAGGCAGGCCCAACGGCCGTGATACTGCTCCATGACAGGAAAAGCACATCGGAGGCTCTGGACGAGATACTTTCCGTCGTCGAGTCCGCCGGATATGAGTTCGGTACTCTGGACGAAAATACGACATTTTAAAATGTAAAATAAAAAACGCAATGTAATCTGGAGGCACGGGGGCTGTCAAAAAAAATTGTGCAGAACGGACGAAAATCAGCCCGCGCAGGCGGTCCCAAGCCGCCGAGCAGGCCCTCCCGCCGACGTACAAGGGTACGTCAAGGGTGATTTTCGTTCGTAGTTCAAGGGCATAGAATCATAAGAAAAACCGTCTTTTTCTCATAAAAAGGCGGTTTTTCCACATTAATTCACAGTTTTAATTTTGTTGTCGAATATATCAAAACATAAATTTGCTATGACATCAAGCCCTCGAACGGTCTGCGCTATTTTTTTACAGTCCCATTTTTCTCTTGCTCATTATTCGGCCAATAAGCTCCCTGACAGCCTCCATATTTATGGGCTTGGCAAGGTGGCCGTCCATACCGGCGTCCAGCGCGTCACGCACATCCTCGGCAAAGGTGTTGGCCGTCATGGCCACGATGGGGATCGTTTTTGCCTCGGGATGGCCGGAGGCCCGAATGGCCCGGGTGGCGTCATAGCCGTTCATTACCGGCATCTGTACGTCCATGAGTATCATGTCATAACGGCCCGGCTCGGAGCGTTCAAAGGCCTCGAGGGCCTCTTTGCCGTTGACCGCGACATCACATTCGGCGCCCTCAATGCTCATCATTTCGGTGAGAATTTCGGCGTTCAGCTCGTTGTCCTCAGCCACAAGGAAGCGCATTCCGGAAATCACGCTCTTTTCGCCCTCGCCGTCAACGGCGGCCGCACGTTCATCCTGGCCGGTGAAAAGAGGCTTGATCGTCTGCCAGAAGGTGGAGGTAAAGAAGGGTTTCGGCATAAAGGCGTTGATGCCCGCCTCACGGGCCTGATCCTCAATTTCGCTCCAATCGTAGGAGGTCAGCACCAGAATGGGTATGTTTGCGCCAATCTTTTCACGTATGGCCCGGGCGGTCTCGACGCCGTCCATGCCGGGCATCTTCCAATCCAGCAGTATAACGTGGAAGTCGTTCCTGTTGCTGTGCGCCCTGACCGCCGTGTCAACCGCCGCGGCGCCGTCGGTGACATAGGAAACATCGACGCCGGTGTCACGCATCATTTCTTTAATATTGAGGCAGATGTCCTCCTCGTCGTCGGCCACGAGGATACGGGTAACCCTGTGGCGGAACCACGAGTCGGCCTCCTCCTGCTCGGGACGGGTAAAGCTGAGCTCCACGGTGAAGGTGCTGCCAACGCCAAGCTCACTTTCTACCTTTATTATCCCGCCCATCAGATCGACCAGATTTTTGGTGATGGCCATTCCAAGACCCGTGCCCTGCACCTTGTTGGTCGTCGAATTGATCTCGCGGCTGAAGGGGGCGAATATGTGCTCCAGATATTCCTTGCTCATGCCTATGCCGTTGTCTTTGACAGTGAACCGCAGCTTTACATACTGCCGCGAGGTCTGCGGAAGCTCGTTGACGGTAAATTCTATTTTGCCGCCGTCGGGCGTGTACTTGATGGCGTTGGAAAGAAGGTTGAGAAGTATCTGATTGACCCTCAGCTTGTCGCCTACGATCTGCTCCGGAGGCACGCCCTGCACATGGATGCTGAAGTCATGGCCCTTTGCCTTAGCCTGGGGAATGATAATGATTTTAAGCTCCTCAAGAAGCTCCGGCAGGCTGAAGCGTTCCACGTTCAGCGAGGTCTTGCCGCTCTCTATTTTGCTCATGTCCAGCACGTCGTTGATGAGGGAAAGCAGATGATGGCTGGACGCCATGATCTTATGGGTATATTCCCGTACTTTTTCGGCCTGATCCGCGTCCTTCTCCAAAAGCACCGAAAAGCCGACTATGGCGTTCATGGGCGTGCGTATGTCGTGGGACATATTGGAGAGGAAGTTGCTCTTGGCCTCGTTGGCGCTCTTGGCGGCGTTCAGCGCATCGGTCAGCTTCTGATTCATCTGACGCTCCAGCGTACGGTCGGAAAGGACGATTATGTATTTTTCCGTGCCCTGTATATCCATGCGGTACACCGTCATTCTGTACCAGCGGCGTTCGCCGGTGTTCTGGTGCATATACTCACATTCCCAGTAGTGGCTGCTGTTGAGGGGGATGGCCTCCAGCTCGTTTCTGGGTATGACGACGTTGTAGTTGACGGCGCATTTTTCCATGACCCTTATGTCGGCGCGGGCATCCTGTATGGGTATGCCGAGCAGTCTTTCAATGTTGGGGCTTATGTAGTCCACGTGCTGATTTACCGCGTTCAGCATAATGAATATGTCGTCAACGCTGCTGGAAAGCACATCAAACATCCGCTCCCGATATTGCAGCTCCATGCGGTTCAGCTTTGACTGCTTGCGTCCCCGCAGTATCAGCATGGTTACCACCGTGGCGCCCACCAGAAGGAATATTACCAGCAGCACGTTCATCGTTGTTCTTTGTACGGACAGAAATCCGCCGCTGAGGGCGTTTTGCGGAACGGCGCTGAGCATTATGTAGTCCAGATAGCCCGTGGGCTGGTACAGAATGCAATAGTTTACTCCGCCGATCTTGCACTGGAGCAGACCGCCGGTTACGTTTTCCCAGTCTTTTTGTATCTTATCCAGCTTTTCGGCTCCGAGGTCCGATGCCGCCCTTAGGTACACCATATAATTGCTGTACACGCTGCCGCCCTCCTGAGTGGAAAGCAACACATTTCCGTCATTGTGAATGACAAAGCAGTTTGCCTGTCCGGCAAAGGCGTCCACATTCAGTGATTCGGCAAGAGCGGCGTTGGTATAGCTGACCGCTATGGCATCAAAGTCAAAGTCCCTGTATACGCCGTGCTTCACCGGAACGGCAAAGACCGTGATCTCTCCGCCGTCTTTGACGGTGGAGCCGGCCATGATTTTTTCTCCTTTTTTGGCGATATAGTCCATTCCTTGTCCAAGGTCTATCTCGCTCACGGCGCCGTCGGCCGACATCCATTTGCCGTCGAAGGAAAGGAAATAAAACTCCGAAAAGCCCCAATAGCTCTGCTCCTTGGCGATGAGGTCAAGGGAGGTGTCGATATCCGAATTTTCCTCAAGGGAGAGATATAGCCCCCAGTCGTCCAACAATCCCCAGTTCCTTTCGATAAACGCGCCGAATGAACGGTTGACCTGACCGTATATTTCCCTCAGATGGTTGGCGCTGTCCTCATATATTCTTTTTGAAATGAAGCCGGAATAAACCGTTCCTATTATGACAGCCGCAACGGCGACAAGGCACATCAAAAAATAAGGTAAAGATTTAGTGAACCATTTTTTCAAAAATATGCCTCCTTTACGGTCGGAACGCTCCCGCGAACCGCACAGTGTTTTATCAATATTTAATAGAAAAAGCAAGCGATAAAATATAATAATGCCGGCGGGTCATACAACCCTTACATATCATTATAACACAAATTATCAAAATGTCAATATTTATTGTCCCGTTTGTCGGCCAATTTTTCAAAAGGACTTGATTTTTTCCCAGTAATGTGGTAGAATAAAGAAAAATGTTATATATAAAAGGGGCAGAAATCATGTACATAAGTGAAATTTTGAAAAATAAGAGGCCGAGCGTTTCCTTCGAAGTCTTTCCGCCCAAAAAGACCGAAATGTTCGAGGGCGTTCGGGCGGCCGTGGCGGAGCTGGCCGGGCTGGGGCCCGACTTCATAAGCGTGACCTACGGGGCCGGCGGCGGCACAAGCGTCTACACCGCCGACATTTCGGCGGAAATTCAGGATAAGCACGGCCTGACCGCCCTCAGCCACCTGACCTGCGTGGCCTCCACAATGGACGAGGTTGATGTGGTTTCGTCACGCCTGCGGGAAAAGGGCATCGAAAACATCCTCGCCATGCGGGGCGACATTCCCGAGGACGGCGATTTTCCGAACCCGAGGCATTTCCTCCACGCCTGCGACCTGATAAACCGTCTCAGGGAGCAGGGGGGCTTTTGTATCGGCGGCGCCTGTTATCCCGAGGGACATATCGAGTGCCCTGACATTGAAACCGATTTGAACAATCTTAAGCATAAGGTGGACTGCGGCTGTGACTTCCTGATAACCCAGCTTTTCTTTGACAACGGCGCTTTCATGCGCTTCCGTGAGAGGTGCGCGGCCAAGGGCATCACCGTTCCGATTCTTGCGGGGATAATGCCCGTCCAAAACGCCTCCCAGATCAAGCGTATGTGCGCCCTTTCCGGCGCGTCCCTGACGCCAAAGTTTACCAAGATGGTGGAAAAGTATCAGGACGACTCAGCGGCCCTTCTTCAGGCCGGCATCGCCTATGCCACCGAGCAGATAGTTGACCTTATCTCCAACGACGTGGACGGAATACATATCTATACCATGAATAAGCCCAATATCGCGGGACAGATAATGCGCAATATTTCCGCATTATATTAATGAAGTAAAAATGTCAATTTCCACGGTAGGGCGCGACGACTCGGCGGACAAACTAACACCACAGCAAATTGTATAATATTACTATGAAAATCATAAATTCATTGTACAAATTGTACAAATGCCCGTAGTGATTTTTTACAGTGCGAACAGGTAAAAATTGTTGACTATTGTATGGTAAATGTAGTATAATAAAATTGTAAAATTTCGTGCGTTAATTGTAGAAAACTGGGGAAAAGGCCGCGCCGGGCCTGATTTGTCCGGTTGTCGGCGCAGAGGTCGACTGCAAAGCCGGTTTTGGAGCAAAGAATGGCCGCCCGTCCTTTCTTCCGACAGCGTTTCTTATATTAGGCACGCACGAAATGAAAATTTATTAACAAATTTCTAAGGAGGTAACAAAAAATGAGAGTCAAAAAGATTCTGTCATTGGCCGTAGTTCTGGCTATGGTATTGACAGTAATGCCTGCCGCTTTTGCGGCCGAAGTTGGTTCCACAGTAACTGTAAACGGTGTAAAGTATAAGGTTACAGGCACGAATATTATGACCAACGGTGATTTCTCCGAAGGTCTTAAGGGTTGGTCCAACGCTAAAGATGGAGAAGATCTTGCAGAAGGCGTATGGACAATAGCGGATGGCGTTGCCATGCCCACGGTTATGGGAGCCAGCGGCACAGGTAATGCTGACTCAACCAGCGATAAGAGCGTTCGCAGGGTTGTTAAGGTCGAAAAAAACAAAAAATATTATGTCACATTTACCCTTATCAATTCCGGCGAGGATGTTCCCGACAGTAAAGCAGGCAACAACGGAACCGGTATGAAGGGCATTTTTGCTGCTGAGCTTGCCGATGGTAAAAACGGTTCCGGCCCGTGGAAGGAGAGCGGGTTGACTGTTTACGGTATAGACCAGTATGGTGGCGTTAGTTCCTGGAATTCTGAATTAAATTTCATGGATGGAACCACCAACAAAGCCGGTCGGTATGATGGCAAATTTAAAGCAGGTGAAAATAAGGTTGAATATGTTGTCACTATTCCTGAAACTGCCACAAACCCCGTAATTGTTATTGCTCTCGGCGCACAGATTGGAAAATCTAACGGCAGTAATCCTGACTATTCTAACAAGATTTCTTATAAAGACTTCGCCATTCAGGAGATTGACCCCACCCCTCTTGGGCCCGACGCCAGCGTTACCGTAAATATCGTTGACAAGGACGGCAAGGTGCTTGCCGCTGGTATCGCCGGCACCGGTGTTGATTACTATGCGGGTGACGAATTTAACGGCGAGGGCATGAGCTTTAACACTTATTATGTTATTGACAATGGCCTTTATACTGTTGCCGGGCCCGAGGAGCCCATCACCCTTAAGTCCGGTTCGAATGATTACAACCTTGTAGGTACTCTCTACAAGACCCTTGTTGACGGCAAGAACCTTATTGCCAACCCCAGCTTTGAGGAAGACGCCGCAAACTGGACTTTGGCTGACGGCTCCGCTCTTGGTGATGCCGCCGCCGCTCAGTGGGAGATTTTGACTAAGTCCGATACAGAGGAACGTGTCAGCGATCAGAATAAGTCTCTCTGGCTCAAAGGCGTTGCAAGTGATAAAGATTCCGGTATTGAAATCAATACCGTTTGGGATGCAAAGCCTAACACAAGATACTTCGCCTCTGTTGACGTTATGGCCACAAAAGGCCCCAAGAACACTGCTTACGCACGCTTTTATTCTGCTCCTGCCGAAGGCGAAGCAAATAATTGCGCCGACATTGACGGACTTGTAACCAATCAGTTTGTCACCAAGCAGTACATTATCAAAACTGGCGCCGACGCAGCCAGGATCGGCTTCCGCGGCAACTGGTTCGGCAATGACACCGCTCCCATTTTTGATAACTTCCAGCTTTACGAGCTGGCCAACCTTGACACTGACATTACTTACAGCGTGGTTGTTACCACTGACGGTACCGACAAGGGAACCGAGCTTGGCAAGCTTGAGGCTCAGGAGGGCACCGTTGACACTACCGTTGAGATAGCCGCCGGTACGATAGTTGACAAGAAGCGCGCCGCTGATAAATACTACAGCAACAAGGCCGCTTCCATCAAACTCGAGGCCGGTACGACTACATATTATGTAGGCGCTGACGTGGCAGCCAATATAATCGGCTTTGAGCCCGTTAATGCTGTTACCGTTGAGGGCTATGATCCCATTCTTCCCGCCACTGTTAAGCCCATTCTTGACAAGGACGTTGAAGGACTTGCCCCCGAGGCTCTGCCCGTTACCTGGACAGATACCAAGGGCGCCGTTGCCGACACCGGTCTTACCGTAGACGCGGCTGTCGTTACTTATTCCCGGGCCTTTAATCCCACCGCCGGTATGATCGTTTTAAGCGAGCTTGTTCAAGAGGGCGTCGGCGGCGGCAGCCAGACGGACGCTTGGGACGACGCCTACAAATTCCCCGAGCCTCTTAACAAGTTCACCATCGCTCTCTATGTGATTTACAACGCCGACGGCGACAACCACATTCTGTTCAACAACGCATCCGATGACCGCACCGGAAAAGACGCGTTTAAATGCTCTCATATTCACATCAAGATAAGCCAAGACGGCATCCAGGTACGCGACGGTAAGCAGGGCGAAGAAGGCACCGATAAGCTCCAGACGGTACTTCCTGTTACTGAGGGTGGCGCCTATGAGATCATCGTTGATTATGACAACGGCAAGTACGATGTATATGCCTGCGACACGGATACCGGCGAGACCGGAATTTATACCGGCGCTGTTTCCCGTACGGCCGGCGCCGTTGACGGCGTTGCCTTTGTTGGAAATAACAAAGACTATGGCCTTTACGGTTTCACCGTACTCAGCTGCCACGTTGCCGCCGAGCTGACGAAGGAGCTTCCCGCCAGTGCCGATATCGATGTCACCCTTGACTACATCAAGGACGGCGCTGACGCCGACACCCTCGTTATCAGGTTCAACACCGACGCCGTAGGCAAGACCGTTAAGATCTATGCCAACGACAGACACAACACCCTGGTAGGGACCGCCGTTGTTGAGGAAGGCAAGGACATAATCCTTGTTCCCAACAATGCCAACGTTCGCTACACTGCCCGTCTGGTAGATACCGAATCCGGTTACATGGTAGGCTGGGATTCGGACGCCCTTGCTTCCCTGGTTGCCGCCGACATCGCCGACAACCTCAGCGAGTACGCCCGGAAGGGTCAGATGACCCGCGTTGAAAAGGCTGTAGATGTTCTCGGTCAGATGGGTCTTGCTTATGAGTTCAAGGGCGACTCCGCGGAATATGAGACGGCAAGTGACGAGATCACCGGCGCTTGGTTCATTGACGCCCGTGACGATTTCATCAAAGCCACAGTTGATAAGACTCCCGCCGAGGGCGAGACTCCCGAGAAGATCAACGTTACCCTTACCATGGACGACGGTCTGTTCGCCAACGGCTTAGGCTTCAAGGTAGGCATCAAGGCCGGTTACCTTAACGGCAATGTTGGCGCGGCCACTCTTCCCGAGGGCGTTGAGGGCACCGTATTCCAGACCGTAACCGTTACCGACGACGGCACCGTTACCGTACAGGCCGCCGACGGCAGCGTTTACACCTTCAGCCTTGACAGCGTAGAGATCGAGTTCGTAGCTACCGAGATGGCCGACGCCGACGCCGCTGATGCCGACGCCGCTGTCGACTTCATCCCCGAGCTGTAATCAGAGGAGGTAGACAGATATGAAAAAGTTATTTACAAACCCCGCCATTGAGGTTAAGTCTCTGTCTCCCGAGACAGAGGTAATGGGAGTTTTCTCCCTTGCCTCCAGCGTGGGCGTGACCTCAGAGACTGTTACCGTTGTAAAGGACACCACGTCCAAAGCGGATGAAAATAGTTTCGGTTACTGGGGTTCAAAACAGTAAGACCGGGTAACGGCATAAGGCCGCCTAATTCCTGATTATAAACTTTCCCTCCGCGGCGCACAGACTAATATCACAGCAAATTGTATAATATTACTATGAAAATCATAAATTCATTGTACAAATTGTACAAATGCCCATAGTGATTTTTTACAATGCGGAAAGGAAAAAATTGTTGACTTTTACATGGTAGATGTAGTATAATAAAATTATAGAATTTCGTGCGTTAATTGTAGAAAACTGAGGAAAAGGCCGTGCCGGGCCTGATTTGTCCGGTTGTCGGCGCAGAGGTCGACTGCAAAGCCGGTTTTGGAGCAAAGAATGGCCGCCCGTCCTAACTTCCGACAGCGTTTCTTATATTAAGCACGCGCGAAATTAAAATTTATTAACAAATTTCTAAGGAGGTAACAAAAATGAGAGTCAAAAAGATTCTGTCATTGGCCGTGGTTTTGGCTATGGTATTGACAGTAATGCCTGCTGCTTTTGCGGCCAATAAGACCGATGACGTTATCGAGGCCTTTGGCTCAGGAAAAAGGTTTAGGGTCCTGTCGGAAAATCTCGTCACCGATGGTACGTTCGAGAGTGGACGCGAAGCTCTGGCAGCTTCTTTTAAGAGCTGGAACGGAAGTGAAATGGTTGCTTTGCATGATACCATTGATATAGTAGCAGGTGGCCATGACAGCGACAATGCCCTGCAAATCAAGGAGAACGGCAGCGCTAATAAAGATAACAATAACCCAGATACTTCAAAATTCAATTTCGTTTATCAGTATATGCTGAACGAGGGCAAGCCTGTTACCGAGGAAAAAACTTATGCCATTACCATGTGGGTAAAAGCTGTTGCCACTCCTGAAAACGGCCATGCTGGCACAAGCAAAAATACTATTACTATGGGTGCCTCCAGCAACGCTGATGGTAAGGACGTAGACAACACTTGCAATCTTACCGGGGTGTTTGGCAACGATGGCAGCCAAAATTCCGATCAGTATACCAAATACAATGATTGGGATCGGGTATCTGCTTTTGTAAAGACCAAGGCTAACGAAACCGTCTGCCTTGAGATTTTCCCTCGCTGGGCCGGCGGATACTATTATGATGATATTGAGATCTATGAGGTAGAGGAAATTAAGCACGATGCCAGTATTACCGTAAATATCGTTGATCAGGACGGTAATGAACTCGCCGCTGATATCGCCGGCACCGGTGTTGATTACTATGCAGGAGACACATTTAACGGCGAGGGCATCAGCTTTGACAATTATTTTGTCGATGTTAAAGGCAAGAGGCTTTATGAAGTAGCCAAGCCTAAGGACGCTCTCACACTTGAGAAGGGCTTGAATGACTACAACCTTGAAGCCACTCTTTACAAGGAACTTGCCACCGGTGAAAATATCATCAACAATCCCAGCTTTGAGGATGATGATAAGGCTACAGGATGGACGGCTGACGATGGCCAACCTGCCGGCGACGTACTGGACGACGAAAGTAAAAATGCGTTCCAGATCGTTCATGATGTCGATGCCGATCTTGAAGCCGATCCTCCCGTAGAGGCTAAGAAGCAGACTTCTGACGGTAAGAACGCGCTTTATCTCTACGGCGGTAAAAATAAGGCTGCTAACGATAACGAAAAAATTGGTCATGAGATCAATACCGCTTGGGATGTAAAGCCCGGAACAAAATACTTTGCCTCTGTTGATGTTATGTCTGCAGGTGGCGCAAGCTCTAATGCACGTTTCTATATTGACCACTCTAAAGCGGAAACCGAAACTCCACCCACAAATCCCAACGGTGCAAAACTCGAGGGACTTGTTAAAGATCAGTTTGTTACCAAGCAGTACATCATCGACACAGCCGCTGACACGGCCAAGATCGGCTTCAGCGGTAACTGGTTCCTTAATGACGGTAGTCCTATCGTCGACAACTTCCAGCTTTATGAGCTGAAAGACCTCGACACAGACATTACATACAGCGTAATTGCTACCACTGACGGCACCGAAAAGGGAACCGAGCTTGGTAAGAAGGAAAATCTTCAGGGCACCGTTGGTGAGCCCGTCGCAGTTAAGGACGGCGATGTCGCTAAGAATAAGCGCGTTGGCAAGGATTACTACACCAACAAGGCTTCCGAGGAGAAACTTGTTTCCGGTAAGACTGTATATTATGTAGGTGCTGACGTAGTAGCCTCTATAATCGGCACCGACTTTGTTTCAGCCGTAGGCGATTACGAGCCCATACTTCCCGGCATTGTTAAGACTGTAGTTGACCATCCGGAAACTGTGACCGCCGAGGCTCTGCCCGTAACTTGGGATGGCACCAAGGGCACTGTAGCTGACACAGGCTTGACTCTTGATGCTGCGGCTAACAAGCTCGCTAAGACATATGGCCTTGTTGATACTATCAGCTATGCCGGTCAGGATAACTATGAGAGAGTTAAGGCCCACGCTCTTAAGCTGCCCAAGGCTGTAGACGGAGACTTTGCTGTTGAATTTGAGGTTACTCTGTTCAAGAAGGGCGACAACTGGATATTCCTCAATGACGCTGAGGCCGATTATTTCGGCGACAGCCAGATTTGCCTTGGCTTCAACGACGGCTTTGTAGCTGTTGACGGTGACGGCAAGGGTGGTCGCAACAGCGCTGATGCTTCCGTCATGACTTTTGAGGAAGGTAAGACCTATACCGTTCTTGTAGAGGTTGACGCCGCCAACAACAAGTACACCGCCACTGTCAAGAACGATGCCGGTGAGGTTGCCGTTGCTGCTGACCGCGGCTTCCGTAAGAATAACAAGATGGTAAAGGACGATAAGGGCAATGAAACCTCAGAAGTTGAAAGACCGTATGTTGTAAATTCTTTCGTTTCTATGACCAATAATGGCACTTCCGATGCTTGGATTGCCAATGACAATAACATCTCTGTTTCCAACATTCAGGTATACCAGGATGGCGCTGCCGCTCCCACTGTCAACAGCATAAAGACCGGCCTCTGCTTCATTGATGAGGACGGCGATGATAAGGACGCTCTTGCCATCAGCGTTGAAATCGGCGGCGACATTAGAACAAAGTCTCTGGTTGTAACCGCTATTGACGCCAACGGCCAGGCTAATAGGCATACGCCCGACACTGTTGTATACACTGGAGAAACCAAAGCTTACGCTGCTATAATTCCCAGCAACGCTAACATGAATTATGAGATTGCGGTTGTTGACGAGGCAGGCGTTGTTACCGCTCTTGAAAGATACGTTGTTCTGGCTCCCATGGTTATTGATGATATCGCCAAAAACGTTGCCGAGTATGCCGAAACCGGTCAGATGGCCCGTGTTGAGAAGGCTGTTGAGGCTCTTGGCCAGATAGGTCTTGCTTATCAGTTCTTCGGCGACAATCCCGAGGAAGTAGAGAATCCCGAGATTTCTTATGCCGAGTTCGTTGACGGCCGTGATGAGTTCATCAAAGCTAATATCAATAAGGATGGCGATAAGATCGACGTTACCCTTACCATGAACGAAGGCCTGTTCGCCAACGGCTTTGGCTTCAAGGTAGGCATCAAGGCCGGTGAGCTTGACGGCAAGGTTGGCGCGGCCGCGCTTCCCGAGGGCGTTGAGGGCACTG
The DNA here is from genome assembly GCA_947626145.1 of uncultured Clostridia bacterium. Classification (GTDB taxonomy): domain Bacteria; phylum Bacillota; class Clostridia; order UMGS1883; family UMGS1883; genus JAFLUQ01. The sequence continues at coordinate 148,811 of CANQRB010000001.1, read as the reverse complement.
TATTCAAGACCGTAACCGTTACCGACGACGGCACCGTTACCGTACAGGCCGCCGACGGCACAGTTTACACCTTCAGCCTTGACAGCGTAGAGATCGAGTTCGTAGCTACCGAGATGGCCGACGCCGACGCCGCTGATGCTGACGCCGCTGTCGACTTCATCCCCGAGCTGTAATTAGAGGAGGTAGACAGATATGAAAAAGTTATTTACAAGCCCCGCCATTGAGGTTAAGTCTCTGTCTCCCGAGACAGAGGTAATGGGAGTTTTCTCCGTTGCCTCCAGCGTGGGCGTGACCTCAGAGACCGTTACCGTTGTAAAGGACACCACGTCCAAAGCGGATGAGAATAGTTTTGGTTACTGGGGTTCAAAACAGTAAGACCGAATAAAGGTTTTTCCACGCACCGATGCCCGTAAATCGGGCCGGAGGAAAAACGCGGTTCAATTTCAAAACTAAACTATGGCAAAAGGCCGCCCTGCTTCGACCACAGGGCGGCCCGAGCCAGACAAAAAACGGAGCCGAAAGGTTCCGTTTTTGTTATGACGTTTCAGATTTTGCAGAAAATAATTGCGCGTTACCACTTGTCATTTTTGCTTATATATGCTATAATGATATTACAAAATTATACAACGGAGGTAATGACAATGTGTACGGCTGCAACATACAGGACGAAGGATCACTATTTCGGCAGGAATTTGGACTATGAGTTTGCGTATAATCAGACGGTCACCGTTACGCCGAGGAACTATCCCTTTACTTTCCGGCGGATGGGGGAGATGCGGACCCACTACGCCATGATAGGCATGGCTTTTGTTCAGGAGAACTACCCTCTTTATTATGACGCCACCAATGAGAAGGGCCTCAGCATGGCGGGGCTGAACTTTCCGGATAACGCCGATTACAAACCCGAGGCCGAGGGCAGGGACAACGTCGCGCCCTTTGAGTTTATTCCATGGATTTTGGGCGACTGCGCCACTGTGGGCGAGGCAAGGGAAAAGCTCGCCCGTATTAACCTGCTGAATGAGGATTTCAGTCCTCAGCTTCCGCTGTCGCCTCTGCACTGGATGATTTCCGACAGGGAGGGGAGCATTGTGGTCGAATCAGTAAATGATGGGCTCAAGGTCTATGACAATCCCGTTGGGATTATGACCAACAACCCCACATTTGATTATCACATGACGAATTTAAGGAACTATATGGCCCTTTCTCCGGCCGATCCGGAAAACCGCTTTGCGGAGAGCCTTGGGCTGAAGCCTTACAGCCGGGGCATGGGCGGTCTCGGCCTGCCGGGCGATTTGTCGTCGGCGTCACGGTTTGTCAAGGCCGCCTTCACAAAAATGAACTCCCTCTCCGGCGAGTCCGAGGCGGAAAGCGTGAGCCAGTTCTTTCATATCCTCGCCTCGGTGGCTCAGCAGCGGGGCTGCTGTAAGGTTGCGCACGGGTACGAGTACACTATCTATTCCTCCTGCTGCAACACGGACAAGGGGATATATTACTACACCACCTACGAGAACAGCCGCATAACCGGCGTGGATATGTACAGGGAAAACCTTGACTCCGATAAGCTGGCCAGCTATCCGCTTATTGAGGAGCAGCAGATATTTATGCAGAACTGACGGAAAAAATAAATAAGAAAGAAAGTAATATTATGGATGAACGGGTACTGACAATAGAGAAAATTGTCGGCTTAGTCAAACCTATTGCCGAAAAATATCATGTTGATGAAATTTTTTTGTTCGGTTCTTATGCCAGAGGCGAGGCTGACGCGGACAGTGATTTGGATTTTCTTGTATATGGCGGGGAGAATTTTAAGCTTACAATGATTTTTGCCCTTGCGGAGGAACTGCGTGAAGTCTTGCAAAAGGATGTGGACGTGTTCGAGATACATGAAATAAACACGGACAGCGAATTTTACAGTGCGATCATGAAAGAGAGGCTGTTGGTGGCATGAAGTATTCAGATAAGATGCGCGTTCAGAAAATATATGACAACGCTGTAAAACTATATAAGTATATTCAAGAGCGTAAAGTTACGAAAGCCGATTTATTAAATGAATTTTCTTTGCAGTGGCTTGTTACAACGCCGTTGTATAATATTGGAGAGCACGCTTATAATTTATCAAATGAATATAAAAAAGCTCACGGGGAAGTACAGTGGGCGATGATAGCCGGCGTAAGGCACCGTTTGGTTCATGATTATGATGGGACAAACTGGAATATTATAGCGGATGTCGTTTTTGATGAATTGCCGGTTTTTATACGGCAGCTGGAAAAAATTATCGGTGACGCCCAGTGATAATTTTGATAAACGGCCACTATATGCAGAACTGATTGATGAATATTTGAAAAAATCTTCCGTAGTTAGCGGGAGATTTTTCACTTCATTGTTGAAATGTTCTCGTAAAATGCGTTATTGATTTTTCGCCGTGCCTGCGGTATAATATGTTTGCCGGCGAAAAAAGATATAAAGGAATGAATAATATGAATTTACCGATAGGAAGCAATATAAAAAGACTTCGTCGGGAAAAAGATATGACACAAGAGCAGCTTGCCGCGCGTCTTGGCGTCACATTCCAATCGGTGAGCCGATGGGAGAACGGACAGGTCTATCCTGACATGGAGCTGATGCCCGCTATTGCGGAAATTTTCGGCGTCAGTGTTGATTCTCTGATGGGTGTGCCCGAGATCGAAAAGGAAAAGAGGGCAGCCGCGCTTGTTCTCGAGTTTGTACGTTTGTGCCGTGAGCGTGATCCTGACAAAAATGCTGAAAAAATGACGGAGCTACTCCGTATAATACGACGTGATTATGCGGACTGCGGAGCCTTTTATCGCATATGGACAGACGTTGATTTATCTCAGCTCAGTTTTGAGCCTGTACTTAACGAGCTGCGGCTCACCGTTGAGGCAAGGCTCAAAAAATGCCCGGGCGATGAATTGAGCATAAAGTATTTTTCTAAAATCGAGGACGATGGCCGCGTCGGAGAATTTATTGAAAGTTACACCGCTTCAGCAGGGCTGGGGCGGGACGAGCTCCTTTTTGAGCGGTATTGGGTGAGAGGTGAGCACGACAAATATGAGTTGACGCGCCGGCTCCGGCTTTTTGAAACTGTGAACGAACTAACAGCCGGGGCCTCGGTAAAGCTTTGGGGCAGGGATGAAAGTAAAAGCTGCGAACAGCGGTTTAGAGAAAACACCGCAAGATTGCAAATTCTTCATGCGTTTTGCCGCGAAGCTCCTACTGAGGTTCAGCCTGTGAGCTGCGGCAAGGGAATTGATATGTGGGCGGAAACTCGGATAATGCTTGGGCTGAGGCAGGCGGAATGTCTTGTGGAGCTGGGCAGGAGGAATGAGGCATATATTTTTCTTGAAGATGCGGTCAGCCTTCTCGAAAGAGTAATGAAAATAACTGATAAGATTACGCTTGAGCCTGAAGAATTTCTCCCCGGACTTATTTGGACCGCGGAAGAATCGTGGCATAACCCGGACAACAATCCGATAGGGGATGAGCACCGCATGATATTTATAGCAAATGAGGCCGATAATGTGACTCGCTGTAACTGCGTTTATCCGTCGAATGTTCTCTTTTATATGACTTCATATTACAAAGGCTTTGACAACATCAAAAACGAACAGAAATTCAAGGACTTGGTTGACAGAGTTCGTAGGTTGATCGTTACACGGCCGATTTTATTCACACAAACGCCTTGACACAGTAAGTTGCACTCCAGCTGCGGAGTACCGTCACGTTTGAAAACCCGGCGGCTGTAAGGACGTTCGTTTCATGCCCGACAGTGAGCGGCGTGTCATAGTGATAAAATCTGTCGTCCGTTATGCCCTGCTCCTTTTTCAATTCGGTTAAATCTTCAAAATATTTCTGTTCCAATTCCTCGCTCTCCGCAAAGTAATCCGTGAGAATGAAATATCCGCCGGGCTTCAGGGCCTTATGGAGGGCGGAATAAAGGGAGAGCTTCCGTTCCGCCGTGAAGTGGTGCAGGGATTCCACCGAAACAGCGGCGTCGAAGCGGTTTTCTCCCAGAGGAACGTCAAAATATGAGCCGCAGATAAGGTTTATATTGTCGTTGTTTGGGAATTTTGCCCTTAAGCGGGCCAGCATCTCACGGGACAGATCTATGCCCGTGATGTGTGCGTCGGGATTTATGCGGATATATTCCTCCAGTTCAAGCCCCGTTCCGCAGCCCAAATCAAGTATATGTTGCTTTCCCACGGCGGGGAGCTGTGACGCCGTGAACTTGTAGAACTCTCCGGCCTGATCCACCTCGATGAGCATATGCTCGTCGTATCCTTCAAGCCTGTTTTTAAAGAAGGCCGTCATTTCTTCAAGCATTGTATTTTCCTCCTTGAAGATCTTTCTTTCAAATTTTGTTGTTTGGTAATCATAGAATAACATAAAAACTGAAAAAAGTCAAGACTTTATAGCATTTTACAAAAAATTCACATACATAAAGCGACATTGGTGCTATAATTGTTATATAGAAATAATACAGGAGGTAATAGAATGAACGAAGTGTTAAACGCCATTGAAAAGCGCAGCTCCACTCGGAGCTATACCGGCGAACCTCTCACAGGGGACGAGCTTGACGCACTTATCCGCGCCGGGCTTCAAGCGCCTACGGCCACTAATCGGCAGGAGCTGCATATTACGGTGGCCCACAGCGGAAATCCCATCCTTGCGGAAATCGAGGCGGAAAAGAACAGGGGCTTCGGAACCGAAAATCCGCCCGCCAATTTTTACTACGATGCCCCGACAGTGCTGTTTATCAGCGCCGAGGCGGCCTTTTCGTGGAGCAAGGTTGACGCCGGCATATGCGTGGAGAACATCGCCGTTGCCGCCGAGTCCCTCGGCCTTGGCAGCGTTATTATCGGCTGTGTCAAAAACGCTCTTTGCGGTGAAAAAAAGGCCTATTTTGACAAGGCCCTTAAAATACCTGAGGGATACGACTTTGAGATCGCTGTTGCCGTCGGCCATAAGGCGGCGGGGAAGGCTCCTCACGAATACGATGCGGACAGGGATGTTTCTTTTATTTAATTAAATGCTGATGGGCGGACAACAGTCCGCCCTGATGATTTTAAGTATATCACAACATCGCTTATTTTGCAAGATGAAATGAGCGATGTCATAAAATTTTTGTTTGTATTGCGGTATTGACATCCTTCGTCAAAGAGGGTATAATGAAATCAAAAGCAAAAATACGGGAAAGAGGCGCGCTATGCTATACATCATGCGGCACGGTGAGACGGACTGGAACACCCTGCACAAATTGCAGGGAAGAACTGACGTTCCGCTGAATGAGTCCGGAATCGCCAAGGCGGAAGCGGCGAGGGAAAAATATCATGACGTCCACTTTGACGTGTGCTACTGTTCACCTTTGAGCCGCGCAAAAATGACCGCGGAAATTTTGTTGGAAGGTAGAGAAGTGCCAATAATACCGGACGAAAGGCTCATTGAAATGAGCTTCGGCATATACGAGGGCATGGAATACAGCTTTGACAATCCGGTCTATCCGGTGGATGTTATCTTCAAGTCACCTGAGAGGTATACCGTTCCGGTTGAGGGCGGGGAGACCTTAGGCGATCTGTTTAAAAGAACCGGTCAATTTCTGGATGAAGTTGTAAAGCCCCTGCTGGAAAAGGGGAGAGACGTCCTCGTCGTCGGCCATGCGGGAATGAATTCTAGCATAATATGCCGTCTGGAGAATATACCCATTGAAAAATTCTGGAGCGCCAGAATGGACAACTGCGAGCTTAAGAGGTTGATATGAAAGACTGGCGTATGACTGCGGCGGCATTGTGCATAAATGAGCGGGGGAAATGAATATGAAATTGAAAAAACTGCCCTATGACCTGACTGTGTGTAAGGTGGCCGATATAAGAGCTGTTGACTTGAACATGGAGTTTTATTTTATCGGAAGGACGGACGAAGAAATATCTCTCGTCTGCCGGACGGAGGACGCTCCCGAAAGCACAACCGCCCGTGAAGACGGCTGGAAGGCCTTCCGTGTTCAGGGAATATTGGATTTTTCCTTGGTAGGAATCTTGTCGGAGCTGACCGGCGTCCTTGCGAAAAACGGCATCGGCATATTTGCCGTGTCAACATACAATACCGACTATATCCTTGTTAAGGCCGAAAATTTTGACCGTGCTGCGGACGCGCTTTCGGAGGCGGGATATGCGGTGGCATAAAAATCGGTGGCATAAATAGCAACGAAGCGAGGTACTTAAAATGAAAATAACATCAAGGCTCACTGTGGCGGTACACACGCTGCTGCTGGTCTCCGCCTTTGAAGACAGATACAAGTTGACCTCAGATTTTATCGCTTCCAGCGTCAACGTCAATCCTGTTGTAATAAGGAGAACGCTTCAGAAGCTCAAAGCGGCGGGGTTTGTGAATATAAGGCCCGGCAGCGGCGGGGCGGTCATGGCGAAGGATGCAGATGAAATTACCCTTTATGACATTTACACGGCGGTAGACTGCGTTGAGGGCAGCCTTTTCAACTTCCATGAAAATCCCAATCCCGACTGTCCCGTAGGCAGAAATATCCATTCCGTTCTGGACGGGCATCTCCATACGGCTCAGACGGCTATGGAGAACGAGCTTAAATCCGTGACGCTCGGTGACCTTGCCAGACAGTTAAACGAAAAAATTTAAAGAAATTTTGTTGTAACTATTGACATTACAACAATGCAGTGATATAATGACATTGTAACCGGAACGATTACAATAAATTTTATGGAGGTTTTTGTTATGAAAAACTTTGAAAAAATAAGTGTCAGCGGCACTGACAGGGTCGAGCTCCACGACAGGATCGGCCTTACCGGAGCGGAGATAAGCGTGAACGTTTTGCCCGCCGGAACATGCGTTCCCTTCGTACATTCCCACAAGCAGAACGAGGAGATATATATAATCCTTGAGGGTAAGGGCCGTATGGTCGTTGACGGGGAGGAAACGGAACTTGCCGCCAACGACTATATGCGCATTTCTCCCGAGGGAAAGAGACAGATCTTTGCCGCTCCCGACAGCGGGATTAAGTATGTCTGCATTCAGGTAAAGGCCGGTTCACTTGAGCAGTACACCGGCGCCGATGGGGTACTGCTTCAGTGAGGTATGAGAAAATGGCGAGCCGCATATGGCTCGCCTTTTTTATATCCGCTTCCATAGAAGCAAATTATCTTCGAATGATGCGTCGATCTTACCGGTATCTTTCAGCCATGCCAGATATGACCGCACGGTGCTGCCCACAAGGGCGTACTGTTCAAAATTCATTGTCAGGGCGTATTCGTCGAACAGCTTTTTCAGTAATGCCTCAAAGCACAGCGGTTCCGCGCACAGCTTCAAAATTCTGTCAGCGATCTCCAGTACACAGTCAATGTTATATTGTGCCAGCGGGGCAATATCATCCGTGGCGTCCGCGTGAGCGGGGACAAACATCTTCGCGGTCATGGTCTTTACTTTTTCGAGAGTTTCGAGATAGGTCCCTATGTCGTAAATAAAGCTGATTCGGTACTTATCCAGCGTCGCACGGCTGGACAGACAGTCGGCGAGATAAACCACATTGTCAGGCGTCCGGAAGCCGACCATGTCGAAAAAGTGGCCGGGTAGGTCAATGATCTCAAAGCCATCCGGCAGAACGTCCTTTGTCAGCGGCTTGGCGTCGCTTTCCTGTGCCAGCAAAAATTTGTGCCTGAGCTCCTTGCATGGATACCCGCCGTACAAAAATGACGGTTCCAATATGGGGTGTCTGGTGAAGTCACATTCGATACCCGGAGCGTAAATTTTGCAGCCGGTCTGCGCTTGAAGGTATTTGTTCCCGCCGATGTGATCAGCGTTGGAATGGGTGTTGTATATGGCCGTGAGTTTCCAGCCGTTGGCGTCCAAAATCTGCCGCACCTTCCGACCGGCGTCCTTGTCGCTGCCGCTGTCAATCAGGCAGACCTCGTTTTCACCCAGCTTTATTAGCCCGATTTTTGCCGGACTCTGGATATAGTGACAGTTTTCCGTTATTTGTGTCAGTTCATACATGGTGATTCCCTCCGATCATATATAGGTTTTAAGCCTGCGTTCACGCCTCGCTTGATTGGGCATTATCCGCATAATATGCGTTCGCCTTTTCAAGCAGGTCACGCAGCTGCTCTACGACCTGATCCGGCCCGAGAATGTGCGCCTTATTGCCAAAGGTGATTATCCACGCCAGAAAATGCGGACTTACCGCGACTTTTACCTTGCATATAAAATGTTCCGAGTCGCACTTTACTATGGGCACATTCATTCCGAAACGGTCATATACTACGCCTATCAACTCGTTTGCAAACTTGACAGTCACTTCAAGCTCTTTTCCGTTATACATTTGGAACATTGTCTTGGCATATTCGGACAGATCAAAGGGCTTTTCCGGCAATATTCTTTCAATATCGCTTATTTCGATGTGCTCCATTTTGTCTACGCGGTAGTGGGTGCAGCTGTTGTATTTTTCTTTGTATGTAATGAGATAGTAGTTTTCATCGTCCCATGTCAGTGACACCGGAGATTCGGTATACAATTCGCCGTTCTTGCGATATATCCGTTTTTTGTTTATATCAATATCAAAATACTTAAATGTGATCTGTTTGTTTTCGGCTATAGCCTCGTGGATTTTGTCCACATTGTAATATATCTGCTCGTTGAACGTCTTCACCCTGTTTGTAACGAAAACCTGTCTTTGAAGCTTTTTTGCGTTGTGTTTGCTTGTCAATGTCTCGATTTTTCCGATAAGCTCAAAACTCTTTTTGTGGGTTATAAACTTCGAGGATTGAACGCTGTCCACAAGCAGCTTCAGCTCCGGCAGTTCAAAATCACGGCTCGCGACAAAGTAATCCGTTGTTTTGGATTTTCGGGTACAAATGTCAATTCCAAAGAGCTTAAGATATTCCAAATCGTCATAAACGCTCTTGCGCTCGGCCGATATGCCGTATTTTGAAAGCTCCTGTATCATTTGAGGCACGGTTATGGTATGTTCGTCGTCGGTCTGTTCCAGCAGAATTTTCAGCAAATACAGCAGCTTCAATTTCTGATTTGACATTTTCATTATCTATCCACCGCCTTTTACGGAATTGAAGTGTCGCACAGCGTTCCAGAACGGATTGCCGGCGTAATCTTAATTGAGGGATATTTTCCCTGTCCTTCGGCCGTTTACTGCGTATGATAAAAACGAGCCTTCATAAATCGCCGCAAAATAATCATGATACTCCGATGCATAGCTTTCATTGATTTTTTTGAGTGTTTCTTTCAGCTGGAGCATTGCGGCATACTCGTGCTTGCAGCAGCCGCTGCAATAGCAGGAGCATATAAGATTACATATTTCTCCGTCAAGGTATTCAAACTCTATCTCGTAGGTCTCACTACCCTTGACGATTGCCCTGCCGTGAGTTTTGTCGAACGAGATATACACAACCCGACTTGAGTCATAATAATTAAATCCACGTTCAGCAATTTCTTTGGTTATACTCATTTTCGATAAATCGTCAAGAGGGAACTTATCCCCCTCGCCGCCGGTGACATATTCTTCTTCTTCGCCTTCCGCGCTGCGAGGCGCTTTGAACCACGGGAGGACTTTTTCGTACGGCAGGGCGCCGCGGTCAAAAGTTACCAAATGTGAATAGGCCATATAAAAGTCGCCGCTGACCTTGGTATCCACAACAGATATGACGCGCTTGTAGTCCGAGAGTTTGATTTTAAACGAGTAGCCGACATTTACAACGTGACCCTGCTTGCCCTCCAATTTGCCTTCGACATACACAATGTCTCCCTTTTGCAGGTCAAAACGGTCGTTGTAATATGTCCATGTCCTGTCCCTGTCAGGGAAATATATATCCACAAGCGACCTCTTAGGCATGACCTCTGTTTTCGGTGATAATGGCTCGGTTGAATAGTCCTTTGCTTTTTTGTCAAAACCAAAAGAAAACTTTTTCATAATTACACCTCCGAAATGAATATCCTTACTGTAATTATTGTAGCATATCCAGTGGGTGTAAAAACGGACTGTGAATATTTTTGATGGAACCATAAGCAGTGGCTGCGCCTCGGGGCTTTTTTGGCTTATGATTGTATTATAGCATACGTGAGCCTAAAATCCAAGCGCTTTTTTGAATAAAATTAAAAATTTTACAGATTTGTTAGAAAATCTATTGATTACACAGGATAGAGCCGAAATTTTCAATCAAGCAAAAACGCCGAAAACACGAGGTTTTCGACGCATTACAACTGGTTGCCGAAGAAGGATTCGAACCCTCACAAACAGAGTCAGAGTCTGTCGTGCTACCCTTACACAATTCGGCATCACTCACAACACTAATATTATAATACAACTTCCCGCTTTTGTCAAGGCTTTTTTGAAAAAAACTTCAACTTTTTTCCGGAAATACAAGGGCGGCAAAGCCGCCGCATCAGAGATCAACGGTTATCAGACCGGCATCTGAGTCTCGGAGGGCAATCACCACACCACGCAGGCTATAAGCCCTTATTCCTCCGCCCAAACCGGAGAATAGGGGAGTGACAGAGGCTCCTTCCGCCATACCGAGATCCGTCAGCCTCCGCCGCATAAACTCCTCGCCGCCAATTCCCGTCACAGTGCATACAGAGCCCAAAGGCGCCATTGACAAGGTCACAGCTTATTCACTATCCTTTTTACTTGTTCATAGTGCATAATATGACATTATCCGCTGTTTTGTTAAATGGGGGGCTGTAAAAAAATGGCGGCACAGGGGCTGTCCCAAAAAATCGTGCAGAACGGACGAAAATCAGACCGCGCAGGCGGCCCCTGCCGCCGAGAGGTGATTTTCGTTTGAAGTTCAAGGGCATAAAATACAAAGAAAAACCGTCTTTTTTCGTAAAAAGGCGGTTTTTCCACATCAATTCACAAATTTTACAGCCACCTAATGTTTGAGCTGTTTATATATGTATTTGCCTGTCCTCCATAGCCTGACCGCCCGAGAGGGGAGAGGTTTCTCCAACTTTTCAGGCGGCTCGGAGTATATGCAGTTGATGGTTTCCATAACCCATGGCAGCCGGATCGAAAGCTCCAAGCGCAGGCGTCCGCTCTTAAGCAGCGAAAACACGAAGCTTATTCTGTCGCTGAAAACATATACCGAATCGGGATTTCTGAGCCTTATCGCTCCTGTTCCGTTTTTTTCGGCTGTCAACCAGGGACGGGGCAGAGAGGCCTTACCCCAAAAGGTATAGACCACTCTGTAATTTAACTCGTCATTTTCCGTGCCGGCGACCTCGATTTTGTCCGGCTTAGACCAAAGAATACCCAATGGGGCAAGCATGGCCGTCAGCTCGTTTATATATGGCTTGACACTGCGGAAGAAATTTTGACAGCCGGGGCAGGCACACTTTAACAAAGGGGGCTTCCGGCGGCCGTATGCCTGACGGTTCCTCCCGGTATCGGGCTCGATAAGAGCCTTGCCATATCTCAGCTTCATGCTCTCACCCCGGCTAAAATATTACCCTTACTTTTCCAAAATCTGAGTTCTGTCAGGGCCAATGCCGACCATTGACACTTTAACGTCACAGAGCTCCTCAATGCGGCTGATATAACGCTTGGTGTTTTCCGGCAGCTCGTCATAACTCTTTATCTGTCCGAGATCTCCTTCCCAGCCGGGCATTGTTTCGTAAACCGGTTCGCACTGAGCCAGGATGTCCAGAGAATACGGGAACTCGGTAATCAACTCTCCCTTATACTTATAACCAGTGCAGATCTTCAGATCCCCAAGATTTGCAAGGGTGTCGATCTTATTTACCGCAATACTGGTAAGGCTGCTGGTGCGCACGGCAAATTTAACTATTACCGCGTCGAACCATCCGGTTCTGCGGGGGCGGCCCGTAGTAGTGCCAAATTCGCCGCCGCGGTTGCGAATGAGGTCGCCGATTTCATCAAATAGCTCGGTGGGGAAGGGGCCTTTACCAACGCGGGTAGTATAAGCCTTTACAACGCCGATACACTCGTCAATGACAGTGGGCCCTACGCCCGCGCCCACACATACGCCGCCGCTGACGGGATGCGATGAGGTAACATAAGGGTATGTACCCAGATCGATGTCCAGCAGCGTTGCCTGAGCGCCCTCAAAAAGCACCTTTTTACCGGCCTTGATGGCTTCGTGCAGAAGAACGGTACAGTCGGTCACAAATGGAGCCAGCCGTTTGGCATAGCCAACATATTCCTCAACATAATCTTCATATTTAAGAGGAGTTTCGTTATAAACCTTTTCGATAAAGAGATTTTTCATCTCCAAATTTTCCTTAAATCTCCGGCGGAAAAGCTCCTCGTCCACAAATTCGTGCATACGAATTCCGCTGCGCTCGGCCTTGTCCATATAGCAGGGGCCGATGCCGCGCTTGGTTGTGCCTATTTCGGCGCTTCCGCGGGCCTTTTCGCTGAGACCGTCAAGAGCGATATGATAGGGGAGAATAACATGGGCTCGGGCGTCGATCTTGAGATTGCTGACATCAACGCCGCGGGAGGTGAGCATATCAATTTCCTCAAGCAGGACCTTGGGATCGACCACAACGCCGTTGCCGATAAGGCAAAGAGTGTTGGGATAGAGAATGCCCGAGGGAGTCAGGTGAAGCTTGTACTCCTGTCCGTTGGCCACAACCGTGTGACCGGCATTGTTTCCGCCCTGCGAACGTACCACAACGTCGCTCTGACCAGCGAGAATATCAATAACCTTACCCTTGCCCTCGTCGCCCCATTGGGCGCCCATTACAACTTTAGTTGGCATAAAACATTCCTCCTGAGAGATACTCGCGGCAAAGCCGCACACTAAGATATTATATCAAATCTATCGGAAAAAATCAACAGTAAATTTAATTTTTTTACAAATCCTCATTTTTGTCTGAATTTGGGCGAAAATCCGCAAGAGGGTTGCGGTCAATGGCGTCACGAAGTTCCTCCTCATCCACATGGGTATATATCTGTGTGGTGGAAAGCTGCTCATGCCCCAGAATTTCCTGTAAGGCCCGAACGTCCACGTTGCCGTACTTATACATAAGTGTGGCCGCCGTATGCCTCAGCTTGTGCGGGGAGTATTTTTCCGGATCCAGACCCGCGCGAAGGAGATTTTTTTGTACCATTTTATATACCATATTGGCGGAAATTCTGGATTTTTGCTTACTAAGGAACAAGGCGCTCCGGTCTTTAAGGTTATCCTTTGGCCGGACAGCAAGATAATCATTGATGGCGTCAACGCAGGATTTATTCAAATATACGGTACGCTGCTTATTTCCCTTTCCAACAACTGTCAATCGGTCGCCCTTTACATCATTGACGTTAATTCCTACCAATTCGCTAAGTCTCATGCCGCAGTTCAGAAACAGTGTTATCATGCAGTAGTCCCGAACCTTAAATTCTCCGTCCACAGCGTCCAGCAGACGTTTACTTTCGTCAAGAGTGAGATATGCAGGCAGACGCTCGGGCTGCTTGGGCGCCTCAAGCTCCTTGGTAATGTTGACGTCAAGTACACGGGCCTTGGTGGACAGATAGTTGAAGCAGCTCTTAAGGCAGGAAACCTTTCTGGCACGTGCTATTGGGCCGTTGTCGCGTACACGGTTGGCATAAGTGAGAAACTCATAAATATCATCCAATGTAATTGAGCGGATAAAGTCATCTGAAATATCAGAGCAATCCAATTCATCAAAATTTTCAAAATCCGCCAGACCGCGTGAACATTTCATAAACCGGAAAAAAGTACGCAGGTCGTAATAATACTCATGAACGGTTTTGTCGGATTTTCCTTTTATATTGGACATATAACTGAAAAAATTCCGTATGGTCTGAGGCATATCCTGATACGGCGCAGACATGGCTCTTCCCCCTTATTTTCCTCTTCTCTATTCAACAAAATTTTTATTTTGTTGAATTACCTGTATTTTCTTCCCCGACTTACGCTATATAGATTTACGCTATATAAATGAACCGCTATTTTGCGCAGTACTTCTTTAAAAAGACAATTCCAAAAGGTATAGCCGTGACAGCGGTACAAAAGTCGGCTATCGGCTGGGACAGTTCCACGCCCGGCAGACCTATTATGCGTGGCAATATAAATATCAAGGGCAGAAAAAACACTCCCTGCCTGCACATTGCCAGAAATGTCGCCGAGGCCGCCTGACCGGTGGACTGAAACGTCATGTTGCAAACCGTGCCGATAGGCATAAACGGCATGGCTAAACACTGATAGCGTAAAGCCCTTACCCCTATCTCAACCGTCAAAAGCTCCGTGGCCTTGTCACCGTCCTTTATAAATGCGGGAATGATTCGGGGCGCAAATATAAATCCCAGAGCCGCCAGCGCGGTCATTATGACAGTGCCCACCTTGAAAAAGAACAGTACCGCCTGTCGAACCCGCTCACGGTTTCCGGCGCCGTAATTGTAGCCCGCCACAGGCTGAAAGCCCTGGCCAAAGCCGATAACGCAGGAAAAAATAAGCATAAATATCTTCCCCACTATTCCCATGGCGGCAATTGCAGGATCTCCGTATGGACGGGCTGCCGAGTTGAGCATAGCGGTGGCTATGCTGCCAAGGCCCTGGCGCATAAAAGACGGCGCGCCGTTTTTCAAAATAGTGACGTACGCTTTGACGTTCTTTGCCACAAGTTTCGGTGATATTTTCAATTCTGAATGTCCGGTCATAAAAAGGGCGAGCAAAATACCAAAGCTTACGCATTGGCTAAGCGCTGTCGCAAGTCCCGCACCGGCAGTACCCATGCCGAAACCGAAGATGAACAGCGGATCAAGGCCCATATTAAGCAGCCCGCCGCTCACCATTCCAATGAGGGCCAGCCTTGCCTTTCCCTCAAAGCGGAGAACATTGTTCATAAAAAACGTGGTTATCATTAGCGGTGCGGCAAGAATTATGTATCTGGCGTAGTCCGTGGCATAGGGCAAAATAGTGTCCGTTGAGCCAAGCAGATACATGAGCGGCCGCACAAGCACAAGTCCGGGTATCATCAGAATGATGCCCATAATAAGGGCAAAGAAGAAGCCGCCGGAAGCAATACCGTTGGCGGAAGCTTTGTTGCCCTCACCTAAAAGCCTTGAAATCGTGGTTCCGCTGCCCATTCCTATGGTGAAGCCCACCGCCTGAATTATGGCCATAAGGGAAAAAACTACACCGATCGCGCCTGAGGCGCTTGTACCGAGCTGTGACACAAAAAAGGTGTCGGCCATGTTATAAATCGCCGTGACCATCATGGTAATCATGGTTGGTATGGCCAGCATAACGATGAGCCTTGGTATAGGCATAATAGCCAGTTGATTTGAGTTATCGCCTTTCAAATTATCACCTTGCAAGCTTTTGTAATGTCAAGACCGCCGTTTCGATCATTTTGTCCGGAAAATCATAATCTCCGGTGTGGAGTTGGGAGCAGTCTTTTCCGCTCCCTATGCCAAAAAATGCGCCGGGAACTTCTTTCAGGTAATAGCCGAAGTCCTCACTCCACCGCATGGGAGAGGACAGCTCCTCCCCGTCCGGACAAGCCACTTTTAGCCTGTCCACGCAGGCGTCATGATTGCGTGTCTCCGGGAACGGGTCGTGTATTACATACGAAAACTCCATATTAACGGCCTTTTCATGGCAAAGGGCAAGTATGCGCTCCTTCAGGGACAAAAGCTCGTCCTCCAATTCTCCACGAATTGTCAGACGTATTACACCGTCGCCGGCGGCCGTCCCGTATGCTTCGCCGCCGACCTCCACGCCCACAACGGTTATGAGCGTCATAGCGGTAAAATCCCGCCTGAGTCCGTCAAGGGCAAGAAGTATTTCGGCTATCGCAAAGGCTGGATTTATGCCGTTTTCCGGATAAGCCGCATGGGAATTCTTGCCTTTAAAGCATAATTCAAGTCCCATGCTTGCACAGGCAAAGGTACCATATTTGTACAAAATTTTGTTCAGATCGTAACCAGGAAGGTTGTGGAAGCCGTATATCTCCCCTATTCCCTCTTTTTTCAACAGGCCGGCACATTCACGGGCACCTTCGCCGGTTTCCTCGGCATGCTGAAATATAAAATAGACAGTGTTCGACGACCGGCACTCACAGGCAAAGGCCGCAAGCGCCGCGCTGTGTCCGTCATGGCCGCACCGGTGGCTGACGGCCGGGTTTAAAGAGGCATAAGGGCAACATGAACTCTCGGGTATAGGCAAGGCGTCCATGTCGGCACGAAATGCTACCTTTTTTTCTCCACCCATTTTTACCGCGTAAAACCAACCGTTCATGGGATAAATCTCGCAATCAGTGTTTTCACGAAGAAAGTCCATGAGTATTTTCATTGTTCTTTCCTCGTGACCGCTAAGTTCGGCGTTTTTATGAAGCTCATGGCGAAGGGCGGCGTATTTTTCAGTGTTCATATCAGTCACAGTCCAATGCGATGGTTTTTTCGGCCACGGTTTTCAGATATTCCTTAACGCTTACGTGATAGGGATCGTTCTGATAAGCGTCAAGAACATCCCGTCCGCTCAGTTCGGCAATCATGACCACGTCAAAGGAGCGAGCCGAATGAAGAAAGTCCACGCCCACCCAAATATCATCCAGCTGCGGCACTCTGCCCTTCATGGAGAGAAGCTTTTCCCTCACTTCGGAAGCTTTGGCCGAGTCAAAAAGCTTGATGCAAATTATATGCTTCATTACTTACCCTCCAAAATGTAAATGGGAGCGCCAAAGCGCCCCCTGGATTTTACTCATGAACAGTGAGAACGGTCTTAATGGCGCTCTTCTCAAAACGGATCTTGTTCTTGTCCGCGCCGCTCTCAATAACCACGCTGTCCTCCTTAATGGAGGCAATCTTACCCATTATTCCGCCTATGGTAACAACCTCGTCCCCAACCTGAAGAGAGTCAAGCATAAG
Organism: uncultured Clostridia bacterium; assembly: GCA_947626145.1. Lineage (GTDB taxonomy): Bacteria > Bacillota > Clostridia > UMGS1883 > UMGS1883 > JAFLUQ01. Next base: position 131,920 of record CANQRB010000001.1, on the reverse strand, counting down.
CAGCTGCTCGCGCTCACGCTTTTTGTTGCTGCGGCTCATGAAATAAAACAGGCCAACCATCACGAGAATTATAATGGCATAGTAAGCAATAGTTGAGTAACTTTCCATAATTTACATCTCCTCATTTTTGTTCTCTAATATATACAATAAAACATCCTCGGCCGCCTTATTCATTTCCTCCGGCCCCGGATTTTTATAGTTTACATAATCCATTTCGGTTATGGCGCGAATTGAAGCATAGACCTCGCCGCCGTCCAGTCCAAGTCTCTTAAGCACAGGATTGTCAGTGACGGAAATGCCGTAAACTTTACCTTCGCCGTTGACAAGAACCTCATTATCACCGGCAAAGGCGGAAAGGTCAGCCAAAATCTCATTATCCGCATAATAATTACAGTAGTTTTTGTCGAACAGATAAAGCCTGCTTTGACCCTGCCCCATAGCGAAGGTCATTTTAGCCATATTAGACTGCTCCTGAGATGCGGTAATATTATTGTTGAAGGTAATCGTCACAAGCTCGATATTCCGCTCACCGTCGCCATTTATGTCGTCGATAGCCTTTTCTATCTCATCCGACGCGGGATAAAACACGTCGCTGTTGAAAAACCCCTCGCCGATATAAGCGATAGTCAAATCGGCCTCGACCTTATCCGTGCAGCTGCGCACAGCGACCAAAACGCCGATAAGAGTAAGAATAATTAAAATAACACACAGCCTTTTTCCGCTGAAAAACTTTTTCATGGCAACAGCTTCTTTGCTTACAACTTCAACAACAATGAAAATTATACCATAAAAAAAGGGGATTGTCAAGTATATTTCAACAAAAATAGAGGACCGGCATAGCCGGTCCCTCGTAAAATTATTTGCAGCAGCATCCGTTGTTGTTATCGTCTGGGTTGAAGCAGTCCTGCTGGGGCGGGAAAAACTCATCGATGGGGAAGCTTATTTTCTCAAAGAGATCGCAGGGATCATCGGGAGCCGACGCGCCGACGCACTCCTTTTCAGGAATACAGAAATCGTAAGCGGGGATGAGCAGCTGAACGTTACGTTCGAGCTTGATAATGGTGAATAGGCCGAGGGAAACATAAACTCTCCTCTGCTGATCACGGCCGCAGATAAAGCGGTCGTCAAATACTCTCCTTACACAGTCGGGAATATTGCCTAGATCTACGGCATCGTCGTCAGCGTATTTGCAGCAGCACTCGCCAACGTCGGAGAGCTTTGCGCCAAGGCAGATTGGGTCAACGACCTCTGTTGGTGTCACGGAGAATGGCGTTAGCCAATTCAAAAATTTCATCGCTTACGATTCTCAAATCAGGACGGATGTGGATAAAGCGCTCATTTTCGGGCACTTCACGGCGTGTACCGGAGATAAAGTCAGCCGTTACAGTCTTATGATTGATTAGCTTCCCAATATAGATGGGGTTACGTATTATTCGCCCAACCGTCTTGGCGCTCCATTTGCCGCCCAACTTCGTTTGTACATTTTCAGAGTTGAACTTATCAGCTATGTTGGTAAGAGAAAAACCGTTTTCTGCGTAAAGTATAAACGCTTTACGAACATTGTAACCCTCATTTTGGTTGACAATCATTGTAAAGTTATTTACCTTGTCGTACCCGTAAATCAAATTTGGCACTCTGCCTTTACGGGCGGTCTCAGTTTTACCGAAAATTACACGTTTGCTCAGATTTTCACTTTCCTGCTGAGCCAAAGCGGCATATATTGTAAGTATAAACTCGGAATCGGTAAAAATTGACGAGTTTGTACCAAGGAAACGGACATCTATCCCAACGGCCTTCAGCCTGCGTATCCCTGTAAGAAAATCGCAGGTGTTCCGCGCAAAGCGGCTCACGTCCTTTACCGCCAGAATATCAAACTCTCCCCTCTCCCCTTCCTCTATCATGTTCAGAAAACCTACTCTGTTCCTCATCTGTTTGCCGCTGATGCCTTCATCACTGTATATGCGGACAAGCCGAAAATTATTCTCTCTCGCGTACTCTGCATAGTAGCTTCGCTGATTTTCAAGAGACAGCTTTTGCTCCTCCTTATCGGTGGAAACTCTGCAATATGCGGCGAGTCGCAGCAAAAAATACACACCTCCAGAGTTTATATATTAAAAAAGAGCGGCTTATATGCCGCCCTCATAAAATGGCCAGTCTATATTTTTACATTTTTTCGGCCTTGCCCCAGATCTCGCCTATAATTGCCGCGACAGGCTCAAGTCCGGCCCTGTCGTCGTCGGTAAAACGACCGGCGACAGGACTGTCAATGTCGAGTACACCGGCGACCTCGCCGTCAGCGAAAATTGGCACCACTATCTCGCTATTGCTGGCACAATCACAGGCTATATGCCCGGGGAACCGGTGAACGTCAGGCACCACAAGCGTCTCGCCATTCTGGGCCGCCGTTCCACAGACTCCTCGACCGAAAGGAATGGTAACGCAGGCCGTTTTTCCCTGAAAGGGACCAAGCAACAGCCTGTCCCCTTTGCGGTAATAGAAGCCTACCCAGTTGATGTTTTCGAGATACTCGTTTAACAGCGCCGAGGCGTTGCTGAGATTTGTCACAAGACTATCGTCCGGCGACAGCAGCGACTTCATTTTTTTGTTGAGCTCTATATACATTACTTGTCAAAAAGCCCCTTTTTCTCCGCAATACCTGTTACCTGGAAACCGGTGGCTGCTACCGCCTCGGTGAGTGCGGCGTCGCTTACGTCGCCGGAAAGGCTGACTGTGGCGGTCTTTTTGCCCAAATCGACCTTGGCGGAGCTTACACCCGCAACGGCGGAAAGAGCCTTTTCAACGTTTGCCTTGCAGTGCTCGCAGTGCATTCCTTCAACTGTAAGAATCTTTTTCATATCAATCTACTCCTTTATTGCTTAAATATTTAATTATATCCTTTAATTCGGTTATGCGCCAGGGCTCGTCCTCTCCCTCGCCATTCCTGTCCAGCCAGAAGGAGGTAAAACCCAACACCCTTGCCCCGTCGGCCTCAAGCTTGCAGTCATCCACATACAGACTTTCCTCCGCCGTAACTCCCTGGGCGTCAAGGGCGGCGTTGTATATGACCGGACTGGGCTTGCCGGCGCCCACAAGTGAGCTTGCGGTAAATGATGTGAAATACTTCGAAATCCCCAAGCTGTCCAGCGTAAGCTTCAACGACGGCGAGGTATCACTGATAACACCCATTTTGTACCCTTTGCCGTGAAAATATTCGAGAACCTCAACGGTTTCGTCAAACAGCCTGCGGTCATTATTGCACCACAGCTCCGAATGCAGCAGGTCGGCGCGTTCTTCAACCTTTTCCGTAACTCCCTCGCCAATGAGCAAGTGCCGGTAATAACGCCGGAAGAACTCACGTTCGTCGTCAACATTTCTGTACCAAGGGCTTTTTCCATCTCCGGCCAGGTTGAAAAGAGACATCATTTTGTCATAGTCCAGCTCAAAGGGCTTTCCGCTCCAGCCGGAGATCATTTCGTCACGCCACTTTTCCTTTTCAGGGTCGTAGTAGGTCAATGTTCCGTCGCGGTCAAAGAATATCGCCTTATATCGCATATTGCACCTCCGTTTGATGATAAATTATACTTTTGTGACACTCACCTCCACTACTGCCTTTGGCATGTTCGTTTTCTGCCAAAGCTGAGGATCGAAGCTGTCCTCCTTATACTTTGAGGTGAAAATCTTCGCGCTTCCCTCGCTACCGAAGAGCACGACCTTCTTGTTGAAGGAGGCCAGGCCTTCCACGGTCACTGGGCGGGAAACTCCTGTGTATACCTCAAGTGTCAGACGGAAAAAGTATGTCAAATCAACGGTGTAGTAGCCGCGATTGAAGGTGAGGGGCTCGACGTTTGGGAAAACCCAGATTACTTCGGCCTTGCGGCACTTCACATCAATGGCCCGGTCAATGACTTCCTGACCGGTTTCGGTGAGAAAGACCCTCAGACATTCAATGCACTCCTTGCTGCGACAGCTGTCATAGATCTGATCCGTCTGGATGCAGACCTTTTCGTTGCAGCCGAAGGAGCCGGAAATCTTTTCCTCCATGTAACAATCCTCCTATATCATCTTTGGCCGGCATGAGCCGAACCACAGTACATATTATGAGGACTGTTGAAATTTGTTACATTTCGCTCCTATTATATCACGTCCCGCCGAATTTTTCAAGTACGGACTTAAAAGTAAGTCTGTATATTTTTTGTAAGTGCCTATATTACCATGCCGCCGTTGGGACAAATTATCTGTCCGGTGATATATTCTCCCCCGTCCCCGGCCAGAAAGGCCGCCGTTTTTGCCACCGATTCAGGCGTTCCGACGGCGCCAAGAGGGATTTCCTCCTTCAAACCGGCTATGTCGTCGGCGGAAAGATGTGCATTCATAGCGGTGTCGATAACGCCCGGAGCGATACAGTTTACCCTTATGCCCGAGGGGCCAAGCTCCTTGGCGAGAGCCTTGGTGAAGCCTATCACACCGGCCTTTGCGGCGCTGTAATGCACCTCACACGAGGCCCCGACCTGTCCCCACATGGAGGACACGTTTATTATTGAGCCGCTCTTTCGGTTAATCATCTGCGGCAGCACGGCCTTACAGGTCAAAAAGCAGCTCTTGAGATTAACATTCATCATTTCGTCCCACTCGGCTTCGGTAATGTCAGTGAACAGTTTTTGCTGTGCTATACCGGCATTGTTGATAAGCACGTCTATTTTGCCGAAGCGCTTCACTGCTGCGTCAACGGCGGCGTTTACGCTGTTGGCGTCAGTGACGTCGCAATATATCGCAAGGCACCCCGGTACGGCGTTTTTAAGGGCCTCGGCGACTTTTTCGCCGGTTTTATAGGTGAAGACCACATTATACCCCAGCGCGGCAAATTCCCGCACCATGGCCCCGCCTATGCCGCCGCTGCCGCCGGTAATAAAGACTGTCACAATATCACCCCTTTTGAATGTAGGCCAGAACGTCGCCAAGGTTCTTTACGGCCACAAGCTCAATGCTTGCCTTGTCGATCGCGCCCAAAGAATCAAAGGGCAGCATACAGCGCTTGAAGCCCATTTTCGCGATCTCCGCCACCCTGCGGGAGGCTTGAGTAACGGTGCGTATCTCACCCGTGAGACCCACCTCGCCGAAAAAGGCCATGTCCTTTGGGAGCGGTATGTTCATGGCGCTGCTGGCCACCGCCGTCGCCACGGCCAAGTCCGCTGCCGTTTCGTCAAGCTTTATTCCGCCGGTAACGTTGATATAGCTGTCCTGCATGGCGAGGTCAAGATTTGTGCGCTTGTCCAGCACGGTTATTATAAGCGACGCCCGGTAAAAGTCCACGCCGGTGGCCATCCGCTTTGGATTGGGATAGACGCTTTTGGTTACAAGTGCCTGAATTTCCGCAAGTATCGGCCTTGTGCCCTCCACCGAGCAGACTACGGCCGAGCCCGGCACATCCACCGGACGGCCGGAAAGGAGCATGAGCGAGGGGTTGGGCACATCGATGAGGCCCTTATCGGACATCTCAAACACGCCAATCTCGTTGGTGGAGCCAAAGCGGTTCTTTACCGCTCGTACAATGCGGTAGCTCTGGTGCCGTTCGCCCTCAAAGTAGAGGACGCAGTCCACCATGTGCTCCAGCACCCGAGGCCCAGCGATAGAGCCCTCTTTGGTCACGTGACCCACAATGAAGAAGGTCACGCCGGTCTCCTTGGCCAGACGCATAAAGCTTAGAGTACACTCCCGCACCTGTGATACGCTGCCCGGAGCGGAGCTTATGTCCTCGGAAAATATGGTCTGTATAGAGTCAATGACTGCGCATTTCGGCTTTACCTGCCGTACCGCAGAGAGGATGTTGTCGAGATCGGTCTCATTGGCCACAAGGATATTGTCGCTTGAAGCCCCCAGCCGGTCGGCGCGTATTTTTATTTGCCGCTCCGACTCCTCGCCGGAAATATAGAGCACCTTTTCCTTCTGAGCCGCGTAACGGCAGACCTGAAGGAGCAGGGTGGATTTTCCGATGCCCGGTTCGCCGCCGCAGAGTATGAGGGAGCCGTCAACCATTCCGCCGCCGAGAACCCGATCCAGCTCGTCGCTTCCGGAGGAGCTGCGCACCTCGACCTCGGTCGACACCGTGGACAGACTTTTGGGCACGGCCGCCGTCCGTTTATATACCTCTTTGCCCGGACTTCCGGCCCACTCACTGGTATTTTCAATTTTCTCCTCCACAAAGGTGTTCCACTGTCCGCAGCCGGGACACTTGCCCATCCACTTTGGGGACTCGGTGCCGCACTCCTTGCAGACAAATATCGTTTTAGCTTTCATAATTCTCTCCGTTTATAAGTATCGGTGAAAAGTGAACGTTCAGCCTTTTCTTTGACATGGCCTTTTTAACCTTTGCGCTGACGACTAACTGCCTCATCCGATCGTTGTTAAAATACTCATTGGTAAGATTAAAATCTTTGGCGTTTTTGAAAGCGTATTTATCATAATACAAATTTGAATCCAAAAACAATACTTTGTGTTCACAGCGCGTGAACCTTACGTCGCACTCGTCACGGCGAATCAGCGTTGGCGAACTTACCGCAGAAAGGACATTTGCCGCATCAAGCGTAAAAAACTCGTCCATATCCCTTCCCTTGTAATCTACGATTTTGTGACGGAACTCCACGCCGGTAAATCCGCTTTCTTCGATAAATTTTCGTACTTCTCCGGAAACGAAATATTCGGGCGTGACCTGACCGATTTTTTTATTTTTCATAAATTTCCAGTCAACAAGCACGTCGGCGGCCTGTTCGGAGCCAAGGCCGCAAAGCTCACAGCCACCCTTGTACGCCGTTCCGTAATCCTTTGTGTCCGTTCCCTCAAGCTCCAGCACATTTGACAGCATATACAGATGAAAATACCTTGCCTCCCGTATTTCCTTTTTTGTAAACTCCATACGTTTTATAAGCCGATAAGAAATAGCGTGTTTTTCAGCATAATCAAGCACATAGTCACATTCCTTCGTATCAGCATATAGCTCAATGGAATAAACGGAATCATAGTCATTAGTTATGGCGTTTTTAACGCTATCATAAAGAAGTCTAATGTGTTCTTCCCCGGCGCGGTGATTAAAACAAAAACAAAAAATTTCTCTCATTTTGCGTCTCCGTATACTTATGCTTAATTAGGCTCTGTAAATGCGGCGATAACAAAGCCGATCATCTCAATAATATAACACGATTATAACACATAATAAAAATATTGTCAATATAAAACCCTCACAGCCCTTGACAAACGAGGGAAATTCATGTACAATATATAGCGGTGATAATATGGTTGACAAAATAAAGGACGCCGTGCAGGGCTTCGCCGTGGCAGTGGTCACCGCCCTCGGCTTTAGCGCGGCGGCGGCAGACTACTTATATATATTTCTCATTTCCATGATACCCATTGTGGAGCTGCGCGGAGCAATTCCTGTGGCAAGGGCTTTGGGGCTGGATTTTGCACCGGCCTTTCTGGTGTCGGTCATTGGCAATATGATCCCCGTTCCCTTTATATTGCTGCTGATAACGCCGTTTTGCAATTTGCTGAAGAAGACAAAGCTCTTCGCCTGGTTTCCCCGCTGGCTGGACGCCAAGGTGGAAAAGAACCGCCATAAGGTGGAAAAATACGCCTTCTGGGGCTTGTTCGCCTTTGTGGCCATTCCCTTCCCCGGCACGGGAGCGTGGACCGGCAGCCTGATAGCCAGCTTCCTTGATTTTGACTTCAAAAAATCCCTTTTGGCGGTGTTTCTCGGCGTCTGTACCGCCGGGGTCATAATGACGGCGATTTCCTTTGGACTGTTTGACCTTATACTTGCTTTATTCTGAGGAGGCATACTTATGACGAACAAAAAATTATTTACTTCCGAATCCGTGACCGAGGGCCATCCCGATAAGGTCTGCGACCAGATAGCCGACGCCGTGCTGGACGATATTCTCGCCCATGACCCACAGGCAAGAGTGGCCTGCGAGGTCTGCGCCGCAACGGGACTTGTTATGGTGTTCGGCGAAATAACCACCGAGCACTACTGCGACATACGGGCTATTGCCCGCCGGACAATCAGAGAGATCGGCTATACCGACCCCGAAATGGGCTTCCACTGCGATAACTGCGCGGTAATAAACACTCTGAACGAGCAGTCTCCCGACATAGCCATGGGCGTCAACAGGAGCCTTGAAGCTCGGAGCGGCGACAGCTCGGAGTTCGACACCGGAGCGGGAGATCAGGGCATGATGTTCGGCTATGCCACAAACGAAACCGACGCATATATGCCGGCGCCCATATATTACGCACAAAGAATGGCCAAGCGCCTTGCCAAGGTTCGCAAGGACGGACTTATTCCCTATCTGAGGCCTGACGGAAAGACGCAGGTTACGGTTGAATACGACGGGGACAAGCCCGTGCGAGTTGACGCCGTTGTGCTCAGCACTCAGCACACTCCCGACGTGGAGCTTGAAACTATCAGGAAAGACATGATCGGGCAGGTGATCCTCCCCTCCCTTCCGGCCGAAATGGTGGACGAAAACACCAAATTTTTTGTAAACCCCACCGGACGGTTCGTTATCGGCGGCCCCCACGGAGACAGCGGCCTTACTGGAAGGAAGATAATAGTTGACACCTACGGCGGCTACGCGCCCCACGGCGGCGGAAGCTTCAGCGGCAAGGATCCTACAAAGGTGGATCGCAGCGCCGCGTATATGGCCCGTTATATAGCCAAAAACATCGTCGCCGCCGGACTGGCGGACAAATGTCAGCTTCAGCTTGCATACGCCATTGGCGTGGCAAATCCGGTGTCTGTCAGAGTGGACAGCTTCGGCACAGGCAAGGTCGGCGACGGTAAGCTTGCCGAAATTGTGACAAAGTCCTTTGATCTGCGCCCGGCGGCCATTATAAAGCGCCTTGATCTGCGCCGCCCCATTTACCGCCAGACAGCGGCTTACGGTCATTTTGGCCGGATGGATCTTGACCTCCCCTGGGAGAGACTGGATGCCGCCGAGGAACTCAAGAAATACCTTAAGTAAGTTAACAACGCCGCCCCGATTAGCATACTGTGTTATCGGGGTGATCGTTTATGACGGAAATTTTAGTCGCCGTTTTGATTGGTTTTTTGATATTGTTCTGTTTCTATTCGTTGTTTTTCGGAAGCAGCAAGTGCGGAAGCTGCTGCGGAGTATATTCAAGGGATGATCTGTTGGAGATATTGAAAAATCTTCCCGACAACGCGAGAATATACATATCCGTGGACAGAAGGTGAAAGGAGGGCTAATATGGCGGACGTCGTTGAAGGCGAGGTCTGTGACGTCGTTTACGTAAATGAGGACAACGGCTACACCGTGTGCGAGGTAGACTATAACGGCGAACTCACCGTTATAGTGGGCCATATGCCCTTTATCGCTCCCGGTGAGACCATAAGGGCCACGGGAGTGTGGACTACCCACTCCGAATATGGACGCCAGCTAAAGGTGGAGAGCATCGAGCACGTTCTGCCTCAGAATCTGAGCTCCATATACGCCTATCTTTCCTCCGGGGCGGTCAGCGGTGTCGGCCCATCCACCGCCCGGCGAATAGTGGACAAATTCGGCGAGAACAGTCTTGATATAATCCGCAGTGAACCGGACAAGCTAACCGCTGTCCGCGGCATTAGCGCGGCCAAGGCCGCCGCTATAAGCGAGGCCTTTATCCTCCGTCAGGACACTGCCGAAACCGTAATGTTTTTTCAGAAATTCGGGGTTTCGACCGCTCTGGCGATAAGGGTATACAACGAGTACGGCCCCGAGTCGATAAACATCGTGCGGGATAACCCGTATTCCCTCTGTGAAACGGTGCGTGGGATGGGCTTCAAGACCTGCGATAAGATAGCCGTGGCCTTGGGTCTGCCTTTTGACAGCCGCAGCCGGATAAAGAGCGGTCTGCGCTACGCCATGTCCGAAACCGCGGCGAACGGCCACACCTGTTACCCGTCGGATCAGCTGTTGAGCTACGCCGCAAAGCTGTTGGACTGTCCCATTGAAACGGTAAGGGACTGCTACAATGAGTGTGTCCTCACAGGTGGCCTTATCTCGGAGAAGGATTTGGTCTACCTGCCTTTGTACTACAATATGGAGCTTTCAGTCGCCAATCGGCTGGCGGCTCTTTCAAGAGCAAAAACCGAGTATGATCCGAAAATCGAGGAATTTCTGTCGGACTTTGCCGCCGGCAGCAGCATAGTCCTTTCCGAAGAGCAGCGCCGGGCCATAATTACCGCCAACACCAGCAAGGCGCTGATAATCACAGGCGGTCCCGGCACCGGAAAAACCACGATCATGAAGGGAGTGCTGCACACCCTTGTCCGCCGGGGCTTGGACGTGGTACTCTGCGCGCCTACGGGCAAGGCGGCAAAGCGGTTGGAGGAGTCCTGCGGCCACGAGGCAAAGACAGTCCACAGGCTGTTGGAGGTCGGCGGCGACATTGACGGCGACAATCAGACCTTCAGCCGCAACGAGAGCAACCCCCTTGACGCGGACTGCGTGATAGTGGACGAGATGAGCATGATCGATCTGCCGCTCATGGACGCTCTGCTCAAGGCTTTGAAGCGCGGGGCCGGACTTATAATGGCCGGTGACGTGGATCAGCTGCCCTCGGTGGGTGCGGGCAACGTTCTCAGCGATATGATAGACAGCGGGCTTATCCCAACCGTGAGGCTCACCACGGTGTTCCGTCAGGCGGAGGAGAGCCTTATCGTGGTCAACGCCCACCGTATAAACAACGGCGAAATGCCCGTCCTCACCAATAAAAGCTCGGACTTCTTTTTCATGAACCGGCCCGACCACCAGTCCGCCGCCAACGTCATTCTGGATCTGGTAAAGTCCAGGCTGCCCAAGGCCTACGGCTATGACAGCCTGACTGACATTCAGGTGCTGTCACCGTCCAAAAAAGGAACCGCCGGCACCGTAAACCTCAATGCCATGCTTCAGGAGCGGCTCAACCCTCCGTCAAAGAACAAGCAGGAGCACAAGAGGGGCACAACGGTGTTCCGTGAAGGCGACAAGGTCATTCAGTTACGGAACGACTACAACATAAATTGGACGAACCCCGACGAGGGCACTGAGGGTACAGGAATATTTAACGGCGACGTCGGCATTGTTGAGAGCATCGACAGCGATGAACATACCCTTACAGTCGTCTTTGACGACGGAAAACGGGTGGAATATCCGTTTACTTCCCTTGACCTGCTGGAGCTGGCCTACGCCCTGACGGTGCATAAGAGCCAGGGCTGTGAGTTCAAGGTCATAGTTATACCTGTGTGCCGCTTTATGCCGCTGCTTATGACCCGCAATCTTCTTTATACCGCCATAACAAGAGCGCGCGATATGGTTGTATTGGTGGGCACACAGGAGGCTGTAGCTTATATGGTACGTAACGATCACAGGGCCAAGCGTTACACCGGACTGCGGGAAAAGCTGGAGCTGTTTGTGAGGCGCGAAAATGAAGGAGAAAATTAAGCGACGTGCCCGCGAGCTGGGGATAAGGGAAGTCGGATTTGCCGAATACATGGGCAGAAGCGCCGTTGTCTGCCTCTTCCCCTACTTTTCGGGCTATGAGCCCGGCAACCTGTCGGTTTACGCCTATTCGCTGGACTATCACGTCATTGTCAGGGATAAACTGAAACAGCTCGGGAATTATTTGTCGGAAATCGGAGCTGAAACGGTCGAGGGCTTCGTGGACATTGGCCCGGAGGTGGACAAAAATCTCGCCTATCATGCCGGTCTTGGCTTTTACGGACGGAACAGTCTGCTGATAAATCCTCGGCTGGGCAGCTATTTCTTCATCGGTTATATACTGACCGACTTAAAATTGGAGCCGGACAGGCCTATGGAAGCGAGCTGCAAAGGCTGCGGCCGTTGTGCGGCGGCCTGCCCCGGAGGGGCGCTGGACAGCGGCTTCAACGCAGAGCACTGTGTTTCGGCCATAACTCAGAAAAAAGGAGAGCTGACTCCGGAGGAAAAAGCGCTGATAAAAAAAGCGGGCTATGTCTTTGGCTGTGATATATGCCAAAAGGTCTGCCCGCATAACGATATTGATTTTGAACCTATGCCGGAGTTCACCCAAAACCAGATTTTTAACCTGAAATCGGAAATGTTCGACGGGCTGAGCAAGAGAGAATTTAAGGAAAAATTCGGCGGCTATGCCTTTGCCTGGCGTGGAAAGGCCGTACTTTTGAGAAATTTGAAGATACTTGAGGAGTGATAAAATGAAGGAAATATATCTTGCCGGAGGCTGCTACTGGGGAGTTGAGGCCTATATCTCCGGCCTTAAAGGTGTAACGGCGACCACGGTTGGCTTTGCGAACGGTAAGACCGCCGCGCCAAGCTATAAACAGGTCTGCACCGAAAACACCGGTCACGCCGAAACCGTAAAAGTGGAGTACGATCCGGAGGTCATTTCGCTTCGGGCCCTGCTGAGACTGTTCTATAAAATAATCGACCCTGTCAGCGTCGACCGGCAGGGCGAGGACGAGGGCCACCAGTACAGAACCGGTGTGTACTACACCGACCCGAATGACGCGCCCATTGTCACATCTACATTAAAGGAACTTGAGAAAAGCTTAGACGGCCAGAAGATAGCCGTGGAAAACTGCCCACTGGAGAATTTTTACGACGCCGAGGAGTACCATCAAAAATATCTGGTGAAAAATCCCACCGGCTACTGTCATGTGGCTCCCGGCCTGATAGCCTGGGCCAAAACCGTTGAGCCGGCCGAGTTTGACTATGACTGATAATTGAAAAAGCCCGGCTCACTGCCGGGCTTCCTATGTTACGGCCTATGGCCGTTATGTGCAATTTAAAGAACGTATACCAGGCACTGTCTCCTGCCGAAATCGTTGCACTCACTCTTGGTGAGGAAAAGCAGGTCAACTCTTTTGCCCTTGATAGCTCCGCCGGTATCGGCCGCCACGGCGTATCCGTAGGACCAGCTTCCGTCGGGAGCCTCTATATAAACTCTGCTGCCCAAGGGGATAACAGAGGGATCAACAGCTACAACGCCTTTCTGAAGAGGAATACCTGTGGCGCTCATACCGCCCCAGCCCCCGTTCTCCTCGGGAGAAGGATCATAAGCGGTAGCCGTACATTCGATAACATACTTGTAATCGAAGGGCTTGTCGCTCGGCGCGGCTGCTTCGGCGGGATCCGCCGTACCGTACTCGACGATTTCATCGGTGGCCTCCACCACGGTCTCATAAGACACGGGCTCACGGCCGGTCTCAACACCGTCGGTGTAGGTTACCTCATACTCTACCTCCTGCACACCGTCGCTGCCTTCCTGAACGACAACCATTTCACCCTTGGAAAGAGAGGGGTTTGCCCGGCGGATAATGCCGTGTGCCACAACCTCAAGTTCGGTGACGGTGGAGGTGTACCCAACACTGTAGTTATAATCCTTTACATAGCTTCTGTTGTTGTTCGCCACGGCGTTGGCGCTCGTCATCAGAACGAGAGCGGAAACAACGCAGGCTCCGCGGCGGTTAAGCAGAAGCCGTTTCACTCGTCGCAAATCCATTTGACATTCATTCCTTTCGCATTCATAAAGCTCTTTTAGTTGCTTTCTTATTGCACGTGACATATTATATACCAATTTATTACTTTTGTCAACCCTTTTTTGAAAAAATGTTATATTTTCGTAATATTTTTTTAAATATTAAAATTGACTATTGGTAATTATATACAAACGAATGTCGAATTTTCCCGCTTTTTGTTGTTAAAATCAAATAATTTGATTTGTTTTTTCAAATTTTTTCGTAACATTTTCCTTTGATTTGTAAACGGATTTTATACAAAAAACGAAAAAAACCGCCCTGTCAAAATACAGACAGGACGGCTTTTTTGTCGGAACTTTACCTTTCTCTGACGGGCAGCTTCTCTTTAAACAGGAGGGAAATAGACCAGAGGCCGCCCAGAGCTATAATGGTGTAAATGATGCGGCTGATGAGAGACGCCTGTCCCCCAAAAACCGAGGCGACCAGGTCAACGCCGAAAAGTCCGATGCTGCCCCAGTTAAGAGCGCCGATAATCACAAGGATCAATGCTGTATTATCCAATTTATACACTCCTCTCAGAGATAAGTATATCCGTTTTTTCAGAATATATTCCTCTGACGCGCACATTCGTAAATCATGAGCGCCGCCGCAACTGAGGCGTTGAGGGAGTTGACATTACCCTTCATGGGAATTTTTACGAGGAAATCACACTTTTCGGCTACGAGACGGCTTATGCCCTGGCCCTCGCTGCCGATCACTATGGCTGTCGGGCCCTTCAAATCGGCCTCATAAAGATCCCTGTCACCGGCCGCGTCGGCGCCTGTGACCCAAACTCCTCTTTCCTTAAGGCTGTCAATTACGCGGGAAAGATTGTTTGCCCGAACAACGGGAGTATAAGCTGTGGCGCCCGCCGCGGACTTTTCCACCGCCGCCGTCACCGAAACGCTGTCATGCTTCGAAATTATGACGCCGTGCGCTCCGGCACAGTTGGCCGTCCTTATTACGCTCCCAAGATTGTGGGGATCGTTTATGCGGTCAAGTATTATGATAAACGGCGGTTCGCCTTTTTGCTCCGCAATATTCAGAACATCATCAAGCTCGGCGTATTCAATGGGCGGGACAAGAGCGATAACGCCCTGATGGCTGCCGGTTTCGCTCATCTCGTCCAGCTTTGCGCCGTCAACCTCGGTGACGATTATGCCCTGTTTCTTCGCCTGGCGAATTATAGGGATTATACTCCCCTGCTTTTCGCCCCGTCGAACATAGAGCTTGTCGATCCGGCGGTTGCTGCGCAGGGCTTCCATAACCGGATTGCGGCCCTCAATGCGATCGCTTTTTTCACTCATGGGCTGTCCTTTCCGCAGGTCAGGCCTGCTTTTTATGTTTAGTCTTTTTGCCGAAAGATGAAGTGATCAGCTTTATCACCTCAACTATCAGCATGGGAGCGATGGCCGCCGCAACACAAATGGCAGCAATATTGCCGCTGGGTCTGTCCAACTCGAATATGCGGCAAAGGGATGCGGAATTGAAGGTCAAAAAACATATGAGGATATCGAGAGCCAAGCATACCAACGACACCGGATTTTTTATCAGCCGTTTGTACAGCGGTTCACCGCTGCGGCAGCTTTGCCCTATAAAGGTCAGCCCAAGGCTCAGTATCAGCAGCACCGCCCCGCGGCGCTGATAAATGTCATATCTGCCGGAGCAATAACTGTATACCGCCATTGCCGCCGCGCCCACAAGCACTCCGCGGACTATACTGTTCAAAAGTATAGGCGTCGCCACACGGCCGCTCTTCATGTTGTTGAGCTCGGTCTTTTTCACCGGACGACGGTGGTACGGTTCGCACCATATTCCGATAGCCGCCAGAGCCGAAACCGCAAACTCGAGCCAGATTATGCCCAAAGGCGAAAACGGCGCGGAATACCCCGCCACAAGCGAGGATATTATGCAGACAGCCTGAGCGACGCTGCATATCAAAAGATAGCCTATCATGCGTTCAATGTTAAAAAAGCTGCGCTTACATTCCCTCACAGCAAAAGCTATGGGCTCCATTCCGCTGCCCTTAATCTTCACGTCCGCCGCCGCGGAGCAAACCTTGGCTCCCGCGTCGGTGGTAACGGAAACGTCGGCAAAATTCATGGCGTTTATATCACGGGCGCCGCGGCCGACGGTAATCACGTTTTCCTTTTCCGCGTTCATGGCGGCGACAATATCCGCTTTCAGCTTTGCGCCTATGTCTGCAAAAACAGAGGTCTTTCTCAACAGTGCCACGTTGACGCAGTCCACGTTTGCACCCTGGACAACCGTGTCGGTGGGAATACCGCTCTGACGCGCAACGGCGATTGCGGTAGTGAGGTTTTCATTCGTTATCAGACAGGTTCTGACGCCCATGCTCCTAAGCTGCTTTACCGAGGCGACAGTGTTTGGCCGGATGGGGTTGCTGAGCCCCACGAGACCGGCAAAAACCATGTTGGTGCCGGGGTAACCGTCCTCCTCAGGTAGGAACATGGTGTCACAGTAGGCCACAGCCATAACGGAAAGAGCGTCGTCAGCCATATGATTGCTTTCCCCTATTATATTGGCGAGATCTATTGACTTGTCAAAGGGGCGGATACCGTTGTCATATATGCGTCCGCAGCAGGCTGCCACCGCATCCGGCGCGCCTTTGCATATAACGAGATAGCCGTTGTCGACTTTGTGAACCGTGGTCATAAGACGGTTCTCTCTGTGATTGTCAAGAACCTTCACCAAAGGAGCGGAGGTACGTATGTCCTCCACGGTGCAGCCGTTGGCAAGAGCGTCCTTGACAAGGGCCACCTGCATGGGGTCACCCACGGGAATATCACCGCCCACGTCCACGGTTGTACATAGAGCGGCCAGCCGGCGAAGGTAGTTCGCCTCAAGTCCGTTGCCCGGTTTTACGGCACCAACACCGAAGCCCTGTTCCGTAAGCGTTCCGCGTTTGCCGACGCAGAGCAGGGTCGATGCGCCGAGATTTTCAACGGTATTGGTTGAATGAAGGTCAATTCCCTTGCCGCGAAGGCGAAGTATATCGATACTCACTGTCAGGAGCACCAAAATCGGGAGAGTGATCGGAAGAACCGCCAGAGCGGCCGAAAGCGAGTTATTGAAAGCGGACTCCACCCCGTATCCGCCGGAAAGGCGTATCAGCAGGGCCGCAAGCCACATAAGCGCGGCAAGCGCGCTGAAAATATTCCCTATTGAACTGAGTTTGCGGGCCAGAGAAGGGCGTTTTTCGTCGCTGTGGGACAGTATGCCCATTGTGGAACCAAGCTGTGTATTGTCGCCCAAAGCCGTGGCGATGGCCTTTATTGTGCCGGACAGCACTCGGCTGCCCATATAAATGAACGCGGCATCGTCGCCCTGGCCGGGGTCGGCGGATTTTGTGACCGAACCCCCATCGCCGCTTAGTATGCTCTCGTCCACAACGGCGCCGCTGCACTCGATTATTCTCGCGTCCGCCGGTACAATTTGTCCGGCTTCAAGGAAAAACACATCCCCCTGAGCCATAAGCATGGCCGGAATTGTCTTTTCAATACCGCTGCGCAGGACTTTTACGGCGCTGTATTGGACGGAATTTACCGTTTTTATCGGCGAGCTGTCGCGTCTGAAGCTAATGCAGCCGGCAACCGCATTAATTACCGCGCAGGCCAGGAACAGCAGCGAAAGATACCACTGTCTGCCGCCGTCTGCAAAGATGTAAACCACCGCCATAACGGCAAGAATTATGTTCATCAGCGAAAAGATGTATTTGCTCATTCCCACAAAGGTATTTATCTTTTTGGGGACGCGCACCATGTTTCTGCCGCGGCTGTGTATTCTGCCGTGAGCCTTTTCTATGCTCAGCCCTTTTTCCAGATCGGAGCCGAGCTCCTCGGCAAGCTCCTTGACCGATTGTCTGTAGTTCATGAGTCACCCTCCTTTTAATTAAATGTCAGGCGCCTCAAATCAGTCCGCAAGCTCTGCCTCCCTTATCTGTGCCGCCCCGGCAATAAGATCAACAGTGCCGTCTATGCCAAGCAGACTGCTGTTGATGCTGATATCGTAGTGTTTGGCCTCGCCCCAGCGCTTGTCTGTGTAGTAGGTGTAATACTTGGCACGCTTTTTGTCCACCGAACGGATGTGCGCCTCTATCTGGGCGTCGGTCTTATCGGTAAGTATGAGCTTTTTACGCGCGATTTTGTCCTCCATATTGGCGCAGATGAAAATGCGCACAAGGCCGGGATTTTTCTCGAGCACCACATCGGCACAGCGGCCGACGATAACGCAGCTGCCTTTTTCGGCAATCGCACGGATTGCGCGGCTTTGTTCAAGGTACACTCTGTCGCTCATGGGCATCTGGTAAATGTCGAACAAAATTGAACCCGTGGCGAAAATAGGCGAGGAATGGTGCTCGTCATAGTAGTCCATGACGCTCTCAACAATTCCGGAATCTTCGGCGGCCTTGCGGATTATCTCCTTGTCAAAGAAGGGAATATCCAGCTTCTTTGACAGCTTGAGCCCAATCTCACGACCCCCGCTGCCGAACTCACGGCCAATAGTGATGATTACTTTTTTCATAACTCTATCCTCCTTTTTATTTTCTGTCCGCTATCGGGACATATTCTCTCCTTGGCGCCACGGCCTTGTAGGCCGGACGAATTATCTTTTCGGCGCTGACTATCTCCTCGAGACGGTGGGCGCTCCAGCCTACTATACGGGCCACGGCAAACATGGGGGTATACATTTCCACAGGCAGGCCGAGCATATTGTAAACAAAGCCGCTGTAAAAGTCAACATTTGTATTGACGCCCTTGTATATCCTGCGCTCCTGAGCTATGAGCTGGGGAGCGAGCCTCTCCACCATGGTATACAAATTAAACTCATCCGTCAGGCCCTTTGCCTCGGCCAGACGCTCCACAAAGCCCTTGAAAATCTCCGCTCTCGGGTCGGAAATGGAATAAACCGCGTGACCTATGCCGTAAATAAGGCCGGCGTTGTCAAAGGCCTGCTTGTGCAGCAGCCGCCGGAGATAATCGGCAACCGCATCCTCATCCTTCAGGTCGCGGACATTTTCCTTCAGGTCGTCGAACATCTGCACGACCTTGATGTTTGCTCCGCCGTGTCTGGGCCCCTTGAGGGAAGCCAGAGCGGCGGCCATAACCGAATATGTGTCCGTGCCGGAGGAGGTGACCACTCTTGTGGTAAAAGAACTGTTGTTGCCTCCGCCATGCTCCATATGCAGAATAAGGGCCATATCCAGCACCGAGGCCTCGAGCTGTGAATAGCTCTTGTCCGGTCTGAGCATTCGCAGAACATTTTCGGCGGTGCACAGATCCGGATCGGGCTGATGGATGTAAAGGCTGTTGCCCAGGCTGTGACTGTAAGCGTTGTAGCTATAGACCGCCAGCATGGGGAACTGACTGATAAGATTGAGACATTGGCGGGTCACGTTCGGTATTGAAGTGTCCTCCGGATTGGGATCGTAGGAATACAGCGTTAAAAGGCTTTTGGCAAGAGTTATCATCATATTCTCGCTGGGGGCCTTCATGATAACGTCACGGGTAAAGTTCTGCGGCAGGGTTCGGCGCTGAGCCAGCTCCTCTCTGAACTCGTCCAGCTGGAGCTGAGTCGGCAGATCGCCTATGAGCAGCAGATAAGCTATTTCCTCAAAGCCGAAGCGCTTTTCCTCCACCACGTGCTTCACAAGGTCGCGGACATTATAGCCGCGGTAATAGAGCTCGCCGGGACAGGGCTTGCCGTTTTCTTTGGCCTTTACCTCCGATATATTGGTAAGTCCGGCCACAACGCCGTTGCCGTCAATGTCACGGAGCCCACGCTTTACATCGTACTTCTGATACAGCTCCGGAGGGACTGAGTTGTTGAGGGCGCAGCGCTTTGAATTCTCAATATCGAGAGGGGTAATTTCAAAAATTCTTTCCATTTTATATCCATTATACTCCTTTTAACTAAAAATGTATATTTTATACTAATAATTATAGCATAAAATCGTCACATTAGCAAGTGTCAAAGGATAATATTTACAGTTTAGTAACAGTTTATATAATTTTTTACGGAATTAGCCCCATTTCCCGTTTCAGTGACAAAATACGCGTCACGCTCTCGTCGATGCGTTCCTCGGTTATTCTTCCCGCTTTTACCGCCGAGAGAAGGCCGTCGTGAGCCTCCTTGAGGTTTTCGGGCATGAGCAGCATATCCGCGCCGGCCTCGACCGCCATAACGCTTGCCTCGCCGGGAGTATAAACGGTGGCCGCGCCCATATTGAGAGCGTCGGTTATAACGATGCCGTCGTAGCCGAGCTCGTTGCGGAGTATGTCGGTGATAATATATTTTGACAGGCTGGAAGGCGTTTCACTGCCGGTGACGTTGGGCAGCGAAAGATGGGAAACCATTACGAAGTCCGCTCCGGCGCTTATTCCGCTTTCAAAGGGAATGAGCTCGGCCCCACGTATTTCCTGAAGGGTACGCTGACTGACGCTGGTACCGTCGTGGGAATTCGTCACGGCGCTGCCGTGGCCGGGAAAGTGCTTAAGCACAGCGCTGACGCCCATGCTCTGCATACCCTCCACCTCGGCGGCGACCTTTTGGGCCACGTCCTCCGGATCGGTGCCAAAGGAGCGGGAGCCTATTTCGGTGTTGTTTTTGTTGACAAGCACATCCGCCACCGGCGCAAAGTCCATATTGAAGCCAAGCTCACTAAGCTCGGCGCCCAGTCTCTCCCCGATTTCCCGAGCCTCATCGGCGGACTGTACGTCCATCATATTGCCGTTGTCGGTGACGCCGCAGTTTTTGGAAAGCCGTGTCACAAGGCCGCCCTCCTCGTCAACTCCCAGAAAGGGCGTTACTTCCGAAGATGCCTTTATGTCACTCAGCAGACCGGCGACCTGATCACGGCTTTCTATGTTCTGAGCAAAGAGAATAATTCCGCCCACTGGATATTCATCAAGACCCTGCCGCAGGCTTCCGGAAAGCTCCGTAACGGCAGCCTCGCCGGAAAGGGCCTCGGGGACGACATAAAACATCTGCCAGAGCTTTTCGTCAAGGGTAAGCTGACTGACGGAGGACGCGGGACTTTCGTCGGCCGCGGCGGCTCCGCCGTCCGTCTCCGTCGGAGGAAAGAGCTTGTCAATCATATCGCCGAAGCCCGTGCAGCCGGTCAAAAGAAGGGTAAAGGCCAGACAAAGCAAAAGGAGATTTTTCAGCTTTTTCATTGCAATCACCCCTGTCAAAGCTTTTCATAGAGCGTTTTCAGCGCGTCAAAGGTCTCCGGGCTTATATCGTGCTCGATGCGGCAGGCGTCCTCCAAGGCAACGCTTTCCTCAACGCCAAGCTTTTTCAGCAGAGCGGAAATGAGCCTGTGCCGCTCATATATCCTTTCGGCGATTTCCATACCGGAGCGGGTCAGCTCGATGTGACCGTGTTCATCCATGGTGATATAGCCGTTCTGGCGGAAATTTTTCATGGCTACGCTGACACTGGGCTTGCTGAAGCCCAGCTCCGCGGCAATGTCTACGGAATGAACCTCGCCTTTGCGCTGTTTTATCATGAGTATGGCTTCCAGATAGTTTTCCGCGGACTCTTGAATTACCATTATCTTTCCCTCCGTTTAAGTATAATTTATATAAGTAATTATACCATAGCAAAAAATATTTTTCAACACTTTTTTGTATAAATAGAAAAAATAAAAATTAAATCAGCGAGGTAAGGGACTTGTATTCTTGTTCCGGGGACTTAACTGTTAAATTTTTTCGAGCAGATCGCAATTCGGAACTATCCCCCGTTTTTACACTAAAAAAGCACGTCTGCAAACGTGCCTTTTTATTAGATTGTATTATTCAATATATCCGCTCTCCCGCTGTGCTTCAATGTCCGGTTCAAAGTGGAAGCCGGGCGCGCACTCGGCCAGTTTTGAAACATCAATGCGCTCAAAACAATAATCATCGGGCAAACCGTCGGGATAAGCTTTGCAACATGGTATCCATCCGTCCTTTTTTGGAAGTTTATTTTTACAATAATCGCAACTGTCTTTAGATGAAATTGTTATCAAATCAAATTCTCCTTTAAAGATTTTTACCAAACATGCTTTCTTGATTTCTGTTT
Organism: uncultured Clostridia bacterium; assembly: GCA_947626145.1. Taxonomy (GTDB): domain Bacteria; phylum Bacillota; class Clostridia; order UMGS1883; family UMGS1883; genus JAFLUQ01. The sequence continues at coordinate 110,286 of CANQRB010000001.1, read as the reverse complement.
ATCTCAGCTATAATCTGTAATACTTATTTTGTCGCTTAAATCAGCCAACGAAACGCCATCAATTTTATATTTATTTATCAAATCATACGCTGTTTGAAAGTAAGTCAATGGATCTTCCGATATGTCTTGAGTGAGTTCACCAACGCCTATCCCCTGTTCACACCAAGTAAAAATGCCATAATGCTTTCCATTAATATCGAATAAAATATCCCGTCCACGTTCAATTTTTTCAATCAAATCAGCCTTAGTCATGGAATTTTCACCTCGTTTGATTATATCGCTATTTTTCATTTTTTATTATACCACTTTCAGACGGTTTGTCAAGTTTTTTTGTGTCCCCCGCCATATCCTTGTAGTTGAGCACCATAGCATATTGCCAAAATCAAAATTTTGTTTTACATTTCTGTTAAAACTATTGCAAAAGTTAAATTGATGTTGTAGAATATATATAACACTTAAAAGGGAGGGGTTAGGCATGGCGTTAAATCAGTCCACCGCAAACCAAACAACACAAATTGAGATCAACCGTTCGCGGGAAACTGAGATCGAAACCATCATCAGCCGCGTCCACAATGCGCTGGTTGAAAAGGGCTATAATCCCATCAGTCAGCTTGTGGGATACATCATGTCGGGCGATCCCACGTACATCACCGGCCACAAGGGCGCTCGGAGCCTTATTACCAAGGTCGAGCGGGATGAAATTCTTGAGGTGGTATTCAAGCGTTATCTCAGCGAAAAATAAAGGGCTGACGCTTTTACCCAACGATAAATGACGGGCCTGCCTTGCGGCGGCCCGTTTTAATATGCTCCCCAAACTATGCGCGTTTCCGTTCGCCGAGCTTTTCCGCAAAGGCGGCGAGGCGCGCCTTTTCAGCTTCGGCCGTATTTTCAATATCGCCGTTCATTACCCCGTTGAGACAATACCGCAGTCCCGCTCTGATTTCCCTGCCACGGAGCCCGACGGCCTCAGCGTCCGCCCCCCTGACGGCGAGACCGGCAAGGTCGTGGCAGAGCCCGTCCTTAACAGCCCGCTCATAATTCATCCGGCCCGTTTCAATAAGCGCCAGCTTCTGCTCCCGCAGGTAATCGGACTGGGCAAGGGTATCGGCCCTCATTACCCCGAAAATATCCTCCATGCCGCTCCCCAGCAGCCCCATAAGCTTCAGCATCTGCGGCATACCGCCCACAAGCCGCACATCGTGGAAACGAACAAGCCCGACCACACGGTTTATGGACACATTGTCAAACTTCAGCCGCCGCAGCACACCGGCGGCTATTTTTGCTCCCGCCGCAGGATGGCCCTTGAAATGATCCTTGCCGTCATAGAATTTATGACAGAGGGGCTTGGCCGCGTCGTGCAGGAGCATGGCCGTTTTCACCGCGGGGTCCTTGGTTTCACAGTTGTCCGCCGCCGTCAAAATGTGGGTATAAACGTCATAGCAGTGGTGAGGAGTTCGCTGTTCAAAATCGAAGGCGGGGCGCAGCTCCGGAACAACCTTGGCTATAATCTCACGAAAACGGGTAAATGCGCTCCGAACATTTCCGGATACAAGGGCGGAGGTCAGCTCGACACGCTTCCTTTCGGCGGAAATATTGTCCAGCAGCTCCCGACAGCCCATCATCGCGGCGGCCGTACGCGGCTCTACCTCAAAGCCAGTTGACACATTAAAGCGCACTCCCCGTAGTATCCGCAAAGCGTCCTCACGGAAGCGCAGCTCCGGCTCACCCACCGCCCGAAGCACGCCCTTCTCCATATCGTCCCTGCCTCCGAACGGATCCACAAGTCCACGCTCAGGCGACCATGCCATGGCGTTGACCGTAAAATCACGACGGGAAAGGTCGGCGGTTATGTCACCGGTGAACTCCACGCTGTCAGGGCGGCGGCTGGCACTGTAAGGGCCGTCGATGCGGAAGGTTGTGACCTCGTATGCCTCTCCGCCGAAAAGAACGGTGACGGTGCCGTGCTTTATGCCCGTGTCAATTATGCGCCTGCCGAGGAGGGCCGCCTTAACCTGATCCGGCCGGGCAGACGTACATATATCCCAGTCCTTCGGCGTCCTGCCCATAAGGCTGTCACGAACACAGCCTCCCACCGCGTAGGCCTCAAAGCCCGCCGCGCGGAGAAGTTCCATTATTTCAAGCACATTTTCGGGTATATTCATGGCGCACTCCTTGACATTTAGAAAAAAATGATGTAAAATACTGTTAAAGGATGTGAAAGCAATGACAAAACGGCTGCTTTTCGTATATAATCCCCATGCGGGGAAGGGTCAGATTGACACACACCTGCCGGGGATAATAGACACCTTCACCAAGGGCGGATACCTGGTTACGGCCCGACCCACTCAATCGGCGGGGGACGGCATGAGAGTAATCCGCGAAATTGGCGGGGAATACGACCTTGTGGCCTGCAGCGGCGGCGACGGCACACTTTGTGAAACGGTAAGCGGTATTATGGATATTCCGGCGGAAAAGCGGCCGCCCATCGGTTATATCCCCGCCGGCAGCACCAACGACTTCGCCTCTACCCTTGGTATACCGAAGGATATGGCCGACGCGGCGGAGATGGTAGTCCACGGCATACCCTTCCGCTGTGATATAGGCGGCTTCAACGACCGTTATTTTACCTATGTGGCGGCTTTCGGCGCCTTTACGTCAGTGTCTTACGGAACTCCCCAGCAGATAAAGAACGTGCTCGGACACACAGCCTATCTTCTCGAGGGAATAAAGCAGGTGGGCAGCATCAAGCCATACCATATCAGGCTTGAGGTGGGCGAAAAAATCGTGGAGGGCGATTTCTTATTCGGAATGGTCAGCAACGCCACCCAGGTTGGCGGAATAAAGACGATGTCCGATCTGGCAATATCCCTGAACGACGGTCTGTTTGAGGTGTTCATGGTTCGGGCGCCGAAACGCATAACCGACATACAGGATATGATTTCGGAGGCCATACGGCAGGATCTTAACTCACGGAGCTTCCTGAATTTCAAATGCCGCAGATGTGTTTTCACCAGCGACACCCCCATTCCCTGGACCGTGGACGGCGAGTTCGGCGGCGAATGTACCCGTGTGGACATACGCAACATAAATAACGCCGTTGGGATAATCGTCTGACGCGCTGTATGTGATGTGATATTTACAACAAAATAGACTGCTTGTGAGCAGTCTCAGACTACCGGTAAACCCTATGAATTAGGGGGAAAGCTCGAAAGGGAACTCTCTTTCGACAGAAATATGAAATCCCAGGGCGTGTACCTGGGATTTCATACCTTAATCGTGGTAGAAATATCATTTTTATCACAATAAAGACGATATTCCGTAAGCGTAAGCGCCCGATGCGGAAGGGTTATCTCAAAGGGGAACCGCGCGGGTTCCCCTTTGAAGATCGCTGACCTTTGTCAGCAATCCAAGACTGCTTGTGAGCAGTCTATTTTATTTTATGAAATCTTACTTCAAGCTGTCCTTGAGAGCCTGGCCTGCCTTAAACGCAGGAACTTTTGCGGCAGGAATCTTAATGGCTTCTTTGCTCTGAGGATTTATTCCGTCACGGGCAGCACGCTGTCTAACCTCAAAAGTTCCGAAGCCAACAAGCTGTACCTTGTCGCCGCTCTTAAGAGTTTCCTCAACTGTCGCTGTAAATGCGGCCAAAGCTTTCTCAGCATCCCTCTTGGAAAGCCCCGCCTTTTCTGCCATAGCGGCAATTAATCCGGCCTTATTCATTTTACAACCTCCCTTTTTAAAAAATAATTACTTAAAAAAGTTTTTCATAAAACTTTAAACAACAACATTCTATCACACTTTTAGATAAATTTCAAGTGTTTTTGTCAATTTTTTTCAAAATTTTTTTGCATGTTCCAGATATTTTTCAAGAAAAATACGAAGTTCTGCTTCAGGATCAAGACCTTTGTCCACCGCGCGGCACATAGCAATGAAAATTTCTCTTCCGGCTCCGTTGTCGTCCGGTATTTCGTACATACCGGCCTTCAATGCTTTTTTATACAGCTTTTCGCCCCACGTCAAGGCCGGCAGGGCTCTGCTTACGCCTTCCATCTCCTCTGACAGTGTGGTTTGTCCGCGCTCTTTGCGCTTAATGGCCTCCCACTCGTCAAGCACTTTTTCGGAGGTATCGAAGTGCTTATCCCCGAAAATATGAGGGTGGCGTACGATCATCTTGCGGCAGACCGCGTCGGTAACGTCGTCAATGGTGAATTCTCCGGCTTCGGCCCCTATCTGAGCGTGGAGAACCACCTGGAGCAATACGTCGCCAAGCTCGTCCGCCATTTTCATTCCGTCGCTGCCGTCGAAGGTTTCCGCCGCCTCATAGGCTTCCTCTATCATATGCTTTTTCAGGGATTGATGGGTCTGCTCCCTGTCCCAGGGACAGCCGTCCGGCGCGCGGAGCCTGGCGATTATGTCGCAGAGATCCCTGAAGCTTTTCTTAGTATTTTCCATTTTTATCACCTTTAGTCAGCTTTTTTATTTTTTTCTGAGCGTCTTTGGATCGACGGCCTTTATCAGGAAAGCGAGAACAACATATACCGCTCCCATGACGGCGGCCGAGACAAGGAAGTTCGCCGTGCCGACGCCAAGCAGGCCGTACAGCAGTCTGCCGCATACGGCCCCCGCTCCGGCCGCTGTAAGAGGCCGGATCACGGTCCCCACCGGAAAGCCGAAGCCGTGGTGACGGTAAAACAGCAACACCAGCGCCGCACTGCCGACCAGATAGGCGAAAGCCGCTCCGAAGGGAGCGCCGGCCACGCCCATCACGGGAACAAATACAAAGTTGAGCACCGTCTTGAGTCCCACCGTAAACAGCAGCACCCATATAGGCTTCCATACGCAGCCGGTGGCCTGAAGTATGCCCGAAAGCACCTGTGTGAAGGGCACCAGCAGCATGAGCAGCCCCGTAAACATCAAAGCCTCTCCCCCGCCCGTACCGCCAAACAGCAGAGAAATTATCTCATTCGGGAAACACATCACTCCCAGCATACACGGAGCGGAAATAAACAAAATGAGCCGCAGCGCTGAAACCGTATTGTTCCTGAGCAGCTCCATGTCGCCGTTGCGGCAGGCCTCGGCACAGGCCGGAGCCACGCTCATTGAAACGGCGGATATCAGAGTTGCGGGAAGGTTGTATATCATAACAGCCCGGTTGAGGTAGCCGAACTGCACCTCCGCCGCGCCGGGGGTCATGCCCGAGGCGGTCAATATGCGCTGAACGGTAAGGGTATCGGCCAGCATTATGCAGGCGAACCCAGCGGCGCCAAGCGTCACCGGCACGGACATAGTAACGATGCGCCACATCAGCTTCCGCGACGGCGGACGGCGGAGCGTAATATATTTTTTGCCGAATATCAGCAGCACCGAGGCCCCCATAACGGTGCCAAGGGTCACGCCGCCCATGGCTCCCGCCGCGGCGGCGGGTGTGCCGTACGGCAGCATAAGGGCGCAGATGCCAAGACCGGCCAACGCCTTGCACAGGCTGTCAACTATCTGGCTGACAGCCGAGGGCAGCATATTTCCCCTGCCTTGAAAATAACCTTTATAAGAGCTGATTATACCGAGAAACATAATGGCCGGGGCCATGACCCTTATGCCGAGGAAGGCCGAGCCCCCCTCGCCGATAAACTCGGCTATTGGCCGGGCAAAAACAAAGAGCAGGCCGCCGATAAGCGCTCCGGCACCTGTGACAAGGGCAAGGGCCGAGGAACGTATACCCGCCGCCCCGGTCTCGTCGCTGTCCGCCACGAGATTGCTGACGGCGATGGGTATGCCCGTGGCGCCCACCGCCAGCATCCAATTATAAATCGAATAGGCGCTTTGATACACCGCCAATCCGTCCGGGCCTATAAGGAAGCGGTCAAGAGGTATCTTGAACAGCGCGCTCAGGGCCTTACACAGCAGCGAGGCCGCCGAAAGGATCAGCGCTCCGCGCACAAAGCTGCGGCCGCTCACTTTGGCTCCACCCTGTTGTCGTTGAACACGCCGGCGTCGGCCTCGATGTCCCGGCGCATGGCCTCACGCTTTGCCTCGCGTTTGGCCTCCTCCGGGTCGCGCATATACTTTTTTATGAGCGGATAGGAAATGGAAAGCCGGGTGTATTCGGTCAGTGAAAAAAGAATTATGCCGATGAGCAGGCCGATCAGCGGAACAACCGCGGTCAGGAACACGATCAAAAATGATACCGCTCCGCCCAAAATGAACGCCGCCGCCGTCTGCGGCAGTTTACCAAGAACCATAATAAACGAATTTTTATAAACATCACGCAGCTTAAATTTAAAGCTGGTTATCACGGGATAAATGTATACGTGCATCATGCCCCACACAAGTATCACCAGCAGGAGCAGCGCCCGAAGCACGGTGAGTACAATACCGTTGCTTCCGGCAAAATCCGTAAAATTGTAAAGGCCGAAATTGATTATAAGCACCATGGCGGTCACGCAGTCGATGATATAGGCCAATGTGCCCTGGAGAAAGTTATCCTTGAAGGAGCTCCAAAAGTCCATCCATACCCAGGCGTGGGTGTCGTCAACATACTTTCGCAGCACATTTATCAGGCCGCAGGCCGAAGCCCCGCCGCCGCCGAAGCAGTAAATATACAGCGCCCCCAGCATTATCAGCAGGGTCCCGCCGTTGTTGAGCCACCGGGTCATTTCCTCGGGACTGGTGCTGTAATTCATGACAAACAGTATGCTTATGTTGCAAACGGCATATAAAATAAGGTAAGGGACTATGGAAAACAGAAGGTACAGAAAGTTAAGCGCCACCATCTTCCACAGCCGCTTCCCCAAAATATCAAAATATCTGGCCAGACCCTTTTTTTCCGGCTCGTCCTTCCGAACCCCGGGGCCGGGCTTGTTATAATCGAAAAGGTTGAAAAAACCAGCCAATCCAATCCCTCCGTACTTTTTTAAACACAAGGGGGACCGTCGGTCCCCCTAAAAGATGTATCTATTAAAGGTATTTATTCAGGCCCTCAGGGGCTTCGGACGCCTTTAGGCTGACAATAATCATGATTTCGGCGTTGTGCTTTTCGGACATCACATTGAGTTTGTCGATGCACTCAACCATGGCGTCAAGGTCGTTGTTGACGATTTTTGTTATACTGTCAATAAATACGTGTGAAATATCATAGTTCTGAGAAAGGATTCCGCAGACAAGACCGTAAAATTCGTCATAATTTGAAATCGCATAGTCGACGCTGTCCACGATCCTGACTCTGTGGGTAAGGTCAAAGATATGTCTGTCGCCCTTGTTGATGAATACTATGTTGCCGTTGGATGCGGCCTCGGCCGCGTTAACCGCGTCAATAAGCTTCGCGGTCTTTCCGGTACCCTTTTCGCCGATAATTACTTTAACCATAAATATTACCTCCTTAGGATATTTATTTGTTACCATTATACTATAAACGAAGTGAAATTGCAATAGTTTTTATGAAAAATGTCCAAATATTTTTTCGCGGTGAGAAGCCGCTATGCTTACTTGCCAAGGCGGGCCAGAAGTTCGGCCTGTGCAGCCTCATAGCCGGGCTTGCCGAGGAGAGCGAACATATTCTTTTTGTAAGCCTCAACGCCGGGCTGGTTGAAGGGATTTACTCCCAGCAGATAGCCGCTGACGCCGCAGGCCTTCTCAAAGAAATAGATGAGATTGCCAAGGCAGTATTCGTCCATACGCTCGGCGTGGATAACAAGATTTGGAACGTTGCCGTCGGTGTGCGCCAGCAGTGTGCCGCTCATGGCCTGCTCGTTGACATAGCTGACAGTCTTGCCGGCAAGGAAGTTGAGGCCGTCCACATTGGCGGGATCGGTGCCGATGGTCTGATCCTTCCGTGGATTGTCAAAGAACACAACGGTCTCGAACATTATCCGCAGGCCCTCCTGGATATACTGGCCCATGGAGTGCAGATCGCTGGAAAAATCAGCGGCGGCGGGGAAAATGCCCTTTCCGTCCTTGCCTTCGCTCTCGCCGAAGAGCTGCTTCCACCACTCGGCGAAATAATGTACCTGCGGCTCATAATTGATAAGCATTTCGGTGGTGCGGCCCTTGCGGTAGAAAGCGTTGCGGGCTGCCACATACTGATAGCACTCGTTCTCGGCCAGATTGGGGCTGTTATAGGCGTTCATGGCGTCGCGGGCACCCTCCATAAGAGCGTCGATGTCCAGTCCGGCGGCGGCAATCGGCAGCAGACCCACGGCGGTGAGCACACTGTAGCGTCCGCCAACGTCGTCGGGAACCACGAAGGTTTCATAGCCCTCCTCGTCGGCCAGGTTCTTCAGAGCGCCCTTAGCCTTGTCCGTGGTGGCGAAGATACGCTCGCGGGCGCCTTCCTTACCGTATTTCTGCTCAAGCAGGTCACGGAACACACGGAAAGCTATCGCGGGTTCGGTCGTGGTGCCGCTCTTTGATATTATGTTAACCGAAAAGTCTATATCCTTAACAGTTTCAATCAGGTCGCTGAGATAGGTTGAGCTGATGCTGTTGCCGGCGAAGAATATCTGTGGATTGCCATTTCTGGCGGCCTTGTTGGCGTTATAGAAATTGTGGGTCAGCATTTCGATGACCATTCTGGCTCCCAGATAGCTGCCGCCGATACCGATAACGATAAGGGCTTCGCTGCTCTGTCTGATTTTTTCGGCCGCATTTTTGATGCGAGCGAACTCCTCCCGGTCATAAGTTTCGGGAAGTCTTACCCAGCCCAAAAAGTCATTCCCCGCGCCGGTGCCGGCATTAAGGGTCTCGTGGGCGGCGGCGATCGACGGGGCCATCCCCTCAAGCTCGCCCTGAGATAAGAAGGGCGCCGCCGTACTGTAGTCAAATCTGATTTTTGTCATTTTTAATTCCTCCGTAGAAAAATTCTATGACTTATTATACCACGCTTTCCATTTCCAGTCAAGATTTTTTCTGTAAATTGTCTTGAAAAATAGTTTGAACAGTATTATAATATAAAATAGAGTTTTATAATTCGACAAAAAGGATGAGGGCCATGTACAAAATATATAACGGAAGGCCGGCGGAAAGGCGGAGCGAAGCCGAGGAATTCTGCTATGACCTGCTGGATGGGCTGGGCATAGAATATCTGCGGACGGATCACCCCGCCACGGATACCATGGAGGCCTGTGAGGAGATAGACCGACTAATGGATATGAGGGCCTGCAAGAACCTGTTTCTCCGGAACAAACAGAAAACCCGATACTTTCTTGTTGTCATAGCCGGGAACAAACGCTTCGACACAAGAGTCCTGTCCGCCCAGCTGGGGCTGCCGAGGCTGTCCTTCGGCCACGACGACGCCATGCTTGAAATGCTGGGCGTCACACCCGGCAGCGTCAGCATCCTTTCCATAGCGAGGGAAAGCGCAAAGGATGTGACCCTTATAGTGGACAGAGATATTCTCGGTCAGGAATACTTCGGCTGCCACCCCTGCGTCAACACCTCGTCCCTGAAAATGAAAACGACGGACGTGTTTGAAAAAATAATTCCGTTCTCGGGCCACAGTCCAATATTCTACAATCCCTGATACAGTGAGGAAAAGCCATGAATATAAACGATAAAATCAACTATATGGCCGAAAACGGCGAGGAGCCGTGGGTGGACTATCCCTTTACGGTTAATCCGGGGTGGGACAGGATCAGACTGCTGCCGGCCCAGCTGGATCGGCTCCCGCTGTACAGCCCTGCCGAGGCTTCTACGGAAACAGTTATAGGAAAACACGCCCTTGTGCCGCTTAGGCTGGCCGCGCCGGTAATCATTTCTCACATGAGCCTCGGAGCTGTCAGCGCCGAACTGAAGTGCGCCATAGCACGGGCGGCATCGGCGGTGGAGATCGCCAACGGCGGCGGCGACGGCGGAGTGCTCACTGAGGAGCTTCAGCTCTCATCGGCCTACATATATGAATACACTCCCGGCCTGTATGGCCTGACGCCGGAAGTTCTGGACAGGTGCAGTGCCGTGGAGATAAAGCTGGGGCAGGGCTGCGGCGGCGGGACTCCCTTCTCCGTCCCCGGCGGGGCGGACAGCGAGGTGTACCACATGAGGGGCGGCGAACCCGGCACCTTCTTCACCAGCCCGGGACGTTTTGCCGACCTTATGAGCCCCGCCGACCTAAGGCTGATGGTGGAAGGTCTGAGAGAGGGCTGCGGCGGAAAGCCTGTGGGCGTTAAACTGGCCGCCGGAAATATTGAAGCAGATTTGGAGCACGTTATCAACGCCGGAGCGGACTTCGTCACCATCGACGGCGGCTGCGGAGGCTGGCGCGGCAGGGACTGCCTTCTTGGAGGAATTTCTCCGGTAAGCGCCCTGTGCCGGGCGAAGAAATTCCTTACCGGTAAAGGCTGCGATATGGATATAATCATTACCGGAGGAATCGCCGCCGCCGGTGATGTCGCAAAGGCGCTGGCGCTGGGGGCGGCTGCGGCGGCTCCGGCCACAGCTGTGCTTACGGCGGCCAAAGGCGAGGACGGCGCGGTTCCCCCCAACGTGGCGGAGGTAAGGGTCGCCAACTATCTGCGGGCCTTAATCGGCGGTCTTCGGGAAATATGCGCCTATACCGGCCGCGGCTCCGTCACGGCGCTGTGTCCCGATGATCTGGCCGCCGAGGATTATGAGACCGCCCGACGCACCGGCCTGAGACTGTTATAAACACAAGTCCAAATTCACGGGCCGTCAATCACCATGTGTCAGTTTAACCTAATATGAACATTATTGTCCTAAATTTTTTCAAAATACCCTTGAAAAGTTGTGGCATTTGTTGTATAATGTAATTGTATAATGTAATTAAAAGGAGTGTTCGCCATGAAAAAGCAGCTTTTCGCCCTGGCCTCGGCCGCGGCACTGACCGTTGTCCTTGCGGGATGCGGAGCCGAGGAAGCGGCGGTCAAGATAAACCTTCCCGAAAATCAGGAGTATCTCAGCCTTGAAATTGGCGAGGAAATTTCCGTCGTGGCGCAGACAAAGAAAAGTGAAAACATTGCCTGGGCCTGCGGCAATGACAATATCGCTTTCATTTCTCCGGACGGCAAGCTCACCGGCCTTGCCAACGGAGTCACCGTTGTGACCGCCAAGACCGACAGCGGCTATGACAACGTGGGCGTTGTCGTGGGCAACGGCGTTGAGGGCACAGCCCCCTCGACTGTAAATCCCGCCACAGGCGCGGCAGGCGCCACGGGTACGGCTCAGCGGGTGTTCAACGAAAATTCCCGTGTTACCGGCCTCAGCCTTTCACTCAACGGTATGACCGAGGACGAGACCCTTATTCTTTCCAACGGCGACGAGGGCACCTTCCGCGTGACCGTCACTCCCTCCGACTGTGAGGATCCGATCTACTTTGACTCCTCCGCTCCCGATGTTGTGACGGTAGACGACGAGGGTCACGTGACTCCGGTTTCAAGGGGCAGCGCCACCATTACAGCCACGGCTCCCAATGGCGTGACCGACACCTTCAAAATTTTCGTAAGATAAGTCGGTGATTTACATGAAAAGGATTGCCCTTCTCCTTATCCCGGCTCTTATGCTGGCCGGATGCGGAGAAATTGAGATAAAAGGCGATGAACTGGAGCTTAGCTTGGGCCAGTCGCAAAAGCTGGAGGTCAGCGGCGCGGAGAGCTCGGAACTGACCTTCACTTCGGACGCCCCGCATATCGCCTCGGTTGACGGCGACGGAACGGTTACCGCCAACGGTGACGGAATTGCCGTAATTACCGCCCGTGCCGGGGACAAGTATGACAACATCGGCGTCGTGGTTGGCACCGGAGTGGCTCAGTACGTGGACATGAACGGGAATATCGTTTCATCTCTTTCGGCTGTGCCTGTGGATGCAAGCGAGCTTACAAATGAAAGTGACATCACCGCTCTCTCCCTCTCTCTTGTGGGCGGAGGCAGCGAGGATGTGACTATAAACACCGAGCGTGACTATGAAATAAAGATAACAAAAACTCCGACTGACAGTGTGGACAAGGTCATTCTGCGTATTTCCGACCCAACGGTGGCCCGTGTAGAGGGAAATATCCTCAAAGGCGTGGCCAGAGGCAAGACCACCCTCACCGCCACGGCTCCCAACGGAGTCAGCGCCGAAATGATAGTGAGGGTAAAATAATAAGGAGACGTTATGTATCTAATCGCTATACTTTTGGGACTTATCCTCCCCTTCTCTATGCCGTTGACGGTCGGTAACGACCATGGAGCGGCGGTGACGGCGGACGCCGAAAAGGAAGCATATCTTCCGGAGGCGGAAAACGATCAGTTTTTTGCCATATTATCTGACGGAATAACAGATTACCGCACAGCGCTTCTCAGCTCGGACGGAGTAGACGACTTCGTGAGGTTATATCTGGAAAATTTCAAGGAGAAAAACGGATACGACTATACAAAAAGCTCTCCCGAGGAGCTTGCAGCGGCGACCTTCCGTGTTGACGACCCGGCACTGACAGAGGCGGGCTTCCGGTTGTTCATTCATGTCGAGGGAGAGTCTTATCAGTTCAGCACAGTAGACGCATCCTATTTGATATATGACGGCACCCTTTATGAGCTTGGCTCCGCCGGCTTTGGCGGGAATGCTCTTACCGGCTATGCCGTGGCCGACCTCAACGGCGACGGACAGGCGGAGTTTTTCCATTCTTATACGTGGTGCGGCTCGGGTGTTCCGGGATATGAGCATTTGAGGTGTTTTGATCCTGTGAGCCGAGAATATATTTCCGTTTACAGCCGGCCCCTCACCTTTGACGATATTCAGAATACCTGCCTTGTTCCCCTTATCGACAACGGCGAACTGAAAGCCGTTTACGGCGGTATGTGGGTAGAGTATATACAGGACGGCGAGCTGAAAATGCCCGTTGGCAAGGATTACGGCGAGATAGTTTACGAGAACGACGAATACGTAATAAAAGAAAAAGTACAATAAAATCTCAGGGGCCGCGCGACGGCTCCTTTTTCATGTCCGAGAAACTTTTTCTCCCGATTTTGGCCCGTTAAAGGGCGGAGAATTGGGTAAAAATCATTAAAATTTACTATTGCGTTTTATGAGGGAATATGTTATAATGAGTGGAAGTAAAAACGAGAACAGAAAGGAAGTTGTCCGAAATGTTTGAAATTCTCGAAAAAACGGCCCTGAATCCCACGGTCATAAAAATGGTCGTGGACGCTCCCCTCATCGCCAAAAAGGCGGAGCCGGGCCAGTTCATAATATTCCGCGCCACCGAGGACGGCGAACGTGTGCCCCTGACCATCGCCGACTTTGACCGGGAAAAGGGCACCGTCACCATTATCTTCCAGATAGTTGGCCGGGCCACGATGGATCTTAACACTCTCAATAAAGGGGACCGCATCCACGACTTTGTGGGCCCGCTGGGAGTTCCCAGCCATGTTGAGGGCCTGAAAAAGGTCTGCGTGGTAGGCGGCGGCGTTGGCTGCGCCATAGCATACCCAATCGCAAAAAAGCTCCATTCTCTGGGCTGCGAGGTTCACTCCGTGGTTGGCTTCAGAAATAAGGATCTGCTCATCCTTGAGGACGAGTTCAGAGCCGCCAGCGACAAACTGGTTATAATGACCGACGACGGCAGCTACGGCGAAAAGGGCCTTGTGACCGCCGCGCTGGAGCGGCTCATCACCGAGGGCAACCAATACGACGAAGTCATAGCCATCGGCCCTCTCGTAATGATGAAGTTCGTCTGCGCCGTGACGAAAAAGTACAACGTCAAGACGGTCGTTTCCATGAACCCCATTATGATCGACGGCACCGGAATGTGCGGCGGCTGCCGGCTTACGGTGGGCGGCGAAACAAAGTTCGCCTGCGTGGACGGCCCCGACTTCGACGGCCATCTTGTGGACTTCGACGAGGCCATGAGCCGCGGAACCATGTACCGTGACTTTGAGCAAAAGGCCCGTGAAGAAGGCTGCAATCTACTGAACAAGGAGGTCGAATAACATGGCCCAGCGCAATATGAGCAACGAAAAATGCCCCATGCCCTCTCAGGATCCCAAGGTCAGGGCACGGAATTTCAACGAGGTGGCCACCGGCTACACCTACGACATGGCGGTCGGCGAGGCGCGCCGCTGCCTCAACTGCAAGAATAAGCCCTGTGTCAGCGCCTGCCCCGTGGCAATCGACATTCCCGCGTTTATCGAGCGCGTGGCCAACGAGGACATGGAGGGCGCCTTCGAGATAATAAGCCGCAGCAGTGCTCTGCCCGCCGTATGCGGCCGCGTATGCCCGCAGGAGAACCAGTGCGAGGGCAAATGTGTCCGCGGCATCAAGGGCGAGAGCGTGGGTATAGGCCGGCTTGAGCGCTTCGTGGCTGACTGGCACCGTGAGCACAGTAGCGAAACCCCCGCCATGCCCCAACCCAACGGCCACAAGGTAGCCATAATCGGTGCCGGCCCAAGCGGCCTCACCGCCGCCGGAGATCTGGCGAAAATGGGCTACAAGGTCACCGTTTACGAGGCCCTGCACACCGCCGGAGGCGTGCTTGTCTACGGCATACCGGAGTTCCGTCTGCCCAAGGCCATAGTTCAGAAAGAGATCGACAACCTCAAGGCCATAGGCGTGGACATCGAAACCAACATGGTAATCGGCAAAGTGCTCACCGTTGACGAGCTGTTCGATATGGGCAACGAAGCGGTATTCATCGGCAGCGGCGCGGGACTGCCCCGATTTATGAACATCCCCGGCGAGAGCCTGAAAGGCGTATACAGCGCCAACGAATACCTGACGCGGGTAAATCTGATGAAGGCCTACCGTCCGGACAGCAAAACCCCCATCAAAAAGAGCAGCAAGGTGGCCGTGGTCGGCGGCGGCAACGTCGCCATGGACGCCGCCCGCAGCGCAATGCGCCTCGGCGCGGACACGGTGTACATCGTTTACCGCCGGGGCATGGAGGAGCTCCCCGCCCGTAAAGAGGAAGTCGAGCACGCCATGGAGGAGGGCATAATCTTCAAGACCCTCAACAACCCTGTGGAAATACTGGGCGACGAAAACGGCTTCGTTCGGGGCATACGCTGCATCGAAATGGAGCTTGGCGAGCCCGACGCCAGCGGACGCCGCCGCCCCGTGGAAAAGCCCGGCAGCGAGTTTGAGCTCGAGGTGGACACCGTGATAATGTCCATCGGCACCAGCCCCAACCCCCTGATCCGCAGCACCACTCCCGGCCTTGAAACCAACCGCCACGGCTGCATCGTCACCGAGGGCGACAACGGCCTGACCTCCCGTGAGGGCGTATACGCCGGCGGCGACGCGGTGACCGGCGCGGCAACGGTAATTCTGGCCATGGGTGCGGGCAAAAACGCCGCCAAGGCCATCGACGAGTACATCAAATCAAAAAATAAATAAAGCGGAGGCTTGATCATGTCGACTGAGGATATGAAGGATTGTATATATAACGAGGACAAAACCGTAATATACAGCGTGCCCAAGAACATCGTGGGCGAGGTGGAGGTTCCCGCCGGAGTTACCGAGCTTGGGGACGACGCCTTTCGCGGCTGCACCCAGCTGACCAAGGTGACCCTGCCCGAGGGCATAACCCGCGTCGGCGTCCTCTGCTTCGAGGGCTGCCGCAGCCTTAAAACGGTCAAGCTGCCGAAAAGCGTTAAATTCATCGGCGAATTTGCCTTTAAGGGCTGTTCCTTTCTGAAAAATATCGAGCTGCCCCGCCGGCTCCGTTTCCTGGGCCAGGGAGCCTTTGAAAACTGCATTTCCCTCGAGGGCATAGCCATCCCCGGCTCGGTGGACGCCGTGTCCCCCTGGTGCTTTTACGGCTGTGTGGCCCTGCGTTATGTGGAACTCAGCGAGGGCATAAAGGTGCTGGGCGACCACGCCTTTCGCCAGTGCCCCAACATCAAAAGCATCGTCCTGCCCGAAAGCCTGAAATTCATCGGCGGCTGGAGCTTCTGCGAGTGCGACGGCCTCCATGAAATCACAATTCCCGAAAATGTTGAAATGATAGGCTCCTGCCCCTTCGCCTACGCCAAAAACCTCAAGAGCATAGTGGTGGACAGCGCAAACACCCACTTTGTCAGCGTGGACGGCGCGCTGTACGTGAAGGATATGCACCGGCTCATCTGCTGCCCCATCGGCTATGAGGGCGAGTTTGACGTCCCCGCCGACGTGAAGCACATCGGCAGCGGCGCCTTTCTGAACTGCATCGGCATAACGGCCATACACTTCCCCGACGGGCTGGAGTCCGTGGGGAATTACGCCTTTGAGGGCTGCCGCAGTCTTAAGGAAATAAAGCTGCCGCCGTCGGCGACGGACATCGGCGAGCGGGCCTTCCAGGAGGAGCAATAAAAAAATACGGGGGTCATCGGCGCTGAACCGACGGCCCCCTATTCGTTTACTTTACCACTCGAGATTTTCATATACATGATCCTGCCGTTCCATCTTTCTGCGGAGGTGCATGAAATCATACTCCTCAATCATTACCGTGTCGCCGCCCTCGTTTCGGTAGGCGTACACCTCTCCCCTCTCGCTGACTACCGCGGGGAACATCAGCGGCAGCTGTGAAACCTTACGCAAAATGGTAGACTGGCTCAGCCGCCCGTTATCGGCGGAAATTACGTCCACATTCAGTCGAATGTCGCCTATGGTGTCAGTAATAATGTCCTTGCTGCGCCATATCTCGCACAAATTGCGCCACTTATTCCATAACTGCTTTGAAATAACCGTGGCGTTTTCCTCGGCCAGGTATAGGACATAGGCCGAACTGCCGTCAAAATCGGGCAGATCCTCTCTCTCCTTCTTTTCGGTAAACCAATTACCGTACTGGTCTATGGTATACGCCGTGACAAGCATCCCGTCCCCCGGGCCGCGGCCGCCGGCGTGATCCGCCGCCTCAAAGCCGGACTGGGAAGCGAGAGTGTTGTTGTAGCGTCTGCGCATATTCTGGTTGCCGAGAACCTGATAAGCCTTGTGGACCTTTCGCGCATAGACCGTGTCCCCCGCCTCCATATCGGAAAGGAGGCCGTTATATGCGGTCTTTATCTGCGAGGTGTCCGCGTCCCGTTTGACGCCGAGAATACTGTACAGACTTTCACCGTCCGCGCCGCCGTGTCTCTTCATCGTTTTCACCTCCCCTCCAATGAAGTACGATAAACCCTTTATTGACTATATTATACAACATAAAATTAAATGTGTCAAGCTGTTTTCGCCTAAAAAATGTGAATATTTTATAAACTATATTTGAAAGAGCATATATTTAGGATACTAAAATATACATACTTTATTCGTGAGGTAGGAATAAAGCCTTTCCAATTTGTACATAAAGGCCCGCGCCGCGCCAAAATTTTTTAAATTTTTTTCAAAAAACCCTTGACAAAAGGGGCTTTATAGTGTATAATATAAAAAGTGAGCGCAAGGTAAACAAAAAGGGGCGCACTGATAAAAGAGGCCCTTGATTTGGCCCGGTAGTACAGTTGGTTAGTACGCCAGCCTGTCACGCTGGAGGTCGAGGGTTCGAACCCCTTCCGGGTCGCCATATGCTGTCCTAGCTCAGCAGGCAGAGCACTTCCTTGGTAAGGAAGAGGTCGGCAGTTCGAATCTGCTGGACAGCTCCACAAAAAGGTCTGTACCGTTTGGTACGGGCTTTTTTTGTGCGTTGTATATCTCTCGCCCACGGAAATGAGCCTCCCTTTCGGGAAGCCTGAGCGTGGCAAAAACAGAAATGCAGCCTTGGTATGCCGTAGGGGCGGCCATCGGCCGTCCGCCATCAAACGTTTACGGCCGTGATTATGAACCTAATTATGATAAGTATATTCACAAAATCGTATAAATGTTACCGTAAATTTGTGTAAGCGGACGCGCAATGCGCGCCCCTACGGAATACGGGCTGCGTTATAAACAACAAATGAATTGACTGCCGCATCAATATTCCTCATTCCTCATTCCTAATTCCTAATTCCTAATTTCCCAATCCTCATTCTCCATTCCTCATTCCTCATTTCTCATTTCCGCCAACGGCAAAAGGGCGTCCCTTTCGGGACGCCCTTGCGTTTTTGTTCAGGTTAAGACCCAAAGCCGGTCTTATTTGGCCTGCCAGTAAGTAAACTGACCTTCCTTTACACCTTTATCATCGGTAATTACTTTAAATCTGCTGGAATCAATAGCTCCGTTTGTGTCGGTGGAGCTGAAAACGCCCATAACCTCGTTAGCGGGAGACAGGGTCTTCACCTCAACCTCGGGATTTGTGAATAACTTTTTCATATCTGTCTACCTCCTCTATTAAAGCTCGGGAATGAAGTCGGCCTCGGCCTCGGCGTCAGCGCCCTCGGTCTCGGCGATCTCAGTCTCTACGAACTCGATCTCTACACTGTCAAGACTGAAGGTGTAAACACTGCCGTCAGCGGCCTGAACAGTGGCGGTCTTGCCCTCGGCGTCAATGGTAACGGACTTGAATACTGTACCCTCAGCGCCGGTAGCTTCTACAACAGTGTCGGCACCGGCCTTAACGCCTGCCTTGAAGCCCATGCCCTTGCCGTCTCTGTAAAGAGCATCATCAATAGCAATGGTTACGGACTTGTCTTCATTCTCTGTTACGGTAATGAATTTATCACGACCAGCACCGATAGTGGCGGGTGTACCCTCGGCACCGTCAGCGCCTGCAACGGCGGCGATATAGTTCAAACCGCCCTCTGTAAGGGCCTTAACGGCGGCCTCAACTCTGGCAAGATTCTTCTCGGCGTCCTGATAATCAGGAAGGTTAGCGGTTATGTCGGTTACAACCAAAGGATAGAGAGCCTGAGCCTTGGACTTGATAACCGTGCCAGCCTCGTCCTTAAGGGTTACGGTGTAAGTAACGTTGGCGTTGGCGGGAACTACGGCTACGGGCATAACTGTCTCCTCATTGAGGTCATTAGCATTATTTGTTACAACAGCCTTTATGCCATCGGTGCCATCGAATACGATTGCAAGGTTCTCACCATCATAACCGAGAGAAATTTCAATGGGAACAGCCGTAACGGTCATGCTTGTTGTGTCAGCAGCCACTTCACCAACAACGGCTCCGTCAACGAGCATACTGCCCTCGTCGTCATAAGCGCGAATCGTGTCGCCTTCCTGAGCAACAACGGGAGTATTAACTACGCTGCCGTTCTTGGTTACCTTTGCGGGAGTGTCACCGTCTATGGCAACAGTCTGTCCACCAACAACGGTCAAATATGCAACCTTACCGGAGAACTCACTGTTTACATCGGAAGCGGTCTCAGAGTCAACAACATATACGCCGGCTCTGGCAGCGCCAAGAGCGATTGTAACTGTATCACCGGAAGCGGCCTTGACAATATCGGTAACATCCATGGTCAACCACATATTGCAGGGTCTCTTTTGCCCGGACTGAGTATTTGTCTTAGCCTGTACGTCAGACCATGCAAAGGTATCTGTTTTGTCATTCACATCCTTTATGATACTTTCACCCTTCACAGCACCTTCAACCGCGCCGTCATACTTGAAAGCATAAAGCTTTGTGCCATTATCAATACCGTTATTAGATACATTCTCGTTAACCTGACCTACAAATACTTTGAGAAGTACTTGCTGGTCAGCAGCAACCGCAGGTTTATTAAAGCGAAGAATTCCGGCGCGAACGGAACCTAAATTACCCATGTTGCCCGCAGCAGGGTTACCATCGTAATCCCTGTCATGTGCGTAATCATTGACCGTGGCAACCATGATCATATCGCCGCTCTTGTCTTCTATCTTACCCGCATCGCCACTACTTGCAAATACATCAAGTGTTGGATAGGTTCTGCCTTCAACGGCAGTCATTACAACATCCCTTGTTCCGCCGCCTTTAAGAGTCTGAGCCTCGGCTGTATAAACAGCACCATCAACATAAATCTCAAAGGCGTCAAACGTTACCTCATCATCGCCAAAACCTTTTTCAGTAACGGTCTTAACTGTCTTGTCACCAACTTTATAATTTACGGTTGTGTCTTTAGCTTCTTCAAGAAACTCAGCCTCGGCAATTACAAAGTTGTCAAACATAATGTAAGGATGACTACCAGCGTTACCATTTCCATCTGCGTCACCGCTTCCGAGACGCCATGCATGGAACTGGATAGTATCATTGTCACCAGTAGAAACAATTGTCTCAACTTTTGTCCAATTGCCATACTTAGCTGTGCTGATAACATTGCCGGCAGCCTTTGTTCCGGACGGATCGGCATTGCCGTTTACCGCCAAAACTTGAGCGCGCCCCTCGTTGCAATCATTAGCCCTTACCCAATATGAAACATAGTATGTTTTGTTCTTTTCAACGGTAGTGTTTTTGTATATAGAGCAAAGTCCCTTTTCTCCATCGTTCCATCTACCACCAAACGCAGCTTCGCCATCCTGAGGAGGATATGCGTCAGTGGCTACAGGGTTATCTAAACCGTTGACACCGCTGTATTCAGTCTTGGTAATAGCAAAGCCATGATCATTTCCGCTTGCACCAAAAGTGGCCTTTTTTTCGGGACTGTTCCAGCCCTCAATGGTAAACCGACCATCGGAAGTCTCAAAGCTGGGATTATCAACAAGGTTAGTGCCTTTAATGCTATATTTCTTATAATCAATAGTCGCTTCTTTAGGCACTTCTACTGCCTTAAATCCGTCAACCTTGGCATAGTTAAAAGTAATATCATTTGTCTTTTGAAGACTCTTTATAAGAACTGTCTTGGGTGTGTCCTTAGCTGGCAGATATTTAACACCATTTTTTTCAATGATCATTGGGTTTATGAGTTTAACTTCATAACGACCGCCAACATAAAGATCATTTACCGCAACTTCATCCTTGACAACCGTACCATCTTCAGCAATGTGCTTAACAGTTATAGCGGCCTTCTCGGGTGCTGTAAAGTCCTGACCGTCAACCTTGGCATTGAGAATGTATTCTGTAGCAATATTACTATTATTAATAGTAATATTGTTGCCCCAATTGTTAATCCACCAGCTGTTAGGAGCGGAGACACCGTTTATCTCAACATCAGTGGTGTATGTACGGGAAACGACAAAGTCCTTCTCCAATGCAGTGGTAGTCTTATATTTAAGCCCCCCCTTGACAGTATAGGTTACTTTATAACCGCTTTCGACCTTTTCATAGGCAATTTCTACCGCTGTATTGGCATCATAGCTAACTGATGTTTCCCCTGGTGTATTACTGTACTTAGGTGCTGTTCCATTATAGTCAGCAACAGATGTTTCCTTGTCCTTTACCTGCTCTCTATGGAACGGGTGAATACCATCATCTGCAATACAGAAACCGGTGACAACATCGCCGTCAGTATCGAGAATCTGAACATCGCCGTATCCAGTTACTTTAGCGGGAGTGTTAAATGTCACCTTCCATGAAGTTGCGTCCGCAGTGGGTGCCGCAAATACTCCAAACGTGGGGACTACTGTCAATACCATAGCCAGAACTACGGCAAGTGACAGAATTTTTTTAACGTTCATAATTTGTTTCCTCCTTGAAAAATTTTAAATTTTTTTGCATATTTTGCCCTGCTGCCGGTCAGGTTGGGGGCGGGCGCCGGGGTTTCGGTCGACCTTCCGGCTTACCGGAGCCGCGCTTACCTCAACGGAACAAGCCGCAAGACACAAATATACATTATCATTTTAACACTTTAAAATAAATTTGTCAATGAAATTGCAACTCCGTTTCGAGTTTATTCCTGCCAAATTTCGCCCGACATTTTTGTGCAAATTATACAAAAATTTATGGCGCGCACCTTCCCGCCACAGGCGGAATGTACACGCCATAAGGCTATATCTCGAAGTCTATCGGGTCAAGCACCGAGGTGTCCAGCGTGCGGCGGCGGTTGTCACGGGCGGCGAAGGGATCAAATTTATACCGGACGCACACCCCGCCGGGACTGACCTCGCGCCTGCCGTGACAGCGGTAAACACCTTCCTCCACGGTCACGTGCCGACAAAAGCGGCAGCAGCCCTCCCCGGGCAGTTCCTTCCTTTTAAATAACATACCATCTCCCCCTCTTTTTATAATTATGCCGGACGCCGCCGTCCTTATTCTTCTATTTTACTACATTTTTCGGAACTATGCAACACCATTTTGCAAAAATCTTCATATTATATTTACGGGAAGGCCATTCCCAATTCAAAAAGGAGAACCGATATGAAAGATATTATGGATTTTTTGAGCCCGGCGGGCGGCGTGGGCTGTCACGAGGGGCCCGGCCCGGTCGTGCCGGATAAGGACGGCTGTGTATGCCTTGAAAAGCTGCCCCCGGCGTACTCCTACACTCCGGTGCAGGAGATGGACACACTTTACGGCTATGCCAAGGCGCTGGAGAGCGGCACGGTCTTTCCCGAGCTTGACCTGCCGTTGGGCGTATACGGCAACAATTTTTGCAAAAAGGGGGAAATGTGATGGATATGGCAGCAGACCGTGGGGAAATGCTGAAAAAGGTTCAGGCCGCGGAATTTGCGGCATACGACCTGATGCTTTATCTGGACACGCACCCGAACAGTCAGGCGGCGCTGACGAAATTCAAAGAGGCCGTGGAAAAGGGAAAGCAGTACCGCAAGGAATTCGAGGCCGTGTACGGGCCGCTGACCGCGCGCGACAGCTCCTCCGCCGCCCCCTGGCAGTGGATACAGGATCCCTGGCCCTGGAACAGGAAGTAAGGAGGAAGTATTATGTGGATGTATGAAAAAAAGCTTGAGTACCCGATAAAGATAAAGAAGCCCGACCCAAGGATGGCAAAGGTGATCATGAGCCAGTACGGCGGCCCCAACGGCGAGATGAGCGCAAGCCTGAGGTATCTTTCTCAGCGCTTCGCCATGCCGGACGAGGTGACAAAGAGCGTACTGAACGATATTGGCACGGAGGAGCTTTCTCACCTTGAAATGGTGGGAACCATAGTTCACCAGCTCACACGGGACCTCAGCGAGGAGGAAATCAAGGCCGGAGGCTTTGCGGATTACTATGTGGATTACGGCACGGGTATTTTTCCTGTCAATGCCGCGGGCGTGCCATGGAACGCGGGGTATATCAACTCCATGTCCGACGTTATCGCCAATCTGACGGAGAACCTCGCCGCGGAACAGAAGGCACGGACCGTGTATGACAATATACTCAGGCTGGCCGACGATCCGGATGTGATTGACGTAATTCGGTTTTTGCGGGAGCGCGAGGTCGTGCATTTCCAGCGGTTCGGGGAAGCATTGAGGCATGTTACGGACTTGAAGGATTGCAAGAAGTACTATTGACAGTTAGTAAAGACCACCGGTTGAACCGGTGGTCTTTACATCTTATATACGGTCACCCGATTTTAGATCAGCAGTTTTACCGGGTAAATTCCTTCGCCTGCATTATTGGCTCAACACCGTCCCAAACCATGAGCTTGAGCCTGTCGGCGCCGGCGGGAACGGTTATCTCGCCGCTTATTACGGAGCAGCTCTTTTCCGTAAAGGTTTTTGCCTCGATCAGCTTATTGCCATTATAGAAGGCCGTTATGAGCTTCGCATCTTTAGCGGTCGTTACGGCCTGAACCGTGGCGTCTGTACCGGCGGCGGGAAGCCTATCAACGAGAGTGCCGTTTACTAAAAGCTCGGGAGCATAATATACTTCAATGATATGAGGCTCTTTTTCCGAACCGTGGCGGCTCCATGAGGTGCCGTCGCTGGCCTCGATATAGTACTCAATGTTGTTTGTAACCTCGGATGCCGGTATAAAGGCGGCATATCTGCCCGTGTCGTCGGAATACTTCATCTCTATGGTCTTCCAGCTCTCATTACCCTGCTTACGATAGCGAAGGTTCACCGTGGCAACCCTTACATCGTCGGTAACCCGGGCGCTGAACTGTATGGGGGATCCGGGTTTGGCAAAATTTACGGCGGTGTGGTCAATTTCCGGCCCGGCGCTGTCCAAAGGCGCGGCAAAAGCCGTGTTGGAGTAGCCCGATTCCTTCATATCCGTGTTTACGACGGTAAACTTGTAGAAATATGTCTTGCCTGTGATAACATTTTCGTCGGTATATTCCTTAGTGTCGGCGGGAATGATGCTGGAGTTTAAGCGCACAAAGCTGTTGTCCTCGCCCGTCTCGGAGCGGTAAAGGTTGTATCCGGCCAATGTGTCATAATCGTCCTGTTCCCACTGGAGCACTATTTTATTCTGACCGCCGGCGGCCTGAAGGGTCATGGCCTCGGTACCGCTGGTGATAATTTCAAAGGAGAAGCGACCCCAGTCGTTGCCAGTGACCAGCCAGGGATCGTTCGCCGCCTGTGCGCCAATGACTCTGAAATACTGCATACCGTCGCCGGTAATGGAGGTTATCTTCTTTTTGCCCCTCCATGTGCGGGCGTCGGCCCAATCACCGCTGACGAGATAGTCCGTCCATGGCTCCGCCGGGCCGAAGGACACCGTGGGCTGGACGCTTTGATCCATGTCACGGTTGAAGCTGCCCTCCATGGTTATTTCCTGAGCCCCGGCTTCGGTGAGCTCGTGCCCTTCACTGTCTGTTACCTTGATGTCCGTCACAAAGGGATAAGCCCCCTCCGGCGGGGTGGTGAGGATGGGGGTCTCGACTATGTCGCCCATCTCCACATAATCGTCATGATCCACTATCTGCTTGTTTATCAGTTCGGCATCAGTCGTACCCCAGTAGTTGTAGGCGGCGCTGTATATCCCGTTTTTATCTCCGTCCGCCGTTATCCTCATCCAGTTTTCCACATTGGGATCGATAGTGCGGTTCAGTATGGCGTTGTTTTCAAAGCCCGTATATCCCACAGGCACCATGTCCGCCGTCAGTTCAACCGGAGCAGTAATTTCTTCTTCCGAGACCGTAATGGGGAATTCAAGCAGTATATAATTCGAATAGTTATCCCACTCTATACCGTACTCATAGTTCCCATCGCCGTCATAGCCGGCATATTCTTTTTTGGCAACTTCACCATTACCGCGAATGGGTGGGAGGAAGTCCACCGGGGCGCCGCTGATCCAGTACAGTTCACCGTCCTCATTCCGCATGAGGCCAAGGCAAAAGTTGGAATATGTATTCTTGAAAATTTCCCACTCATACTGGCTGTTAATATCCGCCAGATGCCCGCCGCGGCTCCTTGCAATGTTTTCCATCGCCATAAGCGCTGGCTTGTCGATGTATCCGTTTACATTTGCAGTAACATAATGTTTTCCGTTGTATTCATTAAATTTCTCAAATGTCGCTGTTTTATTAAGAAGTGAATCGTTATTAAAGCTTGACGTTTGTTTTCCACCATCTTTATTAAACTTTGCATTATTTATTAAGAATACGGAATCACAGAAAGAATTGTCATCGTTTGTCCTTTTGAACCTTATTTCACAATTGTCAAATAAAACCGAGTTCATTTTTCCAGATAGATTGGCTTTATCTCCAACATAAGATTCGTTTCTAAAATTTGTAAGTTTTGATTTGCTCAAATTAGCAATTAATACAATTGGGCCATCATAATCATAAGTTTCCACTTTACCGTTTGACAATTCTCTATAACTAATCCTATCATAATTCTGCACAGCATTAAAATGGCTAATTTTTTCCGCGTTAAATCTGGGATTTATAACACTGACATAATCCATTTCAATGTTCCCAATGGGATCGGGATAATAATAATATTCAAGTGCATTACCTGAAAAAATCTCCACTCCGTACTGTTCGAAGGCAAGGCTGGGGAACATCTCCACCGGCTCATCGGGGGTACCTGTTACATTGAGCTCACCCTCAACCTTGATATAGGCCATGGCTTGATCGCTGTATGGCCCTTCGGGGTCGGAGGACCAGAACTGCAACTGGGTGCCCGGCTCAATGTTGACGGTGACTCCCTCGGGGATGAGTACGGAGTTTTCGATTATCCAGTAGTCGTCCTTGGTCAGGGCCATGTCTTCCTTTATATCGCCCTTGAGGACACGGCCCTTCTGTACCATGAGCTCTATGGTTGTGTCGCATTTATAAACAATCCTGTCGCTCGGGTCGTAGCCGTTTTTGGCGGTGACGTGGATATTGATGGGCAAAACGGTGTCGTTGGGGGTCTTGGGATCCACAGTGAAGCGTATGGGGTGCTCCACTCCGGTGATGCGGCCCTCCTCGTTTTTGATGAGGCCGTTGTCGTCCTCGTCAAAGGTACCTATGGCCCCGTAATCAACGGAAAAGGTGACGAAGGTCACATAGGTGCTGGCAACGCCGCCGTCGCTGACCGCGTCGGCGGTGAGCACAACGTTGTCGGCCTTGCCCCACTGGTTGCGGAGAACTACGGCCAGATCAACCATTTCACCGGCGTCCACAATGCCGTCGGCGTCGTTTCTGGCGGCTATATCGGTTGTGTCAAAGAGGTAGTGCTCCACATAGGAGAGGCCGGGCTTTGGCAGATTGTTCAGGCTGTCGTTGATGTTGAGTTTGGCAAAGCGGTGAGACACTTTATCGTCGTCCACACAAGTGACGAACTTTTCGGTTGCCGAGGCGAGCTGGCTCATAATAAAACGGGAGGAATATGTGTCCCTGTCGCTGAACTTGGCCAGTAGCAGCGCCGCCGCGCCGGCCACCATGGGCGCCGCCATGGAGGTGCCGTCCCACCGAGCGTAACGGTTACCGGGGAGGGTGCTGTATATGTCGGCGCCAGGAGCGATTATCTCGTACTCCTGAGCGTCGTCGTTTTTGTAGTCCCAGTTGGAAAATCCGGCCTTTTGGCCAAATTCGTCATAGGCCATAACGCCCAGCACATAGGGATAGGCCGCCGGGTACATATTGGCGGGCTGATACTTTTCCGGTGCGGGAATTGTAGGCACGCCGTCGTTGCCGGCCGCCGCCACAAGCACGCAATAGCCGAAGGCGTTTTGCAGGGCGTCGGAAATTATGCAGAGTTGGCGTAGGAGCCGAAGGACATATTTATAACGTCCGCGCCCATCATCACCGCGTAATCTATAGCCTCCGCAATGTCGGTGGAGGAGAACTGGCCGTTGGCCTGTCCGGCCTTGACCGCCATTATTCTGGCGCTGGGAGCAACGCCCACGCCGCCCTTGCCGTTAAAGAGAGTCATGCCGATGATGCCGGCCACATGAGTGCCGTGGCCGTGATCGTCCATGGGATTGCCGGTGTGTTCGTATTTATCGCTGACGGTGGACGCGCCGTAGATGTCGTCAACAAAGCCGTCCCCGTCGTCGTCGACGCCGGGGACGCCCATAAACTCAGCGTTGTTTGTCCACATACTGGCGGCCAGATCCTCATGGTTATAGTCCACGCCGGTGTCAATTACGGCGACTATTGTGTCTCCGTTGCCGCCGTAGCTGAAGTCGTTCTTCATAAGGTAGTCCCAGGCGGTCTTTATGCCCGGATCGTTGGCGGTGAAATACCACTGCTCAAGGAATCCCGCGTCCGTGGTCTCATCCGGCAGGCCCACAGCGTCGGCGGTGAAGAGATAGTCCGGTTCGGCATATATTATTGTTCCAGTTTTTCAACGGCCTCCCAGACGTCGCCGTCGATGGTGGCCTTATAGGTCACGGGTTCGCCGCCCACGGCCATGGTCGAGGCTCCGCCCTCAGAATCGGAGCGCACGAACTCCACCTCCGCGCCCAACTGGGCCAAAAGCTCGTCGGTTTTGCTTGCGCTCATGAGGCCAGCTTCGCCCTCATTGCGCTTTAAAACTACCGTGTTTTCAACATATGGGTAGCTCTTCAGCGCCTCCTTTTCCTCCAAAGCCTTAAAGGGCTCATAGGCATGGGCCTTTTCTTCCTGCGCGGAGTGGGGGCCGAAGTCCGGCAGCCCCGGACGGGGCGCGGCGGCCTCTGTCTGCACGGCTTCCGGCGCGGGAACGTCCCCCGCCATGACCACCGCCGGCATGACCGTCAGGGTCATCGCCGCGCTCAACAGAATTGACATTAACTTTTTCATTTTTACATTCTTCATGACAGTACCTCCTGTGATGCAATACTTAGTTGTGGAACAATACTTTGCGCATGAATATGTCTTTGCCAAAAATTACATTTACTTAATTACATAATATCATATCTTTCTCATTTAGTCAAGAATAAATATTTTTTGATACAGTGTAATATAGGTTAACAATATACTACATTACACGAGGCAAAAAACAAAGAAAAAAGTTGTCTTTGTATAGTAAAGTAAAAGCGTAATTTTTCATTTTTTGCGTAATTCAAACGGGGTACAGCCCACAAAATCTTAATATTGTTAAAATTCATGAATTCATGCCAAAATTTTTATAGACAAAGGCCATTATATTGTGATATACTTGTATTGTATAAATAGAGATTTTAGGAGGAGTTACCATGAAAAAAGCTCTATCTGTCATGACGGCTTTCGCGTTGGCTTTGACATCGTCGGGAGCCATAAGCGTAAGCGCCGCCGAGAATGAGCCAACGCTCATCGTCGATATGACGGCAGAGGATCACGACATACTCCATGGCAGCGCAGGCTTCCTTTACGGGATATCCAACGAGGGCGTTCCGGACGTGAATACTCTCACTCCTCTTAAGCCAAAAGTGCTTGCCACCAAGGGGCCTTTCGGCACCGAACACCCCTACGGCGACGCTTTGGACGTGGCCGAGGAGTTTTTTGAAGCCGGAGGCCAGCCAGATGTATAACTCCAACTACTACGGTGTTTTCGTAGTTACGGCTGACGCATCTGACTACGGCGACGTGCTCAAAAACATAATAGCTCCCCATGTGGCAAAATGGAAGGATGAGAAGCGCGCCAAATATCCCGATATAGACAATCGGATGGTATACATACCTGTCAACGAGGGCACTCCCGCCAATGTAAACGGAGGCTATAACTTCAACGCCGCATGTAAAATCTACTACGACTCAATAAAGGCTTCCGACCCCACGGCGACCATAGCCGGCCCCAACGACGCCTTGTACAGGGGTCATTCGAGTATGTACGATTTTATCAGCTTCTGCAAGGCAAATAATTGTATGCCGGACGTATTTACATGGCACGAGCTGCAAGTCGGCTGTTTGGACAGCATGGACGAGCATATAGCGGACTACAGAGCCATAAGCGACGGGCTGGGCGTCAATTGGAGACAGGTGGTCATCAACGAATACGCCGACTACTCGGACTGCGGAGTTCCAGGACGGCTGGCGAATTGAATCGGAGGTATGTATATGAACTTTTTGTTTGTGGCCCTCGGCGGGGCGATAGGTGCGGCTGGCAGATACGCGATAAGTCTTATTCCGATAAGGACGGCTTTTCCGGTGCTTACGCTGATAACTAATTTGCTCGGTGCAGTGCTGATAGGCTTTATCACCGGTGTTGCGAGCGATAACGGCGGCGTTTCACCTTATTCCGTTCTGTTTTGGAAAACCGGCGTCTGCGGCGGTTTTACGACCTTTTCCACCTTTTCACTTGAGGCGTTTACCTTATTTGAGAATAGGTCGTATTTGTGCGGCGGGGCATATATCGCGCTTAGCGTGATATGCTGCCTTGCGGGTATCTTTTGCGGGAAAAAGCTGGCGGCGCTCGTTCGGTGATAATATTTTGCGGCTCTTCCGGTCAGGCCGGATGGGAAAAATGGGAAAAATCAACAGGAGGCGAATGAAAACATGGATCCTGACATAAATCATGCGGATATTGAAGAAGAAATATTTGCGTATATAAAGAAAAAATTCAAGGTGTCGCCGGAATATCCGCAGACAAGGCGTTTGTACTATGCGGCCTTTCATCATAGGGATAACAAAAAGCAGTTCGCGCTTCTGGCAGATATGCCGAAAAATCGGCCAAGTTTAAACGGCGAGAATACGGTCACTGTTTTAAATGTCAAAATAAGCGATCCGTTATTCACGGATTTACTGCTTCAACGGGTGGGCTTCTTCAAAGGATATCCCGTCGGCAGAAGCGGCTGGCTCGCGATTGCCTTAGACGGAATGGTTCCATTCGAGGAAATACGTTCATGGCTGGACGAAAGTTATATTGCCACCGCGTCAAATGAGACGAGGTATAAGCTCAGACCGCCAAAGGAATGGGTCATCCCCGCCAATCCAAAATACTACGACGTACAGGCGGCCTTTGATAAATCCGACGAAATAGATTGGAAGCAGGGAAAAGGTATAAAGACCGGCGACACGGTTTTTATGTATGTCGCCGCCCCTGTATCCGCCATACTCTACAAATGCCGTGTGACAGAAACTGGCATACCGTTCCGTTTTGACAACGGAGAAGTTCGTATGTCAAGTATAATGAAGATCAAATTGCTGAAACGCTACGCCCCGGACAAGTTTACTTTTGACATTCTTGGAAAAGAGTATGGGATTTTTGCGGTAAGAGGCCCGAGAGGGATACCGAAAAGCCTGAGCGACGCGCTTAAATAGACTGTCTCGCACCTGATGAAATGGGACTTTTGCGGCAAGGCATGGGACTATAAGACCCGTGATATTTGAAATAGAACGGATTGACTGTGCAAAATTGGTAAATATAATAGAGATATAAACAGGAGAGGATGGCCGCTTATGGACGAAAAACAGAGATGTTATATCGCTATTGACCTGAAATCGTTTTATGCCTCGGTGGAGTGTGTGGAGCGTGGCCTCGACCCTCTCGTTACAAACCTTGTTGTCGCAGATCAAAGCCGCACCGAAAAAACAATATGTCTTGCTGTCTCGCCGGCGCTCAAGGGCTTCGGCGTGCCGGGACGGCCCCGCCTGTTTGAAGTAGTACAAAAAGCAAAGTCCATAAATGACGAACGCTTCCACAGGCTGAAGGGCGGCCTGTTCACCGAAAAATCCTGCAACGCCGACGAGATACGCTCCCGCCCGGCCGTTGCTCTCGACTATATTGTCGCGCCTCCGAGGATGGCGCTGTATATAAAATACAGCACAAAAATTTACAGCATTTACCTGAAATACGTGGCGCCGGAGGACATTTTCGCATACTCGATAGACGAGGTTTTCATGGACGTGACCGATTATCTCACGCTTTACGGCCTGTCGTCACGGGAGCTTGCGATGAAAATCATCCTCGACGTGCTGAAAAATACCGGCATAACTGCCACCGCCGGCGTAGGTACGAATATGTATCTTGCCAAAGTGGCAATGGACATTCGCGCCAAGCACATTCCCGCAGACAAAAACGGCGTCCGCATTGCGGAGCTGGACGAGATGAGCTACCGGCGTGAACTATGGAACCATCGGCCGCTGACGGATTTTTGGCGGGTCGGGCGGGGCACCGCGAAAAGGCTGGAGAAACTGGGTCTCTTTACCATGGGCGATGTGGCCCTCTGTTCCGTGGGCGGGCCGAGAGATTACTACAATGAGGACCTTTTGTATAAGCACTTTGGCGTGAACGCGGAGCTTTTGATAGACCACGCCTGGGGCTGGGAACCCACGACCATTGCCGAGGTAAAGGCATATCGTCCCGATACAAACAGCATAAGCTCCGGTCAGGTGCTTCAGCAGCCTTATCCTTTTGAGAAAGCGCGGCTGGTCGTAAAGGAGATGACGGATCTGCTTGTGCTGGACTTGGTGGAAAAGGGTCTCGTCACCGACCAAATGGTGCTGACCGTGGGCTACGATATTGAAAACCTTAAAGATCCGCAACTTGCCAAAGCGTATAGCGGTGAGGTGACAACCGACCGTTACGGCCGCAAGGTTCCCAAACACGCTCTCGGCACGATAAATTTAAAAAAGCAGACCTCCTCAACAAAGCTCATTACCGCCGCAGTTATGGAACTGTTCGATAAAATCGTGGACAAGCGGCTGTCGGTGCGGAGGTTAAATGTCACCGCCTGCAACGTCGTGCCGGAGAGCGAGGCCTCGGCCGGGGAACAGCTCAGCTTTCTTTCGGATTTGGGCGCTTCGGACGGCGAGGTTCTCGAAAGAGAGAAAAAGCTCCAGCACGCGGTCTTGAGCATAAAGAAAAAATACGGCAAAAACGCCGTACTAAAGGGCATGAACTTGGAGGAGGGAGCCACCGCCGCCCAAAGGAACGCTCAAATCGGCGGACACCACGAGTAAGGGAGGGGAAGCGCATGAATAACGGCGACAAACACAGTTACGAAAGTATAATCAATCTGCCGCACCACCGCTCCGAAAAGCATCCGCATATGTCCGCGCACAACCGGGCGGGGCAGTTTTCGCCCTTTGCGGCCCTCGTGGGCTATGATGACGCTGTCGAAGAGACCGCTCGCCTGACCGGCAGCAAAATCAGTTTAGGCGACGACGAATTGGACGAACTCAATCGTAAGTTGAGCGCCTTGGCCGAGGTAATATCCGAGCGGCCTGAGGTCACCGTCACATATTTTAAGCCGGACGAGCTTAAGGATGGCGGTGAATATGTGACGGTGTTTAAGAAGCTCAGAAGAATTGACGAACATAAACGCCGCCTGATTTTTACGGATAAAAGCGAGATACCGATCAATGATATTATTTCAATAGAGTGTGAGCTTTTCAAAAAATAAAAGTAAATGCTAAAGCATCCCCCGCAGGCAAATGCCGCGGGGGACGTTTCATGCTTCAGCCGTTAATTTTGCAATATATGCTTTACGCTCGTTTTCGGGCACATTGGCCGCGGCAACGGCCTGCTCGGCTGTCAGGTGCAGACTGCTCATTATGGCCTTTAGGGTTTTGATAACACCCTCGGCTCGGCCTTCAGCTCGGCTATCAGCCTTAATATCCTTTATCGCCTGGCACATATCTACATCCTCTTTTTATGCTTCCGTAGTTAGCTTTGCTATATACGCCTTACGTTCGTTTTCGGGCACACCGGCCGCGGCAACGGCCTGCTCGGCTGTCCAGTTCATATTTTTCATTATGGCTTTTATGGTTTTGATAACGCCCTCGGCCATGCTATCAGCCTTAATATCCTTTATCGCCTGACACATATCTACATCCTCCTTACTGTCGTCAATATGTATTTCTGATTTTGTACATTCGTTCAGGAGCAGCGCTCCCGCCTTACTGATGTGGGTATATCTTTCGTCCGCCTCAACAAGCTGTGAGAGCCTATTTTTATCCGTCGAACACTGGATATACTTCATTATCCTGCCCAGCTCGGACTGGAGCTTATCAAACTCATCATCGCTCATTTCAGCCGGAGCGAGAAGATGTATCTTATAATCGTTCGTCAAAGCCCTAATTTTGTCGTCCTTAATCTCCATCATATCGAACAGGCTTCTCGGGCCGTCCCACTTATCGCTGGAAAAGTATACGACAAGGGTTATAACGGGAATGAGCCGATCTCCACGATGGAAACCGGAAAGAAACTCCTCACTGCTTCCGTGTTCTTTGTTCTGTCTATGGCGGCTCGCGGCCTCCCTGACCTGCCGGCTGTATTCCAAAGCGTCATAGAGCATATTTCTCACCGGCATAGCCAAATGTACGTTTTGCTGGTTTTCAATGCCTAACACGAGGTACGCAGCTCTGTCGTCTGTCATTGCCGTAACATACTTCAATACGTCGCGAAATTTCTGCACGGGCTCCGCCTCGCCGCTGTCGCCGTATGGGGCCGCAAGTTCGGTCGTATCGAGCGGGCTGAGCTGCTCGGGATTGATGACCTGTCGTCCGTCGTATATCAAATAGTTAAAAGCGTCCGCAAAAATATCGTTTTGGGACATATATCCCTTTGAAAGCGTGTCAAGGTCTTTCACCGGCGTCACTTCCTTTGTTGCAATATATAGTATATCACATTTTTGGGGACTGTTCAAGTATTTTATGTAAATTTTTTGTTTCATCAAAGAAAGCCCATCTTACGCGTCCATATGAATTATCTGTTCCCCGCTACCGCTCCATACATTTCCGGGCGCCGGTTTTTTATATAGTGATGATATTCACGTTTTCGATATTCTCTGAGCATTTCAATGTCCAGTCCGGCGAGGAAAATGCCTTCTGAATCATCCGCTTCTAAAACACAGGTGTCCCTTGAGCCATGCATTTCCGGAAGATACACGACGCCGTCAAACAGAGAAGAGTGGCCGTTGCAGTCCGGATGGGGTGCGGGATAGTTGCAGGTGGCTATCGCAAGCATATTTTCATACGCTCGGCCCCTGAGCTGTGACAGTCGGTTTATCTCCATCGGGCAGGCATTCGGCACAAGCAAAAGCTCAGCGCCAATTAACATCAATATTCTCGCGCTTTCCGGGAACTCTCTGTCATAGCAGATCATGGAGCCGACCATTATACTTCCTTTTGCCGTGTCCAATTCGGCGACTGGGAACTCGTCCCCCGCGCAGAGTACACTTTCATCGTCGGACTCACCGAAATCACAGATATGTACCTTTGAATATTTGTAAACTAATTTACCGAAACGGTCAAAAAGACAAACCGTGTTTCTCGGTTTTGGCTCGTTCTTTTCAAGAAAAGTGACAGCTATTGCCAGTTCCAGCTCTTTTGCAAGCTTGGCGAAGCACAGGACAAATTCGCTGTCCGACGAAATCGCAAGCTCATTTAGTTTTTCCGCGTCATGAGGAATACTGTATCCGCTGCTCCACATCTCCGGAAATAAGGCAATATCGGCCCCCAGCTTTTTTGCCTCTCTACAGTACCTTATGCCTTTTTCCATATTTTCTTCCATGCTTTTGCCAGGAAGAATCTGAAGCAGCGCAATATTTATTTTGGCGCCCATAAAACCGCCTCCAACTAAATCAATTATTCTTCACCGCATATTTTATCACATAAGTAAAAAAATTTCAATCCTTCTTACACAAAAATACAAAAAACTGCCACAGCCGAATACGTACGGGTTCGTCAACTGCGACCTTCCACGCCAAACAGGAGACAAGGATAGAAGAGATAAAGCAGCGGTATTTTTATTACGCTATATACTCCCCTGCTTTACTTCTTATTAAACTTTACATCCATTTTACATAACCGCGGTAACGGATTTGATTTTACGGGACTAAAATATAGCTGTACCCGAAAGGGAAATAAACGCAAAGGAGTTTTTCAAGATGAAGAAATTTATGACATTAGCCCTCGCCGCCGCTTTAGCGGTATCGGCCCTTGCGGGCTGCCGGGCGCAACAAAAAGGTGGAACTGTTTCCACCGACGGCTCTACCTCGATGGAGGAAGTGATCGGCGTTCTGGGAGAAGCGTTTCAGGAAAAGTACAGCGGCATGACCTTTACATATAATCCCACAGGCTCCGGCTCCGGGATTCAGGCCGTCAAGGAAGGGCGCTGCGATATTGGTCTTTCAAGCCGCAGTCTGAAAGAAGAAGAAAAGGCGGATGGTCTTTCGGAAACCGTACTTGCCAACGACGGAATTGCCGTGATTGTAAATCCGAAAAACGAAGTGAGCGACCTCGATATAGAGACGATTGCCAAAATCTACACAGGGGAAATCACAAATTGGTTCGAGGTTGGCGGAAATGACGCAGAAATCGTTGTAATCGGGCGCGAAGCGGGCAGTGGAACAAGAGACGGCTTTGAATCCATTACGGGTACGGAGAACGCCTGCAAGTACCGTCAGGAGCTTACATCAACCGGCGATGTGATTACCACCGTTTCACAAAACCCGGACGCAATCGGATACGCTTCTCTCGCCGCCGTCAGCGATCAGATAAAGGCCCTTTCCGTAGGCGGCGTTTCGCCCAGTGAAGCGACAGTCAAAGATGGCAGCTATGTCATTCAGCGTCCGTTCGTGCTGGTGACGAAAGACGACGCCGAGCTTTCCGACGCGGCGCAGAAATTCTTTGACTTTGCGCTTTCGGACGAGTCGGCCCCGTACATCTCACAGGCGGGTGCGGTGCCTGTAAAATGAGGAGCGCGGGAATGAAAAAGCAAAAAGCGTTTGAGACTTTCATTCACGGTATATTTCTTATCCTCGGACTGATAACGGTTGGCTGCGTGCTGTTGATTACGCTTTATCTGGTTGTCGCGGGGATCCCCGCAATCCGTAAAATCGGTATTTGGGATTTCCTGTTCGGGAAAGAATGGGCCTCTACCGCCAATGAACCGAAATTTGGGATACTGCCGTTTATTCTGACGAGCGTTTACGGCACGGCGGGCGCAATTCTGATTGGCGTACCGATTGGATTTTTAACCTCGGTCTATCTGGCAAAGCTCGCCCCCGCAAAAATCAGGACGATTGTATCAGGCGCAGTCAGTCTTTTGGCGGGTATTCCGTCCGTTGTTTACGGCCTTGTGGGAATGATGGTGCTTGTCCCCGGCATACGCAGTCTGTTCCATATTCCGGACGGAGCAAGCCTTTTCGCGGCAATCATTGTACTTTCAATTATGATTTTGCCCTCTATTGTCAATGTGTCAATCACAGCTTTGGAGGCCGTGCCGAAGGAGTATGAAGATGCGTCGCTCGCCCTCGGCGCGGCGCCGGTGGAAACTTATTTCAAGGTTTCGGTTCCCGCCGCGAAAAGCGGTATCGCCGCGGCGGTGGTGCTGGGTGTCGGGCGGGCGATTGGAGAAGCCATGGCCGTTATGATGGTATCCGGCAACGCGCCGAATTTGCCGGAGCTTTTCGGGAGCGTACGCTTCCTGACGACGGCGGTGGCGAGCGAAATGTCCTATTCAAGCGGACTCCAAAGACAGGCGCTTTTCTCGATTGCCCTTGTGCTGTTTTTGTTCATTATGTTAATCAACGCGGCTCTGAATTTCTTTTTAAAACGCGGTAAGGAGTGATGAGTGATGAGCGGTAATCGAAAAATAAAAATCGCGCTTCTCCGGGCTTTGTGCATAATCAGTGCGGCTTTCACTTGTGCCCTCGTGCTGTTCCTTTTGGCCTACATACTGGCAAAGGGAATTCCTAATATCTCATGGGAGCTGCTGTCCACAAAGCCGAGCTATCTTTCCGGGAAAATCGGTATTCTGCCGGACATTTTGAATACGGTTTATATCATTGTCGGTACGCTTGTCTTTGTGCTGCCGCTGGGCGTGGGCGCGGCTGTCTATCTCACGGAGTATGCGAAAAACAAGAGAATTGTCGCCGTGATCGAATACGCCGCCGAGACACTTTCCGGTATTCCGTCCATCATTTATGGCCTGGTGGGTATGCTGTTCTTCTGTCAGTTTCTCAATATGCAGACCTCGCTTTTGGCGGGAGCGTTGACGCTTGTGATTATGAACCTGCCGACCGTTATGCGCACCACGCAGGAAAGTCTGAAAACGGTTCCGCAGTCCTACCGGGAGGGAGCTTTCGGGCTCGGAGCCGGAAAGTGGCGCACGATACGCACGGTCGTTCTGCCCGGCTGCATAGACGGCGTTATCACGGGTTGTATCCTGTCCGTGGGGCGTATTCTTGGAGAATCGGCGGCGCTCCTGTTTACCGCCGGATTTGCCCACGCGCTGAACGGATTTTTTGAAGGACTTGGAAGCGCCGGAGCGACGCTGACTGTTTCCCTTTATGTTTACGCAAAGGAACAGGGCGAATTTGGCGTGGCCTTTGCGATTGCGGCCATTTTGATGGTACTCACACTTTTCGTAAATCTCTTGGCGGCGCTTGTGGGGCGCTGGTTCAAAAGGAGGCAGAAACTATGAACGATATAATTACGGTTCGGGACTTAAATCTCTGGTACGGAGCCGCGCAGGCGCTCCATCATGTGAGTCTGAATATTCCGGAAAAGACGATTACGGCGCTGATTGGGCCGTCCGGCTGCGGGAAATCCACCTTTTTGAAAACGCTGGATCGAATGAACGACCTGATTCCCAATATCAAAATAACGGGAGAGGTTTTATACAAGGAGAAGGATATTTTTGCTCCCGGCGTTGACGTCAACACGCTGCGCAAGGAAATCGGTATGGTGTTCCAAAAACCCAACCCGTTCCCCATGTCGGTCTATGACAACATCGCTTACGGCCCCAGAACGCATGGAATTCACGCCAAAGCAAAGCTGGACGATATTGTGGAACACTCCCTTCGTGACGCGGCCATTTGGGACGAAGTAAAAGACAGGCTGAAAAAGAACGCGCTGGGCCTTTCCGGCGGGCAGCAGCAGCGGCTCTGTATCGCCCGCGCACTGGCGGTTCAGCCGGAGGTCCTTTTAATGGACGAGCCAACCTCGGCGCTCGACCCGATCTCGACCTCGAAAATCGAGGAGCTGGCAATGACGCTGAAAGAAAAATACACCATCATCATTGTCACCCACAATATGCAGCAGGCGGTACGCATTTCGGATCGGACGGCGTTTTTCCTTTTGGGCGAACTGGTAGAGTACGGGGACACGGAAAAAATGTTCTCCCGGCCCGAGGACAAGCGCACCGAGGATTATATCACAGGGAGGTTTGGATAATGAGGACGCGGTTTGACGAGCAGCTTAACACGCTTGGGCAGGAGCTTATCAAGATGGGGGCGCTGTGCGAGGAAGTGATTTCTCTGGCGGCTTCCGCACTAATTCAAAAGGACGACGCGCTTGCGGCGAAGATCGCCCCGATTGACCGGGAGATAGACGAAAAGGAACGGCAGATTGAATCCATGTGCCTGCGGCTCCTGCTCCAGCAGCAGCCGGTAGCGCGGGATTTGCGGCAGATTTCAGCCGCTTTAAAAATGATAACTGACATGGAGCGTATCGGAGATCAGGCGGAAGATGTTGCGGAAATTCTGCCCTTTCTGAATGACAGAACACTGCCCGAGCATATCAAAATTCGGGAAATGGCAAAAGCGACTATTAAAATGGTGACGGACAGCGTGGACGCCTATGTGAAGCAGGATATTTCCATCGCCGAAGCTGTCATTGCCTCCGACGACATTGTGGACGATTACTTTATAGACGTTAAAAGCAGCCTGATTTCCCTGATCGCGCAAAATCCCAACGAGGGAGAATATGCCATTGACCTTTTGATGGTGGCGAAGTATTTTGAGCGGATCGGAGATCACGCAACCAATATTGCCGAGTGGGTGCTGTTTTCCGTTACCGGGGAGAAAATTCGGAAGGCGGATTGAAAAAGCCGTGAAAATGTGCTATAATATTAGCATAAACTTGTTTTCTCATACACCCACAGAAAGGATGTGAGTCTCTTGATTTTCTGTTTGGAGGATGACAACGGAATACGTGATTTGATGATATATGCCTTGAACGCTGCGGGCTTTGAGGCAAAGGGCTTTTCTGACGGGGCGTCCTTTTGGGAGGCGTTTCGTGAGGACGTTCCGGAGCTGGTGCTTCTTGATATTATGCTTCCCGGCGAAGACGGCATAAGCATTTTGAAGCGGCTGCGGTCAAGCGGCAGCAAGGTGCCTGTCATTATGGCCACAGCAAAAGGGACCGAATATGACAAGGTGATAGGGCTTGACCTCGGCGCCGACGACTATCTTGCGAAGCCCTTTGGCATGATGGAAATGGTGTCCCGTGTGAAAGCGGTGCTCCGCCGCGTTTCTCCTGTTTCCCAAAGTGAGGTTTTATCTCACGGCGGAATACGGATGGACACGGCGCGGCACGTTGTAACAGTGGACGGGGCGCGGGTAGAGCTTACCTTTAAGGAATATGAATTACTCCGAAAGTTTATGGAAAATCCCGGGCGGGTGTTTACACGCGATCAGCTTTTCAACAGTATATGGGGCGACACATACATCGGCGAAACCCGCACGGTGGACGTCCATATCGGCACACTGCGAACAAAGCTTGGATGCTGTGGCGACCGCATTGAAACCGTGCGGGGCGTGGGCTATCGGTTGGAGGCGGAGAAATGACAAAACGAATTTTCAGGTCTATTCTCATTGTGGCGGTGGCGGTTTTTCTTGCCTCCGTGGCGTTGTTCCTCGGAGTGCTCTATGATTATTTCGGGAATGTTCAGCAAAATCAATTAAAGACGCAGACCGTGCTGGCGGCGCGGGGCGTCGAGGCTGTGGGCGCGGAATATTTTGAAGGACTATCCCCCAAGGGCTATCGCGTTTCATGGATCAGCGCGGACGGCAAAGTGCTTTACGACAGTGAGGCGGATTTCTCCGAAATGGAAAATCACCTTGCCCGCGAGGAAATCGAGGAGGCCCTCAAATCCGGCTACGGCGAAAGCTCCCGTTACTCCGTTACCTTGATGGAACGCACTCTTTACAGTGCGAAAAGGCTGTCAGACGGGACGGTAATTCGTATTTCGGCGGCGCAGCGAACTCTTTTGACGTTGCTTTTTGGAATGATGCAGCCGATGGTCGTTATCATTGTTATTGCCATAGTTATTTCTTTCTGGCTGGCGCACCGCCTTTCCAAAAAAATTACCGCTCCCTTAAATCAGCTCAATTTGGACGACCCGCTGAACAACGAGGGGTACGACGAGCTTTCGCCCCTGCTCCGTCGGCTCGACGCCCAGCAGCGGCAAATCCGCCGGCAGGAAAGGGAGCTTCGGCAAAAACAGGAAGAATTTGAAGCCGTCACGGAAAATATGGCGGAGGGCATAATTCTTCTGAACACTAAGGGCGTGATTTTAGGTATCAATCGCGCGGCGGAAAAACTTTTCGGGACGACACACGCCTGCGTCGGGAAACACATTTTGTCGGTCAATCGCAATATGGAAATATCGGAGCTTCTTTCGGGCATGGAGAACGGTGTGCGGACGGAAAAAATCATAGACCTGAGCGGCGGGAAATATCAGCTTGCGACAAGCCCGGTCAGAGAGAGCGGTACTGTCTCCGGCGCCGTGCTTCTCATGCTTGACGTTACGGAGAAAGAACAGGCGGAACAGATGCGCCGGGAGTTTACGGCGAATGTGTCCCATGAACTGAAAACGCCGCTGCATACCATTGCGGGGTGCGCGGAGCTTTTGGAGAACGGCATGGTGCGCCCCGAAGATACGGCGAGGTTTTACTCTCAAATTCGCGGTGAGGCGGGACGCATGATCGCTTTGGTGGAGGATATTATTCGCCTTTCCCATTTGGACGAGGGTGCGGAGGATATGAAGCGG
Organism: uncultured Clostridia bacterium; assembly: GCA_947626145.1. Taxonomy (GTDB): domain Bacteria; phylum Bacillota; class Clostridia; order UMGS1883; family UMGS1883; genus JAFLUQ01. The sequence goes on along the minus strand of CANQRB010000001.1, from coordinate 69,554 downwards.
GAGCGCGTCAATCTTTATGATCTGGCCGTCGAAACGGTGAAGTCCCTTTCCCGTGAGGCGGAAAACGCCGGCGTTTCAGTCAGCGTCGAGGGTGAAACCGCCATGGTAACAGGCATACCGCAGCTTCTTGAAAGCATTGTTTTTAACCTCACGGACAACGCGATTAAGTATAACCATCAGGGCGGTACGGTAAAAGTATCGGTAACCCCCCTTTCGGACGGTGTCCGTCTTTCGGTCGCTGATACGGGGATCGGTATTCCGCCGGAGCACCGGGAGCGCATTTTCGAGCGCTTCTACCGAGTGGACAAGAGCCGGTCAAAAGAGCTTGGCGGCACGGGCTTGGGGTTATCTATCGTCAAACATGCGGCCCGCTTGCATAACGCAAAAATAGAGTTGCAAAGTGCGGAGGGCGAAGGCACAACAGTTACGGTTATTTTCCCGGAAACGAGAGAATAAACAAAATTCTAAAAATAGTCAGGGAGTACATTGGAGGCATAAACACAGAGAAGTCGAACCCCGCACGGAGCTCGACTTCTCATTTTACTGTTTAAGAGTTATTTGATCTCTAATGCCTCGGTGTACGGGGTCATTGTCTTGGTATCCCAAAGGTATGCGATGACCCTATCGCCCTTGTCCATGAGTTCGCTGACAGAGATTTCGTCAGTCTGACCTGTAGATGCCCTTGTGACGTCAACGAGCATACCGTCCTTATAAACGGCCGCAATGAGCTCGCTGCCCTCGGGAGCGTGTATCGCTCTGACGGTGGTTCCGTCGAGAATGAGCTCGGGCGCAAGGAAGAGCCTGGCGTCGGCCCAGTCTGTGTGATCCTGAGCGTTGTTCGCGCCCATGTCGGTCTCCAGTCGGAGCATCTTGACGCCGGAAACATTGACGTCAACGGTCTGGGATGTTCCGGGAGCACTGATCTGCTTCTCATACAGGAGCTTATCTTCGCCTTCGGAGTTGGTGGAATATAAGCGGAACGTTGCGCCGTCACGGCTTCCGTCGGGATTCTCGCTGTTGACCTCGTCATCAATGCCTATAACCGCGGTGAAACGGGAATACTTGCCGTCAAGGCTGTAAACCGCAACGCTGTCGGCGTGGAGACCAAGTCCCTTTTTGTAGGGGGTGCCGTTTACCTTGACTCCGCGGCCGCCTATCGCGGCGTTTATGCCGGGGATCATGCCCTCCCAGCCCTGTACTATGTATTCGGCAGGTATATCGGAAATATAGATGAAATCATCGTCATCGGCGGAAACAGTGCTTCCCGTGCTTATAAGGCCGGAGCCTATGAGCTCGCCTGCGGAATTTTGTACCTCAAGCAGGGTGAATGCCGTTCCGTCGGGCACGTTGTCCTCAAGGGCCTGCACCGCAGTGCTTTCGGCGGCGGTGAAGCCTTCACTCCTGGCGGAGATTACCTCTCCGTCCGAGTCGAGGTAAGTGAGCTTGGAATAGAAGTACTCTGAAGCGCCGTCGCCGTTATTGCGTACTATGCGAACATATTTGTCGGCGCCGGTGGAAGCCTCCACAAGCCAGTCATCGCCGGTGGAAATGTCGCGGGTAGCGCCCCAAAGCAAAGGAGCGGCCCAATCGGTGTGGTCGCCGTCGGCGTTTCCATTAATATCGGTGACAAGCCTGAGCGTTTTAATGCCGTAAACATCAAGGTCAACAATGTGGGGATCGTTGGGGGCGGCTATGCTTTGGCTGTACATCAATTTCTCTGCGCCGTCCTCGCCCGTACCATAAACCTTAAACACTGCGCCGTTGCCGTTGCTGCCGATTTCATCGTCCATGCCGATAACGGCGGTAAATCTGTAATAATTTTCGTCCAGATTGTAAATTGCCTCGCTGTCGGCGTGAAGGCCGAGACCCTTTTCGTACACTTTGCCGTTAAGGGTTATGGGATTGTGGTCGATCGACTTGTCGGGAACGACTTCGCCCCAGCCAACAGTGAGTTTTTCCGCACTCATGTCGCTGAGATATTTGCTTTCACGGGCGTAACCGGCAAAGACGGTGCCGTAGACATTGAGGCTGTAAAGCCGGGCATAGTCGCCGCTGCCCACGCCGGTGAATTCTATCTTAATTCCGTCGGTGCTGACGCCGCCCAAGTCTATTTCGGGCTCGCTGCCGCTGTAATCGTCGGCCTTTACCCATTCGTTATCCTTGGCATAATATACGGAGTATGGCGCGGGCTGATCTCCCATGTTCACGCAGACACGCTCAACGTAGCGCGGAGCACCGAGGGAAACGCTGATACTTTCGCCTTCGCCGGGATTTGCCGCCTGCCAGAAGGTCTCTTCGTCGCCGTCAACGGCAAGGCCGGCGTCATGGTCGGCAGCGGAAGATGAAGCTTCCGGATTAAGACCGTTCGCAAGATCTATCTTGCCATAGGTCTCGCCCACGGCGGTAGTGTTCACGGTGTATACGGCCGCATCCTTGCCGAATTCGTCAACAACGGTTATGCTGTCGCCGACGTAAGAGCCTCTGCTGTCTATTTTCAGCGTGGCCTTGCCGGCAAGATTCAAATTCTTTTCGGCCTCGGCGATCGGAGTATATGCGGGCATCGTTATGGTCTTATTTTCATGATCTATGTCGTAAACATCTGAAGTGAACTTCCAGCCGTTTACCTCAAGCTCGTTTATGGACGGAGCTTTGCCGTTGCTGTGGTCACAGTTGGTGATCTTTACAACGATATATCTCGCCTTGCCGCTGACCTCTTTCACGTCAGTCTTGTCGTCCTTGACGGTCTTCCCGGCGGACACAATCTGCGTATAGCCATTGGCCGCAAAATCTTTGGTTTTTGTAACATCGCTGTCCCATGCTTCATTGGAGTCCTTGGCCCAGACATCATAGGTAAATGAACGTTCGAAGTCCCTGTAGCAAAGGAGAGATATGCTGCTGAGATTGTAAACGTCTCCCAGGTCTACCTCGATCCAGTTGCCGAAGTTGTCGAAAATGCCGCCTGTCTTATGCTCGTTAATGTAGGCTGACCAGCGTGTAGAGGGATCGCTGTCCACCATATATTCCGGAAGATAACCGGCCTGATTTGCGGAGGCGCGGGTAGGCTGCTTAAGGGCGAGTGAGCCGACAGTGATCTTGTAAGTCTTAACAAGGGAGCCCTCCTCGGAGCTGACGCGGAGCGTCATGCCCGCGCCGACCTGTCTGTCGTCGGCGGTAAGATCAATCTTTCCGTCGCCGTCGGCGTTGTAGACGGCTATGGTACTCTCCTTGCCGTCCTCATTTTTGTAAATAATCTCGTACTTCTGATTATATCTGTCGGTTATGGATTTCAGGAACTCCGTCATGGAGAGGTTATCCGAAACGACTATGGTATCGCCGCTCACACCCGCGCGGCTCGTAAAGTCGAAGTCGATCTGATAATTTGTGAATTCCTTATCCCTGAGCTCCACGGCATCCTTAGTCCGCAGAATATAGCCGATAATGTTCTGCGATGCACGCTGGAGCTGCCAGCGCTGAAGAGTCCCGTTCTCAAGACCGGCCCGAAGCTCGTCGGGCTTAACGGTGCTGAGGGGAGCGCGGAGGTCAGTGCTGCCAACGATCTCTCCCAGGTGGGTGGTTTTAGCATAGAAGTCAGTCATTACGAAGCCGTCAAAGCCCCACTCGTTTCTGAGGATTTCAGTGAGCAGCTCATAGTTCTCGGTGCAGTGAACGCCGTTTATTTTGTCATATGCGGACATCATGGACCATGGATGAGCCTCCTTGACTACCTTCTCGTAGCCCTTGAGGTAGATCTCACGGATGGCGCGCTCGGAGCACACGCTGTTATTTACCCAACGGTCAGTCTCCTGATTGTTGAGCGCGAAGTGCTTGGGCTGGGCGCCAACATATTCGCTCTGAAGGCCGTTGGTAAGGGCAATCCCCATCTCGCCGGTAATATAAGGATCCTCGGAGAAATACTCGAAGTTACGTCCGCCCCGGGGATGACGGTGGATATTCATGCCGGGCGCCTGTAAGAGATCCATGCCGAAATGAGCGCCCTCGAGACCTATGGCCTTGCCTAAGAGCTCTATCAGCTCAGTATTCCATGTGGAGGCCTGCATTGTGGCGCAGGGGAAGAAAGTAGCGTTCTTTTCGGGGTCGCTCTGGCTGGAGCCGTTATACTGTATGCCGGCGGGGCCGTTGGTCGAGCCCACCAGCGGCACTCCCAGGGCCGGAATATCGCCGACGCCGGTGCGGTGGCCGTGGGTCTTATCTTCATCGACGCAGCCCACAAGCCTTATCATTTCCTCATCGGTAAGACGGTTGACAAAGGCCGGAAGGAGTGAGCTGTCCTCGCTGTAATTTTTGCTGAGGTCGTTGAAGGTGATAAATCTGTCGTCAGCGGTGGGGTTTTCGGCATAGAGGGCCTCGTACTTGTCGGGAGTTCTCGGGGCGGCAGTAGTGGCCTTTAACATTTCGTAGGTGCCGTCCGACTTCATTCTTCTCGTGAGGAGACTGGTGTCCGGCACAAGCCGGTGAGCAAGCTGCTCTGTAACAATGGTTTCCGGCACATTATAGGTGTAGACAGGCTCGCACTTGCGCACGGAGGTGCCCACATAAATGTTATAGTCGCCCGCTTCCAGCACATAGGCTGCCTCGTGGCCGGTCTTACCCACGTCGTCGTAGCTCGCCATGTCCGTTATCGGGAAAGAAACCGTGAGGTGATCCGTCTCGCCGGGGGCAAGCTCCTTTGTCTTTGCAAAGGCGGCCAGCTCTTTTTTAGGCTGAGTGAGGTTAACCTCGGGCGCTCCGTAGTATACCTGAAGCACTTCCTTGCCCTTATATGTATCTCCTATATTCGTGACGTTTGCGGAAACGGTGATGTTCTTGTCATCGTTGGCAACTGCAATGTCGCTTACTTCAAAATCTGTGTATGACAGGCCATAACCAAATTCGTAGTTGACCTTTTCATCGGCTCCCGGCACAGTTTCAAAATAGCGATAGCCGACAAAGATGTCCTCCTCGTATTTGGTGTATGATTTAGTGCCGAAATTGGCAGACGAGGCATAGTCGTTGCAGTTTTTGGCCCAGGTGTCTACCAGCTTGCCGGAAGGATAGGCATCGCCGCAGAGCACGTCGGCCATGGCGCGTCCGCCGTCCATGCCCGGGAAATATACCACGAGGGCGGCGTCGATGCCGTCGAACCATGTGGTATCGGTAACGCCGGCAACGTTGAGGATCACTATAACCTTCTCAAAATTTGCGTTTTTAACCTTTTCCACCATGCTTTTCTCATTAGTGCTCAGGCGGAAGTCTCCCGCGGTATCGCTGCGATCCTTATCCTCTCCCGCAGGGCGGCCTATGGTTATGATGGCAGTGTCGGCGGCCGCTCGCGCGTCGGCTACCTGACTGTCCGTTATGGCTTTTTCGCCGCGGTACATTATGACGGCACCCTGTTTCGAACCATAACCGTAGGTGCGTCCGTCAGTGTTCCAATAGTTATTATATTCGTTTTGATACATTGACCTCAGTCCCTCGTAAACGGTTACGCTGCCGTTATCCTTAAGACCGTCTACAAGGTTGGTGTAATATTCCGACGTCATATCGCCGCTTCCACCGCCACCATAGATGTAATCGACCTGGTTAATGCCGAATACGGCTACCGTATCGCCTTTCTCAAGGGGAAGAGCCTGATTGTCGTTCTTGAGAAGAACCATGCCCTCCTCCGCGACGCGAATGCCAACTTCACGGGACGAGAGGCCGCCAAGCTCGTCGGTTTCAGGTTCATAGTAGGAAAACGACGGTGTGCATGAAAAAATCATTGCCGCCGCTGCCAGTAACGATAATGCTCTGTGTTTTACCTTTTTCATTGTGTCCGCTCCTTTTTTGAATAGTTGTAAGTTTTCATTTGATGCGTGTAAAATTTTGGGTAAACTTTTCGAAACGAAATTGGTTTTTGCCGGTATGGGATTGACGCACACAAACAGAGTTGTCATTCTTTCATTTTCTATTGTCCCCCCTTTGAGATTGTATTTTCTCTCGCCGCACAATATCATAAATAACCGGTGCCGCGATTGTGAGTTCCCGATAAATGTTTTGTCATTATTATGTACTTATGTAAAAATAATTACATTATATAATGATTATATCATCTTGGCAGTGCGCTGTCAACCCTTTTTCGGTTTTTTAAAAGCAAGTTTTGTGTAGGTTTACAATAGATGTGTTACACATGGCCCCGATAAATATGTCGGGAACAAGTTCCGGCATATTTACATGACAGTAAAATTTACCTTACGCCCCGTCAAAAATGCTCGAAATACACCGGTCGTTTCCGTGTTTTTTCCCTGTATATATAACGTTAAATCTCGCCTATCTGCGCGCTGTATTTATTCATCGTTAAATTTATTGGTGTATTTGTCAAAAACAGTCAGGCTTATATTGTGAAATATTCCGTGTTGACTTATTCCGCCTTTTATGGTAAAATAGTAAAGTAAGATTACGGATATTTAAACAAGGGAGGTGTTTGCGGTATGTACAGCGTAGGCGATGTGATAGTCTATCCTATGCACGGAGCGGGGGTTATTGAAAGCATAGAGGAGCGCGAGGTTTTGGGCAAGGTACAGAAGTACTATGTTATGAATATTTCATACGGAAATATGAAAGTAATGCTGCCCATGAACAATGTTTCGGGAATAGGGGTCAGAGACGTAATTTCAGACGCCGAGGCGGACGAGGTAATAAGCCAGTTCGTGTGCTCGGATATGAAAGTCAATTCCAACTGGAACAAGCGCGTCCGGGAAAATATGATAAAAATCAAAAGCGGCAACATCTATGAGGTTGGCTCAGTGGTTAAAAGCCTGATGGTCCGTGACCGTCAAAAGGGACTTTCCACCAGCGAACGCAAAATGCTGTCAAACGCCAAGCAGATTTTTGTCAGTGAGCTTGTGATGGCGAAAAAAGCCACAAACGACGAGATTGAAAAGGAGTTGTCCTCCATAGTAGACAGTCAGTTGAAAGAAGCGTGAACATAAAAAGGGAGGCAACGGTATGGAAAATGGAAAAGTATTTGTTTCAGCGGTAATTGTCGCCGCCGGCGGAGCCACGAGGATGGGTATGAACAAAATGCTGCTTGATCTTGGCTCCAAGACGGTTTTTGAACGGTCGGTAGAGGTTTTTGACAACTGCGCCGCCGTGGATGAGATAGTAATAGTTTCATCGGAAGAAAACAAGAGCAGATATTGCAGTATAGTCAGAGACAAGCTGTTCTCAAAGGTGACGGGCATAATACGCGGCGGGAGCACACGGCAGGAAAGCGTCAGACTTGGCATAAACGCCTGTTCGGGAAACGCGGACATAATCGTCATTCATGACGGCGCCCGTCCGCTTATCAAGCCCGAAACGGTTGTGGAAACCGTCGAAAACGCCCTGCAGTACGGGGCAGCCGCCGTGGCTATAAAGTCCCGTGACACTATTAAGCAGATAGACAGCGAGGGCTTCGCCATAGCGACCATAAGCCGGGAAACCTCGATACAGGTACAGACGCCCCAGACCTTTCGCCGCGATTTGATAATCGCCGCCCACAATAAGGCTCTGGAGGACGGCTTCGTCGGCACGGACGACTGTTCTCTTATTGAACGAATGGGCGGCAGGAGCAAGCTTGTTTTCATTACATACTTCAACCTCAAGCTCACCGTTCCCGACGACCTGGCTATCGCAAAATCAATTCTTATTTCGAGAGGTAAACTATGAGGATAGGTTACGGCTGTGACACTCACCGCCTTGTGGAGGGGCGCAAGCTCATTCTTGGCGGAGTGGAAATAGCGCATGATAAGGGCCTTATGGGCCACAGCGATGCCGACGCACTTTGCCACAGCGTCATTGACGCACTTTTTGGCGCGGCGAACCTTGGCGATATAGGCTCCCACTTCCCCGACACCGACCCAAAGTATAATGGAGCCGACAGCATTGAGCTACTGCGGGAAGCAGGACGGCTCATCAGGGCCGAAGGGTATGAAATAGTCAACATTGACAGCACGGTAATAGCCCAAAAGCCAAAGATGGCTCCTCATATCAAAGCGATGGCGGAAAGAATGGCCGACGCTCTCGGTATTGACCCTCAAAAAATCAGCGTCAAGGCCAAGACTAACGAAAAGATGGGCTTCACCGGCAGAGAAGAAGGCGTAGAAGTCAGGGCGGTATGTCTGCTCAACGAAACTTAAAAAGCAAAATTCCGGCGGATAGCCGGAATTTGCTTTTTATGTTGTGATTAGTATTACGCCATCAGCCACGCAAATACCGCCAATATTGCCAGGAAGGCCAAATTGAGCCCTGTAAAGAGCCGGAAATACCTGCCCTTGACACCGCCGTCATAGTTTGCTATGTATTTATATGAAATCAGGCTGGCCATGGAGGCGATCAGCGTGCCGAGACCGCCCAGATTTGTGCCAACCATCAGCAGGTCAAAGCGGTTGGTAAAGCCCGAAAGCAGCAGTGCGGCGGGGACGTTGCTTATCACCTGACTGGACAGCACGCCCACCAACACCTCCCGTCCGCCTATTACGGAGCGGAGCCAGTCCCCAACGGCGGGGACGGCGCTGATGTTGCCGATGAATATAAAGAAGCCCACGAAGGTCAGCAGCAAAGCGTAATCCACCTTCTTCAGCAGCTCACGGTTGTATATCAGCAGGACGATAAGCACGGCCGCCAGCACAGGGCCGTAATCGATGAGCCGGAGCACGCAGAGCATACACAGAACGAATAGAGCAGTATAGACCATAAGAGGCAGGGGCGCGGTTTTCGTTTCCGCCTCTCCATCCGGAGCTGACAGACCGTCTTTTTTGAACAGCAGGAGGGCAAACGTGCAAAGAACCAGCGACAGCGCCCAGTACGGCAGCATCAGCCGCAGCATTTCGGCCGCGGGCATTCCGGATTTAGAGTACAAATATAAATTCTGCGGGTTGCCGAGAGGAGTCAGTATGCTGCCAAGGTTCGCGGCCAGAGTCTGGAGAACCACGGTCAAAGGTACGGCGTTCTTTTTACCGGCGGCGCCCAGCACCTCAAAGGTGAAGGGCACGAAGGTTATAAGAGCCACGTCGTTGGTTATGAGCATACTTGAAAAGAAACAGAGCATAACAAGAGCCCCCGCCGTCTGGCGTAAGGTTTTTGTACGGGAAAGGAGAGCCCTGGCCGCCAACGAAAACAGACCGGTCTCCTGATAGCCCTTCATCACCGCCATAAGGCAGAACAGCAGGGACAGCGTGCGGAAATCTATGTAACCCAAAAGCCCGGGCCCCGGAGGCGTGACAAAGCATGAAACAAGAGCCAGCGTAAGCGCCGCCGTCAGTACGGGCTCTTTTTTTATAAATGAAATCACAGCAGCTTTTCCCAAACGGCCTCTTTAAAGCCGGGGCATACGCCCTTGTAGCTGACGAGAACCGGCCGCCTGACAAGCATACCGTCAGTGGCCAGCAGCCGCAGCTGCTCCTCCTCGGTCATGGAGGCCAGCTTGTCCTTAAGACCCATTTCCTTGTATATCACTCCGCTGGTGTTGAAAAACTGCTTCAGCGGCAGGCCGCTTTTTTCATACCACGCTTTCAGCTCTTCATAGGTGGGCCGGTTTTCCTTTATATGGCGGACATGGTAGACGGCGTTCTTGCTGTCCAGCCATTTCATGGCTTTCTTACAGGTTGAACAGTTAGGGTATGACAGTACAAACATTTTACATTTCTCCTTCGTTGGCTCATTTGTGAAGCTTTGTTATGACGCCCTTGCAGAATTCCTGAGCCGCGCAGTATTTGTCCACCATGGTAACAAGGTACGACTCCTTGCAACCCGGACGGGGCTTGGCCGTCAGCCACATATGACTGCGGATGATGTCGCTCTCCTTGCCGGAAAGCTCGAAATTGCTCCTCGCGTTTTCAAGAGCGATCTGAGGATGTATGCGGCAGTGTTCCCGGGCGGTATAATCCGTGTCCCGAAAGTTGTAATAGAACATATCGTGCATCAGTCCGGCTCTTGCCACGGCGCGGGAGTCCCACCCCAGCTTTTTCGCCAGCACGTAGCTTTTGTAGCTGACATTAAAGCTGTGCCTGAGTCTGGTCGTCCCCATGTGCTGGTCAAAATCCTCCAGTCTTTGTATGCTTGGAGAACGGAGCACGTCCCTGACGTGATCCATGTAGTCGGAATAGTGCTTTTTTACCTTCAACTATGTCGCCTCCGCTAATATAATTACAATACCAAATCTATTACAGTATATCATGCTCCGCTTAAAATTGCAATATGAAAATTATCCCCTGATGCGATTTTTTTAAAAATATTTGTTCAGGGGTTGAATTTTGTCGAAAAGAGGAGTATAATAGTAAAGACGATATTCCTGTTATCAGGAGGATTACGCAGTAATGAAAAAAATAGTGCCGATCACATTTGTTGCTTTGCTGGCCGTGGGCTTCGTTCTGCTTTTTCTTATGCCGAAAAGTCAGGTGTCCGAGGCGGAGAACCGCCGCCTTGCAAATCTGCCGGGCTTCAGTGAGAAAGCCCTGATCTCCGGAGACTTTACCTCCGGCCTTAACGAGTACCTCAACGACCACTTTCCCTTTCGCGATATGCTGATCTCGGCCGGAGACGGCCTGACTTCAGTTCTTAAACACAATTTTTTCAAATCCGGCGACGGCGATATTCAGGTAATAGCCGGATCCATCAGCGATGAAATGGGCGAGGGCGAAAACCTCAACAGCGCCGAGGCTCCTCAGGAGCCAAAGGAAAAACTGCCCGAGGCCGCCCACGTGGAAGTGGCGGAGGAGGCCGACTATAACCGGGGCGGTATAATAATTTCCGGCGACAGAGCCATGGAGCTCTTCGGCTATTACTATAATATGCTGGAAAATTACGCCAAAAAAGTGAACGCCATCCAGGAGGCCGTGCCCGACGTGAAAGTATACTCCCTTGTGGTTCCCACGGCGGTGGAATTCTATTCGCCGGTCAAGTACCACACCGGCATGAGATCGCAAAAGGAGGCTCTCGCAACTCTTAAGACTCTGTTCCGTGAGGAGATAAAGCCCGTTGACGCTTATACCTATCTGGCCGCCGCGGCGGATCAGTACATCTATTACCGTACCGACCACCATTGGACCGCCAGAGGAGCTTATCAGGGCTATTACGCCTTCTGCAAGGCCGCCGGCGAAGATCCCATACCGATAGACGACTTCAACAGCGACATCTGCGCCTATGACTTTGTGGGCACACTGTACCGTTACACCAAAAGCAAGATGCTAAAGGACAATCCCGACTATGTGGAAATTTTCTACCAGCCGGTCGTGGAGTGGAGCACGGCATTCTATTCCGCCGATATGACAGGCGAGTACAAGGCCGACGTTCTCAGTGACGTGACCAGAACGAGCAACAAATACCTTGTTTTCCTTGGCGGGGATCACGCGCTTATGCAGATAGTGTCGAAGAACAAGAACGGCCGTCGGCTGCTGATATTCAAGGATTCCTTCGGCAACGCTCTTGTACCCTTCCTCACCAACAGCTATGAGGAGATATTCGTAGTCGATCCGCGGAGCGCTCACCTCTCCGTGTCGGAGTTCTGCGCCGAGCATGAGATTGACGACATCATTGTCGAAAACTATTCCTTTGCCATTTCCAACAGCGCAATACTCGAGGGATTGGCCAACGCGGCGCACTGACCGTCAATTCTGTCCATGCGCTGCCCCGACAAAAAATAATTAAATTTAATATTGAATTTATAAGAAAATTATTGTATAATTTAATCAGAAACCAAACAGGAGGGTACAAAATGAGTATTGAATCTGTAAAAAACACTATCGCGGGCGGCAGAGCCGTGCTGGGTATCGAGCTGGGTTCCACCAGAATTAAGGCGGTGCTCATAGGCGAGGATAATTCGCCCATAGCGTCGGGCAGCCACGATTGGGAGAACCGCTACGAAAACGGCATCTGGACTTATTCGCTGGACGACATCTGGACGGGACTTCAGGACTGCTACGCAAAGCTGAAATCGGACGTTATGTCCAGGTACGGCGTGGCGGTTGAGAAGCTGGCTTCAATAGGCTTCAGCGCAATGATGCACGGCTATATGGCCTTTGACGGGGACGGGGAGCTGCTTGTGCCCTTCCGCACCTGGCGCAACACCATCACCGGGCCAGCTTCCGAGGCGTTAACGGAGCTGTTCAACTATCACATTCCTCAGCGCTGGAGCATAGCTCACCTCTATCAGGCCATACTGAACGGCGAGCCTCATGTGCCCCAGGTGCGCTTCTTTACCACCCTTGCGGGATATATCCACTGGAAGCTCACCGGAGAAAAAGTGCTCGGAGTTGGCGAAGCCTCGGGAATGTTCCCCATCGACATACATACCAAGAACTTCAACACCGATATGATAGCCAAGTTTGATTCGGCCGTGGCCGATAAGGGCTATCCGTGGAAATTGGGCGATATTCTGCCAAAGGTGCTTCTGGCCGGGGACAAGGCCGGTGCTCTCACGGAAGAAGGCGCCAAGCTTCTCGACCCCAGCGGCACCCTGCGTCCCGGCGTTCCCCTCTGTCCTCCCGAGGGCGATGCGGGCACCGGTATGGCCGCCACAAACAGCGTCGCTCCACGGACGGGCAACGTGTCCGCCGGCACCTCGGTTTTCGCCATGATAGTGCTGGAGAAAGAGCTCAGCGCCGTATACGACGCCATCGATCTGGTCACCACTCCGGTGGGCGACCTGGTGGCCATGGTTCACTGCAACAACTGCACCTCGGACATCAACGCCTGGGTGAACATATTTAAGGAATTTTCCGAGCTTCTTGGTGTTGACATCAGTATGCCAAAGCTTTACGACGAGCTGTACTTCAGGGCCATGGAAGGCGACCCCGACTGCGGCGGCCTTATGAGCTACTGCTATTTCTCCGGCGAACATATTACCGGCTTTGAGGAGGGGCGGCCCCTGTTTGTACGTACTCCCGAGAGCAAATTCAATCTGGCAAATTTCATGCGCTCCCATCTGTACACATCAATGGGCGCCCTTAAGATAGGTCTTGACATACTCCTCGGCAAGGAGGGCGTCAAGGTGGACAGCATACTGGGCCACGGCGGCTTCTTCAAGACGGTCGGTGTGGGACAGAAGGTAGTTGCCGCGGCCATGAACGCTCCGGTCAGCGTAATGGAAACCGCCGGTGAGGGCGGCGCCTGGGGCATGGCGCTTCTTGCGGCATATATGGTAAATAAGGCTCCCGGACAAAGTCTGGAAAGCTATCTTGAGAACAAGGTGTTTGCCGGAAACAAGGGAAGCAGCATTTCTCCCGACCCTGCGGACGTTGAAGGCTTCAACAGGTTTATCGAAAGATACTCCGCGGCCCTTCCCGTTGAACGTGCCGCCGTTGAATGTATTAAATAATAATACCGCCCGATAAAGAAAATTCGCCCTTATGGGGCGAATTTTCTTTATTGAGGACTTTCACGTTTTTCAGAAAAACAACCTGCCGGCCATGCTTACGACGAACGAACATATCCACGCGATAACGCACTGAACCACAACTATGGCCAGCGCCCACTTTCGGCCAAGCTCCCGACGTATCGCGGCCACGGCCGCCACGCATGGGGTGTAAAGCAGGCAGAACACCAGCAGTGCCGCCGCCGAGAGCGGCGTAAGCACACTGTTGATGGCGCTGCCGGCAAACAGCACCGTCAGGGTAGAAACGACGCTCTCCTTGGCCATAAATCCGGTTATCAGCGCCGTGGATATCCGCCAGTCACCAAAGCCCATCGGCGCAAATATCGGCGCGATAAAGCCGGCGGCCACCGCCAGCATACTGTCACGGGAATCGCTGACGATGTTCAGCCCGAAGTCAAAGGTCTGTAAGAACCATACCACTATTGTCGCTATGAAGATCACCGTGAAAGCCCGCTGCAAAAAGTCCTTCGCCTTGTCCCACAGCAGGCGTGCCACATTCACTGCCCCGGGCAACCGGTAATTGGGAAGCTCCATGACGAAGGGGACGGCTTCGCCCTTAAACACGGTGTTTTTTGACAGTGTGGCCACGAGAATGGCCATCAGTATGCCGGTAAAATACAAAAGCACCATCACAAGGGCGCCATGGCCGGGGAAAAACGCCGCCGTGAAGAAGCCGTAAATCGGCAGCTTTGCCGTACAGCTCATGAACGGGGTCAGCACAATCGTCATTTTTCTGTCCCTGCGGGAGGGCAGAGTGCGGCTCGCCATGACGCCGGGCACAGTACAGCCAAAGCCAATGAGCATAGGCACGATACTGCGGCCCGAAAGGCCGATCTTGCGCAGAAGCTTGTCCATGACGAAAGCCACCCGGGCCATATATCCGCTGTCCTCAAGCAGCGACAGGAAAAAGAACAGCACCACGATTATGGGTACAAAGCTGAGGACGCTTCCCACGCCGCTGAATATACCGTCGATGATCAGCGAATGGAGCACGGGATTTACGTGGGCGGCGGTCAGGCCGCTGTCACACAGGGCGGACAGCCGGTCGATGCCGCTCTCAAGCAGCTCCTGGAGCCAGGCTCCCACAACGTTGAAGGTCAGCCAGAACACCAGCGCCATAATTCCCACAAAGGCCGGAAAGGCCGTGTATTTGCCTGTGAGCACCTTGTCAAGACGGCGGCTGCGCTGGCGCTCCTTGCTCTCCTTTGGTTTGACTACGGTCTGATCGCACAGACGGCGAATAAAGGAGAACCGCATATCGGCAATAGCCGCTGCACGATCAAGGCCCCGCTCCTCCTCCATCTGACAGATTATGTGCTCTATCATTTCCTTTTCGTTCTGGGTCAGGCGAAGGGCCTCGGTGACCATTTCGTCCCCCTCCACCAGCTTTCCGGCGGCAAAGCGCACCGGTATGCCCGCCTGAGCGGCGTGATCCTCAATGAGGTGCATTATTCCGTGGAGACAGCGGTGTACCGCTCCGCCCAGATCGTCCTTGCCGCAAAAATCCGTGCGGCCGGGCCGCTCCTGATAACGGGCTATATGTACGGCGTGGCTCACAAGCTCGTCTATGCCCTCGTTTTTCGCCGCGGAAATCGGAACCACGGGTATGCCAAGCAGCTCCTCCATCTCATTTATCCTGACGCTCCCGCCGCTGCCCCTCATCTCGTCCATCATGTTCAGGGCCAGCACCATGGGAACGTCCAGCTCCATGAGCTGCATGGTGAGATAGAGGTTGCGCTCGATATTGGTAGCGTCCACAATGTTGATTATGCCGGTGGGCTTCTCGTCCAGAATAAAGCGGCGGGACACTATCTCCTCGCTGCTGTATGGGGACAGGGAATAAATTCCCGGCAAATCCGTCACCTCGGTGCCGGGCTGATTTTTTATGGCGCCGCTCTTACGGTCTACGGTCACGCCGGGGAAGTTGCCAACGTGCTGGTTGGAGCCGGTGAGCTGGTTGAACAGAGTGGTTTTGCCGCTGTTCTGATTGCCGGCCAGTGCGAAGGTCAGCACCGTTCCCTCGGGAAGGGGGTGCTCGTCGGCCTTAACATGGTACCTTCCGTCCTCGCCAAGGCCCGGATGGGCGTGCTCATAACGCCTGACGGTATTCTTCGGAGCGACGATCTCCCGCCGGGGCGACTCCTTTACCTGAATTTTTTCCGCGTCAGCCAACCGAAGAGTCAGCTGGTAGCCTTGGATACGCAGCTCCATGGGATCGCCCATGGGGGCGTACTTTATTACCTCCACCTCGGCGGTGGGAATGACGCCCATGTCCAGAAAGTGCTGGCGAAGGGCTCCCTCGCCGCCCACGGAGGTGATGACGCCCGTCTTGCCTATCTCCAAATCTCTTAATGTCACTTATTGTCATCTCCCGTATTTTTTTCCTTTGCGAGTCCGTTCAAAACAAGATTAACGGTGTCGATTATATCCTTTTCCGCCAGATTTTTTTCGCGGTAAAGTATATAAGGCTTATCCCCCGCGCCGTAGAGTATTTTGCCCTTGTGCTCCGATGCCAGGGCGGCAATTTCCTCCAGCGACGGAGGATTTGCGGCTCCGAGCCTGAACACCAGTCCCGCCTCGCCGTGACTTATCTCGACTATACCCAGTTCACCGGCCCTTGTCCGCAGCATGGCTATGTCCATGAGGAGCTTTACCGGTTCGGGTATCTCGCCGTAACGGTCCTCAAACTCCTCCTCCGCCCGGTCGCGGTCATATTGACTGCCTATCTCGGCAATACGCTTGTAGGCCTCGATGCGCAGCTCCGAGGTGGGAACATAGGTTTCAGGGATGTAGGCGCTGACGTTGATGTCCACCAGCGTTTCCTCCTTTTGGGGCTTTGCTGGCTTACCCATGGCCTCGTTGACTGCCTCCTCCAAAAGGGAACAGTACATATCGTAGCCCACGGCGGCCATGTGGCCATGCTGTTCGGGGCCAAGAACATTACCGGCGCCCCTTATCTCAAGGTCGCGCATGGCGATTTTAAAGCCGCTGCCGAACTCGGTGAACTCCTTAATGGCCCGCAGACGCTTTTCCGCCACCTCGTCAAGGCTCTTATCCCGCCGGTATGTCAGGTAAGCGTAGGCAAGGCGGTTGCTGCGGCCCACCCGTCCACGGAGCTGATACAGCTGGCTCAGGCCCATACAGTCGGCGTTTTCAATGATTATAGTGTTCACATTGGGAATGTCCAATCCCGTCTCAATGATAGTGGTGCATATAAGGATGTCTATCTCGCCCTCCATGACCCGCATCATTGTTTCCTCCAGCTCGGCCTCGCCCATACGTCCGTGGGCCACGGCCACCCTCGCGTCGGGGGCCATATTCTGTACCCGCTGGGCTATCCTGTCAAGGGCGATTATTCGGTTGCAGAGGTAATACACCTGCCCGCCTCGGGCCAACTCCCTGTGAATAGCGTTGGACACCACGGCCTCGCTGTACTCCATAACATAAGTTTGAACGGGGTAGCGGTCGTCCGGCGGCTGTGTCAGCACGGACATATCCCTTATGCCTATCATGGCCATGTGGAGAGTTCGTGGTATTGGCGTGGCGCTGAGTGTCAGCACGTCCACGTTCTTTTTCAGCTCCTTGATCTTCTCCTTGTGGGCCACGCCGAAGCGCTGCTCCTCATCAACGATAAGGAGTCCCAAATCTTTAAAATGAACATTTTTTTGCAGCAATCTGTGGGTACCTATAACGACGTCGCACTCCCCTGTCTCCAGCATACGCAGCGTCTCCTTCGCCTGCTTTGGCCGACTGAAGCGGCTGAGCATACGGACAGTTATGGGAAAGCTGCTCATGCGCTGGGCGAAATTGTTGGCGTGCTGGCTGGCCAGAATGGTCGTGGGACAGAGATAGGCCACCTGTTTGCCGTCCATAACGGCCTTGAAGGCTCCGCGCATGGCCACCTCGGTCTTACCGAAGCCCACATCACCGCAGAGCAGTCTGTCCATGGGTCGATGGCTCTCCATGTCCTTTTTTACCTCGTCTATGCTGCGCAGCTGATCTTCGGTCTCCTCGTAGGGGAACTCGCTCTCGAACTGGTGCTGCCAGGTTGTGTCGGGTGAAAAGGCGAAGCCCTGACTTTTTTCACGCTCGGCATACAGCTTGATTAGGCTGTCGGCCAGATCCTTCACCGACTGCTTGACCTTCCGCTTGGTCATGGCCCATTCCGTGCCGCCCAGACGGTTAAGACGAACCGCCCGACCCTCGTCGCCGCCCACGTACTTGCTGATATTGTCCAGCTGGCCCACGGGGATAAAAAGGCAGTCCTCTCCCCTGTACTCCAGCTTGATATAGTCCCGAACCACCTTGTTGACGGTCATGCGCACTATGCCCTGATAGCGGCCTATGCCATGGATCTTATGGACGACGTAATCTCCCACCTGGAGCTTGTCGATATTTTTGATTTTCTCCTCGTTTGAGCCCCTGCGCGACGCGCGCTTTTTCTTTTCGTCGGCAAAAATTTCACGGTCGCTGACGATAACGGTATTTATCAGCGGATACTCGAAGCCCTTGGTGATGCTGCCGTGCATAACGGCCGCCACTCCGGGTATAAGCTCGTCGTCGAAGCCGGTTATTGAGGCCCTTATCCCCCGCTCGTCCAGAGCTTCCCGCAGCTTTTGGGCGCGGCCGGTGCTGCCGCCGAGGATTATTACCCGACAGTTTTCCCTGTGCCAGCGCTCGATGTCCTCCATGAGGAAATTCACGTTGCCGCCGTAATTGCCCAGCCCTCGGGCGGTAATGTTGCAGACCTGAGCCGAACGTATATCGCCGGTCTTACGGCTGAGGGCGGAAAGGCATACCGTCCGCCTTTTATTCAAAGTCTTTATAATTGCCTGATAGTCATTTATGTACTTTTTATCAGGATCGATGCTTTCCTCATCCTTAAGAGCGTCGAGGTTTTCGCCGAGCTCGAACTCCACAACCTTGGCGGCCTCCGCCACACGCTGAGGCTCGTCAATAAAAATCAAATCTTCCTTGCCGAAGTAGCTCAAAAGGCTGTCGTCCTCCTCGGGAGCGGTCACGGGTATTATCTCAACCCGCGCGACGTGGTCAACGCTGAGCTGGCTGACCAAATCAAAGGAACGCAGCAGATCCACCTCGTCGCCGAAAAGCTCCATGCGGACGGGCACGGTCATATCCGGCCCGAAAACGTCGATTATTCCGCCTCTTATCGCAAACTGACCCTTGCCGTCCACGGTGTCCATGCGGACATAGCCCATGGCGGCCAGCCGCTCGGCAAAAGCGCCCGTTTCTATCACCGTGCCGACCTGTATATTAAAGGACAAGTCGCGCAGAGCCTTCACCCCCGGCACAAACTGAAGCAGACTCTCGATCGAGAGCACGGCAAAAGCGCCCTCCTCCACTGCCTTGAGGGCGCTCATCCGCCGGTTTTCCACGTCGTGGTCGGCGGCGTCAACCTTGTGGAGCAGCATCGGCCGGGGCGGAATGTAAACGAACCTTCCCTTCACGAAAAAGCTCAGGTCGTCCAGCAGCCGCCGTGCCGCCGTTTCATTGGGAGCGATAACCATGGCCCGCCTGCCGCTGCCGCAGACGGCGCTTATAATATGGGCCTTTTGGGCATCCACCGCCCCGCAGATATTGAGGGGGAAAACTCCCTCCTCCACGCAGTTCATTATTTCCTTATATTCCGTGCTGTCAGATAGAATTTCGCTTAATTTCATACCTTAACCTTGAAGTCCGTTGGCCTGACGCTCCATATTTTCCACCACAACATCATATATCTCACCCAAAGATGCGCAGTACTCCAGCACCTTCCAAGGTGTGTTTGTATGATAGTGGATTTTAATAAGCTCGTCGTCGCCTACCGCCAGAAGGCTGTCGCCCTCGATGCTGTTCCTTATATGTTCATTGATAACATCCTCGTCGAGGTCGTGTCCCTCGATGAGGAGCTGGGTGTCAAACTTGTATTCGACTTTTTCCATGGGATTTTTCCTCCTTATGGTTCATCAGCGGCGTCTTGTTTTACGGTTTTATTGTATTTATTCATAGCCGACTGAACCCCGTTAGTTATTATTTCCGGTATGATGCTCTCGATGCTTTTTATGGCCGAGGTAACGGCTACACCGTCCTCGTAGGAAAATTTGCCAAGCACGTGGTTTACCATGTCATGCTCTGGCGCGCCCACGCCGAACCGCACACGCGGGAACTGATCGCTGTTCAGCTGATATATTATGCTCTTCATGCCGTTATGTCCGCCGGCGCTGCCGCCGGGGCGGATACGCACCGAGCCCACCGGCAGAGCAACGTCGTCGTACATTACTATTATATTCTCCGGCGGTACTTTATAGAATTCCGCACAGTCGCGGACGCTTTCGCCGCTGAGGTTCATATAGGTGTGGGGCTTGAGGAGGGTACATTTTTCACCGGCAATACGGCCCTCGCCGTAAGCTCCTTTGAACTTAAGGCGCTCAACGGGAATATTATAACATTGGGCCAGATAATCCAGTGCCACGAAGCCCACATTGTGGCGGGTTCGGGCGTAGTCCCTGCCGGGATTGCCGAGACCGACGATCAAATACATAGGCGTGATTATTCCTTTCATTCAAATTGGAGATTACGGACGGTGTCACGGAACAAGTGTGCGAAAAAGCGAAAATTTCATGTTTCCCGTCCATAATTTCTCACTGCAATAAGGCGGATATATCTGCATTATTGCAGTGAAATCCGCCTGATTACAAATCTATTGTCACATAAACAAAGTGCTTATGGAAACCTCTTTATAAATCCTGGTGATGGCCTCGGCAAATACCGGCGCCACGCTCAGGGTCTTTATCTTGTCGATCTTCTTTTCGGGAGCGAGAGCGATAGTATCCAGCACGACAAGCTCCTTGATGGGACATTCCTCCAGCCGCTCGATGGCGGGGCCGCTGAGCACCGGATGGGTGCAGCAGGCGTAGACCTCCTTGGCGCCCCTTTCCATAAGGGCCTCGGCGCCGTGAGTTATCGTACCGGCTGTATCGATCATGTCGTCCACCAGAATTACCCGTTTATCCTTTATATCGCCAATGATGTTCATTACCTCGCTGATGTTCGGCTTCGGCCGACGCTTATCAATTATGGCGATCGGCACGTCCAACCGGCGGGCGACGTTCCGGGCACGGGTAACGCTGCCGAAATCGGGAGATACTACTACAAGGTCCTCAAGATCGTCCTTGAATTTTTCGGCATAATACGGAGTGAGAATAGGCACGCCCAGCAGGTGGTCAACGGGAATATCGAAAAAGCCCTGTATCTGGGCACAGTGCAGATCCATAGTGAGCACCCGATCCGCCCCGGCCTTGGTAATTATGTCCGCCACAAGCTTGGCGCTGATGGGGTCACGGGCCTTGGCCTTCCGATCCTGACGGGCATAGCCGAAATATGGCATGACCGCCGTAATGCGACCGGCGCTGGCACGCTTGAAGGCGTCAATCATTATGAGCAGCTCCATAAGATTGTCGTTGACAGGGTTGTCGGTGGACTGGACAATAAAAACGTCGCTGCCGCGAACCGTTTCCTGAATGTTGACGAAAACCTCCCCGTCCGAGAATTTGCCCACAACGGCGTCGCAAAGCGAAACCTTAAGGCAGTCAGCTATGGCCGCCGCGAGAGTGGGGTTTGAGTTGCCGGCGAAAAGCTTGATATTTTTACCGTGTGATATCATATGATTGTCTCCTCTCGTTGTTGTCCTCACTGTTTACATGACGCCAAGGACGGCTGAGCTGTCTGCTCAGTCATCCTTGCGCCTGTCACTCCAATGATCCTTGATGACCTGTCTTGCGCGGGCGATGGCCAGCTTTTCGCTGGGAACGTCGTCAGTAATCGTGCTGCCCGCCGCAATATAGGCACCGTCATTGATCGTCACGGGAGATACAAGATTTGAATTGCATCCTATAAAGGCATTGTCACCTATAATTGTCTGATATTTTTTCTTTCCGTCATAATTGACCACCACGGTTCCGCAGCCGAAGTTGCAGTTCCGCCCTACCTGAGCGTCGCCCACGTAGGTCAGGTGGCTGAGCTTGGTTCCGTCTCCGATAGATGCCTTCTTGAGCTCTACAAAATCTCCCACCTTACAATTCTTGCCGACTCTCGTGTCGGGACGGATGTAGGCATAGGGGCCCACATGGGTTCCCTCATCCACGGAGCTGTCAATAATTGTTGATGTCCATATATCCACGCCGTCGGCAATTTCGGCGTTGACGAGACGGCAGTTCTGGCCGATAAGGACATTATCGCCTATAACTGTCCTCCCCTCAATAATCGTCCCGGGGTAGATCACAGTATCCATACCAATCTGAACGTCGGTTCCGATATATGTACTGTCGGGATCGATTAGAGTAACTCCGCCAAGCATATGCCTGCGGTTTATCCTGGCGCGCATGATCTTTTCAGCCTCGGAAAGCTGCACACGGTCATTTACGCCGAGGATCTCTTCACTGTTCTCAATCTCGAAAGCGCCGATTTTTACGCCCTCGTTCCTGAGAATTTCAAAAACATCGGTAAGGTAGTATTCGCCCTGAGCGTTGTCAGCGGTTATTTTCTTCAGTGCGCCAAGCAGGAACTCGCTTCTGAAGCAATACATTCCGCTGTTTATCTCATTAATGGTTTTCTCCGCATCGGAGGCGTCTTTATGCTCGACTATCTTCTCCACCGTCAAATCGGCGCGGCGGACTATCCGTCCGTAACCGGTCGGGTCGTCAACTCTGGCCGTGATAACGGTGGCGCCGTTGTCGTCGCTGATGTGTCTGCTGATTACCGATGCGAGGGTCTCGGCGGTTATCAGAGGTGTGTCGCCCGGAAGGATGAGAACGTTTTCACTTTTCTCAATACTCCCTGCGGCCTGCATCACAGCGTGGCCGGTGCCGAGCTGCTGCTCCTGCACCACTGCAGCCGCCCTGTCGCTTACTGCCCTGATCACCTGATCCTTCCTGTGTCCTACCACGACTGTGGCGTCATTACAGCCCGCCCCCAGTGCCGCGTCAAGCACATGGTTGATCATTTCCTTACCGCAAACCCTGTTAATCACCTTGCTGTTATCGGATTTCATTCGTTTTCCTTGGCCCGCGGCCAGGATGATAAGTGATAAATCACCCATAACAAACAACCATCCTTTCACTGCTTATGTCTTAAATTTCCGTCTAATGTACGCCCGAAGCGGCGGTCACGGCGTTCCGCCGCCTCTGGGAAAAGTCAGTCCCTGGAACCTGATGTCGCGTCTTGCATTAAGAACTCTTCGTACTTCGCGAGAATAGCGTTTTGCAGTGTTTCACGCATAGTACCTGTAATGGGGTGGGCAATATCCTTGAACTCACCCTCTGCTGTCCTTCTACTTGGCATAGCTATAAATAGCTTGTCACGACCCTCAATTATCTTGATGTCGTGGACCACCAGTTCGTCGTCAAACGTGACAGAAACAACTGCTTTCATTTTGCCATCCACGCTTACCTTCCGAATCCGGATGTCGGTAATACGCATCGTTGTTTCCTCCTGGTTAAAAAATTTTCAATTTTTTTGATTTCCTACTTGACTTTTCTACCCATTTTTTATAATATCAAATTATACAGAATTTTTCAACACATATTTTCAAAAATTTTTAAAAATTTTAAAAATTTTTTTACGTTTATGGGAGTTGTTAAGGTTGAACATTAATATCATTGACAAACATTCGAAAATTCATCTAATCGGCATCGGCGGCGTCAGCATGAGCGGCATAGCCGAGCTCCTGATGGATCTGGGCTGCCGTGTGACCGGCTCGGACTGGAACGCCTCCGTAATGACCGACAGGCTCATGCGCGACGGGGCGGAAATTTTCATCGGCCCACAGCGGGCGGAAAACGTCACCGACCAGGATCTGGTGGTCTATACCGCCGCCGTGAAGCCCGACAACCCGGAACGTGTCAGGGCAAGGGAGCTTGGAATACCCGAGGTGGAGCGGCCGGAAATGCTGGGACTGCTGATGAAGCGTTACAACACGCCCATATGCGTCAGCGGTACCCACGGCAAGACCACCACCACCGGCCTCATCGCTCAAACCCTCGTTGAGCTGGGCTGCGACCCCACCGTCACGGTCGGCGGCGAGCTGGACTCCATCGGCGGCAATATCCGCATCGGCGGCCGGGAATACTTTGTGGCCGAGTCCTGCGAATACTGCCGGAGCTTCCTCAGCTTTTATCCCAAAGTTGCGGTCGTCCTCAATATAGAGGAGGACCATCTGGACTATTATAAAGACATAGCCGATATACGAAGCGCCTTCCGCGACTTCGCCGGACTGGTGCCCGACGACGGCTGTGTTATAGCCAACGCCGACAGTGAAAATGTCCGCCTGGCCCTTCAGGGACTTGACCGTAATATTATAACCTTCGGAATGGATAATAATGCGGACTATCGGGCGGAAAACATCGTTCACGACGGCTCCGACCTGTATTCCTATGACCTTTACAGGAAAGGCGGGTTCATCTGCCGCGTGGAGCTGGGGATCCCCGGTTCTCACAATATATACAACTCGCTGGCGGCCACGGCGGTATTGGACCGTTTCGGCCTCGACCTGATAAAGGCGGTAAAATTCTTCGGCCACTACACCGGCACTCACCGCCGCTTCGAGCGTAAGGGCGAACTCAACGGGGCGGTTATCGTGGACGACTACGCTCACCACCCCACGGAGATAAACGCCACCCTCACCACGGCGCTGGAAATGGACTATAAAAATATCTATGTGGTGTTCCAGCCCCACACCTACAGCCGGACAAAAACCCTCTACAACGACTTTGTGAGGGTGTTCGCCGGACGGGGGATAAAGCTCGTTCTGGCCGATATTTACGCCGCCCGGGAAAAGGACACCGGCCTTGTAAGCTCCGCCGAGCTGGCGGCCGACATTCCCGGCGCGCTGTATCTCCCATCGTTTGAGGCCATAGAGGACTATCTGGCAAAAAGCGCCGGCCCCGGCGACCTTGTCATAACCATGGGCGCGGGAGACGTGTATAAAATTGGCGAAAACCTACTGAAAAAGCAGAATTGACCCGGGCTATTTTGGCAAAAACCGTTATTGACTTACAACCTCCAAAGTTGTATTATTAATAAGATGATAACTTTTTCTGCCGCCAACGGCGGCGGCATCCGACGTTTAGGAGGTTTTACTTTGAAAGCATACACTGAAATGTCACAGGAGGAGCTCGTGGCTCTCCGTGAGGAGCTTCTCAATGAATACGAGGGCCACAAGGCCAAAAATCTCAAGCTGGATATGTCACGGGGCAAGCCCGGCCTTGACCAGCTCAATCTGTCCATGGGTCTCATGGACGTGCTGAACAGCGACTCCGTGCTTAAGAGCGAGGAGGGCATAGACTGCCGCAACTACGGCGAGCTCACCGGTATCGGCGAGGCAAAGCGGCTTCTGGGCGAAATGATGGAGGTGGAGCCCGACGAGATAATCATCTACGGCAACTCCAGCCTAAACGTCATGTTCGACACCGTGGCCCGCAGCTACATCCACGGCGTGATGGGAAACACCCCCTGGTGCAAGCTGGACAGTGTGAAGTTCCTCTGCCCAGTCCCCGGCTATGACCGTCACTTTGCCATAACCGAGGCCTTCGGCATCGAAATGATAAACATTCCCATGAGCGAGACCGGTCCCGACATGGACATGGTGGAGCGGTACGTCAACACTGACCCCGCCGTGAAGGGCATCTGGTGTGTGCCTAAGTATTCCAATCCTCAGGGCATAACCTACAGCGACGAGACCGTACGCAGGTTTGCGAGGCTCAAACCCGCCGCTCCGGATTTCCGCATTTACTGGGACAACGCCTACTGCGTACACCACCTCTATGAGGACGACCAGGACTACCTGCTGGAGATACTGGCCGAGTGCAAAAAGGCCGGCAGCCCCGACATGGTCTACAAGTTCAGCTCCACCTCGAAGATAAGCTTTCCCGGCAGCGGCATCGCCGCCATCGCCGCGTCCAAGGCCAATATACAGGAAATCGCTCATCTTCTTTCCGTCCAGACCATAGGCCACGACAAGCTGAACCAGCTCCGTCACGTGCGCTACTTCAAAAACCTTGACGGAATAAAGAAGCACATGATGCTCCACGCCCAGCTCATAAGGCCCAAGTTCAAGGCGGTAATTGACACCCTCGAAAGCGGCCTCGGCGGACTCGGCATCGGAAGCTGGTACAACCCCAAGGGCGGCTATTTCGTGAGCTTCGACTCTCTGGACGGCTGTGCCAAAAGAATAGTCAAGCTTGCGGCGGACGCCGGCGTAAAGATGACCGGCGCGGGCGCCACCTATCCCTACGGAAAAGACCCCCGCGACAGCAACATCCGCATAGCTCCCACCTATCCCAGCGCCGAAGAATTGCAGGCGGCCATGAACGTTTTTGTCACCTGCGTAAAATTGGCGAGCGTTGAAAAACTGCTGGAGAAATAACCATGAAACGAATTGCCAAATTTGAAAGAGTGTCCTTAAATCGGTTCAGGGAGGACTTCGGTTCCGACGCCGATGAGGTATACGGTGAGCTCATCCTCCCCCGCCGGGCCACCGGCGGCAGCGCGGGCTACGACTTTTTTTCCACCCTTGATTTCACTCTCGAGCCGGGGCAGGAGATAAAAATTCCCACAGGCATAAGGGCGAAAATTGACGAGGGCTGGGTGCTGTCCGTTTATCCCCGCAGCGGGCTGGGCTTCAAGTACCGTCTAAGGCTGAACAACACCGTTGGCATAATCGACAGCGACTACTACGGCAGCTCCAACGAGGGGCATATCTTCATAAAAATATCCAACTGCGGCGACAAGACCTTTTCCATCAAAAAGGGCGAGGCCTTCGCTCAGGGTATCTTCACCGAGTACGGCATTACCGTTGACGACGAGGCCGACGCCGTCCGTGACGGAGGATTCGGCAGCACCACAAAATAACGGGATATCAGAATAATCAGGCCTTTACAAATAAAAGCAGCGGGGACAACATTCCCGCTGTTCTGCTGATTAAATGGAGGGACGACCCAATGCAAAAGACAAACGCCATGCGTATGCTTGACAAGGCCAAGCTCAAATACGACATTCAGGAATATGAGGTTGACGAAAACGACCTGAGCGGCGTCCACGTGGCGGCGCAAATCAGACAGGATCCGGAGACCGTATTCAAAACACTTGTCGCCCGGGGAGAAAAGCGGGGCATCGTTGTGTTCTGCATCCCCGTAGGTCTGGAAATAGACTTAAAGAAAGCGGCCCGGGCCATAGGCGACAAAAAAATCGAAATGGTTCATGTCAAGGAGCTGCTGGGACTCACAGGCTACATCCGCGGCGGGTGCAGCCCCGTAGGCATGAAAAAGAAATACCCAACATGGTTCCATGCCACGGCGGCGGAGCATGAAAAAATCGCCGTCAGCGCCGGCGTCCGGGGCGCCCAGATAATCATTGATCCCGCGGTTCTGATAAAATTCACCGAGGCGGAGACCGCCGACCTTTGCAGGGAGGAATGACCGTGACCGCTTTACTCAAACCCTATATACACAACGAATTTTTGCTGGATCTCGTCACTCGGGCGGCGGGCTTCGCCGTGACCCTGCTGGCAGCCTTTATTCTCTGGCGTCTGTGCTTCACGGCGCTGAAGCGCTACCGTGACAGCCAGCCCGACAACCGGCGCAGGGGCACAATCTGCGCCATACTTGACAGCATAATCCGCTATGTTATCTATTTCTTCATCTTTGTACAGGCGCTTAATCAGCTTTTCGGCATAAACGTAATGTCGCTGCTGGCGGCGGCGGGGGTCGTTGGCATAGCCGTGGCCTTCGGCGCTCAGAGCGTCGTTAAGGACGTTATCACCGGCTTTTTCATCATTTTCGAGGGCAAGTTCGAAGTGGGCGACATCGTAACCATCGACGACTTCACCGGCACAGTGGACAGCATCACTTTGCGCTGCACCACCATAAAAAACTATATCGGAGACCTGTACATAGTCCCCAACGGCTCCATAGAGAAGGTGCTCAACCGGCAGAAATACCCCCACGACGTATCCATAGATGTGGAGATCGCCTATGAGAGCGACATCGACACCGCCTTTGAGGTTCTCAGGGAGTGCGGCAAAAAGGCTCACGAGGAATTTCCGCTGATAACCGGCGACCTTAAGGTGCTGGGCGTTGTGTCCCTTGGGAATCACGGCGTAACGATCCGCTGCCTTGTGCCCTGCGAGGGCGGCAATCAGTACGACGTGGAAAGGGAAATGCTCCGCCGGATAAAATACGCCTTTGATGAAAACGGCATTGAAATTCCGTACAATCGCATCGTTGTGTTTGACAAGAGGAGTAAAAATGACAAGTAAGCACATATCAGCTTTGGCAAAGCTGGCCCTTGTGACGGCTACGGTCATATGGGGCGCCGGCTTTGTGGTAATGAAGAACGCTCTGGACTCGGTGCCCTGCTTTTACCTTTTGGCGATACGCTTTACCATGGGTGCACTGGTGCTGGCGCTGATTTTTATGCGCAGGTTCAGGGCCGTTGACCGTTCATATCTGATTGGCGGCGGAATAATGGGGCTTTTTCTGTTTATGGCCTATACCCTGCAAACCATAGGACTGATGTACACCACACCCGGCAAAAACGCCTTTCTGACAACGGTATACTGCATAATTGTGCCCTTCCTCGGCTGGGCGGTGACAAAGAAGCGGCCCGGCCCCCAAAGCGTCGCGGCGGCTTTCATCTGTATGGCCGGAGTGTGGCTCATATCGGTAAATCCGGCCTCGGAGGGCGGCATCAACATCGGCGACCTGCTGACTATTCTCAGCGGCTTCGCCTTTGCCTGTCACATTCTGGCGGTGAACCGCTTCAGTCAGGGGCGGGACATAGTGGTGCTGACGGTGATCCAATTCGCCGTGACCGCCGCTCTGTCATGGGTCTGCGGAGGACTTTTCGAAACATTCCCCAACGGCTTTGACGCCGGAGCGGTGAGCTGTCTGCTCTATCTTGGACTGCTGGGCACGGCGGCGGCCATGCTGCTCCAGAACATAGGACAAAAATACACTACGCCTTCCACCGCCTCGCTTCTCATGAGCCTTGAGGCGGTGTTCGGAGTTGTTTTTTCCATAATATTTGCCGGAGATCAAATGACATTACGGCTTACGCTGGGCTTCGCACTGATTTTCGGAGCTTTAGTCCTGTCGGAGGTTAAAATCAAAAAAAGCGCATAATAAGGGCTTTAAAAATGGCTCCGCGTTTTTACCATCCGCGGACAACGATTTCAAGCAGGCTCGTCCACAGATTGTCGCTGTTGCCAAAGCCCTCGACTCTGATATATCGGGCGTTTTGATGTACATCGACAGTTTCCCAAGTGTTGCCGAGGGTGCTCTCCCCGTTAAAAATTTCAACATAATTCACGCCGTCCTCGTTGACGCTGAGCCTGTATTTCTCTAATCTTACCTCGTTGAACCAAAAGGCCAGGTCAACGGCGTCCACCTGACGCACCGAGCCAAGGTCAAACACCGCGTCAAAATCCGTGGAAGCGTACCTCGTACTTAAATCCCCGTCAAACGCTAGAATCGGATAGTTTTCTTTCTCGGGAATATACTTCGCCGTCACGCCAAGAATGGGAATCTTGTTATTTGCCGCCGCGCTGTTCTGATCCTGTCTGACGCTGAGTCCCTGGGACCTTATATCAATTGCATATGTATTAGTGTTATGGGTCACAACATCATTCGGCCCGAGTGCAAAAACTTCATCCGGCACCATTGTTTCAGTCCCCTTCAGATAGGGAGCTATGCTCAATGTTTTCATGCTGACCGTTCCTCCGTCAAACACATAGGCATACCGGGAACCCATTCTCAGCAAAATATTCATATTTCCGTAAGCTATCACAAAGGTCTCATCCTCTGTGTACGTATTGAGGCTGAAATTCAACGCTTTCCACATACCTGACAATGGCAGTGTCCACATATTGTAATAGTAGTAGGTGTCGGGTTCCGCGTCCAGCTTGACCAAAGAACCGTTCACATAAACAGAGGGGCTGTTGCTCGTGTAGGCCATGACCGGGCACGACATGGCCAGTAGCGCGGCGCAGAGAGTGATGATAAGTGCTTTTTTCATATTTTTCATTCCTTTCTTTTTTTGACACTCATACCAATCCCTGTTAAAACCGGTATCATGTGTCTTTATAGTTTAGACGTAACCAAAACCAAAAAAGTTTCACTTTTTTGAAAAATTTTTAAAAAAATTTTTCTGCAAACATTATATCACCATTTCACAACAAAGTCAACAGCAAAATGTTCAAAATCTCTCACACCGCAAATTATTACAAAATCGACTGTTCTGTAATCGAACTGTAAAAATAGTCCACACATCCTCAAAAACCGTTTTTTAACGGTAAAAGCCGCTTTTTTCCAAGTTTTTCCGGTAGCTTCAAATTGTGAACAAACTGTGAATATTAAATTAATGTTACAAAAAGCCTTGCATTAATGAAATAATTGTGTTATAATCATTTCATAATCTTGGAAAAAGAGTGAGAGGATGATGCAGGATGCGCAGTAAAGCCTTATCGGCAGTGTTCGCTATGATAATGACGGTGCTTCTTCTCAGTGTTTCGTCCGCAGCATTCGCCGCCGATGACGATATAGATGTTTTACTGAATGGCAGAAGAGTTAACTTCGACAGCGCGCCCGTCATGGTCGATGAGGTCATGATGGTCGAGGCCCGTCCTCTTGCAAACGCCATGGGCTTTGACGTAAAATGGTCCACAAATACGCAGAGCGTCAGACTGACCGGCGACGGCATAGGCGCGGTGCTTAAGATGGACTACGATGTAATGACGGTTAGTGATCTTACGGAAAGCGACGACGTAAATCAGGTCAAGCTTGCCGTGGCTCCCATGGTAATAGATGGCTGTGCATATGTTCCTCTCAGGAGCGTTGCCGAGGCCTTCGGCGTGGATATATACTGGGACAGCGCCGACAGCACGGTCAAGCTTTCCACCAACGGCTACGAATACGGTGCGGCGGCCGCGCCGGCGATCAACCCCATGTATTACGGCGGCAGCCATACCTTTTACTTCCAAAATCAGTCCTGCTGGCAGCTCCCCAACTACGGCAGCGGCTATTGCTGGACGGTGAGCTATGCGATGCTCCTTTCCGACGTTCTTGGCTACAGCGTCACTCCCGTTGAGGTCGCCAGCGTCAACGAGGCGGCCGGCGGCAGCGGTTCATATTGCAATCACTGGAAAATCGCCAGCGCTTTCGGAGTAGATTTCGTTTCCGCATTGGACACCAACAGCCCCTACTACGGCGGCCGCGACTCCAACTCCGGCGGAACCTTCGTTAACTGTTCAAGCGATTACGAGGCCATTCAGGCCATCAAAGAGGCCCTCGACAGAAATCCCGCGGGCGTTATGGTACGCTATGCCGACTATCCCCACACAATGGTTGCCGTGGGATATGACGGCGATACCGTATTCTTCAACGAGCCAATGCAGATTTCTCACAGTTATACCGATTACAGCTCCAAGGAATATGTCACCTTTGACGAGACTTGCATCGGAGCCAGCGGTATAAGCATCGGGGATATAACCTTCATACAGGCACTTGCCGTGAAATAAGGCATATAAGGACGGGGCCGTAAAAAAGTCGCGCAGATCGTTCAAGGGCTAAATGACTTAATTTAAGGCAAATTTGAGTGTTATATAGCCAATCGATAAAAATAAAATAATTGCATAATGTAGAAAATTCGCCCTAACGAGCGAATTTTCTCATTTTTATGCCCTTGAACTACGAACGAAAATCACCCTCGGCGTACCTATGTACGCCGTCGGGAGGGCTTTCTCAGCGGCAGGAGCCGCCTGCGAGAGCTGATTTTCGTCCGTTCTGCACGATTTTTTCGACCGGCCCCCGTGCCTCCATGTTACATAGCGAGTTTTTATACAGCCCATTTCTGTCGGATAAAAAACCTTCTATTAAAATAAAAAATATACTTGACGGCGAACCCATTTCTTCATATAATATAATTAATTGTTAAAAATTCAAAGCGAAAGGATGTATACATATGAATTCTTTCCGGGACAATCCCCATGTATTCTCTGACAACCCGCTCCGCACCTACAAAGACGTGTCGGACGCCGTGTTTGAAATGTGCGAACCCCTTGCGGGTCTGTACTCCGAGGGAAAAAGCCGGCTCCACGTTGGTAATACCAGCGCCGGATACAGTGACAGCACCGCCGAGGTGGAGGCCTTTGCCCGCCCCCTTTGGGGACTTGCGCCTGTATTCGCCAATGGCATGGGCAAATCCTTTTACGATCTGTACCGCCGGGGTCTGGCCTGCGGCACAGATCCCGAAAGCCCCGAATATTGGGGCGACGTGCATGACTATGATCAGCTTTTAGTCGAAATGGCCGCCATGGGACTGGGGCTTATACTGGCTCCGGACAAGCTGTGGGATCCGCTTTCGCAAAAGGAGAAGGACAATCTCTACCGCTGGCTCAGCTTCGTCAACACCAAGAAGGCCTGGGACTGCAACTGGCGGCTCTTTGCGGTAATGGTAAATCTGGGCTTCCGGAAGGTTGGCCTCCCCTACGACACTGAGGTAGTCGAGGCGGCCCTACAAGCGGTCGAGAGCTATTACCTCGGCGACGGCTGGTACGCCGACGGCGTCAACGCCCACAGCGACTACTATGTTGCCTTTGCCATCTATTTCTATCAGCTCATTTACGCTAAAGAAATGGAGGAGGCCGATCCGGAAAGGAGCAGGCTCTTTAAGGAACGGGCGGATAAGTTTGCCCACGACTTCATATATTACTTTTCGGATGACGGCAGCGCCGTGCCCTACGGACGCAGCATGACTTACCGCTTCGCTCAGGCGGCCTTCTGGAGCGCATACGCATACGCGGGTGTGGGCGGCTTCGAGGACGGCGTCGTAAAGGGCATTATCCTCCGCCACCTGCGCAGCTGGTTCAAGCGGCCTATCTGGAACAACGACGGAACCCTCACAATAGGCTTCGGTTATCCCAATCTTATAATGACCGAGGGATACAACGCCCCCGGCTCCCCCTACTGGGCGATGAAGACCTTCCTTATTTTGGCTCTGCCGGAGGACGGTCACTTCTGGCAATGTGAAGAGCTGCCTCTTCCCAAGCCCGAAAAGAGCCGAACCCTCCCCCATCCCCACATGATAGCTCAGACCGATGGGGAACACCGTGTGCTCTTCGCCGCCGGACACCCATTTGTGAACTGCCACACCCACTGCGGCGCAAAGTATGAGAAATTCGCTTATTCCAACCTTTTCGGCTTCAGCGTCAGCAAATCCAACTGGGGCGTCGGGGCCGGAGGCTTTGACAGCACTCTCGCCCTGTCCGAAAGGGACAACGTGTACCGTGTAAAGCGGGAAAACAAAGGCTGGAAGGTCACCGACGAGTACATATACACCAAATGGACGCCGTGGAACGACGTGGAAATCGACACCTATATTATCCCCTCTCTGCCCTGGCACGTGAGAGTACACATTATCAATTCGGCCCGTGAGCTGGAGGGCTTCGAGGGCGGCTTCGCCTACCCCAGCGAGCACACATCCGCCGTCCGCCATATTGAAGGCGGAGTGTTTGCCGACTTTGACGGTTACACCGGCGGAATAGTGAACCTGATAGGCGACAGAAACGCCTGGATTCAAGGCATGGAGGCCAACACCAACCTGATTTATTCCCGCACCTCTCTCCCCGCTCTCGGCGGAAAAATCGAAAAGGGCCGCACGGTGCTGGCCTGCGCCGTACTCTGCGGCAAACACGGTGAGGATTCCATTCCCTCCGTCACCGTATCAGACGACAAAATTACGGTAAAAATCATGGGTAAGGACGTTATTATAGATTTATGAGAAAATTTTTAATTATACTTTTGATAGTTCTCGCACTGGCATCGGCTTTCTTCATTTTTCTTGACCTTTGGGATCCCGGCGACTCCGAGTTCCTTACCTCCCACGATGCCGAAACCGAGACCGACACTCCGGAGAAGTCCTACGATCAGGCACTATATGACCGTTTTCTCGAGGCTGAGGCGGCCGGCGACTATGTTGCCATGAATGACGCCTTTGATGAAAATATGAACGCCACCGGCGTCAGCTTTTTTAAAGACGAATATGATCCCACTCACGGCGGCCTGATATACACATACACCTACTCCACAAGCGACGACAACGGCGAAACTTTGACCGGCAAAATATTCGTCGTGGACGAGGACCTCGATATGAGCGCTCAGTCCGCCGGTGAAAACGACTATTTCGCGGTGGACCGCCGCGAAGCCTCCGATCCGGAAATTGTGGTCATGGACTCCTACCGCGCAAACTCCGATGCGCTCATCCGCCAGCTCTGTCAGATACTGCTCGACCACGAGGCGGCTCACCCCACCGATTGGGACCGCACAATCGACAGCATGGCCGCCGAATGGGAGGTTCACAATATGGCCTACAGTATGGACTACAAAATCGACCATTCACAGCACGTCAACCTTAACAACGCCGACGAAAAAACGGATTGGTTCGAAAGGGCGGCGGAGGAATTCAGATGACCTACAGGCACACCATGCTGGGATGCTACACCGGCTACGTGGTTCAGGCCATAGTCAACAACCTGGCCCCGCTGCTGTACGTGACCTTTGGCCGGGAATACGGCCTTAATCTCGGGCTTATAAGCACCCTTGCCGTTATTAACTTCATAATACAAATGTCGGTAGACACCCTTGCCGCGGCATTTTCCGACAGGTTCAGTTACCGCGCGCTGATGGCGGCGGCACATATAAGCGTCATTGCGGGACTGTGGGGGCTGGCGCTGCTGCCCGGCATAATTCCTCCCTTTGCCGGGCTCCTCATCTCCACCTTTTTATACGCCGTTGGCGGCGGACTGCTGGAGGTGCTGGTGAGTCCGCTTCTGGAAGCCCTGCCCCTGCAAAACAAGGCCGCCGCCATGAGCCTGCTCCACTCCTTCTATTGCTGGGGACACGTGGCGGTGGTCATACTGTCCACTGTGTTCTTCACCCTTGCAGGCGTGGACAACTGGAAGCTCCTCCCCCTGCTTTGGTCGGCGGTGCCTCTGGCAAATCTGATTTTGTTCACCAAAGTCCCGATAGTCTCGCTTGAGGATAACGCTCCCTCCATGCCCCGGCGGGAGCTGCTGCGGAGCGGCAGATTTTGGCTGTTTATGGCCCTGATGCTGTGTGCCGGAGCCTCGGAGCAGGGCATGAGCCAGTGGGCCTCGGCCTTTGCGGAAACCGGCCTCGGCGTCAGCAAAACCGCCGGCGACCTCCTTGGCCCCTGTATGTTCGCCGTTCTGATGGGCACGAGCAGGGCCTTTTACGGCAAAAAAGGCGAAAAAATCAACCTTACCGCCTTTATGACCCTCTGCGGTCTGCTGTGCGCCGCCTCATATCTGGGCGCCGCCCTGATACGCGTCCCCTTCATGGCATTGATGTGCTGCGGACTTTGCGGCCTGAGCGTGGGAATAATGTGGCCCGGCACATTCAGCAGCGCCGCCAAAAATCTGCCCTCCGGCGGAACGGCCATGTTCGCCCTGCTTGCGCTGGCCGGTGACGTGGGATGCGCGTCCGGGCCTTCCCTCGTGGGTTTGGCCGGCGACATACGGGCGGGGCTGGCGCTGGCGGTCATCTTCCCCATTATATTAACAATTTTACTACGGTTGACGAAAAATCGAAAAGAGATGAGAGCATGAAAACCAAAGACGACTCCGACAAGGCTAAAACCGTCCATACGGTTCTGGACGACCTCCCCAGCGGCACTCCGTGCGCCGCCGATCTGAACGGACGGGTGGGAAAGGCCGTCATTCCCGAGGGCGTCACTAAAAATATGCTCTACCGCGACATCATCCTGATAGCGCTTCCAAGTTTGGTGGAGTTTGTACTTACGCAGCTGACGAGCATGGCGGATCAGATAATGGTCGGCCATCTGCCGGGGCAGGAGGGCATAAACGCACTGGCCGCCGTCGGACTTGCGGCCCAGCCGAAGTTCCTGCTTATGACTATGATACAGGCGCTTAACGTGGGCGCAACGGCGCTCATCGCCAGATTCAGAGGCCAACAGGACCGCTCCAAGGCCAATCTGGTGTTCAAGCACGCCATGATTCTAAATCTGGTAATTTCCGCCCTTTTCATGATAGTGGGCCTCATTTTCAGCGAGGAGCTCATTCGCTTTATGGGCGGAACCGGCATTAGTGAAACCACCCTGAGTCTCGGCGTTCAGTACCTGAACATTCAGCTCTACGGCTTTATCCCCCTGTGTCTGGGCATAACCGTTACCGCCGCCCTCAGAGGTATAGGCGACACAAAAACGCCCATGATCTACAACACCGTTGCCAACGTCATAAATCTGGGCTTTAACTATGTAATGATATACGGACATTTCGGCGTGCCGAAGATGGGCGTGGCCGGCGCCTCATGGGCGACGATAATCGGCCAGACGGTGGCCTTCCTGATTGCCATGACGATCGCCTTCGGTAAGAAGCACTATGTCTACATAAGCTTCCGCGAAAAATTTGTCTTTGACAGGTCGATCATGTCGAGGGTGATAAGCATCGGCGCTCCGTCAATGCTGGAGCAGCTGTTCATGAGGGCGGGCATAATCATTTATACCAGACAGGTAACGGGTCTTGGGGATCTTGTCTATGCGACCCATCAGGTGGTAATGAGCATACAGGCCATGACCTTCATGGTCGGCCAGGCCTTTGCCAACGCGGCCACTACCCTTCTTGGCCAATCCATCGGCAAGGGGCGGCTGGACATGACGGCGGTCTATATGCGCAGAACCCGCAATCTGGGAATAGGCGTTTCCTTCGTACTGATGGCGCTCATGATTTTGTTCAATCGCCAGATAATCTGGCTTTTCAAGGATTCCGAGGACGTCATAGCCATGGGCGCACCCATACTGATACTTCTGGCCGCCAGCCAGCCATTCCAGACCGATCAGTTCATTGTGGCCGGCGGTCTGCGGGGCGCGGGCGACACACGCTTCGCGGCCATAGTTACGGCGGTGACCGTGCTGGGCGTCAGGACAATAATCTGCGCAGTGCTTATCAACGTCTTTAACCTTGGCCTTTGGGGCGCCTGGATAGCCCTCGTGGCCGACCAGTGTATGCGGACGGTGCTCATGTCCTTCCGGTATCGCTCCGGCAAATGGAGACGGATATCCGCCGCCGCATAGGAGGAGCCTCCCCAAACGGCGTTGAAGATACAAATTTAAAATTTCTTTGATGTTTTTTCCATAATAAAAGACTTCCGTTACGGTTTTCTCTGTTTTGAGCATTTTCCGGTTGGAAGTCTTTTATTTCTTTTACACAAACTCGGCGGGGCTCCGCAAGCCTGTTAAGTGTCAATACGCACCATATCTGTCAATACACGGTTCCTATCAGGCCGTCTTTATTACCGGCCTGCCACACCTCACAGTCCGGCTTCATTTTCACCGTCGGGTTAGTCTCGTTTATCTTTTTATAACACGGGCAATCTCCCGCGTGGTCATTGACAATGCCGCAGGCCTGTAAATGGGAGTAGATCGTGACCGCGCCGATGAACTTGAAGCCTCTCTTTTTCAGGTCGCGGCTTATATCCTCCGAAAGGCCGTTGCTTACGGGTATCTTGCCTTCCGCGTGGCCGTCGTACAAAACAGTCTTTCCGCCCGTATAGCCCCACAGATAATCGCAGAAGCTGCCGAACTCACCACGGATTTTCTGATAGCACCGGGCATTGTTGATAACAGCCCGAATTTTCCGTTCGGATTTCAGCATTCCCTCGGTGCTCATTATACGCCGCACGTCGTCCTCACCGTAGGCGGCGATTTTGTCGTACTCAAAATTTTCAAAGCACCGGCGGAAAACCTCACGCTTTTTCAGCATCAGGCCCCAGCTCAGTCCACATTGCAGACATTCCAGCGTCAGATGCTCGAACATCTGACGGTCGTCATGCACCGGAATGCCCCACTCGTGGTCGTGATAAAATCGATCCGTTTCGCTTGCAAACGCCCAATCGCAATGTCCCATATTCTTCCCTCCTATACTCTTTCGCATGGGATTAATATTAACTTCATTCGTCATTTTCCCGCGTAGTCCTGACCTCGATCTCTTCACCCAAGGTAAAGTTGACCGTTCCGTCCTCGGCTGGGACATAGCACGGAATACCCATATCCTTTAAGACTGGCATGGCCTTTGACTTTTCCGCCGCCGACATACCGGCGGCGGTCATGACCGCATAGGCCGGATTGTGCCGGTGCAGCTCGGGATAGTAATTATAGCTGCCTGAGCCGTGATAGGGCATTTTCACAATGTCACAGTCCTTCCAGTCCATGACAGAGTCGCCGCACAGGAGTATTTTTGTACCGCCGTAATCCGCCGCAAGCTGAACCGACTCGCCGTCACAGTCGATTTGGCGCAGGACAAGTCCGCCGGAATTTATCGAATCTCCCGAGCCGTACATAGTGACAGCGGTTCCGGCGTCCTCCGCCGCCATAAGCAGGGTCTCCAGCCGGTCGGTCATTTCCAGATCCTCGGGGATGAATAGCCGCTCCACATATCCCTCGTCTACAAGTGTTATAAGTCCGGAAATATGCTCCAGCCTTGATGAAGTAAGAACGGTGCAGTCCAGCCTGAACAGCCCCCGGGCGGCCAAATAGTCGGCCACGGTGCGGCCGTTCCTGCCGCCGTCCACCAGGACTGACCTTCCGTTCACCCTGAACAGAGTGCTGTCTCCCCTGCCCACATTGATAAAGCTGAGCTCATCTTTTTGTTCACCGGTCCAGACCCGTACTCCGCCGATAACGGCAAACACCGCGAACATCAGTCCCAGGGCCCCGCTCATGAACCGCCGTTTTTTCATCAGTGCGAACAAGGCCAGCACAAGCGCGCAATAGGCCAGCACCAATAAAATGGGTATCTCCATGACAGGCAGGACGGCTCCCGGCAAAGCGGAGATTTTTCGGGCGACAAAGGCCACATAATCGAGGAGCGCTCCGCAGACCGTCCCGACCGCACCGCCAAGCACAGGAATTCTGCCGAAGGCGGCCAGCGCCAGCCCCGCCGCCATTATGGGCGTCATCAACGGCACTGTCAAAAGATTGGCCGGCAGGGCGTAAACGGATATGTAGTGGAATGTCCGTGCCGAAATTGGAAAGGACGCCAGCTGGGCGCTGAGGCTCACGGCAATAACCGACGCCGTACCCCTCAGCAAACGGGCGCAAATTTTCGTCATACGTCCACGGTCGAAAAAGTCCCGCTTCAGCAGCCTTTCGGCCGGCCCCATAAAGGGTTTGTAAAACAAAAGTATGCCAAGCGTCGAAGCGGCCGAGAGTTGAAAGCCTGTGGAAAAAATCAGCATGGGGTTGTAAAGGCACATGAGGACAAACGCCGCGGCCAGAGAGGACAGGCCGTCGCTTTCCCTGTAAAGCACCATGGCCAGCTGGAAAATTATGTTCATGACGCAGGCTCTGACCACGCTGGGCTCACAGCCGGTGACGAACGCAAAGAAGACCATAGCCGGTATCACAAAAAGCCGTGCAAAGCGCCGCCTGCCAAAGGGAATCATAAGCAGAAACATTATTATCACTGCCACGACAGCCAGATGCATACCCGACACGGCGGCTATATGGCTGAGTCCGGCGGCGGAAAGGGCGTTTTTCAGCCCGCCGCTCAGGCGTGAGCCGTCGCCGAAGATCACGGCCGGATAAAGCTCCCACGCGCTGCCGTGAAGCAGCCGTCCGCCCAGCTCAACGGCGTAATCGCGCACCTTCGCGGCCATACGGCGGAGTCCGGCCTTACCGGCGGTTATTTTGGGAGCGCCGGTATTCTCGGCCATAAGGTATATCCCACGGCTAAGAAGGTAACTCCGATTGTCAAAGCCATAATCGTTTTTCTGTGCCTCCGGGGCGGAAAGCCTAGCCTGAACGGCTATGCCGTCGCCCACCTCGCAGTCCACGGCCTGTTCCCTGTATGAGCGAAGCTCTATAAGTCCCAATTTGGTCTTTATAATCATGTCGCAGACGCTGCCGCTATACTCGGGCTCCGAATATACCCTGCCGACGACTGCGGCTTCAACGCCGTCGTATTTTTGCCGAAGCTCCCCGGCCCTGCGATCGATATATGCAAACCGCGCGGCGGCTCCGCAGGACACCGCAAGGGCAATTACGAGCGGCAGGACGCTTTTTCTGACAGCCGCCGCCGAGACCAGCGCCATCGCCGCCAAAATGACAATGACGAAAGTCAGTTCAAGCCCCATGGCGCACAAAACCAGCCCCGCCAGCGTGAACACGCCCGTCCACACCGCCGGCCTTGTCAGCTCCGGCCGGAGGGCAAGCAGCTTTTTCATCAGTATCACCCGCCTTTTAACATTTGTTAACGATAAAATGTGTATTTCAAATGCCCGTCAGGTCAAACGGAGGCGTGTACTCCTCCTTTGCGCTGCGCCTATCCTGAGTGTAGCCGTTGGTCAGTCCCAGTTCAATGGCCCTATCAACCACGCTTCGGTACTCAAAGGTGGTAACTCTGCGGTTTATCTCGGGGAAATCGGCCAAAGCGCCGTTGGGAGTATATTGGCTCATCAGACTGAGGATAAAGCTCCCCTCCGGCAGCTTCGCCAGTTCATTAAGAACCGCCATGCTGTCCCTCCGCTGTCCGGGCAGCACCAGATGGCGGATTATAACTCCGCTTTTCATTATGCCGTCTTTAATTTCCGGCGGGCCCACCTGCTCAATCATCGCCTTTACGGCGGCAACCGCCACAGGGAAATAGTCCGCCGCCCCGCTGTATTTTTGGGACAGCTCAGGGGAAAAGTATTTTATATCGGTGAGGTAAATGTCAACATAGCCCTTAAGGGCTTCAATCGCTTCGATGGTCTCGTAACCGCCGCAGTTGTATACAATGGGGATATTCGGACGGCAGAGATCAAGGGTCTCGATTACTGACGGTACAAAATGCGTCGGGGTCACGAGATTGATGTTGTGGGCGCCCTTTTCCTCCAGCTCACGGAAAATTTCCGCCAAACGGCGGACGGACACCTCCTTCCCCGCTCCGCAGCGGGAAATTTCCCGGTTCTGGCAGTAGACGCAGCCCAGATTGCAGCCGGAAAAGAATACCGTGCCGCTGCCGTTTTTTCCGCTTATACAGGGCTCCTCCCAGTAGTGCAGGGCTGCCCGGGCCACCTTCGGCATGGCTCCGGCCCCGCAGCGGCCGGGACGAACGGTGCGGTCAATTCCGCAGCGCCGGGGACAAATATTGCAGTTTTTATAGTCCATGACATTACCTCGTGATTTTATACAATTTTCTTGAAGCATTATAATAATGATATAACTAAACCGCCAAAAAGTCAAGCCCCGCAAAAAAAGTTACCATTTTTATCTTGACTTTTGAGCGATAATGTAGTAAGATAATATAGCTATAAAAGGATTATGAAAGGAAATTTCCATGTTTGTAGATATAGCCGAAATCAGCATAAAGGCCGGCAACGGCGGCAACGGACTTGTCTCCTTCCGCCGGGAAAAATATGTGCCGAACGGAGGCCCTGACGGGGGCGACGGCGGCAGGGGCGGCGACATAATCTTCAAGGCCGACCCGAGCCTCACCACCCTTATGGACTTCCGTTACCGGAAAAGCTATAAGGCCCAGAACGGCGAGGACGGCAAAGCCCGCAACTCCAACGGGGCCAAGGGAGAAAGCCTGACCGTGCTCGTGCCCGTTGGCACCGTCATAAGGGATAAGGCCACCGGCAGGATAATCAAGGATATGTCCGAGCCCGGCGAGGAATTTGTGGCCGCAAGGGGCGGCAACGGCGGCTGGGGCAACATTCACTTTGCCACCCCCACCCGTCAGGCCCCCAAATTTGCAAAAAACGGTATTCCCGGTCAGGAAAGGGAAATAACCCTCGAGCTGAAGCTTATCGCCGACGTTGGTCTGGCGGGCTTCCCCAATGTTGGCAAGTCCACCTTGCTTTCCGTTGTCAGTGACGCAAGGCCGAAAATAGCCAACTATCACTTCACCACCCTTGAGCCAAATCTGGGCGTGGTAAATGCCGGCGAGGGCAGGAGCTTTGTGCTGGCGGACATTCCCGGCCTCATTGAGGGCGCTCACCAGGGAGTGGGACTTGGCCATGAGTTCCTGCGCCACATCGAGCGCACAAGAGTGATAATCCACGTGGTGGACGTCAGCGGCATAGAGGGCCGCGATCCCATAGACGACTTTGAAAAAATAAACGCCGAGCTGGCATTGTACAGCGACGCGCTGGCCGCACGGCCCCAGATAGTGGCCGCCAATAAGACCGACATTCTCACCGATCCGGCCCTGCTGGAACGGTTCAGAGATTATATAAAAGAAAAAGAGCTGCCGTTTTTTGAAATTTCAGCCGCCAGCGGCAAGGGCGTGCGGGAGCTGATGAGCTATACCGCCTCCATGCTGGACACTCTCGGCCCGGTTGAGGTCTACGAGCCGGAAATCTTTGACGAGCCCGAGGAAGCCGCCGATGACTTTACCGTGACCCGCGACAACGAGACCTACGTGGTAGAGGGGCCGTATATTGAAAAGCTCCTTCGGGGAGTGAACTTCGAGGACGACGAGAGCTTGCAGTACTTCCAACGGGCGCTCCGGCGCAAGGGAATCATCGACGCCCTGCGGGAGCAGGGCTGCGGCGAGGGCGATCCCGTGAGAATGTACGACATTGAATTTGATTTTGTAGAATGATGGAGTAACGCTATGCTGACATCAAAACAGAGGGCCGTCCTTCGGGGACTTGGCCATGTGCAGCCCGCCATTTTTCAGATAGGCAA
Organism: uncultured Clostridia bacterium; assembly: GCA_947626145.1. Classification (GTDB taxonomy): domain Bacteria; phylum Bacillota; class Clostridia; order UMGS1883; family UMGS1883; genus JAFLUQ01. The sequence goes on along the minus strand of CANQRB010000001.1, from coordinate 27,406 downwards.
GGGCGGCATAAATGAAAATATGATAAAACAGCTGAATGACGCTCTCGAAGCCCGGGAGCTCATAAAAATATCTGTGCTGGAAACCGCTCTCATGAGCGCCCGCTCCGCCTGTGATGAGCTGTGCGAGGCTCTTAACGCCGAACCTGTGCAGTGTATCGGGAACAAGCTGGTTATCTACCGTCAGGCGTCGGACAAGGATAAAAGGAAAATAGAGCTGCCATGAAGATCGGACTGTTCGGCGGAGCCTTTGACCCCTTCCACCTCGGGCATCTGGCAATCTGCGACGCGGCGGTGAAAAGCGCCGGCCTTGACCGTCTAATCGTAATACCCACGGGGCGGGCACCTCACAAGGAGGGCTTCGGCGCCGGTTTCGAGGACAGGTACGCCATGACGGCCGCCGCGCTGAAGTGCCGGAGCTTCGAGCTGAGCCGCTGGGAGGGCGAACGGGACGAAATATCCTACAGCGCCGACACGGTGGAGCACTTCCGCCGGGAGTTCCCGGACGATGAGCTGTTCTTCCTGATAGGGGCCGACTCATACCGGGATCTGCACAAGTGGTATCAGCCGGAGCGGATACTGGCGGCGGCGACATTGGCGGTCTTTCCACGGGGCGGCATGGATGTAACGGCAAAGCCTCCGGCCATAGAAATAAAAATGGAAAAAATCAAAATTTCCAGCACCGAAATACGGGAGCTGATACGCTCCGGCGGCAACCCGGAGCCCTTCCTTCCGCCGGCGGTTTACGAGTATATAATTAAACACAATCTATACAAATGAGGTGCTATATGACGACGGATGAAATGATAATCAGGTTAAAGGCAACCCTCAAGGAACGGCGCTTCAACCACACCCTCGGTGTGGCGTCCGAGGCTAAACGGCTGGCCCCAAGGTTCGGAGTGGACGTGGAAAAGGCCTATATCGCCGGCCTCCTCCATGACTGCGCCAAGAACTTCACTCCGGAGCAGGTCGAGGATTACTGCGCGCGTTACGGCGTCACCCTCGATCCATACAGTCGGAAGGAGCCCGCGCTCATCCACGCTTTTCTAGGCGCCACGGTTGCGCGGACGGATTACGGCGTGAACGACCCGGAAATCCTCAGCGCCATTTATTACCACACCACGGGCAAGCCCGACATGACGCCCATGGAAAAGCTGATCTACATAGCCGACCTCACGGAGCCGGGCCGCGACAACGACCCCGGACGCAGTCCGGAGGTTTCCGAAAGGCTCAAAAGTCTTGTGGAGACCGACATCGACGAGGCGCTGATCTACGCCATAGGCTATTCCCTGGCCTATGTTTTGAAAAAGGGCAACCTGATACATCCCGATTCCATATTCGCCAGAAATTACCTTATAGAGAACAGGAGGAAAGAACTTGACAGATAAAGAAAAAATGACCGAGCTGGTCAGGATACTTGACGCAAAAAAGGCCCGTGACATCGCCGCCATCGACGTTGAGTCCGGCACCATAATAGCCACGTATTTCGTCATAGCCACCGGCGGCAGCCTTACACAGCTGAACGCTCTGTCCGATGAGGCCCAGGACGTCATGGCCCAAAAGGGCAGCCCCGCCGTTAAGGTGGAAGGCCGGGGAGGCGGCTGGATACTCATTGACTTCGGCGGAGTTATACTCCACCTGTTCACCTCCCAGACAAGAGAATTTTACGACCTCGAACGGCTGTGGAGCGAATCTCCCGCCGTGGATATAAGCGGCCTTCTTACCGAAAACTGACCCATGAAAGGAACGAATAAAATATGAACTATGATTTCAAGACAATAGAGCCCAAGTGGCAGAAGTACTGGGACGAGCATAAGACCTTCTGCGCCGAACAGGGCGGCAAAAAGCCCAAGTTTTATGCCCTTATCGAGTTTCCCTACCCCTCCGGTGCGGGTATGCACGTCGGCCACATAAAGGCCTTTTCCGGCCTCGAGGTGGTCAGCCGAAAGCGCCGCATGGAGGGCTACAACGTACTGTTCCCCATCGGCTTCGACGCCTACGGCCTGCCCACCGAAAACACCGCCATCAAGACCGGCGTACACCCCCGTATCGTCACCGACAACAACATAAAGAAGTTTACCCAACAGCTTAAGCGGGTGGGCTTCTCCTTTGACTGGGACCGCGTAGTCGACACCACCGACGAAAATTATTATAAGTGGACCCAGTGGATATTCCTGAAAATGTTCGAGCACGGCCTTGTTTTCCGTGACAAAACACTGGTGAATTACTGCCCCAGCTGCAAGGTGGTTCTCTCCAACGAGGATTCTCAGGGCGGCAAGTGCGATATATGCCACAGCGACGTCGTTCAGCGCACCAAAGAGGTGTGGTACCTGCGCATAACCGAGTACGCCGACAAGCTCCTTCAGGGCCTCGCCGACGTGGACTATCTGCCCAACATCAAGCTCCAGCAGGAAAACTGGATAGGCAAGTCCACCGGCGCCTTTGTGAACTTCACCATCAAGGAGAACGGCGAAAAGCTCCGCATTTACACCACACGGCCCGACACCCTCTACGGCGTGACCTTCATGGTTATCGCTCCGGAGCATCCCATAATCGAAAAGTACAGAAATTCCATCGCCAACATCGCCGACCTTGACGCCTATAAGGCCGAGTGCGGCAAAAAGAGCGAGTTTGAGCGCACTCAGCTCGTCAAGGACAAAACCGGCGTCCGCATAGACGGACTGACCGCCATAAATCCCCTGACCGGCAAGGAGATACCCATTTATATTTCGGACTATGTAATGATGGGTTACGGCACCGGCGCCATCATGGCCGTGCCCGCCCACGACAGCCGCGACTACGAGTTCGCCAGGAAATTCGGCATTGACATCATCGAGGTCATCAAGGGCGGCGACATCAGCGTCGAGGCCTACACCGGCGACGGCGAGATGGTCAACTCCGGTGAGCTCAACGGAATAACCAACAAAAAGGACGCCATCGCCAAGGTGCTCAAGGTTTTGGAGGCCAAGGGCTGCGGCGAGGCCGGCGTACAGTATAAGATGAAGGACTGGGCCTTTAACCGCCAACGCTATTGGGGCGAGCCAATCCCCATCGTACACTGCCCCACCTGCGGCATGGTGCCCGTGCCCTATGAGGAGCTGCCCCTCCGGCTGCCTCCCGTGGAAAATTACGAGCCCGGCTCCGACGGCGAGAGTCCCCTTGCCAAGATAGACAGCTTTGTACACTGCAAATGTCCCAAGTGCGGCGGCGACGCCCGTCGTGAAACTGACACCATGCCCCAGTGGGCGGGTTCCTCATGGTACTTCCTGCGCTATTGCGATCCCAAAAACAACGAAGCCTTTGCTTCTAAAGAGGCTCTTGAATACTGGATGCCCGTTGACTGGTACAACGGCGGCATGGAGCACGTTACCCGCCACATGATCTATTCCCGCTTCTGGCACAAGTTCCTCTACGACATTGGCGAGGTACCCACTCCCGAGCCTTACGCCAAGCGGACGGCTCAGGGCCTTGTCCTCGGGCCGGACGGCGACAAAATGAGCAAATCCAAGGGCAACGTGGTGGATCCCAACGACGTGGTGGACGTTTACGGCGCCGACGTGCTCAGGGTCTACGTGCTGTTCATGGGCGACTATGAGCAGGCCGCCCCTTGGAGCGAGACCGGAATCAAGGGCTGCAAGCGCTTCCTTGACCGCGTGTGGGCCCTCAGCGACAAGCTTGTCCCCGGCGAGGACTTCCGTCCCGAGCTGGAGGTAGCCCTCAATAAGACGATAAAAAAAGTCACCGGCGACATCGAGGCCATGAAGTTCAACACCGCAATCGCCTCCATGATGGCCCTTACCAACACAATATACGAAGTAGGCAGCATCAATCACGCCGAGTACAGGGCTTTTCTGTCCATACTCAATCCCTTCGCCCCCCACATGACTGAGGAGCTTTACAGCGTGCTGTTCGGCAAAATTCTGAACGAGCAGCCCTGGCCCCAATATGACGAGGCAAAGACCGTGGACAACGAGATAACCGTAGTCATTCAGATAAACGGCAAGCTGAAGGATAAGCTCCTTGTGCCCGCCGGACTCGGCAAGGACGAGCTCATCGCCCGGGCCATGGAGAGCGACCGCGTCAAGGCTCTCACCGAGGGCAAGACCGTGGTCAAATCCATCGCCGTGCCCGATAAACTGATAAATCTTGTAGTCAAATAAACCGCGGCCCGCCGCCAATTGCTATTATTGAAAGGTAGTTCTTTAAATATGAAATATAACAGTACCCGCGACAACAACGTCTCCGTTACCTCGGCCGAAGCCATTGTAAAAGGCCTCAGCAGCGAGGGCGGACTGTACATTCCCGACGGCGTTCCCGCCGTGAGCCTTGAAACCATCGAGGAAATGGCGCCCATGAGCTACACCGAAAGGGCGCAAAAAATCCTCGGGCTCTTCCTCACCGACTTCAAGGCCGGCGAGATAGAGGACTGCGTGAACAAAGCCTACACCAAAGCGAAGTTCGGCACCAGCTCCATCGCCCCCGTATACAAGCTGGACAAGGATCGCTATGTCCTCGAGCTCTGGCACGGGCCCACCTGCGCTTTTAAGGATATGGCTCTGCAAATACTGCCCCACCTGCTCACCACCTCGGTGAAAAAGCTTGGCATGGATAAGGAGATAGTCATTCTTGTGGCCACCAGCGGCGACACCGGCAAGGCCGCCCTCGAGGGCTTCAGGGACGTGGAGGGCACAAAGATAATCGTGTTCTATCCCGAAAACGGCGTCAGCGGCATCCAACGCCTCCAAATGTGTACTCAGGAAGGAAGCAACGTCTTTGTCAGCGCCGTCAACGGCAACTTTGACGACGCTCAGACCGGCGTCAAGGAAATTTTCACCGACAAGGAATACAACGACGCTCTTGAGGAAAAGGGAATTTCACTTTCCAGCGCCAACTCCATCAACTGGGGCCGGCTTGTGCCTCAAATAGTCTACTACTTCTCCGCCTACTGCGATATGCTGGCGGCCGAGGAGATCAAGGCCGGAGACCAGGTCAACATCTGTGTGCCTACCGGCAACTTCGGCAACATTCTGGCGGCCTATTACGCCAAGTGCATGGGACTGCCGGTCAAGACGCTCATATGCGCGTCAAACGCCAACAACGTGCTCACCGATTTTATAAACACCGGCACATACGACAGGAACAGAGATTTCTTCACCACCATTTCACCCTCCATGGACATACTCATTTCTTCCAATCTGGAGCGGCTGCTCTATCTTCTCTCCGGCAGAGACGCCCAAAAGGTGCAGGGATACATGGATGAGCTCAAGGCCACGGGCAAATACACTGTAAGCGGGGACATCTTCGCTGCCGTGCGTGACACCTTCCGGGCCGGATACGCTGGCGACGACAAGTGCCGTGAGACCATCCGGCGCATCGAGAACGAGTTCGGTTATGTCATCGACCCCCACACCTCCGTGGCCGTGGCAGTACACGAGGAATATATGGCCCAAACAGGCGACGAAACAAAGACCATAATCGCCTCCACCGCCAGTCCCTTCAAGTTCAACTATGACGTTCTCACCGCTATTCTTGGCGGCGAGGAGCTGGAGGACAAGGACGAGTTCGAGCTGCTCAGGCTCCTGTCCCAGAGGTTCAGCCTGACAGTTCCGCCCAGCCTCGGCGCCTTGGAGGACAAGGAGGTCCGCTTCGAGACCGTCTGCGCCAAATCCATGATGAAAGCGGTAGTAAACGAGTTCCTCGGCTAAACCTTGCTGTATATGTAAAAAGGGAAACCGCAAGGCTTCCCTTTACAAAAGCTTACTGACAGCAGCTTTCCTTTTTCGTGTAGGTTTCGCAATCGGCGCACTGGCTGCCGCTGTCGGTGGACTTTACGCCGACCTTGATACAGTCGGCGGTACACTTGTGGTCAGGCGCGTGGAAGTCGCAGGAGGCTACCTCGCAGTGGATGCCGTCGATGGGACGGTCTGTCTTATACGCTTTGGACATAGATAAAACCCCTTTTCTCATATATTGCAGAAATCGCCGTGATTTTTGCTTCACAGTTATTATCTCCGTTAACAAAAAACTTATGCGAGGAATATTATGGCAATATACGCTATGAGCGACTGGCACCTCCCCTTGGGCGTCGATAAACCCATGGACGTATTCGGCCCCGGCTGGGAGGGCTATGTGGGAAAAATACAACAGAATATGCAAAAGCTCACGGACAGCGACTACATAATAATGAACGGAGACTTTTCATGGGCGATGCACATGGAGGATGCGCGGAAGGATTTTGAATTTCTTGGCAGTCTGCCGGGTATAAAACTCATGAGCAAGGGCAATCATGATTTCTGGTGGGAAAGTAAGGCGAAATTTTCCAGATTTATGGAGGAGCTTGGCCTTGACAACGTTCACTTTCTCCAGAACAACGCCTTTGACTGCGGGGATTATGCGGTCTGCGCCTCCCGAGGCTGGATAACGCCCTCGGACAAGGACTTCGGCGAGCAGGACATGGTCATATATAAACGGGAGCTGATTCGGCTGGAAATGGCCCTCAAAGAAGGAGAAAAGCTGGGCAAGCCCATAATCGCCGCCCTCCACTATCCCCCGGCCGACGAGTTCATCGACCTGCTCAGCGGCTATCGAGCCTATATGTGCGTTTTCGGACATCTCCACGGCAGCTCCGCCCGAAGCTACAGGCCAAAGGCTCTGAACTGCCATCTTGTTTCGGCGGATTACTTGGGCTTTGAGCCGAAAAAGTTAACAGACTGAAAAATTTTTAAAAAACATCTTGATTTTTTTGGGATAATGTGATATAAATATATTTTGACTGTAGAAGAAACTTTAGGAGGAATATCCATGAAAGTATTGAAGACCGAACAACAGGAAGACAAGAGAATGTATCTTGAAATCGAAGTAGACGCCGACGTTTTCAAGGATTCCATGATGAAGAGCTACCGGAAGAATGTAAAGGGCATAGCCATCCCCGGTTTCCGCAAGGGCAAGGTGCCCAAGAACATAATCGAAAAGTTCTACGGCGAGGCCGTTTTCTATGACGACGCCATCAACTTCTGCTGCCCCGACGCATATGAAGAGGCCGTAAAGGAAACAGGTATAGATCCGGTTGAAATGCCGAAAATAGATATTGTATCCATCAAGGAGGGCGACCCCTTTGTGTTCTCCGCCACGGTGACCGTCCGTCCCGAGGTGACCCTTGGCCAGTACAAGGGTATCGAGGCCGAAAAGCCCGCCGTTGTGGTTTCCGACGAGGAGATCAATGATGAGATAGCCAAAATGCGTGACAACGCGGCCAGCATCGAGACCAGGGAAGAAGGCTGTCCCGAAAAGGGCGACACAGTAGTTCTGGACTTCGACGGCAGCGTTGACGGCGTACCCTTTGAGGGCGGCAAGGCCGAGGGCTTCCGTCTTGAGCTTGGCAGCGGTCAGTTTATCCCCGGCTTTGAGGATCAGCTCATCGGTCAGGAGATCGGTAAGGAAATCGACGTGAACGTCACTTTCCCCGAGGACTATCACACCGCCGAGCTGGTAGGCAAGGCCGCCGTGTTCAAATGTAAAATGCACTCCTTCGAGCACAAGATTCTGCCCGCCCTTGACGATGAGTTCGCCAAGGACGTCAGCGAGTTCGACACCCTCGAGGAGCTGCGCAAAAACACCTCCGAGATCCTTTTCCACGCCAAAGAGCACGAGGCGGGCCACAAGTTCGAGGACAACGTTGTCAACGCTGTTGTCGAGGGAGCCTCCGTTGAAGTGCCTCAGTGCATGATAGACCAGCAGGTTGAGCGACAGATACAGGATATGAGCTACCGTATGCAAAACCAGGGGCTTACCATCGAAAATTACATGGCTTACACCGGCCTCACCATGGACAACATTCGTGAGCAGATGAAGGAGAGCGCCCGGAACAACGTGCTCCGCAGCCTTGTAATTGAAGCTGTCGCCAAGGCCGAAGGTATCGAGGCCACCGATGAGGATGTCGAGGCCGAATACGCCAAGATGGCCGAGGCGTACAGCATGGAGGTAGACAAGGTCAAGGAGATCATGTCCGCCAACGTGGAGGACCTCAAGTCCGACATCGCCGTCAGCAAGACGGTGAAGTTCCTCGTGGACAGCGCCGTTGAGAAATAAGTAAAAAGTAATCTGTAAAAAATAATCTTTATTGCGGGAGGAGTTTAAACTATGGCTTTGGTACCTTATGTCATTGAACAGACCGGTCAGGGCGAGCGGAGCTACGACATATATTCCCGCCTGCTGAAGGACAGAATCATCTTCCTCAGCGAGGACGTGAATGACACCACCGCCAGCCTTATCGTGGCCCAGCTCCTGTTTTTGGAGAGCGAGGATCCGGACAAGGACATCATGTTCTATATCAACAGCCCCGGCGGCAGCATCACTGCCGGCATGGCAATTTATGACACCATGCAGTATATCAAGTGCGACGTGACCACAATATGCGTGGGCATGGCGGCCAGCATGGGCGCCTTCCTGTTGTGCAGCGGCACCAAGGGTAAGCGTTTGGCCCTCCCCAACAGTGAAATAATGATACACCAGCCTTTGATCTCCGGCGGCGGCCTCAGCGGCCAGGCCACGGACATCAAGATATATACCGATCACCTTGTGCGCACCAAAAAGAAGATGAATGAAATCTTCGCCCAGCGCACCGGCCAGACCTATGAAAAGATCTGCGCCGACACCGAGCGGGATAACTTCATGTCCGCTCAGGAGGCTATGGATTACGGCCTTATCGACAAGGTGATAGAGGGACACAGCGCTGTTTAAGATTGTGTCCCGAGTCCGCCGGCCCGCGGCGGACGGCAAATACTTTCTGCGGGCAGAAAGGCAAGGAACTGAACATGGCTAACAACCGAAACGATGACCAGGTTTACTGCGCTTTCTGCGGACGGGCAAAGTCCCAGATAGGCAACCATCAGGTCATCGCCGGAATAAACGCTTTTATCTGCGAGGACTGTGTCCGGGCCTGTTATGACATTATCTCCGACAGCTTTGACATGGACGAGGATTACGAAGGCGAGGAAATACCGGCCCTCGACGGAGTCCCCACTCCCCAGGAGATCAAGAACATTCTGGACGACTATGTGATCGGTCAGGACGATGCCAAGCGGAGTCTTGCCGTGGCGGTATACAACCACTACAAGCGCATTAATTCCAACATTGACAACGACGACGGGGTAGAAATACAAAAGAGCAACATTCTCATGCTGGGCCCCACCGGCAGCGGAAAGACCTTTTTGGCCCAGACGCTGGCCCGAATACTTCAGGTACCCTTTGCCATCGCCGACGCCACCAGTCTCACCGAGGCGGGCTATGTGGGCGAGGATGTTGAAAACATACTTCTCAAGCTCATTCAGGCGGCGGATTATGACATTCCGTTGGCGGAGCACGGCATTGTCTATATCGACGAGATAGACAAGATCACCAAAAAGGGCGAGAACGTATCCATAACCCGTGACGTCAGCGGCGAGGGTGTTCAACAGGCCCTGCTGAAAATTCTCGAAGGCACCGTGGCATCCGTACCTCCTCAGGGCGGACGCAAGCACCCCCATCAGGAGTTCTATCAGATAGATACCACAAATATCCTGTTTATCTGCGGAGGAGCCTTCGCCGGACTGGACAAAATAATCGAAAAGCGCACCGGCAAGCAGGGCATAGGCTTCGGCGCCCAGATAGAGAGTAAAAAGGAAAAGTCAGCCGACGAGGCCATGGCCAAGGTTGAACCACGGGATCTGGTGAAATACGGACTCATTCCCGAATTTGTGGGACGTGTGCCGATCCTTGTACCCCTTCACTCCCTTGACGAACAGGCGTTGAAAGACATTCTCACCAAACCCAAGAACGCCCTTGTGCGCCAGTATAAGAAGCTTTTCGCCATCGACGACGTGGAGTTCGAGATAACCGAGGACGCCCTGTCCTTCATCGCAAAGAAGGCCATCGAGCGCGAAACCGGAGCCAGAGGACTTCGGGCCATCATGGAAAAATCCCTGAACGACGCCATGTTTGACATTCCCTCCGACAAGAGCATCGTGCGGGTAGTTTTTGACCGTGACAGCTTTGACGGCGGAAAGCCGAAGTTTATACACGCCGAGCTGCCCGACGTGATTTAATGAGAAAAATAAGCGGCGCAATATTGGCACAATCTCTGTGCGATATTGCCTAAAAACAACCCTCCGCCGGGCGGCGGAGGGTTTATCACAAGGAGAATAATTATGTCAACCATCATGGCCGTGACCGGCGAATATATCAAGACCTTCAACAACATCATCGACCCGGAAAAGCACGCCGTTCAACTGGCGGTGGTGCCGGGACATACCGGAGAAATCCGCCCCGTGTTCGAGCTGGACGGCGGAGAAAGAATTTCACTCCCCTGCGGGACTGACCTTTCCGTTCCCGAGACGGTAAACCTCGGCGGAGAGGACTGGACCATCTCGGCCGTGGAATGGGGCAACAGCCTGCTGGGGCAGTACGGCCTTTTCGGCGACCCAAACATTACCGTAATGGACGGAAAATACTACATATACCCCACCACTGACGGAGTTTCCGGCTGGAAGAGCACATACTTCAAGGCCTTTTCCTCCGAAGATTTGGTTCATTGGAAGGATGAGGGCGTCATTCTTGACCTGAAGGACGTGCCATGGAGCTTGGGCGTTTACGGCTGGGCCCCCACCGCGGTACAGCGCAACGGGAAATATTACTTCTATTACAGCAGCGGCAACAAAGTCAACGGCCACAAGGATCTGGCGGTGGCGGTGGCTGACAGTCCAAACGGGCCGTTTGTTGACAAAGGCGAACCATTAATGCCCGGCGGCATCCTCGAGGGCCAAATGATAGACTCTCAGGTTTTCATCGACGACGATGGCACCCCATACCTGTTCTGGGGCAACGGTCAGCTCTATGTGGCAAAGCTCGGCGAGGATATGATGTCCTTTGACGGCGAAATCAAAAAAATAACCCCCGATCACTTCACCGAGGCGATTTTCGTGGTGAAGCGCGGAGGAAAATACCACTTCACATGGAGCGAGGGCAATACGGAAAATCCGGACTATTGTGTGCGCTGCGGCGTGGCCGACTCCCCCACCGAAAGACCGTCGGGCTGCGACATAATACTTTCGCAGGACTTCACCGACGACAGCCGCATCCAATGCACCGGCCACCACAGCATACTTAACGTGCCAGGCACCGACGACTGGTACATCTGCTATCACCGGTTCAACATTCCCACAACGGTCAATGTCGGGGGCGGCTTCTACGCCGGCAGCCACCGGGAAGTGGCCCTTGACCGGCTGGAATTTGACAAAAACAACAGGATAAAGCCTGTACTCGCGACACTAAAGGGCATTACGGAGCCCGTTAAAACAGGAGGCTGAACCCATGCTTTCAACAGAAGATTTTGACTACGTCCTGCCGCAGGAGCTTATAGCGCAGCATCCCTTGGAGGACAGGAGCGCCTCACGGCTTCTGGTCTTGAACAAAAACACAGGCCAATTTAAAGACGACAGCTTTAAGAACATAAAAAATTATCTCCGCCCGGGCGACTGCCTTGTGCTCAACGACACAAGGGTCATTCCCGCCCGACTGTACGGCAAAAAAATTCCCACCGGCGGAGCCATCGAGTTTTTGCTTTTGAAGCGCCTCACCGGCGACGAGTGGGAAGTCATACTCCGACCCGGGCGAAAGGCCATGCCGGGGGCGAGGTTCGAGTTCGGCGACGGAAAGCTGACCGCCGAAATACTGGAAGTAACCGCCGACGGCGGCAGAAGAGTGAAATTTGAATATGACGGGCTGTTTGAGAATGTGCTGGACGAGCTTGGCGAAATGCCCCTCCCTCCCTATATCACCGAGAAGCTGGAGGATAAAGAGCGTTATCAGACCGTCTATTCCGTGAACCGGGGCAGCGCCGCCGCCCCCACCGCCGGCCTGCACTTTACGGAGGAGCTGCTGGACGAGATAAGGGAAATGGGCGTAAAAATCGCCTTTGTCACCCTGCACGTTGGGCTGGGCACCTTCCGTCCCGTAAAGGTGGACAATGTGGAGGAGCACAAAATGCACTCCGAGGTCTACAGCGTTTCCCCCGAGGCGGCCGAAACGGTCAACTCCGCACGGGCCGCCGGAGGGCGGATCATCTGTGTGGGCACCACCAGCTGCCGCACAATAGAAAGCGCCGCCGTCGACGGAAAGCTCCTTTCCGGCAGCGGCAGCACTGACATATTCATTTATCCCGGCTACAAATTCAAGCTGACAGACTGTCTTATCACCAATTTCCACCTGCCGAAATCCACGCTGATAATGCTTGTCAGCGCCCTGGCCGGACGGGAACAGGTGCTGGTCGCCTACCGTCACGCAGTGGAGGAAAAATACCGTTTCTTTTCCTTCGGCGACGCCATGTTTATCGGTGATTAATAATTTTTTACAATGGTAAATCCGCCAAAATGCCGGTCGTTTTTATCAGTGAGCACCACCCTGCGGCCAAACACGAGAAGCGACTTTCCGGTGCGGCGGTTGATAAAGAGTTTGCCCTCGTCGGAGTCCTCCAGCTTCCACAGCAGTCTTTCCTCGCCCTTGACATAGTTGTCAAGGATGCCGTCGCCGCTGAGATACTTTCCGCTCTCCTTATGCTTAATAAGAACACAGTCCTCCTCTTCCTCCACGAGCCAGAGGAGGTTTTTGTCCGCATAGCCCAGCTTTTTGGTGAACACGTTATAGCCGTCGCCGCTCAGGTATTCGCTGCACCCCGGCAGCATTATGCGCACATCCTTTATGTCCGCACCGGCCGAAGCGGTCACATTGCCGTCCTCTATGGTCACCTCGTCGGCCCAATCGGCCGAGCAGCTTTCGCCGTCAAACTTCAGGGGCAGATAAACTATTGTGGAATTCAAATAGTCCGACGGATCCCAGCGGTCGCCGATATAGAGCCAGGTCTCCCCCACCTTTACCGCCGCCGTGGGCTGAGTGTTGAAGGTGGTTTCATTACCGAAGGGGCGAATGGCGCTCCAACGGCCGTCGATGGCGTCGGCCACGGCATAGCCGCCCTGATTGGGGTTCCAGCCGGTGCAGCGGCTGGTAAACATATAGTATTTTCCGTTCTCCTTCAGAACCACGGGGGCCTCACGGAACTGGCCGGGCCAAAGAGTTTTTACCTGCTCCGCCACGGTGAGATAATCCTCGCTGAGGCGGTAAACTATCATGTCGGCGTTGTCTCTGGCAGAAGAAATGAAGTAGGCGGTTCCGTCATCGTCCTTATAGAGCGTACAGTCGCGGCTCATATTGCCCACAGGGTTAAAGCTGCCAAGATATGTATAATCTCCGTCAACGGTATCGCATACCGCCACGGCGCAGCGGGCTGCGTTGTAATCGCGGCCGTTCTCGAAGTGCATCCACATTACGAACTTTCCGGTAGCCTCGCAGTAGAGAATCTTGGGACGCTCAATATTTGCGCCACGGTGGCCGATGGGCTGCATACTGATGGCGGCGGCCTCCTCGGGAGTCATGGGGCCGCTGTTCCTGGGCGCAAGACGAAGGTCGGTGCGGACATAGTGGCGCCCGGTCTCGCTGTCAAGGGTAAGGCAGATATTGCGGAACTCCCAGTTTACAAGATCCTTGCTGCGGTAGCAGGAAACGCGGCGGCGGTCGCGCCGATCCTCGCCGAACAAATAGTACCAGCCGTCATGCTCCAGTATACCCGCCCCATGGCAGTGCATAATGTTGCCGTCGGTATCGGTCACAATCTGACCGTTTTTATATGTAGGCATAAAAATCATCCTTCCGTAGTTTTAATTTAAGGGAAGTATAGCACAGTGAGAAAGTCTTGTCAAGAGCTTTTTTTATTTTTTTACAGGCGGCGGGACGGCATACGCCGTCCCGCCGAAAAAACATAATAGGTTCTTTCACAGCTTCTTCAAGAACTCCCGATCACTGTCCGTAAGCACGGCCCTTTCCAGCATATCGGGCCGTTTGCGCCATGTCGCCTCAAGGGACTTTTCGCGCCGCCAGCGCCGTATATCTCTGTGGTTGCCGCCCAGCAGCACCTCCGGCACAGTCCGGCCCATAAACTCCGGAGGACGGGTATATTGGGGATATTCCAACAGTCCGCTGTAATGGCTCTCCTCGGAAGCGGTCTCCTGACTGTCCAGCACTCCGGTCACCATTCGGCTCACGCTGTCTATCATCACCATGGCCGGCAGCTCCCCGCCGGTAAGCACATAGTCGCCTATGGAAACTTCCATATCCACTATTTCATCTAAAACTCGCTGATCCACTCCCTCATAGTGGCCGCAGAGCACCACGATGTGCTCCTCACGGCTCAGGTCACGGGCCAGCTTTTGATTAAAGGGGCGGCCCTGGGGCGACATATAGACCACCAACGGCCTGTCCTCTCCGGCCACGGACTTCCATGCGTCGTAAATCGGCCCGGGCTGCATGACCATTCCGCCTCCGGCTCCGTATGGATAGTCGTCAACATGGCGGTGCTTGTCCTTGGAGAAGTCCCGTATGTTCACGCAGTCCACCTGCACTATACCGTTTTCAATGGCTTTACCCAGAACAGAGGTCCTTAATATATCAAACATCTCCGGAAAAAGAGTGAGAACGCTAAATTTCATCGTCTATCAGTCCTTCGATGGGGGTGATTAACACCTGCTTCTTCTCCAGATCAACAGGGCCGACAAAAGCGTCGCACTTGGGAATAAGACACTTTTTTCCGCCGGGGAGGGCAATTTCCAACAGCTCACGGCCGGCGCTTTCCACAACATCGGCAACGCGGCCGACAACTTCGCCGTTTTCCAGCACGGCGTTAAGACCGATGAGCTGAAAATAATAGTAACGCCCGTCTGGGAGCTCCGGCAGATCCTCCTCCCTGGCGTAAAGCTCAACGCCCCGGAGCAGCTCGGCGGCGTCCATATCGTCCACGCCCTCAAGCTTAAGTAGCACAGCTCCCTTGTGGAAGCGCCAATTTTGGATCACATACGCTTTTTTGCCGTCCTTGGAATACAGAGTGTCCACGTTTTCAAAAAATTCTTCGCCGTCAGTGTAATGCAGGGCCTTTACCTCGCCCTTCACCCCATGGGTATTGACGATTTTAAGCACGTATATCATAAGAACACCTCACAAATACTATTATGAATTGCAAGACAAGTCCTTTAAGACTATAAAGAATTAAATATGCGGTCTATACAGTCAAAAAGTAAAATTCATGAAATTCCGGGGCATGTACCCGGAATTTCATACCTTAGTCGGGGTAGGAATATAATTTTTATCGCAATAAAAATTATATTCCGTAAGCGAAAGCGCCCGACGCGGAAAGGGGCGCCGCGGGGAAAACCGTGGGGGTGTCCCCGCGAAGCTTGTCGAACCCTTTCGACAAGCTAAAAGGGCTTGTTTTACAAGCCCTTTAAACTTTAGTCGAGTATGTCGACCGAAACCTTTTTCCCGTCGCCGATACGGCGGGAAGCGCTTTTCATGACAGTTCTTATGGCCTTGGCTATGCGGCCCTGTTTGCCGATAACCTTGCCCATGTCGCTTTGAGCTACCCGAAGGGAATAAACTACCGCGTCTCCGCTCTCACTCTCGGTTTCGGTGATGACCACCTCATCGGGATTGTCCACAAGAGGCTTAACTATAGCTTCAAGAAGCTCCTTCATCTAACCATTCCTTCCAAATTACTCAATGACGCCATGCTTCTTAAGAAGGGCCTTTACAGTGTCGGTGGGCTGAGCGCCGCTGGCCATCCACTGCTTAACCTTATCGCGGTCAACGGTGAACCTGCTGGGATTTGCGAGGGGATCATAAGTACCGATTTCCTCAATAAATCTGCCGTCACGGGGATAGCGTGAATCCGCGACAACCACTCTGTAGAAGGGGTTCTTCTTTGCGCCCATTCTTGTAAGTCTGATCTTTACCATGTTAAATACACCTCCGTATAAGATATGTGATATATAATAACTAACTGTTATTAACTAAATATTGAACGGCAGCTTCATCTTTTTTATTTTTTTGGGATTTGAGAACATCTTTATCATCTTCTGCATCTGCTCGAACTGACGCATGAGATTGTTCACATCCTGAATACTGGTGCCGCTGCCGGCGGCAATACGCTTTTTCCTGCTGGCGTTGATTATCTCCGGCTTCTGGCGCTCCTCCTTTGTCATGGATGTTATTATCGCCTGTATTCGGTCCAGCTGGCGGTCATCCACCTTCACGTTTTTCAGCGCACTGGCGTTGACGCCGGGAAGCAGGCTCATTATGTTCTCAAGGGGGCCCATGTTCTTCATCTGATTAAGCTGATCCAGATAGTCGTTAAAGTCAAACCGCTGAGAGCGAAGCTTTTGCTCCAGCTCGGCGGCCTTCTTTTCGTCGATGGCGGCCTGAGCCTTGTCGATAAGGGAAAGCATATCGCCCATTCCCAGCACTCTCGACGCCATTCGGTCGGGGTAGAAGGGCTCGATGTCCCCAAGCTTCTCGCCCACGCCCACGAACTTTATGCTCTTACCTGTAGCCGCGCGGACGCTGAGGGCCGCGCCGCCTCTGGTGTCGCCGTCCAGCTTGGTCATGATTATGCCGTCGATGCCAAGCTGATCGTCAAAGGTACCGGCCACCGTCACCGCGTCCTGACCGGTCATGGCGTCCACCACCAGCAGTATCTCGGTGGGGGAAGTCTTTTCCTTTATCTGTGCAAGCTCTTCCATCAGGGCCTCGTCGATATGCAGACGGCCTGCGGTGTCGAGAATTACCGTGTCATAAAGCGAAGTGTCGCAGTTTTTCACAGCCGTCTCCGCTATTTTGACCGGACTCTTTGTTTTAAAGTCCGCGTATACCGCCAGACCCATCTGCTCGCCCACTACCTGGAGCTGCTTTATGGCGGCGGGACGGTAAACGTCGCAGCCCACAAGGAGCACCCGTTTTCCCTGTTTTTTCAACAGACCGCCCAGCTTTGCGGCGTGAGTGGTCTTGCCCGCGCCTTGAAGCCCAACCAACATATAAACCGTCGGAGGCTTGGACGACACGGTGAGCTTCGCCTGAGCGCCGCCCATGAGCCAAGTCAGCTCGTCCCGAACTATTTTAATTATCTGCTGGCCGGGGGTAAGGCTCTCCATGACCTCGGCTCCGGTGGCCTTTTCAAAGACCCGCTTTTCAAATTCCTTGACCACCTTGAAGCTGACGTCGGCTTCAAGCAGAGCCATACGCACCTCTCTCATGGCGGCCTTTATATCCTTCTCGGAGACGACTCCCTGACCTTTGAGCCGCTTGAAGGTCTCCTGAAGCTTTTCGCCCAATGATTCAAAAGCCATTATCTCTCTCCGTTCCTGATACTGTCGGTTTCCTTAACTATGCGTTCGGCGAGGACGTTTATCTCATTTCCGCCGCCGAGCTCCAAAATTTCCTCCGCCCAGCGCCGGATGTTCTCAAGGCCGGCAAACCTGCCGTACAGCCCCAGCCGTGCCTCGGCGTCGTTCAGCACCGTCTCTCCCCTCTTGATAAAATCCCGTACGCCCTGGCGCGTTATGTCCATGAGCTCGGCAATTTCCGCAAGGGAGTAGTCGCTGTTATAGTAGTAATCCAGAGCCAGAACCTGCTTTTCAGTCAGCAGACCGCCGTACAGATCCAGCAGCATCCCGTATTTTAAGTCCTTTTCCATCTCGGCACCTCGCCTGTAAAGCCTATCAGCTTTACACCTTGACTATTATACAACAGCTTTTTCGTTTTGTCAAGAGTTTTTTTTAATTTTTTGAAAAGCCCCGGTTTTCATATATTATACTGACTGTTAAAAAGGTCGGCGTAAAATCCGCCCTTTGCCAACAGCTCGTCATGTCTGCCCTGCTCGATAACATGGCCGTCTTTCATAACAAGTATGGTGTCCGCATCCATTATGGTTGACAGTCGGTGAGCTATAATAAAGCTTGTGCGGCCCTCCATCATTTTGGCGAAGGCCCGTTGTATACGCAGCTCCGTTCTGGTGTCTATCGAGGATGTGGCCTCGTCCAGTATGAGCATCGGCGGCAGACAGAGCATGACCCGCGTTATGCACAAAAGCTGCTTCTGGCCCTGACTCAGGCCGCCGCCGTCCTCGCCGATAACGGTGTCATAGCCTTGGGGCAGCCGCTTGATAAAGCTGTGTGCATGGCTGGCCTTGGCAGCGGCAATTATCTCCTCCTCGGAGGCGTCGATCTTTGCCATGGCGATATTATCCCGCACGGTTCCGGCACGGAGCCATGTATCCTGAAGCACCATGCCGTAGCTCCGGCGAAGGCTGCCCCGGGTGATGTCCCGCACATCGTTCCCGTCAACGGTTATCCTGCCGCTGACAGGGTCATAAAAGCGCATAAGCAGGTTTATGACCGTAGTCTTGCCGCAGCCGGTGGGCCCGACTATGGCCACACGGCTGCCGGGGGTCACTGACAGGTTCATATCCTCAATAAGCCGCTGGTTCGGCTCGTAACTGAAATTCACGTGCTCAAGGCCAACGCTTCCCTCCGGAGCCGCAAGTTCAACGGCGTTCTCCGGCTCGGGAATTTGAGGTTCCTCCTCGATGAGCTCGAATATCCGCGCGGCGCAGGCAAGAGCGTTCTGGAGCTCGGTCACCACGCCCGAAATCTCATTAAAGGGCTTGGTATATTGGTTGGCGTAGCTGAGGAAGCAGGACAGCTGGCCCACGCTGATGCCGCCGCGAAGCGCCGCTATCGCGCCGGTGAGACCCACTCCGGTATACACAAGGCTGTTGACAAACCGTGTGCCCGGGTTGGTTATTGAAGAATAGAACACCGCGCGGAGGGAACATTTCTCCAGCCTGTCGTTTATCCCGTCAAATTCCTCCTGCACCTGAGCCTGACGGCCAAAGGCCTGCACCACCTTCTGGCTGCCCACCATTTCGTCTATAAGGGAGGTCTGTTCGCCCCGGGTTTCGCTCTGGAGCTTGAACATGGAGAAGGTCATCTTCGCGATAAAGGCCGCTACAAACAGGGAAACGGGGGTTATGAGTATGACGACGAGAGAGATGCCAACATTTATAGAGAGCATGAAGCCAAGGGTTCCCAAAATGGTCACCACGCCGGTGAAAAGCTGGGTAAAGCCCATGAGCAGGCCATCGGCGAATTGATCCACGTCGGCTATGACGCGGCTCACGATCTCGCCCGTGGGATGAGAGTCGATGTATTTCAAGGGTAAAATCTCGATTTTGGCAAAGGCGTCCCGACGGACATCACGGACAACATTATAGGTCAGGCGGTTGTTGCAGACGTTCATAAGCCACTGCAAAAGGGCGGTCACCGCCACAACAACGGCAATCCTTAGGAGTATGACCCCAAGGCCCTCGAAGTCCACAAGCCCTTTGTCAACCGCGAGATCCACTGCATCGCCGATAAGGATAGGTACATAGAGGGTCAGTCCCACCGAGGCCGCCGCCAGAAGCGTTGAAAATATAAGGTAAAGCTTATAAATACCTATGTATTTTAAAATTTTACTCAAAGTCTTAGTCTTAGACGGCATCGGCCTTCTCCCCCTTTCCGAACTGGGACTCATATATCTCCCGATATACCTCACAGCTCTTCATGAGTTGGCTGTGAGCGCCCATGCCGACGGCAAGGCCGTCGTCCAGCACGATTATGAGATCGGCGTGCCGGATTGACGCGGCCCGCTGGGACACAATAAACAGCGTGGAGCCACAGTCCTCGGCTATGGCCTTTCTAAGTCGGGCCTCGGTAGCGAAGTCGAGGGCGGAGGAGCTGTCGTCAAGAATGAGTATTTCGGGCCGCCGCACCAACGCCCGGGCTATGGTGAGCCGCTGACGCTGTCCTCCGGAGAAGTTGCCTCCGTTCTGTTCCACCGGACTGTCAAGGCCGTTTTCCTTGGCGGCCACAACGTCCGCCGCCTGAGCCGTAGCCAAAGCCCGCTCAAGTTCGCTTTCTGATGCGTCCGGCTTGCCCCAAAGTAGGTTGCTCCTGATCGTGCCCTTGAAAAGCACGGCCTTCTGCGGCACAACGCCGATAATCTCCCGCAGGTAAGCGAGGGGATAATCCGCTACCGGGCTGCCGTTTATCAGCACCTGACCGCCGGTGGCCTCGTAAAATCTGGGGATAAGGTTCACCAAAGAGGTCTTGCCGCTGCCTGTGCCGCCGATCACGCCCACGGTCTGGCCGGGCTTAACCTTGAAGCTGATGCCGGAGAGAGAGTCGGCGCCGGCATTTTTGTACCGGAGAGAAACGTCCCGAAACTCCACGGCGTACTCGCTCTTTTTGTCGGGGACAGACTTTGCGTCGTCGGAGAGAGAGGACTCCACCTTAAAAATCTCCTGTACCCGGTTGCCGCAGGCAATAGCCTTTGTCACGGAAATTATCAGGTTGGCCAGCTTGACCAGCTCCACAAGTATCTGTGACATATAGTTCACCAGCGCCACCAGCTCGCCCTGAGTTATACGGCCGCCGTACACCCGAAGGGCGCCCCTGTGTATCAGCACGACCGTGGCAAGGTTGACTATAACATAGGTGACCGGATTCATAAGACCGGAAATCCGGCCCACAAACTTCTGAAGGCCGGTGAGGGCCTCGTTCTTTTCATTAAAGTCGGCGGTCTCTTTTTCTTCTTTGTTGAAAGCACGGATCACCCTTGCGCCGGTGAGATTTTCCCTTGTGGCCACGAGCACCCTGTCAAGACCGGTCTGAACCTTTTTGTACAAGGGTATGCTGATGAGCATTATACCGAACACAACTATCGAAAGGGCCGGAATAGTGACAACAAATGTCAGGGCCGAGGGCACGTCTATGGTGAAGGCCATTATCATCGCGCCGAACACAACCACCGGCGAACGCAGGAAAAGGCGCAGGACAAGATTTACTCCGTTCTGCACCTGATTTATATCGCTGGTCATTGTGGTTATCAGCCGACCTGTGCCAAGCGTGTCCAGCTCCGTGTAGGAGAGGCCCTGGACGTGGGCGAAAAGGGCCCGCTTCAGCTTGGCGGAAAAGCCGGTGGCCGCCCGTGCCGCAAAGAACTGGGCGGTTATGGAGCAGACAAGACCAATAAGCCCCAGCGCCGCCATAAGGAGGCACATCCGTATAATGTGGCCGTTATCCCGATTGGCGATACCAACGTCAATGATGCTGGCCATGACCAACGGCACCAGCAGCTCGAAGAAGGCCTCCAGCATTTTGAAAAGTGGGGCAAGGACGGTTTCCTTCTTATAGCTCCCCATATATCTAAGCAGCCTAAACATTCCTGCCCTCCCCGTATTCCTCAAGTATCTCTATGGCCTGACGCACAAATTCGGCGCAGGGCCGTTTTTTGTAGTACTCCGGCGTCCGTTCCTCGGGCACGTAAGTACCCTCTGGCCGGGTGAGGCCCAAAAGCTCCCGGCAGACGATGGAGCCGTTTTTCTCTCTGAATTTTGCGGCCAGCTCCTGAATGAGCTTATAGTGCGCGCTCTTAAGCTCACGGTCGCCCACTACGTCGCTGCCGTAGAGCAGCCCCGCCACCATAAACATTCCGCTGACCGTGCCGCAGACCTCCCGCAGCCGGCCCATTCCCCCGCCAAAGGAACTCGCAAGCCTGCGGAGCTTTGACTCGTCTATCCCCAGCACATCCGCATAGGCGCAGACTACCGCCTGAGCGCAGCTGTACCCTTGGAGGAACAGTTCCTTTCCGTATTCCGCTCGATTTTCCATGCCGCACCGCCTATCCGAAAAACAGAACGGGGCCCGCGGCGGCAATTACAACCACAATAAGGGTGATAAGAGCCCCAATGGCGAGGTTGACGCCCACGCCGATCAGAGCGAAGGCAATAGCCTTGCCGGAAAACCTCTCCGCCACATCCCACTGCTCCTTTTCCGCCGCCAGCTCACACTCACGGGCGAACACAATGGCGGGTATGCCAAGAGCCCAGTTGCCGAAAAGCACCGTGGTCACAATGGCCAGCACCATATGGCTGCTGATTTTTTTCGTTGGCCTCTCCGGTTTAAGCTCCGGGGCCGGCTCCTCAGCGCCACCAGTCAGCGGCATTTCAACGGCGGCCGCTTCGGCTTCGTCCTGTCCCTCGTCCGTCTGTCCGGTCAACGGCTGCTCCTCTTGCGTCACGGCTTTTTCCTCCGACGCCGGTTCAGTATTTTCAGACGTAAGAGAATTTCCGCAGCCGTCACAGTATTTTGCGTCGTCCGGAACCTCTTTCCCGCAAAGTCTGCAAATCATAATTTCATCCCCTCAAGGTAAAATTCGTAATAATTACATTATTTTATTCCACAAAATATCTTAAAATCCTCTAAAATAACATAATTTTTCTTTTTGCGCAATTTTTTACGGGGAAAGCCCATTCGCAGAACAAGGCGCTGATACCGCCAAAGGTTGTACAGTGCAACAGAAACTCTATAAAATTTTAACACAGTATACGGCTCCGCCTTATTCATTTTTTATGAATTTTTATTGACATATAACAATTTGTGTGATAAAATTAAAGGAAAAGGAAATGCATGACTTTCTGTATGAACATCTGCTTTTGGAGGGATTTGTATGAAAAATAAAGTTATCGCGTCAATCGCGGCCGGACTGTTTTTGATGAACACCATGGCCCTTCCGTCTATGGCGGACAACGTTGCCATGAGCGATTTCGTCATTAACGGAACCGGAGACAAATATTTCAATGACATATCCGGAGACGAATACTATGCCAACGCCGCCGAGGCACTGGCGGCAATGTCTATACTCAAGGGCGATTCCAACAACAACTTCGCCGCCGAACGCACCATCACAAGGGCGGAAATGGCGACGGTTATATGCCGCATGACGGGCAGAGAAGAAGCCGCAAAAAGCGCGGCGGGCACCTCCGTCTTTAACGACGTTCCGGAAAATCACTGGGCGAGCGGCTACATAAAGGCCGCCTACGACGATGGAGTCATAAGCGGCAACGGCGCTGGCGCGTTCATGCCCGAGGGCGATATAAAATACGAGGAAGCAATCAAAATGGTTGTGTCGGCGCTTGGCTTGGAGAAAATGTCAACCGACCCGGACGACTGGGCGGCGGGATATATCGAGACGGCCAAAGAAAACGGTATAACCATCAATCTAAAAGGCGACAAGGGAACAGCCCTGACACGGGGCGACGTTGCCGTTATGGTCTATAACGCTCTTTCCTTAAACGCGTCAAAGCTGGTCATAAACGAGGTGTGCGTTTCAAACAAAACCGGCCTGAAATCAGGGGACGGATCTTTCCCCGACTGGATCGAAATTTATAACGGTTATGAAACCGATATTCCTTTGGACGGGTACGGGCTCTCGGACGGGACAAAAAATCCAATGAAGTTCACCTTCCCCGTTGGCACGGTCATTAAGGCCGGAGAATATCTCACGGTGCTTTGTGACGGAGACGGGAAAGTAAAGGCCGCCCCAGGAGAGTATCTTGCGCCATTTGACATAAGCGCAAAAAAGAGGGAGACCGTATACCTCACACATCCCCGCAACGGGCGGCTGGACGCGTTAACAATCCCGTCCGGTATACAGACGGACACTTCCTACGGCAGGACGACGGACGGCGGAGCGCAGTCCGCTTTCCTGAGCCCAACTCCCGGCGAGTCAAACAACAACGCTAAAAAACTTTCCTATGCGGTTGATCCTGTATTCTCGACCGAGGGAGGATTTTACAACAACGACTTCACCCTCGAGCTGAGCGGAGGTAATGGACAGATATTCTACACCTTGGACGGAAGCGACCCTATCAGTTCTAAAACGGCCATGGCTTACAGCGGCGGCATTTCTATTTACAACAACACAAACGACCCCAATGTATGGAGCAATTATACAGACATTTCAATAGACAAGGAATATGAAAAACCGGACTACTCCATTGACAAGGGCATAGTCGTAAGAGCGGCGGCCAAGGGTGCGGACGGCGAGTTTGGCCGGGTTGTTTCCAACACCTACTTTATCGGCAAAACGGCGGACTACTACAAAAATCTCAAGGTCATTTCCCTCACAACCGACGGCGACAATTTATTCGGCGACGACAAGGGAATCTATGTGGTCGGGTCGCAGTACCGTGATTGGGTCAACAGTCCGGAATATGACCCTTCTTTAGGCAAGGACAGTCCCCATAATCCGACGAACTACAACGGTTCCGGCAGCGAGTGGGAGATTCCCGCCGACATACAGGTGTTCGAAAACGGGAAGGCCGAATACTCCGCCGGTGTCGGCGTCCGTATCAACGGTAATTATACCCGCGCTAAATTTCAGAAAAGTCTGCGCATATATGCAAGAAGTGAGTCAAAGCTCGAATATGCCTTTATTCCTGGGCTTGAGGATGTGGACGGCGGCGAGATAGCGAGCTTCGACAAGCTTATTCTGCGGAATGGCGGCAATGACAACAACCATCTTTTCATACGTGACGCGATAATCCAGGACCTCTGCAAGGACAGAGCCGCGGGCATACAGGGCTATGAGCCGTGCATTTTATTCATAAACGGAGAATTTTGGGGACTTTATAATATCCGTGAGAGAGTAGACGAGAATTATTTTAAATCTCATTACCACGTGGATAAGAAAAATTTGACCATCCTGAAAAACAGCGATATAAGCGGCTTGGAGGAGCTTTCGAAGGAATTTAGAAAATTCTGTGAGTGGGGAGCGTCCGCCGACATGACGAACGCGGACAATTACGCCAAAGTCCTTGACACGATAGACGTCGAGGGGCTTATGGATATGATCGCCGTCGAGACCTATGTGAATAATAATGATTTTGCCGCAAATGGACTTCATAACTACCAGATATGGCGCACCAATACGGTGGATAAGAGCAATCCGTACTCGGACGGGAAATGGCGCTTCATGCTGAACGATTTAGACATGTCTTCAAACATATATTCTGCTGAGGAAACTTCTCCGCAGTACGATTTGCTAAACAATATGAATGCTGAAGAATCCAGCTTTTTCTCGCTGTTCTATAACCTCCTTAACAATGAGGACTTCCGGACGGAATTTTATGCGCGCTATGTCGAGATCGCCACGAATAATCTTTCTGCGGAGCGGGTCAGCGAAAAGGCGGACGAATATGCCGCCCTCTGCAAAGACGCGATTTCCGACACATACAAGCGCTTCCATAAGTGGCGCAACTACGATGAAGAAATGCAAAAATTTAAGGACTTCTTCAATGAGCGCCCTGAGTATGCGCTGAAGTATCTCGACGAGCTGGTTGCCAAATACGAAAAGGCCGGCACAAATAACTAAGACTAGAACCGGTACTGACACATATAAACACGAATTTATCGACAACAAACAGGCGGCATTTTGGTGCCGCCTGTTTGTTGTATTTATTATGCGTTGATAAGCTTTTCATTTTTCCATATTATCCAAGCCGCCAGACACTATAATACGCTATTGCCAATATATCACATACTATTAAAGATATATCCTTTTGTTGACCTCAATCATAATCGACGTAACCTTGCCCTTTATGCTTCCGGAAAGAACAGAATTTGGAACCATGCTTCCACTATACGGATAGTTAACCATACAGGTATATCCTTTTTCTCTTATATGGGCGATTATTTTTTCAATCAGTTCATTATCGCAATAGTTTTTTTCAACGCCAATACACACATCCGGAAATGGGGGCTTGTAAAAGTGGGATGCCATTTTGTCTGAAAAGCTGTGGCAGTCGAGTATTAAAAGCTCGCCGCTTTCATCAAGAATACGTTTTGCTGCTCTGTCAAGCCCGTTATGGTATTCGTCGTAGTACGCCATAACTCTCTTTCTGTATTGTTCATCGTGTCTATGGAACTCTATGCCGTCATATGTCTTTGTGTAAATAACACCTTCTCCATACCTCGCCATAGGTTCTCTGGCATCATCTCTAAACCGCTCAACGTCACAAAAAAGCCTTGAATATTTGGCCTTTATCAGCTCTCCTTCCACATCTTTAAACAGTTCGTCTACTCCAACATCGGACATTTCCAAATTGTACCTCCTGAACTGTGCCCTTGAAATGCGAAGTCCGCTATAGAAACATTCAGGAACCTCAAGCGACGCATGAGGTATATGTATAAGAGTTTTCAAATTATTACCCCCTTGGCGTAATCTTCTAAAATGACATACTGAAACCGTAGGCTTACCTATGGGAAATTTCGCCGTGTTCTTCTCTTTTCTTTGCGAATGTCGTCACCACTCCACATTAACGGCAAAATATGTCCTCATATGTCACCACCGGCAAATCTGCCATGCTCATCCCGTGGGTGGTCGTCCTCATTCCATCCCTCTTTAATTATGATCTTATTTTCAGAAAAAGTAAAGTCTTTTTTTGAATTTTTTTAACTTCCTTCATCACGGCGATAACAGCGCTGTTGCAGCTGCCGGCCGCTTTCGCGATTTGCTGATGAAGGCTCGCCATGAACGCAAACGAAGCGCCGCCCATTCCGGCGTTGGCCGGGGTCTGGGTCTTGCTGTACGCTAATTCAACTCACACGCCCAATGCGGGGAGCGGCCGCAATATCATTGTCCCTCTCGCTTGCCTTGTAGTCTTTTCAACTCACACGCCCCGTGCGGGGCGCGGCGCATTAGTATCATTTGTGCGACGCGAAAAATTAAAATTTCAACTCACACGCCCCGCGTGGGGGCGCGGCGTCGTCTTGTCCGTCGTCGTCGTCGTCGTTATAATTTCAACTCACACGCCCCGTGCGGGGCGCGGCTTTAATTTGCGTCGGACTCAGATACTTTTCCAAATTTCAACTCACACGCCCCGCGTGGGGGCGCGGCGTATGAGAGGGATTGACAGTCACAACAATGCAAAATTTCAACTCACACGCCCCGCGTGGGGGCGCGGCCATCGTCACCGAGGATTGCCAGCGCTGTCGCCGCATTTCAACTCACACGCCCCGCGTGGGGGCGCGGCCGCCATCCTCATCTTCTCCCTTTTCGCAATCCCGATTTCAACTCACACGCCCCGTGCGGGGCGCGGCTTTTTTGCTGCTTTAGCTTTAATTCTTGCTAAAAATTTCAACTCACACGCCCCGTGCGGGGCGCGGCGACCGTCAAGCCGTCAACCTGGACACACCAAAAAATTTCAACTCACACGCCCCGTGCGGGGCGCGGCTGAATGTTCTACTTGCTAAAAATACACAATAGCATTTCAACTCACACGCCCCGTGCGGGGCGCGGCATGCTTGAACATTATGCTTTTAACTTGCTAAAATATTTCAACTCACACGCCCCGTGCGGGGCGCGGCAAGGAATGTACAGAGGCCGGGGGATGTTTTCCTGATTTCAACTCACACGCCCCGTGCGGGGCGCGGCTTACTACTCACATACAGCGGATTCGAGAAAAGCTTAATTTCAACTCACACGCCCCATGCGGGGCGCGGCAAACGTTTAAAACCGTAACTGCTTTAACGTTAATAATTTCAACTCACACGCCCCATGCGGGGCGCGGCACGAGTATAAAAATTCAGATGGGAGTCCGTCGAAATTTCAACTC